>CAYLMK010000023.1:0-84705 GCA_964384945.1 uncultured Thermodesulfobacteriota bacterium | reverse complement strand
TGGCCGGGTTCGTGGAGACCATGCGCGGGCTGGTGGCCGGAACGGACGCCCGGGAGCTTCGCAACAACGACCTCTTCCGGAGGACGATCTCGAACCGGATGGCCGAGGTGTCCGTCACGCTCGCGAGCTTGGCCGAAGAGGCACCCAGGAGGCGGATCGTCCCGGTGAACCCGGACTGCATGAACTACGGCCAAGCCCCGCAGCCGCTCGCCCTGGCGGGCGGCCCTGCTGAGCTGTTCTCCGACCCCTGTCCCGCCCCCTGAGAAGAGCGCAAGCCACAGCGAACCGTGCGCGGGCCGCGCCGGTTCCTTCTTTCCTCATCGCCGCTCTCCAACGTCGCCACGGACGACCCTTCCATCGTCTTTTTCACTTCTCCCCCGTACAGGAAAGGAGACGAGATGATCGATCACTTGAGCGCCTCCATGCTGGGCACGTGGCTCCGCTGCGGGGAGCAGTTCCGGCGCCGCTACCTCGAGGGGGAGCGCATCCCGCCGGGGGTCGCGGCCCGCAGGGGAAGCGCGGTCCACAAGGCCGCGGAACGGAACTACAAACACAAGAGGCTTACCGGTCGGGATCTGCAGCTTTCCGATCTCCTCGACGCCTGCCGGGACGAGTACGTGCGGCTCATCCGGGACGAAGGGATCTACTTTGCACCGGAGCAACTTCCGGAGAAGGCCTCACTTTTGAACCGATCGCTCAACGAGGCCCTCACGGCAACGATTCTCTTCAGGAACGAGATCGCGCCCAAGGTCACGCCCATGGAGGCGGAACTTCTGGTCGAGGAGGACCTGGGGTTCGGCCTGCCGGTGGTCGGGGTCCTCGACCTGGTCGAGCCGGAAGGACGCCTGAGCGATTTGAAGATCATGGACCGCAAGGGCCAGGACTGGGCTGACCGGGAACTCCAGCCCACCTTCTACTGTGCGCTCTGGCACGCCAGGACCGGCGCCTGGCCGTCCGGGTTCCGCTACGATCTCATCATCCCCAACAAGTCCCCGGTCCACGTGCCGCTCTCGACGCACCGGACACAAAGGCATCTCGCCATCCTCGCCCGTTACGTCCGGAACTTCCTCCGCGACCTCGAGGCAGGCGTCTTCCGACCCGCGGACCCCGGCCACTGGGTCTGCAGGCCCCTCTACTGCGGATACCACTTCACCTGCCCATACGCCACGGGTGAAAACGGATCGGGCGCGACGACATGACCGTTTCGGTCTCCTCGATACTGCTCGCAAGGCTTACCCCCTGTGAATTTTGCGCAGTGAACCTCAGCATCGTAACCACATAAGGGGTGCATGCTCCGCGAAGTTGAATTCCATTTGCCCCGTCCACCGAGAAACGTCGAACAAAAGTCCCACAGCCCATTTTTCAGACCGCACCACACGGAGGTGACCACCCATGCCGAGAAAAGGCTTGAACACCCAGGAGCACCCTCTCGCGGTGCTGGACCCCAGGACCCTGGACCAGATCCGAATCTTCTCGGGCGTCCCGGAGGAGCCGGCCCAGGCTGCCGCCGCAGCAGCCGTCTTCCCGGAATCGCCCCACCAGGCCCTCACGCGCACGCAGACCCAGTACACCACGGCCATCGCGGTGCAGAGGCCGCGCTCCATCGCGCGCATGCTCTCCAGGGTGCTCGAAGAGGCCCGGCTCGCCGGCGAGAGCTTCTATTACTACTGGGAGGTGGAAGACCGGCAGAAAGGCCGCAAGGTCCCTGTCGAGGGACCGTCCATCGATCTGGCCATGAGCCTGGCCCGGAACTACGAGAACTGCGCCGTGGACGTTGACGTGACCGAGACGCTCACGCATTACCTCTTCAAGGGCGTCTTCATCGATCTCGAGACCGGGTTCACGTACACGCGGCTCTTCCGTCAGAGAAAGGGCCAGAAGCTCTCGGCCAGGATGGACGGCGAGCGGCAGGAGGACATCGTCTTCCAGATCGGCCAGTCCAAGACCCAGAGGAACGCCATCACCCGGGCCATTCCGGGCTGGCTCGTGGACAAGGCGATCGAGACCGCCAAGCAGGCCGTGCTCTCCGGGATCAACCCGGAGACCCTCCACCCGGCGCGCATGAAGGTGCTCGACTTCTTCGCCAGGTACGGGGTCGGTCAGGCCCAGATCGAGGCCGAGCGCGGCCGCCCCATCGACCAGTGGACCCCCAGGGACATCGTGGACCTGCGCGGCATGGCGACCGCCCTCAAGGAAGGGAGGGTTTCCGCTGCGGAGATCTTCGGACTGCAGCCGGCCGATCCTCCCCAGGCGCCCTCCCAGGCCCCTCCTCTCCAGACGACCCATGCGGGAGAGCCGCAAGCCATGGGCCAGACGCCATCTTCGGAACGGCGAACTCCCATGGAACAGCCTTCGCCCAACCCTGCGGCGGAACAGGCCGTGCCCGAAGCGGCCCCGGAGTCAGCAAAGGAGCCCCTGCACCCCTTCCAAAAGCCCGCTAAGAAGGGCGCACAGGCGGTGGACCCTGACCCGCCCCTCGGCCAGGCGGTCACCGCCGCCGGCGAACCTCCTCAGGAGCCCACGAAAACCTGCCCCGACCGGGGTGGCGAACCCCAACCGGTCTCCTTCTGCAACAGTCGCTGCCATCACCGGGAAGGTTGCCCGGAGTGGGACTGAGTGGCGGTACTTGTCTCCTGACCGATATCAGCCCGGAAGATCCCTGCCGCTCGAGTCTTACGACGATATGCCGGAAGACTTTCGTCAGCCTCCTCCCGCCTGGGAAAGAGCAGTACCTCAGAGTACCTCCCGGTCATAGCATCATACTGCTGGCATGCAGGTTGCTAATTGATAGAGCTCAAACCAATCCGGTGGGTGACACCCGCCTTTTCTAACCCAAGCAGGGGGAGTCCTCCATGCAACCGCTCGTGAGAAGCCTTTTCCGCCAGGGCCTCGAGGAACTCGATACGCCGGAAGACTTCGAGGAGGTGCGGCCCGTGTTCGAGTTCCAGCGGAAGCTGGTCGCGGAGAACCCGGAACGGAGGGTCACGGCCCTCGAGATCTTCCCGTTCCGGCGGGTGCCGGCACCGGTGAAATTCGTGATCCTGGCGGCCCGGGAATCGGCCCAACTCGAGGCCCTGGAGCGGCTCTGGCAGGAAGCCTGCTCGGAAAGGATCGAGGAAATGAAGATCAGGCCGCCCGAGGCCGAAAGCGGTCCAGGCGCGGAAGCCCGAGGCGATGCCGATTCGCAGGAGATGACCCTGTTCGAGGCACTTTCCCGGAAGGCAGACGAACTCAAGACCCTCAAGCAGTGCGCAGCCGCAGCCCGGCTTGTCGAGATGCACTGCGAGGCCCTGTCCAGGGGCGACCCGGCCGTGTGCACGGAGGTCGAGACCGAGGTCCTGGATCTCGCCACCGGACTGCCCGTCGACCTCGTACGCCTCTTCGCATCGCTCAGGACCCCGGAAGCAATACAGGGGTTCGTGAATCTCGTCGCCCGCCGGGACGCGGCCATTCGGGAGGAGATGAGAAAGGACGTCTGGGTGTCCATACACCCGGACAACTTCAACTACCAGGTACGGGAAGATACCGGAACGTGAGGCCTTCCGGGCCGGATTCACGCCCCGCTGCGAAAGGGGAGAACGCAGGCCGGACCGGAATCCGAAATCCCGAGACCGTCAGAGAACGCGGTCCACCCTGACCTGAGAAGCCCGCCGCCTGAAACCCGGTGAGAGGACTCGGCTCACCCACATCCCTCAAGTCTCGAGAGGAGGGCTTCCCATGGATGCGGCACGCAAAGATACCGCGACCACTGCGGATGGCATCGAAAACCGGACGGCCGGGACCACCCGGCGCCATCTCCCGGATCAGCCGCCCCCTGGACCCGAGGCCGGCGGCCCACGCGCCGGCGCGTGGGCCATCGCACCGTTCTCCCGGGCGCCGCAGCCCGAGACGATCGCGATCCAGGGCTTTCTCGCGCCGGAGAGGTCTTTCGGCGGGGTCCACGATCTTAAGACCGTCACCCTCGACAAGCCCTCCGGGGAGACGGACCGGCCGGAGACGGCCTCGTTCCGAGTGGACCGTTCCGCGATCCTCGATCCGGGCGGCGCCGTTCAAGGCACCGACACAGAGAGGTCGCAACGCCTCATACGGGAGGCGGCCCGGCTCCACACCGCCCCCGAGAGAATCTCCTTCCTGCGGCAGAACCGGATCGCCGTCGTCGCGGACTACTCCACCACCGACCTTGGAAACCGGCACCTGCTCGTCATCGACCGGGAGCTCGAGATCCGGAGCGCGCCTTACGAGGGTGCAGGCATCGAGTTCACCCCGCAGGGAAAGGGCCACATCGAATTCCTGAAGAAGGCCACGCTCTCCCAGCAGTACGGCTCCGCGATCACGGGGTATCACAAGAACCACGACACCCAGGCCATCGCCCTGCGCAACCTCGATCTCTCGCTCAAGCGGCGCGCCTATGAGGAAATGCTGGAACGGGAGCGCGCTCCACTGCTGCTCGTCGCCGAGTCCGCCAACGGCAACCCGCAGGAGGCCACCCTCGTTCACATCGCGGACATGAAGGGCCGCACCCAGTACAGCACCTACGTACAGCCGGAGAGATCGTTCCCCGTGAGAGACAAGGCCGGGGAAGGCCCGTCCCCGGCGTACCTGGGGAGACCCGGTTGGGACATCCTCGCCGGTGCCCCCTCCAGGAGCGAGATCCTCCCCGAGATCAAGGCGTTCCTCGACTCCGGCGCCGCGATCGTCATCCCGACCCGGACCGGCCCTGAGGCAAGCCTCGTCCAGGAGGCCCGCCGCACTGGGCTCGCCGCGGCCTCGGTCCCGGAGTTCAAGAACACGCCCTTGGAGAGCCAGGCGAAGCAGTATGAGACGGAGCAGACGCAGGCCCGGCCCGCGGACCAGGTCGTGGTGCTCGAGTCCATGCGGGAGTTGGGTAGCCTTCCGGAGACCGCACGCACGCAGATACGAAACCTCGACTTCCTCTCCGTACACGACCGGGCCGCCGCGTACGGGGAGATCTACGCGGATCTCACCCGGCAGGCTCTCAAATCCGCCTCGGTCGCCACCGATTCCCCGCCCCCCGCACCGGAGCGCGAGGCCCTCCTCCCCTACCCTGAGCCCGTGGCGGAGAAGGCCCCAAGGGCGCTGCACACCTTCCGCGTCTTCCAGCGGCTCCCCGAGGCGGCGGACCGGCCCATCGATCTGGCCAAGTTCAACCCGCAGTACCGGGAGACCGCCACCGCAGCCGGGCCCATGGACCGCGAAAGGCTCCTCCACCTCATGCGCTACGAAGACTGGCCCCAGAAGATCACCCCGGAGATGCGGGTCGCCATCGGGGAAGGGACCGCCGCTCGCCCCACCCGGCCTGGAGATGTGCTCGTCGAGATCGGGCAAGACAAAAGCCGGAACCGGGCATTCGTCATCGATCGCCTGGGCCGCCCGCGACACGTCGAGACCATCCCCATCACCAAAGGAACCATACCGAACCTGAGTTACAACTCCACAGACGGAGCCCCGAACTGGGTGGCAGCCGTGCAGCCACACCCGGAACAACCGGGGGCGCTCATGAGGACCCAAGAGGTCCTCACTCGGTCAGGCAGCCGGATCCAGGCGGACGCCTTCTTTCTCGATTCCGCAGAGGGCGGCAAGTCCGCCAAGGCGGAGAAGATCGAGCCCGGACACGTGCTCGAATTCGGCGGGGACGAGCGCATAGGGGCTGAGAGCCTGAAGAATCGTGCCTACCGGCTCGTGCTCGGCAAGACCGAAGGCAGGCTCCTTGTCACGGAACTCACCAGGCAGGAGGCCGCGAGCCCGCTCCATGCCTTCGAACACGTGAACCCTCATCACGTCTTCGAGGCGTACCTGGTCTCGACCGACTCCGGCCGGAAACACCCCGGCCGCCGGCACGAAACGGAGAGCAAGATCCCGGGCAGGGTACCCGACGCCTTCCACCCCAGATCAGAGGTCACACTCGCCCTGGACCGCAAGGTCCACGCAAGCGACAAGCCCGTGCTCGTGGTCATGGACCCGGAGAAGATCCTCGACGCCCACAACCAGATCGGTGGAGAAGCGCCTGAGAGGCTTCGCACCCACCGGATACACGCAAGTGAAATCGCAGCAACCCTCAATGCCGCACGGGGGCACGGGACCACCGATTCCCGGCTCCCGGCCCTCCGAGCCCTCGCGCTTCAGGACCGGGGCTACCTGGGAGAGGTCTCCTTTGCCGTGACCGACGCCTCGGAAGTCGCGACCGTGATCCACGTCCCGGACGCAACCCGGGTGAGGATCATCCCGACCGACAAGCACATGGCCGAGAACAGGATCCCGAGAAACATCTCCGCCGATGTCGCGAGGGACAACTTCCTAGCCGCCTTCTACACGCTCGAAGAGCGCACGGTCCTGGGGGCAGGCCTTCATGCCATGGCACACGCCGGCCGCATTGCCCGCAGTGTGCGGGAAGAGCACACCCGAGAACTCTCGGCCACCCCGAAGGCACGCCCTATCGAACCACCCCCGCTCACCCATCTCGACAGGACCATCCTCGAATACAAGAGCCTCCCTGAAATACGGGGCGGCGCGATCGCCCCCGAGGCCGCCAAGCTCATCCTGGACCAAGTACGGGATGCAAAAACCGAAGACGCACGTTCCGTCGTGAACAAAGACATCCAATGGCGGGAAGACAACCAGGCCGACCGCACCCAGGACAAACAACTCTCCCGTCGGCAGTGGGAACTGGGGCTGTGAGGGGATCAGCTATTCTCTTGGAGTCTTGCAAGAGTCCCAATCTGAACCTGCGGAACTCCGTCGCGACCACCTCTGCCCGCGTTCACAGGGGGGGAACTGTAAATTCTTCACATCAACTCAATGTGACTACGGTGGCCGCTCCGACATTGGCATACCGGTCTGGAATGCAAGTAAGAATAACGATCTGGCATTCCTTGGCTGCTTGAGCCAGAACGGCACCCATGAGACGCAACCGTTCCGGGTCCGTATAACCCAACGCATCGTCCAGGATGAGCGGTGTTCCACCATCTTTTGCGACGATCATCGAACAGGCGGATCTGAAAATCAGTGAAAGCTGTTCCTTGGTGCCACCGCTCAACGACTCAAACGGCACCGTGATGCCCTTGACCGTCCGACTGGCAATTTGCAGTTCATCGCTGATGTCCACCTGGAATGAGTCATCGAAAACCAAACGCCCAAGTTGTTCGATCTTCTCCTTGAGCGGAGCCACATAAGCCCGCCTCGCACTGTCTCGCTCTTCGCGCATGGTTTCAAAAAGGTATCTTGCTGAAGATGCCCGACGAAACAGTGATTTGTTGACCGCCCCAAGACGTTCAAGACCCATCTGGGCTGCGTGCAACTTCTCGTGAAGCCCTTCCTCCCCGTGGATCTTAAGCCGCGTCTGCACCTCGATCAGTTCCGTTTGAGCTGCATTCCGACGAGTTTGCGTCGTTATCAGGGAGCCCTTTGCCGTCTCGGCCAATACCTTCACCCGCTCGGGATTCTTTGCCCTCAGTGATAACTCGGCGGCACGAACGCTGGTATCTTCTGAAGCCACGCCCTGGACCGCACTCGCCAGCGCCGTCTCTAAAGCATCATCGGGAACGCATTTTCTTGCCCTCTCGAGGTTTTCACGTGCTTGGTTGAGATCTTTGGATAATAGGTCGAGTTGGACTCGCGATTCCTGGTGCTTACTATTCAAGCCGTCCCACACGCTTCGGGTGGTATCAAGAGACACGCGAGCTGATTCCCACTGGCCGACCGCCTCCTGTTGTGACGCCTCAGCACTTATCCACTCCGTCTTCGCCGATCCCAAATCAGGACAAATGGCGGGTTCGGCCACGCGCTTGCCAAGATAGCTCGGCACTGTTTGCTGAAGGCCAAGCAGTTTCTCGTCCAGTTCCTCATAGGTCAAGTCACGTAGATTATCCTTTTCCACCTGCTCTTTGGATTCCACACGCCGGGTTGCTTCGCGGCGCTCTTCAAATGCCGCCCGTGCCTCATCAGGACTGGAAACCCCAGCTTTCGCGCAGGCATCATCCAGAGCGCGACGCGCATCTTCGACCTTCCTGGACAGTCCTTCGGCACTGGACCCGGCCGTGATCTCCACATCCAACGTGCCGGGTATGGTCAAACGGGATCTGTCTGCGACTGAGATCGTCCGAACTTCCCCCTTGCCGAGGTAAACCTCGGTATCGTCAGCGGTTAGTCGACAATCGACCAGTCCGCGAAGGTGCACAGTCGGCACTTCAGGCGAGCAGCCGAAAGAGCATTTTCCAGAGTGCCTATCTCCTCAAGTGACGCTTTATGGGTAGCCACTGCCTTCGTCAACTCGTCTTCCTGCTTCTTCAATTGGCGCAATTCCCGCTGAAGGGCGGCCGCACGTTCGATATCCTGGTCAAGATCGCGGATTGCCTGCTCGATACGAGCAACTTCCAATTCGGCGCCTGTCTGTGCCTTGCGGGACTCCGCGAGTTCTTTTCGTTCCGCTCCACGTTCGGTGTAATATAGAAGGTATTCTGCACGTACCTTTTCGAACAGGCCCTCCTCCCGAGGATCGGCGGGACGCCCGCCAGCCGCTTTATCGAGCGCAACCGAGAGCGATGTCTGTTTCGTCAAGACGGGCTGGTGGATGGCGTCGCCCTGCTGAATCGTCAATGCCTTCCAGAGGTCAATGTCGAGGGTTTCGCGGAGGATGGCCTCGGCACGTTCGTGTGCTTCACGTCCCGTGTGGTTCTCGGGTTTCGGCTTGCTGATGGTGAGTTTGGTCTCCGGTCTTTTGAGGAACCGCTTGAAGTAGTTGAAAGCGTAAGGTCCGCTCTCTGCCTGCAGTTCGATCTGCGGTCCTTCGTCCCGGTGGACCGGCTTGATGGCTTCGATATTCCGATGCTTGCTTGAATCCAAGTACTCAAAGAGAAACCCTATAGCTTCGCTCAGGCTGGTTTTTCCGGCTTCATTCGGCCCCTGCATGAGCGTAATACCAGTGGGTCCGAAGTTCACCTCGGCTGTAGCAATGCCCCGGTAATTGGCAACTCGAAGACGAATGAATTTCATGCCGTCCCCCTTGCCAGCCGAAGCATCAGCATCAAGGCCTCGCGGGCTACCGTAGCCCCATCTCCACCCTCCGCGATTTTGCTTCGAAGACGCTGCACGGTTCCGTTGGAAAAACCCGAGAATCCCAGGTTGGCAAAATCTGTATCATCCGGCAGCACGAGAAGTTCTGCATCTCGAATATCGAATGCTCCGAAAACGTCCTTTGCGGCGAGCATTTGATTCCGAAGCGTTCCGTTCAAGACCAGTGAAAGCGATCCCACGAGGATTAACCGAACAACCGTGCGCTCCTTGTTCTCGATGTCCTCCAATGATTTCCGTAACGCTTCCACGTCGTCGTAGGTGTTGAGATCAACGCGTTCATGTTCGATGAATCGCCACTGGCCGATCTGAAATGGCTTGGTGGTTACGCCACCGTCACCTATTTCCACGACGTGAGCGTACCCGGATTGCGTTTCCCGAAAATCCGTGGCCTCGGGCGTCCCGGAATACCAGATGCGGTCCCCACTGCCGACCTTGGTCAGAGAGTGCCTGTCGCCAAGCGCCACGAAATGAATCTTCTCTTCGCCGATAGCTCGTTCGAGCGCGGCAACCGAAATGATCCCGGCGGATTCCCGATCTGGCGTAAGCGTATCGATTGCACCGTGCCCCATGCAAATACGGGTAACCTCGGTCGCAGGCGCAAGGGCGTTGATGGCGTCCTCAATGGGATTGGCGACCGGCCGCTTCGACATCCACGGCGCTCCCACCAGTTCCACGCCCCTGCAACCTTGATGGGTGCGGCGGCCTCAATTACCTGCACATGAGAGGGCTTCCGCTCGATGAAGGTGCTCGAACGATATACAGAAGCTGCGTTTAGCGGGTCATGGTTCCCTGGCAGGATGAACACCGGACCAGACACTTCCTTGAGCGCCTCCATTGCCCGGGCAACTGTCTTCCGGTCCACCAGATTGGATTCGAAGGCATCCCCGCATACCAACATGAACTGGCAACTCTGTTCCTCTGCAATCCGTCCCATGGTCCGAATGGCATCAAAGCGCGCTTGGCCATATCTTTCCTGGGCACCTTCCGAGAGGAAATGGCGAGTCATTCCCAACTGCCAATCGCTTGTATGGAGGAAGCGGATCATGGATGGTTCCTCCATGCCACGCAGTTGCACTGAATGGAAGATGGCCTGATCTGGTGTACGTTAGTTTGCATTGTTTTGAGCCTTCTGTACGGATATGTTTGCCACCACATGACTCTTATGGATTCTACTCCTGTATCGCCTTCAACAGCGCGTCTCGCGCGTCCGAGTAGAACTGGATGTCCACCTTGGTTGCCATGTCGTCGGAGAGATCGAGGAGCTGGCGACGGCAAGTGACTGGAATCAGCAGGGCTGTCGCGCCCTTCTCGACCGCGATCTCCGCGATGGTTACCGCGTTGTGGATGGGTTCGATGGAGCCGCCGAGGTTGAGTTCGCCAACGACGATTAGGCCGCCTCGCGTGCTTTTCTTCAGCAGTGCCGTGCAAAGCGCCACCACAGCCGCGACCCCTAGTTTGGCTCCCGCCTTGGAGGCGTCGAAAGCACGAAGCTGCACGGTGAATTCATGCTGCCTGGGGTCCTTGTCACCCACCAAGCGAGCGGCTTGGGAGTAAAGATTCTGCTCCGCATAGCCCATGGATTCCCGGAAGGCGGCGGGTACAGGCTTGTTCAGTATCTTGACGCCGGAGCCAGGGCCTTCGTTGACTTCGAGCCTGTAGAGCCCGGGATGATCGTCCATTCCGCCGGGACTGACGGTCCAGACTTGACCCGGTTCGAGCGGATCACCGCCAATTCCGCCTTCACTCTGGAGTTCCGGTGTAGATACGAATTTCTCGACCCCATCACTGCCGAACACGTAGCTGAAATGGGTGTTGCGGAACTCGGCTGCGCCGATTCGCTTCTGCTGTTCCTTGACCCGGCGACGGACCTCCAGGGCCAACCTCACCGCCCATTCCAAATCCTCATCGGAAACCGTATCGTCGAGACCTGGATAGAGGAGTTTCAGCAAGGCGCTGATGGTCTTGTTGGCGGCGTTGGTGTCGCGCCCGCTGAGCGCGCCCCCGAGGAAGACCCGGTTCTGCATCACCGACAGGCGGCTCTGACTCCGCAGTTGGCTCCAGCATTCGGAGAGGAAATCGCTTACCAGTCCGAAATGCTCGGTCAGAAGCTCTTTCTTGATCTTGGGGACATCCCATCCCGGCAGGTAGGCGTGAATCCTGTCCATGAAGGCCGTGTCGTCCCGCATTTCCTGGGGCAGCGGCCCGAAAAGGTGGCCGATGCGCTGCTGATGCTCGACGTCCACCTCGAAGTTCCCGATCAGGACAAGGCTCCCGTCCGCGCGGATGCTCTCCTTTCCACGGCTGAATTCACCCGATTCCATGTACCCCTTCATGATGTTGACGCCGTCCTTCTGGTCGAAGGAAATGCCCGAGATCTCGTCAAAGCAGACGACATCATACTGGCACACCAGGCCACGCTGGCCGGTGGCGTTATTCACGAACATGCGGGCAACGGTGGCTTTGCCGCCCGAGATAAGGTGGGCATACGGCGAAACCTGCTGGAAGAGATGGCTCTTGCCCGTCCCGCGCGGCCCAAGCTCGACGAGGTTGTAGTTGCGTTCGACAAATGGGATCATCCGCAGGATGAAGGAATCACGGGCGCGCTCGGAGAGACCCTCCGACTCGATTCCAATGCTCCGCAAGAGGAAGGCCTTCCATTCCGCAGTCGTGAACTGTTTCCTGGCTTCCGCAAGCCGGTCGAGCACGTCGCGTTTGGAGAGCTGAATCCCCCGCAGGGAGTCCACGCCGAATGGGCGACCATTCTTCTCCTGGGCAATGGCGGCGTCATAGGACAGCGTGATCTCGGCGTAGAACCCGCCGGTGAGCATGCGCTCGTTTTCTTTCACCAGGTCCGGGCTGATACGCGCGTCGTTCAGCCGGAGACTTGGCAACGTCGCCAGGTACGAGTCCGTCTTGGCATCCAGGCGCGCACTGATCAGGTCGATGATCTTGACATCGCCCTTTTCGCGGGCACGAGACCTGAACAACTCCTCATCCCCGGCCTTGATTGTCCGCTCCGCGAGCTGGCGCTGAGCAATCTTGATACCCTCGTCGATCTCTTCGGCATCGGTGCTGGCGCAGTATCGGCCGAGCAGAAACTCGACCACGTAGGTCGGCACAGGGAACTGGCGGCTGAACGTTCGCACCAGGTCCTTGCGCACCAGGTATCCGTCAAGGACGGAGGCGGCGATCTTGTCGATGCGATCCATTTCCATCATCCGCCCTCCTTCCCGATTACGGTTGTGCATTGGGCCTCGAGTCGCCCGTCATCGTCGATGATCACTATGGTTACCTCCTGGCCTTCGAGGTCCTCGTCCTCCACTACGACCGAGCTCGTGCCATCTTCCTTGAACGGTTTCACGCCCATGACGACACTGGACGATGGATTGCCGGGATGCGACCGAAGATCAAGGGAAAAACCGGTCGTATCGCCTTCCATGGCCACCTTGCATCGCAGGCCCTTCCAGGTCACATCGGTGATGTGAATCGCCTGTTGCGGTTCTGCCTTGCCGCCTGCTGTGACGTGGAGCCGAAGCGTGAGGCATTCCTGAAGGCTGATCCCGCCGTGGGCATATTCCATTCCCGCGCGGTAGCAACTGATGCCGTCCGCCAATGCGAATTCCTGATGGGCGTTCCAGAACCACGGGTAAAGCCGCTCTTCCGTGGAAGCCCCAGCCTTCAGTGCTGCACAGCGCCCCCACTGGTTCTCCGTCAATGCCGACGGAAGCTCCGTCTTCGGCAAACCTCCGGGCATAAGCAGCCAGCCGTGGTCCGTGACCACTCGGACCGACTCGAATCCGTTGGCAAACCACTGCTCGATTCGGTCGACGATTTCGCCGAGCATCGTTTCGAGATGCCTGGCGAGCTTCCAGCCGCGTTCGTGGCCTTCATGGTCGATATTCCCGACCTCGCACCACACCGGCCCTTCGGGGAACAGGACCCCCGACTTCTCCGGCAGTTGCCAACCCGCTTCGTCCAAAAGTTTCTGCAGGTAGTAGCCGCCCTTGAGCGATTGGCCTGTGGCCGCCACGCACGGCTCGAAGTCCGCATTCGCCTCCTGGCCGACGATGAGATGGGCCACCGGGGTCACAGCGGGCTTGCCGGTTGCGGTAACACTGGGAATGGCGGCCCAAACCGGCGTCTCCTCGACATTCAGTTTCCTCAAAGCCAACTTTTCGGACAGCCGTCGCGCCATATCGAAGCGGAGGCCATCAATAAAGAGCACGCATTCCCCGGACTTCCCCGGATCAGGGGACGCCAAGGCCTCTCGGCTCACCGGATAGCCGTCACGAGCCACGACCTTTTGCAGGTATCGCGCCGCGTCCTCGGCCCATGGCAAATAGACCGCGCGGATCGCTGTAGTAACTGCGTCGAGATCTTCCTGCCTACCCACGCACGTCAGCGACTGGATGACCGCGTCGTCCGCTCGCCAACCGCAGGAAAGGTACGCCCCGGCGAGGTCATTGATCGTCCCTGCGGCAAGGGCATTCCCCGTCAGGTCGGCCAGTTTCGCCAGATGCTCCATGGCGCATGCAAGAGCGGCCTCTCCGAGTTCCGCCCAGACGAGATTCCTTCTCTCCCTGTGCCTCGACTCCAGATCCTTGAGGCATTTTCTGGCCTCGTGGGCGGGCTGGTTCTGTATCTTGAGCAACTCATTGCGGAGGGACTGTTCCTGCCGCTCATTCCATTGCGGCCAGCCGCCGTGCGTGGAGGCGTTGGAGAACAGGTCGGTTTGAGGCTCGGAGCACTGCCGGATGAGCGCCGGGATGTGCGGGTATCTTTTCGGAGCCTCGCAGAACCGCTCCCATACGGACAGCCAGGGGCCTTTGCCACCCGCGAGAAGTCCAGCGCCTTTGAGATTGCCGTCGTTCGCCGGGTCAAACGCGAGTTGGGACTTGCAGACCTCCACGAAGCCTACCCATGCGTTCTCGTCGCGGCCTGCCTTGAACGCCTCGCCCTGGTCCAGCCACTGAAGCAGATCGCGGACCGGGTCTCCACCGGTCAGAAGGGTGTTGAAGTGGTCCTTGTCGAGCCGCTTGCCTTTCAGGAGGTCGATCTCTTCATCGAGCAGGCGATAGAGCGCGAGCTGCATGGCGTGCTTGGCGTCGTTGTCCTGGGCCACGTCCAATCCGAGCCCGCCCTGGTCGGACTTCAGAAATGCCAGAATGGTCCAGTCCTTGGCATTGATCTGCGACCAGATCACGCCGCTGTACTGCAATTCGGCCAGGGGTTTCAGATGATCCGGGCAGCTTTCGACCGCGCGTAAATCCTGGCGGCTGACTCCAGGCAGATATAGGATGGGCGTCGTGCCTTTGGGCAGTTCGACGTTCGGGGCCTTGCCCGCAATCACGCACCGCAGCCAAATAGCGGGTCCGGTCTTCTTCTCGATGTCGTAATCGCCCAGGACGAACATCTCCGGCAACTCGACCTGCAATCGCGCCGCGACCGGTTCCCACTGGCGATCTCCATCGGGCCAGAGAATGCACTGAGAAGCCACCTGAACGTCGGGGTTGTGGACGGTCGCATCGCGGATTGCTTTCAGGAGGCGTTGAAGGATACTATCCATCTATCGCAACCTCTCCCTTCAGTTCTTCCAACAGATCTCCGCGCCGGAAGGTCGCCGCCAGCCGTTGCAGGGACACATCTTGATTGCCATACAGCTTCTTGACGGCTCTTCCCACGGCGGCGACGGCCCCATTGAAGTATCTCTCTGCATCCTGTTCGCATCTGGCCTTGGCAGCCGCGAAGTTCAAGTGGTTCAGTGCATTCTGGGCAACGCCCAGATCCTTGAGGAGATAGCGCCCCATCAGCATCGCCAGAAAACACGAGGCATAGCTTACGAAGTCCGGCGAACCTTCCGGCGGACGCCTGCGCACGTTCTCGGCATGGCGGAACAGCAGGACCGCGATGATGACTTGGGCCGCATTCAGGTCATCCGAAAAGATCAGGTCGTAGAGCTTGCCGAAATGCTCCCGCCCGTAGAACTTCGCCTGGTGCGGGCGCTCGCGCCAGACGGACAACACGGCCTCCGCCGCCGTCGCGCTGCTGATATCGGTTGGCTTCAACGAGGCTTCGCTGCGGTGCCGGTGGTAGGTGAATCCCAGGTCGCGGATGGCCGTTTCCAGGCTCTTTTGCTTCGGGTCGTTCGAACGCAGGTCGCGGAGGTCGACCGGGTTCTGGCTATTGGTCGCGTAGATAATGCTACGCACTAGATCAGTGGACTCGCTCGGCAATTGATAAAGTCGTACGAGGACGAAGGCCTTTTCCATTCCGGCGTCCAAACCGGCTAGCGCCGCCAGCGTCGACTGAATGGTCTTGCAGGTCTGACCGCCATTGATCACCTGCAGGCCGTCCACCCGCACTTGGTAATTCTCCCCCTGCAGCGCATTGTAGGTGAACTTGCTGCACAGCAGGGTGATACCGTTGTTGTAGAAATAGAAGTTGCCGCGTTCCGCCTCGGTCTTCAGCGTGTGCTCGATACCCTGATTGACCCGGTTCCCCTGCAATCCGAGGAAGCGGCGCACATTCCGCTCAAGCAAGAGATCGCCGTGGCGATTGAAGAGCACCTCAACTTCCCGCACAGGCAGTTTCCCGATCAGCACCCGGCAGTAGTCCAAATCCTCGATGATCGCCTTGCCAGACAACCGCAAGGTGTCGTCCACCTGCTTCGCCGCCTGCATCAGGCGGACGATGCCATCGTGGTTAACGTGTTCCCATGCAACCTGCTCTTCAGGGAACCCGGCACGGTCGATCAGTTGCTGGGCGGTGGCTGGCCACGTCAAGCCATTATTGCAGAGCACCACCCGCACGCGGGGAATGTGACCATCGCGCACCATAGAGCGGATCTCCTCCAGCCGCTTCGTCAGGTTCTCGTTGGTCGTAATGACCGCGTCCGGATCGAAGAGATAGCGGATGGCCTGGATCACTTTCTCCACACCAGTCTGTGGGAAATTGGCATCACCGGCCAGGTCCCGCTTGTACTTGCCCTGGAACAGGGTCACCACAAACTCGCCGTCTTCAACATCGCCGATGTGGAGAGCGTCCACACCGAAGTCGTTACCGCCTTCGGTGAGACAATCCAGTGCCTGCTCGTCGGGCAGGTCAAGAATGGTCTTCACCACCAGAAAGACGAAAGACACCGAGCGTTGCTTATCCTCGTCGTTCTTGATGTTCAGGCGCGTCTCGAACTCCGCCGCCAGGTCCTCGGCGAGTTTGCGCACGCGCTGATCGATGATGCCGGTATTGATGCTCATGACAATTGTCCCCCTTTGGCAGCATCTCGCCGCGCATGCCGCTTGAACTCAAGGCTATAGTGGCAGTCGTTGAAACGCTCGCCCGTGAAATCCGGTCCACCGGTGAAATCGGCGGTCTCGTTCCAGCCCCAGAACCACGGGGATTCCCGGATCGGTCGTTGCGGCTCCTTGCCGCGATCCTTCTTCCAGTCGATCTTGGGCTTCTCGCGCAGGACTCCCGCGCCTTTCTTCCTGATGTCGGGTACGGACATGAAGGGGCGGATGTTCAGACGGACGCCGTCGTTCATGTCTGGCTCCCATCCGATGGGCTGCTTCTCGATGGGCTTCCATCTTACAAAGATGTCGTAGGGAGCTTCGCCTGCCAAGATCAACTCGAGGCGTTTCTTGAGCGTCTCGGCGGTGGCCAGGCGTTCCTGCGCACCGTCCACGCCAGAGCCGATATCGTCCTTCTGCCGCTTGATCCAGTCCCCCAGGTAGGTGTAGATCAGCGTCTCCATGTTCTTGCGGTCGAGCTTGTGATAGTTGACCAGGACCGAGAATCCGTCGCGCAGGCCGTCCCAGATATGCCAGACGAAGGGACGCTGATGGAAGAGCTCGCAGTGCTGCGCGAAGAATCCGTCGCGCAGCCAGGCATCCAGTGTCTTGCCTTCGAACCCGACCTCCTTAAGCAGGCGGTTCAGAATGTTCTGGCTCCAGTCCTTACCGTAGGCGGCGGCCAGGAGGTTCAGCAGGCGGTCGGCGGCTGATGCCTCGCCACGCACTGGAGGAATACAGACGATGCCGTCCTTATCCGCAAACTTGAGCAGATCGTCGCACTTTGCCACGAGCGCGCGGGCGTCAGCGGAGAGTTCCATTTCCTTGTCGAGTTCGGCGGGCCAGCGATAGCCGAGTAGGCGGGCGACGGCGACCTGAAGTGGTGCGATGGATGTTTCCGGACGCCCGTGGAATAGCCACTGCGTCGGATCGTCGCTCTCGGGCTCGGGTAGGCCGTTCGGATACTTCTCAGCGGCGACGTTCTGCCAGTGGGTGAGGTCGAAAGGAACTTTGAGGAAATTTGCTTCTGTCACTGACAGCGCTTGGTCTACCGCCCGAACCCTATCTGCGAAATCGGGAGATTCAGCAAACGCAATTAGTGCAGGAAGATCGGAATCCTTGTAAGGGATGATTGCTCCGATAGTGCAGTCAAATCTTGCGCCAAGAAAATGTGACCACTTCAAAGAACCGGTGACTGCAACTGCAAGGCCTCGCTTACCAAGAACTTGAAGCCCTTTTCTCGCTGTCCCTATCTGAGCGAGAGGTCCCTTGCCTTGTTCCCAATGGATAACCCCCACATAACCACTAAAACCGGTAGCCTGTGGTGTCATCTGGAAGAATTGCCAATCCTGAGTGACAACCCTCAATTCCCAAAAGCACCTCAAATAGCGAGGAAGGTCACCGGTTCCAATCCCTTGGATAGCGTTGGCGTATTTGCCCAGGCGGACTTTTCCAACATTACATGAGAAGTCGAGTGCTGCATCCGGGTTCCTGAGTTGTTCCTTCTGCTGCAGCACTACGATCTCAGCGTGCTGTTCCCCTCGCAGCATGGCCGCCTTATCTTCGGGGCGAGTTGCTGCTGAAACGTCGATACCGGACATGCGTTGATCATCCCGAGGAGTTGCCGCGCTGAGCAGGGGAAGCGCCACGTTGACGACATGTCCGGAGATGGTCTCGAAAGCCCCAGGGCCAAGCCTGGCTACCATCTCCCAGGTGCGGTTGAGCAGGAGCGTCTCGCGGAGATTCTTATAGGTGGTGAGAAAGAGCCAGTTCTGGGGAGTGACTAACGCCGTGGAGCCTCCCTTGGCGCAGAATTCCAGGCAGCGCAGAACAAAGGCGGTGGCGAGGTCGGCTTTGCCGAGTGGATACTGGGTCTCGATATGCTGCTTGAGGGTATCGTCCTGCTTGCCGCGTCCGAGATAGGGCACGTTGGTAGCCACCAGGGTATAGCGCTCCGCCAGGAGATCGGCGGCCTTGGCCAGCCCGGCGGCCACCACTCCGAGTTCATGACGTTCCGACGCGGGCGATTCTGATTTGACGGCGGCACGGAGGACTTGAAGCAGGGCCTGCATGCCGCGCTCGTCCAGGAGCCCACTGCCCAAAAAGCGGTGAGGGTTGATCAGGCTGCCCAAGGACGGCCCCTTGCTGAAAAGCTCATACAGCTGGCCGAAAAAGAACCGCAAATTGGTGACAATGGATTGGCCTGCCAGGATTTCCATCCACTGCTCACGTGACCCGCCAACAGACAAACCCGTGCACGCCACATTCAACTCCGGCAGTTGCCGGTATCCACCTGCATGCGGATATCGCCACGCTGCGAGTGCTAAGGCGAAAGCCGCCAGCTCCACGCAGCGCTGGTCAATCTCAAGCCCGTGGATGTTCTCGGCCAGCACTCGGTCCGCGGCCTCGCGCGCGGGCAATCCATCCATTTTGATGCGCATAGCCACAAGCATCAGAAATGCTGCCACCAGGAAGTGCCCAGACCCGCAGCAGGGGTCAAGAGCCTTCAGCTCGGCGAGCTTCTTCGGCCAACCGTCGAAGGTTCCGGCGGCCGGGGTCCACCTACCGTCCTCGCCCTTCACGAAGCGTAGATAATCCAGCGGCATGCCGGGTAGCGACGCCTTATTGCGCAGTTCCTCCTCGCTCTTGGCGTTCTTGAGGTCCGTTTCAGTCAGCCGCCGCGCCGCCCACCAGGCCCCGAGGGAGTTGTCCAGAAGGAATGCCACCATGTACGGCTCGGTGAAGAGCTGCGTGACGGCGGGCAGTTCGCGCGCGCCAATCTTCACCTCGGATGCGTTGACCGCGTCCTTCCGCTTGGCCTGCCAGAACTGGTACACCCAGCCCAGAGAATCCGATGCGTGGAAGACCTCCTGGGGCAGGTCCGCCAGGAGCCGTTCCAGTTTCTGCTCGTACTCCGGCGGCAGGACCAACTGAAACACCGGCGAGTCCGGCCGGAAGATTTGCGGCAGCATCCGCGCGGCGAACCGCGAGGCGAGTTCCCATCCGTTCTTCGCGCCCTCCTCGGCGGCCAGGTCCTCGCATTCCTCGAGGCTCACGGCCACGGGATCGTCCGGGTCCGGATACATGAGGAGGTTGTTCTCGGCCAGGAAGCGGGCAAAGAGCATGCGGTGCCAGTGCTCGTAGGCGATCTCCTCGACCAGGCGGTCGATCTCCTGCGTGTCTTTCTTATCGTGCCGGAAGTCGCCAAGCTGGCGGCCGTGGATGCGCAGCTTGCGCCGCAGTTCCTTCTCGTCGGCGCTGAGATGGGCGTAGGGTTTGGGCTCGCCTACACCGAGTTGTTCGACGGCAGCCCGGGCGGCCACCTCGGCCACGTCCCGCGCCTCCATTACGGTGCGTTCGAGCTTGTTTCTGAGCGTCTTTTCCAGTGCCTGCATTCCTGTCGTCCTCGTTTGCATCAACGAATCACCACCGGCCCCTTGGCTACGGCCTTCTTCAACTGGTCCTGGACTTCCTTCACCCAGGCGTCCACGTCCTCGGGCGACTTGAGCGTGCGGCGGGGGATGTCGACGGTCTGCGTCTCCGGCTCAAGTGACTTGGATGCCAGCTCTCTGGCGCGATCAAACCGGCCGGGAAGGGCGTCGATCCGGTCGCGCCAAACCACCAGGGGATGCTGTTCCAGCGCGGAGACCAGTTCCTGGTATGTGCCGAGGGCCAGCTTCGGGGCATCGGCAATGCCACACTGGCCGCGAATGGCGTCGCGCTCATCCTCGGCAAGCTGCTTCCATGAGTCATCCTTCGCAAGGGCGGAGGTCTTGTCCTTAAGTTTCTCCGCGTACTGCTTCTGTTGCGCAGCCAGTTCGGAGCGCAGGGCATCCTCCAGCGACTTGAGGAGTGGCTGGGTCGGATCGGGCTCGGCCAGGAGCAACCGCTGCTTCTCGATGGCCTCGGCCTGCTGCCGCGCTTCCTGGGCGGCCTTCAGGTCGCCAGCATGCTTCAGGAGGTCGCGGAGCTTCTCCCAGGTCGGCCAGCGCCTCTCGATGCGCGTGGCCTGCTCTTCCCATGCCTCGATGGCTGTCTTCAGATCGTCGCGCTTGTTATAGATGGCCAGGAGTTGCTCGTTGCCCGAGGATAGACGGATTTCCTCGAGTGACGCCACGTCGGGCCGTTCGGGCTTGGGCGCTTCGCCACCGGCCTTGTCCGCCAGTTCGCCCGCGAGCCGCAGGAACTCTGGAACGGCGGCCAATTCTTCGCCTTGCTTGGCCTGTACGCCGAGACGCTGGATCGTCTTGCGAATCTGTATCCGCTGGCTCGTCGAAACCGTTGCCGATTCGACCTTGAATGTCGCCTTGCCGATGGCCTTACGTTCGAGGTCCTTGGGGTCCTCAGCGCGGCCCCGGTCGTCCTGCGCCCGGATGATGCCTGCGATCAGGAGAACCTGCAATCCACCGTCAACGGCATCGCGGGACCAGCCGTAAGGCGATGCTTCGAAGTTTTCCCGAATGTCCGCGCCTTTCTTGCCGCCCGCGATAAACGCCAAGATCGCTTTGCACACCGGGTTCTTGGCCGGTTCGCCGTCGTCTCCGACCGCCTTGAGAGCATCGGGGGCACCTTGCTTCGCCTTGGCGTAGACCTTCTCCCAACCGGCATGGTCGGCCAGCCCGAACTGGGGATAGAGCCGCTGGAGGGCATTCTCGGCCGCTTCCAGGATCATTTCCTGCAAACCGTTGCCGAGGATTTCGTTCCCACCACCCTGGAACACGCGCGCGCCGGAGAAGGACTCGTCAAGGAGCTCCCTGATCTTGGCCTCGGCGGTCTGCCGCGTCGTTTCCATCGCGGCCCGGGCTTCGGTGCCTTCAGGGCTGTTCGGAACGCCACGCTTCTCCAGCGTCGCGGCCGCAGCCTTGTAGTCGATCAGATGATGCCGGAGGTCGTCGGCGGAACGCTTGGGGATAAAGACGAAGATGGTCGGGGACTGGTTTCCTGCCTGCCGCGCGTCAACGCGCACAGAGTTCTCGTCGATGGCCCATCCATCCCGCACCCAGACGCAGACGCGTTTGGCGCTGTCCTGGGGCAGTTGGGCGTCGAACAGGGGTGATAACTCGCGGGTAACCTTCGCGTTGCCCTGGGTCAGCGACATCTTCTTCGCCAGTTCGGCAAACCCCCGGCGGATACGGTCGTCACGTTCGGCCTCCACCCGATGCGCCTCGTTGGCGAGCTGGCTTCGCTGGCTCAAGAACTCGTCGTTCCAGGCCGCGCTCTCCTCGGTCTGAATTCGGTACTCGTCACCAACCTTCATGAGCAGTTCACAGTTGTCCAGAAGACCAGGGAGCTTGTTTCGGAGTGAACTGCTCCCCGTCGCAAGATCGTCGACCATGAGGTCCGCAACGGTGTCGAGCGTCGCGTGAATGCCGACCTCGTCGTTGCTGGCGGCGAGTTTGTTAATAAGGAAGACCAGGCCGCAGGCGCGCGCCACAAGCTGCTGATCGGGCGTCCCCTTGATCCACTTCATTGTCTTCTCGTGGACCTTCCGCGGCAGGATACGCCCCTGGAGCAGCTTGTCGGCCGAGTCGAAGTACAGAAGGTCCGCCGGGATCACGCACCCCAAAGACGCATCGAGGTTCGTCTGGATGACCTTGTGAACCATGCTGAGCTGGTTGCGCAACTGGCTGTCGGTGCCGGTCTGATCGAGGACACGCAAGGTGTATTCCCAAAAACGCCGCCGGACTGGAAGAATGGGATAGTCCTGGGCGAAATTAGGCATGTCGTCCTGGCGATGCCCAATGCTGGTGCTGGCCAAATGCCTGGAAACTTCGCCAAGGTTCGTCTGCATGATCTTCTCGATCTCGCCGATGGCATCCGGTTTCTTGGCGAGAATGACCTGCCGGATCACCGCGTCCACATCGGCGTCGGACAGTTCGACGCGAATCGTGAATCGACCTTCCAACTTCTTGAGGTTCGCAGTGCCCGTAACTGCTGTCTGACCCGTGCCGATGAAGAGCAATTTGCCGGCGATGTTCTTGCAGCAGGATTCGACGACCTCCTGGACTTCGAGAGACCGCTGGCTGTCTTCGCCAATGTACTGCTGAACCTCGTCGAGCACGATCAGGGTGAGCGGGAATTTCCCGTCCCGGGTCAACGCCTGGCGAATCGCCTTCAGCATGTCGTCGCTGCTGATGTCCTGAACGAACGGGTAGAGATTGTTGAGCGTCTCCACGCAGGTAGCGGGTGACGAGAACAGGTTAGGCTTTGCCTTGACGAGCGCCGCGTGCAGACCTTCGGCCACGTAGAAGTTGTCCAGTTCCTCGCGCCAGTCGTACCCGTTCTTCTCGACCTCTTTGCGGACCTTGTCGTAGATGTCCTCATTGCGAAGCCACATAACGAAGCGGGCTACGGGGTACTGCTCGGGGAGCCCGACCGACTTGAAGATGATCCGCAACAAGGCTAGCCGCACACTGCCGCTCGCGCTTGCCCCCAGGGTGCCGGATGCGGCGTGAAGACCTCCGTGGCGCTTGCCCGCGGTGGAAAGCTCTTTCAGCAAATCCTGAATGCCTTGCGGCAGGTTGGCGATGCCGCGCGCGGTAGCGCCGTCGGGGAACTCCGTGTCCGACCACAACGCGCGCAGCATCTTGACCAGGTGAGACTTGCCCGAGCCATAGAATCCGCTCACCCAGACGGCAGGCTGCTGAGCCTGGTTGATGTTCTTCAGATAGGTCTCGATGATGTGCGCGAGGCCCTTCTCGTACTGGCCATCGCAGACAAAGGTCTCCAGCTCGTACCGGAGGACCGCAAGTGCCTGATCGGTGCGTTCGTCGTTAACGTTGGCCACGCCTTCGTTGACGAGTTTCCTCGTCGAAGGGTCCTTGGTATAGATTTGTCTGTTGTTCATCATGCGCTCCTGTATCAGGCCTCCATGTCCGCAGTGATCGGAACGGCCAGGTAATTCCATCCATCGTAGCCATCCAGCAGCCGGTAATTGTTGTTCTCGAAAGTTCCCGGAAAGAAGACCACCAACCGTCCCTTGACCATCGGCGCGAGCTTGTCCACCATAGCCTTGACCTTGAGCAGGCCGAAGAGGGAACCGACGCCTTTCAGGGCGACCACGCTTCCATCATCCGCGCCCACCGTCTGCAGGAACAGGCCGAAACGGTCCGCGATGAAGTCCAGATACTGCGGTAGCAGCGGGGCGAGGAGATCGGGCTTTCGGTAGTAGCTCTCTGCATAGCGTTGGCCTGACAGCCACTCCGCGAAGGTGTCAGTCAGGTCAAACACAAACCACTCGTGGCCAGATTCACGCGTGGCGATCTCGAACTCGTCGATCTTCGCCCGAAGCCGCAGTTCCTCGTTCTCGTTGTAGACGCAGAAGATCACTCGCTGTGCTGGGGCGGCGTTATCACGCCAGGGCACGCCGATGAACTTCGCGTAGGATGCGAGGAGTCGTCTAACTCTGTTCACGTATCCACTCCATTTCCTGCTGCGTCAGCAACGACGGGAACAGGACCTCGATCACGTTGCTTACCCGCTTGAAAACGATCCACCCCTTGCGTGAAGCGGTTTCCGCAAGCTCTACGGCATTCTCGAACGAGCAGTCGAGCAACTTGGCGTAATCGGTCTTGAATAGCGACTCGCCACGTTCGCCGCTCAGGTATCCAAGGAACAGCGCATAGGCCGTCGAGCCCGCCGTGGGTTTTGCCTTCGACCTCGACTTTTTCACACGGCCGGAAAGGTGGCCGGTCTGAGTCCAGGAAGAGGCGAGGTTTTGGGCGGTGGAAATCAGCGTTGCCTTGCTGAACCGGCCCGGATATTTCTTCTCCAGATATTCCTCCAACGCCTCGCGCGAGAAGACCTGGCCCTCAGACATCTTCAAGACAAAGGGGGCCGTGGCTCTGAGGAGGGGGTCCCGTGCGTAGGCGCAGAGCGCGGCGATAAGCGGACGCCCTTCAGGATCGCGCTGCCAGAAGTACCGGAGGACCCGAAACAGTGTCGTGTCGGGACTCAGCGCGTAGAGGTCCGCAAGATGTCTCCGGGTGAGAATCCTGGTTTTATGGGAACGCTTCCCAAGGCAGTTGTCCTCTTCAATGGCCTGAACGTATTCGGCTCCGGACATGGAAGACGCCGGGACCGCGTCCAGGAGGTGGCGCAGTTCAAGAAGCATCATGGTCCGAGCCATGTGGGCGCTGCCGCGCTCCTGGCTGAACCCGTACTTCTTCAGACTGCCGTTTGAGGACTCACTTTTCATCGGTCTTTGAATCATCCTTAACATCGCCGGCTGCGCCGGACTTCACCCACGCGTCCACTTCTTTCCTGTCGAACTTCCAGAGCCGACCGATCTTGTGGCCCGGCATCTGCCGTTCGCTAATCCACTTGTAGACCGTATCCCGCTTAATGCCGAGATGGTCAGCAATCTCATCTACGGAGAACCATCGGTCTTCCATCATTCGACTCCACTGATTCTGGCCCTATTGGCTGCCTCGTGAAGGCCTCTTTCTCTTGGTTGATCGGTGTCCCGGGTCCCCGCCAAGTCGGCTCTTCCTTAACAGAAACAGAGCAGAATCGCCGTGAGTTACGATATATTTGGGAATGAGCGATTGTAAAGCGTTTTATTCGATTGTTTTCATCTTTAGTCAAATTTGACCGAACGAGCCCGCTTTGGGGCTTTCAGCTTGTCTGCGGGAGATTCCGCTACACTACTCGCAACGGAGGTTGCTTCGATCTTTGTCCAGCACGTCCTCTTCCAAGAATCCTTTTTTCTCACCCTCCCGATCGTAGATGTTGGATCTGTTCCCGAGAAGCCTGTCCTCTCGGATGTACCCCTTCTGCTCGCCGGAACGGTTGTAGATGTTCGTCCGGCCCTTTATGAGCTGGTCTTGCTCGGCGTAGCCCCTCTGTCTGCCATCTCGATCAACGATGTTCGTACGGTTCCTGAGCAGAGGATCCGGTCTCAACTCCCCTACCCTGCGGCCGTCGGCGTCGTAGATATTGATACTGTCCTTGGAGAGGGCGTCCGGTTTCAGGTATCCCCCACGAATGGGCGGGCCGGGTTGGTCCCCGTCTGCCACGGCCTGATCACTCGAACCCATGAACGTGACGAGCACGACTGCAACAAGGATCCTTTTCATTGCTACCCCCATCTTCACACCAGGCCTGCGGACATAGATTGTTCTCTTTCCTTGAGATTCTACGCGACCGCTTTGACAGATCCGGTCACACACCCGTGCGATTCCTCAAGAATCTTTTCAGAAGGGCCTCCCGAATTTCCTCTATTTTACTTTAATTTAGTATTGTATCTATTTGATATTAAATGGTTCTCGTGTCTATGGTCACCTTGCATCGACGGCGATGGCTGATGGCCATCTGGACTCACGGCCCGCCCACAGGTGCACGGGTTTCTCATCCGGCCGAACCGTCGAAAAAAAACCTATTGGCTTTGACCGGATCTGTCAAACCCTCCCTGTACAATTCGTCCAAAAGCCAACCAGAGAGGAGTGCGACCGCCATGGAAACCGTGATCAGAGAGTACCTGGGTCAGATCCAGGTGGGTCACCTACAGTCTATCCTTCTCCAGTTCTTTTAGAGTGGTCATGCGATGAACCTCTCCGCCATTTTCTTGGAGGATCCTCAATATCGGCCGTCTGGAGGCATGCTCAGGAATAGCGAGGATTTTTCGCTTGCAATTATGACATATCACTGTCATAATGGATATCATGACGAATAGAAAATATACGATCACAGAGCTTTGTGAATTAACAGGTTTCACAAGAAGAACAATAAGATACTACGTCCAAGTGGGCCTTTTGGAGCCCCCTGCAGGCCGGGGACGGGGAGGATTTTATTATGACAGTCATTTGAATAGATTGATGGAGATCCACTCCCTGCAGGACAAGGGCATGAAGCTGACGGCAATCCAACAAGCCCTCCGGAAGGGAGGTGAACCGGCGCGATTCTACGAAAGGGAAGTGCTCATCAGGCATAAGGTTTCGGAGGGAATCGAAATCCAGGTTTCAAAGGAGCTGGAGGAGAAGAAGAGAAAGGAAATTGCAGACGTGATCCGCCTGGCAAGGAGGATCCTGGAGGGAGGCGATTCGGATGAATGACCCTTTTGGTATGTTTTCAGCAAGACTCGGCCCTGTTCCCCTGACCGGAGTGAAAGTAGAGGCTGACATCCTCGGCAGAGGGGCCAGGGTGCGACTTTCCCAGATGTTCAGGAACACGGAAAAGCAGCCGGTCGAGGCCGTCTACAAGTTCCCCCTCCCTGAAACCGCGGCCATATGCGGCTTCAGGGCCAGAGTGGACGGCAGGGTGATCCGCGGAAAGGTCGAAGAGCGAGAAAAGGCCTTCGAGATGTACGACGAGGTGCTTACCCAGGGGGACGGGGGTTATCTCCTCGAGGAGGAGCGTCCCAACGTCTTCACGCTCTCGGTGGGGAACCTCAACCCCGGGTCCGAAGTGATCGTGGAGATCGATTACGTCACCCTCCTGGAGCTGGAAGGAGAGAAAATTCGATTCTTTCTGCCGACGACCATCTCACCGCGGTACATACCGGATCACATGGATGACGCCGACGGCATACCGCAAGAAGAGAAGCTGCACCCTCCATACGCACTCGACGTGCCTTATGGGCTTTCCCTGTACATCAACGTTCACGACGGAAAGTCCCTGAAGAGCATAGCGTCGCCAAGCCACGCCATCCAAATCGACCTGGAAAGGGATCCGGTCCGGCTTTCATTCGTGTCCGAGACGGTTCGGATGGACAGGGACTTCATCCTCTACCTCCAGAGATCCGAGGCGACGCCTGCCGGCAAGGCATACCGCTTCCAGGAGGGAAATGACACCTTCGTGCATCTCGATATTTGCCCTCAGTCGCAGGGGCCCCCGCGAGAGCCTGGAAGCGAAGATCGTCGAGGATCCTCCAAGAAAGAGGTGATCTTCCTGCTCGACTGCTCGGGCTCCATGATGGGCGACTCCATAACTGAGGCGAAGAAGGCAATGGAAATCTGCCTGAGGGGGCTTGCGAAGGGAACCAGGTTCAACATTTACAGGTTCGGCTCCTCCTTCGACTCCCTTTTCACGGAACCGGTGGACTACACGGAAAGCAGTCTGGAGAGGGCCGTTTCCTACCTGGCAAAGACCGATGCCGATCTCGGCGGAACAGAGATCCATGCACCCCTGGAACACATCTACTCCACTGCTCCCCGAGCGGATGGCACCGAAAGGACCGTTCTCCTGTTGACCGACGGCGAGGTGGGAAACGAGGAACAGGTCATCCGCCTGGTGCGAGACCACCGGAACTCGACCCGCTTCTTCTCCATCGGGATCGGGGCAGGGCCCAATGAGTTCTTCATCAAGGGCCTTGGCCGGGCCGGCCTGGGGGCATGGGAGTTCATACACCCAGGAGAGCGAGTCGAGCCAAAGGTCCTAAGGATGTTCGAGAAGCTCATGAGTCAGCCGATTTCAGCCCCGGTCATCCGTTGGGGGCATGGTGTAGTGGAGCAGGCTCCTGCAATACCCGGGATGTTTCTCGACAGCCCTGTAACCGTGTTTGCCCGTTTCCACAACCAGGAAGAACCCGGAAACACGATAACGATAGAGACAACCATCGCCGGAGAGGAACACCGGTGGGAGATCGATGTGGTGGATGTGGGAGGGGACGAAATCCCCATCCCCGTGCTCTGGGCGAGAGAGCGGATCCGGGACATCGAGGAAGGCGAAGGGCTCAGTTCGGGTAAGGGCTCCAGGCAGAAAAGGAGAAAGGACGAAACGTGGCGTAAAGCCGTGATCGAACTCTCGATGGCTTACGGGCTGCTTTCCGGCAGTACCAGCTATATCGCCGTCGAAGAAAGGGAGGAAAAAGACAAGACAACCGGAGAGCTTGTCCTCCGAAAGGTTCCGGTTCCATTGACCGTAGGCTGGCACGGCATAGGAAGGGCGGCGGGGATTCCGTGCTATGGACCTACCCCTCATGCAAGCTCCCAGACTGCCTACTATTCTATGGAGGCGGCCGTTGCGGATGAGGCCCCGTCCCAAGAAGCGAGATTCTGCCGAGGAAGTTTCATCTCCAGAATGAGTACCCGACCCGGCCCTATGCGCCCGGCCGAAGACCGTATCGACAGGTTGCTCGCCGTTCTGACTCTTCAGAGGGCGGAAGGAGGTATCGACCTCACGGAAGAAGCGGCAATGGCTCTTGCCCTGGATCTCGTACAACTCAGAAAAGAGGCGAAGAGCATGAAAGTGGACTGTGCCGTGGATAAGTTCTTACTCCTCTCCACGGCCGTTCTCCTTGAGGTACTTGAAACCTTGTTCTCTGCAGAGAAGGCCATATGGGCAGGGGTAGTCGAAAAAAGCCAGGAGTGGCTCTCGGGAAAGATCCGGGACGCCAATCCCAGAATCTCGGGGATGTGTCTAACGGAGTGGGCCAAGACATGGGTCAAAGCGATGCCCACCTCTTAGATTCCCACGGGCAAGCCCGTGCTTGCTGATTCCCTCCCGAAATCCGGGGGCTGTAATCTACTGGGATGGAAGTTAACTCCGCTTCTATTCAAAGCGGAACTGGGACGCGCGTCATGAGGGTGGGCAACCCACTCCTGTCCTCACCGAGCTTCACACCCATAACCTGGAGGCTTGCCATGAAAGTGGGCACAGGAGGCGGGTCGTGGAAGGGCCGGGAGGATATACTGCCCGAAGATGCGGCGGTCTACAAAGAGCTGGATGCCTGGCAGCTCTTGATTTCCAGACAAGAGAAGTGCCTGATCATCGATACCAAGGACTACCATCCCGGCCTGCTCTTCCTGAGCAGGGAGGATCTGGCGCGGGTGATCCAGGAGCTTTCCGACTGAAGGCTCCGACCCGGACGGGAAGCATGTAAAGCTCATGGTCCCGCGCGGCTGAGGCGAACTCTGTCACTCGCGCGGGGCCAGGGGGATTCACGGAACACGGAGGGCAATTCCATGGGAAATGTTGTCCTGCTCGGCGATTCCATCTGTGCCTATTCCTGGGCGCTTTCCTTTCTTGTCGTGTCAGGCTTCCATATACCGGCTCTGAAATCTTCCTCGGCAACATGACTGCGGACCAGAACTCCTGAGATTCGATTTCGGGCACCTAGCAAATTGAGTTGGCACAAACTCCCTTAACCCCATCGTCCTTGACCGGACACTTGTTTGGGTTACACGGGTGGACATAGCCGCATGCCGCCAAAGTCACCGGACAGAAGAGGTCGCGCTTCTGGTGACAAAGCCGTGAGATCCCGTCTCCAAAAATACATATGCGGCACATACGTCGGTCGCACATTCGCGGAACAAAGTCGAAAGTCACATCAAGCTGCTCCGGGTAGAAGGTCGTCCCCTGCCCCCTGACTTGCTCATAGATGCTTCGAACCGTTCTTGGCATATCCCACGTCTTCGGGATCGCACCAAGCCTCGGTGCAAATAGACCGTCCCGGAAAACACGCTTGTTATTCCATACGTCCCCGGGCAATTCGATCACATGAAGGGCGGCTGTGAGGTGGGGATTGTGACGTTGCCAGCGTTTCGCCTCGAACGAATCGATGGCCTTCATCGCGGATACCAAGTTAGCATTGAACTCGAGGCTTTTCATGAAGTCACGTATTGAACACCAGAGGCGCTTCTTGCGGAAGGAATCGAAGTGATTCAGGAGATCACGAAAGAACTCGGAAGGATCCCTATCGAGGGCGACAAATTGATTCTCAAGATCCCCCCTGAGAGCTGCCATCCGATTTGGTACTTCGGCGGCTTCCACCTGGCCGAGATCCTTGTAGGTCAAGAAATGAAGCGCCGCTGCCAGCATGCGCATCGCGGACGATTGGTCGTCTTCAGCCCGTACGATCTGGCAAATGAAGCGGGCGAGGCTCCGTCGCGAGAGCCGGTCGAGAATCAGTAAGGTGCGCAGCATCGCGATCACATCGCTTGGCATGTAACGTGAAGCGAACTCGACCGGTCCCGAGTAAATATCGAAATAAGCGAGTCTTTGATTGGGAGCTTCCAACCGGCATTCGAGCCGGAGGCCTTTCTCTGAGGCCGGGTATCTAAGGTAGGATTCGACCGTCTTCTTGGGATCCAGTTCGCTCCGCGTATACGCGCGCACCAGGTGGGAGATGACGTAGCCGCCGACCTCCCAAACACGCTCGAATCCGGTTTGGCGGTCAGTAACATAACAGAGCCAATGAGTCAGTAGTTTCTCGTCCGGCGTGAGATCGTCCGCGCAGTAATTGATCAGGTTGTAATTGGCGGGATGGCTCCAACGGACGTCGTCAAGCCAAGAGAAGACTTGCAGGATTCGAGCGATTTCGGCGCTATCCCGGATCTCTACACTGCCTCGCATATTCTATTCCTCTTCCTCGGTAGTGCTGACGGTCCAGATGCGCTTGAGCGGAATGTCCGTACGGAGGTCCTCGCCTAGGTCCTCATAATGTGTAAGGAGTTCGCTAATGAGGGTGTCCTGGTCCCAAAGCCGGACGCGGAAGAACTGGGCCGGGATTTCTCTATCGATCGAGGACTTGAACCCGCCCCAAGAGACAAGCAGCCCCTGATCGGCTTGGACTGTCTGCATGGCTCCAATCAGTTGGTTTAGGGTCGGCGAGTCCACAGGCGTGTCGCCAGACTTCACCTGGACGCAGATTCGTGGATTACCGAATCCTAGCGGCCCGGGGGCGGCGAGAATATCCACCCCTTTGTCAGGCCCGGGCGGGCTGACGTAGGTGGTATAGCCCTGGGCACGCAGGATGTCATCGACAAGCCGTGCGAGGTCATGCCCCTTGAACTTGTGAATGATGAGTTTGGCGATCTCGTCACGGCCAAGGCGCTCCAAATCAACAAAATCCTCCAATTGTTCATGGTCTTGAACCTTGTGAGGGCTCTTCGGGCGGGTGGATTTCCAGCCAGCGTTCGCCATGGTGCGCACCCGGACCTCGGCCTCGTTCCTCTCGATCCGGCAAATGGTCATAAAAGCGCCAAAAGAATAAAGCAGATCTTGGTCGAAGTTGGATCGTGGGATATCGGTCGCAAACCAGTTGAGATCGAGGTAGTGATAGAATGGGTCCTGCGCATTCACATCGTACTTGTATGTGCCGGTGAGCTCCCCAAAGTGCAGAGCCGGCTTCATCTTACTGGGGAGAACAACCCAGTCCCCCGGCTTCATTTTCGTGACGGCAGGCCAGATCTGGCTCGCGTTATTCTGAAGCTTCTTCACCTTGGAATCGGGGTAGGTTCTCTTCAAAATCTCCAGAAGACCCTCTTTGTCCTTGAGCTTTGACAGATCGCTCTTGAGGCCCTCCCATGTTATGTAGACTCGTCGATCATCGAGGAATTTCTTCTCGAACTCCCCGTGTCTACCAGCCCGGAATAGCCACAGTGACATAGGCCCCTCCAATGCAGATCGTTCTTTGACTTCGTGATTCAACCTTTGGATTGCTCTGGAAGTAATTCTCTCTTCTTTTGTCTTGTCTTCTATGAGGCAGTACGGTATCCGGTGCAATCGCAGATCTGACGAGCTTCATTATCGGGCGAGTCAACATCCTGCTTCCTAACCTGACGACGCGGGGGTCTCTTTGCGAGCCCCTCTACTCAGCGCCAGCCCATGAAATGAGTCTGTCGAGGAAACCGTTTATGTCCCTCCCCTCCGATCGCGCAATGCTTGCCGGCCCTTTTCCGTCAGCCGGTATTTCTGCAATCTGCTGTTGGGCTTTTCGGGAATGGTCATCTCAACCAAGTTGGCACTCAAGGCCGGCTGCAGGTAGCGGTTTCGAAAGTTTGCCTGGCCCTTCAAGACCAAGGCCGATTGGATCTCCGATCGGCTCATGGGCTTCGTCAACACGCGTAACAACTGTCCCACTTCACCCGTGACTTCGCCCGTGACTTCACCCGCGACTTCACCCGTGACTTCACCCGCAGCCGGCGCCAACGGCACGAGCGTCATGAACATTTCGTCCTCGATGAAGGAGGGGGTTCCGGCCCCCGGCGCATAGAACGGAAGGTACCTGGTGACGTTGTTGACGCCGGACCCCAGCTCCTCGTATCGGCCCAACTGGATGAGGAACTTGCATAGGGTCGGGTTCTTCGGATAGGGCGTGAAGTGGGCTGGGTCAATGGGGCCGCGACCGTGAGGGATATTGGGGTTCTTGAACTCCACCCGGTCTTTGTAGATCACCATCGTAGCCGGCGCGGCGCTCGTATACTCGCGATGGGCGACAATGTTGGCGACCAGTTCTCGGAAGATGCGGGCGCGCAGGCTGACCGAGGCGGTGCCTTCCAGGTAGAACGGGTCGTCGAGATGCTTTTCCACAAAGCCCATGAGCAGATCAAAGGCGTCAATCAGGTTGGTGCGAACGATCAGCCGGTCATCGTAACGGTCCGTGTCGCGCCGGCGCAAGAGCGCGTCGAACTTGTAGCCGGGCGCGACGCTTTGGATGATCTCGTCGGTACCGAACATGAGCGCTGCGGCAAGCGTGTAGCCCGCCTTCCCGGTGAACACATCCTTGCGCACGAACCCGGCGATGTTCAGCAGTTCGTCCGGGGCGAGATCCGCCCACGGATGCTGAGGGGTGCGGCCGCGCATCAACCGCCGGGCCTTTTCGAAGAGATCGGGCCTGAGATCGGCCATCTCCAGATGGGGAAGAACCCGCTGTTCGGTGAAGAAGCTCAGCTTCCGGTTGACCACCCCGGCAATGCGGTTCAGATCCGTGATCTGGTAGTCCCCATCCTCACCGCGGAGGAACACGGCACCTCCGGTCCGATGGACCTGTGAGCTCGCAGGGACCTGGACTTTGATGACCCATTTCCCGGCGATTTGCTCCGCGTGGGGGAAGAGCAGGTACGGTGGGTCCAGTTTGTTCGGGTTGTTGGAAAGGCTTGCGATCTCGGTCTTCATCCGGTCCACCGCATCGCGCGCAACCCCGGTCACGGTCCCGTCATCGGCCACCCCGAGAAGGATGAGCCCGCCATCGAGGTTCAGAAAGGCGCAAACGGTTTCGAAGAAGCTCCTGGGCAGAGTGTCGGCGGCTTCCTTGAATTCCAGAGACGGACCTTCACGCTTACCGAAGGGCCGGACCGGCTGCCTTCGTGTCATATGAACCCCCGGCAGAACGCTGTGCAGCGCCGCGCCGCACATCCGAGCGACGGCGCAATGAGGGAATTCTACACGACCACCAACGAATTGCAAAATCTGTTCATATTACCGTTATACTCTTTTCAGAGCAGACGGAGACAAAACATCAACGCATCGAGGCGGTACACTTTCTTCTTCCCATGCCTGATGCACTTTCTCATTCTCATTGACGCGCTCTTCTCCTTCAGACCACCACGGCCATGGGGCCGACGCGGTCGGCCAATCGGGGGTTCCCGCCCACCCCGTTCTTCTTGGCCTCTCCGGCCGGGCGAAGAGGCCAAGAAGACGGCTCCGCCCACCACCGCCGCCACATGATCGTGACCCCGAACCGGAGGTTCTTCAGCTTCCGCCGCAACGCCGTGCTCGAACTCCCGGAGGGATAGAAGGCGAGCGGCGGATCCCTTTGACAAATGAAACCAACAAGGAGAACTTCCCATGTCTTCCGGCAAGCGCACCTACCCGCCTGTGTACAAGGTCGTGCTGGTCCGGGAACGGGCGGGCCCCCAATATGCGATCCGCAGGGCCGATGCCGCGGCCAGGGTATTCGCCCGGTTCTTTGCGGGATACGACCGGGAGGGCTTCGCGGTCGCACTGCTCGACACCAAGCTCAAGCTCATCGGCGTGAACCTCGTGGCCCTGGGGTCTCTGAATCAAACGGTCGTCCGGCCTTCTGATGTCTATAAGCCGGCGATCCTGGCAAACGCGGAAAGAATCGTGGTCGCGCACAACCATATCTCAGGAGACACCGCCCCGTCCGACGAGGACAGGGCTCTCACGGTCCGCCTGGTTCAGGGGGGCAAGCTCTTGGGCATCGAGGTCCTGGACCACATCGTGGTCGCCCCGGACGGCAGCTTCTTCAGCTTCCAGGAGAATTCCCTCATCGGAGCGTAACCTGCCTCCATCATCTGAGCGTCCCTCCATCCAGTATTGATATTCGGGCGACCATTTGCGCTGCGCACTTCAAGCCAAAGCGACCCCCTCGCCGCAATCTCCGCGAGAGCCCTTCCGGCACCGGTCTTGGTACAGGTCTTGCTGAGGAGATGCCGCAAGGAGGTCCCTCACCTGACAAACCCGAGCCTACCGCCGAGATCGGCATGCAGTCTGAAACGTAGCCTGGAGCGTAGCTCTTGGCCGGGCCGGAGCACGAACCGCTTGACCTTCTCTTGAAGTGAAAGGTCAAGCGATCTTGACCTCGCTAAACCAATTCCCAAAGAGAAAGGAGTCGGACATGGCGAGCCTGAACAAAGTGATGCTCATCGGCAACCTCGGCAGGGACCCGGAGATCCGGCACACGCAGAGCGGCACCGCCGTCGCCACTTTGTCTGTGGCCACCAACGAGCGGTGGAACACGGCCGAGGGCGACAAGGCCGAGCGGACCGAGTGGCACCGCGTCGTGGCGTTCGGCAAGCTCGCGGAGATCTGCGGCCAGCACCTGGCCAAGGGCCGCACCGTGTTCGTCGAGGGGAGGCTCCAGAGCCGGTCCTGGGAGAAGGAGGGCGACAAGCGCTCGGTCACGGAGATCATCGCGGGCTCGGTGCAGTTCCTGGGCGGCAACGGCGGGAAGGGAGCCTCCGTGACGGCTGCCAGCGAGCCGCCCCCGGTCAAGGACGACGACATCCCGTTCTAGCCCGACCGGCCTGCCTGCCGGCCGGCGGCAAGGCGGACACGACGGGACGGCCCCCTGGCGGATCAGTGCCAGGGGGCCCCGCCCTCACGCTGCTATGCACCTGCTCGCTCCTGCGCTTCTCGCCTGCCGGAAGCGCAGGAGCGGCAGCGTAACAAAGCCGTCAAGTCGGACCACTTGCGAATCCCTCCTTTTTTTCCTCCGACCCCGCGTCGGTCAGGGCACACCTCTTGCACATCAACGCCCAGCATGACATCCCGAATGCCCAGTTCTCTGCCTGCCGAATGGAGCGGGAAGGGTCTTCTCCTGATCTCCCTGTTTGTCCTGCCCCTCCCCCTCCTTTCCCACATCACTCACACGCCCGAGACCGCGGTTTCACCCGCCACACACGAGGCGATCGACAACGCCGCCCATCTTTCCCGGATTCTCGCCTCGCTCCGGGAGATTCGGCTCACGGCAGAGCGGTCCGCCGCCGACAGGTTCGAGGCGTCCTTGCTCGCCCTCCCGGCCGGGCTTCCCGTCCTGGGAACCGTGAGCTCTGAGTTCGGCCTGAGGCTCGATCCCTTCTCCGGCTTCCCGGAATTTCACAAGGGGATCGACATAGCCGCGGCGCGGGGAACCCCGGTGTCGGCGACCGCCGACGGAGAGGTGCTCTGGGCGGGCTGGCGAGGGAACTACGGGAAGACGGTCATCCTGGGGCACCCACACGGTCACGCGACACGGTACGCCCACATGGACCGGATCCTCGTCCGCCAAGGCGACTCGGTCCACAAAGGAACCGCGATCGGCACGGTGGGGGACACGGGCCGGGCAACGGGCCCCCACCTCCACTACGAGGTCCTCCGCGCCGGAAGGCGCATCGACCCAAAGCCTTACCTGCCGGCGGCAGAGAACCTTGGCGGGGAGGCGCGTCCGTGATGCTCCCAAGCCGCCTCTCCCCCCTTGTCCACCTCATGTCCATCCTTCTGTCCACCTTCGTGTCCATCGGTCCGCAGCAAGGCATACACACTATGCTAAACGCGATGCTAAACGGGGCTTCGACGTGTCCACCGGGGTTGTCCACCCCTTCTGTCCACCTGCCTTGTCCACCCCTTACGGCCCGGGAACTGGAACCAACGGTGACAACCCTGCGTTTCGAAACGGACCCGACTGTATGCTGAGTATCGGTTCTCCGAAGACACCGAAAGCGGCTCAAGAGTACCTGCTCCAGGACGACCCCTATTTCCGGGGTGGAAACTCCGCCTGGTTCGGCAAGGCGGCTCGAGCCCTGGGTCTCACCGGCCAAATCGAGGACGAACCCCTCCGACATCTCCTGGCCGGCTCGGATCCGGGAGGCAAGCGCCTCGTCCGCTCCGGCGGCCCGGCCCGCACCCGGATCGCAGGCTTCGATCTCGCCTTCTCGGCGCCCAAGTCGTGCAGTCTCGTCAGCCTCTGCGACAGCCGGGTCGTGGACGCCCATTCGGACGCGGTGAAGACCACCCTGGCCTTCGCCGAGGACCGGTACGCACAGGCCCGGGCCATGGCGGGCGGCAAACAGGTCGTGGTGGATACCTGCAATATTGCGGCGGCCCTCTTCGTCCACATGACCTCCAGGGCGCTCGACCCCCAGCTGCACACCCACGCCTTTGTCCTCAACATCACGCGCAGGCCCGAAGACGGTCAATGGCGGGCCCTCCACCGTGGAAAGCAGATCCGTACCGGCCGGGGCACAACCGCCGTCCTGTCCAACCCGTTCTACCGGCACCGCCTTCTCTTGGGTCAGATCTACCAGAACGAGCTCGCCAGGGACCTCGCTACGGTCGGCTACCGCATACGGATCACAGACCCGCAAAACGGCCTGTGGGAAATGGCCGGTGTACCCGATTCCCTGATCCTGGCGTTTTCCAAGCGGCGCACTGAAATCGAACGGCAAGTGAAGGATTATCGCGAGAGGCACCCTGACACGGTCATCCAGAAGGTCTATGACCGGGCTACCCTCAACACCCGTCTCTGGAAGGCGCACGATGTCACCAGGGAAGAACTGACGGCGATGTGGAGAGCGAGTGCCGAGCACCTGGGGACGCCTCTCGAGACCCTCCCGCAACTGGCCATGCGCCGCGAAGGAGGAGCCCGGGAACGGGTCTTCCCCGACGACGGGGCGGGCACACCGGACACTCCGGAAGACCTTCTGGCCAGGGCAGTGACATATCTCCAAAGCGCCACGGGGCACAAGCCGACCCTGGAACAGGTCCTCCTCGCCTCTCTCAGGCTCGGCGTCGGATCGTACGGGATCGAGTCCATCGGTGCCTCCGCCGGGAAGGTCCCTCCCTCCAGCGAACACGACAGGACGCCCATAGAAGGGCAAGACCTTCACGGCAGGAACGAAGGCAAGCATGACCGGAGATTTGAACTCGAGATTTGATCCGTGACAGGTGCCCCGCCGGAGGGAGAAGATGTGATGACCAAACGCAGAACCAGCATCAACATCAAACTTCAGCCCGAGGAATTCTCGAAGCTGCTCGATGTCATGAACGCCGCGAGCCCAGGCAGCCCTATCACCCCCGGGGCGTTCCTGAAACGGGTTGCACTCACCTGTTGCGATCAGGCCGGCATGCTCCCGCTCTTTCACGGGCCGGCCTTCGACGATTCGGCCGACCCGCATGATGGTCCGCCCGAGAGGGAGAGCCTTTCACGCACTCCGGCAAACACGCCCTCCGTTCCGGAACAAGATCAACCACACGACCCCAGGGGGACCTCATCGGAACCGCCCTCCCCTGCCCTGCCGGACCCTCAGTTCCCACCCGAAATGCCGGCCAAACCTCCGCCCACACCCGGGTCCGCTCTGTCTCTGAAACAGACGAATTTCAAGACAGAGCCTTCACCGGTCCCTTCCACAGAGGCATTTCCAGGCGCACCCGCACGATTCGCCGCCTCGGACGTCCCGGATAGAACCCCTCAACAGGATCCTGGCCCGAAGGAAAGAGACCCCATCGACATCCTCGACCTCCTGCCCTTCCCATCTCCCTCCGCGGTCGAAGACCCCGAGTCCACGCCCCCCCCCAAACAGCTCCCCGGTATCCACCCTGACGTCGCCGAGAACCTCGAAGAGGTGAGACAGATCTTCGTCGCAGAACTCGACCAGGTGAGAAGATTCATCTCCTGCCTGTACATTCAGGCCAATGACACTCTGGACTGGCTCCACGAAAACTTCCGCAAGTGCATGCGGGAGAACATCGACACCCTGGAAGATGCCCGGCAGAGAGTCAGTGAGAGCGTGACGGGTCTCACCACCGGTTTCCTCGCTGCCCAGCAGCAGGCCGCAAACCTCCTCGAGCAGGCAAGCGAGCGCCACAGCCAGGAACTCCATCGCCGTCTCGAGACCCTCGACCAAATCCCTGGGCAGCTCCGAAAAAGCTCGGACGAGATCCTGACCGCATTCCGCAACCACGCCACGGAGTCAGCCCAGACACTCACCAGGGTTTCCACCTCGAGCCTGCGCGTCGCCGAAAAGCTGCAGGCAGAGAACTTCAGGGTCGGGCTCAGAACCTTCCTCGCCGCGATCGCAGCCGCGGCCCTGCTCGGCCTGCCTGCCTTCGGATGGCTCGCCTGGCAGAACAACCGCCTGAAGACCAGCGCCGACACCTGGCGCGCCAACGCCGAGCGGATCAACCAGTACGTCGTCGAGACCCTCTACCCGCTCCTGACCGAAAAGCAGCGCGCCGAAACGAACGAGTTCTACGCAAGGCACCGGCTCCCCACGCCCGAGGACCAGACCCGGAGCCGTGGCAGATGATTGACAACTGCAAAGCGAATACAACGGCTCAGGTGGAGCAACTGCACCGGGGAATCAGCCTCCTGTCGAGGCGTTCCCGTTGCATTACATACGCGTGCATCCATCTTTCTCCGTGACATCGGACGGCACCGGACACTCGACGGAGACAAGGCAAACACAAGACACTGGAAAGAGAGTAACCCCATGGACGAGACCTACATCGGCCACGAAACCTGGTGGAACGCCCTACGGATGGAACTCAAGATGCACGAGAACATCGTGAAGCTCCTTGCGCTCCTCACCGTCCTTCTCGTGGCCGCCATGATCCTCGCCAGCCAAAGGGACGCAGCCGCGATCGTGCTCGTGCTCCGCAATCTCTGGGACGCCTCCAGCCAGTATGTGAACGGCGTCGTGACCGGTCAGGAGTACGTGGGCTACCTCAAGCTTCAGCTCACCGCGGCCGGCCGGGAACTCTGGTACTACCCCCTGATCCTCATCTTCTTCCCGCTCGCTGCCTACCCGGTCTGCCTTCGGTATTTCCGCAGGAAGGCCAAAGAACACTCGACCACCGAGTACATCCGGGGGGCCAAGCTCGTCCCAGTGAGCGAGCTGAACCGCAGGATCCGTGCCTCCGGGGAGCCCATACGCCTCACCCTCGGCGATATCCTCATCCCCAGGAGCCTGGACACCTTCCACTTCGGAGTGGTGGGCGCCACCGGCAGCGGCAAGACCTACTCCTACTTCGCGCCGCTCGTCGCCGCGCTCATGGAGCAGCGCGAAAAGGGGATCATCCACTGCGCCAAGGGGGAGTTCACCGCGAGGTTCTACGACTACGAGGCCGCCCTCTCCGGAACGAATCTCATCTACAACCCTCTGGACAGCCGGTCGCTCCGCTGGACCATCTTCAACGACATAACCGACGTCACCGACATCGAACGCGTTGCGCACAGGTTGATCCCCGTGGACCGGAACATCCGGGATCCCAACTGGGAGAACGGCGCCCGCCACATCCTGACCGGGCTCCTCCACTACGCTCACGCCAGCGGCCGCACCTCCAACCAGGAACTCTGGAACATCTCTATCGCGCCGATCACCGACAAGCTCACCTGGCTCAAGTCCACCACCTACGGCGCCCAGGGGAGCCACCACTTGACCGACCCGGCCTCCAAGATGGCCCAGTCCTACAACAGCGTCTTCATGCTCTACATCAACGCCCTGCAGTACCTGCCCGACGGGGACTTCTCCATCTCGGAGTGGCTCGAGTCCGGCCATGACCGGCCCGGGTTCATCTTTCTCATGAACAACCCCAGGTTCGAGGACACCCTTCGCCCTTCCCTTTCCCTTTTCATGGACATGTTCGCCTCCAAGCTCGTGTCCATGAGCGACGACCCCAACCGCAAGCTCTTTCTGGTCCTGGACGAATTCGGGGCATTGAACAACCTGCCCGCCGTAGTCCAGATCTTGAGACTCGGCAGGAGCAAAGGTGCGGCGGTCTCCATTGGGGTGCAGGAATTCGGGCAGATCGACAAGATCTACGGAAGGGAAGACCGGCAGAGCATCCTCGGGAACCTGAACAACCTGATCGTCCTGAGAACACGGGACACCATCACAACCCGGCAACTTTCAGAGTATTTCGGGGAGACCCAATACTGGCAGCCGGAGAAGACCACCTCGGCCGGCGTGGAAGACTTCAAGGACGGCGTCTCTTTCGCCAAGCGCGCGGTGACCGAGCCCCTTGTGCTCCCCTCACAGATCCAGAACCTGCCGCCCCGGCAGGCCTATATCTTCCTCACCGGTCACCAGGCCGTGGTCAGGGCCGACATTGGCTGCAAGAGACTCTATCTCACGAAGACCGAAACGGACGGCGCGCGGCTCGCGAGCGCCTTCGAATTGCGGAGCGGGCTCACTCTTGAGCAAACTGCACCCAGCCAACCGCCGGTACCAGCCCAACCTATCGGCCCGGCTACGGACGGAATTCCTCCTTCGGACACCGGAGGAATACAACTGCACCAGCCCGAACACGAAATGCAGGAATAATAACGCGTCCCGGCCCGTCTTGGGGTAAGTACGGCACAGACAGCTAGCGATATTCAAGTCTCAGGCATTTGCTCTGGGAGCAATCTGCCGCGAAAACCCCGGGCCGCCCGGTTGCAGCCCCACTATAGAGCTCCGCATAACTAATGCAACACTTAGGGCAAAAAAGGGGGTAGCTCGGATTGCTGGATGCAGCCGCGCAGGAGGCGCTGAGAGGCGGCCAGACGGCAGATTTCGTCGGCCAGCACGTCCATCAACTCCTCTTGGGTGTCCGGTCGCCCGTTGGCCAGGGCACTCTTGAGGTGGTTCCAGACGCCTTCATCGGGGTTCAATTCGGGAGCATATGCGGGAAAGGCTACCAAATGGAGCCGGCGCGTTCGCAGGAGCAGATCCTTGACAGGATCGGCGCGATGGATCTTACCATTGTCGAGCAGAACAATCAGATGCCCACGGATCTGGCATAGAAGATGACGGAGAAACACCTTCACCTCTTCGCCCTGGATATTGTCCTCATACAACAGGCAATAGAGCGCACAATGCAGGCGCTTGGGGCTGACGGCAATCCCGGAGATTGCCGAGATCCGGTCGTGGCGGTAGCAGTGACGCACCACAGGGGTCTGGCCCACAGGGCTCCACGTTTTCCGTACCGTGGGGATCAGGAGGAACCCCGATTCGTCGACAAAGACGATGTGGGCCGCCAGCCTTGCGGCGTTTTTTTTACTGCAGGCCACACCGTAGACTTCCATTGGGCAATGGCTGCCTCGTCGCGTTCGACGGCGCGCCGTTCGGGTTTCTGGTGACCCCAGCCCAATTGGTGTAGGAGTTTGCCCACGTGATTGCGATGATACTTCACCCCCAGCCGCCGTTCGATCACCGTGGCGATTCGTTGGGTGGTCCACAATTCCGTCCGGTACCCGTGGGCCATGGCGCCCTGCGCCAAGAGCTTGATCAATGTTGCTTTCTGCTTCTCGGTCAGTCTGGGCGGTCGGCCGGGCGCTGGCTTGGGTTTCAGCGCATCCGCTCCGCCAGAGCGCAACGCGTTGCGCCAGCGAAGCACAGAGCTGGCATGGCATCCGATCCGACGGGCAATCTCATGGAGAGAAAGATTCTGCTTCAACAAACCGACCACGCGACGCCGACGTTGCTCCAGCGTTTTTGGAGAACCCTGCGGTCTCATAGAGGCACCTCCTTTCAGGATGCCTCTATGATATTGCATTATTTATGCGGAAGTCAATAGCTGTCCTGCAGCCCAATCCAGGGTCAATGCTACCCAGCGAGGAAGTCCTCTCTCTGATCAAGCTTGATGAATATGTTGCCCCAGCCCCCAATCACGTTTCCCAGCGGTGACGGCGTGAAACGTATGCGGGTTTCCGGTCTTATCATCGTATCGTAGAACATGTCGAAGGTTACCCCTAGCTCCGTCAAACGATACCACTTGTTCGGCTTCAAGGAAGATTGTGGGGCCTCGGGTACGGCAATAGCCTTCCAGGTCTTGTAGTGCTTCATACCGGGAAATTGCTTGCCCTCTCGCGTGTGGTGTCCGAGATACCATTCCTCGCCATCCACAGAAGAAACGTCCGGTCCATAAAAAAGGAAATACGTATCGATGTAGAAGTCTTCGAGCCGAGGTTCCTCGACCTTGGGTGCACCACTCGTCCAATTGAGCGGCAAGGTCATGTACTTATAGTGCTGAGGTGGCGCGTGCTTCAAGAGATCATATTGAGGTGCTTCGTCGAGAAACAAGCACTCGAACTCCCTGAAACCGGCCCCCCCTTTCCCGGAGCCTTTCCAGAGCGACGATTTCCTGTTGATCGACTCCAGGGCTGTTTCCAGATTGTCAAACCATAACTCGCTTCGGCGCACAAATTGATCGGCCGGGGTGGGCAACATAGGGTCGAGTCTGTGGGGCACTTCGACGCCAAGCCACGAGATGTACCTCTTCACGCCAGGCAGTTTCTTCGCCTCCGGCACGTGTTCTCCCAGGTACCACTCCTCCCCCTGATCCTTCGAAATCCCCTCTGCATAGTTGAATAGATGCACGAAACGTATCATCGTAGCCCCTCCTTCGTCCGGCGCGCTGTGGGGCTGGAGACCAGCGCTGCCTTCGCAAACAGACAGGAGCAGTTACCTGAGGCAGCCTGTAAGAGCATTTACATCGCCGCGGCGGACAGCGCCTACCAGTTCTTGAACTTGCCTTCACCTCATGCTTCTCTCTCGATGATTGTAGCGACACCCTGGCCACCGCCGCAGCACGCGTTCGCGCAACCGTACCGGCCACCCTTCGCTTCGAGTATGCGGGCCAGCGTACCGACCAACCTCACGCCGGTGGCGCCCAGTGGGTGGCCGATGGCGGTTCCACCGCCCATCACGTTCACCCGTTCCGCGTCGATGCCCAATTCCTTGATGCAGTTGAGCGCTACGATGCAGAACGCTTCGTTGATTTCCCAGTAGTCGATATCCTCCGCCCTCAGCCCCGCAGCTTTCAGGGCCCTGCGGCTCGCGGGTACCGGTCCTTGACCCATGATCGTCGGATCGACACCGGCGAACCCTATGGACACGATCTTCGCCAGGGGTTTGACCCCCTTCTTTCTGGCCACATCCCTGGCTATGAGCACCATCGAGGTCGCGCCCGCGTTCAACGGGGACGAGTTGCCCGCGGTGATGACCCCATCCGGCTTGAATGCGGGCCGGAGGTCTCGCATCCCCTCCGGCGTCGCCCCAAATCGCACCGCCTGATCGGATTTGACGGCCATGACTGAACCGTCGGCCTGTTCCGCTTCAAGCGGGAGTATCTCGCCGTCGAAGAAACCCTGTTTCTGAGCCTCCTCGGCCAGATTGTGTGCACGGGTCCCCCATTCATCCAGATCCTCCTTCGTGAAGTCGGTCTTCGAAAAGAGCTTCTCGGCGGTCAGCCCCATGTTTGTCGTTGTCATCATGTCCCAATGCCTGTACTTCTTTTCGGAAAACAGTTGCATCGGCGGCTCGACTTTGCCTGGGGCACCCATGGGCACCCGCGTCATGTGCTCCATGCCGGCGGCGATTACGATATCGGCGTAGCCCATCGCTATTTCCATAAAACCCATGTGGATCGCCGTCATGGCGGACCCGCACTGCTGGTCGAGCTGTTTTGCCGCGATCGTCTCCGGGAAATTGGCGAGAAATATGGGATGGCGGCCTCCGTACGTCCACTGTTCGCCCACCGCCTGCGCACAACCCACCAGGAAATCTTCGACTTCCTCAGGTTTGACTTTAGCCCGCCTGCAGACCTCCGGAAGCAGCATCGCCAGCATTTCGTCGCCTCGCAGCTTGTGGAACCAGTCCCTAGCGGGCTCGTTCGGTCTGGACCTGGATTGCGCCGTTCTCAAGTAGGCTCCGATCACTACGTCTCTCATGACTTCAGCTCCTTCGTTCCATGGGCGAAGCGGGTGTCAACCTCGCAGTAACGAGAAACACAGTCCCCGGTACGTCTGCCCAGGGCCGGTGCACCCCAAGAGAGGTATCCTCTTCTCTTCTCTTGATAAGACCCGCCACAGGCGTTGCTCCTCCCGGCCGGGCGGGAGGTCTTCCACGGGTGCCGGCTGAGCAAAAGCGGGTTCTTCACCTGTTTCCTCATTTATCTGCATCAAAGGTGTCGGAGGTGACTCCGAGTGCCTTCAGTTCGTGCTTCTTGACGCGGAACGTCTCGGTCCTGGGGAAGTCTTCCACGATCCGGATGTAGCGCGGAATCGCGAATCTTGCCAGCTTGTCCTGCAGGAAGTCCCACAATCCCCTGGGCGTCAGGCTCAAGCCCTCGACCACCCGGACTGAGGCCATGATCTCTTCCTCCGTCAGCTCGGAAGGGACCCCATATACAGCGCACTCGAGCACGGCAGGGTGCTTGAGGATCTCCTTTTCGACTTCGAAGGCGGACACGTTCTCACCCCGACGCCGCATGGAGTCGGTCTTCCTGCCCACGAAGTACAGATACCCCTCTGCATCCCGGTACAGGAGGTCGCCGGTGTACTCCCACTCGCCTCTCGTCTTGTTCTCAGAGGCTTCCAGGTTCTTGTAGTACTCGATGTTGCTCTTCTTGTCCGCGGGGACTCCGAAGAGAAGCTCTCCAGGCTGGCCGACCGGTACGTCTCTGCCGTCATCGCCCACGAGCCGGATCTCGCCTGACAGGGGTTTTCCTATGGACCCCTTGGGCGCATTCCCGAAGTTCATGATGGTTCCGGATCCATCGACCGCGCCATAGCCTTCCCAAAGGGTCACGTTGAAACGCTTTTCAAACCGCTCCCACATGTCCGCCGGACATCCTGCGGACAGAACGACCTTCACGTTGTGGTTCTTCTCGTAAGGGCTTGGGGGTTGCTTGAGGAGAATGGGGATGATGGCTCCGATGGTGTTGAAGATCGTGGCCTCGGACCGGTGGATCTGCTCCCAGAACCGGCTGGCGCTGAACCGCTTTGCGAGAGCTACCCTGCATCCCGCTATCAGGGACTGGGTCGTCGTGATGATCAGGGCGTTCCCATGAAAGAGGGCCAGGGCGGTGAAATAGACGGAATCCGGGGTGAGCATGACAGCGGTCAGCGGGCGGATCCGGTCGACGGCGTTCCTGTTGTATCGCGACACGACCCCCTTGGGCAGCCCCGTCGTTCCCGATGTGTACATCAGGAGCAAGAGGGAGTTCTCGTCAAAGTGCGCATCCGGCCTGCCCGAGGGGACCTGCGTCCCGTAAGCGTTCCTGAGATCTGTGAGCCCGGCCGGTACGGCGCAATCCGGAGCAGCCTCCCTTGTGTTGACCAGCACCTGTTCTATCTTGGGCGTCTTCTGGCGCACCGTTCGATAGAGTTCGATCAGTTCATGGTCGAGGGCCAGGAACTTAGCATCGCAGTTGTCGATGATGTAGGAGAGACTGTCCCCGCGGAGGGATGTGTTGACGGGTACGATGTACATTCCGATTCTCTGGATCCCGAAGAAGAGATTCAGAAATTCCGGAGAATTCCCCATGAGCGTAGCAATTCCATCCCCTGGCTTTGCTCCGAGGCTCAATAGATATTGGGCTGCACGGTTGGCGTTCTCGTCCATTTCCCGGTAGCTTACATATCGGTCCTGGTAGACGAGATAAAGGAACGGCTTGTCCCCGAGTTTTGCCGCCTGCTCCTCGAGGACCGTGGCCCAGTTTGAGAAGGCCATGGTCATTTCTCCCTGTTTGCTAGGGGTTGTTTGCGGAGCCAAAACAAGGGGTGGCGGGAATAGGCACTTGATTCAGCAAGAACAAGGGGAAATCAATCCCCGCACGGCGTCTCAAGCCAGAAACCCTCCGTCCACCACCAGCACATGGCCCGTAATGTGCCCGGCCGCCTCGGAGGCAAGGAACAGGGAAGCTCCGGTGATATCGTCCAGATCTCCCAGCCTGCCAAGGGGGACAGGGGTCTTGGCATCGGATATCGCCTGAGGGTCCGACCAGAATTCTTCGCTCATGGTTCGGTTTGGTTCCTTCTCGGTGCGCGTTACGTAGGGAGCGATGGCATTCACTCGGATACCGAAGGGGGCCAGTTCCTTCGCACAGACCCGGGTCAGCATCGCCAAGGCCGCTTTTGAGACGCTGTAGACGCCGCCGGCGCGAAAGGCGGCCACCGATGCCATGTTGATGATGATTCCGCTCTTCTGCTGTATCATAACCTTGCTTACTGCACGGGTGCAGATAAAGGGGCCCTTGATGTTGGTGTCCATGACCGCCGCGAAACTCACCTGGCTGTGCTCCAGGAGCGGGCCCAGGCCGCCCAGCAGCGCTGCGTTGTTGACGAGCACGTCGATCCGCCCGAATTCACCCATCACATCCGCCACCAGCCTGTCTACCTCGATTTCGCGGGTTACGTCGGTCCGGCACGGAAGAGCGCGGCGCCCGAGCTTGCCCACAGCGATTCCGACACCCTCGAGTTCCCCCCCCTCTGTCACGTGGTCACAGATCGCGACGTCTGCACCCGCCTCGGCAAAGGCGAGGGCTATCGCTTTGCCCAACCCGCGCCTTGCACCGGTGACAAGAGCGACTCTGCCTTTCTGGGAGAGGTTGGGGATCGTCATCGCTTGCTCCCTCCTGGAACGGACAAATGGTTGAGAAGAATCCGAATGAACAACGAGCCCCAAGAAAAAAGCGAAGAGGTCAATTGCACGCCCCTTGATTGCCCTTGAGTCGCCTGGCGCTCCTCAGGGGATGCGGGGGCAATCCTTGATGAAGTCAACATCCGGCTTGTAGCCTACGAAGGTACTTACCATATCGACAAAAGGCTCCTCCTTGCCCCAGGGCGGCGCCGTGTACCCGGGAGGCGACTCGACGACCGCCCTCCTCCATGCGTCAAAATCCTGGTACCACATCTCTTCAACGCGGCACCAGGGGGTCTGAATCGGCAGATCGTCCAGCACACGGTGGCTTACGTACTTGAGGAGGCCCTGCTGACGCTTGGCGTCCTGCGAGAAGGTTTCCAAATACCACTTTTCTCCGTCCTTCACCGAAACGCCCTCCGGGTACTTGAGAATCCGGAGCCAGCGCAGGATGGGCACCTGCTCCGGCAGCGGTTCTTTGCCGAGGAAGTCCTCGGTCGGCCTCGCCGGCACGATGATGACGGCGGCCTTTCCAAGCAAGTCCGCCCATCCACCTGGGGTGCCGGGGGCCGTGTAGGGCCTGTTCTCAGGGTCGGCTTCCCGGAATTCCCCCACGCTCCTGTACCACAACTCGCTCAAGCGACCGCGCAGGCACCCGAATCTGTCGGCCTCCTTTGGAGCGTTGCTGGCACGGTAGGTCTCGTAACGGCACAGCCAGGGCCCCACGAAGCGCACCACCTCATTTGCGTGGAATCGGAAGTAGTACCGATCCGCCTCGACCATGCTGACGGCCGGCTGGAAAACGAACAAGTGCTTTATCATGGCACGCCTCCTTCAAAGCCCCGGGGCGCGGATTCCTCCGCGCTCTGCCGGTTTTGCTTCCCCCGCTATATCCTTCTGGCAACCTCGTTGGCGCTCCAGATCGCATCCTGTATTTCTCTCACCTGAGAGCAATCGCCGATCTTGTGAACCTCAGGCACCTTGCCCTGGAGCTCATCGAAGAGAGAATCGTTTCGTTTCCTTCTGCCGTAACGCTGCGAGAGAATGATGGTGTCGTAAGGAATCAATCTGGTTTTTCCGCTCTTGTCTTTTATTTTCATGGCCGAGTCACGGATATCCTCCACCTCCACGTTGCTGAGTACATCCAGATTGGGCAAGGGGTGCGATTCGGGTGTTGCCCTCACCACACTGACGTCCGTCAGCCTTCTCACCAGCCACCACTTCCTGTACATTCCGTGTTCGCTGGCCAGTGACCCTGGCCCGCCCCTGCCGATGAGTACGACGGACTTTCCCTGCTGGGCCAGCGTGATGGCAAGTTCCGCCCCCCAGAAATTCCAGACGATTACCCGCTGTCCGACCGCGGACGGATGTTTCGAGGCCTCCTCATGAGTCATCACGCCCGGCTTCCCCTGGGCGACCTCCGGAATCACCGGCTCCGAGCCCGCAGCCAGAATGACCACATCCGGTTTCATCTCCTTGACATCGGCCGCACCGGCCTCCCGGCAAAGCCTCACATCCACTTTGAGCTTCCTCATCTGGGTGCCGAGGTATTCAACGATGTTTCTGAACTCGGAGGTGAGCGGGTTGAGGGCCAGGACGCTGACCTCACCGCCAAGCTGTGTGTCCCTTTCCATCAGGGTCACCTTGTGCCCTCTTTGCGCGGCTATTCTCGCTGCTTCCATGCCGGCCACACCACCGCCGATGACCAGCACCTTCTTGGGCTTTTCCGCCGGCTTCAGGGGTATGGGTTCGTCCTGTATGTCGTAGTTGATGATGCAGGGTCGGCCGCACTCGCGCTCCTGCCGCCTTGTCAGCTCTCCAATGCACTTCCTGACGTCCTCGGGCCTTCCCTCGCGGTATTTCTTCACCGTCTCGGGGTCGGCCGTCAACTGCCTGCCCATGTAGATGATGTCCGCCTTTCCTTCCTGGAGGAACGCCTCGGCCATCTCCAGGTCGACGATCCTGCCCACTCCGATGACGGGGAGCCTGGTCGCCTTCTTGACCGCTTCCGCATACTGAATGAAGCAGCCCCGGGGGTGGTAGCAGGTGATATTGATGCCTTCCGGAGCGTGCGTTATGGAGCCCTGGGAGGCGTCAATACAGTCGGCGCCCGCCTTCTCCAGGGCAGGGACGATGATCTCGCAGGTGTCCTGGGTGGTAATCCCGGCGGGCCCCACCATTTCGTCCACACTCAGCCTGACGAGTATGGGAAAGTCCTTTCCGACGGCCTCCCGCATCAGCTGCAGTGTCTCTACAGTGAGTCTGAGCCTGTTCTCCCAGCTTCCGCCGTATTGGTCCGTGCGCCTGTTGTGGAAGGGAGTAAGGAAAGAGCAGTGAAGGGTGGCTCCACCGTGTGCGCAGTGGAGCTCAACGGCATCTATCCCGGCGGATTTCAACACGGCTGCAGCTTCGGCGAACTCCCTCTCGGTTTGCTTGATGACAGGAACCGGCATCGCGGACACAGGGATGATCTGGCCTGCCTCCAGGTCGAAAACCCCCCATTTGGGGTGAGTCGGATCTGGGTAGGGGTGAGGGGATGGGCCCATGGTTCCGAGGGGGCCGAAGGCGGCAAGCTGGACACAGATCTTCGAGCCGTGTTCGTGCACCGCCTTCCCCAGCCTGGCAAACCCTTCCTTCTTCCCCGCCCCCAAGATCCCTCCGGTCGTGACAGCCCCTGTCACCAGTAGTCCCGCTTCCCCCTTAGCCCTTTCGACAAACCAGCGGACGGTGAGGTCGCTGTTGACTCCTGCCGTCAGAAGGTCGGTACTGTCCCTCGGCATGTTGAGCAAAGGGGCAAAGGCAATCCGGTTCTTCAGAGTCATGCTCTTTATCTCGATGGGCTCGAAAACCTTTTCCAGCATGGCCGTTCTCCTTTGCTGTCTTTCTCGATGTCCTTGGGATTCCAGGGCCGCCTAGGGAATCAGAGGATGATCCTTCAGGAAATCGACGTCCGGTTTGTTGCCCACAAAGGTACTGATCATATCGAAGAAGGGTTCCTCCTTGGCCCAGGGCGGTTTCGTGTACTTTGGGGGCGACTCGATAACGGCCCGCCGCCAGGCGTCGAAATCCTGGTACCACATTTCCTCCACCCGGTGCCAAGGGGTTTCGATCGGCGGTTTTTCGAGCACCTTGTGACTTACATACCTCAGGAGCCCGACTTGCCCTCTCGCCTGCTTGGAGAAAACGTTGAGATACCAGTTCTCCCCTTCTTCCACCTTCACGTCCGCCGGGTACTTGATCACCCGATACCACCGCAGGATCGGAACTTCCTCCGGGGTCGGCTCCTTGCCAAGGAAGTCCTCTGTCGGCCGGGCGGGAACCATGGTTATGGCCCCCTGGAGAAGACCGCTGCCCGCCCATCCCCCCGGAGGAGGCGTGTAGGGCCTCTTGTTGGGATCCGCTTCGAGGAAGTCCTCCACGCTCCCATACCAGAGCTCGGTCATACGTCCCCGCCGTACACCAAAACGCTCTGTCTCGGGTGCTGCATCGCAGGCACGATAGGTCTCATATCGCCGAAGCCAGGGCCCGAAGAAGCGCAGGCACTCCTTGCTGTGGAAACGGAAATAGAAACGATCCATCTCGATCATGCTGATCCAAGGCTCAAAGATGAAAACGTGCTTGATCATCGCGTCCTCCTGATCCCCTGAAATGTGAGACTCCTCCGTCGCATTGGAAATCCGCCCCGATCACTCTGCCTGCCGAATGAGCTGGTTCAGATCCGTTATGAAATTGCTGTGAGCGGCCTTCGATACCGCGAATGTCCAAGGGCTAAGGCGTCGGTTCAGTTCCCTTGCGACGGCAGCTCTTGTTTCGGACAAGTTCCGGGCCATATCCTCCGGCTCCCCGCCGCTGTCCCCATTCAAGGGTTCCACATCGATTCTCAGGTGACACAAATCAGAGTCGGGGCAGGGCCCGCCCGGGAACACGCGGTACACGAGTCCGTTTCGGGCGCGGTAATCGATGCGGACTGACCCTTTGTTCTCGACGGCTGATTCACCGTTCCGCCCGGGGAGGACATCTTCCAACTCGAGGTAGGTCATGGCCCACTCCAATTTTTTCAGCACCATCCTCTCCACCTGGTGATTCTCGCTCATCGACTCTTCTTCAAAGCCGCCGATCCCATTGACCCGACGGAAAGAGTAGGCAAGGCCGTTTCCGTCCACATGGCTGCATAGGATCCCTGTAATCTCGTTCGGACTGAGTTCGATGAGCTTCCTGTCGAGCCATTTCTTGGGGTTTTCAGATATCCCGATAAAATCCGTGTCGACGATTCGAACCCGGTTTTCCGCCGCCAGCCGGACATAGTGACCTTCAGGCGTGCCGCCGGGAATCCACGGGGCTCCCACGATGAAATCCTGAAGGACCTCCCCTTCGGGATTCTTCAAGACAACCCGGGGGCCCCTTTCCTGTTCGCCCGCCAGCCTCGCTTCCGGCGACTCCAAACCGTAATGCCGCAGCAGCTCGACGGTTGCCTCAAACTCCCAGCCGACCCGCGCGGCCTCGCACTTGAGCAGGAAGACGGAGACCTTCTGCAGATCGGCGGGGTAACCATAACGGTTCCGCAACACCCAGGTTGCACCCGCTTTTGCGATGGAGGCGCTTTCGCGTGAACCGGTGACGATAATCTCGCTGACGTCGTCTTTGCAGAACCGCTCAAAGAGAGGCTCTCCAAGCACTCCTCCGCTACGCTCGGCTGAATTCGTCAGGAAGGCGAAAGGTAGGCCTGCGAGTGCGAAAATAGCCGGAATCATCAGGGTGCGGCTTCTCATCCTCTTTTGATCTTCCTTCTTCTCTGCCATGCGAAAGCCAGCCCTGAGGTCACGACAAGGACGGGCATCAGGAGAAGGTTCACAAGCTTGAGCTTACTTCCCAACCTTTCGACATCCCTCCGGAGATTCTTCCCTGTCTCCCCGAGCTCCAGCTCAGCCTGCCAGATCTCCGCCTTCAGCCTGCTCAGTTCTTCCCTCTCCGGCCGTCCCAGCGCCACCTCCGCGGGCCCGTAGTTCTCTCGCTCCAGCTCCGTCACCCTTTGCCTCGCCGCCTCGATTCTCCGGACCCATTCCGTCTCCTGCTTCCTCGCTTCTCTTCGGGCTCTCCGCTGCAGTTCCTCAATGCGGTCAAAACCCCTGTGGAGCCGCTTGCGGCTTCTCACCTCCATCAGGTCTCGGTTGCCCGTCAGCAATTCGCAGCAATTGAGCAGGAAATCGATGTTGTCGTTGTCCTCCTCCGGCGCGGCAGGCTCCATAGGGGCCAAGTCCTTCATACAGTATCTGTCCGCCAACAAATCTGCGTCGGCCACCACGATAATGCTGGCTTCCTTGGGCCCCGAAGATTCCTCACCAGCCTCCCCGTACCCAGCGCCATGCGCATCGCTCTGTCTTTCGGGAAAAGCCGATCTGAACTTGCCTCTCACCAGGACGGCCATATTGCGCACCTTGCCGCCCGCCGGAGGACCCTGGGCCGGATCGGCGTAATGACCTCGTGCTCCCTGGAGGCCGAAGAGTGTGGCGCCCTCCCCCGACTGTATCAAGGGTTCGAACGCGTAAGGCGAGTCTTCGGCCTTTTCGATGGCTCCCGCCATGGGGAGTAACACGGAGCGGATATTTGCGGTGATCGGACTGCTCCTGTTCAGGGCCGAATCCCGGGCCAGAAAGAAGGAGGGGTCCAAACCTCCGGCCAGGTCGTCGAGGCCGCTGCGGCTCGCATACTCCCTGTCCAGGACGACCGCTCCGGGCTTCATGGAGATGCCCCAGGCCGAGAAGAGGGCCGAAGTGGGCTCCGCTGCCGGCATCAGGCGCCCTTCCAGATCCGGGTCTTGATCCAAAGTGCATGAAGGGTCGACGAAGAGAATCGAATTCCCCCCCCTCTGGGTATACTCATCGACAGCGTACCTCAGGTCGGGATGGAGATCTTTTGGATGGAACAGAATGAGGAGGTCGATCTTCGGGTCAATCCGGTCCGCAGAGAGGGGAACGTGGCCCACCTCGTATTGCTTCGACAACTCTCTGACAAAATGCCATGCCGGTGTGCCCCGCTGCCCCTCCCCGAACAACCCGTCATGACTCCAGGATTCGCTTCCGAACACGGGGAGGTTGCTGATAATCCCTATGACCTTTCTCTGGAGGCCCTTCAGCCTCTGTATTCTGCTGGACACTTCATACTCGAGGGTCTGCTCCGAGGAAGTATCCACCCAGCCGATCCGCTCCTCCTGCCCCCGGCTGAACAACACGAGTCCGGAGTATATCTTTCCCCCTTCTCCATCCTCCATGTAGGCAAGCCCGTGCTTTCGCGCCCACTTCTGCGCCTCTTCTGCTGCGTAAGGGTCGCATGTCTCTACATTCACTTCGCCGCCGGCGTATTCGAACTCTTTGAGATAGTCTGTCGTTCGATCGGCGAACAGTTTGAGCTCAGCGGGCACGTGAGGGCTGCTCTTGCTGAAAAAGAATCGGATCGTTACCGGCCCCTGCATATCTCTCAGGATTCTTTTCGTTCCCTGTGAAAGAGAGTAGATTCGCTCCTCTGTGAGATCCCACCGAAGATTGACCCGCGAGAGGACCGAACTTGCCACTAACAGGGCAAGCACGAGGATCGCGAAGGCTGATGCCCGGCTTGGGACGCTCCACGAGATTCTTCCCGTCCTGCGCGGCTTCAGGACGAAGGCCTTCTGCGGGAGCGATGTATCGAGAACGACACGATTGAGGCAGAGGCTCGCGAAAATGAAGAGAGAGAAGTAAAGGATGTCTTTGAGGTCGAGAACCCCTCGCGTCATGGAACCAAAGCGGGTCACAAAACCGAGGGCAGAAATCCGGTCTACCAGCCAGACGGGCAGCCATCCTGCAAAGATCTGCCTCACCGGGTCCCATCCGGCCAGGACCAGGAACAGGGACGCAACCAGGGACACCACAAAACTGATCACCTGCGACCTTGTGCAGGCTGAGGCGACGGAACCGACCCCCAAGTAAGCGCCGGCCATCAGCAGACCGCCGAGGTACCCGTAAACCGTGATGCCTGGGTCGGGGTCGCCCAGGTACATGGCCGTCAAAACAAGCGGCAGCGTCAGCAAGAGGGCCAGGCCGATGATCAGCCAAGCGGCGAGAAACTTGCCAACGACTACCTCGGTCAGTGTTACGGGCATCGAGTAGATGAGCTCAAGGGTGCAGGTTCTGCGTTCCTCTGCCCAAAGCCGCATGCTCAAGGCAGGTATCAGAAGCAAGTACAGCCAGGGAAGCCAGCGAAAGAAGAGGTTCAGGTCGGCCTGCTGGGCTTCGTAGAACCGGCTCACGTAGAAGGTGACAAACCACGACAGGATCAGGAAAGCGACGATAACCACATAGGCCAGAGGAGTGTAGAAGCAGCCGGTCAGCTCCTTGACAAGAAAAGCTCTTGCGTTTACGAGGTGCCTTTGCATTCTTCTGCTATCCATCAAAGCGCGCAGCGCCACCCGTTCTTGCTTGCGTAGCCTCCCGGAACGCCTCGTAGAGGTCCGCCTCCTCGAGGCGGAACGATTGAATCGAATAGCCGCGTTCCAGGAGCCGCTCCAAGACCCCGATCTCTATCCCTACGTGGGGTTCCTCGACGTGGGCACGAAAAGTGATCTCGTCCCCCCATTTGTCCACCACCACTACGCCCGTTACCCTCGGGACGTCCCGCATGTCCAACAGAAGTCGTTGAAGGTCATCACTCCTGACCGTCGCCCGAGCGGCACCGTGCACCGGCCTGAGGGCCCTTAGGCTTCCTGTGGTTCCATCGAACACGAACCGGCCCTTCATCATGACGACGATCCGAGTACAGATGGCGTCCGCTTCCTCGAGAATGTGCGTAGTCACAAGAATCCCCTTCCCTGAGCCCAACTCACGAATTGTGTTCCGCACATCCGTGGCCTCGTTCGGATCCATTCCCCCTGTGGGCTCATCCATGATCAGGTAGCCGGGATCATGGATGATGCACTGGGCAAGGCACGTGCGCTGGTTGTAGCCCTTCGAAAGGGTTGCGATGCTCTGATGACGAACATCCGAGAGGTGACACCGCTCGATGATCTCATCCACCCTCTTGGCCTTGGCCCTCCCCGAGAAGCCGCGCACCTCCGCTACGAACCGAAGGAATCCGGTGACCGTCATTTCCCCGTACATTGCCGCCCCTTCGGGGAGGTATCCGAGCCTACTCTTTGCAGAGAGGGGCTCCCGCACGACATCGTACCCGCCGACTCGCACGGAGCCGCAACTCGGCGGCAAACACCCCGCAATCATCCGCATCGTCGTGGATTTGCCGGCTCCGTTCGGCCCCAACAGCCCCACGATCTCCCCCGCTTTCACCGTGAGGGACAGATCGTCCACCGCCACGATATCTCCGAATCGCTTCGAGAGCCCCGTAAGCTCTATCATGATTCTACCCGCAGCCGGTTGAAGTTCCCGTATCTCCGCTTCCGCTCCCCATACGAAACCATGTCACAACTCTACTTCCCCTTGGTCATCAACTGCTGCAGGCTCACGTCTTCCCGGTTCCAATAGCAAGGGGCAACCAGAGCAGAGCTGACAACACTCGAATGGAGGTCGATGTGATCCCTCCACAGGTATCCTCCCACAGCGAAGTAGTCGAACATCCCCGATTCCGGGAAGAAGTATAGGTGCGAGTAATTGGATCTGTAGATGCGGTCCTTCCAATCGTAGCGCTGGTTACACCATGCGACGAAGACCTCTGCGTCGACGAAGATTTCTTTCTTGCTGTAAACGTAATTTCGATCCAGCTGTTTCAGGATCAATTTCGCAATCGGCCGTCTCTCCAGGGTCACGTTCTTCAGCGCATACCCTTCGTCCAGGCCGGCATAGTATCCTGTCCCGTCGATTGAAACGGGCACCAGATACTCCCGCATTTCTTCGCACGAGTATTCATAGGGATACCTATCGGGATTCATCTTCTGGTAGTAGGTGTCGCTATCGTCGTAGAGCGCATCCATCCCTGCAATCGGGTCCTGTGTGTCCGTGGTGCTCAGTTTCCGAACCCGCCGGAGGGTCGGCGCGTAAAGCAGTTGGTCGTCGAATCTTTCATCCGGCAGGTAGAAGTGCTGCATGACCCCAAGCCCCTGGGTGTCTCTCGGGGCATGGAAGTAGCGGAATGTCACAAAGGCGCTCTTGTCCCGCTCCGCGATCTTGTCGAACCAGCCATAGGGGGGCATCATGACTCGACCTGAAAGCCGAAGAGTGCTCCAGTCGTAGATCGCATCGAAATCAGTGGTAAACCGGCGATCCACGCCGTATGCGCGTACGTAAAGCCCTACGTTCTGCTCCCAATACTGATAGTTCCTTCTCACGTTGTACAGGTACTGCTGGGCCTTGAATTTTCCCGTGGGCTTCGGGAATGGGTAGCCGGCCGTGTAGGTCTCGTATTTCCAGTACCCCTGCTCGTCGAGCTGCGTCTGGCCCGCATACTTCTTCGTCGCCAAGCCCACCGGCAGGGCCCAGTAGAGCTGCCGTGTCGGCACAATGGTGAATTCGGGGAAATTGCCCGCAAGGGGCGGCCCCCCCGGCTTGATTCTGTCCATCAGGCCGGGCCACATCAGCTCCTTGAAGCCCGGGTCCCTCATCACGTCATCGTAGGTGTAATGCCCCGGCTTGATGTGCGGGGCGATTTTACCTACGACATCCGGCGCCCTGAATCCGACTACCTCCGCCCATACCCTCTTCATCTCTTCGATGTCATAGGTGAGCTTCTCCATGAGTTCTTTGGGCACGAAAACCCTTGGGTCAATCGGGGTCCCAACTAGGGGTCTAGGATCCCCGGCCACGTCCCTGTATTTGAGGAAAATCAGTCTGTCCTTGGGCAGGTAAGTGCTTGGGTGCGGAGGGCGGTACGATTCCGGAACAGGCTCCCAATCGCCCGCCCAACACATCCCATTAAGGACCAAGGCGAGCGAGAGCGCCACAGCTGTCATTGTCGGGGTCATGATCGTTCTCATCGCAAACCTCCCTGTTTCTTTACTGTTAGAATTTGTAGCCGATCGTGAAGTATACCTGGTCCTTGTGACGGAAGACATTGAATCCGCGGCCGTCGAGGCTTCCGTCCAGTGCCACCACACCGAGAGTGAAATCCCACTGATGCGTGGGAGCATACGTGAGCTGTACCTTGAACAGGTCGGCTATGTTCGTGATGTCCCGCATCCAGAAGAATACTGGAGTGAGCTTCTCGTTCATATAGGAAGTATAGAACAGCAAGGTCGCGATGTAGTTGTCGTCCTCGACCGGAGCGGCGCCGACAGTGAGTCCGTATTCGGGATACTCAAAGACATGTCGGTGGTAGAACTGGGCCGTCATGGAGAAATAGGAGACCGGGTTGAGGGCCCGTATTCTGGTCTTCCAATCCATGGCGACCGCCCACCTCAGCTCTTCATGGTCTTCGAAGTATCCCATGGGGTTTTCGAAGGTGGTGTTGAATGCGTAGAGCAGCTCGGCTCGCATGGTGGGTGCCACCCCTCCGAGGGCGCTCACGTAAAGGGGTGTGATATCCCTGCTGAACGTAGTCCCAACGAACTTGAACCGCGGATAGAAACCTTCCGCCACGCGCAGGTGCAGGACAGGCCTCCCATCGAAGCGGTTTATCTCGACGTCCGGCGCCCCGGGCTGCAGAACGGGGTCGTTGTCGATGCCGTAGAAGTAGTTGAGGGTCATGATCGCACCCAGCACATCGGCCTTCACGCGAGCGGCATACTCGAGGCCGTCAGAGTCCCATTCATCAGGCTCCTCAGGGCCGCCGATCAAGGAACCAAGGTACGCGAAGTCGTTCGGGTACGGGCCGCCTAAGGGAACCGTGACGTAGGGGGCCCATATGCCGCCTTTGTCGTTCCCCAGTTGCGGAGCCTCGTTCCCCCGGAACTCGACATTGGGATTGAAAACGAACTCCAGCCCCACGTTCGGGAAGGGATAATATTCAGACCGCAAGAGCCATATCGGCAGTATGGTCGTCTCGAACTCCACGTCCGTGAGGCCGCGGCGCTGGTCCAGCGGGTTGATCTGGTCCATGAGCCGGAAGCCGTCCGTTTCGCCCCATATCACGATCTGCTTTCCCACCCGAAAGAAGAAAGGCCCCATATCGAATGACAGGTGAAGCTCCTTGAGCACATCCTTTGCTTCGTCAAAGACGTAGAGCCTGTCCCGGGACTCGCGGAACCCCTTGGCGTCCCAGTCGTCATCATCGCTCAGAATCGGGTACGCCCAATCCGAGTTGAACTGTGCGGAGCCGAAGAACCTCAGGTTTCTCACGATCGGGTACTGTACCTCCAGGAGCAGCTGTGCTACGGCTATCTGAAACCCTTTCCTCGTGTCGTACTCGTCGCCGTAAATGCCGATCCCGACCCCTTGGTTCAGGTATCCCCCGATCGACAAGGTCCTCCCGCCGGCCGTGACCATGACCGCCCATGCTCGTCCCTCTACACAGATCAGTAGAAGGGCCAGGGCAAGGATCCCACACCAGCCGCGCGCCCCTTTGCCTTGAGTCAGCGTCGCTCTCACCATAGCTCCCCCCTTTCTCTCTTCGGGTTCCAGACTCATACGCTTAACGCAATCCTGTCTTGACAGCACAGTCCCCGTCACGGACTTCCTTACGAAAGAGCCGCGCCGGCCTTTCTTCTAACGAATCTGGGGTTGATCACAGTTAGCATCAGCGGATGCAGTGTGAGCGCACTGATGAGATTGATCAGAATCAGGATCGCCAGGAAGAGTCCCATTTGGGCCTGAAATTTCAAGCCCGATATGAAGTACCAAGTGAACAGGGGGAGAATGACGGTCATCGCTGTGAACACGACCCCGGTCCCACTCGTACGCACTGCGGTCAGCACCGTGTCCCTGATCCCCCTACGACGGGGATACTCCTCGATGCAGCGGCTATAGAGATAGATGCCGAAATCTACGCCGACTGCGACCCCTATCGCCGAGCAAGGCAGCGTGCTCACCGAGAGCCCGATGTCAGCCATTGCCATGTAGGCAAAGGCGATCATGTTCGACAAGAGCAGGGGTATGGTCAGCATGGCTCCCGCTACAAAGGACCGGAACGCCAGAGAACACATGACAAAGATCGTTACCAGCACCGATGCATCGATTTTCTGATGGGCCCGTTTGGTCTCTTCGTTCAAGGCGATTTCCATCCCGATTCTGCCGCCGGCGAGCCTGAATTCGCCCTCCGCCGTCTTCCACCCCCCTCTTTGCTCGAAGAAGCCGTAGGCGGCGTGCCTGATCCGCAACATGTTTTCCGAAACGTGGTCGGAAAAGAACAGAATGATCTGCGCCCGTTCGAGGCCCCCGTCGATGTAGCGGGCCAGGGCGGGGGTACCCGCCTTGTTTCTGACCAGTCCGATAATGCCTTCCAAAAGGCGCGGCTCCCGCGGAAGCTGGAAATGGATCTGGTCTCCGTCGTGGAAAGTCAGGTTGGTCATTTTCAATAGATCAATGAGGGACATCGACGACTTGTAGATGTCCGGTAGTGTTTCTCTCATGTGCCGGTCGAACTTCTCGAAGGTGTAGAGGACTTCAGGGTCATATACGGAACGCGGGGCCCCTTCAAAGTAAAGCACAAAGGTCTCGGAGGAAGCGTTGAACTCCTCATTGACAAGCCCCTGATCCACGTTGTACGCATGGTCCGGCCAAAGCACGGGGGAGCCCGGCGTGGGGTCCCCGACCTTGAAACCGGTAGCGAGATAGCAGGCGCAAACGAATACAAGAAGGATCCCGATGCCGACTGCGCATCTCCCCCTCCCTATACTGAAGGTGGCGATCGCAACGTTGGTTCGAGGGATCAGCCCATTCCCGCCGGCTCCCCCTTCAGCCTTTGCTCTGTCCGAGGCTTTTTCGAAGTGCCCGACTGGCAGGAAGCTCCTGATCACGGGGGTGATCGTGCCCTCGAGCAGGATCGTCAGCATCCAGAAACTCATCATGATCGCCACGTCACGCATCAGCGGAATGTTGGCGAGGCCGAGAACCATGAAGCCGATGACGTCGGTGGCCACGGCCGCAGCGTTCGGCATTTGCATGGCCCGAATCGTATTGTAGGTCGCCACTTCCTTGTCTCCGTTCGCCGAACGGAACTCCTCGATGTACCTGTGGGTGACCTGGACGGCGTTGCTGACCATGCGTGCCCCGACGAGGAAGGCAAGAACGTAGAGAAGGGGGCTGAAATTGAGCCCGGTCCATCCGATGAAGCCGAGCCCGAGGGCCGTCTCGATCAGACACGACAACACCGGGGCGATCATGCCCACGACGTTTCGGAAGACCAGGAAGAGGACGATGAGCATGACAATCGTGCTGACCCCCCCCACCAGAAAGATCTGCAGCTTGTAGCTCTGGATCCAGCCCATGAGCATGGGGAATCCCACGATGTGAATCGAGGCCTCCTCATCAGAGAAGCGGTTCACCACGGAACGCAGAAGCTCGAAGGCCCTTTCGTAGGAAATCTCCTCTTTGAACTCCGTCAAGACGAGCGCTGCCGTGCCATCGTGGGAAACCAGCATTCCGGCGTGTATGGGGTTGGAGAAGATGTTCTTCTTCAAGAGCTCCATGCCTTCTTCACTCTCTGGGATGTCCGGATACATGAGGGGGGACATGGAGATCTCGCCCTGCGCCTTGGTCTTCACGACCTTGGTCGAATAGGACGCGATGGACACGGTCAGCTGCCGGTACACCTCATCCCACAATTCGATTTCCTCTGTGATCTTCTTCACCTTTCCCAGAATATGCCCGTTGAAGATGTCCCCTTGTTTCGCCTTGATCGCAATGACGACTCCGGAGCCGCCGGTGCCGAAGACCTTGCCGAACCTGTTCACCAGCTTGAGATACGGGTGGTCACGGGGAAACATGTCCGAAAGGATGACGTCCGTCCGCATCTTGATCGCCCCCGCGGAAAAAGCGACCGTGAAAACCAACAAGCCCACCATAAACGCGAACCGGTGTCGTACGACAAACAGGGCGAACCTGTCCATCTTCGTGGCGCTGTCCTGAATCAATTCTTTCCCTTCCCTGCTGCCCGTTCCGAACATGAGCGTCTCAGTGTGCCTTTAGCCAGGAGGCTCCATCGGCATCGCTCAGATAGATCGCCCCCTCCTTGCCTGCCGCGGCAAAACCGGCTTTTCCCCTTCGGCATGCCCCGTAGATCCACCCGTAGGTGATCCCGGGCCTGATTTCAGGAACAAAGAATGTCCTGCCCCGGTCCCGGCTCACCATCAGGGTGCCGGCGCCTCCGATGACCATCGTTCCGGCCGAATTCGATGCAACGGTGAAGAGCTGGGTGGAGGGGAAGTCGCCCTGAACATCTTCCCAGTTTTCTCCCGCGTCCGTTGTTTTCGCAACATACCCATCGATCCCCACCACCCATGCCGTGGTCGGGTCCTTGGCAAATACGTCAAAAAGGTAATTCCCTCCTACGACGTCAGCCATGCTCTCCGTGAACGCGAACTCTCCCGCCTGCTTGCTCCAGGACCACCCGCCGTCTTTAGTGTGGAAGATATAGCCATACTCCCCCGCGGCCCAGCCCGTTTGGGGATCGAAGAACGAGATGCTCTTCAAAATGAAGTCCTCATCGCTGAACTGGATCTCCCAGTGATCCCCCCCGTCCTCGGTGTGCAGGATCGTGGTGCGCTCACCCACAGTCCAACCCCTTTGAGGATTCACGAAGACGACCTCGTTGAGGAATTGACTGACGGGGCACTCCTGTTCTACCCAGGATGCACCCCCGTCGACTGTTCGCAGGATCGTTCCGCCGTCCCCGACCGCCCAGCCGTTTTGGGAGTCCGTGAAGAAGATCGATGCCAGTGTGTAGTCGGTTGAGGACCTCTGAGGGGCCCACGTTCGGCCGCCATCCTTCGTGTGCAGGATCGTTCCCCACCGGCCGCAGGCCCATCCCGTCTCTTCCGTAGGAAAAGTTACAGAAAACAAGTCGGCGGCGAGCACATGCGTGTTGCCCTCCGCGAGCGTCTTCCTCACAGCGGCTTCTGGATTGCACCCGGTATGGCACAACAGTGTCACGAGAACCACCACCGCGGATCCATCTTTGATCAGTCTGTCCATACGACCCCGAACACCCCCCTAAACGCCAATTTCCCCGGTTTGAGCATGGTTTCGTTAACCTGAATCCTGCGTGACTTTGATGCTTGTTCAACAAAGCAAAGGCCTGAAAATAGCCGATGCGATAGAGAGAATGTGTGAAGAAGCGGCTTACAATTTAACCTCACCGGCGGTATGGTTAAATTGTAATCCGATTTTTCAGCATGTTTAGCATTAAAATGGGGTACAGATAAGGGCCTCATGATTTTCATACTGATAAAGTCACGCAGGATTCAGGTTAAAGCATCTCCCCGTCCGCCTGTTCACGACGATGCCAGGTGTCGGCCTGAGCCAAGCCTCCCCCACGAGCGGGCCGAGGTTCGCCCGTCGCCTCGGCCAGCGGTGGTTCCCGGGAGCAACAAATGACATTGTACAGACCTCCTTAGGCCCAAATCGGGGCAGGGGTGCAAGGTCCTGACAGGAGGGGGATGAACGCGTCTCAGAGCCTGCACCCCAATGCCCTTCTCTCAGTTTTTTCAACAAGTTCCGTTCCAGTAACCTTCCATGGCAGCGACGCCGGCAAGAACCAGTACCTTGTCTTTTTACTTCATTTTGCGCCCTATGTGTGCTATTTAAGTCTAATTAAGGTATTAAAATATACAGGATGGATACCCATGCCTGGTTCCCGGACGGAAGTATCCTCTCTCTTCCCCAGAGACACGAGCACAAAGGCTGAAGCCACCATGCCGGACCCTTACATTCCGCCCGAGTCGATACGAGAGGAATTACACAGGGTTCTTTCTCATCCTGAGTTTCGTGGAACCCCCCGACAAAGAGATTTTCTTCGATTTGTGGTTCTCGAGGCCCTTGAAGGACGAAAGAATGAGATAAAAGCCTATACGGTGGCGACGCAAGTCTTCGGAAGAAAACCCGATTTCGACTCCAAGCTCGACCCGATCGTGAGCGTGCAGGCACACCATCTCCGGCACGCGCTGGAAAGGTATTACCTCCTGGAGGGAAGGAACAATCCGGTCCGAATCGATATCCCTAAGGGGACGTTCTTGCCGACCTTTTATCTGCGGAAAGCGGAGGAGCCGCATTCAGACGCCTCCGGCAGGGTGCCAACAAAGATCACCGGCTCGGAAGACTGGCCCACCGTAGAGGTCAACCTCTTTCGGAACCTCACGGGCGATCGGGATCAGGAATACCTGGCGGCAGGTTTGACCACAGAGCTTGCCGTAGAGCTGAGTCGCTACCAGGACATCCGGGTGCTTACGCCCGATCCCAGGGTAGTGGGGAGAAAGACCCGGGATGCTGAATGCCGCTTTTCGATTCAAGGCACCGTCCTGCGAGATGCGGCAGGAATCAAAGTGGCCCTCCAGTTGGTGGATCAATCAACAGGAATGCATGTCTGGGCCGAGACAATGCCATCGAGTCTTGAAGCTTCTCGGCTGATAATCTTCCAGGAAGACGTCGCGCGCATGGTTGCCGGAAGACTGGCCAGCGAGCACGGGGTTATCAGCAAAACGCTCACTGTCGCATCCAGGGCCAAGCCGCCGTTCGAACTGACAACCTACGAGGCCATTTTGAGATACTACGAATTCGACAGGCACGTTACTGTCGAGACGTATCATCGGGCGCTGGAGGCATTAGAGGCTGCCGCGGCAAACGAGCCCCAATGCGGCCAGGTCTGGTCCCTGCTCGGTCGAATGTATGGACAAAATGTCGCTTTTGAGTACGTTGATCTGGATACTCCCTTGGACAAGGCCCTTGCCTTTGCCCACAAGGGCGTCCTGCTAGACCCCGCCGATCAGCGGGCCAGGACCATACATGCCTTCCTGCTGATGATCGCAAACGATCTTCAGGCGGCAAAGACCGAGGCCGAACGGGCCCATGCGCTCAATCCCAACTGTCTGTTCACTATGGACACAATAGGTTACCTGCTGACCCATCTGGGAGATTGGGAACGAGGGACGGCTCTAATCGAAAGGGCGATGAATCTCAACCCCTATTATCACGTTTTCGTTCATTTCGCCCTATGGCTTAACTGGTTCAGGCAGGAAGCCTATCAAGAAGCCTATGCGGAATCCCTGAGATTCCTTTCAGGATACTTTTGGGAACCCCTCGCCGTTGCAACCACGCTCGGCCATCTGGGCAGGCACGAAGAGGGGCAAAGAGCTGTGGCCGAGCTGCTGAAGCTCAAGCCTGATTTTCCGAGGCGAGGCCGGAAACTGATCGGATACTACATCAAGTTCGAAAAGATCTTCGACCTTTTGGAGGAAGGCCTGCACAAGGTCGGTCTCGATTTGGAGTGAGGAAGTCCCCTCGAATACGCTTGAGGTTGGTGCTGCAAGGGGGTGCAGGGAATCGGGGCGGGCTACCAGGAGAGGGAAACCGAGGCGAAGATGCGGTCTTCCTCGGTGTCGTACCAGTCGTCGTTCGAGCGGTTCCAGAGGTGCACAGAACCCACGTCCGCGGACACCCCGGTCGGCAAGGCCCATTCGAAACTGCTGGAGAACTCGCCCCGTACCTCGATCTCATAACGCTCGTCCCGCCGCTCTTGCCCTACCGGGTCCTTTCGGGGCACCTTCGAGGTCGAGCGCTTCCCTGCTGACGTACCGTCGCTCCTCGATCAGGCCCCTGGCGACCATGCGCATGCGCATCGGAAGGAGCAGGGAGAACTGCACGAGCCCGCCCGGCCCATCGTACCCGTAGTGATCGTCGAGGAAGCCCCTGTCCAGGCCGGGGATCATTCCCTCTGCGAACCGGGGGGGTTTTAGGAAGTTGGTCCGGTACGTGCCCTCGGCGAAGATGCCCGCCCGGGAGCCCAGGGGCCTGCGCCGCCCTCGCTGCGAACAGGAAATGCCCTGCCGATTGGGATGACCGGTTTCCTGTGATCGTCGTGCCGGGCGGCGGCTCCTCCTCCGCCCCCTACCACCTCAGACGCCCCTGACCACTGCCGCCGGGCTGCCCCGGGCCCCGGTGAATTCCTGGGCCCGGCCGCAGCGGCGGCATGGAGGATCCCGGAGTTCCCCTGCCCATCCTGCGTCCCGGCAGCCGGTTCCTCCGGCACGGACTCCAGGTATCTTCTGGAAGGTCAGAGCAACGGAAAAGTCAGATCGTTTTGCAGAGACTCGGATATCTGCGCGGGTCGTAGAAAGAGCTAGAGCCAGCCTATCAGAAATAGCTCTGCTTCGAGACTCCTTCCCTTTCAGGGCTCAACTCCGGCGCAGCCAACGAAGAGGACGCACTCTCGTATCGCCGGATCACAGCCTTGCGCCAGCGTGCGGTACTCCAAGTATGGACACAGCCACCAATCCCGAGACACAGTCCCCCCAAGCCAACAATCCACTCGAACGGACCAAATTCTTTAACGGAGAAATCCTGCGGAGACCATGCGCACAGGCCGAGCGTGACCCCAAAGGCAAGAAAAACCAAAGCCGCGATCCTGTCCTTCAAAATCCCAATCCGGAAATCACGCCTTCTCGTATTCTTGATCACCTCCCAGTCCATGCCGTAGAGGTCATAATACTCGCGGTAGTAATCGTCCACCCCGAATCGGCCGACGCCTTCCCGAAGCACCTGCGTTGGCTCCAAGGTTCTTTTCCCCCGTTCCCCGCCCATCGCCACACCCCCCTGATCCGTTTTTGTTTCTACACCCCGGAATGAATCTACAGGGATAATAAGCATAACCGAGAAATCGAGCAAGATCTTTCTTCACCGCCCAGCAGAGTCCACCCTCCCCGACTTGCTTCCGCCGAGCAACCTCGCCAGTTCGCTCGCACTCCCGCTCACCTTTTTCCTTCCGTTTCCGACCAGGAGTTCCTCTATCTTTGTGGTGTCCTCGAGCACATCCAGGAGTGCGTCCCCTCTGTAGTCGGTGCCATATTCCCTGTAGAGATCGTACATACCTCTGTTGAAGGCCTCTGCATCGACGCCCTCCTTGCCTCCCGTGATCAGCCACTGGACGTGATCACCGACCTTCGCGGCAACATCCTGTGCTATCCAGTCCTGTTGGTAGTGCCTGTGAAGTCCGCCGGCGGCAGACAGGCTGAAGCCCAGAGGTCGATCCCTGGTTGCGCCCGATCCCAACCCTTGCTCCGACAAAGCAGTGACCCCGTTTCCGTCAGCCCGACGTGTCCCTTGAAGACCCAGACGCCAGCCGGGAAGATTCATACTGAGAGATCCTCCACCCCCGGCATCCTTCGTATCAGACACCCTCTCGAACACCCCCAGCACGGCGCTGATGCCTCCGGCAAGCTCATCCTGGGCCCGGCGGATGCGGAGGAAATCCTCGGGGGTGCCGGCCACCTTGGCCCGATCGACCATTTCCTTGAGATAATCCGAGACCCTTCGCTCGAGAATCGCCTGCCGAATTGCTCCGGTGTCCATACCGAGAACATTGGAGGCCTGGCTCCGATTTACGATCTCCCCGGTGACGGGGTCGATCTGCTCGTGAACCGCCCCATCCTTCGTGTACCTGAACAGGTCGATGCCACCCTTACCCACGAAAAAGGCCCCGGCCTCTCCCGATGCGCTCACAATCTCGTTGGTGCCCGGGTCCCGTACGATCCGATAGCTTCCTCCGGGCATGAAGATCTGTCCCCTGTATCCGGGGTGATCCCTGGCCATAAGCGCCGACGCCTCGGCGGCGCTCAAGGTCCGTTGTTCCTCGATGAGGCCTCTGGTGACCACGTGCGTGCCACTTTGGCCGGAGAGGGCAACGAGGCGGCCGCCTTGCGTATAGATCCTCTGGTAGTCACCGGCAGGTAGGGGTTTCCCGGTCATCGCCGAAGCCTCGGCGGCAGTCAGGGCTTCGTGCTTCACGAAATGGCTCCCCTCCTCTCCCCTGAAGCCCTGGTCGGTCCTGACCGAGACCACGCGTAAGCTCCCGTCCGGGTTTGGCGACAGGTGCATGGACACACCCCCTTCGAGCCACTCCGGGTTCACCCACCCAAGCCCGGAGCCGGCAAGAAACTTCTCCACGGTTCGCGCCTGCTCCGGGTTCAAGTTCCCCTGTATCGTGAATCCGCTCGCCGCAAGGGCCTTGCCCCAGGGAAGGTCTTGGGCGGTCGCAATCTTCTCCTGAACCGCGGAGGAGAGGGTCCCGGACTCCAGGATGCTCTGGGTTGCCTCCTGGCGCAGCTGGGCGAAATACTCCTGTCCCGTGGCAAGCATTCTCAAGGAAGTGGCAAACGAGACCGGGTCCACGCCGAGCCTCCCCCCCAGCTCCATCAGGGATCTGCCGTTCGCCATCCACCAGGCGAGCTCGCCGGAGGCCCCGGCTGCGTTCAGGTCGAGGGCTTGCGCCACCTTCTTCTCGTCCCCCCAGTCAGAGGCGGTCATGTGAAGGAGTTCGGACTGGCCGGCCAAGGCCCCGGCCCTGCGCAGCGTGTCTGCAACCGCGGTCATGCGCTGGACGTCGTAGCCGGTCACGTTGTCCCCAAAGAGCCTTCTCATGGCCGGATCGTTCCTGATTGCGGTGACGGTGCTTTCCAGGGCCTGAACGTCGCCCACGCGTCTGCCCAGATCATATGTCCCCAGGCTCTCGTAGAGCCTCGTCGACTCCCCTACGGAGGGGATTCCGGCAAAGTGATCCCGGACCGCACCCAGTTGGCCCATGTCCCCTGCCGCCACGTTCTGCCCGGAGAAGGCTCCCAGTCTGCGAACGTCCCCACCCAGGCCCAGATCCCGGGCTGCCTTTCTCTCAGTCTCCGTACGTCCCAGTAAGCTGCCGTAACCGAACACGCTCTCGGTCACGGCCGCCCGGGCACGTTCCTTCCAGGTGGCCTGCTCGAGCAGGCTCATCTCCCCGGCCGAAGCCACAAGCCCCCTCGCCAACTCGGCGCGGCCCAGGGGTGTCAAGGTCTCGGCCGCGGACCGCTCGGCCCGTTCACGGATCGCGCCACCGATGGACCCGCTTATCTGGGTGAGCTCGTACGTGCCCACCTTGACGAAGATCCCGGTGACGAGCGTCGCCAGGACCATCCCGGAACTGCGCACCAGGCCGAACACGCCCAGGGCCTTGGTGCACGCGTCCGGATAGCTCATGATCGAGGCGAACCCGAAGCCGTCCTGCCGAAAAGAGGAAAGCATGTTGAACACGTAGTCCGCGGCGAGCGAGTGCATGAGCACCTCGACCACGCCCCAGACCGTGACGAACGAGAAGAGACCGAAGAAGACGGCCAAGGCCCTGCCGAAGAGGGGGGTGGCCACAAACAGGAACACAAAGGGCACCATGGAGATCACCACGGCACACATCACGGCCCGGATGATGGGAAACCAGTCGTTCGCGGTGCTGAACGCGCCTATGCCGCCGGTCATGGCCTGCTGCGAGACACGTGCCTGAAACACTTGGTCCACGTCCTCGACGTCCCGCAGGCCCTCGTAGAGAATCCGCGCCATGGCGGTCTGCTGCCCCAGAAAGGCGGCCTCCCCGTAGTCCGCTCCCCCGTAGTACGCGACCGTTTCCAGCAGGTTTTCCAGGCAGACCTGCCGCTCCTCGGCGCTCGCCCACTCGAATCCGTCCCCGGTGCAGATCCGCTCCAGGCTCCCCTGAAAGTTGGTGAGGTTCGTCACGTACGGCCTGACCACAGCCCAGGCGCCCTGGCAGGACTCCTGGGAACTCGCCTCGTCGGTGTAGACGGTCGTCATCTTGAAATTCACGGCCCCCTGCTCGAAGACGTCCACCAGGTCCTCGGAATAGAGGAGGTCGTCCCAGGTTACGAGCGCTCCGTAGCTGTTGAGCAAATCATACACACAGTCCTTGGCGTATTCCTTGAGCGTCCGTTCCGTGCTCTTGTCCGGGAGCGGCTGCCGGGCCTCGGTGAGCCTTCTCAGGAGATTGAACCGGATTCCGCCGGCGCCTTCGCCGTATGGGTCCGGTTCGACCCCGCTGTCCTCAATGATCTCCACCAGGCCCGTCTCGATCCGGTTCAGGAGCCCGGCCACGAGCACGAGCGCTATGGGCAGGTGATCGAACCGCGCCTGGCGGTTGAGAACGCGATCGTACACGATGACCGCGTTCTCCTCGCGGGGCAGGATGAACGCCACGGTGACCACGACCCCAGCAAAGAGCGGGATCATGGTCCCCAAAAGGGAAAGCTGACCGTCCCGGAACGCCTTCACCCCGGCCGCCATCCCGGCCAGCACGACTCCGCAGACGGCCATCACACCGATCAAGCCCAGGTACCGGCCATCGGCGAAGATGATCTGGATCTTCTCGAAGGCGGTCGAGAGCGCGGAGAAGCCGTTGTAGGTCACGATCTCCATCTCGACCGCCGAGGCTGTGTACGGCCGAAGGAGGAGCGCCCCGGGAAGAACAGCCGCAATCACGGCAAGTACGCCCGGCCGGTAAGAACGGCCTGTGAAGCCGGCCGCGCCTGTCATCTGCCCAGGCCCCGCTGCGAGAAGTCGTGCATGGTTCTCACTGCCTGCCTTCTCCTCTCCCGGCGCACTTCGGTGATCTTCTTGTTCACGTCCACCTGGATGTTTACCTCCTCCATCGCGGCCAGGAGTTCCTGCCTCAGCTTGCCGGTCTCCACCTCCTGAATGTTCGCCTGCATGGCCTTCAGGCCCGTCTTTACGTTTTCGATGGGCTTCACGTTGCAGGTCAGATGGCCTGCAGCCCTCAAGGGGTAGCCCTCGTCGTCCCAGGTCTTCAGGCCCGCGTTCACGACCTCGCGGGCCTTGACCAGCACGTCGCTGTAAACCTGGTAGGCGTAATCCTTGGCGATCGCGACCCGGTAATCTCCCATGGCATCCCCGAACCCGGCCTGCCCGTCCATCTCGAGTTCCATGAGGCCGTCGAGATCGATCCACGAATGGTAGAGAAGGTCGAGCTCCTCGGTCGTGTAGTCCGCGGCCGAACCCTCTGTCCGTGCGGAGAGCTTCTTCTGCCAGATACTTTCGAGAAGTGTATTCACCCATTCGCCCAGGTTGGAATTCTCTCCCACCGGGCCGGTGCATGCACCCTCTCGGTTTTCGGTCTCGTCCCACTCCATGATCTGGACCGTGCCGTCAACGGCACTCTCAAGGAAATTGCCGCCCAGGTTGCCGGCACAGGGGCTTATCGATCGTGCAACCACACCGGCCTCGTCGTTTCCCACCACCACGTCGCCGATCATCCCGCGGACGAGGTCCGTGTACTCTTTCTTGATGTTGAAGCGCCTGCGGAGATTCTCCAGCACCGAGCCTCCCCCAAACACGCTCCGGAACCCGGCCGGACAGCCGGAGAGCCCGTCCAGGAAGTCCTGCCCGGACATCCTCCACTCGCTGGCCGAGAAATCCTCCATGGCGCCGTGCCACATGTCCGCCGCGCCGCCTGCGATCTTCTTCGCCACTTCCTTGCCCGTGTCCAGGGTCCGGAAGGGCCCGCCGCCCGGCAGGTTCACCACGTCGGCCATTACCGTGCGGGTCATGTTGCAGTCGTCCATCTGGAGCTGATTGAGCACGTCCACGATGCTCTCGAACCCGCGGGTAAGTTCATCAAGCTGTTCGGAGAGCACCTGCATGGCCAAGGAAAACGCTATGGCCGGCGCTGCCTTGACCATGTTCTGCATCTTCTCGACCAGATACTCGGCGTTGAGCATCCCGAAGCCGCCCATGAACATGTCGATCCCACCGCACGAGGCCGATATCCGGGGCTTGGAGACCGTGATCGGGTAATCGGTCCTGGGTCGGAACCGCACCTTCATGGCGCCGCCGTCGAGATAGGTCCTTTTCACGCCCTTGAAGCTCGCCGGGGCGCTCACCACCTGGGTCGAGTTGGCGAGCCAGTCGTCCACCCAGTCCAAGGCGGCCGCCGGCATGGGGGATGCCACCAAGACCGCAAGAAGGAAGAACAGCAGGCGACCACCCACACTTCCCTTCCCCCTGCGCAGGCAATCCGTGCGTCCGCTATCCTGGTGAATCCACGATCGGAGTCCAGCGGGGGCGACGGAGGGCAGGGAGTCAGGAGCAGCCACTGGGGCCCGGCTCGAGGCCGCAATGCAGCCCCGGCCCAAGGAACGCGCGGTGTATTTACACTGCTCGATGGTATTTGCACGAGCATGACAGTTCGGTCTCATCTCAAAGGCCCTCCGTTTCTTTGAACCCGCTGCCATCAGGGTTCTTCTTTCACGGTTCCCCGCCTACCCGGAACCGCGGCTCGCCCAGGGGGTCCATGCTCCCGCCCTCGTCCGGACCGTACAGGTTGAACTGCTCCGGGGTTACTTTACCCTCGAGGTAACGTATGCCCTGGTACATGTTCCGGGTGAGGGTATCGAGCGCGACCAGCCCGAAGGCCACCGGGATGTGTTTTCCGGTCTGCCTGGAAACGAGCAGGAGGTAGGGCACCCGCTCCACGCCGAACCTCTCCGCCAGGGCCGGGTTCTCCTGAATCGCCACGGGCCGAACCTTCCAGCCGTAATTCGCCTCGAGCACGGTCAGGATCTCCTCCTGCCGAACGCAGTACCCGCAGCCCTGCTCGAAGAAATAGACGAGCGCAAAGTCGGTGCGGGCGGCATCGAGCGTGCTCTCCACGTCCTCCATGCGTTCCCGGTACCGCTCCCGGGCGGCCAGCGGCCCTGCGTTCGCGTCCCAACTCTCGGCCGGGTTCTCGCGCATGAGCGCCGTGCTCACGCTGGCAAAGGCCAGGGCCTTGCGGCGCACCACGTCCTGCACTTCGTAGTAGTCCCGTACGTTCCTGAGGGTGGGCCTCCAGACCGCCTGCTTGAGCATGGCCTGCAGGTGTGCCTTGAGGTCGTCCGGATGCATGGTGAGGAGTTCCTCCCGGCTGTACCTCGGCACCGGCGGCGGGTATGACTTTGCATCCTCCTCGAGCTTCTTTGCAGCTTCCAGGTCTTCATACCAGAACCAGCCGTGTTTCAGGTCCTTGTGGATGCCTTCGCCCCTGGCCTGGCCAACGAGAACGCGGCAGAGCATCACCAGCGCGAACAGCAGGAGACGGGCTCTCGCCGCCCGTGTCGGCCGCGCGAAAGACCCGGTAAGGGGTTGCATGCATTGTCCCCCCTTTTCCTGTCCCTCTCAGAAGAGCGGGTAGGCCACGGATACCACGTCCCGGCCGTCGACCAACCCGAAGTACCGGGAGTCGTAGCTGTCCTTGTGTTCCCCGCACACGAAGTACCGCCCGGGCGGGATGCGTCCCGCAAACCGGAACCACACGAGTTTTTCGCCTTTGAGCGAATACGGCTTGGCCACGGCTACGACGACCCCGTTCACGAGGACTCGGCCGTCCGCCGCGGTCTCGAGTTCGTCCCCAGGCACCCCAACTGCGCTCTTGATAAGCACCCTGTCTCCCACGTGCGGGTCCCCCTTCAAGGCGAACTGCAGATACTCCCCCCTTGCGATCTCCGCCGGGCGCCTCTGATCGAGGAAGAACACGGTGTGCTCGAGGCTTCTCGTCTCCGAGATCCCTACATGCCCGGGCAGGAGCGTGCCGAGTACCCCCGCGCCGAGCACAAGGGCCAAGTTCCGCACCCGCGTTGTGTCCGGAGTAGACCAGGTCTTCTTCAACTCCCTAGCCTCCGCAAAAGGCGGGCGAGCGACCTTGCCTTGACGACCCTGTTCACGACCTCCAGGGCCTCGGTGAGCGAGGCGTCTCCGTAAACCATGTAGAAATCCGCAGTCTCGACCTCGGACGGCGGAGCACGATCCTGCCGGGGAAGCCAGCCTCCCCGCGCATACGCTATGGCCGGGACCGCCTCCACGCCGAAGGCGCGAAAGAGCATCGGGTCGACCGAAACCTCCACGTTCATCCCCCGGCAGTTCCCGGGGTCTCGTATCCAGCAGCCCGGGTCGTCCCCCACGACCTCACGCAGAAACTCGGCCGTCGGACCGAAGAGGCCCATGCCACCTACAAACCCGCGCATCACGAACGAGATGTTCTTCTCACCGACCCGGTCGATGTCCCGGGCATAGTTCCGGAGTGTGCGCATGGGCACGGAACTCGATATGAATACATAGATCCGCTCGTCATCGCTGAGGAGCGGCCGTTGGTCCTTGGCCGTCTCTTTCTTCTGGGCCTTCCCCTCTCCCTCCTCACAAGCCTCCCCCTCCTCACGACCCGTCATGCCGGAGAGGATCTCCCGCACTCGGCGCTCCTCTTCCTTGACCGCAGCCCGGAAGGAATCCGACTGCGAGTGCCGGAAGAGGGCCTCCGCCTGCTTCTCGGCCTCTTGCCGATGTGGATTCTCAGCGTCTATCCCTTGAGCCGCGCACTCCTTGGCACGGTTCTCCAAAACCTTCACATCCGTCATATCCACCGCGGAGGCATTTTCCTCCCTCGCCCTCAACCGGGATTCATCCCCCTGCCCGCCCGGCGCATCGGACGAGAAGAGCGCACAGAAGGCCATGCCAAGCGCCACGGCCAGAACCTTCTCACTCGCAAAGCGTTTATGCTCAGAGCACACAGCACGCCCTCTTCCGGAAAACCATCCACAAGAAGTTGTCCCCTCCTGCCGGAAAGTTCATCGAATGATCCCAGATCATGCCGGTCCGGCCGATGCAGGAACAGCCTGCCTGACGACGCGGCTTGGCAAGCTGCAGGAGATAGTTGTGCTTGACCCAGATCGGTGTGGGTGTGCACATGCAGAGGTTCACTCCCGTATCGCAGATCATGAGTTGCCTGCAGAGCTTGTAGAGCATCTTCCCAGCAATCGCGGCGTTTCCCTCCACATACTTCGAGTTCCCCGTACGGCCGGACATCGGGTAGGCACTCCCCCAACTGCCCATACACCAAAAAAGAGGGCTCACGGGCTTCCCTGCGACAGCACTTATCGAGTCCGCCGTGCAGGAAAGCTGCGCCACGGGGTTCGCGAAGAGGACCGCCTCGGGGTTTACGATCGCGGCCAGGCTGTCGTCGTTCCAGAGCGGGTCGAGTTCGGTCAGGTACCCGACGTCCAGCCCGGATATCTCCAGGCACGCCACGTCCGTAATCACCTCGAGCACCGTCCACACCGGAAAGATCCAGTAATGGGCCTGCGCAAAGGTGTTCGCCTTTCTGCCCCCTTTTGTTCCCGCACCGCCGTTCGACCCGCCCAACAGTCCCGGCTCGATACCGCCGATCTTGGCGCCCAGGCTGGGGAAGCAGAACGGGTCCTTCACGGTCTCGATCATCCGGGCCGGCTCCCACATGGAAAGCGGGATGCCGGGCCGCATGAATATCGGCGGCGGCGCGGGGCAGAAGCAGATGGGCGAGGTGGCCGGGTCCGGCAGATCGTTGTCTCCGGGCACGATCGTGATCCCGGCGATCTTGATCGGGAACACGCACTCCCAGTTGATGTCCGAAATCGGGTTCAGAAACCCGCCCTCACACGTGGCCCCTGCCGGCCGCGGAGCGATAAGCAGGAAGACACAAAGGATCAGGAGCCAGACGTTGGAACAGTCCGGGAGTTTTTTCGAATTGCGCCTGACGAACCGTCTCGGAACCGGATCTGTTCCGCAGCCGGCCGTTTGGGAGGGAAGAGCACTGTGCTCGTATACGCGCGAGGTCGGAAGCATCTGAATTCCACCTTTATGTGACCCGTATGGGGTACTTGTTGCCAAACGAATGAAGGCAGCCGCCGCCTTTCTTGTCACGTAGGCTCCGGGCTCCGAACGGCCCCTCTCCGCTTGCCGCGACAAGAGCCCAGGTCGGTATTTGGAATTCCCTGGCCGACCCATAGCGTTCCTCAAGTAAGCCAACACGCCAGGCGCCGCTGCATAGCAGCGTTCTTTTGTCTCACTTCTCGCCAACACGTGCCGGCACCTCCACTTCCTCGAGTTCGAGAAGCTCGCCGGACTGTCTGACCACGGTGGGCACCCGCCGAATCTGGAGCCGCTCGAGGACCCTTGCGTCCGCATAGAAGACAGGGACCTCGAGCCGTTCCATGAGCTCGAACCAGCTCCCGCCGGTGATGACGAGCCGTGTGCCGATCTCCCCGAAGTACGGGCTCTCCCGGAACCAGGCGACCTGTTCCGGGTCCGAGCCGTCCAGGAAAACGAGGTTGCCGGTGAGCCACACGTACTCCAGTGGGTTCACAGCAAACCCCTTGGCAAAGGCCACCCTGCCGTCCGACCCGACCAGGTCTTCCGGGAGACGGTACGTCACATCCACCAGTCGCTTCCTGCTTTCCTCGGCCCTGGGGAGCCTGGAGAGCCCTTGCGGCCTGTATCCTCGCACCTTGCGGGCACCCTCCTCCGAGTCCAGGATCCCACCCCAGGGCGCTCTCGAAACCCTGTCCTCGAGCTCGGCGAGCGCGTCCGGCTCCGCGATTTCGTAAACCGCGCCCAATGTGTCCAGCACGCGCGCCCCGGCTGCGGATGCCGGGAGAGCCATCACCAAAAGAAGAACGATCACCATCGCGACCTGCACGCCCGGGGAAGTCACCCCACCCCGCCGCATCCAAATGCCTTCAGAAATGGTCACTGTAGAAATCCTCGAGCTTTTCCCTCATCCGGTCCGTAACCTCGGTGGACGTCTGCTCCTCGATCTCGCTTTCGAACTCGGAGAGGTCGATCTTGCTCCAGTCGATCATCTGGAACTCCTCCGGGGTAAAGCCTCTGCAGACCGGTCCCTCCGGGGTCCCCCAGGTGTTGAGCCTGAAGAGCTGAGTGCGGGCCTGCTCCTGTACCACGCGGGCAAGCTTGCTCGAGAAGCAGCAGAAGGTCTTCTTCTTGCGCAGGCAGATCTCCGTGAACCCGAGGTTCAGGGTCTGCGCGCAGTAGCTGCCCACGCTCACGCAAAGATCCTTCTCGCGCTTCTGCTGGAGCACCTTCTCCTCGGGCTTGCACGGAAAGAGGTTCAGGCCCGACCGGTCGTTCGTGCAGCAGCCGTCCCAGTCGATGAGCATCCACGAGATCGAGGACCACCCGACCGGCATGGTGACCACGCCCCACGTAAAATCGTAATGCTTGCAGCGCATGTCCTTGCCGTTGAAGATGTAGATCTCGCCCGCGCACTCGCCGTCCTCCTGCCAGCCGTCGTCCCGCTTGTCATACACCCCGGAGGGCGTGTCCGTGTCCGCGCCGGACTCGGCGTTGTAGCAGATGTGTGAGGAGCATCGCCAGTCCTCGCCCCCGAGCCACGCACAGTTCCGGCCCAGTTCCGGAGACACCGGGCAAACCCATCTGTACCGCGTGCAGTTGTCGGGCGGGGGCGCCACGAGCGGGCAGTCCATGGGACCCCCACAGTCGCCTCCGGGCACGCGCGGGCCTGCCCATGCCTGGTCGTCCCGGTTCCGGCCTTCCGGGCACTCGAACGTGTGGTAATCGTAAGTCGCTGTACAGGTCCGGTCGGCCTCGTCGAGCACATATGCGCTCGACGGGCATTGGCACCCTTCCTCTTCCGAACAGACGGCTTCCTCGGTCCTCGTGCCGGTGTGCTCTACCATTGTGCCGGGATCCACTTCCCTCTCCCTCGAGCAGGCCACCAGATCCTCGGGGCAGTAGCTCTGTCCCTTCAGGTCCTTGAGGCACGGAACGATGCTCTCGGGCCTGGATCTCAAGTCCTCGTCCACGCCCTGCTCGGTCCACCCGAGTTCGCAGATGTCCCCTTCCAGGGGGCCGGCCCCCGAGTCCGGTTGATAGCAGGCCGGGGCAGTGTCGAACTCGATTACGGCGCGGTAGAGGACCGGGTTCTGGTACATGACATTGTGGTTTCCCATGTCCCCCCATCTTCCGTTGCGGCCGATCACGGCCCAGTGCTCCCCGAGCGGGTCCACCCGGGGCCTGCCGGACCCGGTGTCCTCGGTGTACACCCGGTTGTCCGGCTGGCCGGTCTCCCAGTTCGAATACCTGGGGATCGCACCGGTCGAGGTACGAAAGCGGCTTGCGTTTACGGGACAGACGCTTTCAGCGCCCGAGCACCAGGCCGTGCTCTCAGCAGGATCGTAGATCCCGATCCAGGAGTCCCCCCAGCCCTGTTGCACGATCCATGTGTTTTCCAAGGAGGTGTCCGGCACAACGAGATATCCCCCGATCCGCCGGGCCAGGCCGGCCGCATCGGCCCAGGTCATGACCTCGTTCGTGCGCGTGTAGTAGTGCCCTCCCCGCATCACCACTTCGGAGAAGACCGTGCAGTCCTCGGCCGGCGCCTGCGCACGGGCCTCTGGCGGAGCAAGAAGGATCACGCACACAAGCAGGCCCATGAGTGCCGTGCGGGCCGCCCCCTTCAACCGGCCTACCCTATTGTGCAGCTTCCGGAGTCGGCCCTCACAGAACCCAGGGCTTACCCAGCGCACCGTCTCTCCTCCCCGTGCAATCATCTCGTTACGCACACCATGTCGTGGGCGGCCTTGTCGATCGCGAACAGGGCCGCCGCGGCCTCTCCGAACTCGTTCAGGCACCCGCAGGCCTGCACGATCTCCTCCCCGGGCTCGGCAGGGCATCTTCCCTGAACGCACCTGGGGTACCGCACTCGCGTGGATTCCGTGGGCCGGTACTGGCCGCTGTGGTAGTTCTCTATCTGTTCCGCGGACCCTGCCTGGGTGTCCTTCCATGGACCCCGTACCTTGCAGGCCTGCTCGCAGGAGTCCGGGCCGGCGAGCGTGAGGCCGATCTCGGCCGCGTGAGCCTCCTCCACGGTACGGCCCGTCTCGATCTCCACCCGCCTGTCCTGGTACCGCAACTCTCCCGCATCGAACTGCGTGGACCCCGCAACCGTCCTCAAACGTTCCTTGGCGGCGGTGAAGTCGGCCTCGTTCGACTCCCCGTGGCAGAGATAGAGCCTCCTCTTCTCCCACCAGGTCCGGCGCGCCCACCGCTCGCAGGCAGCCCCGCCCACCAGCCGGGTCGACGGGTCGGGATGATTGCCCGTGGGCTTGCCGCCGGTCATTGTCACGACCGAGTCCACGGTCTCTTCCAGGAGTGCGCATTCCGGGTCTTCGTCGAGGGCCCGGCATCCGTTCATGACCGGATCCGAATCCTCGGTGGTCTCCTCCCGGCAGAGCTCCTCGAGGTCGACCTCGACGAGCGCGTAGCCCTCCCCCTCGCCGGCCACACTCACCTTGACCAGCACGTCCAAATCACCCGCCGAGCCGAAGGCCCAGGAGAGGTCGGTATCGACCCACCGGTCCCACGAGGTGCTGAGTTCGCACTCGCCTCCCGTCTCAGGCGGAAATCGCCCGTTCGGGCCATCAAAGACCTTCCGGCCCGCGACCCAGATCCGCATATAGTCGTCCCAGACCGCACGTACGAGGGTGGCCGAGCGCACATACTCGGGCCTTTTCACACGAAACGTCTGGGCCATCTCGTAGACCGTGCACCAGCCGGAGAGGTAGTTATCCCCGAGCCGCCCGAAGACGACCTGCAGGCACCTATCCCCGCAGGAGAGCACCTGGCCCACGCCTTCCATGGGCTCGATCACGTCGATCAAAGCCATCTCCGTGACCTCGACATCACGTCTCACCGTGCACTCGAAATCCCGGAGGTCGCCGCGGGCGTTCCGTTCGGCCGCGTCCATGATCCCGTACGGACTCGCGGGATCCGCGGCCTGCCTCGAGGATTCCCGTGCGGCGGCCGCCTCCAGGCGGGCGCTCTCCTCCGGGTCGAAGTATTGCGCCGGGGCCTTGGAGCCGTATTCGGGATACGAGTACTCCGTACGCACGTCGGCCGCCTCCTGTGCGTAACAGGTGACCCTTGCGCCCTGCACCTCCACGCGGGAGAGCGCCACGGTCGGCCGCGCGCGTTGCACGGCCGCGTACACCCCGCCTGCCAGGTCCGAGGCCATCCGTTCCAGGCTGGCCGCGTTCTTCACAAAGCCGCAGGACTCGTTCGCGCAGTACCCGCCGGCGGTCGTGTCCTCCTCGCCCGAACTTTGGTAGGAGACCCTGCCCTCTTCGTCCGTCGCCCATCGGTAGTATTTGCAGTTCCGCCAGCTCCACGCGGGGCTGCACGAGATGAACCCGTATGCGGTGACCCCGGAGAGCGGAAGCGGCACCTCGAGCGTGTGCCATCTCTCCTCGAGGCCGCCGGCGCCGAGAGCGTTCAGGTCCTGTTGCACCCGCACCAGGTTGTTTCTCTCTCCGAAGAGCTCCAACCGGAGATACTCCCTGACACCTTTCTCCGCTACCTTGCCCTCGAACTCCGCGGCCAGGCCCATTTTTGGGGACGCGGCCGGGTCCAGGGTCTTCATGGGCGTTTCGGTCGTCATGGGGGCGACGACCTTTCTCTCGACCTCTCCCGGCTCGTCCATTTTGCCGGCCATGTCCTCTGCGAACCGTCTTCCTGCGTCGTAGTGGCCGTCCAGATCCTGTGCAAGACCTTTTTGCACAGCATGCGCCACCGTCCAGCAAAGGAGCGCAGCAAGAAGCAGGGCCCGGCTGCGCCTCGCTCGCGCGCCCTGCTCGTTGGTCGCCCGGAAGAAATCTCCTGTCTTCGCCCTGATCGCATTCCGGCTCATCTCAGCAAGCCCCTGCAGCCTTACGCTGCCGCTCCTCGCCAGCCACCAGCAGGTCGATCGCCTCGTCGTAGCCCATGCCGCGTTCGACCAGGCCTTCCAAGGCCACCACGTCCCTGGGATCGCTGCTGTAGACCAGGTACGAGTACGGGTCCACGAGCAGCCGGACCACACCCATCCCGTACGGGGTGTCCACAAAGATCTCCGAGTACCGGCGCTTCATGGACCGCACGCTTTTCAAGATCTTCATCTCGAACTCGTTGAAGCTGATGAGCTTCTGGTCGAGCGCCCGGTCGAAGGCCGTGCTTTCGAGGTAAAACCGGAACTCGGCGTTGTCCCGGATCACCTCACCCACGGCGCCGAAGGCAGCGAGGTCGGTCAAGCTCTGCGAGACGATGTAGAAGGCGCCCTTGTGCTTTCTTGCGCGCCGGTAGCCTTCCTCGATGGTCTTCCCCATCTTCGAGCAGGCGCCGGCCTGCAGAAACTGGTGCGCCTCGTCGAAGACGATGAACTTGCTCACGCTCGGGTCCCCGAGGTAGAGGTCCCGGGTCACGTTGTTGAGTACCTGCAGGGTCACCACGCGGAAGAGGTCCATCTGCCTCTTCAAGCCCTCGAGTTCCAGGACCACGAACCGGTCGGTCTGGATGTCGAACCGGCTTCGGCCGTTGAACCAGTCCTTGTACTGGCCGTCCACGAAATCCGTGATCTTCCAGGAAAGGCCCCGGGCGAGTCCCACGAGCCGTTCCCGGATCCGTTTCTCCCCCTGGGCTTCCCGGCCGTGGCCGGGCTCCCGGAAGTCCGCCACCTCCTCGTGTGCCGGGAACTCGCGCAGGTAACGGTCCACGGTCTTCAGCTCCGCGTCGTTCCCTTCCTCGCGGTATGCCCACTGCACGGCGCGCTTGAGGAGTTTCAACTCGTCTTCGCCACTCTCGGCCGGGATCTCTCCGGTCGAGCTGTAGGCCATCTGCATCACGAGCTCTGCGATGAGCGTGACCTCTGTGGCGAACTCCTCGGGCCTGAGCATGGTGAACGGGTTCAGGGACTCCCGGCACCGGTCTTCGAAGTCGATGAACCGGCCGGCCGCGAGCTTGACGAGCTTCTTGTAGCTCTTGCCGATGTCGACGATCCGAACCTTGCTCCCGGCCATGTAGCAGTTGTAGGCGAGGTAGTTCACGAGAAAGCTCTTTCCGCCCCCGCTGCCGGCGAGCACGAGCCCGTTCTGCTTGGCCGAGAAATCCGCGAAGACGTCGAGCGTCGCGAGCTGCCCCTTCCGGCCCACGAAGATCGTCTGCGGGTCGCCCACACCGCGGAAGTCCGCCTGCAAGGGCGCGATCCTCGGCACCAGGCTCGCCGGGATGATGAAGTCCCGTTCCAGGGTGTCCAGGTTCCGGCCCGAGGAGTAGAGGCCGAACGGAAGCGCGGCGAGGAGCAGGATGGGGAGGATCCCCACGTCCTGCTGCATGATGAACCCCTTCCCTTCCCAGATACTCTTCACGCGGTTCAAGACCTCGCGCGTACGGTCCTCTTCCCCCCAGACCCAGAAGACCGGAAGAACCCGGCAGAAGGATTTGCCGGCCTCGATCAGGTCCGTGGCCCACTGGTACTCTTCCTTCTTGCGCTCGAGGGTCATGGCGAGCGACCCCACGGACCGCTGGCTCAGGACCACGTTGCACTTCGTGTGGAGCTTCTGCCGCAGGCCCTCGTCCACAACGACGTTCAACGTATAAAGAAACGGGCCCTGGACCTGGTCCTTGTCGGAGTCGATGCCCCAGACGCCGCCGAAGAGCTCGTTCATCTGCAGCCGGTCGATCTTCTTGGGGAATGCCTTGGGCGTGATGCACCGGAAGATTCTCGATCCGCCGCCCGCATATTCCATGCGGAGCTTCCGGTACTCCTTCCGGAGAGAGGTCTCGGCGAGGAGCACCTGTTTGCGTATCTCGCGGTACCGGCACCAGGTCGAGTCTTCCGCCCGGACGTCGTTCAAGACGCGGCGCACCCAGCCGATCATGCCCCCCGGGTCCAGGGGCCTGGGGTAGAAGGCCGCGCTCTCGAGCTTCTCCTGCACCTCTTCGCGTACCTGCGTGAGGTCGAGTTCGCGGGCCTTGGCGCTGTCCATCTTCAAGGAGACGAAGAGCCGGAAGTTCCGTACCGGGATCCCGGAGAGTCTCTCTTCGCCCCGGACCCCCTGCCGCAGGTATTCCGTGAACCTGTCCACGATCTTCCGGGCGAGCACGTCGGTCGCGGCCATGGGCTTTCCGGACCGGTACCCGGCGAGGATCTCCTCCACGTTGTCGTCCCCATACAGAATGAACTGGAAGATCGTGCCGGTGGGGAGCCTTAAGCGGAAGAGCCCTTCGATGAGAACGTCCTCCCTGCCGAAGCTGAAGGCCTTGGGCACGCATTCCCAGAGAAACCCGACCGTCGAGTCCCAGTTCTCGTAACAGCGGGACTTCTCGTCGTACCGGATCCAGGGCAGATAGTCGGAGAACTTGGCGTGGCCGTCGGTCCGGGCGAGATCGGAGACCTTGTGCGTCTCCCCGGCCAGCCACGGCTCCGGCTCCGGCCCGAGGCCGGCCTCGAGCGCAGCCTGCCGGACCGGTAGCGTGCGCTCCCCGAAGAGGAGCCGGCTCGGCCACGAGTTACAGGCACGAGAGATTTCGAGAATCGCCTCGACGGTCGGCGGCTCGCCCTCGGCCAGAAGCGAGCGAATCAACTCCGAGGGAATCTTTGAGAGGGCATGAGACGTCGAACCGTGATTTTCAGCCGCGTCGCCGCGGGCAGCGGACAAAAGTGCACGCACGCGCTCCTTCACTCCCGAGGCTATCCCTTCCCAGCCAAGCGGCATCCCCGGCCGCTTAAGCGCGCCTCGGAGAGCCGAGGCTGTGTTCAGGTCCCGGACAGGCGCCAGCCGCAGCGCGACCTCGGCAGGCACCTCGAAATCACGGTCCAGGGTGGCGAGACTCCCGCCCCCGGTCGCGAGCCCGAAGGGCAGTGCAGCGAGGAAAAGCGCCGGGTGGTCCGCCTGGTCGTGCTGCATGATCGAGCCCCGTGACGCGAAAAGCCGCTTCACCTCTTCAGCGGCGCGCTGCACCCAGGCGTCGTCTTCGGCCCACACCCAGGAGATCGGCACCACCCGGACGAGCCGTTCCGGGCTGCCCGGATCCGGTTCGCCGGGCTGAACGCCCTCCTTTACCACGATGCCTGCCGCATAGAGCACCCCGGCGCCCGGCGGAGCGCCCTCCGCCAGGGACGTGAGCCCGGGAACATCCACCCCCAGACCCGCCTCGGACAAAACCTTCGGCGTCACGCATCGGAACCTAACCGGCCGGCCTCCCTCCGGCCACACGAGATCCACCCGGCCCTTGCCTGCCTCGAGCCGGGCCCCGCCTGTCAGCACCTGCCTCCGAAGTTCCCGAAACGGGTTCCACACGGCTTGGATTCGACCTCCGGCCGTAAACCCGCACATGCTCCGCAGCCACCCGAGAAGCCCCTCCGGGGGAACGTTCTTCACCCGCAGGCCCGATTCTGAGAATGCCTTCCTTGTCTCTGCCCACCTGTCCCCCAGGTCGCGACCCAGGCCCACTCCGGCCGGGGTCTTCACGCTGAAGAAGAGCTTCACCTCCGGAGGTGCCCCGGAAGCTACGGCCCGCGCGGAGAAGATGAATTGCCAGACCGTCCCTGGAATCGTCTTCCGGGTGAGCAACTCGTGCACCGGCCCTCGTGCCCACGCGTCCCAGGCCCAGGTCGCGGCACGACGGGCGGAGGAGCCCGCCGCGCATTCCCACAGAAACCCGACCGTATCGTCTCCATTGAGGTAGAGTCTTCCCTCCTCGTCATAGGCGACCCAGGGGAAGAGCCGCTCCAGGCCGGCCCCGCCCTTCTTCTTCCGAAAGGCGCTCTTCGAACCTGCGCTCGCAGGGGAAGCCTCGGGGTTGACCCCCAGCGCGAGCGCGGCTTCCTCCTCGGGGACGGTGCGCTCCCCGGCGAGTATCCAGTCCGCGCTTACCCCGGAGGCTTGGCAGACCCGCACCAGCATGTCCACATCCAGGTCGCGCTCCCCCTGGGCAAGTTCGATCAAATGCTCGCCGCAAAACCCGCCCCGGGCCGCGAGCCCGTCCGGGCCCCAGAGGGGCTCGTCCTCGAGCACCTGGAAGAGCCGCACGCATATCCCGGCAAGTGCCTGGCCCACGTCCAGGCCACCCACCCCGTGCCCGTGGCTGGGTGTGTAGATATGAGCGCTTTCCCTGCCCGCCGCTCGCCGTACCGTTCCTGATTTCCGGCCAACCCGCCCCAGCCGTCCCTTAAGGTGCAACGCCCCGGCCTTCAACGGACGTCCTCCAGCACCCACCTGGGTCCCTCGGTGAATACGTAAATATACCGGCCCATGAAGAGCTCCCCGTCCGAGCCCCGATACGGAAGGATGAGGATCCGCATGGTCTCAGCGGGTGCCACGACCGGAGGCTCGGGAACCTCCAGGAGTTCCCGGAACCTCTCCAGGAGTTGCTCCCGGTAAGTGGTTTCCACGGGATCGGCCACGGGCGGAGAAGCCCCGTTCGCGCCCTCTCCGGCCTTGCGAGCCTTCTCCCCTTTGCCGCCCTTCACGGCCGCCGCACCATCCTTGGGCGGCCCGAACGATTCCTCGTAGCTGCGACGCATGGACTGGCACTTGCCGGGGTCTCCCTTGGGACAGGAGAAATCGCTCGAATAGGGGTTCAAGATCGAACAGGCCGAAAACGCCATAACCGCAAATGCCACCCACGAAAACTCAACCGCACGCTTGCAGAACATGAAACTTCCCCCCTCGTCGCGATCACCGGGTGAGTGCCGTGGGCCGGCAGTCCTCGCAGTCCTCGACCCCCACATAGGGCTTGATCTGCATCTGGACCCCCTCGCTCACCACCACGGTCACGTCCCTGCCGGATCCGATCTCGATCACCGGAAAGGTCTCCCGGGCGAGATCCATGTAGAAGTCCTGCAGCTCGCGGGTCGCCTGACTCAGGCCCTTGCCGAGCGCGCCCCGTGCCATTGCGTCCGGCTCGAACGTGGGCGTCTCCGTAACCCCGATGGGGCTCACCATCGTGGTCGTGGTCGTCGATTCGAGGTAGTCCCCCGCACCGCTCAGGATCCCGGCCACCATGCTTCGCGCGAGCATGGAGCCCATCTTCGCCACCACCTTTCCCTGCAGGCCCTGTTTGCCGTCCACGTCCACCAGGTAGCCCTTGACCGGCGTGTCGATCACCGAGTCACCTCCCTTGCTCACGCACGAGAGCGTGATGAGCCTCGCGTCCACCCGCTCGGTGGCCAAGGACCCGGTGTTGGTAAGCACATTGTGCTGAGGGGTGGGGAGGAGAGATTGGCAGATTGTT
>CAYLMK010000022.1:0-91509 GCA_964384945.1 uncultured Thermodesulfobacteriota bacterium | reverse complement strand
GCATGCGGCTCATATCCGCAGTGTCCGGGGTTCAAATCCCTGCACCGCCACCAAATCCAGAGAAGAGAAGAAGATCGCGGAGGCGGTCTTTTTTTTTGACGGACCGCGCAGGCCGGTTCAGACCCGCGCGCAGGGGAGGCCGTGCACGTACCTGCACAGAGGCTCCGGATCGGACAGGGCCGCATCGAGATCGACGGGTCCTACGGGGAAGGCGGGGGGCAGATCACCCGCACCGCCTGCGCCTTGTCCGCCCTGACCGGAACACCATGCCACATCTCCCGCGTTCGCGCCCGCAGGAGTCGTCCCGGCCTCCGGGCGCAGCACTGCGCCGCGCTCAAGGGCCTGGCCGCCCTGTGCGGAGCCGAGACGAGCCCCCTGAAGGTCGGCGCCACGGAAGTCGCCTTTGCCCCGGGTGCGCTGCGTGCCGTCCCGTTCGATCTGGACACGGGGACGGCAGGGTCGATCGGCCTCGTGCTCCAGTCCCTGCTCCTGGCCGGGCTCGGCCTGAGCAAGCCCTGGACGGCCCTGCTTCGGGGGGGGACGGATGTCCCCAACGCCCCGAGTTGTGATTACATCCGGCACGTCAAGCTCGTCCTGTTGGCGAGGATGGGCTACCGGGCGGCCCTGTGGATCGTCAGGCGGGGCTATTACCCCCGGGGCGGCGGAATCGTTCGGGTCGAGGTCGATCCACCGTCCGGAGGACTTCTGGAACCGATCCGCCTGCCGGCAGCCGAAGAGACACTCGGCTGCTTCGGCGTCTCGTACGCCTCCTCCGACCTGTCCGGAAGAAAGGTGGCCGAGAGGCAGAAGAGGCAGGCCGCAAAGGGACTCACCCAGTTGCTGCACATCCCGTCCAAGATCGACACCGAATACGGCAGGGCCGATTCCCCCGGATCCGGGCTTCTTGTCTGGGCGACGGCCGAGAACTCCGTCATCGGGGCCACCTCCCTGGGCACGCCCCAGAAATCCGCCGAGCAGGTCGCCGACCACGCCGTAGAGATGCTGATGAGGACCTACCACGCCCGGGCCTCGGTCGATCCGTGGCTCGGGGATCAGATTCTGCCTTACATGGCCCTGAGTCGCGGCCCGTCCGCCATCAGCGTGCCTTACCTGACCCGGCATATGCAGACCAACATGTGGGTGATCCAGAAGTTCCTGAACGTCCGGTTCTTCTGCGAAGAAGAGGACCAACGGGTGCGGATCGAGTGTACCCCTGAGCCCTGAGGCTGCGTTCTGTTCTCGCGCCCCTGTGCGTGCCCGTGCCCGAAGACCGGAAAGGAACGAACGCCGAACGAAGGGTCCCGGCCGGTATGGACGAGAAGCGGTCACAACAGGTGGTGCAGCGGATCTTTCGGAACCCCGCCGTGCGGAAACTCCGCGCGGCTTTGGCCGAGACCTCCTGTTCCCCCCTGTATCTCGTGGGGGGAGCCCTGCGAGACGCCTGGCTGGGGGTGGAGTCCAGGGATTTCGACCTCATCCTTCAAGGCGAGGTCCTGCCCGCGGCAAGACGCCTGGCCGTCGCCCTGGATGCCCGCTGCTTCCTCATGCATGAAGACTGGGGCGTCGCGAGGGTCATTCATTCCCCGGCCGGCGACAAGCGGGCCGAGGTCACCTTTGACTTCGCCCCGATGCGCGGCGAGAGCATCGAGGAGGATCTCCGGCAGCGCGATTTCACCTGCAATGCCCTGGCGCTGCATATCGGGCCTTCGGGGAACTGCGAGGCCGCCGGGATGCTGGACCCCACGGGCGGGGAGAAGGACCTGCGCTCGAGGCTCATCCGGACGGTTCATCCGGCGCGGCTCCGCGATGACCCCTTGCGCCTTCTGCGGGCCTTCCGACTCGCCTGCGCGCTCGATTTCCGGATCGAGCGGCTCACCTTCGACTCGATCCGGGGCGCCAGGCAGGGCATTCTGAGCGTCGCTGCCGAGCGGACAAGGGATGAGCTGTTCAGGATTCTCGCGTGCCCCGGCAGCCTCGAGTGCCTGCTGCAGATGGATGAGGCGGGCCTGCTCACGACCCTCTTCCCCGACCTGGAAGGCCTGAAGGGACTCAAGCAGGGCAGGTTCCATCACCTGGATGCATGGAACCACACGCTCGAGGCCTACCGGGTTCTCGAGCGCGGATTGCGGCAAGGATTCGAAGAGATGGCGTCCTGGGCGGGGGAGATGAAGCAGTGGCGCGAAGACGCCGACGAGGACCCGCTGCCCCTGCTCAAGGCGGCGATTCTCTTCCACGACGCGGGCAAGCCGGCGGCCTTCACGGTCGACGCCGAGGGCGAGCCCCACTTTTACGGACACGCGGCCCTCGGAGCGAGGATCGCCGAGGGCACGATGCGAAGGCTGCACACGAGCCGCCGCGCAGAGGAACGGGTGGGCAAGTGGGTCCGGTACCACATGGGGCCGAACCACATGATGCGGGCCATGGAAGCCGGTCACCTGAGCGAAAAGGCAAAGATCCGGTTCCTGAGAAGGGTTGGGGCCGATGCGCCGGGCATGCTCCTTCTCTCCCTGGCTGACTTCCTTGCGACCGCCGGACCCGCCGCGGCAGGGACCCGCCGGCAGACGTTCGGCCGCCTTCTCGACTCCCTCCTGGAACTCCATTTCCGAAGGGATGCCGCATCGCTCGGTGGGAAGTGCCTCGTCAGCGGAAAAGACCTCATCGAAGAATTGGGGATCGAACCGGGGCCGGTTGTGGGCCGGCTGCTGCGCCTCCTGGAGGAGGCTCGCGTGGAGCGAAGGGTCCGGAACCGGGAGGACGCGATTCGACTGGCCCGATCCCTCTTGCGGAGCATGCAGCAGGGCTGATTCGTGCCGCCGGGTGCGCGACCGCTGCGCCTCTACTTCACCCCCTTTTTCGTGTACCAGGCGCTCACATCCGGCGCGACCCGTGCGGCCACTTCCATCACTTTGTTCAGGGTCGCATCGACAAACTGCTGCTCCTGCAGCGAGAAGGGCTCAAACTTCACATACTCCATGTTGTTCCACCAGTCGTCCTTCGTCTTGATGCAGGGCTTGGTGCTTCCCGGGAAGGCCTGCCAGTTGGTGGGCGACGTCCTCATCGTCCATTGGCGATGCATCTCGTAGTCGGCCGTCTCGAGGTTGGTGGCCCGACTGAACCACTTGAAGTCACCCGGAGGCCCGATCGGGATCCCAATGACAGCGCTGCAGTCCGGCAGGAAACCGGCGGTCGAAGCGGCGCCCCCCACTGTGCCCATGCCGCGCGCGTCGATTCGGTATTGGGCCAGCGCGGCGCACGCAAAATCGCAGGCCGCCCCGAAATCGAGGACCTTCCAGTTGCAGCTCGGGCCGCCCCACAGGAGGGCCCGGCTCTTGTTCTTCTTCGCATAGGCGTTGAATTTTCCGCAGGACTCGAAGCCGCATGCACCGCAGTCCCAGCCCATTTCGGCACGGGTCAGGTCTGCACCGAGCAGAATGATGGGTATGGAGATTCCCCGGTCGAGGTAATACTTGAGGGTCTGGTAATCGAAATACATGACCGGCGAGATTGGATGGACCGCCTCGAAGACCTCTACGATAGGTGCGATGTCCTTTCCGGATACGATCTCGGTCTTCAGCTCCAGCCTTCCGGTCAACTGCGGCGACCTGTAGGCAGCGACAACCGCCAACTTGGCCACCTCGAGCATTGCCTCCTGGGCCGCCTCCCGTCCGTCTATCCTGGCCATCTTACTCCTCCTTCTGCCGCTTCGGGAACTGCGTGCGGTAATCGAAGTGAATGCCGGAACCGGTCTGGCGGATCACCACATAGTTCTTCCGTGTGTTGTCGACCATCTTGTCCATGTTGACCAGGTGGTAGTCGACCGGCACGTCCTGATAGGGGCTCTTGGAGAGCGTGGCCATGGGAATCCCCACGACGATCGCGGAATTCGGGCAGTATCCGAGCTTCTGACCCGCAAGGCCCACGCTCATGAAGGGCCTTGCATCCACGAGCAGTGTCTGGGCCATCCAGACCGCCGAGGCCATCACCCAGCCGAGGTCGTCGACCCTGGCGCAGCACAAGGGCCCCTTGATCGGGGTCGTGCTCCGCCTGTCCGTCACGTCGACGAGCCCCTTGCTCGTCTCCCGCCGCTGATAGAGATAGGCGCATCCCATCGCCCCCCCGCACATTCCGCAGTTCGCATCCAGCGGCGTCTCGTGGGCCCTGTAGTCGCCCAAGAAGAGGATGACGTCCGTTTCCCTCACCATCACCGCTTCGCTGAGAAACTGCCTCTGCCACTTCTTGTTGGTGTAGGCCAGCTCCTCCATCTTCCGCGCCACCTTTTCCATCTCCTCCTGGCCGTAGACCAGGTGCGCATCCACCTGAGGAACCCCGCCCGCGACCGGCGCGGTCAGGGCCGCATTGACCATGAGCCTGGCCGCAGCCAGGGTGGCCTCCCTCCTCCTGAGGTCCTGCGGGGAGTAGCGGGGCCATTCGTTGATGTATTCCTCGCCCCTGAGTTGATCGAATCTCTCCATTCTTCTTCCTCCCTGTCTTGAAATTGGCTGTACTGCCTCGACCCCTTGAAACGGAAGGTACCTTCGATCGGAACCGACCCCGGCTGCAAGCATACGGACTTCGGCATTCTATCCATTGGTTGTGGGACCCGCAATCCCCGGAACTGGGTAGAAACATTTAGCCGGTTCCGGGGATTCCGTTTGACCGGGCCCAGGATATAGAGTTAGATGTACACGTCCACGGCGAGCGGCCGTGCGGCTCTCTACCTTCCTACAGGCAAGGAGGCTGGAAGATGAGCTATTTCGATCTGAACCTGAACCTGACCGACGAAGACAGGGCGATCCGCGAGGCGGCGCACACGTTCGCCAAGGAGGTGATGCGGCCCATGGCGATTCAATTGGATCGCATGTCCGCAGAGGAAACGGTCGCACCCGACTCCCCGATCTGGGGCTTTCTGAAGCAGGCCTACGCCCTCGGGTATCACAAAGGGGCCTTTCCCGTGGAGGTGGGCGGTCTGGGCTTCACACCCCTGCAGAGCCATATCCTCATGGAGGAACTCTTCTGGGGGAGCGCGGGGCTGGGCGCTGTCCTTCTGCTTGCCGCGTGGCCCTATGTGAAGATCCTGCACACCATGAACATGGAACTCATCCAGGAGTTCGTGGTGCCATTCTGCCAGTGCACGGATGCAAGCATCACGGGCTCCTGGGCGATCACGGAGCCGGATCACGGTTCGGACACAGTGAACGTGGGCGCCGATTTCTGGAAAGACCCCAAGATCCGGATGCAGCTCGCCGCCAGGCAGGACGGCGATGAATGGGTGCTCAACGGCCAGAAATCCGCCTGGGTCTCGTGCGGGCCCACGGCGACACACTCGATGGTCAACGTCCACATCGACATCACGAAGGGCCCGGCCGGCGGCGGGGTGTGCATCCTGCCTCTGAACCTGCCCGGTATCAGCCGGGGCAAGGCCCTGGAGAAGCTCGGCGCACGGGACCTGCCGCAGGGAGAGATCTTCTTCGACAACGTGAGGATCCCCAAGCGGTGGATGTTTGTCGGCCCGGGCGACTACGGCGACTGGGTCATCAACAACCTGGGCTTCGGCAACACCTCCGTCGGGGTCGTCGCGCTCGGGATCGCACGGGCCGCCTTCGAAGAGACCCTGGCCTATGCGAAAGAGAGGGTTCAGGGCGGACGGCCGCTCATCGATCACTACTCGATTCAAGTCCGCATTCACCGGATGTTCGCCCGGGTCGAGGCGATCCGGGCCATGAGCCGAGCCGTCTGGGAGGTGAATGCGCGGGCCTATCCTCCCCTGTCCGAGTACGCGTTCGCGGTGAAGACCTTCTGTACCGAGACGGCCCTGGAAGTGGTCGACGAAGGCGTCCAGATCCACGGGGCCAATGGCCTCACCAAGGAATACTTCATTGAGAAGCTCTGGAGGGACATCCGGCCCATGACGATTGCGGACGGCGAAAACTCGGTGCTGAACCGGCTCGGAGGCCAGATTCTGAGGGATACCTATCCCCGGACGGCCGCGAATCTCATCGCGTAGCGCCGTGATCGTTCAGCAAAGGAGCTTCCCTCCGGAAGCCCCCGCATAGGCGCCCGGATGTCCCGCATGCTTCCGGGCCTCTGTCCCTGGCCTCCTAGACGTTCCGGGCCGTCACGAACTTCGGCTTGAAGATGGTCACGAGAGAAGGAATGAAGACCAGGGCATTGACCATGTTCAGGAACATGAGCAGCCCCAGGAGAAGACCCATCTCGGCCTGGAATTTCAGATCGATGAAAACCCAGAAAACGACGCCCGCGATCAGGGTGGTCGCCGTGAAGATGATCGCCTTGCCCGTGGTCTCGACCGCCCTCCGGTTCGACTTTGTGTAGTCCCCCGACAACTCGAACTCCTCGGAGATGCGCGCCAGCAGGTAAATACCGTAATCGATCCCGATCCCCACGGCGATGGCGGCCACGGGCAACGAGTTGATGTTCAGATCGATCCCCTTCCAGAGCATGAAGGTGTCGGACAGCACCTGGGATATCACCATCGGAATGATCAGGATCACCCCGGCCGTGAACGACCGGAAGGTGATGATGCACAGGACGAAGACCACCACGAAGACCGCGATCAACGACGCCCAGTAGGACCACTCCACCTCCTCGTTCACGGCCGCCAGGATTCCGAGCAACCCTCCGGCCAGCCGGAAGTGGATCTTCTCCACCGGGTTCGCGTCGATGAACTCCTTGGCCTTCGCGATGCAGCTCTTGATCAGTTCGTTGTTGTAGTCCTTGTAGAAGCAGGTGATGGTGGCGTTTGTCCACGAGTAATCCACCCAGCGGTCCATCTCCCCTGGAGACGTGTTCGATGCGATCAGGAACCCGATCTGCCCCAGGTGCTCCACGCTCTCCGGAATCATCTCCCACTTGGGATGCCCCTCGTGGAACATCCGGTAGATCCGCTTGATCATGTTCGTAAAGGTCAGGGTTCCGCCCGCCCCGCCCTCCGTCTCCATGTACCGCTGGAAATCCTCGATGGCCTGCAGGCTCTCGTAATTCTTGATGGCCTCCTTCTCCTTGCCCTCCGTGATGATCACGAGCTGCGTAGCTCCCACGAAGGTCCGGTTGAAGTACCGGAAGGCCTCGTTGTAGGGATGATCCCGAAAGAGCAGGGCAGCCCCGGCCTCCGTGTCCCCCACCTTCAACGTAAGCGAGGCGCGCGCGCCCAGCGCCACGATCACCACCATGACCACCGCGATCGCCCATCGGCCCCTGCCTTCGGAGGGTTTCACCAGCATCCCTGCCAGGAATTTGTAAAAGGGCCCCTGCGTCTCGTGAGCGATCCGGGTCGGCCTTGGCGGACGGACAAAGGCCAGCAAGCAAGGGTTCAACGTCGGCACGCTTACGAACATGGATACGATCCAGAAGGAACAAAAAATGCCCAGGTTCCGCATGATCGGGATCGTCGCAATCGAAATCAAGAGCACCCCAAGCCCGTCCGTGACGATCGACAGGGTGGCCGGCATGACGAGTTCGCCGTAGGCCTTGAGAATCGCACCCTCCTTGTCCTGCAGGCGAAGATACTCCTCATGATACCGCGCCATCGACTGCACCGAGTGACTCAACGCCCGGGCCGTGATGATCAGAGGCACCACCATCACCAGGGGATCCAGCGGATAGCCCAGAAAACTGGCAAAGCCCAAGCCCCAGATGGCGCTGACCAGGGCCGAAAGTACCGGCATGACCACCCCTTGCCATGTGCGGAAGTACCAGGCCAGAAGCACGACCATCAGAAGGATCGTGGCCGTCAACACCGTGTAGACCTGAATCCGCAAATCATAGATGTAGGCGTACAGCCCCGGGTAGCCCGTGAAATAGATGTTCGTGTTCTCGTCGGTCTCGGCCTCGCGCATGGCCATCATGCGCTCGTACAGCTTGATCGGATTGACGCCCTCCTCCCAGAAGCCGGCGAAGATCGCGGCCGCCTTGTCGTCGGGAGACACGAAGAAGCCGCGAATTCCCTCGTTTGCGTAAACAGCCGATCGGATCCGTTCGAGGTCGGCGTCGTCCTGTGGAAACTGGGGCCACATGACCGGCCGTATCTGGATCCCCCAGGAGGTGACGTTCACGTTCTTCAACTTGGGATGGGTCAGAGAGATCACCTGCGTCGCGTTGCAGCCCTCGGTCTCCAACAGGCCTTGCGTGATCCGGTCGATCTTGCCCATGGTTTCCAGGTTGTAGATGTCCCCATCCTTCACCTCCACGGCACAGACCAGCACGTTGGCCGACCCGAACATCTTTCGGTATTCCTGGTACAGCTTGATGTACGGATGCTTGGGCGGGTACAGGGCAAAGAAGTCCGTAGCGATCTTCAACGAATAGACCCCATAACAAAAAACCCCCGTGATCAGTGCCACCAGCAGCACCACCGCGACGCGGTGCCGCAACAGGAACCGGATGTATCCCTCTAACGTGGTCCTCTGCTTCGCCATGGCAGCTCGCCCCCTCGTTTCTGTCCTACCAGATGAGTTTGCCTTCCTCTATGCCGACGTAAAGCCCATTGGCGCCAGCGCCGAATCCCCGGTTCCCGCTTGCCTTGCTCAGGCTCATCGTTCCGATCCAGAACAGCCGCTTCTTCACCGGGACCTCCACCGGCTGCCAGGTACGACCCCCGTCCGCAGTGGTAAGAACCGTGCCGACATCCCCCATGGCCCACCCCCTGTCGCCCCTCACCTCGATTGCATACAGGGATTCCGTGATTCCTGTCTCGAGCCGCTCCCAGGTCGCCCCATCGTCGAAGGAGGCTATGATCACGCCGTCCAGGCCGGCGGCAAGCCAGGAGGCGCCATCTCGACTCAGGCAGAACATCGTCTGCTCCGCGGGCGAGGTCACCTCGGTCCAGCTCGATCCCCCGTCCCCGGTCCGGAAGATCCGTCCGAACTCTCCGACCATATGGCCCTTGCCTTCCGCGTTGACCGAGACCCCGTAAAGGTTCACATCCTCCTCCAGGGTCGCATCCGTCCAGGTTTTCCCACCGTCCGAGGTGGTCGCCACCGCGCCCCAGTCTCCGACCGCGCAGCCTCGCAGTACATCACCGAAAGAAATATTGAACAGATGCCTCTTCACGGGATTTTGCTGCGGTTGCCAGGTCTTGCCCGCGTCCGAGCTGTGAAGAATCAATCCGCCCTTGCCGCACACCCACCCGTTCCGGTCGTCCGGGAAAGAGGCGGAAAAAAGCGGCACCCGCACCCCGGTGGCAATCTTCCGCCACGACCTGCCTCCGTCCCCGGACCGGTACATGTGACCGCGGTCCCCCGCCATCAGCAGATCCGAATCCGTGATCATGGCGGAACAATAAATGTTCTCGCGAATCTCTTGCGGGGCAAGAACCCCCTCCGGGGTCTCTCCCTGCACAGGGAAGGAATAGAACAGCATACAAAAAAGGAGAACGATCGGAGAGTTCATGCGCGCGCATCGCCCTGTTCGAAAAAGCCGCATCATCAGGTTCCCTCCAGGTACCCATTGAACATGTTGTAATTCGCCCGCCCGCCTTCATCGGGAGCCAGATACAGACGTCCTTCTTACACCCTTCCCCTACTGCGGGTCAAGTCTTTGAACGGAACGTAAGGGAAGGCGAGAGACCGCCGGACCCCGGAGTGCCGCCTAAACATCATTTTGGTCTCCAGAGCGGAACGGCCGCAGGATCCGCCCGCCGAGGTATCCGGGATCACTTGGATTCGTACATCTTCTCCAGAAGCTGGGTCTTCTTGGTTGCCCGCTCGAGCGTTTTCGGCGCGAGCCAGGTGATGGAAGGCCGGATCTTGACGTCACTGCGCATCTTCGCGAGCATCTCCTGCTCCAGGGCGGGGAGGTCGTCCTTGCGGACGCCTTCTCCGTATTCGATCTTCAGCTTCAGGGGAGGCACGACCCGCGGGGGAGGCTCATCGAGCACGATCCGGAAGGCGCCCGTCACGCGGGGGACGAAGCCGTTGACCACGCCCTGGATGGCCGCCGGGTAGACGGGAACGCCCTTGACCTTGAGCATGTCGTCGACCCGGCCCACGATCTTGTACCGGAACCCGCTCAACCCGCACGGGCAAGGCTCCGTGAAGACCTGGTGGATATCGTTCAGGGTGAACCGGAGGTTGAAGAAGAACAGGGGGTGTTCCGGCTCGAGAGGGGTGAAGACCGCGAGGCCCGTCGCCCCGTGCTCCAGGGGGACCGGCTCCTTGGTCTCCGGATTCACCAGCTCGTAATAACAGTAGTCATCCGCCACCCAGTGCATGCCCTGGTAGACCGGGTGGTCGCAGGAGCATCCGTACCCGGCCCCCGCATCGAAGAGCTTGGCCCCGTATTCGCCCTCCAGACGCTGCCGCACCTCGGGGATGCCTGCGCCGGGCTCCGCGCCGCACAGGAGGATCTTCAGACCGAGGCTCTTGACCGGCTCGCCGAGGACGTCCGAGGCCCGCTCGATCAGGTGGAGGGCGAGGGAAGGCGTACCGGCAAAGACGTTCACCTTGAAGAGCTTCAAGAACTTGAGGATCCGCTCGGTGCCCGCCTCGGCGCCGATCGGGATCAGGGTCATTCCCGGTATCTTCTGATACCAGAAGAGGGCAGGGGTGCCTGCCGCGTGCATACTCAGGCCGAAGCAGAGCCCCATCCGGTCGCCGGGGCGCAGCCCGATCCTCCAACCGATTCGCCCGAAGATGTCCGCCTGCCTGTCCAGGGCCTTCTTGAAGATCGGATACGGGGTGGGGATGCCGGTCGTGCCCGAGGTGGTCGTGAGCAGATAGAGATCCTCGTAGCGCTCCTTTCCGAAGAGTTCCAGGAAGAACCGGTCCATGTCCGCCCCGGTCTCCTCGATCAACTCCCGGAACTCCGCCTGCCCGGCGTAAGGAATCGCGCGCGCGAAGTCGTCGAAGGAACCTATGTCGCCGGGTTTGACCCCTGCCTTTTCCATCCGCCGTCGGTCAAAAGGAACCTTCTCATAGAAGTAATCGAGAGAAGCCTTTAGTTTCTCCCACTGAATTTCCCGCATCCGCGGGGTGTTGAGAATCGGCTCGATCTCCATGTCAAAGTATTTCTGCTGCGTCTCGACCATGGCGCGGCTCTCCCTTGTCCTTGTCTCACTTCTTGAATACGTGAAGTGTCATCGAAGAGGCGTCGATGCCGATGATTCCTCCGCCGTTGTGGGTCATCCCGATCTTCGGGTCCCTGACCTGGCGCTTTCCGCATTCCCCGCGCAATTGCCTCACGATCTCGTAAATCTGCGCGCAACCCGTCGCCCCCACGGGGTGCCCCTTGGTCACGAGCCCGCCGGAGGGGTTCGAAGGCATCCTGCCCTCGATCTCCAGGGCGCCTTCATCGATCCATTTGGGAGACTCCTCCCCGGGGCATACGCCCAACTCGATCAGGTCCATGATCTCGGCCGGCGAGGTCGCGTCGTGGACCTCGATGACATCGATCTCTCCGGGCCCGATTCCTGCCGCCTCATAGGCCTTGGGGGCCAGGCGCCGGGTCAGGGTGTCGTCCGGGTCGTTCGTGATCTTCCCGCTGCCCACCACGGAAGCGGCCACCCACACGGGCCTGGTGGTATGCCTCGCGGCGGCCGATCCGGCGCTCAGCACGGCGGCGGCGGCGCCGTCTCCGATCGGGGAACACATCATGCGCGTCAGCGGATAGGAAACGTCCCCGGACTGGAGCACCTGCTCCAGGGTCACCGCCTCCTGATACTGGGCATGAGGATTGAATGCGCCGTTTTTGTGGGCCTTCACCGAAAGCTTGGCAAAATGTTCCTGTTTGAGGCCGTACAGATCCATGTAGCGTCTCGTCATCCATGCGTACATGTCCATGAAGATGCTCCGCTTCTCTCCGCTGCCCTCGTGCAAAATTCGGTCTCCCTTGGCAAGCAACGCTTCCGCGTTCTTGAAATACTGCAGACACATCTCCAGGTCCACGGCAGTCCCCAGCGCCATGAAGGACTTCTTCTTGTCCTTGTCGTAAAGCTTCTCGAATCCCACCACCAGGACCGTCTCGTACAGGCCGGCCCGCGCAGCCGCCCAGCCCAGATGAAAGGCGGACGACGAGCTGGCGCAGGCGCTTTCCACGTTGAAGATGGGAATGCCCTCGATTCCCATGGAGGTGAGGGTCACCTGCCCCCGGATCATCTCCTGGCCGGTCATCAACCCGGCCACGGCATTGCCCACGTAGGCTGCCTGAATGTCCTTCTTGTCCACGCCCGCGTCCCGGATCGCCGCCTCGGCCGCCTCCCGCACGAGGTCCTTGATCCCCTTGTCCAGGTGTTTTCCGAAACGCGTCATCCCCACGCCGATAACGGCAACGTCTTCCATGGCCACTCCTTTCCTGCCGACAGCACCTTCTGTTGCGCGCCGCATCATTCCATCCGGATCATCGGCGTCCTCACCCAACCCTCATCAAACGGTGTGATAAAGTCAAACCGGGTCGTGATCGACTTCCACTTCCACTCTCCATCCTCCTTCACGTACTCCTCTTCGTATTTCGCCTGCAACCAGAGGGGCCTGTCCGCTCCGCGCAGGGTGCAGGGAACGTCGACGTACCATTTGCCGCGGCCCTTGCCGCCCTCCACCTCGATGATGGGGTTGGACACCATGTGCGCCGAGTAGGAGAGCGTGGACGCCACCACATCCCGGAAGAAGGCCCTCACCGCCTTCTTTCCTTTGTGAAGCCCGAAAGGCCCGAAATCGGCCCATGGCTCGTCGTCGGTGAAGTGATCGACGAGTTCGTCCATGCTCGAAGCGTCGCCGGCAATCCCCGCATCCGCCCAGCAGCAGTACATTGCCTTCAACTTCTTGATCGCCTCGATGTCTTCGAGGACCTGGACTCGCTCCTCTGTGCTTCTGTTCATGACAGCCCTTTCTTTTCTTCGGTTTCTTTTTCCCATCGGGCCCGATCGAGGCCTTCTCGCAGCCCCCCGCTTCTGCTTTCTTTTTTCCGTATTGACATTGCGGCCCGCAGGAGGAGAATCATGAGCGAGGGACTCGATCGACAGCCTTCGCTCGTTCGCCCGGTCTGCTAGCATACACCGCCCGCGCACGGCATTTGAATCCCCCTATCCGGGGGATTCGTTCTCACCGGTTCTGGGGAGTCCGGCATGGCCCTTCCCACTCTCGAGGAAGTCGTTGAAACCCACAAGGAAGAGATCTTTCAGAAGGTGACGAGTCGCCTCGCCGGCTTTCCCTGGTCCTCCTATCGGCAGTTTCTCATTCACACAGAGGAAGGCCAACGCAGGTTGCGGATTTTCGTGGAGCTTTTCAGCAGGGCCCTGCGGGGGGATCGGGAGGCCTTCCTCAAGGATCAGCAGCGGGTGGGCTACATGCGGGCCACGATGGAGGGCTTCGGACCGGAGACGCTCACCCAGTTTTACTCGTCCGTGCCTCGGATTATCTGGAGCACGATGAAGAAAAAGCTCGAAGACGGCGGTGTCGAACCGCCCGGGCTGTGCGAGGAAGTTCTGGAACTGAACGATGTGCTGTTTCACGGATACAGCAGGATCATGGCCTCCTACCTCAGGGTCCGGGAGGAGAGGATCAGCGAGCAGGTCCACCGGGTCCAGGAGGTTCAGCAATTCACCGAGAAGATCATTGCACTGCTTGAACTGGAGCCGCTCGTTGCCTTCGTTCTGCGAAGAATGAGCGCCCTGTTCGGGGCGGAGGAGGGCGTCTTCAAACTCTACCGGGACCACCGCGTCCATGCGGTCTACCGTCACCCGGCCGGGTCTCAGGTCGCCGGGGAGCAGTGCCTGATCGAAAGAACGCACCGGGAGAAGGCCGTCCTGTTCCTGGACCCGGAAGGCAAGGTCTTCTCGGATATCGGGGAAAGGGAGCTGAAGAGCGTCGTATCGGCGCCGGTGCACGCACACGGCCGCGTCCATGGGGTCCTGTGTCTGCAACGGCGGGATGAAGGCTTTCCGTTCGGCGACAAGGAACTCGAATTCTTGAACCAGTTTTTGTACATCACGGCGCTCGCCCTGGAAAACGCCTTCATGCTGAAGGAGGTCGAGCAGGCCCGGGAGTCCCTGCGGCTGCTCACGGGCAAGATGATCACGATTCAGGAAGAGGAGAGAAGGCGCCTTGCTGCGGACATCCACGACACGCTGACCCAGGCCCTGATCGGCATCAGCTACAAGATCCAGCTCTGCAAGGAGCTGGCAGACCGGGAACCGGACGGTGTGGCCGCCCAGATGGACAAGCTCCTGATAAAGATCGACGAGGCGATCGACCAATCGAGGAACCTGATTTCAAGCCTTCGGCCCGACCTGATAGACACCATGGGTCTGGTCCCGGCCCTCGAACGGCACGTGGAGGGCTTCAGCAGGGAAACGGGAATTCGCGTGACGACCCGTTTTTCGGAACACCTCGAATTGCCCTCCGAGGTCAACCTGTGTCTGTTCCGGGTTGCTCAGGAGGCCTTGATGAACATCTACAAGCACGCACAAACAAACGAGGCCGAGATGTCTCTGGGGACCCGGAACGGAGAGATCCTCTTCACGGTTTTGGACCGGGGGAAGGGGTTTGTCTGGGCTTCCGAGATCCCCCCGGCAGGCGAGAAGAGCCGGCTGGGGCTCCTCTCCATGAAAGAGCGCATCCAATCGATCGGCGGCCGTGTGCGGATCGAGGCAGAAATCGGGCAGGGCTGTTCCATCCAGGTAACCATACCCTACCGCAGAGGGCAGGGCCGTGATGGGCAAGATCAAGGTGATGATCGTTGACGACCATCTCCTCGTCAGGGAGGGGTTGAGGCAGCTTCTCGAAATCGAGGACGACATCCAGGTCGTCGCGGAGGCCGGCAGCGGCCTGGAGTGCCTTGGGATGATTGAAAAGGCGATGCCGGACCTGATCCTCATGGACGTACGGATGCCGGGCGTGAGCGGAATCGAGACGTCCAGGCTGGTATGCCAGCGCTATCCTGATGTCAAGGTAATCGTGCTTACCATCTACGAAGACGACCGGTATGTCCGGGAAGCGATCCAGGCGGGCGCCAAAGGCTACGTGCTGAAGAAGGTGGGCCGGAAGGAACTGGTCCGCATCGTGCGGGATGTGATGGCGGACCGGGTCTTTCTCGATCCGAAGGTGGCTCCCGCCTTGTTCGAGCACGTGAAGGGAGGACCGGGCCTGTCGGACCGGGAGACCCCCCTCACCCAGAGGGAGCTCGAGATCCTGCACCAGATCGCCGCAGGAAAGAGTGACCGGGCTATCGCAGAGTCGCTGCACATCTCCGAGCACACCGTTCGATCCCACATCAAGAACCTTTACAGAAAGCTCGGTGTCTCCTCGAAGGCCCATGCGGTGGCCAAGGCCCACAGCGAGGGCATTATCATCGCCGAGAGCTGACCGTGCGCCCTCGAAATTCCGGCAGGCGCGTTGATCTTTCCGATCCAGTTGTGTATAGCAGGCATATCCCCAATGATCTGCGCGTTTTGAGGAGGAGATGATGGCAAAGAAGGCCAAGGCGGTTGCCGTGGAGCAAACCAGGAAGGAGGCAAGGGAAGAGGCGATCGAGCGTCTCCGGAAGGAATACACCGAAACCGAGAAGGTCATCCTTCGCCGAAGGAGCGTGCGGCTTTACAAGAAGGAGCAGGTACCCTCCTTCCTGGTGAAGAGGATCCTCGAGGCGGGCCGGTTCGCCCCCTCTGCAGGAAACTGTCAGCCATGGAAATTCATTGTTCTGCGGGAACCGGAAATCATCGACGGGATCACCCAGGAGGTCATCCAGATCGTCAGGAAGATGAATCGCATGATCGACTACCGGCAGCCCGGCCGCTCCTGGGTCCGGCCGCTCGTGAAGGCATTTGTCAGGATCAGGCACAACGACCTGCACCCGGTCCCCTTCGGCGCCATGAAGCTCATCGCCGACGAGCGACTCGGCCTCTGGCACGGCGCCCCCACCGTCATCCTGATCTTCAAGGACACCCGCGGCGTATCCAGCCCGGAACTCGACTGCGGCATTGCAGGCCAGAACATGGTGATCGCAGCCCACAGCATGGGATTGGGGACTTGCTGGGTTGGATTCGCCAAACTCGCCTTTCAATACACCGACAAATGGAAGAAGCGACTCGGGATCGAATATCCTTACGAGTGGGCCAACAGCCTGGCCGTCGGCTGGCCCCGGGGAGAGCCGGACGGCATGGTCCCGAGGCCCACACACCCCGTGGACTGGTATGAGAACGGAACCAAATCCGTATTTGAGTAAGGCCGCTGGCGGCCGGCAAAAGGAGAGAAGATCCCATGGGACGATTCAGCCTTCTCGACAAGGTCCTGATTCCGAACTATGACGACCGGGACGAGATCACGCCCGGCGAGGTCGAATTCGACTATGAAAAATGCACCGGCTGCTCTGTCTGCGTTCAGGCCTGCCCTGCCGACGCAATCCTCTTCGAGGAGAAGAAGCCTCGACTCAAGCCCAGGGAAGCGAACGAGTGCATGGCCTGCGGAGACTGCGTGGCCATCTGCCCGGAAGGGGCCGTACGTCTCAAGAAGGGATACAATTTCACGAAATACTTCAGGACGATCGATCAGGGGGCGCTCACGGCACCCCGCCTGTTCGAAGACGAGTAGGGGCGAGGCGGACAGGAGGGGTGCCTTGCCGCGGGGGATGTTCTCCCCCTCTTTGCCGATTCCGGAAGGAGAAGGGATGCAGTTCCTCCCAAAGGGCTATGAGCGGTTGTTCTGGAAGATCTTGCAGAACCGGTGCGGCTACACCGACGCCGAGATCGCGAGCATCCGGGAAAGGAACTGGGCCCGCCGCGTGGCCGACATTTCGAAGAGCCTTTCCTGGTTCCGCGTCGAAATGGTGAAGACCAACCGGTGTACGGTCGGATGGAAACAGGGGGACTGCCTCTATTTCGATTCCCTGGGGATGCTCATGCGACGCAAGTGCCCGAAATTGATCTGCCCCCACGCCGTGGCCGCGGTCTCGCCGGTCATTTACGCCTGCCTCGACCGGATGGGCAGGGGGGCCGATCCATCGCAGGTGCAGGTCGAATACGTGAGCTGCACCGATCCGGGCTTCGACCACAAGGGGCTGGGGAACAACCTGATGAAGATCTGCTACGAGCGGATGCCCCTGCACGAATTCGTCCGCACAACCATCGGCCTGAGCCTGACGCCCCATCTTCTGTTCCGATCCTCTGCCGCGAGGGGCCCTAGCCCGGGGGGAATGGACGCATGAAGAAGACGAGAAAGAAAACGGGCGGAGAGGCAGGCGACCCGGTTCGCGCCTGGACCTCCCTCGGTCCCTCCGAGCGGCAATCGATGGCGAGACAGATCCTGGAAGGGTATCCGCTGACCCGGGAGGAACAGGAGATTTTTCTTCAGTCTGCAAAACGGGTGAACAAGGTCCTCGGGATCGAGACGTACCGCGAGGCCCGGATCGTAGCCACGATCGTCGACTCCCAAGCCTGTATCGCGGGCCACGCGAAGGGGGACCGGATCGTTTTTGACTCCATGGGCCGGCTCGTCCCCTCATCGGAAGACAAGCCTGTCTGCATTCGCCTGCTCCACCGCGCCTGGTACCGGCTGATCATGATCCTCGATCGAATGGCGGACGACGCGGGAGAAGCCGTCGGGAAAGGCGACTTCCTGGGGGAGGTCATCGAGGTGAGGATGGGCTGCTTCGGCGCCCCTTTCCCTTACGGCGACTGCGGGCAGGTCCTGATGGAGTTCTCTGTGGAAGGGGTCGGATGACGGCCCGCACCTGGTGGGACAGGAGGACATGGAGGGGTGGAAATGGCTTATGAAGGGTACCGGTTTCTCAGGATCCGCACGGACCGTGGCGTGGCGTTCGTCACGATCGACAACCCGCCTATCAACCTGCTGACCATCGAACTGGCGGCGGAACTCCTGCGGGTGGCGGGCGAGATCGCGGCGGACGAGCGCGTGAAGGTCACCGTCTTCGACAGCGCCGATCCGGACTTTTTCATCGCCCATTTCGATGTGGGCGTGCTCGCCATGCTGGGCGCCCAGCCTCTCCCTCCGGCCACCGAGCTTCACGATCTGGACAAGGCCGCGGAGGCCTTCCGGCGAATGCCCAAGGTGAGCATCGCCAAGATCGAGGGCCGGGCCCGCGGGGGCGGAAGCGAGTTCGTGCTCGGCCTCGACATGCGCTTCGGAGCCGTCGGCAAGGCCGTCCTGGCCCAGCCCGAGGTCGGCGTGGGGATCATCCCCGGGGGAGGGGGCACGCAGCGTCTTCCCCGGCTGATCGGCCAGGCCCGGGCCCTGGAGGTCGTGCTGGGCTGTGACGATTTTCCGGCGCAGATCGCCGAGCGGTACGGGTACATCAACCGCGCCCTTCCTCCGGAGGAGTTGACGCCCTTTGTGGAAGATCTCGCATACAGGATCGCCGGTTTCCCCGCCGAGGCGATCGCACTGGCAAAGAGGTCCGTTCAGAACGCGCAGGAGATGTCGATCGTGGAGGGGCTCTGGGAGGAAAGCGCCCTGTTCGCGCGATCCCTGCAGACCGGCCCTGCCCAGCGCCGGATGAAGCGGTTCATGGAAAAGGGCGGCCAGACCCGGAAGGTCGAGCTCGATCTGAAAGAGATGATCCGGGCGCTGGCGGAGCCCTGAGGAAGAAAACGCCGGAGCGGCCTGCGTGGCGGGTTCATCGTCCGTTTTTCCTGCGAAATCCGCCTTTGGCAGGCTCCCGATCCGCCGGTCCATGAGCGGGTTGCGAAACGTTCCCGATGCGTGTACCCTGTTTTATTGATTGTGCTTTCCCCGGCGGCTGGGCAAACAACAAACACCATGAAGAAGGCAAGAAGGAGGCGAGAGGATGATGAAGGCGAGACACCTGGGAGCAGCCCTTACGGTTTTTTCTCTCTTGATCTGGCTGGCGCCGGCCGCATCGGCCGATGTGGCGCCCGGAACGGTGATCGACAAGACGAACGCGGATTCGGTCCAGGGGCTCGTGCCGGAGGCGGTCCTGAACTGGGTGAAGAAGGGCGACGGGACCCTCAAGGTGGACGAACTTCCCTACGACCTGACCGAGTTCATGCCCCCGGCCGGCCTGGAACATATGGAGGGCAACAAGGGCAGGTACGACGTGGATGCGGAAGGGCTCATCGTTGATCTGAAGACGGGCAAGCTGCCGGATTTCATCGACGGCCTGCCGTTCCCGGAGATCGACTTGAACGATCCGAACGCGGGCCCCAAGATCATGTACAACAAGCATTACATAACGTATGTGGTCGGGAATGTGGACGTCCCGTTCCAGACCAAATGGGTGGGACGCAAGACGGGCTTCGAGCGCGAAATCATCTGCGACTATCAAACCTATGTCCTGGACGGCTATCCGCAGGCGAGGAAGGAGTCGAACCCCGAAAACGTGGAGATGCACTCGCTCATCATCATCCTCGCACCCTTTGACGTAAAGGGTACGAACATCCTGCTGTGGCGGTACCGCAACGCCAATCTGGACAGCACCTTTGCCTATGTGCCCGCCATCCGGCGGGTCCGCAGGATGAGCCCTGCGAACCGGTCCGACGCATTCCTGGGCACGGATTTCTGCGTGGACGACGCCTGGGGATATGGGGGAAAGATCAATGCCTTCACCTGGAAGGTGATCGAAAAGAAGGACCAGCTCGTTCCGGTCTACCCGGGCAAGCCCCTGAAGATCGAGAAGAACGAGGCAGGGGAATGGAAGACGGTGAACGAGGGGCAGGACATCACGTACGGCTTCCAGAAGGAAGGGTTTCAGGGCGCGCCCTGGTGGCCCCAGGAGATCGTTTACGTGAAGCGGCCCACCTACATCCTGGAATGCGAGGCCAAGGACAAGTATTACAACTACGGTCCGCAGCAGCTCTGGGTCGACGCGGGGTGCTACACGCCGACCTACAAGATCATTTCCGACCGATCGGGCAGCTATTGGAAGACCGAGTGGCAGGCCATGGGCGGCGCCTCGAATGCGGACGGAAGCATCAAGCTCGTGGGACTGGCCAACATGATGGCCTTTGACGACCGGAGCGAGCACGCCTGCGTCCTGATCCTTTACAACCCCAAGAATTCGACCCGTTACTTCGCGCAACTCGACCGAAACGATTTTTCCCTGGGCGGATTCCAAAAGCTCTGCAAGTAATTTCGGTTCCTTCCCACGCGGCCGGAAAAAGCCCTGCCGCAGGCTTTGCGGCAGGGCTTTTTTTTTCGTTTTCTCCCGCCGGCATCGCGGGTTGCCTTGTCCCAGGGACCGCTCTGGAGTATAATCCTGCCTCGTCTCACGCCCCGCGACCCATCTTCGCACCGAAGGAACGGCCTACCCGGAGAATACCCCCCGGAGGCCGCGGCAGACCTATCTGGCAAGGAGGTGGACCCCATGAGCCCTTCCCAACCGAAGGTAGCAGGACACTTTGCCTATGAGCTCGACGCCAAGGCGGAATCGATGCCCGGCTTCCAGGTCACGACCTTCGAAAACGGGGACTTCCCGGACGAGGTGCTCAGCTACCAAGACATCGTGACCGCCGGAAGGAAGATCGCCCGCGATCTGCTTCGCAACGGGATCGGCAAGGGAGACCGATTCGCCGTCATGATGCGAAATCATCCGGAATTCCTCTACGCCTTTTACGCGGCCTCTCTCACCGGGGCCGTGGCCGTCGTGATCGACCCCCGCACCAGGGGCTCGAGGCTGGACTACCTGCTGCGAGACTCCAAATCAAAGGGAATCCTCTTCACCAGCGAGTTGATGGAAAACGTCGACGAGGTCCTGCCGGCCCTTCCGGACGTGAAGGTCCTCGCGGTTGCCTACAAGGCCGGAATGAACGTACCCTTCACCGACAGGTATCCCGCACTGGAAGAGATCCTGGCCGGTCCCGAGGTCCCGCCGCCCGACGATCGAAACGACGACCTGAACAGCCCCCTCGAAGTCATCTATACCTCGGGCACCACGGGCGACCCCAAGGGGGTGGTCCTCAAGGGCTCCCGGATGGCGCCGTATGCCCTGATCGGCCAGCTCGTCTGGCAGTACACCCGGGAGGACAAGCTGTACACGGGGCTCTCGCTTACCCACGGCAATGCCCAGGCCGTGACGATGATGCCTTCCCTGATTCTCGCCATCCCGTCGGTCTTCAGCCCGCGGTTCACGAAGAGCCGCATCTGGGATATTTGCAGGAAATACGGCTGCACCACCTTCTCCCTCCTGGGCGGCATGATGATGGGCATCTACAGCGAGCCCGAAAGGCCCGACGACCGCGACAACCCGGTCAAGGTGGTCCTGAGCGCGGGCACGCCGCGGGCCATCTGGGAGGCCTTCGAGAAGAGGTTCGATGTCCGCATCCACGAGTGGTACGGCGCGGTGGAAGGCGGGTTCGCCCACAACCCGGTGGGCGTGGGCCCGGTCGGATCGTTCGGAAAGCCGCCGGAGGGGCTCATCGAGATGAAGGTGGTCCGTGAGGACGATACCGAATGTGCGCCGTTCGAGGTGGGCGAGCTTGTCAGCCGGGCCGTGGGCCAGCAAACCGAGGTCGAGTACCTCGGCAAGAGAAAGGCCTCCGAGGAGAAAACGCGAGGGGGGTGGCTCCGCTCCGGAGACATGTGCCACAGGGATGCGGACGGCTGGTTCTATTTCGATTACCGCAAGGGCGGAGGCCTTCGAAGGGCAGGGGACTTCATCATGCCGGAGCATGTGGAGGCCGTGATCGCCACGCATCCCGACGTGAACGACGTGTGCGTCTACGGCGTCCCGGCCGCATCGGGGGCACCCGGAGAGGTTGACCTCGTCGCGGCGATCGTGCCGACGCCGGGCCGCCGGATCGATCCGAAGTCCATCTTCGAGGCGTTTCGGGCCGGCCTGGACAGGAACGCGGTTCCCTCGTACCTCCAGGTTGTCGACGAGATCCCGAAGACGATCTCCGAGAAGAATCTGGACCGGGTCCTGCGGGAACGTTTCCGGCCGGACGGGGAGAACGTGTTCAGGCTGGAGGGCTTCGTCTGAGGGGTCATGGATCAGGGGGCAGACCCCACTCCCCGCGTCCGTGCTCCGGCCCAAAGAGTGCACCATGCGTTCATTGTGGAGAATTCCAGACGCAAGTGAACGAAAACACATGTGGAAGGAGGCACGACATGGAATTCCTCGACCTTGACCTCAATCTCTCGGAAGAAGACATCGCCTTGAAGAAGAGCACCCACAAGTTCGCCAGGGAGGTGATGCGGCCCATCGCCAAGCGACTCGACGAGATGTCGCCGAGGGAGGTCATCGCCCCGGAATCCCCCTTCTGGGAGTTCATGCGCAAGGGGTACGAGCTCGGCTACCACACCATCCTGATCCCGGAGCCCTACGGGATGAACCTCACTCCGCTGCAGCAGACCCTGGTCCTGGAGGAACTGGCCTGGGGCAGCGTCGGGCTCGCCGTGGCCCTGACCGTGGCATGCTTCCCGGCATACATGAGCTGCCTCAATCCGCAGGGGGACCTGGTCGATAAGGTGATCGCCCCCTTCTGCGCTTGCAGGGATGCGAGCCTGGTCGGTTGCTGGGGGGTGACCGAGCCGGACCACGGGTCCGATACGCTGATGACCAATCACCCGGTTTTCCACGATCCGAGCATCAAGGGCCAGTGCCGGGCGACCCTGCAAGGGGACCAATGGGTGATCAACGGCCAGAAGGCCTCCTGGGTGTCCTGCGGAACCGTTGCCACGCACTGCGCCCTGTTCTGCGCGATCGACGCCACGATGGGCCTCTCCGGCGGAGGCATCGCCATCGTACCGCTCAACCTTCCCGGCGTCTCCAAGGGAGAGCCCCTCAACAAGCTCGGACAGCGGGACCTGAACCAGGGCGAGATCTTCTTCGACAACGTGCGTATTCCCAAGTCCTACATGCTCGTCGGCCCGGATCTTTACGAAGCCATGGTGGAACGAACCCTGGCCACAACCACCGCCCTCATGGGCATGCTCGGTACCGGGATCGCCCGGGCGGCCCTGGAGGAATCCCTGGCCTATGCCAAGGAGCGCGTTCAGGGTGGAAAACCGCTGATCGATCATCCGAACATCCAGATGAAGCTCTTCCGCATGTTCCAGCAGGTCGAGGTCAGCCGCCAGATCAGCCGCGCAGCGTTCGTTTACAATCGAACCGCCGAAGCCCCTGCGGAGGAGTACTCGATCGCCGCCAAGCTTCAGGGCACCCAGTCCGCGTTCGACGTGTGCTGCGATGCGGTCATGCTCTTCGGCGGAAACGGCCTGACCAAGGAGTACCTGATCGAAAAGCTCTTCCGGGACGCCAAGGCGATGCTGATCGAAGACGGCTCGAACGAGACCCTGGCGATCGCGGGAGGCCACAAGCTCATCCAGACCTACCCGCGAACAGCCGGGTGAACGGGACCTTTGCTCCCGGGGATCCCGCCGGTGCAATCCCGGCAAGCCCTGCACCCCGAGACTTGAACTGCGCGCGGCGGGAAAGGATCCCCCGATGCAAGAAGAATACGATGCAACAACGCCCTCGCGCCGGCAGGTGCTGGCCGTCACGGGGAAAGGGGGTGTCGGCAAGACGACCTTCACGGCGATCGCGGCCAAGCTTTTGTCTGCCAGGGGGCTGAAACTCCTGGCCGTGGACGCGGACCCTCCTGTGAGCCTGACCTATGCCCTGGGGGCACAGCCGATCAAGACCGTCGGCGACATGCGGTCCCGGCTGATCGAGGACCCGGCGGAGAAGCGAAAGTTCAACGACAAGCACACGCGGGAGGTCGTCCGGGACGAGGCCCTCATCGAACTCGACCGCATGAGCCTCCTCGTCCTCGGCCGGGCCGAGGGACCGGGCTGCTACTGCGGATTGAATCAGCTCCTCAAGTTCGGGATCGAGTCCCTGAGTGAAGAGTACGAGATCACGTTGATCGACTGCGAGGCCGGGATCGAGCAGATCAACCGGCGCGTCATCGACTCGATCAGCAAGCTGCTCATGATTTCCGACGCGACCCTAAGGGGGCTCCAGACCGCCGCCTATTTGAAGGACATCGCCTCGAGGCATGGAGTCACAGGACCCTACGAAACGGGCCTCGTATTCAACCGTGCGGGGGAGGGCGCCGGATCTCTGAAACAAAAGGCTCTCGAGATGGGTCTCGATGTTCTCGGGGTGATACCGCCGGACGAGAACGTGGCCGAGTATGACCGCCTGGGCAGGCCGACGATCGAACTGCCCGATGATTCCCTCAGCGTTCTGGCCGTGAAAGGGATCCTCAGGAGGCTGGGACTCACCGAATGAGCCTTTCCCTTCTTTCCTGTGCTTTCTCCTTGAAAGAATTCATTTGTGACGGTTTACCACGCCACGCGCCACGGGAAAGCCTCTTTGAATCATTGATCAGGGGTCCTGTTTCTAGTATCTTGCTAAGGTAACCTTAAACCGAACATGGAGGGACCGCCCATGTCACAGCCGAACCAGACATTGCAGGCTGACGTGGTAATCGCAGGCTCGGGGCCCGGAGGGGCGACCATGGCCCGGGAGTTGAGCAAGAAGGGCAAGAAGGTCATCCTGTGCGAGGCAGGAAAGTACCACCAACGGCTCGGCCAGAGCACCTTCCTGCTTCTCGGCATGATGGACAACATGGGCCTCACCTTTTCCAAAGAGGGAACATGGGTCCTCAGGCCGAAGACGGCCGGCGGAGCGTCCGTTGTGTACTGCGGGACCGCTTTTCGCCCGCCTCCCTGGCTCAAGGAGAAGTACGGCATCGACCTGGACGAGGAGGTGGACGACCTCTACAAGGAGATTCCTATCCAGAAACTCCCGGACAGTCTTGTCGGGCCGGCGGCCAGGACGATCATGCGGGCCGCGCAGGACTTGGGGCTCGCGTGGGACCTGATCGACAAGTGGATCCGGCCGGAAAAGTGCGAGCAGAATTGCGGCAAGTGCGCCCTCGGGTGCCCCACAGGGGCAAAATGGACTGCCCGGGAGTACATCGAAGAGGCCAGAAAGAACGGGGCCGTACTTCTGCTCAAAACCAAGGTGGACAGGGTGCTCACACAAAGCGGCAAGGCCGTTGGGGTGAGGGCGAAGGGCCCGCAGGGCTGGATGGACATCCTGGCGGACACGGTCATTCTTTCGGCCGGCGGTCAGGGCACCCCGCCGATCCTGCAGCGGTCGGGCGTCTACGACGCGGGACAGGGCTTCTTCGCGGACCCCCTTTGGTTCGTGGCGGGTCCCAGCAATGTCCAGGGCTCCATCTACGATGTCCCCATGACTGCGGGCATCAACCTGTCCGAGGACGGGATCGTGATGACCGACCTGATGACCCCGCCCTCGATGTATGCAGGGAGCCTGGTCATGGCCGGGCAGAAGGGGATCATGTCGTTGCCCAAGGTCCTCAGGTACAGAAAAACGCTCAGCATCATGATCAAGGTGAGAGACGGCCTGGACGGGAGGATCAACCTGGACGAGTCCTTCTCCAAGCCGATCGACTACGACACATGGTGGAAGCTCAACAAGGGGGCGGTCCTGGCAGAAGAGATCCTGATGAAGGCCGGTGTGAAGCGCGACGATCTGGTCCTGACCGGCGTGATCGCGGCTCACCCGGGAGGCACCGTCCGGATCGGCGAACTGCTCGACAAGGACTGCCAGACCCCGATCCAGAATTGCTACTGCATGGACACAACGATCATTCCGGAGCCATGGGGCCTTCCCCCCACCGTCACGGTGGTGGCCATGGCCAAGCGCCTGGCCAAGCATCTTACCGTTGCCGCAGAGGCGAAGGTCGCCGCCAAGGGCCCGGCCGCGTGACGGAGGGGCCCGCAAGGCAAAACGCCGCGGTCTGAAACACGGGCCTGGCCCGGGGGCCTCGTACTGCCCCTGGCAAAGCATGCAAGACGGCAGGGCGAGACCGGAATGATTCGGTGCGTTATATTGCCAAAAAAAGAGCTTGACGGCAGGCCCTTGAACCATGTAAGAAATGAGTCTATCAACTTTTTTGGCCCTTGCCGAACGGACAGGGGTGTGGTAAGAAGGAGCGGCAGTCGGGCAACGTTTTCTGAATGTCCAGCACAATCTAGAAAAAGGGGGGAGAGAATGGACGTACGGAAACGCGCATATGTCGGGCTCGTTGCGGCGATCATTCTGTTCGGGCTGGCAGGATCGGCAGAGGCCTTCTTCGTGGACGGGAAGAATACGCTCTCCTTCACCGCCAAGGGCCAGACCCGGGCGTCGTTCCGCCTGCAGGATGCCTCCGGATTCACGCAGCCGGACGTGGAGATGGGAGACCTGGTCCAGTGGCGAAACCTGGCACTGCTGGAACTGGACCATGACCTCGTCGAACTCACCAAGTCGCTCGGCGCCCTCTACCCCTTGAAGAAGTTCAACGTCCGCACCAAGTACCACATCGTGGGCCGGTTCATGTACGAGGCCGTCTACAACGTCGGGTCGGACGAGTTCAAGGCGGTCCGGGACAACGACAAGGAGAACATCGACGAGTTCAAGCAGTCCTATGACCTCTGGGAGGCCTACGCCGATTTTTCACGCGGACCCGGCTTTCTCCGCATAGGGAGACAGAACCTGGCCTGGGGCGAGACGGACATCTTCCGCCTGCTGGACCAGATCAACCCCCTGGACAATACCTTCGGAGGCCCCTTCGAGGATCTGGACGACCGCAGGATCCCGCTGTGGATGGTCCGCGGGAACTGGAACTTCGGGACCGTGGGCCCGGTCTCCTCGTTCACGGTCGAGGGCTTCGTGGTGCCGGGCCCCTGGGACGTGCGGGTCGGCCCCTGGGCGCCGTGGGGCACCCCCTACGAGGTGCCTCTGGACAAGAAATCGGTCTATGACATCATCTACGTCAATCCTCCGGACAAGGACTGGGCGAACAGCAGGTGGGGGGCGCGCATCCAGGGAATGCTAGGGGCGTCCATGAACGTTTCGGTGGCCTACTTCGAGACCTTTCAGGACAATCCCACGAGCCATGTCATACTTACCGAACCGGTGGTGGGCCCCCTGCTCGACACGAGCCTGCTGCAGCTCAGCCTCGACTATCCCAAGTTCCAGGTCCTGGGCGGCAGCATGAACTTCTGGGAATCCGTGACCGACACCGTCTTCCGCGGAGAGGTGGCCTACTTTTTCCGGGCACCGGTCAATATCAGCGGTATCAGCGACAAGCCGTTCTTTGCCCCTCAGGCCCCCCTGCCCGCCCCGATTCTCGACTTCCTGGCCGTCGCCACCGGAACCGACATCCGGTCAGCCGGCCTTTTCGGGCTTCCGGTCAGCCCCGAGTCCGGGCCGATTCCCGTGAAGGACGCCCTGAACTGGATGATCGGGTTCGACAAGCAGATCTGGATTCGGTCCCTGAACAAGACGAACATGTTCTTCACCTCCTTCCAGTACTTCGGCAAGTGGTGGGTGGACCACGACGACAAGATGTACACCGCGGTTCCGCTTGCGGACATTTACTATCCGGGGCTCACGAACAGCATCACGGGCGAACCCATCCCGGACGTAACGCATTACCCCATGATCAAGGAGTTCCAGACCATTTTCACCTTCATGATCAACACCACCTACATGCAGGGCACGCTCAACCCGCAGTTCGCCTTCGCCTACGACGTGGTCGGGGCCTGGCTCTTCCTGCCCCAGATCAACTACATCAAGGAGCCTTTCCGGTTCGGGCTCCAGTACGCGGGCATCGTGGGGCAGTTCGACAGCTTCGGCCTGTTCCGCGACCGGGACCAGATCACCTTCATGCTCTCCTATATGCTGAACTAGGAGCGGGAGACCCGGCTCTCGCAGAGAGGGTTGCGAGGAAGTGAATGAACCCGAAGGCGCATCCCGAACAGGGATGCGCCTTCGTCCGTGAAGGGCGCAAAGAACCGTAGAGAAGCGATACGAGATGACCAAGACAAGCAAAGGCAGGACGGTCAAGCTTGGCGCGGAAATCCGGCGCCTCCGGAAAAAGGCCGGCCTCGGCCTGGAAGAACTCGCCAGGCGGACCGGGCTCGCCGAAGATTACCTGGCAAGGATCGAAGAGGAGTCCGAAATCCCGCCGGTCGGCGCCATGCTTCAGATCTCCAGGGTCTTGAGCCTGGATGCGGGCAAGCTTCTGACCCGCGCCGAGGAGGAGGCCCGGGATCGAAGGAAGCGGGAGGGTCTGGAGAAAAGAAAACGTTCTTACGCCTACAAGACCCTCGCGGCCGGCGGCGCGAACATGCATCTCAAGGCCTTTCTCGTGAGCATCGACCCCCAGAAGGACCACGACATGGTCGAGTACCGCCACGAGGGGGAGGAATTCATCTACGTCCTGGCAGGCAGGGTGACCGTCACGGTCGGGGAGCAAGAGCACCGCCTTTCCGCGGGGAAGACCCTCCACTTCAACTCCTCCATACCGCACATGCTGCGCAACCCGGGGGACACGAAGACCGAACTGATCGTCGTCCTTTACACCCCCTGAGGCTTCCGGCAACCCAGGAGCGAATACGCCATGTCATGGCCCTTGACCGACGAACAGCGCATGGTCCAGCTCATGGTGCGCGAGTTCAGCCGCAGGGAGATCGAGCCCGAGGCCGCGGAAAACGACCGGCGGGGGCGCTTTCCGACAGAAATCCTTGCCAAGATGGCCGAACTGGGCCTGATGGGGATGATGGTGCCTGCGCGCTATGGGGGCGCCGAGGTGGGTGCAGTGAGCTACTCACTCGCCCTGCAGGAGATCGCCCACGCCTGCGCATCCACCGCGGTCATCATGAGCGTGACCAACCTGAGCTGCGAGCCGCTTCTCCTTTTCGGCACCGAGGAGCAAAAGAAGCGGTGGCTCCCCGCTATCGCCTCCGGCGAGGGGCTCGGCGCCTTTGCCCTCACCGAACCGGAGGCCGGTTCGGACCCGGGCAGTCTCCGGACGCAGGCGGAGCGGACCTCCGACGGCTACCGGATCACCGGAGCCAAGGTGTTCATCACCAACGGCGGCCACGCCCTGACCTTCGTGCTGGTGGCCCGAACCTCTCCCGAGGGCGGCAAGAAAGGCTTGAGCGCATTCCTCATACCCAGGGGCACGCCCGGCCTCGGAATCGGGCCGGAAGAGGAGAAGATGGGCCTGCACGCCTCGAGCACGGTTCCCCTTACGCTGGAAGGCTGCCCGGTTCCAAGCGAGAACCGTATCGGCCAGGAAGGGGACGGCTTCCGCATCGCCATGGTCGCCCTGGACGGCGGCAGGATCGGTATCGCCTCGCAGGCGACGGGAATCGGCCAGGCCTGCCTGGACGAGTCCGTCCGGTACAGCCAGGAGAGGAAACAGTTCGGCCGCTTCCTCTCCAGCTTCCAGGCCATTTCCTGGATGATCGCCGACATGGCCACCGAGCTCGAGGCGGCTCGGCTCCTCACCTTGCAGGCCGCGCACCAGAAGGATCTTGGGCTTCCCTTCACCCGTGAGGCATCGATCGCGAAGCTCTATGCCTCCGAGATGGCAAACCGCGCCGCCTACAGCGCTCTGCAGATCCACGGCGGCTACGGCTACACCCGGCACTACAAGGTGGAGCGTCTTTACAGGGACGCGCGCGTCACGACCCTGTACGAAGGCACCTCCGAGGTCCAGCGCATCGTCATCTCCCGCGAAGAACTGCGGGGCTGACCCGAGCAGCGGGCCCGCCTCCTTTTTCCCCCAGGCCTCTCCAACGTCAACATATTTCTGAATTAAAGTAAGTTATCACATTAATATTATAATCGACTTCATGTATTCACAAAACTCTGCTGTATTTGCAGTACTTTTACAAATAAGTTCAGGCTCGGCTTCTGCTTTACAGGACACTCCGTCGCACCAGAGTGAGTATACAAAAGACATTATTTTGTTGACAGAGAATCGAACCTTTGGTAAGAACCAGGTTTGAAACACCCTGAAGGAGAGATCCGTGACCTTCACACCCAAAGAAACCCTCGCGATCCAGATAGCACATCACATCGGCGAGAAGATCATCCGTTCCGAGTTGCGACCCGGCGAAAAGATCCACGAGGAGAGGCTCGCGCAGGAATTGGGAGTGAGCCGCTCCCCGGTCCGGGAGGCCCTGAGAATCCTGGAAAAGGACCGTCTGGTCGAGGTGGTCCCCCGACACGGGGCGCGCGTCACGGAGATGTCGGCAAGCTTTGTGGAGCATCTTTTCGACATCCTGGGAGAACTCTACGCGCTGGGTGCGCGGCGCTTCGCTGAGAACAGCACCGAGGAGGACCGCCAGAGGCTCCATGCGGCCCTGGAGGCGCTCAACCGGGCCGCCGACGAGGGAGACATCCTCGGCTACTACCGCGCCTTCGTCGAATACGCAGCGGCAGGGCTTCAGGGAGCAAAGAATCCGCTTCTCGAGGAATTGCTCCTCAGGGACCTGGACGCAAGCACGCGCAGGGCCGAGTTCGCGGCCGTATCGGTGCAGATCGCCGACCTCAAGAAGAATGTTTCGTTCTTCAAGGATATCACGCGGTACTCCGCCGTAGAGCCCGACGGCGAAATGGCGGCCAGGACGGTGCGCGACTTCTTCCGGCACGAGAAGGAATTCGTGCTCAGCAGCCTGAAGGAGAAGCTGCGCCGCGCGAAAACCCCCTCGCACCTCACGGCGGACATGTCACTGAGGAGATGATGGGAGAATCAACGAAGTCTACTCGGGTCGACCGGAGCCGAGGAGATCCCGTGGACCGGCCGGCTCGCGTTTCGGTCCATCCACGGCCCGGAGAAAACCTGAACGGCCTGGGCACGATGATCCAGCAGTACCTGGAACAGAACTTCGCCGACTTCGAACGCAAGGTTGAGGCGGCCCTCCGTATCCGCGGGCGCGTCTGCGTGGAGGTCGAGAAGGGCATTGCAACGACCCTTTCGTTTCAGGGAAAAGAGATCCTGATCGAGAACGGCCCGGGCGAACGGCTCGACCTCCATCTCCAGGGCTCCTATTTGCTCCTTTCGAAGATTCTCTCGGGCAAGGCCAACCCCTTCGTGGAGGTCATGCGGGGAAACATCAAGCTCCGAGCGCTTCCCAGAAGACCGGTTCAGTCCCTGAAGATTCTGCGGTTTCTCAAGATCCCTCCCGAACTCCTGCTCGAGCCCGGCCCTTCCAAGAGGAGAGCAACCCTCCTCTGGGCGGTCGGCTCGATCGCGGGCTTGGGCGGTCTGGGCTTGCTGGTCTATTACCTCTTCCTGTTGTTCGGCGGTCCATGATCCTCTCGTACGCTGTTGAAGCGGCGGTTCTTCACGTTCGCCTTCGTGACAGAAGGGTAGGTCGAGGCAAAACAGCACAGGTAACCGGAGGGAGCAGCCATGCCAGCCATCTACAGCCCGGAGTGGTACGAAGCCATGCTGCGTCTGGCCAACAGCCGGGACGACATTTCCGAGAAGGTTCCCCAAGGGGAGTGGCGGGTCGCGGTCGAGGTGGTGGGGGACGGGAAGTCCCCTTACATTCCGGAGGGGACGACCCGGAACTACTTCGTTCGTTTTCTGGATGGGAAGGTCGCCGAATATCAGGAGTACCCGGACAAGATCCCCGGAAAGGGCCTGCACTACCGTATCACGGGTCCGGCTCACGTGTTCGAGGGCGTGGCCGCAGAGATCGTCGACCCCGTGGAGGTAGGCCTGAACGGCACGATGACCATCCGGGGGGACATGCGGCTTCTGATGCAGCATGCGGAGATGGTGAACGTGATCTTCGAGGTTTACGCAAAGAGCGGGCTCACCGAATGGCCCCTGGGCAAGCCTCCTTACCGATAAGTCCCGGCCGCAACCGGATTCCTTCGCCGGCCTTCCTGCCGCCCACGATCGGACGAGCCGATAGGGCATTCCATCTACAAGAGGGAGATCGAGGATGCAGAAAGAGACCTATGACGCGATCGTGATAGGTGCAGGGCACAACGGCATGGCCCTGTCCACCTACCTGGGAAAGAGCGGATGGAGCGTGCTCGTTCTCGAGAGGAGGCTGGAGGAGGGCGGGGGCCTGTCGACGGAGTTGTATACCGAACCCGGGTTTCTTCACAACCTGCACAGCAATTACCACACTTTTGTCGGCCTCTGTCCGGTCTACGACGACCTCGACCTGGTGGGAGAGCCGGACGGCGTCAGCTACGGCCATCCGCCTGTGCAGATGGGTTCGATCTTCTCCGATGGGACCGCGCTCACCGTCCATACGGACATGGCGAAGACCCATGCCTCCTTCAGCCGGTTCAGCAAGAGGGACGCAGACACCTTCTTGAGGCTCTACAAGGAGGTGAAGGGCTTTCAGGACCTCATGATCCGTACGCTGATGTACGCGCCGCCGATCGATGTGAACGACATCACAAGGGCGCTCAGCACATGGAAGGTGGAGGACAAGACCGAGTTTTTCCGCGCCAAGCTCCGGTCCATGACGATCAACGACTTTCTGAACAAGCACTTCGAGAACGAGAAGATCAAGGCCATGCTCGCCTTTCATGCGGCGGTCTGCGGCTACTACACGGACGTGGTGGGGCTGGCGGTGTCCTTTCCTTTCATGCTGGGCAAGATCGACAACTGGAAGATCTGCATAGGAGGCTCTCACCGGCTTGCCCACGCCCTGTGGAGGCAGATGCGCAGGGCAGGGGTAACGCTTCTGCCGGCCGCCCCGGTGCGCGAGATCCTGGTCGAGGACGGCCGCGCCGCCGGCGTCCGGCTGGAGGACGGCACCGCGTTCTACGCGGACAAGGTCGTGGCCAGCAGCGTGGACCTGGGCCAGACCTTCCACAAGATGCTTCCCGCCGGAACCGTGCCCAAGTCGACCCAGGAGGATGTCGACCGGTACGAGTATCAGGATGGGTCGCTTTTCACCGTGCACATGGCCCTGCACAAGGTGCCGACTTACAAGGCGGCCGCATTCGACCCGGACATCAACCGCGCCTGGGTGCTCAACATCGGCTACGAGTGCCTGGAGGATTTCAATGAGGACTGGGCCGCCATACGCAGGGGCGAGGTTCCATCCAAGCCAAAGCTCAACGTGGCGATCAATTCCCAGTTCGACCCCACCGACGCGCCGGAGGGAAAGGCCACCGGCCTGCTCCGGGTCTTTGCGCCCTATTCGGTGGACGCAAAGGGCCCCGCGGTCTGGGCCACCCCCTTCAAGGACGTCTACACCCGCAGGTGCATCGACAAGTTGCTGCCCTACTGCAAGGGCTTCACGGAAGAAGACATCTGGGTGGCGAGGCCGTACACGCCCCTCGACATCTCCGAGAAACTCGTGAACATGGTCAACGGCGACTGGATGGTAGGCAGGATCGCCGACTCGAACCTCTTGCGGAACCGGCCGAGCCCGGCCCTGTCGCAGTACCGGACGCCGGTCAGGGGATTGTATCTCTGCGGATCCACGACCCACCCGCACGGGTTCATCACCTTCGGGCCCGGCTACAACGCCCTGCAGGTCATCGCAGACGACTTTGGACTCGACAAGTGGTGGCTGGAAATCTGAGAAGGAGAAAGATACATGATCAAGAAGGAATACGATGCGATCGTGATCGGCGGCGGAATCCAGGGGTTGTGCCTCGCCGCCTACCTGCAACGGGCCGGCCTGCAGACAGCGATCTTTGAGCGCAGGCACGAGGAAGGGGGGTGCGTCTGCACAAGGGAAACGACGGCTCCCGGGTTCATGCACAACCACGCCGTGTGCATGGAGTTCCTGGACTGGATGCCCTTCTACCATGATTTCGGCCTCGAGAGGCTGGGAGGACGCACCATCTACCCGGACGCGCAGTTCGGGATCCCTTTCTCGGACGGAAGCCCGCCGATCATCCTGTACAGCATCGCATCGGAAGAGAACTACGAGCGGTCCCGCAAGTCGATCTCCGCGTATTCCAAGAAGGATGCGGACACATGGGTGCGGCTCCGCCGCAAGGCGCAGGAACTCGAGCCTCTGTTCTGCCAGTTTTTCTACAACCCCCCTGCCTTGCCGACGCCGGACGACGCAGATCCTCTGAACACCCTGTACCGGAACCTGCTTGACCTCTTTGGGCTTCCCCATGATCTCGCGCAGGGGTCGGGGAAGGACTTGATCGATCATCTGTTTGAAACCCCAGGCCTGCGGACCCTTCTCTACAAGGGCCTCGAGGATTGGGGCACCCCTCTCTTGAGGAAGGGCCTGGGGGCGTTCGGACTGATCAGCCTCTTCTTCATCGAGGCAAACTCCCGCATCATGATCGGCGGCACCCATACCCTGGCCCATGCGATGGTCATGGCGTGCGTACGGGAGGGGGTGGAGTTCCACGAACGAGGGGATGTCAGGAAGATCCTCGTCGAGGGAGGAAGGGCGGTTGGTGTGGTGCTGGCGGACGGCACCCGCGTGCGGGCGAGGAACCTCGTCGCCTCGAACGCGGATCTGAAACAGACGCTGCTCGGCATGGTGGGCGAAGAGCACTTGAGTCCTCACTGGATCGAGCGAACCAGGGCCTTCAAGTACGGCCGCTCCTGCGTCCTCGGGTCGGTCCACATGGCCCTGCACGAGGCGCCCGACTACAAGAGCGCCAGGCACGATCCCGACATCAACAGGACCTTCATCACGATCGTGGGAGCGGATTCCCCGGAGGAAATGGTCGAACACTGTGAGGAGATCGAAGGTGGCAAGATCCCCACGATTCCGGCCATGTTCAATTCGTGTCTGTCTGTCTTCGACCCCACGTACGCTCCGCCGGGCAAGCACGCCCTGTCCGCATGGATCTTCTTCCCCAAGGCCAGCGATCTCTCCCGGGAGGAGTGGTACGAGGTCAAGAAGACTTACAACAACCGGGTGATCGAGCGGTTCGAGAAGTGGGCGCCCAACATGACTCGGGCGAACGTGATCGCAGACTTCTTTGAGACCCCCCTGGACTTGCAGGACGACAAGGGGATCCCGGAGGGCGACTTCTGTTACGGCGCCATGTGCCCTGAGCAACTTGTGCACAACCGTCCCTTCCTGGAGGCCGCGCACTATCGGGCCGAGATCAAGAACCTCTACCTGGCCAGTTCAGGCCAGCATCCGTTGGGGGGAGTCAGCGCAGGCGTAGGCTACAATGCCTACAAGGTGATCGCAGAAGACTTCAACCTGGACTACAAGCCCTGGGAGACGACCGGCCGGGGATATTAAGATCTTAAATCGGATCTTCAGGAGGAACAGCTCACTCTGAACATGGAGAGAAGGATTATGCGATTAGAAAAGAGAGTCGCGCTCGTCACAGGGGCCGGCGCCGGGATCGGCAAGGCCATCGCCGAAACGTTCGCAAGAGAGGGGGCAAGGGTCGTGGTGAATGACGTAAACCCTGCCGCAGGCCAGGCCGTGGCCGATTCCATCCGCCGGGAGGGAGGCGAGGCCGCCTTCATCCGGGGCGATGTCTCCAAAGAGGGCGACGCAAGAGAGATCGTGGCCTTCACGGTCCGGACCTACGGGCGGCTGGACGTCCTGGTCAACAATGCCGGCATCGAGCTGATCAAACCCACGCACGAGCTGACCGAACAGGACTGGGACGCAGTCATGAACGTCAATCTGAAGGGGACCTTCTTCGTCTCCAAGCACGGGGTGATCCAGATGCTCGCCCAGGGAGGCGGAAACATCATCAACGTGGCCTCCGCCGCAGGACTGATCGGCTTCCCCCTCCTCGCCTCCTACTGCGCCTCCAAGGGCGGCGTGGTCCAACTGACTCGAGCCATGGCCCTCGAGTACCGGCCCGCCAACATACGGGTCAACGCGATCTGCCCCGCCCTGGTCAAGACAGACCTGGGAGACCGCTTCGTGGATACCTACAAGGCCTTCGGGATCCCGGCAAACGAGCTCCTGATGTCCATGCAGGGCCGTATCGGCACCGTGGAGGACGTTGCGGGCGCCGCCCTGTTCCTGGCGGGCGACGCCGCATCCTTCATAAACGGCGTGGCCCTCCCCCTGGACGGGGGCGCCTGTGCCGGCTGATGCGGCGACGGCGGACGGCCGCTCTGTTTTCCCGCTAAAGCGAGTCGCGTCTCGACCCTGTCCCGGCTTCTGTCGGATGTCTGTGCAGGGAGGTCTCATGGCTTCCGACAAGGCAAACTCTTCCGCGAGCTTCGAAGGGGGTTGCAATGAGCACAACAAGCGCCGCCTCGGCTGACAGACGGAATGCCGTCGAGGAATTGACGACTCTGCCCCTGCGCGGAGAAAACCCCTATGTGCGGGAGTGGAAGGAGAAGGGCGGCAGGGTGTTCGGGTATACGTGCAGTTACGTGCCCGAGGAGATCCTGTACGCAGAAGGCCAGCCCTCCAGGATCCTGCCGGTCCGCCTTGGGGCCCAGGGATGTGCGACCACGGACGACGCCGACATCTACATGCACAAATTCCTGTGCAGCTACTGCAGGTGTCTCGTGCAGCTGGCCCTGGAGGGTGAGTACAACTTCCTGGATGGGGTTGTCCTCACGAGCGGATGCGAACACATGCGGAGGACCTTCGAGATCTGGAGGGATCAGGTAAGGCCCGCCTTTGTTTCCATGTTGTCGGTTCCTCATTGCCGGGAAAGCGAGAATCACCTCCGGTGGTTCAGGGAAGAAGTTGAAACACTGGCGGACGAAATCGGAAAGAGGTATGGCACCCTACCGTCCAAGGAATCCCTGCGCAGCGCGATCCGGACATACAACCACTACAGAAGGCTCATGCTGGAATTGTATGATCTGCGGTCGGCGGACCGGCCGAAACTGACCGGGGCCGAGGCGATGAAGATCGCCCAGGCGAGCTACAGAATGCCCAAGGAAATCTTCAACGAAAGACTGGCCGCCGCGATCGAGGAACTGAAGCAGAGGCCCGGGGTTGCCGATGCCAGGGCTCGCATCCTGGTGGCCGGAAGTTACATGGACGATCCCTGGCTCTTCGAGATCATCGAGAGCACGGGTGCTCTCGTGGTGACCGACACCCTGTGCACAGGAAGGAAGCACATCGAGGGGATGGTGGAGGAAACAGCGGATCCCATGGAGGCGATTGTGAGGCGGTATTTCCTTCGGGATCCTTCCTGCCCGCGCATGGTCGACGGGTACCCGGGACGAATCGCCTTTACCCGCAGGCTCGCGCAGCAGGCGCGGGTGGACGGCGTGATCTTCGAACGCATCACCTTCTGCGACAGCCACACCGTGGAAAACGTGATGGAAAGCAGGGACCTTGAGGATCTGGGCGTTCCGACGCTGAGCCTCGAGAGAGAGTACCTCGGTGGCGACCGGGGGCGTCTCAAGACCCGGGTCCAGGCCTTTCTCGAAAAGATCGGCAGGTGACTCGCTCGCAACACCTCGGCGAGACCGCCCCCCGGTTCGGGTCCGCCGCCGAACAGGAGAGATCAGAATGGGAAACGGAACGGCAATCGAAAAATACGAATACCTTCGGCGGGTGGACGCGGTCTGCGATCTTTTGACGGGTGTGCTCGCCACCGGCGCTCAAACGGTCGAAGAACTCGCAGAGCGACTTCCCGGTTTGCTTCAGATGATTCCCGACTACCATGCGTCGCTCGTGCCCAAGGCCTACCCTGACCTGCTCGAAGCCCTTTTGAAGCCGAAAAACAGGAATGCAATCGGCACCTTCATCCTCGCCTTCAAAGACTACCTGACGCACCTCACCCAAAGCATCGATGCGGGCAGGCCGATTGTAAGCAACTTTCCCTTCTTCTCTCCGGAGATTCTCCTCAGCATGGGGCTGGTCCCGTGCCTGTCCGAGGTGTTCCCCTTCGTGATCGCCATCGGGCTCACGGACGGCGTGGTCGAAGAACTGGACGAGGCGGAACGCGACGGGCTGCCCGGGCACGTTTGCGGGTTTCAGAAGGTGCCGCTGGTGGCGATCGAAAAGGGGCTTCTGCCGAAGCCCGATCTCTTCATCACGAACACGGCGCCTTGCGACAGCAGCAACATCATGTACCAGTACATCCGAAAACGGCTCAACGTGCCGGTATTGGTCGTGGATTCCCCCTACTACAACAACACAAAGGCCTTCAAGTACTATCTGACGGAATTCAAGAGGATGGTCGAGGGACTGGAACGGGCGGTCGGCACGACCCTGGACGAAGATCGCTTGCGGATGCGCGTAGAAATGGGAAACGAGCAGTTGAAGTACCTGTACGCTCTCCAGGATCTGCGAAAACGAATCCCTTGCCCCGACACGGGCATGCACCGTGTGCTCGACACCCTTGGCATGATGATGGCAGGGACGAACGAGAAGTTTGTGGACTACATGCGGATCTGTTACGAGGAGGCGCGGCAAAGGGACGAGCAGGGAGTCACGTTCCTCCCCGAGGGCAGGAGAGAAATTCGGACCCTCTGGAGCTACTCCCACCTTCCGAATATGCTCTCTCTTCCCAGCTGGCTCGAGGACGAGTTCGGCAGCACCTACCTGGGGTGCTCCCTGAGCATGCTTCCCGCAGAAAACGTGGGCTACGTGGACACGGGAAGCGTGGAATCGATGATCGAGGGGCTGGCATGGCGTTCCTTCAACTTCCCCATGCATCGGAACGTCATGGGGCACACGGACATCCACGTGAACGACATGCTGACCGTGGCCAGGGCCTACCATGCCCAGGCGGCTCTTTTCGGGGGAAACCAAACCTGCAAGTATGCGTGGACCCTTCCCAAGATCATGAGCGATGTCCTTGAGGAGGAACTCGGAATCCCGAGCATCACGTATGAAGTCGACTACCTGGACGCCCGTTTTGCGCCGCACGCGTCGATCCGGGCCAAATTGACAGAGTTTTTCCAGACCTTGAGGTGACTTCGTCAGAACGATAACCGCCCCTGGACCCTTTCCCCTGGCGCGACGCAATGGGTCTTGTGAGGATGGGGGACAATGATTCTGGGTTGCGACATTGGAACGGGCTTCACAAAGGCCGTGGTCCTTCAGGCTGGGCAAATCGTCCACGCAGCACGCATGGAAACCCGGGCCAACCCGAGCCGCGCCATGGAGCGGGTCCTCGAGAACATCGCAACCGAGAAAAACCTTCAGCCGCGCGACTTCGACGACATCCGGGTCACGGGATGGGGGCAGGGCAAGGCCTCGGGGAAATACAAGACCGCGGCCACGATCAACTGTCTTGCGAAGGCGGCCGTGTGGGCGGAGCCTTCCTGCAGGTCCGTACTCTGCCTTGGGACCCAGCAGAGCGTGGCCTTGTCCGTGAACCAAGAAGGGCGCGTGCTTCGGTACATGCTGAACGACAAATGCGCTTCCGGCGCAGGGAAGTTCCTTGAGGTCATCCTCGAGGCGCTCGGATGTCCGGTTGAGGATTCTGCGAAGATTGCGCGTTTTTCGGACAAGAAGATCGCCATGAGCAACCAGTGCGCCGTTTTTGCCGAAAGCGAGGTGGTCAGCCTGATCAACGATGGGGAGTCGGTGGCCGACATCGTTGAGGCAATCCTCGACTCCCTCACGAAGAACATCGCTTCCCTGTGCAAGAAGGTCAATGCAAAGGAACCTCTCATCGTGGGAGGGGGGCTCGCCAGGAACGAGAGGATACGGGAGCTGTTACAGGGCGCGCTTCGGAGAAAACTGCACGTTTTCCAGCCCGAGCCCGACCTGATCGCCGCGGTCGGCGCCGCACTGCTTGCGAGCGGAGGAGGCACGTGATCTTTGCAGGGGTGGATGTCGGCTCGATGAGCGCCGAAGCAGTCTTGCTTGGGGACGACAAGCTGCTTGCATCCTCGATTATCGTCGTGAAGCCGAACCCGGTGGATTCTGCAAGGGCTGCCATGGATGCGGCATTGGCGGAGGCAGGGGTTCGGCAGGACGATATCGCCTTCTGCGTGAGCACAGGGTACGGGAGGGAAAGGATCCCGTTTTCCCGGCACAACATCTCCGAGATCTCATGCCACGGGAAAGGCGCCCATTGGGCCAACCCCAAGGTGCGCACGATCATCGACGTGGGCGGGCAGGACTGCAAGGCGATTCGGGTCGACGGGGCGGGCGATTTGAAGGATTTCGTGATGAACGACAAGTGCGCGGCCGGAACGGGACGTTTTCTGGAAGGCATTGCCAAGACCTTCGGCGTCCATGTCTCGGAACTCGGTCCCATGGCCCTCCAGGGAACCGACCCGGTGCCGATCAGCAGCATATGCACGGTCTTCACCCAGTTCGATGTGATGGTTCATTTGGGGGAAGGACGGACCATGCAGGACGTTGCGCTGGGAGTGGCCGAAACCCTTGCAACCCGCGTCCACCGGCTGATCGCAAAGGTAGGCATCGAGGAGGAGGTCTGCGTGACCGGCGGCGTGGCCAAGAACCTGGCCGTGGTCAAGGCCTTGGAAAGGGTGATCGGCAGGAACGTATGCGATCTGGGCATCGATCCGCAGATCGTCGGCGCGTTGGGCGCGGCCCTGTTCGCCAAAGAGCGTTTTGCAAAGATCGGCGTTGACGACCACGAGGCATAGGGGGCGGCTCAGGGCTCAGGGATCAGGGGTGAGGCCCCGCGCCGTGACCAAGCGACCAGGCATCGCGACTCATGAAGAGATTGCAATTGTTCGGATTGATTGCGCTGAACCTCGTTGCCTTTCACGTCCCCGGCGTCTGGCTGTTCCTCTTCCTCCTGTTTCCAAGGCAAGGAACGGGAGGAGCGTCCGACGCCCTTTTCAATGCCTGCCTGGTGCTCTTCTGGGGCGGAAGCCACAGCCTCATGGCACGCAGGTTCTTCAGGGGCTTCCTGGCCCGCCTGGTGGGAGAGAACTTCGTCAAGCTCGTCTTCACCGTCATCGCCGGGTTGATCCAGTGCCTGATGCTCTGCTGCTGGAGGCCCCTGGAGGGAGTAGTCTGGCAGGCCGGCGGAATCCTCTACTGGATCCTCGCCCTTCTATTCGTTTCCGCATTCGCGGCAGTCTTCTACTGCTCGATCCTCCTCGATTACATGGAGGTGCTGGGCGTTCGCAGGATCATCCGGCATTTCCGCGGGGAGCCGAATCCGGCGCCGGCGCTTTGCCTGAGGGGGCCGTACCGCCACTGCCGCCACCCGGTTTATCTGGCCTCCATCGCTTCCCTATGGATCGGCCCCGTCATGACGGCGGGACGGTTCGAGTTCGCACTCCTCGTCACGATCTACGTCCTGATCGGGACCTACCTGGAGGAGAGGGACACGAGGGCGGAAATCGGCGAGGCCTACGATCTCTACCGCGCCAACGTGCCCATGTGGATCCCCCGATTGGATCCTTGGAAGGGGGAGGCCTAGCGTCGGCGGGGGTTGGCAGGACTCGGCCAGGAAAGACAAGTAAAAACAGATTTAAATAGAATTCCTTATACTTGTTTAATAATGTAATTCATCAAAGAAAGGTAAGCACTTTCTCAGGTCCTCCTCCTTTCTTCCCGTTCTACCAGGATTTTTCCTTCTCGACGAAGAGGATCTCGCAGTATTCGTCCCCGGCGGTCATCAGCTTGGTGTGCCGGATCTCGATGTCCGGGTTCACGATCCTGGCCGCCTCCTTTTCGAAACACCCCAGGGCCTCGCAGAAGCTCGGCGGAATGTCGAGCTTCGGAAACCAGAGGCAGGGGGGATAAAGCCGGTAGCTGACCACGTTCGGTTGCGGCCTAGAGAGTTCCGCCTTGTATCCGATGATGTCGCCGGTCGCCAGCTTGAAATAGCTCGCGAGGGACCATGCATCTTTACCCTCAAGCCCGAACGACTTCATGGCGGGCACCACGAACCTCCTGGCATTCCCCCGCATGAACGTCTCCAGCAACTCCGCCGTCTTCTGCTCGCCCAGTTCCTGGTGGAGGGTCTTGACCAGGTTCTCGAAATAGCTCCAGCCTGTCTTGGCCGAGGCCTTCGCTTTTCGGATCTCCGGCCACTCGTCGCTCGATAGAATCGGGTATTTGTCCATTTCTTCCCTCCCGGACCCTCAGGACGTCAGCCTTCCCATGACCTCCCGCCCGTAATCGCGCGCATATTCGAAATAGTGATCGATCCGGTCCACTGTCGAGTTTCGTGGGATCTCGCACCCCGAGGCCAGGATGAAGTGGCCGTGCCCGGCGGCCGTATCGATGCATCTTCGGATGTCCTGCTCCATGGCCTCCTTGGTGCCGCTGTGAAACAGGCTCGTCCGCACGTTCCCCATGACCGTGGCACGCCTCTCCTTGCAGAGGACGACTGTCTTTTCCAGGGAGGTGGGGCTGTCGATGCTCAGGGGGCTCAGGCCCACGTCGACCACGTCCCGGAGCACGGGGTCGATGAAGCCGCAGATGTGAAGGCTTACATAAACCTTCTTGGCCCGGAAGTACTCGCTCAACTCCAGATGGTACGGTCGGATGAACTCCCTGTATATCTTCGGCGAGATGAGGCTGCAGGAGGCGGAGGCCTCGTGGATGGCGGGCCCCACCCCCGTGCCGAGCGAAGCGTCGCAGAACGCCTTGACCGTATCCGTCGTGAGCCGCATGAGGGCGTGAATGAAATCCGGATCGTCGAAGGTATCGTTGAGGAGCGTCTCGTGTCCGCGCAGGTTCATCGCGATGTTCCAGGGCCCTGCCTGGCTTCCTCCCACAGCTGCGTCCGGCAAGGCCGCGGACATCCGCTCACAGACCTCGAGATAGTAGGGCAGCCGGCCGTCCCGCTTCGGGTCGGCCACCTTCAGCTTCAGAAGGTCTCCCTTCTCCGCGAGCAAGGGGGCCTTGATATGGGAGATGTCATCCTCCGGGAAGTCGAGTTCGCAGCCCAGGGCCTCGCTTTCCAGATAGACATCGTTGACCACGATTGCGCTGTCCGGTTGAAAGCGCTCATAAAATGCCACCTGCGCCTTGGCGCTGCTCGCCGCGTTCGTGAGGAACTCCCTCACGCTGATCCCGGAAAAGCCGGCACAGAAAGGACCCGGCAGCACGGTAACCGGAACCCGATCCGAGTAGCGTCCTTTGAGGGCGTTCACGAGGTATTTCTTCCCCGCACGTCTCTCCATCCTCGTTCCCCCTTATCCGACCCGGTTGCAGATCAGAGCGCCGGGCCGGGACGTCCTGTTCGCGCACCCCCAAACGAGCGGCCTTCCCGGAGCCGGGCGGCTACTCCGGGGATCGTTGGGTCTTCTTGGCCGCCCCTTCTTGTCCCTTGTCGCGGACCACCTCGATGCCGACGACCTTGCCTTTCCTGCGTATCACCAGCACCTCCCGAATCGTGTCGCATGTCGGTTTCTCCGGGCAGTCGTCGCAGCTCAGATCGTCGCACTCGTAGACTCCCTCCGCGGAGCGGCTCAGTTTGCGGATCGCCAGGCTCTTGCCCTTGGCCGCAAGGCCGATGCCCTCGAGTTCCCGGACATCCTCCTTGGAGGAGGTTACAAAAAGGATCTCCACTTTCTCCAGAAGAGAGAAGCTTCTTCTGTAACGGGCCATGATGGCCCTTCCAATCGTCTCGAGTCGGAAGCCCCTGGCCGCGGCCTCGTGGCTCACCCGGCTCCAGAGCTTACGGGGTACGTGGCGGATCATGTATCCTTCGAGCAGAGAGCCGAGATTGCTCGCACGTTCCAGGCCGGCCAGATCTTTCTCCTGCAGGCCGCCTGCGCCCAGCAGAATGACCTGGCCGAAGGGCAGGGACTTCCCTTCCGATTCCGGAATGTCGGGTCCCATACGGGCGATCACGCCGTCCTGGATGAGTTCGGCCTGCCGCGTCCAGAGCACCATCGATGCGCTACCCTGCAAAGGGTTGCCCAGCTCGACGAAGGTATCTTCCTGAAGGATGACGGGAGAAGGGGTGCCGGTTTCGAAGCGCACAGGAAGACCTCGCAGCAGATCGTCTGGGTCGGCAGGGCACCGGGTTCTTGACAGAGGCTGGCCTCGTGCCTCTCTCTCCCTGACGAACCTGCGGATCGCGAGGATCTGTTCGTCGAATTCGGCCAAAGGGGCTCCCGCAGCGGCCGCGAACTTACACCAGGACCTGGGTTTCCATCCACTCTTCGATCGTGCTGTGGATCTTGTCGATGGACACCGGCCTGGCGTCCATGGGATCGAACTCCACGAGCAGAAGGGGCTTTCCCCGTTCCCTGCAGGCCTCCCGAATGAATCCGTGCGTGGCCTGCCCGTGCTTGCACTGGATCAGGGCCGGGACGATGACCGCGTCCACATTCCAGCCCTCCAGCACCGTGATGAAGTCATCCATGAAGAATTCGTGAGGGCCCCGGTACTGGCGGGCCATGCAGATGTTCATCATCTTCCATGCATAGTCCCGGACGATCGATTCCGGCGTGCTCGGGTCGATGAGCGTCTGTGTGGCATGGCCGAAGAAGGTCAGCACGGTGATGGCCCCGAACTGGTCTTCGAGCCAGTCGTGTACTCCCAGGTCGTAAAACGGGTCCGGGTTGTACATGAGGATTCTCGCCTTCTCCTCTTCCAGGGCCCCCTTGCCCTGCGCGGCCAACCGCTTGGAGTCCTCGAGGATGAACCGGCACATGTCCCTGCCGAGTTCCGTCCCGGAAACCGCACAGACCGTCAGGAACTGGTAGAAGCCGAGCTTGCCCGGATGGGGACAGGGCGAGAGCTTTCGCATCTCGTTTTCGGCGATAAAGGACTCGATGGCATCGTTGGCCAGCACGACGGCCTGCCTGCACCGGTCCCAGTCCATCCGGGTCTTGCAGACCTCCTCGATCGTTCGGATCATCTTCCAGATGTGGTGCTCGTAGAGGTCCACCCCCCGCTCGTCCTGCCAGTACGGAACGTCGCACTGGAGGACCGGGGCCGCAATGAGCTGCTGCAGGATCTGGTAGGCCGTGATGGCGGAGTCGCAGGGAGAGGTGGGGGCCACCACGATGTCCGCCGGGGGCTGCACCTCCTGCAGCACGACCCCCAGAAGCCCTTTGTCCGCAGGGCAGATGTCCGGCGGCAGACCCATGTTCTCGGCAGCGTCGATGTAGGGGTTCAGTCCTTCCGGGTCCAGCATGGGCAGGAAGCCGCAAAGGACCTCCGCCATGAAGGGATGCACATTCGGAAACCCCCAGAAAAGCTCCGGATAGAAAAGAAACTCATGCCAGAGGATCTTCTTCCCGGCCTCCACGGCGGCGAAGAGGTTCTTCAGGTGCTGCTCCACCACCCTCAACACCTTGAGCACACACACGTCCCGCGGATCGCCGATGGCCTCCATCACCTCGGCCATGTTCTGGACCGCGGTCATATGGTCGGTGAAGACTTGATCGAACTTCTCTCGGTTGAACTGTATGGGAGCTGCCATGCCGGAATCCTCCTTTGCGGATCCTTCGGTTCACTCCATGCTTTCCAGGAACGCCTGAACCCGGGTCTTGATCTGACCCGTGCCTCCCAGGAGATACTCCCGCTCCAGCCAAAGGGTCGGAATTCCGTTCTCCTTTGCCTCCAGGTTCGTCATCACCTTCTCCGAGCCCCAGAGTTGGCAGAAAACGATCCGCTCCCCCACGATGCCGTCCGCTCTCCAGTCCCGGACCATCTCCTTGATCTTTCCCTGCCTGCGCTCCCGATCGCACATCCGCGGGCAGGACCAGCGTTCGTGATAGCGCTTGGCCAAGGCATCCAGGGGGTCGGATGTCTCATCCACGTAGTCCCAGAACATCCTTCCCCCGAAGCAGGTGCCGTCCGCTACGATGAGCCCTCCCTGATCCTCGATCACCTTCACCCAGTCCGGGTCATCCAGCTCGCTTCCGTAAAGGAAGAGGCGCTTCTTGTGTTCCGGGGCCGCCTTGCGGCCATCGAGGGCGCCGAGCAACTCCCTGAGTTCCCGGTTGAACAGGCCCTTGGGCATGCACGTATAGGCGACCGTGATGCTCAAGGCCTCCGCGCCCGTAATCGGAGGCTGCTCCGCCTTGCGAAGCTCGTACAGATCGTGCAGCAGGCGCCGGGATTCGTTCACCTCCCGGATCGCCCCGCGGAGCTTCTCCTGCGTGATCTCAACCTCGAAGAAGGCCTCCAGCTTTTCCTTCATCCGGAGGATCTCGTCTCGGTAATACTTCCGGGAGGCCTCGTCCAGGGGGACGCGCGGAGCACCCACATACTCCAGGAAGAACTCCCCCCGATCGGCGGCCTCCCGGAACGAGACGGCCCGGAAGATGTCCGAGACGCGGCGCATCTGATCGCAGCCGTTGGATCCGACAAAGCCGTCCAGGAAACCGTAGTTGCCCTGCAGCGCATCATCCACCACGTGCCGGCAATAGGTGCAGTTCAGGTAAGTGGTATACCGGTCCGCCTCGCTCGTGTCCCGGCTCTCCGGCGCCCGCAGCCGATAGGGCAGCAGCCCCGCCGCCAGGATCAGCTCCTCCGGCACGTTGGTGCAAAAATACCCCACGATCTTGCCGCCGCCATCCTTCCATGCCTTCATCGCGTCGTTGTAGGCGGTCTTGGCAATCTCCATGAATCGATCGAGTGCCCTCATGTCGGATCTCCTTGCCTCCCCCGATGGTTTCCCGTTCTTCTCCTGAAACCTTGTGCCGGCGCAAGCCTTATCAGGCCGCCTTCTTCTCCCACTTCTGCCGCGCCAGGACGGCCGCACCCAGGGCCCCCACGATCTGGGGGTCCTCGCGCAGGAAGACGATATTGACGCCCACCTTCTCCTGCAGGATCTTGATCAGCCCCTCGTTCTTGGCGCACCCGCCGCTCACGGTCAGGTCCTCTTCGATCCCCACGCGCTTGAGCAGGCTGATCAGTCGGCTCGCAATCGCCACGTGAATGCCGGCCACGATGTTCGGGATGCTGTTGCCCTCGTTCAACTGCGTGATCACCTCGGACTCGGCAAAGACACTGCATTGGGCCGAGATCAGGGCAGGAGAGTCCGCCTTCTTGGAGAGCTCGGAGAAGTCATCAATCTTCACGTCCAGCACCCTCGCCTGGCTCTCCAGGAATCGTCCCGTGCCGGCCGCGCACTTGTCGTTCATGACGAACTCCCGCACCTTTCCGTCGTCCCGCACCCCGATCACCTTGCAGTCCTGGCCCCCGATGTCCACCACGGTTCGGACCGTGGGATGAAGCCATTTCGCTCCCATGGCATGGCAGGTAATCTCGGAGATATTGTCGCTGGCAAAGGGGATCTTCACCCTCCCGTACCCGGTCCCCACCATGAAGGCGATATCCGATTCCTTGAGGCCCGCCTGCTTCAGCACGCCGTCGACACAGAGGCGGGCCGTCTTCTCCGGGCGGGTAGTCACCCCCATGATCGTCGAGGCCAGGATCCTGTCCCGGTCGTCGAGCAGCAAGGCCTTTCCCGTCGTCGACCCGATGTCCACGCCCGCGAAGATTGTCATTTCTTTCCGTCCTCCCTGGGTTCGCCTCCGAGAGTGACCGGCCTACTTTTCGTCCGGATACTCGGCATCGATCTTGGTGCAGTTGTTCATGATCTTCACGGTCAGCTTCACCTCCTTGAGGATCTTGAGCTGGCTGCCCTTGATCAGCTTGAGCCTCCGCGTCATGATCGCCCGCAGGGGCTCCTGCTTGGCCTGCACGATGTCTTTCCAGGCGGAGTACTTGCCCGTGACGACATAATCGGCGTCCGGACACGCGTCGAGCGATGGGACGGCCCCGGCCTCGCTCGAAACGCCGTCCTGCACCCTCACGGAAAGCAGGACCGTCTCGTCGAGTCTTCCGGGTTCCGCCTCGATCTGAAAAACAAACTTCCCGGAGAACTTCCCGGCCGCATCCTTGAACTCAGGGTCCGCATTGCAGATCCTTTCCAGTTCCTTGATCCATGGGTCGCTCGGGTAAAGTACCGCCATGTCTCCTCCCTCCTCTCCCTGGGGACTCCGCAGAAACCGGTCTCGGGTGGGCGCAAAACTGAAAAGTGGTGCTTTGCGGTCATGGTCTCGATCGAAATAGCACAAGAAAGAGAATCCTGTCAAGGCAACTACGTTATAATCAATTCAATATATTTTATATTCGACAATCTGCGCCCGTCACGATGACTTCAAGTTTTTTCTACGATATAGTTTACATTACCTTTATTTTACATGTTTTATTTAACATCAGTTCTCATCATCATTCCTGAGGGAACGGACGGATTCGATCGAAATCTCCTTCTTGTTTGACATCCTCTCGGACATGCGCTATGTAAGGTGGCATACGAAACCGCACATCTTTTGTTGTCGCTTTTCTTGAGCCTTTCGGCTTCGGAAGAACGCATATGAAGAGACAGAAACCGGGCGCGATGCGTATGAAACAGCTCTCGGCCGAATCGGGCCTCCCCAAGGGAACCATTCAATTCTACATAAAGGAAGGGCTGATTCCAAAGCCTTACAAGACCCATGCAAACATGGCCTACTACAACGAATCGCACCTGAATGCGATCCGGCTGGTCAAAGAGCTTCAGGAAAAACGCTTCCTTCCCCTGTCTGTGATCAAACAGGTCGTTCGAGGAGGACGAGGGGGCCTGAGCGTGGACGAGATCCGGGCACTCACGGAGATCGACGGGAAGCTCTTCCCGAACCTTACCGAGAACCCCGAGGTGCGGCCGGTCACTGCGGAACAGCTCTCCGACCAGACGGGTGTGAGTCTGAAGGACATCAAGAAGATGGAGGCGGCCCACGTCTTGAATCCCGTGAAGAAGGGCAATCGCCTGCTGTACGGTGAAGACGACATACGGCTGGTGGAGTGCTTCGCCAAGATGAGGGAGGCCGGCTTCTCGGAGGAACTGGGCTGGGACGGAGAGATATTCTCGGTCTACAGGGATTTTCTCCAGCGACTGGTCGAGGAGGAGGCCAAGATCCTCATGAGCCGCGTGGCCGGTCGAGTGGGCGCGGAGAGGCTTACGAACATGGTGGAGCAGGGCACGATCCTCTTGAACAGCATCATCGGTCTCATCCGGAAGAAGCTGATTGTGGAAACCGTCCGGCGCTACACCTCGGAATTCCAGGAGAGGATCCTGATGGGGGATTCCTCCGGCGCCGCCCTCGCATCCGAGGGAATGACCGCGAAGGTTGATTGAACCTTTCCGGATAGACAACGAAGCCTGCTTTGCAATAACGGTGCGCACGGGGTAGCCGGTACAGGCGAAAGTCGGGAATCAAGGATGACTGCAACGAAGCAGACGGGCCTTTTTCAGCGGCCCGTAAGGCAGCTTCCCATCGGAAAGGAGCTTGCGCCATGTCAGAACCGAGAAGGATCATGCAGGCCGATGTAGTCATTGCCGGCTCCGGGCCCGGCGGAGCCACCGTGGCCAGGGAACTCAGCAGGAAGGGCAAGAAAATCATCCTTTGCGAGGCCGGCAAATACCAACAACGATTCGGCGCCTCCCCGTTCCTCCTTTCCATGCTGGACAGATTCGGGCTCACCTTTTCCAAGGAAGGCACGTGGGTGCTTCGGCCGAAAACCGCCGGCGGCGCATCGGTCGTCTACTGCGGCACCGCGGTAAAGCCCCCTGCCTGGCTCAAGGACAAGTACGGCATCGACCTGACCGAAGAGGTGGAGGAACTCTACAGGGAGATCCCGATCCAGCCGCTGCCCGATTCCAGAATCGGCCAGGCGGCCCGACGAATCATGCAGGCAGCCCGGGACATCGGGCTCGACTGGAAGCCCATCGACAAATGGATCCGCGCCGACCGGTGCAAGCAGGACTGCGGTCTCTGCGCTCTCGGCTGCCCCACGGGCGCCAAGTGGACGGCACGGGAATTCATCCAGGAGGCCAGAAAGAACGGGGTCGAACTGCTCCTTCAGACCCAGGTGGACAGGGTGCTGACCCGGAACGGAAAGGCGGTGGGAGTGCGGGCAAGAGGCCCGCGTGGATGGGTCGACATCGAGGCGGAAACGGTCGTCCTGTCGGCAGGAGGGCAGGGCACTCCTCCGATCCTGCAGCGGTCCGGGATTCACGATGCGGGCCAGGGCTTCTTCTGCGATCCTCTCTGGTTTGTGGCAGGGCCGGTCGAGGGCCGGGGCTCCTTCTTCGATGTGCCGATGACCGCAGGGGTGAACCTTGTCGAAGACGGGATTATGATGACCGATCAGGGCCTGCCCCCCATGATGTTCGCGTCGCTTCTGGCCCTGGATGGGCCCAAGGGATGGGTTTCTTTGCCCAAGGTGATGGATTACAAGAGATCCCTGAGCATCATGATCAAGGTCCGGGACGGCCTCGACGGCCGGATCAATCTGGACGAATCTTTCTCCAAGCCCATCGACTACGATGCCTGGTGGAAGCTGAACAAAGGGGCGGCCCTGGCCGAGGACATTCTCATCAAGGCCGGTGTGCACCGAGACAAGCTGGTGAAGACCTCGGTGGTAGCCTCCCATCCGGGCGGCACGGTGCGAATCGGCGAACTTCTCGACAACAACTGCCAGACCCGCATCCAGGGCTGCTACTGCATGGACACCACGGTCATCCCCGAGCCTTGGGGTCTTCCGCCCACGGTCACGGTCGTCGCCATGGCCAAGCGGCTCGCCAAGCATCTGACTGCTGCGCCGCAGGTCAAGGTTGCCGCAAAAGGAGCGGCCTGAGGCGCCAGGCGCCTCCCTGGGTGCTCGGGACCTCCCGTCTGATTTGCCGTTTCGACACCGCCTTGTGCTGCGGTCAGGGCGTTTCACAGGGTGAGAATCGCCCGCGCTCCGAACACCCGTCCACGCCTCCTTGACGAGACGGACCTGTCGGGACAATATGGGTGCGGAGAAGAGAACAATGAGGGACCGGTTGGATCTTGCCATCGTTGTGCTTGCGGGGTGGTTCCTGGCGCTTTCGGCGCCTGCGGTTCCGGCGGGTGAACTGCCAGACGGAACGGTCGTCGACAGGACAAACTGGGCGCTGGTCCAGGGGGCCGTGCCCGAGTCCGTACTGAACTGGCTGAAGACCGGGGACTGGATCATCGAGGCGAGGGGGCTCAAGTTCGACCCCGCCGAGTATCTCGAGGGATTCGCTCGAGAGGCCTTTTCGAGCAACAAGGACGTATATGACCTGGATGCAGACGGCGGCATCGTCGCCGTGGGCACGGGGAAGCCCCCGGGCGCCATCGTGGGCATTCCCTTCCCCGCAATCGACCCTGCCGACCCCAAGGCGGCGGCCAAGATCATGTACAACAACCACTACATGCAGTATGTCCTGGGGGACATTCGGGTCGAGGTCCACCTCATGTGGTTCGATCGCTCCGGATTCGAGCGGGAGGCCGGCTGTGAGTGGATTCAAGCGGCGATGGACGGATGGGCCGGTGCACGGGACCGGGGAAACCCCGAGAGGATCGAGAAGTACGCAACGCTTTTCGTGCGAACCCCCTTTGATGCGAGGGGGTTGGCGATCATGCTCTGGAGGTATCTCGATCCGAAGAAGTATGACAGCACCTTTGTCTACGTCCCGGCCTTGCGAAAGGTCCGGCGCGTCAGCCCGGCCAACCGGTCGAACGCGATCGGATCGGATGCAACCGCGGACGACGCGAACGGCTTCGACGGAAAGATATCCTCGTTTGCCTGGCGGCTCGTCGAAACAAGAGAGGCCCTTGTCCCCTGGCACGACGAAAACCCGATGCCGATCGTGGCGACGGACAAGGGCGGCTGGGAGACGACCAAGACCTTCAAGACAACCGTCTACGGGTATCAGAAGGAAGGATGGCAGGGTGCCCCCTGGGCCGCGACGAACCTCGCATGGGCGAAGAGGCCGGTTTACATCCTTGAGGCGATTCCCCTGGATCCGAGCTACAACTACGGCACCCACACCCTGTGGATCGACGCACAGACGTTCTCATGCAACTACAAGGTGATCCATGACCGGGCCGGAAACTATTGGAAGACCTTCCTCAAGGGGGACGCCGCATGGAGGAGCGAGGACGGCCGGGTCCGGTATCTGTCCGCAGTCGGCCAGCAGGTGGTCGACGATCGCGCCGACCATGCCTCGATCATCGAGGGTCCCGGATCCAGAAACCGCTGGACCGCCTCCCTGACGCTGGATCTGAATGACTTCTCCCTGGGCGGTTTCCAAAAACTATGCAAGTGAGCGGAGGCGAACCGGCAATGGAGACAACGGAATTCTGCCTGCTGAACGCGGCCGACCGGGACCGGATTCGGCAGAAGGTGCTCCTTGCCCTGATCAGGCTGGGCTACGATGAAGGATCGATGCGCCTCGATGAATCACTCGTTCTGGACACGGAGGAGGGCGAACTCCGGGTGCCCATCGAAATCCTGGTTTCCCTGAATCGGGACCCGATCCTGCTTGTGAAGTGCGTCAGGGGAAACCTGGGCACTCGTGAACGGGCATCCGTGGCCCTCGCACGCCTCCTGAAGGACCGCCCGATCCCCTTTGCCATCGTGGCAAACGAATCGGATGCCGTTGTGTTCGACACAATCACCGGCCAGGCCGTCGGTCATGGATACGGTGCCTTTCCGGCGCCTGAAGAGGCAAGCGAGAGGATTCCGAAAGCGCGAGCGTTCGTAATTCCCTCCGACAGGCGCGAGAAGGAGAAGCGGATTCTCCGCACCTACTATCATCTGCGATGTTCGGCGGAACTGGAGCCCTTCTGAGGCGATGCGAATCCTGCTGATCGAATTCAACCCGTTCCAGCCGGAACACACCCCGATTTCGCTTGGTTATCTGGCGGCATATGCAAAGGCACGCGGTTTTTCGGCGGACCTGTTGAACGTGGGCAGCAACACACGCCTGTCGATCGCCGCCTTCGCGCGCCTGCTGCAGGACCGGCGTCCCGGCCTGATCGGGTTTTCCGCTTATCAGAGAAATATCTTCCTGGTAAACGGATGGGCGCGGTTCTGCAAGGAGGTGCTCCCGGCTGCGAGAACGATGATCGGCGGGCCGCAGGCTACCTTTCTGCCGACCGATGCGCTTCGGTCCCTTTCATCGATCGACCTTGTCTGCCGCGCCGAAGGGGAGATCGCCCTCGTCGAACTGGCCGGCAGGCTGCGCTCGGGGGATCCCCTGGTCGACGTGCCCGGATGGAGCGGCAGAGGACCCGACAACAGCCTCTGGGACGGGCCCCCTCTGGCCGCCTCGCAGGACCTGGACCAATACCCCTCCCCCTATCTGGACGGAACCCTGGATCCCGCAAAGATGGACGAGGCGATCCTGCTGGCCTCGCGAGGCTGCCCCTTTCCATGCGCCTTCTGCTATACCCCCAGGGCCTTCGGAAGGCGCATACGGTGCCACTCCATGGAAAGGGTGGTCGAAGAGGTCGCGTGGATTCACCGAAAGGGACTTCGGAGCTTCTGGTTCGCGGACCCCAGCTTTACCTTCCGGGCCGAGAGGATTCGTGCGCTCTTCGATGCATGGCTCCGGAGGGGGCTGGACATGCACCTTTGGCTCGAGACGCGGTTCGATCTTGTGGACCCGGAACTTCTCCGGCAGATGCGGGCGGTAGGGGTCCACACGGTAGCCTACGGCCTGGAGTCAGCCGTCGAACGGGTCCGGAAACATATCGAAAAACCTCTGAACCAGGACGAGGTCGTGCGGGCGATCCGGATCACCCAGGAGGCAGGGCTCGACGTGGAACTTTTCTCTCAATACGGCCTGCCCGGGGAGACGCTCGCCGATGCACAGCAGACGCTCGACTTTGTGCTGGGCAACGGGGTGAAGGTGCGCGGCAACACCAACGCACAGCAGATGCAGGTCTACTTCGGCACGAAGATTCAGGAAGAGCCGGAGAGGTTCGGGATCAGGGGCACGGGACAGAACGTCCCGGATTACCTCTCCCTCGGATCACGGTATGAGACCGACTGGATGACGAGTTCGGAGATCGAAGAGATCGGGCGCCGATGGAAGGCCGCGTCCGAAGACGGCGGCAAGCACGTCGTATCCTGATGCTCGGACGAGACAAAGGGCGACAGGGCAGGGCGCCCGCCTGTAACCGGATCGAGAAGATGAGCGTGAACAGCACTCCCTCCAAGCAACGAGGCGCCTCGGCCTTCTCGAGCCTCTTTGCTCTGTGGGACCCGCCTGCCTGCGGTCAGGAAGAGGGGAGGGGGACAGAGGATTTTCACAAATCCTTCTCGAGCCTCCTTCGGCTGCTCAACTTCACCTCGAGCTGCTACTTCATCAGCCAGGAACGACCCCGGCTGGGAATGTGCCTCGACGGCGTTCTTTCCGAGGTCTCCCTCTTTCTCGAACGCAACCGATTCGTTCAGGTGAGCCTGCGTCCCGTCCATTCGTTTTCGAGTGAAGATGCAGAGGAATGGATTGCGGCCTACCTCCGATACCTGAGGGCCTGCAAGCCCTTCCAGGAGGAGGGGTACCGGGAGCAGATCATCTCCCGTCTGCGGATCTTTCCGGTGATCTGCCTGGAGGGCGGGGCGGCCCTGTTCAAGGCCGGCCCCTTTCTCAGCTTTCTCCGGGAGAGCTTCTTCCTGCCCTCCGTTCTCGTGCCCCGCCGGGCGGTCGAGGAGATCGCCGCGCGGTTGAGCAGGGACGCAGAACCGCCTTGGGTGCGCGTCTATGTGACCGAAGGTTCCCCCTTCGACCCGCACGCGTCCCTTGAAGTTCTCTACGCGCACGAGATCTTTGACAGGATGCTCGAAAGCCCTTCCGCAGGACTCACCGAAGGGATGCCTTCCTCCTGCGAGGAATCCCTGATGCTCGACTCCGCGGGCGGGCTGCGCTCGTGCCTCACAGGCCAGGCTGAGGCGGCCCGCTGCATGAATTGCCTCATCCCCCTCATGGCCCCTGTAGGGGCGAGTTACCGGGTCAATCCGCACGGTGCGGCCGCATGGCATGAACTCTGCGACCGAACGGCGAGTCGGTTCGTCAGAGAAGGGGAGCACGCCCGGGCCCTCCAGGTCTGGAATTCATCCGCCGAGGCCTACCCGCCCGAGGCCGTTCCCTCATCCCTGCTGTTGAACCTGGCCCTCTGTCATTACGAAGCCGGGGAACGGAACAAGACCATGGAACTGCTCCAAACGGCCGGGAAGGCGGACCCATCCTCCCCGGACATACGTTACTACATGGGCAGGTGCGAATTCGACTGGAAGGACTACATCGAAGCGGCCGACCGGTTCCGCGAAGCGGTCGAACTGGCCCTCCCGCATCCTCTCCGTGGGCTAGCCCAATACTACCGCGGTCTGGCCCATTACCACCTCGAAGAGTATGAGGAGGCCCTCGAGGCGCTCGAGGAATCCGAAAGGGAGGGCATGGAGGGAAGCCCCCCGCCTTTCTACCAGGGTCTATGCCTTCTCGGAAAGAAAGAGCCTCGAAAGGCATTGGGCCGATTTCAGGAGGCCCTGGCCCGAGGCCCTTCCTCCGAGGACCTTTTTCATGTTCTCTTCTACCTCGCGCACACACACAAGGAGATGGATGAATTCGAGAGTGCGCTGGACTATTGTTCAAGGGCCGAGCAACTCGAACCGGAGAGCTACGAGATCTGGAACCTGAAGGGCTTCTGCCTTTTCAGGCAGCGCCGCTACGACGATGCGATTGCCTGCTTCCAGAAGGCGATCCGCATCAACCCCGCCTCCGCAATCGACTACGCGAATATCGGATCCAACCTTCGGGACAAGGGCGACAAGGAAGGCGCCGCGGCCATGTACAAGAAGGCCCTCTCTCTGGACCCCACGATCGAGTTCGCCAGGGAGGCCCTTCGGAGACTTAAGGACCGCGATGCCCGCCAATCTTGAGCCCGGATCCCCCCGCAACAGGAGGGCAAATGAAGAACAGCCCCCCCAAAATCCGTTGTTTCATTGCCATCGAACTCAACCAGGACGCACGGGAGCAGTTGTCCCGCATCCAGAAGAGACTGAAGGCCTCTCTGCCCGGCCATGCGGTCCGGTGGACGCCGCCGGCGAACGTCCACCTGACACTTCACTTTCTGGGGGACGTACAGACCGACCGCATCGACCTCGTAGGGCAAATCCTACAGAATGTCGGGGCCGTGTTCAGCCCCTTTTCCCTCACCCTCGCCAATCTCGGCACCTTTCCCAACACGCGACGCCCCCGCATTGTCTGGGTCTCCGTTTCCGGAGAGACGGAGCGCCTCGTACGCCTCCAGACCGAACTCGGCACCGAACTGCAGAAGGGGATCGGTTTCCGCCCGGAATCCCGCCCCTATTCCCCGCACCTGACCATCGGACGTGTGAAGAAGGACATCGCACAGGAGCGCCTCCATGAACTCGGCCGTCATCTCGAAGCAGCAGGTTCGACGGTCGGGCACTTGACCGAACTGCGTGTAGAACGTATTCACCTCATTCGAAGCGATCTGACCCCAGCGGGCCCCATCTACAGTCACATCCATGACGCGGTTCTCGCGGACTCGATTCCAACCGGCCACGAAACTTAAAGTTGTTTCTCATATAACCTAACTCATAACATTACATAATGATTTTAAGTATTTGTTATTACAATATTTAATATCTAATGTAATTTATGATGGTTCGATTCGGTTACGTTTGCCGGTGGTATCTGAAACGTCTGATAATGAACATTATGTCAACTTTCATCCGCACGCCTTTCTACACCGCCATCCGTTTCCGGGCCGCCATGACGCCCTACTTCTTCTTCAACCTCTCAACGGAATCCAGGATAACGGCAAGCCGGTTCGGCGGCGTCCGTCCCCGCGCAATTTCGCTGAAGGTCGCCTCCGGCAGGTAATCTTTCAGAAAGGAAGTGACGTCGAAGGTTTCCCACCAGCAGTCGAGGATCTTGAAGCAAGGCTCCGGTTCACCCGGCGCAAGGCAATATCGGAACGGAACGGTTCCCCCCAGCCTCGGGCAGTGGATGTCCAGGTCATCGGGAACCCTGATTCGAGAAGCGCGGTCCGACATGACGCGAGGACCCCCCTCGTGGCCTGTGCCGATCACCGTGTGTCTGGCCCTGCCCCCTCGCACGCGCAAGCCTCGGACTGAGGAAGCTCGGGCTCTCTTGCCATAACTGTCATGCCTACGGAAGCAGAAACCAGCAGAGACAAAAAGGCCGGATCCGATCCGGGTCGGGCTTCGAAATCGGGCAATTCCGGGTGCGCGCTCAGCGGCTCTTCAGCAGGGCCGGCTTCGGATAGTTCCTGAATACCTCTTCGGCCTTCTCGAGCATTTCGTCCGGAAGCTCGTAGTCCTGGAGCTGCCTGGAGAGATACCGCTCGTAGGAGCCCAGGTCGATCAGGCCGTGGCCGCTCCAGTTGACCAGGATCACCTTCTCCCTGCCCTCTTCCTTCGCCTTCCTTGCCTCGTCGACCACGCAGGCAAGGGCCTGGTTGGTTTCCGGGGCGGAGATGTACCCCTCGGTCTGGGCCCACAGCATGCCTGCTTCGAAGCTCTCGAGCTGATGGTACGAGCGCGGCTCCAGGATCCCTTCCGTGATCAGCTGGCTCACCTGAGGCGCCATTCCGTGGTAGCGAAGCCCGCCCGCATGGATCGGCGGAGGCACGAACTCGTGGCCCAGGCTGTGCATCGCGATGAGGGGCGTGAACCTTGCGATGTCGCCGTGGTCGTAAACAAAGGGCCCCTTGGTCATCGTGGGACAGGCCTTGGGCTCGACCGGATGAATCTTGATCTCTTTCCCGTTGATCACGTCGTGGACGAATGGGAAGGCCAGGCCTGCGAAATTGCTCCCTCCCCCGGCGCACCCGATGATGACGTCCGGATACTCGCCGATCTTCTGCATCTGCTTCTTGGCCTCGAGCCCGATCACGGTCTGATGCATCAGGACGTGGTTGAGGACGCTCCCCAGCGAGTATCTCGTATCTTCCTTTCCGACGGCCGACTCGATCGCCTCGCTTATCGCAATGCCGAGCGACCCCGGCGACTCCGGATCCTTTTCCAGAACCGCGCGGCCGGACCGGGTCTCCTGGCTGGGGCTCGCCACGCAGGTGGCCCCCCAGGTCTCCATCATCGTCCGGCGGTAGGGCTTCTGCTGAAAGCTGATCTTCACCATGAAGACCTTGCAGCCCAGGCCGAAGAGGGAGCAGGCAAAGGCGAGCGCGCTGCCCCACTGCCCTGCCCCGGTCTCGGTGCAGATACGCTTGATCCCGAAGACCTTGTTGTAATAGGCCTGCGGGACCGCCGTGTTCGGCTTGTGGCTGCCCGGAGGGCTCACGCCCTCGTTCTTATAGTAAATACGGGCCGGCGTGCCGAGGGCCTTCTCCAGGGCCTCGGCGCGCACCAGGGGCGTCGGCCTCCAGATAAGATACTTTTCAATGACCTCGTGCGGGATATCGATCCAGCGCTGCGTGCTCGCTTCCTGCTCGATCAGGTTCATCGGGAAGACCGGCGCCAGATCGCCCGGCTCCAGGGGCGTGCCGTCGGGCCGGATGGGCGGGTTCATCTTGATGTCCGCCATGATGTTGTACCACTGCCTGGGGATTTCCTGTTCGTCCAAAAAGACCTTCTTCGCCATCTTCCTTCCCTCCGCTGGCAGGCATTCCTCGCAGCTCGTCTTGCGCAGACATCCGCAACGACAATGCTACGGAAAGTAACAAACGCCCCTCCCTAAGTCAACAATTCGGCCTGTGTTCTCGCTTGTTTATTTCTCCGGAGAAAACTGATAAACAGGATGCCGTGAGACGAAAGCCCTTCCCGGTACGCCCCCTGGTGAAAGGAGCCGCCCGCCATGAAGAATAGGCGATTCGTGGACCTGAGTGTCGCGATCGAGCCGGACCTCCCGACAGACCCCGAGATGATGATCCCCAGGATCCAGTATCTGACTCACGACGACGGCGCAGAGGTCATGACCCAGTTCTTCCCCGGCCTCAAGAAGGAGGATCTGCCGGGGGGAAAGGGATGGACCGTGGAACTCGTTCAGCTTGCCACCCATTCCGGTACGCACCTGGACGCCCCCTGGCACTATCATCCCACCATGGACAAGGGGAAGAAGGCCTTCACCATCGACGAAGTGCCTCTGGACTGGTGCATGGGGAACGGCGTGGTCCTCGATCTCAGGCACTTTCCGGACGGATACAGGGTGGTGCCCGCCGACCTCGAGGCGGCCTTGAAGAAGATCGACTACCGTCTGAAGCCGGGGGACATCGTTCTGGCCATGACCGGCGCCGATAAACACTGGGGGGCCGCGGACTACATGTCCCGGGGATGCGGCATGGGCCGCGAGGCGACCCTGTGGATTCTCCATCAGGGGATCCGGGTCGTTGGAACCGACGCATGGGGATGGGACAGGCCCTTCTCCGCGATCGTGGAGGAGTTCCGGCGAACCGGCGACCCTTCGATCATCTGGGAGGGACATTTCGCAGGAATCGAAAAGGGCTACTGCCACATCGAGAAGCTCGCGAACCTCGACCGACTCCCGCCCTTCGGATTCACCTTCTTCTGCTTCCCGGTCAAGATCAAGGGGGCGAGCGCGGGCTGGATCCGGGCCGTGGCCATGATCGAAGAGGATGGCTAGGGAGCGCCCGGGAGAATGAGACAAGGGCGAAAGAAGAAAGGTTGCAGGCGAATCTCCTGGCCGGCTCGAACCGGTCAGGCGCCTCTCGTCGTTTTCCTTGTGCTGTTCTTGATCCCATCGCGGTCCGGCGCGCAGAGGGCTTCCGATCCTTCCGGACCGCCGACACCCCGGGCGGAAGATCGTGCACCGGCGCGTGAGCAGATCGGTCACGTGAGGCCGGTCATCTCCGGAAACGGACGGTTCGTGGCCTTCCAGAGCGACTCGACCGGGCTCGTCCCGGGGAACGAAGCCGGCGTCGTCCAGATCTTCGTTCTCGACCGTGAACAGGGAAGCTTCTCCTGTGCGAGTGCGGACTCGACCGGCAAGGCCGGCAACTGGATGAGCTTCGAGGCATCGATCTCCGATGACGGGCGCTATGTTGCATTCGCCAGCCACGCTTCCAACCTGGTGCCCGACGACACGAACGAGAGCGAGGACGTTTTCGTTCACGACCGGACGACCGGGACAACCTTTCGCGTCAGTGTCGCCTCGGACGGAAGCCAGGCCAACGGAGCGAGCCGGTCCCCTTCCCTTTCCGGTGACGGCGGCCATGTCGCGTTTGCAAGCACCGCCGACAATCTTGTGCCGGGCGACACGAACAAAGCGGCCGACGTGTTCCTCTACGACCTGAAGAAGCGGAAGACCACCCGGGCCAGCGTCAGTTCGTCGGGAGAGCAGGCCGATGCCGGTAGCGGCGAGCCTTCCCTCTCTCGCGACGGCGGCTTCGTGGCCTTTTACAGCCATGCCCACAACCTTGCGCCGGGCGATACGAACGCCAAGGCCGACATCTTCCTCCATGAGGTTGCCACCGGCATCACCCGGCGGGTGAGCGAGAGTTCGTCGGGAGGCGCCGGGAACGGGGACAGCCGGCGCCCTGCCCTCTCGGCCGACGGGCGAGCCGCGGCCTTTGAGAGTTGGGCGACCAACCTGGTTCCCGGGGATACCAACAGCGCGGTCGACATATTCCTGCGGGACCTTCGCAAGGACACGATTGAACTCGTGAGTTTGAACGCCTCCGACAAACCGGGAAACGGAGACAGCCGGGACCCGAGGATCTCCGACGACGGTCGATACGTCCTGTTCACGAGCTTTGCCCGAGACATGGCGCCAAACGACACAAGAGACTGGGGCGACGTGTTCCTTCGCGACCGCGAGTCCAAGAGCACAAAAAGGGTAAGCGTGGCCTCCGACGGTTCGGAGGGAAACCACGAGAGCGCCGACGGCTCCCTTTCGGCCGACGGAAGGTACGCGGTCTTTGCCTCGAAGGCCTCGAATCTGGTGCCGTACGACAGCAACAGGACGGTGGACGTCTTCCTCCACGATTGCCGGAAAGGCCAAACGGTCCGCCTCGTCCCGCCTCCCCCGAAGGACTAGAACCTCCAGTCGATGGAGGCGATGAAATTGGTGCCGGCCCCGTTCACGCCCGACCCGTGAATCCGGTAGTCTTCGTTCGTGACGTTCTCCACCGCCCCGTTGAGCCTCAGCCCTTTCATCAGACGGAGCCCCCCGCGAAGGGTGAGGATCGCGTAGCCGGGCGTGCCCCCGGGCGGTATGCGCTGCGTGTCCTCCTCGTCTCTCGGCGACAGGCGGTCCTGCCCCCCTGCCACCAGCACGAACCCCTCGGCCCAGTAGTTCCCGGAGATGTGTTCCCAGTTCACTCCGAAGGTTCCGCTCAACGGGGGCATCTTGGACATGGGCCTCCTCTCGATGACCGCGGCAGACGTCGGAAAGGTGTCGACCTCGCCCTGCGTCCAGGAGAAAGCCCCTCGCAGCATCCACGCGTCGGTCAGAGAGTAGAAGAGGCGCATATCCACGCCCTGCACGAAGCCGTCACCCACGTTCGCTTTCCGGACCTCGACCTGTTCATCGATCACCTTCCCCGTGACGTAGCGGTCGATCATATCGTCGATGAAGGTATAGAAATAGGCGACCTCTCCCCTCCCCTTTCCCCGGTGCGCCTTCGCCCCGATCTCGCATGCGAGGTATTTCTCAGGATCGAGCCCGGGGCTCGGCGTCTCGATCTCGTCGCTCCTGGCGCCGTCGAACCGCGTAAGGTCCGAAAGGTTGGGAGCCCGGAAGCCCTGGGAGACCCCTCCGTACAAATTCAGGCCGTCCCACAACCCGTAGACGGCCCGGAGGCTGCCGACGAGATTGTTCCAACTGTCACGGACGGAAATCCTCCGCCCCGTCTCCGGGTCTTCGACCTTGTCTGCGTCCGCGCTCGCGTAGTTGTAGCGGACGCCTGCGGCAAGGGAAAGCCTCCCTCCGATGGGGATCTCATCCTGACAGAAAACCCCCAACAGATCGTAGTTTGCGTCGTCCGCCACAGGCCCCTGAATGGACTCCTTGGTCAAGCCGCCGTCGGCCGAGAAGTCCTTCCGAAAGGAATCCACGAAGTCCCGGTAGTATTCCACCCCGCAGGTCCATGTGCCGACCGGACTCACCGAACCGATCTGCCCCCAGAAGCCCAGCGTACCCACGTCGAATCCCTGTCGGTCGCTCCGATCGTTGTTCCTCACCCGGTAGCGTTCCTCTTCCAGCCGCTGGTAGGACAGGCTGAGTTTGGCCGAATCGATCATGGAACCCATGTCTTCCGCAAGAAACTGCGCATAGGCGAGCTGGCGGCTATAATCGAAGAAATGCTCTTTTTCGTTGCCCACGTTGGTGCCTTCCCAGCTGATACCGTACTCCGTCTTGTGGGTCCGCCAGAGGTCTTCCTGCGCGACGTGCTGGTAGGCGAGAACCAGCTCGGAATCCCGGCTGAAGGGGTGTGTGGCCTTTACGTCCCCGCAGAACTGATCGTATCCCGTCTTGGGCTGAAGCCCCACATCTCTTCCTGCCGCCAAATCATCCGTATCCTTGAAAGAGAAGCCGCCGATGACTCCCCCCGTCTCTTCCCATCCCCCGGAGCCTTCGGCCCTTCCTGCATGCCCATTGTCCGCGCTCGAGTACCGGTACATGAGCCCCCCCTCCCCCTGAAGCCCTTCTCCTGAAGGCTCTCTCCCCCTCGTAATCACGTTCACCGTGCCCCCGACGGCATCGCTTCCGTAGAGCACGGAGCTCGGGCCCTTGACGATCTCCAGGCGCCAGATCGTGTACGGATCCACAAGGTTCCAGTACTCGTTCGGTCCGGACCGGAACACGGAATTGTTCAGTCGAATCCCGTCCACCAGAAACAAGGTCTGGTAGCCGGTGAACCCCCGGATATAAGGAGAACCCATTCCCTGGGCCGTGGTCTGCACCATGATGCTCGGATCCTGTTTGAAGACGTCCGTCACGACACGCGAGAGCCTGCGGGAACGTATGTCCTCCTCGTCGATGACATCCACCTCGTAGGGAACATCGAAGACCTGCCTGTCGGCACGAAGCGCTGTCACGACGCTGTCCTCGAGTCGGACAGGCTCCGAGGTCGGCGCCACTCCCACGACCCCCCTTTCCGGGGACGCCTCTTCGTAAGCGAGCGTCGAATGGGTCTCCATCCCCGTCGCAGAATTGTCACCAGCTCCGGCCCATCCGGCAGGCAACACGGTCAGAAGCAAACCAAGCAAGGCTCCGGCACTTGGCAACAAACAGCGGCAGGAAATCCTCATCCCCGAGTTCCCTTTGCTGGTTGCTTCCCAAAAGCGGTCTTCCGAGAGGAGGCGTGCGATTGAGGATTTCGATCCCAAGGGCTCTGTGTCCAGTGCTTCCTCACATATACTGCGCCATCAATCACGGTTCCGTCTCCGCGCAAGCCGCGGTACAGAGGGGGTAAAAAGACTGGATTTCGGGTCTCGAGAGGGATGGAAGTGCGGACATTGCGAGGACCGAGGGCCCGCGGCAAGGCAAAACCCCGGTTGCCGCAGGATCGCCACGCTCGCGGTTCACATGCCGCGCGGGAATCCTGGCTACGTGGCTCGCTCGCGACATTCAAATCTCGCGAGCCTACACCCTTCAGGGGACCGGCGTGGGGAGGGTTCTCGCCGTCAGGTCGTAAAGCACGGGTGTGACGTCCTGATCGGTTCGCCTCAGGCTCACCTGGATCTCGAGATACTGCCCCATCGGGGTCGAGGACAAACGCACGCCGTTGACGGCCGTTTCCGCGGTGGACCACGTCGCACCATCCCTCGAGCTTCGGACCTGTACGCTGATCGAGGTTCCCGCGGGCTCCGAACTGCCCCAGGAGACCACACCCCACATCGAGGTGGGCACGCGGGTGTCGAGCACGGTCTTCCATGAGCCCTGGTTCGCGGCCGCGCTGAACAGGGAAAGGCCGGTCGCGTCGCTGTACGTGTAAGGCCCCCGCCCCGTCACGACCGTGCCGAGCGGGCTGCCGTCGACCCCCGAGAACTTGGACAACCGGTTGCTGTCCTTGTGGACCAGCCACACGTTTTGGCTCGAGTCGACGAGGGTTCCCCGGGACTCGGTGAATACCTGTGGTGTGGCCGTCCACAACAGGTTTCCTTCCGCGTCGAACTTTCGGACGCCTCCTGTATTGCTTTCCGAGACGAAGAGATCTCCAGCCAGGTCGGCTGCCACGCCAAGAGAGTAGTAATAAACCTCGGCAGGGGTCGAGAAGGTCTCGGTGCACGCGTTGAATTCCATGTATGTGCGGCCACTCTGACTGGCCTTGTACACATGCGTGCATCCCTGGTCGTCGAACCCCAGGGCGATCCCGTAATCGGCATCGCTATGGGGGAGAACGCTCACGTCCAGTGTGTTGGTATCGAGTCTGAGGAGGGTATATCCAAGAGAGGCCCCCCACAGGATTCCCGAACTGTCCACGAGCGCCCCGTACGGACTATGCCCGTAAACGTATATCGGACCGGCAAGCAGCGTTCCGTCCTCACCGCTCAGTTTGTAATATTCCTGCGTGTAGAACAGCCCCAGCCAGATGTTCCCCTCCAGATCGATGGCGCACGATCTTCCTACACCTCCCGGCGTACCCACAGAGGCCGCCCAGGCGATCCGCTCGTCCACGATCTCGTTGTCGTCGATCCGGCCGTTTCCGTTCAGGTCGGTCATGGGCAGCATCTCGGACGGGCTGATGGCGCCGTCGCCGTTCAGGTCCTGAGAGGTGTCCATGACGCCGTTCTGGTTGCGGTCGATCCAATCATTCGCGAACACCTTGATCACGTCCGCCGGCCTGCCGTCGAAATGGCGGTTGGCGACATAGCAGTTCCCGTTCAGGTCGGTGGCGGTCCTGGAGGGTGCCGGCCCGTCCCAGATGCTGTGGTTCGCAAGCGCCCCGAACCACGTGTGGTACCTCGCCTCCTCACGGTTGGTGTCCGTGTTCCACCGGGAGAGGCTGTCTTCGGAGGCATTCGCGATCCACATGATCGGCCGGTTCTGCACCTCCCCAGGCTCCGGGAGCTGAAGCTGACCGGGAACGCTCTCGGAATCCAGATTGACGATGGTTCCGGAATTCCAATCCTCGGCTGTTGTGTACGTCTCGGTCAGGACGAAGGGCTGCTCTTCTTCCTCCTCCGGTTCCTGCGCAACAGGGGCCACGCTTTCCTTGCAGCCCCACAGGACGAGAACCGCAGCGACAAGGAGGAGAAAAGAACGCAGGTGCCTGCCCCAATCACGGCCGGGAAGCTTCGTTCCAGTGGCGGTACGCATGATCACTCCTTCCATCGATCGGAGAGAAGGCCTCTGAAGACTGCGCGAATCTAACACGACCCCTACCGCATGTCAACGGATGCCATCAGATAGGAGCAAAAGGCAACCGACATTGTAGATTCATGCAATGCCCCTAACTGCTCCTGACATATATTGCAGCATCAACAACTGCCATTGCCTCTGAAGCCAGTCAACGCGAAGGCGGGGATTCAACCCTCACATTGATCCTCTCCAGCAAGCGCCGAGAGAACCGTTATTGTATCATTTCCCGGTCCACCCACGGAAGCAGAAACCCCTCAGTTTCACCGTATACGGGAGCATTTCCGCATTGACAAGTGAAGGAACGAATGCCAGGTGACCAATATCCAGGAGTCACCTGTTCGCGTCCTCCCCATATAGGAGAAAGGGGCCATGCGGCCCCTTTCTCCCATTCATACGTTAGCTAACTTCATCCGTTTTCACTAGGCCTTACGGAGCCGGGACCACCTCGATGGTGTCGGTGGCCACGAACGCGCTGTCATTCAGAACGTTGTCCGTGCTCCGGTCGTAAATGATCTGGAACGTATGCGTGCCAACCTGACTAGGATCCGCGATTGCATATCCCGTCGCACCAGCAATGGTCGCGCCAGCGAACGGAGACGGCAAGGTATTCACGGCGCCTGTAAACAGGCGGGCGGGTGTTCCGGTCTGCCACTGCCCCACTCCCTGGTTCCACCACCGCGTCGTGCCGTTGGCGTCAATTGCGATAATGTACACGTCCACCGGGGTGATTGAGGTCCCGTAGAGTATGTTCAAGCCTACCAGCGCGGCACCAGGGTCCCCGACAGTAAGGGTCGATGCGCTCAAGAAGACGCTCGGATGAGGCCCATACACGATCTCCCTGCCGAAGTCGACGTAGTGCACGTCAAACTCGCTGATCGCGTTGTCCCGCACCAGGTCGAACCCGCTGTGGAGCGTATACAGCCCTTCTGCGACCGGCACGACCGCGGGCAGCACATACCCTGGAATCAGCGAGAGGGTACTGCCGACAGTCAGGCTTTGGATATCTTCCGCGGACGTTGCACCAACCCAGGTCCCGGTGTTGTCGATATAGGAGAGATAGGCCGGGCCCTCCAGCCAGACGAATTTGTCAGCAGGCAGATTGAGCGCAGCCAGCGTGGTGATCTGCTGAATGTAAAACACGCTGACCGGGAATCCCGGTACCACAAAGATACGCTCCCCACGTTCGTGTGATGTGGAGACGCCCAACCCCTCGGGGTTGATACCCAGTCCGTCGGCATTCGTGTACCCCACCTCGCTCACGGCCGTGATGGTCACGTCCACGTTGCCCGCATTGCTCGCGATCGTCATGGTGGTCGCTCGAACGCCTATGCCCGTGGCCGTCAGGTTCACGGTCACATCCCTGCTCCCGCCCGGAGCGACGACGAAGGCAGTCGGCCCGGCGGTGAACTGGGATGCGTGGTAACCCGCAAAGGTGATTCCGGTCACGACCAGGTTTGCGGTGTCGCCTGCGTTGGTTACGGTGACCGTTGCAAGCCCGGGTAGCGTGGCCGTCGGCAGGAACACCGCAATGTCGCCCATGTCGATGGTCGTCGGGTCCACGGAGATGACGGCCGCCGTGGCCGGAGTGCCGTTGACAGTGAGCGGGATCACGGTCGGAAGAGGTGAGTCGGACGTGTAGATGCTCAAGTCGCCCGTTATGGTGTCTTCCGCCTGAGGCGTTGCAGCAATCTCATAGAAGCACGCGACATCGGTCTCGAGCGGGCTGAGGATTGCGCAGCTCTGGCTCACGATATCGAAATTCTCCGTGTCGCTCAGGATAGCCGCGAAGATATCCAGCGGCGCGGTGCCGACGTTCACAACGGAGACCGACACCGTCGAGGAGGTCGTTCCGACCGCAACGTCCCCGAAGTCTATATCCGTGGGCGCGATGCTCACGTCGGAATCCGTGCCTCTGCCCTGCAAGGCCACCACTTCCGTTCCAACATCGATGGCAGTTCCGTCCAGCACGCCCTGCACCGTGATCGCATCGCTGAAGAGCACGGCATCGCTAGGCGTGAAGACGGCCTGAATGGTCCTCGTGTCCCTCGGATCGCCTGCGGGAAAGAGCACGAACGAATCGGCCGTCACTAGATCGAACTGGCCCGTAATCGGTCCTGAGACATCGATAACTACAAAGCCGTCAAGCAGGTTCGTTACCGTGAACGATTGGGGAGCACTCGTGTCGCCGACCGACGTGTCGGGGAAGGTGACAAGGTTCGTGCTCACCCCGATTCCAACCCCTGTGGGTATGCCGACGCCCCGCAGCGCAACCGTTTCAGTCTGAGTGTTCGACCCCACGGTTGTGGAGAACTCCAGTTCGGCCTGCGCAAAGCCGTCAGCAACAGGGCTGAAAATTACGGTGAAGTCCGCCGTGCCGGACGCGGCAATTGCAGCTGAGGGAGGCACGACACTGAAGCCGGAGCCGGGCTGGGTAGCTGTCACAAGGATCGATGTTCCGGCCAGGGCATTGGTCACCGTGATCGTGGTATCGCGCGTCAGGCCTATCTGGGTCGGCGGGAACTGGTACTCGTCATCCGAAACGCTGAAGAGCTGCTCGCTTCCCGATCCGATCAGGAGGATCCCGAGGTCAGGCCGTTCCACGCCGTTCACCGTGGGCGTCCAGATCGCCTCGAAGCTCCTCAGGGCGTCCGGGGTGAAGGTCGCCCAAATCGTTCGGCTCGCGCCGGCCGGAATCATGAACTCGGTCTCGCTCGGGGTGAATGCACCCACGTCGCCGCTCGGCGTGAGGGTCACCTCGACCAGGCCGCCGTTCGCGATCGGGTTGGTGATTTCCACGGACAGGGGTGCGCTCGTCGTGTCGACGAGTACTGCCTCGAAGTCCAACAGCACGTCACTCAAAACCAGATTGTTTCCCGTCCCCTCCTGGGTGCGTCCCGTCAGGCCGTTCACCAGCACACCCGCAGAATGCGTGATGGACAGGTCGGCCAGGTTGTAGATACCAGGGGCTGCAGGATCAAAGGTAATCTCGAAGTTCAGGCACTCGCCGGGACCGAGAAGGCCGGGGGTCAGGTCCACGCTGAACGCCGGCGCATGCGCGCCGCTCACGGCCGCCGAGACAACGGTGACGGCCTCCTGCCCCTGGTTTGCAAGACGCACGGTTCGGGTGATCGGCGTACCGAGCAGCGCAACACCCACGTCGAAGGGATCGGAAAGCGCGTTGCCGAAAAGGTCAAGCAGGACCACGCTCGGGCCCGGAGCGCTCGCTCCGCCCGTCACGCCCATGTCCTGTCCGGCGGCGGCCCCGATCGCAGGGGATGAGGACTGCAGATTGTAATCGCCGGCCGCAACGAACAGCGGGTTGGCGTCGATGTTGCCGACCCCAACCCAGTCGCTAGGAAGCGAGGCCAGGCCCTCGACGTCCGACAACGCGATCGTCGCAAACCCGCCCCCGTCGAGGCCCAGATTCACGTTGGAGCTGCCGTTGCCCCAAAGGATGGAGGCAACAATGCTCACGTTGTCGTCGCTGTTGCCCTGGATCGCGGCAAGTCCGGAATTCCCGTTGAAGGTCGAATAGGCGATCGTGAGGGCCTCGGCTCCCACCCGGCTAATCACCGCGCTGTCTTCCTGTGCGTAGAAGAAGCTGTTGACGATGGCTGCCGCAGCCCCGTACAAGCTGACAGCCGAGCCGGCAGGCGAGCTGTTTGCCGTGAACGTGCCCCTGGACGCCGCCAGGCTCGCGCTCAGCAGATCAAGGGCCCCCCCGAAGTACCCGGCGCTGTTGCCGTCGAAGAGCACGTCCTGCAAGGTCAGGGTGCCGGCGGTAGCCTCGATCGCGCCGCCGTACAGAGAGGCGCTGTTCCCGGAAAAGGTGCAGTTCTGGAGGGTGAGAGATTGCTCGGTGTAAATGGCCCCACCCGCGCCGCCGCTGCAGCCGGAGAAGGTCACGTATTTCAATGCGGCTTCAGGGCTCGCCCCGCTCAGCACGGTCAACCCCGTGTCCGTGGCCCCGACAATGTCGGCGTAACGAAGGGTGAAGTATCCGCCGTATTCAACTACGATACCTTCCCATCCGCTTCCGGTGAAGACGACGCGCGCCACCTGGTCCGGGCAGCCCGTGTCGGTCGGGCTCACCACCAGCGTTCCACCGTCGCGGACGATGAGCTTCCCTCCTGCCCCGAAGGTCACGGTAACCCCGGGGTAGATGGTGAGCGTATCGCCGCTGCGGATCTCGACACATCCTGAAATTGTCTGATCTACCGTCCATTCACCCCACACCGGCGTTGCCGGCTGGCTCGACGCCATGGCTGGGAGCAACACCGTCAGCATAAGCGCCAGGCAGATTGCCTTCCCTTTACTTTTGGTCATTTTCTCGCCTCCCGACTTTGGTTTCTTTTCCTGAATCTTTTTCGACCTTCGGCTTTGACCTGTCCTTATCGGAATGTTAGGTATCGCTTCTTTATAACCGCAGAGCAAATTGTTTCGGTTCAGGGGTTCGTGTCGGCGGGGAATCCGATTCGGGCCGGATTCCCCGCCCCACGCACCGCAGGCTCTATTTCACGTTTCCGCCCCACAGTTCGAGTTCGTCGAAGTCGGCCTGGCCGTCTCCGTCCTTGTCGGTTGCGAGGCTGCTGTTGCCGCTGGTGTCTGTCACGTTGACCTGGATCGAGTCTTCGGTCCGGGTGCTGTTCGAGGTTACACCTGAACCGGAGTCGAAGTTGGCCACATTACATGCGCCCTCACACCCTTCAAGCGCCAAGTCTGCAAGCCCGATCCAGTTGTTGTCTCCGTTCCAGGCTGAGAGGGCTGTGGAGCTGTAAGTCGCCGTCGCGTTGGCTCTCCTAATCGTGACGGAGGAGCCCGGGAGCAGATCGTCGATCCCGTACTGCAGGCTCACCAGCGGGTAGGCCAGGAGGGTCACGCTGCTGGTGACCGGCGTCAACTCGATAACGGTCGTCAAGCGGGCCGAGTAATTCTGATGCAGAGACTGCCCGGCCACGAAGGTGACCGTGGCCTCGCTGCCTGCGCCGGGCGTGACCGAGGCAACCTTCACGTAGTCTCTCGTGCCCACGACCAGCCAGTCGCCCGCTGCGATGTCGGTTCCGTCCTCCACCGTGATGCTCGCAGAGCCTCCGGCCGCGTCGGCCAGGAGCACTGTGTTGGCTACAACATCTGCATCGTCGTCGTCACAGCAGGCGCCGTTCGCATCCCCGTAGCCGGCGATGGTCGACTGCACGCTTGTTCCGCCGGGATACGCCGCGAGGAGGCTGCCCCCCAACCGAACCGGCAACCCCGTGCTGCTGACAGGCTGGACTTCCGCGTCGTTCACGATGAGCAAACTGCCGGCCTGCGGCAGGTTGCCCAGGGCATCCGGGGCGACCGCGATGAACACCGATGTGGCCTCTGTGCTCTGGTTGAGCATGTTCACCCATTCTCCTGCCTTGACCCCGGCCTGCATCGGCCCGAGCATGGCCACGACCTCGCGCGCGGCGTGATTCCTGCCCAGAGGTCTGTTCAGAATCAGGACATTGAGCGTGCTGTCAAACCCGGTGAGGGTCAGCGTCCCTACAGGCCCTCCGGACCCCTCGGTTTTGACCGCAAGCGTTGAGCTCTGGTAAAGCGCCAGGTTGTCGCCCGGGTAGAAGCCGGCCACGCTGTTCACGAAGAGAACGATGTCGCCCTCCGAGGCAGGAGCCGCCAGCGTCGCCGTGACCGCGGGGGCGAACTCGGTCGTCACGAAGGTGTGCTTCTCGTCCATGAAGACCGCGGCCACGTTGAAGTTGGCGCTCGTCTCGGTTGCCGTGGGCGCAACACTCGCGTTCAGGATCTCGTGGAAGGCGATGTTGGCCGCCTCGTCATAAAGCGTCCCGCCATCGGCCGAGTAGGTCCCCTTCGAGCCGTAGATCGAAACATTCTCGCCCACGATCATGGGACCCCAGAGGTCCTCGAGCACTCTGTAACTCGCGCCGGTGATTCCCTGGAGCTGAGTGGCATCAAGGAAACCGTCTTCGTTGACCGGGAGGATGGTCATGTGGATCTGCTTATTGTCCCCGAGCCAGTTGTTGTCGCCTCCGGCCGCGGACATGAAGTTGGAGGGCACGTAGACCTGGCCCTCGACGGACTGGTTGTCCTCATAGGAAACCTCAACGGGCTGCTGCACCCACGCGCTGTTCACGGCGGAATCCCTCAGGAAGGCATAGTACCGGTATCCGCTGGAATCCGTGCCGACGGCGGCAGCCGGCTTGTCGAACGCTATGTTGAGATAGGGGAACAGGTCCGCGGAGGCCTGCATGAAGTTCAGCACGTTGAACGGGCTGGTCTCGCCGAAGGACTTGTACAGCCGGTAGATGGCGGACCGGTCCGGCACAGTCATGGAGAAGCTCTGGGAGCTGCCAACGTTGACATCGATCCGCGGGACGATGGGCCCGACCGGGGGAACATATCCGGCCACATTGAAGTCCCAGTAACAGAAGCCGCTCGTTCCCAGATTTCCGTCGTCATCGCAATCGAAGCCGAGGTTCCCGGTGTAATCCTCGACGGCATAGATCTGGAATCTCCAGGTGTTGCCCGCGACGTTCAACTGATCGATGGGCGTGATGTCGAACGAGATATTGGCCGATGAGGTCGGCACCACCCGGATCGCGACCGGGATGTTCCGATCCTTCAGGAGCCGGAACGCCCACGCCCTCAGGGGATAGTTGAAGGTCACGTTGATCACGAAGTTGTTGTAATTCACCGGAATGATGCCGCCCCCGATGTTCGAGAGGGAGCAGTAATTCACCTGGAGGCTGTTCGAGCCGTGCTGCAGGTTGACCGCAAACTCGTGCGTCTGGACGACGATCGGGTTCCCGTTCGCATCCAGCTGGTAGCCCATCAGGTCGAAGCCGCTTGCAGGCTGAGGCTCGAGGTTCAGGTCCGTGTACATGCTGTCGTACTCGTAGATCCCGTCCCCTGCGCATGCGAAGCACTCGCACTCCACGCAGGCCGGGTCTTCCGAGCCTTCGCATGAAGTCACGCAGCCGGCCGGAATGTTCTCCGTCGGCAGGTCGTAGGGCATCACGATGAACCCGTAGTCGCTGTAAGCCACCACGCGATCATCGAGATCGAAGGTGAAAACCCCGTTGTCGTCCGTGACCGCGAAGGAGTTCACGAGTTCCACGTAGTCGTCGTAGTCCTCGCAGTTGTTGTCTTCGCAGTCCGGGCAGTCGCCCTGGCAGTAGGGCCAGTCGGACACGTTGGAAGGATAGTCCAGGTGATCCAGCATGACCGTCACGCCCCTGGCAGGCGTCCGGCCCGGGCCTGCGTACACGGTTCCCGTGAAGCCCTGGACGTACGGCATCAACCCCGTGCGACCCACCTCGAAGAACGTGCCCGAGGGAATCACGATCGTGCCGTTGTCCACGATGTACTCGTAGCCGAGGGCGACGCGTTCCTTCCAGGGCGCATAGGAGCCCGAATCCATGCTGAAAAAGAGCGGAAAGTCGAACTCCGCTCTCTGCGGAATGGAACTCCCGCCCTCGAAGCCCGCGCCTCCGCTGAGGCCGCTGACGGTTCCGAGATATACGCTGTTGATCCGGAAATGGCCGTTCTTGTCCGTGCTCGCCGTGTACGCCTGCTTGATGCCCTGGAGCGTGACCTTGACCCCCTTGAGGGGCGCATTGGTGTACAGGTCGTGCACCACCCCGGAGATGGCTCCGTACACGTCCTTCTTGATCGTTGTCTGTTCCGCCTGTCCCGGGGCTGTCTCGGAGTCCGTGCACCCGAACTGCATTCCCAAAACCGCGGCAATCAGAAAGATTGCCGCGACCGGGGCGGAATATGCGAGCTTCTTCCCCTTCCTGTTCTTGGGCGATTCCACCATCGTGAGACCTCCTCCTTGTTACGTTTTCGTGTTTTCCTCATTCCGTTTCTAGTTTGACCTTGTTCTAACTATAAGAAATATGGTCGTTACCCCGATCCATCGCGTTCTGGGGTATCTACAACAAGCTTATAGCAAAGTCAAGCCCATTTTCCGTCTTGCTCGGCTCCCACCCCCTTCTTCCGAAAACACGTTCTGTGTATTCAAATTAACGTTGTTTCATTGAAGAAAATGAACCTGCGGGCCATCGACCCGACCGTCGACGCTTCCGGACAGGCCGGCCGGATCGAAAAAAAACAAATCCTCGTCATTCTTGCCGCGTTCATTTTCCATACAACAATACAACCGTGCGCTCCTCCGCCTGTCATCAACCGCATTTCCCTCTGTGCACTCAGCATGTTACACGGAAAAGATTGAGATTTCGCTTAAATATATCAACCTCGGGCGCTCTGTCAAGAAAAATCACAAAAAAAAAGAGTTTTTTTTTCGGCCGGTTTTCGGCCCTTCCGGCGCGTTTCCCGGCCCACCCCGCCGGACCTGCACCGCGGGAACCTCGGCACCCGTCCCTCGATCCAGCCGCCGGAATACGGACACGAATCCGCTCCTTTTGCGACTTCCCGGAGCGGACGCACCGAACGCAGGCCATGAACGGGGAGTTCGTGTCTTGGTGCACCGCGGGGCCTGCGAGCCGGAGGTCGGGAAAAACGGGGAGAGGCTTCGTTCCATTGTGCAAGGCTTTCTTGGATCCTCTCTCGCTGCCTTCCCCAAGAACATGGACCCAACCCGGATCGGAAGAAGGCCTGAAAAACTTTACTCCGACGCCCATAAAAAGCTGCGGAAGAGGGGCGAGCACCGTTCGGGCGGAGCCGACCCGGAGCCCTCGCAGCGCCCTGCCCCATCGCGCCGGACGGGTCGGCTCCTCATTCAACCCAATAAAACTAGCAACTATTCCACGAAACACTTTTTGTTTGGGTGGGATGAGCCGGGATCGCGGCGTCCCCGACGGCTGGGAATTTCGTAGAGCGCCGGTCACGCGGCAACCCGCCGTCCACGGGAGCCTGTTGAGCCGCGCCCTTTCGCCTCTTCCCTTTGACCTTTCGCCCCGGGGGGACGGAATGGGGCAGGGCTTAGGGCCGGGGGGTGAAATCCATGCCGGGCTTCAACGAACCCACAAATTCCACGAGAAGCCGGACGCAGTTATCAACATCCTTCAGGGAGATCATTTCCACCGGCGTGTGCATGTAGCGGTTCGGAACGCCGACGAGCCCCGCGGCAACGCCGGCGCGGGTGATCTGAATCACGTTTGCGTCGGTCCCGGTCGCGCGCGGTTCCGCCTTCATCTGGTAGGGGATCTTCTTTCTCCTGGCCGCCTCCACCAGAAGCCGCCCCACCACCGGGTTGATGTTCGGGCCCTTGTGCAGGATCGGGCCGTTGCCGAGCCGGATGTCTCCCACGATCTTCTTGTCCGCGCCCGGCTGGTCCGAGGCGAATCCTACGTCCACGGCAACGCCCACGTGCGGTTCGATGCCAAAGGCGCTTGTGCGCGCGCCGCGCAGTCCGATCTCCTCCTGGACCGTGGAGACCGCGGAAACCTCGACATCCTGCAGATCCCTGCGGGCGCAAAGCCGGCCCAGGGTCTCGGCGACGATGAAGGCGCCGATCTTGTCGTCAAAGGCACGGCTGACTGCCATGTCCTTGCCGACGAACGCAAGTCCTTCGGCCACGGTCACCACGTCTCCGATCTCGACCCGCCTCTTCGCCTCCTTCTTGTCCTTCGCCCCGATGTCGACCCACAGCTCGTGTGCCTTCGGCTCCTTCTTCTTGTCCTCCGGGCTCATCAGGTGGATCGGCTGCTTGCCCACCACGCCGAGAATGCGTTCTCGTTTCGTCTGGACGAACACTCTTCTTCCCGGCATAAGAGCAAGATCGACCCCGCCCACGGGCTGAACGTAGAGGTACCCGTCGTCGGAGACGTGCTGGACCAGGAAGCCGATCTCGTCGCAGTGTCCCGCCAGCATGACGCGGAAGGGCGCGCCGCGGTTCAGCCGGCCGATCACATTCCCGTGCACGTCGGTCTCCACGTCGTCGGTGAAGGCCCGCATGCGGCCGCGGACGACCTCCTGCGCATGCGCCTCGAAGCCGGACGGACTCGGTGCATCGATCAGGTCTCTGAGAAAGCCGAGCGCTTCGGTTTCCATATCACCGCCCCTTGAAGACAGGATTGCGCTTCTCCAGGAATGCCTGCACCGCCTCCATCAGGTCCTCGGAGGGAAGGACGGCCGCGTTCTTCTGGGCCACGAATTCCAGGCCGGCGGCCGCCCCGAAGTCCCGCGAGAAGTTGAGCGTCTCTTTCACGCCCTGGACGGTCACGGGCGAAAGGCGGGCGATCTGCCCGGCCAGGTCCCATCCCGCCTCGAGAAGGGCCTGCCGATCGGGATAAACGCCCGTTACGAAGCCGATCCGTAGCGCCTGCTCGGCATCGAAGTCCCGGCCCGTCAGCGCGAGTTCCCGGGTCCAGCCCTGCCCGATGATCGCCCCGATCCTCTGCAGGGTGCCCAGGTCCGCCACCATCGCCATTCTCGTCTCCCGGATGCTGAAGACCGCGTCCCGGGACGCCAACCGGATATCCGAGGCGCACGCCATGTCGACACCGCCGCCGATGCAATGGCTGTGAATCGCCGCGATGACCGGTTTCCGGCAACGGTCGATGGCGTTCATCGACCCCTGCAGCCGCAGGATCACCCTTTTGAACTCGTGCCGGCTCTTGGCCGAGGGATCCTTGAGCAGGGTGGCGGCCTCGACCAGATCGAGGCCTGCGGTGAAGCTCTTTCCCTCGGCCGAAAGGAGGACCGCGCGTACGTCCTCATCCTCGTCGATCTCCCGGAAAACCCGCTCCACTTCCTCGAAGAACCGGAGAGTCATCCTGTTCCGCTTCTCCGGGCGGCAAAGGATCAGATGGCCCACGTAGTCCCGCTTCTCGAGCCGAATGCATTCGTAGTCTGCCATCGGGCACTCCTCATGCTTGCTGGATGGGATCAAGCTTTCCCCCTTCTACGCTTCTCCTCGTTTTGAACCGGTCCATCATAGCGCGCGCCGTCCGGAAATCAAGGCAGGCCGATGCCTTGCGAACGCAAGCGCCGCCCGTATAATGGGAAAAGCGGTCAGCACACAGCTGTTAGCTCTTAGCCCTTAGCTCTTGGCTCCCGGCCTCTCCCCTCCGCAGGAGTGTACGCCTCCCCGGGGAGGCAGGCGGGCCAAAAGCTAATGGCTAATAGCCAGGATTTACACAAGGTACACCGTGGAATACCAGATCCCTCTTCCAAAGAGAATCGGCCTCGTGGCGGACAGCCACGACCGGCTGGAGTCCCTGGCGACCGCCATCGGCATCCTCGAGGCGAGGGGAGCGGAGGTACTCGTCCACCTGGGGGATATCTGCGATTCCCTGCGCATGGACCTGCTGGAGGATTCGATCCGCCTTCTGCGCAAGCATCGAATGCTCGTGGTGAAGGGAAACAACGACTTCATGCTCGAAAATCTGCTTCGTTGCCAACCCCCGGAAGGCAGGGACCGCTTCGATCCCCTCGCCCTGTTTCTTCGCGACCTGCCGATGCGCATCGTCTGGGACGGAGTCTGCTTCGCCCATTCCCTGCCCTTCAATCACCTGCGCTCCTTCTACGAGCCGATCGATATGGGATCCACGCAGAGGGCCGAGGAGGTCTTCCGCCTCACGCGCCATCGCATCCTCTTCTGCGGCCACTCCCACCGTTCCGTGCTGTTCCGCCTCTCCGGGGCCGAGATTACCAGGGAGGGTGTTCCCCAGGGGGAGCCGGTATCCCTCAACAGGCAGGAGCGTTACATCATCGTAACGGGCTCGGTCCTTGAGGGGGAATGTGCGCTCTTTGACACCGACTCGTGGTGCCTGGAAAACGTTCGCATCCCGCCGCGACACCGGGGCTGAACCTCCCGCTTCCACGTTACACCCATCCTCCTGAACGAAGGGTGCAAGGAGAAAGGGTCAAGGGATACCCCTTTCCCTCCAGGGATTCCTCTGCATTGTCACCTCGTTTTTCTTTGTGCTATAGATGGGCCTTCTCGAACCCCGGTAAGGAGTCTCTGTGGCCGGAATTCTGCGCTGCGGCGCCTACGTTCCTTATTTCCGCCTCGCCAGGAGCCAGGTCGGCGAGGCCTGGGCGGCCCCCGGGTCACGGGGGGAAAAGGCGGTTGCGAATCATGACGAAGACAGCCTCACCCTGGCGGTCGAGGCTGCCCGGGACTGCCTGCACGGCCAGGATCGCTCCGCGATCGACGGCCTCTTCTTTGTGTCCACCACCTCTCCGTACCGGGAAAAACAGGGGGCCAGCCTCGTCGCCTCGGTGCTCGGCCTTCGCCCCGACATCCTGACCGCGGATTTTTCTCATTGCCTGCGCGCAGGTACGACGGCCATGCAACTGGCCGGAGCGTATGCGGAATCCGGCAGGGCCTCCCGCATACTTCTGCTCTTCGCCGACACCCGGACCGCCCACCCGGGCTCCCCGCAGGAGCCCTGGCTCGGAGACGCGGCGGCCGCCCTCCTGATCGGGCCGGGGCGGGAAGCAGGGGCGGCGTGGGATGCCTTTGCCTCGGTCTCGAACGAAATGATGGACACATGGCGGACGCAGGAAGACGCGTTCGTGCAATCGTGGGAGGACCGATGGGTCAAGAATCAAGGCCTCTTCGATACCACGCGGAAGGCGGTGGATCGCCTGTTCCGGGAATCCGGCCCCGCATCGCGCCAGATCGACCGGGCGGTCCTCTATGCGCCCGATCCGCGGAGCCACCGGCAGCTCGCAGACTCCCTCGGGCTCGGGGCGGGCACTGCGCTGGCGGATTCCCTTCTGGAAGGCGTGGGGTGCGCAGGGGCGGCCCACGTGCCGCTGATGCTCGTCCGGACCCTCGAGCAGGCCCGGCCCGGCGAACGAATCCTGGTCGCCGGCTACGGCGACGGATCGGACGCCCTGCTGCTGGCGACGACGGAACGGGTCGGCCGGGTACACGGCCGACGTGGGGTCTCGGCCCACCTGGAAAGCAGACGCTTGCTGCCCGACTACAACCGGTATCTCTGGCACCGCGGGCTGGTCGAGGCACACCCGCCCCCGGCCCTCCTCGTGGGGTCCTCGGCCACGGTCCTCTGGAGGGAGGCCCGGTCGATCCTCAAGCTCAATGGGTCCCGGTGCAGGGAGTGCGGAGAGGCGGCCTTTCCCGTACAGAGGATCTGCGGCGGGTGCGGGGCCAAGGACCTCTATGAAGAGATCCCGCTGTCCGAGGCCCGGGGAAGGCTCTTCACCTACACGCTGGACCATCTGGCGAGCCAGGCCGCCCCGCCGCTCATCCAGAGCGTGGTCGACCTGGAGCCCGGGTGCCGTGTGTACACGTCGATGACCGATGCCGATCCGGCCGACATCCGCCTGGAGATGGAGGTGGAGATGACCTTTCGGAGGATACGAAAGGCCGAGGGCTTTTACAACTACTTCTGGAAATGCCGTCCCGTGCGGTAAGCCCGCGCAAGGGGGCATCTTTCGGGGAAAAGTTGCATGGGGACACTGAGAGACAAGGTGGCGATCGTCGGCATGGGGTGCACGGCCTTCGGTGAGCTTTGGAAGCAGGGCGTGGACGACCTGATCATAGAGGCCGCCTATGAGTGCCTCGCAGACGCGGGGCTGGAGCCCCGGGACATCCAGGCCGTCTGGGCGGGCACCCTCCGCTCGGGCCTCTCCGGAACGGTTGTGGCCGATGCCCTCAAGCTGCGCAACTGTCCGATCACCCGCGTCGAGAACCACTGCGCGTCCGGTCACGAGGCCCTGCGGAATGCGGCCTTCGGGGTCGCCTCCGGCCTGTACGACCGGGTGATGGCGATCGGCTACGAGAAGCTCAAGGACACCGGCTTCCCCGGCATGGGCGTGGGCCGGGGGCCCCACCCCACCTGGATGCAGCTCTGGACCGCGCCGACCGCGTTCGGGTTCATCGCGAGCCGCTATTTCAAGGCCTGCGGGCTGACCGAGGCAAAGGGCAAGGAGATCCTCGCGCACATCGCCGTGAAGAACCACGCCAACGGCTCCCGCACCGAAAAGGCACACCTGCGGAACCCCGTCACCCTCGAGCAGGTGCTCAGCGCGCCGGCCATCGCCTGGCCGCTCGGGCTCTTCGATTGCTGCGGCACCTCGGACGGCGCCTCCGCCGCCATCCTGGTCCGAGGCGACGAGGCCCTCCGGTATCGCGAGGATCCTGTCTACATCAAGGGGATGGGGCTCTCCGTGGACCCGGTCATGCCCTACTTCCGGACCGGCTTCGACTACCTCGGATTCGATGCGACACGGGATGCTGCCAGACAGGCCTACGAACAGGCCGGCATCACGAACCCCCGGGCGGAAATCGATCTCGCCGAGGTGCACGATTGCTTCACCATCACCGAGCTCGTCAACTATGAGGACCTCGGGTTCAGCCGGGCCGGAACCGGCTGGCGGGACGTTCTCGAGGGCACCTTTCACCCCGGCGGGCCGCTTCCGGTCAACACCGACGGCGGCCTGAAATGCTTCGGTCATCCGGTGGGCGCATCCGGGCTCCGCATGCTCTACGAGGTTTACAAGCAATTGCAGGGCAAGGCCGGAGAGCGCCAGATCAAGGACCCGCATCTGGGGCTCGCCCACACCCTGGGCGGACCTCCGCAAGTCTCCTGCGTCGTCGTCGTGGGCAACGAAAAGACCCGAAACAACCCGTGAGGACCCGTCCCATGCCGGTGAAGAGATGCCCGAAAGAGCGGAGGAAGCCCGCCCGTCCCCGCGCGCTTCCGGAACCCTCCGCCGGGGAACTTCTTCGCCTGGTCTCGAAGAAGCAGCTTCGCTATCTCGACCTCATTCCGAGGGATTCCCTTGAAGAGAAGATCGCCTACCTGGTTGTGGAAGGCAGGGGCGCCTGGGGAGAGAAGGGGGCCGTGTTCGATCGTTTGCTCGAGGCGATTCACCGGTTCTCGACCGACGGCCTCCGGACGGTCATCTTCGGGGGCGGAACCGGGCTGTCGAGCATCCTGGGAGGAGACACGGCGCTGGCCGGCTGGCCCCGATTCCCTTTCGGGGGCCTGAAGCGCTCCTTCCCCGACTTCACCGTCGCCGTCTGTGCGACCGACGACGGCGGATCTTCCGGCAGCCTTCTGCGTGGGTTGCGATGCATTGCGGTGGGCGACCTTCGAAGGGCCCTGCTCTCTGCCATCACCCCGCACGGCCTCTTGTCCCGTTACCCCAACCTGTACCCGGAAGAGCTTGAAACCGTTGCGGCCGCCCTCCAGCGGATCCTGAACCACCGTTTCGACCGGTCTCCGGATCCCTCCATCGTGAGGCAGCCCTCGAAACTGCTGAGCCCACGGATGCGGCGGAGCTTGCCGCAGGCCCTTCTCGCCCTTCTGGAGGAATGCGGCAAGGCCTTTCTTTCGCACCCGGCCTGCCGGCGGATTCCCCTGGCGGAGCAGTGTCTCGGCAATTTACTGCTCGTGGGATCGATTTACGGCCAGGGCAACCCGAAGTCGCCCGGGGGATTGGGGCAGGCTCCGCACCTTCACGCGCCCTCCGGAAGCGAGATTGTCCGAGGCATCCACGCCTTCTCGCAGGGAATCGGGGCCGGAAGGGAGACCGTCTATCCGGCCTGCGCGACCCAGGGGGAGCTCCAGGTCCTCTACCGCCATGGGGTCGTCAGCGCCGGTGAAGACAAGTCTGCGAGAGGACACAGCTCCTTCCCGGTGCAGAGCGTATGGGTGCATTTCGTTCGAAAGCCCTTGGTTGCGCAAAGGCTCCTGGCCAGGATCCGGGACGCGGACCTGATCGTCTTCGCACCCGGCAGCATTTACACGAGCATCATCCCCATCCTCCAAATACCCTCGATCAGCAGGGCCGTTCGGGCGAATCGAAGGGCCCTGAAGGTGCTGGGTGCGAACTTCTGGGCGCAGAGGGGCGAGACCGATATCTCTCCGAGCCGCCGGGGCAGGGAATATTACGTCTCGGACCTGATCGAGGCCTACCACCACAATGTGCCCGGGGGCGCCAGAGGCCTCTTCGAGTACGTTATCGTAACCGACCTCCAATCGATCCCCGGGGATATCATTCGAAACTACGCCCTGGAAGGAAAGGTCCCCATCTATCTGGACAAGGAAAGGGTCCGCAGGATGGGCTTCGAGCCGATCGAGGCCCCGGTCTTCTCCGAGCAGCGGCTTCGGAGCCAGCGGGTCATCCAGCACGATCCGGAGAGCTTCGCAAAGGTCATCAAGACCCTGGCCTATCTCCACCGCCATCTCCGAAGAGGGCCTGCTTGCTGTTCCCTGCCCCCCAGTCGATTCGATCCGTCCTGTGCCTTCCCTCGGAAGGGTTACCTGTGCGATCATTGGGAGGCCGTCCGCCGAAGGGTCCGGCAAATGGACATCGGAGAGGCTCGCCTCTCGGAGGCGCTTCTCGATCTCCTCTGGAACAACCGGGAGATCCTTCTGGAGCACCTCCAATATTTCAAGGGCGTTCAGATGGTTCGCTCCCGGAACTGGGCGAGAAGCACGGAATGGGACAACATCCTGGGATACTATGACCCTGACGACCGCACCCTGAAGATCCACGAGCAACTCCTGTGCGGCCCTGACCACAGGCTCCAAGAGGACCTTCTGATCGCCCTGGGGGAATCCCTTCTTGGCAACTACTTCCGCAGAAAGTCAACGCGAACGCTTCGCGAGGACGGCAGGCGCCTCGGCAAGGTCTTCGAGATCGAGCTTCGCAAGCCGGCGGAGCGCAACTCGTTCCTGAACGACCGGGAACTGAGACGTTACCTCCGGCTCGCTCAGCTCAGCGCTTCGCCGCACGAGCCGCACCTTTTTCAAATGGTGATCAACGGGGATGAGGCATTCACCCCTCCCGGGCTCCTTTTCGGCCTGCTTTATGCATGGTACGTGAACAACCGCTTCGGCGGGATCGTGGACTACGAAATGTCCCTGATACGATGGAAGATCTCCGAGCTCATACCCAAGCCTTCCATGGCGAGAACACGGATGCAGGAGCAGATCGATTTCTTCCGGCAAGTCGTCTTCCGTCAGCGAGTCCCTTGAACATGGAAGAAGAAAACATTCCCGTTCCGGTCGTCTTTCGCAGAGCAGAGCACTGCCTGTCCAGGAAGAACATCGATCCGGACGCACTCAAGGTGATGCAGCGCCTCCACCGACACGGGTACAAGGCGTATCTGGTCGGGGGCAGCGTCCGCGACCTTCTCCTGGGCAGGACGCCCAAGGATTTTGACGTCAGCACGGACGCGCGCCCCGGTCAGATCCGAAGGCTCTTCAACAACTGCCGGATCATCGGAAGGCGATTCCGGCTTGCCCACGTCTATTTTCGCGGAAACAAGATCATCGAGGTCTCCACCTTCCGAAAAACGCCGCCGACCCAGGCGACCGAAGAGGAAGCGGCCGCCGATGCAGCCGGTACAGGGGACAACACCTTCGGCCTGCCTCACGAAGACGCTCTTCGGCGGGACTTGACGATCAACGGCCTCTTCTACGATATCGGCACCTTCTCCATCCTCGACTACGTGGGAGGCATGGAGGATCTGAAAGCGGGACTCCTACGCACGATCGGTCCGCCGGACCAGAACCTCCGCGAGGACCCCATCCGGATGATCCGGATCGTCCGCCACGCCGTACGAACCGGCTTTACCATGGAAACCGCAACCCGGGAAGCGATCCTCCAGAATGCGCATTTGCTCCAGGGGTCCAACCCCTTTCGCCTGCAGGACGAGTTCCAAAAGGATCTGGAGGGCCCGGCCTTCGGCTCGGTCCTTCGTCTCCAGTTGGATATGGGGCTGCTTGCGGTCATCTTCCCTGAACTTGACTCTTACATGAAGGAGTTCCACGAGACCCCGGAAGCCCTCTTCAGCCCGGCCTGGGTCTGGAACGCCCTGGCCCGTCTCGACGCCTCGACGGAGGATAAGGCGCTCGTCCGGGAGCGGCGCGTCCTGTCGCTCGTCCTGCCTCTCTTGGAATATCGCGCAACAAAAACGTTCCCTTCCCTGCCCGAGGCAGTCAAGGACCCGGTGGCGCTCAAGGAACTCCTGCGCAACGTCCAGACCCCCTTCGCGGTACGCCGCAGGGAACAGGAAAAGTTCCGAACCTATCTAACCAGTTGGATGCGGATCCGGGAGTTCGTCGAAAAAAGGCATCTGATTCCTGCGTCGTACACGGCCAAGGTCTATTTCGAACCTGTCAGAGAGTGGTACCTGTTTCACCAGGCTGCCTGCGGAAGAGCGGAGCGGGAGGTCCGAAACCAATTTGAGGCGGCCGCAGAGGCAGGCCGAAAGAGTCCGGGGCGCCCGAGAAGGAAGCGAAAAAAGAGGTTGAGATATCGGAGAAAACCCCCCGATTTTTCTTGACAATGATTCGCATATTCCGTAAGATCAGGCGTTCGCTGCGAGAAGATGCCGCCGGGGGTTGGCAGATTTGCGTGCTTTTCCAGGCTTGAGGTTTTGCTGAAACGGGGAGCCGACTTGTTCTTTCTGCCCTCAGGAGACAGGAAGCGAATGTACGTTTGGATGCTGGCGGCAGCGCTTGCCCTGCCGCTCGGCTACTGGATCGTTTCCTCCTCCATGCAGACCTACTCTTTTCTTGCATTCTACCGGCCCGAGCAAGTCTTCGAAAACACCGATGACACTGTCGTCCCTGCGGAGAACAAGGGGACGGAGATCCTTCAGGCACTCAATGCGGAGATCGCAAAAGAGAACCACGTCAAGAAGGGGGACGAGAACTGGCTCCTCGTCCGTCTGGACAACCTGTGGCAGTCCGTTCGAAAGTACGTTTCCCCCGCCGGAAAGGCCGAGCCCCCTGTCCTGGCCGAATCCGGGTCGCGCTCCGCAAACCGAAGCATGGCGTCTCAACCGCAGACCGCCGGCGTGCCCCACTCGGAACTTCCCGGAGCCGATGGGAAGGAAAGGCCGCTTCCGGACCTCCTGAGCCTGTCAAGGGACCCGGAAGTGCTCGGGAACGCCGCCGACAAGGTCGCCCGGGCCCTGCTGTCCCCTTCCGGCGCTCCCACGCCTCTCCTGCCCGCTTCGTCGAAGGCCGCAGAGGCCGTCCGATCCGAGGCGGGGAAAGAGGCTTCGGATCGGCCCTACCGATTCGAAGCGCTTAAGGGTCTTCGCACACAGAGCTTGATTTACCAATTCAACCGGAACTTGACACTCGAGGGAACGGTCGAGGCGGAACCGATGGGCGAAACGGACCCGGACCTTTCCGATTTCGGCATCCGAAGCGTTTACGCGCTCAACTTCCTGCGCGATCGGCCCGCGCCCGCGGCCACAATGGGATACAACGCCGTCCACTCGGGGTATCCTCTCTCTTACGGGATCGGGCTCAATTATCGGCTCTCCCCCGGCTTCAACCTGCGTTTCGACTATTCCCACGAAACACTCCACGAAGATCTTGTCCAGTACAACGGGACCTGGGAGTCCAGCCTGATGGCGGATTCCTACAGGGGTCGCCCGGAGGAGTTACCTTCCCTCCACAACTTTTTCGTGGGCCTCCGATACCTCTGCCATCAGAGGGCCACGCGCATCCCGCTTCATACGGGTTTCTTTTACTCGACCAACATGGAGGATGAACCCCTCGCATCCAACGTATCCGTGGGGTTCAGCATCGGCGGCGGCATCAACCGAAGAGACCTGAACCTCGGGTTTGCGTGGCGCTTTCGCGTCTGGGACAATCCCGAGCAGAGGTTCGTCGATTCGCAGGACCTGCAGCAACTGGAGACCAGGGTATCGAACCAGTTTCTGTTCACCCTGCTCTTCTGAAGGCCGCCGGCTCTCATCCGCCGGCCGGAATGTCCAAATAAGGGGCAAGCACGACGCTGTCCAGAAGTTCCTCCCCTTGCCCCGCGCGTTGTTCCCCTTCCTCGACAAAGAGATCCCCGAGAGAGACGGGCCTCTCGAAGATCAAGTCGACGGCGATGCCAGACCCGTCGTACTGGACGACGGGAGAGCGGGCCAAGCGGCCCTGCAGCAGAGGAATCGCCCGGCTTGTGAGTTTCCTGCGGGGGGATTCCTCCTGAACCAATTCCAGGTATCGAGAGAAGGCCTGCAGCGCCCGTTGGGGTTTCCGCAAGCGAAGGTAGACGCAGCCCAGATCGAAGGCGACGTCCGCGCGGCCGGGAACGACCCTTTCCGCTCTCCTCAGGGCTTCCAGGCAGGTTTCGTAATTTCCCTCGTTGTATGCGTCGAGGGCTTTTCGAATCAGCAGCACGCCGAGTCGCTTCGACAGGGGGGTGTCCGGGTCGAAAGGCAGGACTGTCTCCGCATGAAGCGCACCCTCATACCTCAGAATCGCTTCATCGTACCTGCCCGCCATCTCTTCAAAGACCCCTTCAAGGAGACGAAGGCGAAGGTCCGGTTCGGACAGTCGGGCCTGCAGGCCGCGGATCCGTGCCAGTCCCCGTTCGTAGTTCCCGTTTCGGTAGTCGTCCTGCAGAGCCGATTCCACCCGGCGGAGCACTTGTCCCGTTTCCGCCTTCGGCAGGACAAAGGGCCGCTCCTGGGAAGGGGAGCGAGAGAGGATCGGCAGGGCCTCGGCTTCCATCCCCAGGCCCGCCAGGGAGCGGAGGATTTCCGCATCCAGATCCGGGCGTGCTCGTTCGCCGCTCCTGGCAACCAGGAAAGACAGGAGGGCCTTCCCGTGCTCACCCCGGCCGGCCCACTTTTTCGCCTTCCGGTAAGCGTCGGCGGGGTCGTCGATACTCGCCAGCAGTTCAGGATCGCCTTGCGCCAGGCTCAGCATCTCCTGCCGGATGCCGGGGTCTTGGAGTAGATCCGGCGACTCGAACAGATGCAGACCGAACTCTGCCAGAGCCTGTTCCTTGCGGCCCAGCGCCCCTTCGATGCGGGCCTTTTGGTAATGCACATCCCTGGCCTGCCCTTCCGACAGGTAGGGCTCAAGAGCGCTCAGGGCGCTCAGGGCGTCCGGCAGGTTCTCCCTTTGCAAGGCCGTCTGCAGCCTCTGCGTAAGGAGGGCCACGATCCTTTCCCGAATGGCCCCGCGCCCCTGCTCTCCTCTGACATGAAGAAGGGACCCCCGGTAGGTCTCCAGGGCCTCAGCCGATTCCCCCCGGTGCTCATAGACCTGGCCGCTCCACAAATACGGGAATGCCTCGTCAGGGGCCCATTGCCTGGCCCGTCCCAGATGCTTCAGGGCCTCTTCCAGGTTTCCCGCCAGGAGCGCAGCACGGCTCAGTTCGCGCAAGGCCGTTGCGATCTCCCTTTGGAAGCCTTCTTCCTTTCCGACCCCCGGAGTCCTCCGAAGGCACTGTTCATAGACCTCCAGAGCCTCCTGCCAGCGTCCCGCCTGCAGGAAAAGATACCCCTTTTTCCGGTCGGCGACGTCATGATCCTCCGCCTCCAAGCCCGCGCTTCTCTCCTCCAGGGCGGCCAGGCCGGAGGAAACGCTCCTGCCGCTGTCTCCTCGACGACTCTGCTCCGTGAGGCTCACCAGGCGGTTCATCTGTCGCCGGGCCTGTTCGATCTGCTCCGGGTCCTGCTCGTACTGCACATACCGCTCCAGGAAATGCAGGGCTTCCGCCGTCTTGCCGCGCTTCAGAAAGGCTGCCGAGAGGTTATACAAGAGGGCGGGGTCTTCCGGCCTCACCAGGAGCGCCTGCTCGAAGGCCTCCTGCGCCTGCGGGTATTCTCCCTTCTCAAACCGCTCTTTTCCCAGGAAGTAGTAGTAATACGCCAGCTTTGCCTTGACCTCGTTCCTCTCGGCCGCGTCGGGATCCAGGAAAAGGTAACGGCGATAGGCCAGAACGGCCTGCTCCCACTCTTCCTGCCGTTCGTAGACCCTGGCCAGATTATAGTTGATCAGAGGGTTCTCCGGCGTCCAGTAGAGCGCCTTCTTCAGCAGGCGCTGGGCATCCGGGAATTTCTGCTTCCGGTAGGCCTCGTCCGCAAGCGAGGTGCAAAGGCGAACCAGCTCCTCCGCGTAGGGGCCTTTCTCGCTTTCCTCCGAGGACAACGCCAGGATACGCTCCAGGTAGGCCACCGCCTGTTCCTGTTGTCCGAGCCCGAGGGAGGCCTTGGCGGCAAGATGGAAGAACTCCGGATTCTCGGGATCGATCTCCATGCCTTTGGTCAGAACATCCTGAGCGAGGCCGTAGTATCCACGGGTCAGGTGTTCCTCGGCGAGGAGGGCATGGAGATGCACGATCCGTTTGCGGATCTCCTCCCGCTGCGGTGTCATCGGGTCGATCTGCAGGTAGGCGAGGTAGTGATTCTTGGCTTCTTCGAAAAGGCCCATCTTCTCCTCGCAAAGGGCCTGGCTCACCAGGAGGCGGGAATCCCCCTCGTCCCATTTCGCGGCCTCCTGGTACTTGGCAAGCGCTCCGGCGTAGTCTCTATCACCAAGCTTCGTCTCGGCCGCCTTGCGCAGGCAGTCCGCGACCCACTTCTTTGCGGACTCTCTCTGGCCGGGCTCACAGAGCGTGTGGTATTCCTTTAGCGCGGCGGCGGCCTTGTCCCATTCTCCGCGGGCCTCGTAAACCCGGCTCAGATTGAAATGAAGCGCCCTCGCATGCGGATAGAGGGCCTTTGCCTTTTCGTACCAGTCCAGAGCGTTCACATACCGGCCGTTCCGGTACGCCTCTGCGCCAAGCTCCCCGCAGAGCTGAAACACTTTCCCTTTGACTTTCTCTTGATCCGCTGCTTGGGGCGCCCAGCGCAGGTAGGCCAGGTAGTCTTCCACGGCCTCTCCCAGGCGGCCCAGGGACTCAGCCAGCACGCCCATGTTGTAATGCAGGTTCGCATCCTGAGGCCGTTGCCACGCGGCCTGCTGGAAGGCCCTCAGGGCCCCTTCACGATCTCCCTGCCGAAGTCGTTCCTCTGCCTGGGACAACCAGTTGGTCTGATCCGCGGACACCCGGGCGTGGAAGGGGAGGAGCAAGGCGAGCAGGAGAGGGAGCAGAACGGGAACCCGCACGCCCTGCAGAAGCGAGGAATGCTGCATCATGGTGAGGCACTCATGTTGGTTCCGTGCGCACGGAGAAAAGCCGGCCCGACCCTGATTCGAAGTCACGCAAATGACTTCTCTTTTACTGTACCAAACTCGAAATCCGATCGTCAAACGGGAAGGCCCGGAATCGGGGGAGGGAAAACGGAGCCTGGAAGCACCGGGATGGAACGGAACATCGCGCTCATCGGATCCGGTAACGCGCCATCTTCTTGTGCAGCCCCTCTCGGCTGATTCCGAGGTGTTCCGCGGCGCGGGTGCGGTTCCCGTAATGCAACTTCAGGGCCTCCTTGATGAAGAAGGCCTCAACCTGCTGCGTCCGAGCCCTCAGCGAATCCCTGCCCGGCGCAAGAGAGGGGAGCGCGGCTTTGACCCTGTTGATCGACGGAGAAAGAAGATCGGAGGGAACCAGGCGCTCTCTGTCCGCCTGGATCACCACCCGCTGGATCTCGTTCTCCATTTCCCGCACGTTGCCCGGCCAATGATAACAGCACAGCAGATCCATGGCCTCGGGCGTGAACCCCATGACCGGCTTCTTCTCGCGAAGCGCGAAGCGTTCCAGGAAGCTCTCCGCAAGCAAGCGGATGTCTTCCTTTCTTTCCCGCAAGGGAGGCACGGTGAGACAAAAGCCGTTCAGCCGATAGTAGAGATCCTCGCGAAACTCTCCCCGTTGGACCCGGCCCTCCAGATTTCGGTTGGTTGCCGAAATCACGCGCACGTTCACGCGGATCGGTTCGGTTCCTCCCACCCGAAAGAATTCTTTTCCCTCGATGACCCGCAACAAGGCGGTTTGCGTCGAAGCGCTGATATCACCGATCTCGTCCAGAAACAGGGTGCCGTCCTTCGCCGCCTCGAAGTACCCGACCCGGCGCGCCTTGGCATCCGTGAAGGCCCCTTTCTCGTGACCGAAGAGTTCGCTTTGATGCAGGTTGTCCAGCAGGGCGGCGCAATTGACGATGACCAGGCTGCCCGCGCGTCCGCTCAGTCGGTGGATCGCGCTGCCCACGAGCTCCTTGCCGGTTCCGCTTTCTCCCCGGATGAGAACGTTCGCCTGCGAAGGAGCGCATTTTCGTATGAGCCGCGCAAGGTCCTTCATGACCGAAGAAGAGCCGAGCATGTCTTCGAAAACGTTCTTTCGCAAGCCCTCCCCCCGCCCCTGGAGCACCTCCTTCTCCGCCTTGTGCTGCAGCACTGCGTTTCGAACGAGAAAGGGCAGCGCGGCCTCCTGACAGGACTTGTCGAAGACCCAGTCGATCCCGCTCAACAGGGCGTCCGTGACGAAACGATTGGACCCGTTGTGAAGCAAGAGGAGAACCCGCCCCTGCGGGGAGACCTCCCGGGAAGCCGTGATCCATCGGAGCAAATCCTTTCGGTGCCCGTCGAGCCCCTCTGTGTCGATCAGCAGGAGGGAGGGGTGAACTTCCTTCAGTTGTCTTCTGTCGGCACCCGGATAAGGCAGGAAGACCAGCTCGCCCAGGTGCTCGTATCCGCCGTCAAAGAGCCTGCGCATTCTGCCTTCGTCGTTGCCGAGCCAGCAGATCCGGTATCCCTTGGGTCCCATGCCATCTCCTTTCTGCCGGAAAGGATTCCCCGCCCGTGCCGGGAGCCTCGCGATCGTGGGGTCGCGAGGAACACGGAGGATCGTGAGCAAGCCTTGTGCCACAAAACAGAGCCGCCTCGAGTCCCTGGATTTCAACGGGTTGAGGCCCTTGGCACGGCCCGGCCGGTCTCCGCGGGGGGACAGCGCACCCCCTGTCCGATTCCCCTCGTCGACACAAGGCCCGCCGCGCCCGTTCTCCCCTCCGCACTTCGGATGTCCTGGCGGGGCCTCGCCGACCGGCCCGAGAATCTTGCCTGTGCAATGAGCATCATCTATGATGACGGAACCTCGCATGGACCCGAGCAACCGTGGGGGAGGAAACGCCGTGCGCTTCAACAAGCGATCCCGCAAGCTCCGCAGCAAGCAGAAGAAGACGACCTCACGGAAAACCGCCTCCTTCCTGGCCTACCTCGCCCTGGCGGCAATCCTGTTGGGCGGATTCTACTACCTGCTCTACAGGGCCCACGAGAAGGGGCTTCGAAGGGTCCGCCAGGAAAAGATCCAGGAGGATTTCGATCGGATCTGCGCGGCTGCAGTCCTCTACGCACAGGAATGCGGAGCCTTCCCCGCCACCGAGCAGGGCATCCAGGCACTCCTGAGGCGGGAGGTCGCCCCGGAGGCCTCAGGGGCTGCCCCGGGCTGTGCCGGAACCCTGGACAGCCTTCCCAGGGACCCCTGGCGGAACCTGTATGCCTACCGGGGCGCTGCGAGCGCGGATGGGATCGTACTCATCTGTTGGGGAGCCGATGGCATGCAGGGGGGATCGGGCGAGTCCGCGGATGTCCTCCGGCAGGGGTGTCGCTCGACCCCCTTGCCCTCGCGCTAGGAGGCGAAGCGCAACCGGAAGCCAATGCGTGAGGATGGAGCGTGGAGCGGGCAACGGGACTCGAACCCGTGACAGCCAGCTTGGGAAGGCGTATAACCTGCAAAACAGCGTATAACAAGATGCAATAACGTATAGGAAGGATAAGAGGTTAGACGGTTCGGTGTATTTCTTGCTTCACGGCTTTTCATCGTGTTTTTTCTTGACATGGTAGCAAAATGGTAGCAGGTTTTGGGCTATGAAGACCATCTTCCAGGGATAGGGAATCGCGACCCGACACGGCCCGGAGATCCCGACCGGGCCTTCCCTGGATCACATCCCCTCGGGAGCGCAGACGGGAGCGCACAAGATGGGCATCAAGAAGGGACCCCCCCCAAAGAAGATCCCACCGACAGAACTTCAACGGTTGTTTGTTCTTTATGCAAACCATGAGCTAAAAAGCAGCACGCTTGCCGAGTTGGTCGGGGCCATCTGTGCCAGCATCCCGGCGGACCCCTCCACGCATGGGCTTATCAATCTGCGCGCAGGGGCAGAGTGGTTAACGAAGCATCCGGGCGACCCGACATGGAACGACCTAATAGCAGATCGAGAACAATTCATAGGGGGCCTTGGTGGAATCGCACAGCGCAAACCCCTGTCCGACATCAGGGGGATTCGGGACATCGTCCGGGCAGGGCGGGCGCGTCCAAAGATCATCTCCCGCTTGGACGGGGAGACCGGTTCGGTGCATCTGGATTGGTTTCTGAGGTTTGAGCCTACCTGGTTTTGGGACAGATCTTTCACGGGCAAGCTATCCACGAAACAGCGAACGGACCTGCTCGGGGCATTCCGGGCAACGATAAGGGCCATCATCTGTTTTTCGCTTGCAGACTACCTGTCGGGGGCGATCGCCGCACAGGTCCGACTCCATCGGTGCGACTACTGCAAGCGGTTCTTCATCTCCCCGACCAGCAAGGCCGACACGCGGTTCTGTTCTGTCGCGTGCAAGAACGCCTTCCATCGCGAGCATCCCCCCTCGAAGTAGACGCAAACCCCCCGATAAACGCATATTTGCAATTATTCGTAAGTATGCGTTTTCATTATGCTTTTCCTTGACAAAGATCCCCCTCCCGTGGTTTCCTGTAGTCGTAACAGAGATTCATCCTTCATCTTCATTCTTCGATTTACGGAGGGATCATGATGGAAACCGAGCGCGAGCTTATCACGGTTCCCGAGCTGGCCGACTACCTGCGGGTTCCTAGGTCATGGGTCTACAGCAGAACCCGCACGGATTCTTTACCATGCGTTAAAATCGGGAAGTATCGCAGGTTCCGACTTCGCGATGTTCTCGACCATCTCGAAACGCGGGGCGGGGTCGAGACTCGGGGCGGTCGATGACCAGCTACATCCGATTGCAGGCAGAGCAATTCATCGCGCGGCGCCTTCCGGCGGTTCAGGCAAACAAGCGGAAACTTCTCTTCGACCGCCGCGACGTTGAGGCGTTTATCGATGCCCACAAGAAGACCGCATAGGGACCGGACCGACCAGGCCGACCGCCCGGACCTACGGGCCATGTACTCCGCCCGGGCCAG
>CAYLMK010000021.1:0-95515 GCA_964384945.1 uncultured Thermodesulfobacteriota bacterium | reverse complement strand
GAAGAATGGTCGGGGAGCCTCCAAAAGAATTTCAACTAAGTTCTTGACAAGCCCCCCGAGAGGAAGCCGGATGCTTCAGGCTATGGGTGCGCGTGATCCGTCTCGCGGTTGTGGACGTTCGGACCACGAGAGCGATTACGCATCGAGGGCCAGGGGGAGAGGGCAAGGGCATGGATCGAGGACACATCGACCGGGATTCAATCATTCCATTGGGTGTGCAGGGCATTCATTGGGGTTGGACCTAGAAACAACGCGGAGGCTGGCCCTGGGAAGACCCCTGGGGGGTGGGCCGGATCTTGGGAGCGTCTGACGCAGGACCGGAGGGTACCCTTGCGCTAGTTTTTCTAAGTGTTCCAATATGGAACACCCTGGACCAATGGGTGAGTTGACGTGAAAAAGCCGGTCAAATTGGGGCACGAGGCCCGGCGGTTGTTCAAGCAGCTGACCACCGAGTACGACATTGGTGACTCCGGTGGCCTCCTATTGGTCAACACCGTGGTGGAGGCCTTCCAGGAGATGCGGGACGCCCAGGCGGTCCTCGACCGTGAGGGGCGGGTGTACACGAATCGGTTTGGGGAGCCGCGCATGCATCCGGCTTGCACGGTTGTGAAAGAGAGCCGCGCCCATATGATGTCGGCTTTGAAGCAGTTGAACATCGACCTCGAGCCTTTACGCGACAAGGTCGGCCGGCCGCCTGCGATGGGGGACTACTGAGATGCCCACCACACGCCACCGAAGGGTCCGGTCTCGCAGTGGGGCCTCACTGACGCCGGACGATTTCGAATACCTGACCTGGATGAAACTCGACGGCAGCAAGACGACCCTGGACAGCGACCCGGCGGCCGCGGAGGCCGCATACTTGAGGCACCGGGACCGGATCCTGGCTGCACCGACTTACAGCCGGTGGCCGGGCTGGCGGCCGTGGAGTTATTACGTGTTTGAGTTGAAGGTGAAGCCCATGAGTTCACTGCGGGAGGAGCGCCGGTTTCTGCGGGACCGCAAGCTCCTGCGGCCTGACGAGGTGGAGGCCCTGGCCCGGATGGAGTGCGAGGCGCGCGAGAAGGGGCAGCCGGGGCCATATGATGAGTTAAAGGGAGGCAGCTATGCCTACGATTGACAGTGAGTGGGTGGACACGCTCCAAAGGAAACGGGGCGCCATCCAGGCCGACCTTGATACGCTGTATCGGCGGCGTGCTGAGCTGGCCACCCGGAGCCGCCTGGAGGCTGTCCTGGCCGGCGAGGATCTTGCCGGGGAACTCGGGGTCATGGAGAGCCGCGAGAAATCCCTGCTGGCCGACCGGCAGGTGCTCGATCAGGAACTTAGAAAGCTCCAGGTGGCGATCGAACACGCTCATGTGCAGGCCGGCAGGCAGGCCCGGAAGGATCTGACCCCGCAGCTGACCCGGGCGGTCAAGGGCATCGTCAAGGGCCTGGAGCAGGCCGACAAGGCGGTCGGTGAGGTCCGGAAACTGAACGGGGATCTGTTTGCGCAGAAGCACGCGCCGTTCGAGCTGTCTGCACTGCCGCGGCCGGGGGCCGGGGGTTTTGAAGCATCTATGACCGAATGGAAGAAGAGGCTGGGACAGCTATATGGCGTGGAAGCATAGGAGGATAGAACATGCACAACGATCGATATGATAATGTAGGCGGCTGGCTGAAGATCCTACGCAAGCCCACCCGGCAGGCCCGGAACGAAGAGGCTATGCAGGCCCGGCGCGAGCACGTTGACGACCTGCTGCTTGAGCGGGACGTCGATCGGGTCGCCCTGAAGGCCCGGAAGGCCTACGAGCGGTCGGTGGTCGATATGCTGTTGGAGAAGGCCCGGATCAGCAAGGCGACGGTCGAGACCGAGCGGACGATCATGGGCACGCCCTACGCAGGCCAGTACCGGGGCCTGGTAATCCGCGATCGACTGCGGCGGGCCTTCCCTCGTGCAAGCAGGGGGTGATCGTGGCAGACAACTACGACCGGCTGGCGCCCCTGTTGCGTATTTTGCGGAGGCCGGTCAAGACACCCGGAGACGAGTTTCGGCGCCAATGGCTGACTGCCCAGCTGCTCAAGCAGGGTGTCGAGTGGGTGGATGTGTACTCCCACCTTGAAGTTGACGATGATGACCTGCCCGACCTGTGCGGCGGACGGGCGACGCAAGGGGGGTGATGATGCGGTGGACCGACGAAGGGGAATTGTCGAACGATACCAGTTCCCGTATGGCTGGGTTCGCACCAGTGACGGCGAGCGATTTTTCCTTTCTGACCGAGCGCTGGATGGCCTTAGTGTCCGTGCGGGCGATGTCGTTGAATTTCTACCGGATGTGGCCTCGAGGGGGCCAATTTGCAAGGGGGTCATGGTGATTTTGAGTTCCACGATGGCGTGTATGGCCGACAGCAGCGGGGACCGGCAGCAGGGGAAACTCGTCAAGTGGCGGGAGAGTTATGGATTCATTTCCCGTAGGGATGATCGGGACCTATTCGTTCACATCAGTCAAATTCGCCCCGTCGGCCGGGCAAGGATCCGCACCGGCGTCTGGTGTTCATTCCGGGTCGGCCATGGGCCAAAGGGGCCGGCAGCCGAAGACGTGGCCATCCTGGACCGCGACACGTGAGCATGATGAACTCCTCGGCCTTGTAGGCCAAGACGCGAATTTGACCATGCTACGTTCGCCACGCGGGATTTTCTGAAGGGAATGCCGACATGCACAGCGCCGATCGGCGAGGCAGTCTGGTGGCACGTATCCGCTAAGAATCAACGATCGTCCTGGGGGACGGGGGATCCCATGATTCCGAACAGCAAGCTCCGGGAAGCCATCGTGTCAGTCTACGGCCGGCAGAATGCCTTCGCCAAGGAGATCGGCCGATCCTCGGCGTTCGTGTCTCAGGTGGTCAACGGCCACGTAAATCAGATGAACGCCGGACATGGGCGGCTTACCTGCAAGCTAAGGCATAGTGACGCTTCTGCCTCTATGACGCCATCGACCGCCGCCGTGCCCGCCCGCCAGTTGTTGACCGTGGCCGAGGCCGGCCGGGTGCTCGGGGTCAGTGAGCGGAGCGTTTACAGGTGGGTCGAGTCCGACTCCCTGCCTGCTGTGCGGTTTGGCACGACGATCCGGATCCCGCGGCCGGCCGTTCTGGAGCTACTCCGAGGATCCTCCACGGCCTGATCGGGGCCTACCCCTACCCTTGACCATACCGAGATCGTCGATTCCTGGGCCATTCTCGAAGGCCGTCTCCCGGCCAGATGGCCGAAAAGGCGGGCCGGCCAAGAAAAGAGTTGACATCCCGGCCCGGATCGTGGGATAAGGGACCCGTTCGAACATCCTATACCGGGAGGTCCGCCGAAATGGGCCATTTTCATTCCTGCCGAATTCCATTTGCCGACCATCCAGGATTCCGTGAGGGCCTGGGGGTGCGTATAGGCACCTGAACAGTGGTCGGCATTTGCTTTTCGGAGGAAGACGCCATGCAAACCACGACTCACTCACCCTTACCCCCCTGCCCGGTCTGCGGGCAAACGTCCTGTGCCTTTGGAGCCGGCTTTTGGCGCCAGGACGAGCCCACTATGCGGAGGCTCTTCGCCATGCTGCCCCCCAGCAACCCCGAGCAGCCACGTTCACGCGGACCGTCGCAGCCTTCTGGAGGGGACGGGGGCCGGAAGCCGAAGGGAAAAAGGAAGCCACCGCCTGCGATCAATAGCAAGATCGCCGCCAGGCTGCTCTCTTTTGCCGGCCGATCGTTCGGTCCGGATGACATCCTGGACTACTTGCACCGAGGCAAGTTGCGTGCCAGGCGGGTGGGCAGGATATGGCACTACGACCGATCGAGCATTTTCGAACTGCGCAGGGCCCTGATCCTTCAGGCTGCCCAGGAGGGGAGGCCACCATGCGAAGACTGAGAAGGTGCCTGAGGCGCTGGTGGCTGATGTTCGCCTGGATTTTGAATGACAAAGAGACATACGCAGACCTGATTCGACAGGAGGACCGAGACGATGCCGCGCCGCCGCCGGAGGACGAGTGACAGTTGGCTCCTGGCCGGATTCGTGGTGGCCTTCCTGGCCGGCCTGGTGCCCGGCGCCGGCGGCGATCGCCGGGGATCCCCGGAGCCCGCCGCGGTGACCGAGGTGGCGGAACCCCAGCGAGTTTGAGAAAGGGAGTTGCGATGAACGGAACGAACGTTGTAGAAGAGACCGACACCGACCTGGCCCGGCTGGCCGACTACTTGGCCGTCATCGAAGGCCTGGCCGGGATCGCTCGGCAGAAGGTGGCGCGCATCGAGGAGATGCTCGCGGAACTCGATAGGCGGATGGAGGATGAATTATGAACCGCACACTCTACCGAAACAAGGCGACGGCCGCGAAGGCCGTCCTTACTACGGACAGCCCGGCATCGTCCTACGGCATTCCTGCCCTGCGAATAACAGCCCGGGGGGCCGAGGACTGGCCCGACTTGAGCCCGGCAGGGCTCCTGCCCAGCGGGATGACCGCAGCAGAGTTTGTGGTCACATGCTTCAAGGGCCTGCCGGAGGGGACCGGCGGGGAGGTGCCGCGCCTCGACCGGCAGGCCCGGCAGATGGCCCGGGCGTTCCTGAGCCAGTGGCCGGACGGGCCGCAGTTGCCGGGGGACTGAACGACCGACACCCCGGCCGGTCCTCGCGGCTGGCCGGGGGGGGGGCTGATCCGATGCTGCGTTATGTCCTGCTTGCGATCGCCGCCGGCCTGATGATCGGACTGTTCGGCCGCATCCTGCACGACAGGCTGAATCCGGGCGGGCCGGCCAGTGGGATTGAGATGGAGGAAAAGCAATCATGGCCGTTCTGATCGCGTGCCCGATCTGTCACAAGAAGCAGAGTGAACGGAATAAGAAGTGCAGCTGTGGGGAGCCCCTGGCCGAGGCCAAGCGGGCCGGGAAACTCAAGTGCTATGTCCGGCTGCGGGACCCGGGGACACAGCGGATGCGCCTGGAGTATACCGGGACGAGCATCGAGGGCGCCCGGGACCGGGACCGGGAACGCAAGCAGGAGAAGCGGCGCGGCCTGGCCATTCAGGGGGAGCACCTGAACGCCATGTGGAAGGAACTGGCGGCGTGGTACATGAGCCTGCCCTCGGTCAAGCGGCTCCGGGATCCGGACCGGGTGGACCGCGCAATACAGCCCTTTCTCGCCCTGTACGGGGATCGGAAGGTCCGGGAGTTCACCCTTGGAGCCTGGGAGGAATACGTGGATCATCGGTTTTCAGAGGGGTATTCGAGGGGAACCCTGGAGTACGAGCGCACCTACGTGGGAGCGATGATCCGGCGGGCCGATGATCACGAACGGATCGACCCGCGTGTGGTCCGCCTGTTCCGGCGTACCAGGCGCCTGTTCCGGCCGGGGTCGAATGCCAGAACGCGGGTGCTTTCGGTCGAGGAGTACATCCGGCTGACCGAGCATGCACTACCGCACCTGCGTGCGATCCTTGTCACGGCATACTCTACCGGGATCCGGCCCGAGGAACTTTACCGGATCACGTGGTCTATGGTAGATATGAAAAAGCTCTTCTTCCGGCTGCCGCCCACGATCACGAAGGAGCAGAAAGACCGGCGGGTGCCGATCAATCATTACGTGCGGGACGTGCTGACGGCCATGCCCAGGGGCCTGCATGGGGAGGCTCACGTGTTCACCTACAAACGTAAGCCGATCACAAGAACGCAGAAATCCCTTGCCACGGCCTGCCGGAAGGCCGGGATCGTCTACGGGGACGAGGTGCCGGGCGGCTTTGTGTTTCGGGACATCCGGACCTCGGTCAAAACAAATATGCTGCGGGCGGGGGTGGATCAGGGTTACCGGGACATGATCCTGGGGCACGCCATGCAGGGGATGGACAGCTATTACTTGCAGCCCACCGAAGAGGACCTGCACCAGGCGATGAGCCGGTATACTCGGTGGCTAGATGCACAGATCGAACAGGTGACACGTCAGGTGATGCACCAGGTGATGCACCATAATGACAGTTTTGGGGTGAATGGATCCTCGTAACATACCGATAAGAAAAGACTTTGCCCCCGTAGCTCAGGCGGATAGAGCACGGGATTCCTAATCCCGGCGCCGGGTGTTCGAGTCACCCCGGGGGCACCATTTAAAATCAATATGTTACAACAATAATGTAAAGTAAGTTATTATGCTCTTTTCCCGTGTTTCCCCGGCGTAAAGCATCCGCAAAGCAGCGCATCGGCCAAGGACGCGCCGGCTCGGCGCAAGAACCCTGGTGGGAAGGTATCAGGGCAACCAGCCGCGCACGTTGCGTCCCATGCTTTCATCCCATGCATCGAGCATGCGTGCCATCTCTTCGGCCTTCTCGGGCTCGGACTCGATTAGGCTGTAGGACTCCTGCGGGTCCCGGTCCAGATCGAACAGGAAAGGCCCCTGCCGGAACAGGGGGTAGCCGCCGTTGTCGGACATGTGCCGGCGATGGTACTTCCAATTCTTGTGGCGGACGGCTACGAGTTCGTGGCCGAAGTAGTAATAGAATGTTTCGTGGGGCGAAGGCGCCTCTCCCTTGAGAACCGGCAGCAGGTCCCTCCCGTCGATTGTCCGGTCGGAGGGCAGGGGAACGCCTGCGATCTTCAGGCAGGTGACGAAGAGGTCGAAGTTGACCCCGATCTCGTCGGTGACCCGGCCCTCCGGAAGCACGCCGGGCCAGCCGGCGACGAAAGGTACCCGGAAACCGCCCTCCATGACATTCGTTTTCCGGCCCCTGGAAGGGCCCGGATTGCCCTGCCACCAGGGGCCGTTGTCGCTGGTGAAGACAACGAAGGTCCGCTCTTCCAGGCCATGCTCGGCCAGACTCCTGCGAATCTCTCCCACGCTCCAATCCAACTCCTCAACGGCGTCTCCGTAAAGGCCCGCGCCTGATTTGCCCCGAAAGTCGGCGGAGGCATGGAGCGGTTCGTGCACCGCCGTGTAGGAGAGGAGGAGAAAGAAAGGCTCCTCCCTGTTCTCCCGGATGAACTGAACCGCTTCTCGGGTATAGCTGAGGGTGAGCAGGTCTTGATCCGCCGGGTCCGGTACCTCCACCCGGCCGTTCCTGTACACCGCAAAGGGCCTCATGTCGTTGCTCTGCAGCACGCCGTAAAAAAAATCGAAGCCGTTCTGATTCGGCAGATGCCGCGGGCGATCCCCCAAGTGCCACTTCCCCACCAAGGCGGTCCGGTAGCCTCGCTGCTGAAGGAGTTCCGGCAGCAGCAGCTCGTCCTCCGGTATCCCGGTCACGCCGTGGGGGTACCGGCCGATGATGTTCAGGAAAAGCCGCATGGGGTGGCCCTTCGGGTAGAGGGGCAGGCTCATGTGGCTGCGGATGGGATAGCGCCCCGTGAGCAGCCCTGCCCGTGAGGGGGTGCAGACCGGAGCGGTTGCGTAGAAACGGGTCATCCTCACGCCGGTCGAGGCTATGTTGTCGAGATGGGGGGTTTCCCAGAGCCGGGAGCCGTAACCGAATACGTCTCCGTCCCCCAGGTCGTCGACGAGGAGAATGATGATGTTGGGAAGGCCCGCGGACTTCTCGCCTCCGGCGATTCGGTCAAGCTCGGCAAGAGCGCGGTTTGGGTCAAAATCACGCCCTTGGCGATCCGCGTAAAGCCGCCACGAGATCCCGGTCAAGGCCAGGAACCCGAGGAGGAGAATCGTTCCTTTGAGCAGGGTTCGGTTCCGAAGTCTCGACGGCCGGCCCATCGGTCATCCCCGAGTGTCAAGGCAGTATGGCGTGGATTTTCGGGTCAGGGAAGAAGAGTATAGGAAGAGGGAGCCCCGCGTGTAAAGCGGTCGGCGCCGCTCTCAAGATGAAACTCAAAGTGAGAAACCCCTCGCGACGGTTCTCTTCCCAACCAGACGGTCGGTATTTTTCCGAGAAGATTTCTCCTAATGTTTCCCATGGGTTACTGCACAGGCCGCCACGGCGGGTTCTTGGCACTGTTCTTGTAATGCGTTCCATCCGAAGCCAAGAAGCCGGGAGCAATCCTTTGCAAGTAATCCGATGCCGCATTTGCGACAGCACGCTATCCGTGGCGGACAGGCCCGGGGGCCGCGCGCTCGATGAAAAGATTCCCGGAAGTGCGCCGGTTCAAATCGAGGACGACGGAGTCGGCCCCTACGTCAGGTGTCCGCACTGCGCCGCCCGAAACGTCACGATCGTGACGACCGACACGAACGGCAGGACAGCGGTGCAAGTTGCGTGGGCGGTGATGAACGCCGATTGACGGACCGCCGCGGTCTCCAAGGCCTCGGCACTCCCGCGCGGTCCGGCGGTGCCTTCCTTGCGCCCGCGGATGCGAGCGTATCGGATCCCTTGTTTCCCATCCCTTGCCGCTTCTGATAAAAGAGATGGCACGGCCGCAGAGGCGAAGAAGCCGGATGGGAGGGAAAAGGGATGGAATCCAAGAGACTCGTCGATCGGGTAGCGATCATCACAGGGGCCGGCCGCGGCATCGGCCGGGCGATCGCGACCAAGTTCGCCCGGGAAGGGGCGGAGCTGTTTCTCTGTGCCACCCGTATGGAAACCCTGCAGGAAACCGAGAGGCTGGCGGCCGCCTTCGGCGGGCGAATCGAACTCCGGGCCGTGGATGTCACGGACCGGCCCGGTGTCGAGCGGATGGTCGAGGAGGCGGTCGAGGTCTTCGGAAAAATCGACATCCTCGTCAACAATGCGGGGGTCTACAAGCCTTCCCGTTTCGTGGACTACACGCCCGAGGATTTTGACCGGATCATGAAGGTCAACGTGTACGGCCCCTTTCACGTCACTCAGTTCGTTCTCAGGCACATGCTCGAGCGGAGGGCGGGAAAGGTCATCAACATCGCCTCCACCGCCGGGAAATGGGCCTCGATTCATCAGAGCGCCTACAACACCTCCAAGCATGCGCTGGTCGGGATGACCCGTTGTGTGGCCCTGGAGATGGCCCCTTGCGGAATCAACGTGAACGCCATTTGCCCGGGCGTGGTGGAGACCGACATGGTATCGGCGTTCGTCGGGGAGCACGCCAGGATCATGGGGGTCGGGGAAGAAGTGGTGAAAAGCTTCATGCTGCAGAGAATCCCGATGGGCCGAATCCTCCGGCCCGAGGAGGTTGCCGATCTGGCCGTCTTTCTGGCCTCGAGCGAGTCGGATGCCATGACGGGGCAGTCGATCCTCGTGGACGGGGGATTGCTGTTCGTGTAGCCGGGCGGTTTCTTCCTTGCACGTCGTTCGGAATCGGCTTACAATGAAGTCATGGGAGAGACGCCGGGCGTCAAGCGGAAAAAAGACTCCTGACGAATGCTCATCCTGTTGCGTCCCCTCACTGCTCATCTGGTCTGCCGCTGTTTTCGACCGCGCGTGAGAGTTCCCGGAAATCCGCACCCGGGAAGACTCTCGGACCGAACCTCCTGATCTCTGCGGCGCCGCGATCCACGAAACAACGCCCCGGCAGCCGGCGGTGCGCGAAGACGAGGCTGTGAACCGTGTTCGGCCCGGTCTGAATGCCCCGCGCTGTTCGTCTCTCCGGATCCGTTCGCAGGAGGTCACAGGAAAGGAGGGTGCACGAAATGTATCTCAAACAGAGGGAGCTTTTCGCAGGACTCGAGAAGGGGTTCGTCAAAGAGATCTTCGCCATGACCGAGAGGAAGTCCTATCGCCCGGGCGATGTCATCTTCCTTGAGGGGAACCATGCCGGCCGGTTCTACATTCTGGTCAAGGGGCGGGTGAGGCTCACGGTCGGCGAGGGTCGCCAGGTTGCCTTCATGGTCAACCATGGCGGGGAGGCTTTCGGCTGGTCGAGCCTCCTCGGCAGGAGCGTGTACGCGGCTTCAGCGGTTTGTGAAGAGCCTTCGGTGGTGCTGCGGATCGACCGTATCCGGTTCAACATGGTCCTGGAGAAGAACCCCGCGAGCGGTTTGATCCTGCTGAGAAGGCTGGGCGACATGCTCGGTCACCGGCTCCACGAAGCCTATCGGGTGATCGGGCAGAGGACGGATTCTTTTGAATCCTGCGGGTCCGGCCAGACCATGGAAGGGGCATTGCCGGTCTGACAGGCCCTCGCTTCCGGTCACCCGGCGGCGAGATGTTTGTATTTGGCCAGATGCCTGACCGGCATCTTGAGCGCGTCTCTGCGGAACGGCTCGGCGAGGACCTCGGCGGCGCCGTCGATGATGGCGTCGATGACCGCCGGCCTGCCGCAGGCGATCGCGGCATGGACGGCCTGCCTTACCTCCCCGGGGGTTTCCACCCGGAACCCCTCGGCCCCCATGTCCCGCGCGATCTGCGCGAAATCCGGGTTGGCCAGGTTCGTTCCCACGAACCGGTTGTCGTAGTAGTCGATCTGATTCTTCTTTTCGGCGCCCCACTGGTTGTTGTTGAAGACGACCGCGATGACCGGAATGTTTTCCCGGACGGCCGTCATCACCTCGCTCAGGCCGCTGATGCCGTAAGCGCCGTCACCTTGCAGCGCGAACACCGGGGTTGCGGGCGCGCCGGTCTTCGCACCCAGCGCCAAACCGTAAGCGATGCCGCAGTTTCCCCAGCTCAGGGCAGCCAGGAACTGCCTCGGGCCGTTGAATCCGAAATAGCTGTTGCACATGGAGCAGGTGTTGCCCACATCGGTCGTGACGATAGAGCCCGGAGGCACTGTGGAGGAGAGTTCTTCGAGAAAGCGCCTGGGATGCATCCGCCGGGATGCGGAAGCGGACCATGCGCGGAGCTCTTCGCGCCAGTCCTGCTTTATCCTTTTGATCTCGGCAAGCCTTTGCTCGTCCGGCCTTCGCGCACCGGCCTTTTCCCGAATCCGGGCGAGGACCTGGCGGGCGAAGGCGCGGGCGTCTGCCGCGACCGGCAGGTGGACCTTGCGTGTCAGGCCAAGCTGCCTGTGGTCGATGTCCACCTGGATGATCTTCGCGTCCCGGGGCCAGTAATCCATGTCGTACTGGGGAAGGGTGCCGAAAGGCCCCAATCGGCAACCCAGGGCCAGCACCACGTCCGCCTTGGCGAGGACCCGCATCGCTGCCTTTGAGCCGCAGTATCCGATGGGACCCACACCGAGATCGTGGGCGGCGGGGAAGCTGTCGTTGTGCAGATAACTGCTCGCGACCGGCGCCGTCAGGAATTCGGCCAGAGCCCGGGTTTCGTCCACGGCCCCGGACATGGAGACGCCCCCTCCGGCAAGGATGACCGGAAACGCAGCCCTCCGGAGCATCTCGGAAGCCCTGTCCACATCCTCTTCGGCTCCGGCCCCTCTGGAGACGTCCGCGGTCCTGTAGATCTCGCATTCGATATCGCCGTAAAAATAGTCGCGCGGGATGTTGAGCTGGGTCGGGCCGCATTCCGCCTTGGCAATGTAGAAGCATTTTCGAGCCAGTTCCGCCATGCGCTCGGGCCGGTTGACACGCACCTGATACTTGGTGCATGCCTGGAACCAGGGCATCTGGTCGAGTTCCTGAAAGCCTCCCGTGCCGATTCCCATGCTCCCGGTCTCCGGCGTGATCGCCACCACGGGCGAATGGGCCCAATAGGCGGCTGTGACGGCGGAAACGAAATTGGCCGCGCCGGGGCCGTTCTGAGCGATGCAAACCTGCGGACTGCCCGTGACCCGTGCCAGCCCGTCGGCGGCATGGGCCGCCGCCTGCTCGTGGGCCACGGAGACGAACCGGATCCCTGCTGCGGGAAACAGGTCCAGCGCATCCATGTAGGCGCTTCCGACGATGCCGAAGACCACCTTGACATCCTCCGCCACCAATGTCTCCACCAGGGCCTCACTCGGTGTCATACGGGGCATTGCAGACCTCCTCGCACCAGAAGAATTGTTTCTCAAGGGGCATTCCTGTCACGCCTCGCATTTTGCCCCGCAAATACGCTCGGCCGCTCCATTCCACGTGCCCGTGCCCGCGTGCGCGTCCCAGCCCCGTCAGGGTGGGGAGGCCGGCCCCGCCCCCCGATTCCCGACCCCTGACAGGCGACCCCTTCACCCAAGAAGCTGAATCAGCTGGATGAACGCCCCGTCGGGATCTTCCACGAAGGCGACCAGGCGATCGGGCCGCGTCGACACGGGCTCGAGAGCGATCGGAACCCCTTTGGACTTCAGCCGCTCCACGAGGCCCGAGACATCCTCCACCGTGAATGCAAGGTGATAGAGGCCGGTCTGGGCTCTCGGATCGATCCGGCGGTCGCCGGGGCTGCCTGCCTCGATCTCAATGGAGACGGTATCGTTCCCGACGAAGAAGAATCGCTTGCCGAAAATATCGAGCTCCTCCTGCTTCTGCAGCCCGAGAAGGTCACAGTAGAAGTACATCGACTTCTCGATATCCGCGGATTTGATTCCTACGTGATCCCATTTCATCGCTGCTCCCGCCGTAACCCGGTTGCGTGTTCTGCAATCGTGCCCGTGGCCGTGCCCGATGAGGGTCGGGTCGGGTTGGACCCGACCCCCGACTCATGCCTTATAACTCCCCAGGTTTGCCAGCGCAACGCTTCCCGGGCTGACGGTGGTGGGATCGGTCATCACATTGACGCAGGTTGTCTTGCCGGAGGCAAAGGCCTCCCGCAGCGCCGGCCGAATCTCCTCGGGCCTTTCCACGTAGAGGCCCTTGCCGCCGAGCGCCTCGACGAGCTTGTGGTAGTTGACCTTGCCGATCCACGTACCGGCTTCGATAGCGTGCCCGAGCCGGAGTTCCTGGCTGTGCCGAATCATGCCCCAGCCCAGGTCGTTGCTGACCACGACGACGATCGGCAGCCCCTTTCGGATGGCGTTCTCGAACTCCATGAAATTGAACCCGATGGAGCCGTCGCCGATCATGACACAGACCCGCTTGTCGGGGTGGAGAAGCTTGGCCGTGTTTCCGTAAGGGAGCCCCACGCCGAGACAGCCGAACAGCCCGGAGTCCAGATAGTGTCCCGGGCTGCGCACGGTTCGCGTCATCCCGGTCCAGATGGACGTGTCGCCCCCGTCGGCGACAACGATGTCGTCCTGACGGTCCAGGAAGTCGTTGACTTCGCGGACGAGGCGGAGCGGATGAATCGGTACGTTGTCGCTGTCCCAGTTCGGCCTCGCTTGGGATCTGCCGTCTTCCTGTGCCTTCTTGAGCGAAGCGACCCATCCCCGGAACCCCTGTTGCAGCCTCTCGCTGATGCCCTCCTCGTCGATGATCCGGTTCAAGGCGCGCAGGAATCCCGCCACGTCGCTGAAAACGGGAAGGTCGATGGAGCGGTTTCTGCCGATCTCTTCGGGCTCGATGTCCACTTGGACGAGCTTGGCGTCCTTGCGGAACAGATCGCCGAAGATGTAATAGAGCCCGATCCGCGTGCCGAGGAAGAGGATCAGGTCCGCACTCATGTTGGCGAACATGGCCGCTCCCGGGCGGATCGCCAGGGAGGACTCGAAACAGAGGGGATGCGTGTCCGGGATGGTCCCTCGGCCCATGGTGCTGGTGAAGGCAGGCATTCCGGTCTTCTCGACGAACTCCACGAGGTCCTTCGCCGCGTCCGAGTACCAGGCGCCGCTCCCTGCGATGACCAGGGGCTGCTTTGCCTTCCGAATCATTTCCACCACCTTGGGGGCGTTGTCGAAATCCACCGGACGGGCTGGGGCGGCCGTCTCCGGGACCTTGACCAGGTCCGTGTCTGTGAAGGCGTTGAGCACATCCACCGGATACTCCAGATACACGGGGCCCGGTCGGCCGCTGATCGCGGTTCGCCACGCCAGATCCAGGAACTCCGGGATGCGCTCGGGCTTGTGGCATACGAACGCCTTTTTCACCATGGGTTCGATGACCGGTGCCTGCCGCATATCCTGCAGGTCGAGCTTCTCGATCGACTCGATTCCGACGCAGCCCGAGATGAGCACCAGGGGGGCATTGGAAAAGCTCGCGTTCGCAACGGCGGACAGGGCGTTCGTGAACCCCGGGCCGGCCGTGACCATGGCGATTCCCGGCTCCCGGGTCATCCTTCCCCACGCCTCGGCCATGAACACGGCCGCCTGCTCGTGCCGCGTGTCGACGATCCTCACGGGCGAGTCTTCGAGGTGCTGGTAAATGGGCGTGATATGGCCTCCGCTCAGGCTGAATACGTGCTTGATTCCCTTGCGGATCAGGGCCTCCGCAACCAATTGCCCGCCTTGGATCTTCCCCATGCTCTCCTCCTGTGGAAGGGATCGGATTTTGCGCTTGACAGAGGGACCCTCTTGGACGTACCATGACAATATGACATTATTCTGACACCCTGTCAAGGAATTCCGGCCGAAGATGGTACGTCGCAATCGCATGGCCCTGGAGAGGCGCGCAAGGATGGATCTCATCCTCGACAGCGCCGAAAAGCTCTTCGTCGAAAAAGGATACTGCGAGACCTCCATCAACGACATCGCCGCAGAGGCCGATTTCAGCCGGACCTCCATCTATCAGTACTTCGGCACCAAGGAGGAGATCTATCTGCGCATCCTGGAAAGGTACACGGACGCTCTGACCGACCGCCTCCGGCAGGCCACGGCGGCCGCGCCCACGGTAGCGGAGAAGATCCGGGCATTTCTCGATGAACTGCGCAGGATGAAGAAGGAGCGATCCAGTTTCTTCGAACTTTACTTCATCCAGAGGCACCAGGTGGAGCCCCGGCTTTCGGATGCGCTCAGGGCCGAGCTCAACGCAAAGAGAAGGCAGCTCGAGAACGTATTCCGCGAGTTCTATCGGGAGGGGGTCGAGAGGGGGGAGGTCCGGGCGATCCGGTTCAAGGATGCCTCGAACCTCTTCTTCGCCCAGATCATGGGAATGATGCTCCTTCACGAATACTATGGGAACGAGTTTGACGTCACCCTCGATGAGCACCTGGATATGTCGCTTGAGCTCTATCTCGAATTCATCGGGAAGGTGGACGGGCAGCAGAAGAGGTTGCAGGCAGGGGCCGGCGCCGCATGATCCCGGAAGAGGAACGGCGTTCGAGTCCCGAGCGATGAGCACAGTCGAGCGGAGGATTGCCATGGCAAACGCCGTATCGGAAGTTGCGGAAGTGCTCTCCCCCCAGGAGGAGCGGATCCGAAGGGGACAGGGCATCGGGCTGGTCAGCGAGGAGGCGCAGAGGAAGCGCGCCAGGATTCACCGGATGCTCCAGGGCTTCCGGGACAAGCCGATCCGGATCAACGTGGAAAGGGCGCGGCTGCTGACGGAATCCTTCCGGGAGACGGAAGGGCAGCCGCTGGTCCTCCGGTGGGGCAAGGCGATGGCCCACATCCTGAGAAACGTGTCCATCCATATCGACGAGAATGAACTCGTCGTGGGAAGCGCAGGACCTCCGGGCCGTTACGCCGTCTTTTTTCCGGAGCTCGAGGAACTGTTCTTTTCCCAGGAGGTTCGGCCCACCGAGCCGGGCTCCCCGGTGCTCCTGACCGAGCAGGACGTGAAGGTCATCAACGAGGAGCTCAGGCCCTACTGGGAAGGCAAACAGTACCACAAGGCCTTCGTGAACGCGCTGCCCGAAGACACCCGCAGCATCGTGGAACGCTACTTCATCATCACCCCCACGGCCACTGCCCGTTCGTGCCTGGCATGGAATCATGATTACGAGAAGGTTCTCCAGCGGGGCGTGAAGGGGATCCGGCAGGAGGCGGAGCAAAGGCTCGCCTCCCTTGACCCCCTGAGCCCGAAAGACAAGATCGAAAAGGAGCCCTTCCTGAAGGCTGTTCTCCTCGTCTGCGACGGCATCGTGGAATTCGCCAACCGATACGCCGGGCTGGCCCGCTCCATGGCCCAGGGCACATCGGATCCGACCCGGAAGAAGGAACTTCTCGAGATCGCAGAGGTCTGCGGGCGTGTCCCGGAGAATCCGGCCAGGACCTTCCATGAAGCGGTGCAGAGCCAGTGGTTCATCCAGACCGTCTCCCGCATCGAGCAGCGCATCGGGGGTACGGTCGGCAACGGAAGGATCGATCAGTACCTTTACCCCTACTACAAGAAAGATACGGAAGAGGGCCGTATCACCAGGGACCGGGCGCTGGAACTCCTCGAGTGTCTCTGGATCGGGATGGCCAGGAACGTGGAGATCTATACGGCGCCCGGGAATTTCTCCTACACGGACGGGTATGCCCACTGGGAGGCGACGACCATCGGCGGGGTGGACAAGGACGGCAAGGACGCCACGAACGAGCTTTCCTACCTGCTGCTCGAATCCAAGCGGGAATTCCCGCTCAACTACCCCGACCTGGCGGCCCGGATCCACGCCGAGACGCCGGAACCGTTCCTGCACTCCATCGCCCAGACGATCAAGGAGGGCACCGGTTTTCCAAAGCTCTTCTTCGATGAGGAGATCATCCCCCTGTTTCTCGCCAAGGGTGCGGAAGTGGAGGAGGCAAACGACTACTGCATCTGCGGGTGCACGGAAGCGAAGATGCTCAACCGGGATGCGGTCACAACCGGTTGCGCCTGGGTCAACCTCGGGGCCGTTGTGGAGATGACCCTGAACGACGGCCGGGTGAGGTCCTATGGAGACGAGCCGATCGGCGTGCAAACCGGGGATCCCAGATCGTTTCGGTCCTACGGGGATCTGTGGAATGCCTTCTGCCGCCAGCTCGAGCATGTCCTGAAGCACACCTTCGTGCAGCAATACGTGGCCGATACGCTCAAGCCCAAGTTTATCGCAGCGCCCATGTCCTCGATGCTGCACGATCTGTGTATGCGCGAGTGCAAAGACATGCACGACGGACCGATCCCCGGGGCCCTTTATCTCGGGTTCATCGACACCCTCGGGTTTGCCACGGCCATCGACTCCCTGGCCGCGATCCGTAAGCTCGTGTTCGACGACAAGAAGCTGACCATGGACGAACTCCTGGCTGCGCTTGATGCGAATTTCGAGGGGAAGGAGGCGATCCGTCAGATGTGCCTCCACGCCCCGAAGTACGGCAACAACGAGCCTTACGCCGACAGGATCGGCCGCGACATCGAGGAGTTCGGCGTGAAGCTCACGCGCAGGTACAAGTCAGCCTTCGGAGGCGAGCTGGATATTCGCTACGTGACTATCACGGCCCATGTTCCCTTCGGCGCGATCCTGGGCGCCACGCCGGACGGAAGGAAGGCCGGGCAGCCGGTTGCCGAGGGTGTGAGTCCCTCGCAGGGGGCGGACCGGAACGGGCCGACCGCCAGCCTGATCTCCATCTCCAAGACCCGGGCCTCCGGGTACAAGGAGCGTGCCGCAAGGTTGCTCAACATGAAGCTCTCGCCGTCGGCGGTCGCGGGGATGGAGGGAACGAGAAAGCTCATGTCCCTCATACGGACGGCTTGTGACCTGAAGATGTGGCACCTGCAGTTCAACATCATCAACCGGGACACCCTGATCGCGGCGAAGCAGGACCCGGAGAAGTACAGGGACCTGCTGGTCCGGGTCGCAGGGTACAGCGCCTATTTTGTGGACCTATCGCCGCAGCTTCAGGACGAGATCATCCACCGGACCGCGCACAGCTTTTAGGAGGCTGTTGAAAAAGCCCCATCTGCGGCGTTGCAGTCTTCCCTTTTCCCTTTCCCCTGCGACGTGCTTTGTCTGCTTCAACGGGGTGGTAGGGGCCAGGGGTCAGGCCCCGCACAGCCCGGAGGGTTGCGGCGAATATGGCCAAAGCGAACGGCGCCGGGCGGGACGAGAAGCCCCGCGGCCTGGTGTTCAACATCCAGAGATTCTCCCTCCACGACGGCTCCGGCATCCGGACGCTTGTCTTCCTGAAGGGCTGCCCGCTAGCGTGCAGGTGGTGCGCGAACCCCGAGGGCCAGGGGTACGGCCCGGAGCTCGGCTACCGACCGGACAAGTGCATCGGCATGGCCGAGTGCGGCCGATGCAGGGAGATCTGCGATGTCGATGCGGTTCGGCGCGGGGAAGAGGGAAAGGCCGAGATCCTGCGCGACCTCTGTACCAATTGCGGCCGGTGCGTCGAAGCGTGCCCCTCGAGGGCCCTGGAACTCTTCGGCACGCCCATGGACGTGGACGAGCTCGTCCGGGTCGTGGAGCAGGACGGGAGCTTCTATGCCCGTTCCGGCGGAGGGATGACATTGAGCGGGGGCGAGCCCTTGTCCCAGGCCGGTTTCGCCCTGGCCTGCCTGAAGAAGGCCGGCGAGCGCGGGATGGACACGGCCCTGGAGACCTCGGGTCTCTGCAAATGGGAGGATCTCGAGGCGGCGTGCCGGCTCCTGAACCACGCCTTTTTCGACGTGAAGATCCTGGACCGCATGAAGCACGAGCAGTGGACAGGCGTGGGAAACGAAGTCATCCTGGAAAACCTTCAGAGACTGCGTACCCGCTTTCCGGAGCTCCCCCTGACCGTTCGCACGCCGGTTGTGCCGGGTTTCAACGACTCGCCGGCAGACATTCGGGCCATCGCGGCCTTCGTAGAGGGGCTTCCCGGCGTCCCGCCGGAATACGAACTCCTGCCTTACCACCGGTTTGGAGAGTCCAAGTACCGCCATCTGGGCCGCATCTATCCCCTCGACGGGCTGCGACCCCCCTCGCAGGAGCACATCGAGGACTTGAGGCAACTTCTCAAACGGTGAATCCGGCGTCGTTGCGGTTTTCCTCTTTTCCGTCATTCCGCGTGCAGGAATTTCACTTCATTTCTCGAAATTTGGCCTGCCTTGCGTCTGGAACCTTCTGAACAGCCCGCCGGCCGGCGCGTTTAAAGCGGCCTACCAGGACCCTCCCCACGCCCCTGATTCGATCCCGTCCCCTGCCCCTGCCCGATCGGGTTGGGGTGGGGTCGGGTCCGACCCCTGATTCGTTTGCTTCTCCCGGCTCGACCCGGTTCACTTCCTTGTGTATGCTTCTCTTGAGCAAGGAGGGCTCTTGTCTTTCGCCTTGGGGCTCTCGCCCCTGCCCTGCGGCGAAGGCGAAGCGAGGAGGGGGATCATGACCATCGGGAATATCGTCTCGAGGAATGCGATTCGCTTTCCGGACAGGGAGGCCTTGGTCTACGAGGACATCCGATATACGTGGACCCAACTAAACGAACGGGTCAATCGCCTTGCCCACGCCTTCCTCTCCTTGGGTCTCAAGCCGGGGGACAAGGTGGCCATGCTCTCTGAGAACGTGCCTGCCATGGTGGAGGCCAATTACGCCCTGGCCAAGATCGGGGTGGTCTACTTCCCGGTCAAGACGAGGCTGTTTCCGCAGGATGTCCGCCACCTGATCGACCTGTCCGACGCAAGCGTCCTCTTGTTCCATGAAGAATTCATCCCCATGGTCGAGCAAATCCGGCCCGGTCTCCGGAAGATAAGAACGTTCATCCAGGTCGGGGGTGAGACGCAGGCCTATGCGGTCGACTACGATGCATTCGTGGGCGAGGGGGAGGCCCGGGAGCCGGGCGTGGAGGTGGCCTCGGACGACCTGTACATCTTCCTCTGTACAGGCGGTACGACCGGGGTCAGCAAGCTTGCCATGCTGACCCATGCCAACGCCCTGTGGGCGGTCTACACAACCATCGGCAACATGAACCTGACCGAGAAGGACGCGGGCCTCCAGGTGCTGCCCCTCTTCCACGTGATCATCAACAACTGCCTGAACTCCCTCATGGCCGCGGGCGCCAAGGTCGTGCTCCAGCACCGGTTCGACGCGGTGGAGTACATGCGGAACGTTCACAAGGAGAAGGTTACGGTCGCCATGGTGGTCCCGCCCTTCCTGTTCAGCTGGATCATGGCCGTTCCGGAGGCGATCGCCTACGACATCACCCACGTGCGGGCCTTCGCGACCGCGGCCGCGAGCTTTCCCAGGGACTTGAAGGAAAGCGTCCGGAAGTACATGCCCAAGGCGCAGATCTTTTACTCCTACGGGCTCACCGAGGCCGGCGGCGGTACGGTCACCGTGCTCCCTCCGTCCAGGCTCATGGACAAGGACGGCTCCATCGGAGTGGTCAGCACCATCCTGGACTACCGGATTGTGGATTCGCAGGGCAGACCGGTCCGGCAGGGAGAGGCAGGGGAACTGCTCCTCAAGGGGCCGTGCATCGTGCCGGGATACTACCGGAGGGAAGACGAGACGAAGATTACGTTTGAGAGGGGCTGGCTGCACACGGGCGACGTGGTCCGCGAGGACGAAGACGGTTTTCTCTACTTCGTGGACAGGTGGAAGGACATGATCAAGACGGGCGGGGAGAATGTGTTCGCCAAGGAGGTGGAAGACGCCCTCCTCACTCACCCGAAGATCCAGGAGATCGCGGTCTTCGGACTCCCGGACCCGAAGTGGGGAGAAAAGATCCATGCGGCGGTCGTGCTCAAGCCCGGGGCCAAGGCGACCGAAGAAGAATTGCTTGCATACGCAAAGGAAACGCTTCCCGGCTACAAGCGCCCCAAGGTCTTCCGGTTTCTCGACGCCCTTCCCCGCAACCCGAGCGGAAAGGTGCTCAAGTATAAGCTGCGAGAAAACAGTGCAGCGTGAAGAGGAATTTGTCGATTCTTGAGGGGCAGGACCTCATTGGGTGAGATCGTGCGGAACCGGGGCATTTCTCCCGGTCTGCGGGAGACAACCGCAGGCAGGGCGGCAACCGGACGCTGAGGTCTTCTTCGCGGATGCATGTCGGAGGGAGGGACGGATCGTGAAAAAGATCAAGGTGCTGTTCATCCGTTTGCTATACAACCTGTACTTCGGGCTCGACGTGTTCCTGATCTACCCGCTTCTCTGCCTCCTGCTGCCGAGCCGTATTCCCTACTGGCTGATCCGGAAGAGAGGAGACATCATGTTCCGCCTTTCCGGAAAGACGCGGGCCAGGGTGATCAAGGCTTTGAAGGAAAGGCTGCCGGGCGAGCACACGGACGAGGAGATCCGTGAGATTGCGCGCCGTTATTTCTGGAACCAGACCGCCTTCTTCTTCGATACCTATTACATTGCCGTATGCTACAGAAGGAAGTGGGCTTCACGGTTCGTGACCCTGGTCGGCAAGGAGCACCTCGATCGTTCCCTTGAAAAGGGCAGGGGAGTCATCGCGCCGACCCTTCACCTTCCCCACCCGTATCACACGCCCGGCTACCTCCTGTATTGCGGCTATGCCGTTACGGGCTATGCGGTTCACCCCTGGGATCTCAAGGTGCCTGTGACCGCGAGGGTCAATGCCTGGCTGGGATACAACGTTCCGATGCTCCATCTGGATCTGACCATGGCATGGTCGAACCGGGGGGGCGGCCGTGTCTATCGGGAAAGGCTGAAGAAGAACGACATATTCATCGTCCTCCTCGATGCTGCGCTCCCGGACAGGAAGAATCTGGTCACGGTCGAGTTCCTCGGCAGGCCTTCGGTCTTTCCATCCCGGATCACCGAAGTCGTTTATGAAACAGGCTCTCCGGTGCATGTGATCACCACGGCCCGGGACGATTCGGACTGGCGAAAGGTGACCGTGACAATCTCGCCGGAGCTGGCCATGACGGGCGATCATCCGACGGACATTCAGACCATCATGAAGGAGCTCGAGAAGCGGGTGGTTGCAAACCCGGATCAATGGTGGGGGTGGGCGGGTATCGAGAGGAGCAGCCCGGAATTCTACGAACGCTACCGACGCCGGAAGGAATCGATGGCCGGAGGAAGGGATGGCTGAGGATCGCCGAGAGCAGGAGAGCGAAGCGCAACCCGAGGAGACCCGCTGCATCGAATTTCTGGGCAAGATCGTGCGGGTGGATCAGACCATTCAACATACGGCGCCCAAGGGCCTGAAGTACGTCCTGCTGCACGACCGGCGGAAGATCTTTAGCAAGATCCTCCAGTGGCTCGCTTTGAACTACATGACCCCTCCGTCCTTTCGGGTCAGGCTCCAGGCTTGGAGGGGGGTTCGCTTCAAGGACCCGAGGAGCGTGTTCATCGGCGACGGGGTGAACTTCGACGAGCGCTTGCCCGAGTGCATCACCGTGGGCAGGGGTGTGTGGATCGCTGCGGGGTGCCGCATCATCTCGCACCGCTTCCTCTCCTACCGCTTCATCGAGCGGGCCGATGTGGTGTTCGAGGACTACGTCCGCGTGGCCGTCAATGCGGTGATCATCGGGCCGGCGCGCATCGGCGAGGGCGCGACCATCGTCCCTGGCGCCATCGTGACCAAGGATGTCCCCCCTTACAAGGTCGTCAGCGGCACGCTGGCCAAGGTCATCGGCCCCGTGCCCAAAAAGCTGGTCGACTACGAACTCCTCGCTCAGGGGGATTTCGAGACCGGGACCTTCATGCAGAAACTGCCTCCGCCCTCTCCCGAGAAGCGCTAGAGGGTGCGGGGGCGCGCGAGAAACCGGCCTGCCGCTTTTCGGAGCCGACAGGACCTCGCCTTCGGATCCGAAACCCACCTCCCGCCGCGTGCCTTGCGGGTCTTGCGGGTCGTCCCCGCCAGGTTTACAAGGGATGTTTGCTTCAATAGAATAAAGGGGTTACGTCTTGCCGAGGTTAAACGTTCCCATCTCCCGAGCCGATGAAACATATGATTAAAATCTTGTTCGAAGAAAGAGGCGGCCCGGGTTGCCCTCGAAAGGTTCCAAGGAGTCATCCAGGTGCATGAGAAGAAACGATCTGCGTTACGCAGAGAGCGGAAAAGGAAGCCTGACAAGCCGGTTGCCGGTACAGGCATGCAAGGGCGCATCCGGCGGATGCCCATTGCCGTGATCGGAATGGCCTGTCTGTTCCCGGATGCGAGGAACCTCAGGGAGTTCTGGAGCAACATCGTCGGCAAGAGGGATTCCATCACCGACGTGCCGATCGATCGGTGGGACGTGAAGGACTACTATGACCCGGACCCCACCGTCCCGGACAAGACCTATTGCAAGCGGGGCGGATTCCTTCCCGAGATCGATTTCGACCCGATGGAATTCGGCATTCCCCCGAACATACTCGAGGTCACGGATGTTTCGCAGTTGCTGTCCCTCCTGGTGGCCAAACAGGTCCTGGAGGATGCGGGATACGGTGAATCCAGCGGCCTTGACCGGGACAGAATCGGCATTGTCCTCGGGGTTGCGGGTGGCCAGAAGCTTTACACCCCGTTGACCGCTCGGCTTCAGTACCCGGTCTGGAAAGAGGTGTTGACCAAGCGAGGGCTCTGCGAAAGGGAAGCGGAGGACATCGTTGAAAGGATCAAGAAGGCCTTCGTGCCCTGGGAGGAGAACTCCTTCCCGGGGATGCTGGGGAACATCGTGGCCGGAAGGGTGGCCAACCGGCTGAACCTGGGCGGCACGAACTGTACGGTGGATGCGGCCTGTGCCAGTTCCCTGGCTGCGCTGAAGATGGCGGTCAGTGAGCTCTCGGAGTATCGAAGCGACTTGATGATCACGGGCGGCGTGGACACCGACAACTCGATCTCGATGTATATGTGTTTCAGCAAGACTCCGGCCTTCACCGACAAAGAGCGGTGTTCCCCCTTTGATGCGGACTCGAACGGGATGATGGTCGGAGAGGGCATCGGCATGGTCGCCTTGAAGCGCCTGGAGGATGCGGAGCGCGACGGGGACCGCATCTATGCCGTAATCCGCGGGATCGGCGCGTCGAGCGACGGCCGGTTTTCGAGCATCTACAACCCGAGGCCCGGCGGGCAGGCGCTGGCCCTCCGACGCGCATATGAGGACGCCGGGATTGAACCTTGCACCGTGGGACTGGTCGAGGCACACGGTACCGGCACCAAGGCGGGGGATCCGGCCGAGGTGGAGGCCCTGACGAGCTTCTTCGCGCAGGACAACCCCAGAAAAAAGCACATCGCTCTCGGGAGCGTCAAGTCGCAGATCGGCCACACCAAGGCCGCGGCAGGCGCCGCCGGTCTTATCAAGGCGGCCCTTGCGCTTCACCACAAGGTCCTTGCGCCGACCCTGAATGTAAACCGGCCGAATCCCAAGTTCGATCTGGAAAACTCGCCCTTCTACGTCAACACCGAGACGCGGCCGTGGGTCCACGCCGCGAAGGATTCCCCAAGGCGTGCCGCGGTGAGCGCCTTCGGCTTCGGGGGCACGAACTTCCATGTGGTGCTCGAAGAATACGAAAAGGCGCCGCCAGGCGCCTACCGGTTGCATCGGGTCCCTCAGGCTTTGCTTTTGTTTGCGGCCACGCCGGATGCGCTGAAGGAGAAGTGCGGCAGGCTGTTCGCGGACCTGGGGTCCGGAGATGCGGAAAGGCTGCATCAGGAGATTGTCGAATCCTCAAGGACCGTCGAGATCCCTCGGGAGGCGGCTCGACTGGGCTTTGTAACGGAGTCCGTTTCGGAGACCCGGGACCTTCTGGAACGCGCCTTGGAGGCCCTGGAGAGGAAGGAAGGACAGGAGGCCTGGAGCCTGGCGAAGGGGGTCCATTACCGAAGGCAAGGAACCGACTTCACCGGCAAGGTGGTCGCCCTGTTCCCCGGACAGGGGGCGCAGTACGTCAATATGGGCAGAGAGGTTGCCTGCAACTTCCCGCCTCTTCGCGATGCGTACGCGAGCGTGGACCGGTTGTTCGAAAAGGACGGCCCGCCGAGCCTGTCCGAGGTGGTTTTCCCTCCGCCCGTCTTCGACCGGGCGCAGGAGGCAGGAAACGAGGAGCGTCTGCGGAAGACCCAATACGCGCAGCCCGCGATCGGGGCGATCTCCTGGGGATTCTACCGGATCCTGGCCGAGGCCGGCTTCGCCCCGGATTTCGCGGCAGGCCACAGCTTCGGGGAGTTGACGGCGCTCCGGGCCGCGGAGGTGCTGAGCGACGAAGACTTCTATTTTCTCGCACGGGCAAGGGGCATGGCCATGGCAGCCCCGGAGGATCCTGCCTTCGACGCGGGCGGCATGCTGGCCGTCATCGGTGACGTGGAGGCGATCTGCAGGGAGGTCGAGGGACACCCCGCCGTGACGGCCGCGAACGTGAACTCGAAGCAGGAGGTGGTTCTTGCCGGCCCCACGGAGGAACTGACAGCCCTGCAGAAGCCGCTCGAGGCAAAAGGATACCGGGTGGTTCGCCTTTCCGTTTCCGCGGCCTTCCACACCCCGCTTGTCGGACACGCGCAGAGGCCTTTTGCCGAGGCCATCCGGGCCGCCGACTTCGGAAGGCCGCGATGTGCGGTCTACTCCAACGCGACAGGCCTGCCGCACGATCCCAAGCCCGAGAAGATCAAAAAGGCCCTTGCCGAACATATCCTCCAGCCGGTCCTTTTTCGGAAGGAGATCGAGAACATCTACCGGGCGGGAGGCAGGCTGTTCGTGGAGTTCGGCCCCAAGGGTATCCTGACCAAGCTTGTGGGGAACATCCTCGAGGGGATGCCCCACACGGCGATTGCGCTCAACGCGAGCGCAAGGAAGGACAGCGACCGTCAACTTCGACAGGCGGCCGTCGAGCTTCGCGTGGCAGGCATGCCCCTTCGGGACATCGATCCGTTCCGCACGCCGGAACCGGCCGGTGAGGGAAAGCGGGGAGGACCTGCGAGCGTCAAGCTGACAGGAGCGAACTATGTCAGCGAAAAGACGCGGAAGGCCTACCGGGACGCACTCGAGCCCGCCACTCAGGGCGGCAACCCGGGACGCGAAGACGCTTCTCGGGCATCCGTTGTGAGGCAGGTCGGGACGCCCCCGGAGGGCCACGAACCCCCCGCGAGCCGGGGCGACTCTCAGCAACCGGGTGCGGTGACCGGTGCGCAGAGGGTCTTGGAGGGCCTGGAAAGGGTCCTGGACCACTTCTTTCGCAACCAGGGCGAGGCCCTTCAGGTGCACGAGCGCTATCTGAGCCAGCACCTGGAATATACCCGGACCTTCTACGACCTTCTGCGGCATCAGCCGGCAGGGCCTTCCGGGGCTCTCTGCGCAGCAGGCCTGCCGGAGGCCGTGGAGCGAAGCCTGGCCCTGTTTCACCAGCACCAGGCAGAGACCCTGCGCGTCCACGAAGAGTACTTGCGGACGCAGGCCGAGATCTCCAGGTCCGCCATGGAGGCATTTCGGCAAGGGGTTGCTCTCCCTGGCGCAGCATCCACCCTCCCCGGGATTACGGGGGATCGATCGGTCGACGGACCTTCCGGAGCAAAGGTTGCGGGGCCGAGGCAGGCGTCGCAGGCCCCGCGGACGGACAGCCGACCGGGATCCTCGCCCGGCGTGACCCATGACGAATCATCGACGGGCGGCTACGGGGCGGGTGTTGCGGCGAAAGCGATTCCGTCTGCGGCGGCTCCCCGAATCGAGGCCCTGAGCGCGAGCCTGCTCGCGGTGGTGAGCGAGAAGACGGGCTATCCGGCGGAGATGCTGGAGCTGGACATGGAGATGGAGGCGGACCTGGGGATCGACTCGATCAAGCGTGTGGAGATCCTGGGGTCGATGATGGACCTCTACCCGGACCTGCCCGAGATGAACCCGGAGGAGCTGGCCGAGCTGCGGACCCTGGGGCAGATCGTCCGGCACATGGAATCGCGCCTGGCCGGCGCTTCGAAAGCGGCCGGCGCGGCCGCTCCGGCGGAAAAGATCCCGGCCGTGCCGCCCGCATCGGCGGGAGGGGCGCGTGCGGGTGCGGCTCCCCGAATCGAGGCCCTGAGCGCGAGCCTGCTCGCGGTGGTGAGCGAGAAGACGGGCTATCCGGCGGAGATGCTGGAGCTGGACATGGAGATGGAGGCGGACCTGGGGATCGACTCGATCAAGCGTGTGGAGATCCTGGGGTCGATGATGGACCTCTATCCGGATCTGCCCGAGATGAACCCGGAGGAGCTGGCCGAGCTGCGGACGCTGGGGCAGATCGTCCGGCACATGGAATCGCGGCTGGCCGGCGGCGGTGCGGTTGCTCCGCATCCGGCGCCTGTTCCGGAGGCGGTTCCGGCCGTGCCGCCCGCATCGGCGGGAGGGGCGCGTGCGGGTGCGGTCCCCGGGATCGAGGCCCTGAGCGCGAGCCTGCTCGCGGTGGTGAGCGAGAAGACGGGCTATCCGGCGGAGATGCTGGAGCTGGACATGGAGATGGAGGCGGACCTGGGGATCGACTCGATCAAGCGTGTGGAGATCCTGGGGTCGATGATGGACCTCTATCCGGATCTGCCCGAGATGAACCCGGAGGAGCTGGCCGAGCTGCGGACGCTGGGGCAGATCGTCCGGCACATGGAATCGCGGCTGGCCGGCGGCGCAAGAGGTTCGGAAGGGAGCGAAACGGCGCCTGGGGCGCAGCCGGCCCGGGGGCCCTCGGCCGCGGAAGAGGCCGTCAGGCAGGCCTCGGTGCGACTCAAGCGGCTGCCGCCTCCGGACTGCCTCGAGTGTGCCCTTCCCGAACGGCACATCTGCCTCGTCACGGACGACGGGACCTCGATGACGGTCGGTCTTGCCGAAGCGCTCGTCAAGAAGGGATGGAAGACGGTCATCCTGAGCCTTCCTCCCTCGACCGTACCGGAGGGGCCTCCGGCCGCCTCGGCCATCCCGCGTTTCGTGCTGGGAGACCTCACCGAGAATCACTTGAAAGACACCCTTCAGCAGATCGTTGCGACGGAGGGGCCGATCGGAGGCCTCCTGCACCTGCATCCCCCTTTCCGTGGGGGGGGTGAGGAAGAGGGGATCCTCTTCTCCGAGGCCTCGAGGGACTGTCTTCTGCACGTTTTTCTCATGGCCAAGCACCTGCAGCCGGCCCTCACGCGGACCGAGCCCCCCGGCCGCCGTTTCTTCATGACGGTGGCAAGGCTGGACGGATCTCTCGGGCTCCGGGGAGAGGGATTCGGTGTGGTGGACGGCGGGCTCTTCGGTCTTGTGAAGACCCTGAATGTCGAGTGGAGGTCGGTCTTCTGCCGGGCCGTCGACCTGAGCCCGAAGCTCGACGACGAACGGGCGGTGAGGTCGGTCCTCGGGGAGCTTCAGGATCCGGACGCCCGCATCGTCGAGACCGGATACGGGGAGGAGGGAAGGGTCACCTTGGTCGAGGAACCGATCCCGCCCCGTCCCTGCGCGGAAGGAGGCGTTCTGCCGGACCGTTCGTCGGTCTTCGTCGTGAGCGGAGGGGCCAGGGGCGTGACGGCCGCCTGCGTGGTCGCGTTGGCCCGGGCATGCAAAAACAAGTTCGTGTTGCTCGGACGCTCGCCGTTTACCGAGGAAGAACCGGATTGGGCCGAGGGATGCAGCGATCCGACCGAGCTGAAGAGGCGGGCCATGGAGGAGTTGATGGCCCGCGGGGACAGGCCGACGCCGAAAAAGATCGAGGAAATCCTCAAGCCGGTCCTGGCCGGCCGGGAGATCGGCCGCACCTTGTCTGCCATCCGTGCGGCAGGGGCGGAAGCGGAGTACCTGCAGGCCGACGTGACGGATGCGGCGGCCATGGCGCGAGTGGGTCCGGCCGTGGGTCGACTGGGGCGCCTCGCGGGCGTCATTCACGGAGCCGGGGTCCTGGCGGACCGGTTGATCGAACAGAAGACGATCGGCGATTTTCAGGCCGTCTACTCCACCAAGGTAGAAGGCCTGGAGGCCCTCCTTCGCTCTCTGGACAGCAGCCGCCTGAAGTACCTGATCCTCTTTTCCTCGGCTGCCGGATTCTACGGAAACCCGGGCCAGTCCGACTATGCCGTGGCCAACGAGATTCTGAACAAGTTTGCTCACCGGTTCAAGCGGAGCCACCCGGGGTGCCGTGTCCGCTCCTTCAACTGGGGGCCCTGGGACGGGGGCATGGTCACCGACTCCCTGAAGCGGCACTTCGAGGAACGCAGGATCCGAGTCATCCCGCTGCAGGCGGGTGCCCGGGTGTTTGTGGACGGGTTCTCGTCCAACGGAGCGGACTGCCCCCAGATTCTGGTCGGGGGTTCTCTTGGAGGGGAAGGGAAGGGGAAGGGTCTGCCGCCTCGGGCGAAGCGATTCCGAATCGTGCGCGAACTGAAACGGAAGGACAACCCGTTTCTCGAGGATCATATCATCGGCGGACATCCCGTGATCCCGGCCGCCTTCGTAATGTCCTGGATGGCGGAGGCCTGCGGGCAGTTCTATCCCGAATACGCTCATGTCCGACTCGAGAATTACGATACGCTCAAGGGTATCGTCGTCGACCACGCCGTCGAGAATCAATGCGTAATGGATGTGGAAGAACTGCCGAGAGACGTCTCGGGACAGGTCTCTTTTCAAGTACAAGTCTCGCGTCATGCGGAGGGCAAGCGCCTCCCTCATTACCGGGCTCGTATTTCGTTGGTTTCTGCCTGTGACGATGCCCCGTCCTGCCCGCTTGCGGATTCGAGCCCGTCCGAGTGGCTCGATGGTCGAGGGTTCTATGAGCATGGCAAGCTTTTCCACGGGCCTCCGTTGCAGATTCTCGAGACGGTGTTCTGTCTCACGCCGGAGAGGCTCCTCGCCCGGGGCCGTCTGCCCAGGACCGAGGAGAACTGGCACGGCAAGTTCGGATCACGAATGTTCAACCCCCGCCTGGCGGATGCGCTCTTTCAGGCGATGGTGGTCTGGGTGTGGGACCGCTTCGGGAGCGCGAGCCTGCCCGGATCGGTTCTCCTGGGAGAGCAGTTTCGCTCCCTCCCCCATGACCTCCCTTTCCACGTCGCTGTGGACGTGAAGAAAGCGACAAAGACCCGGATGGTTGCCGACGTCTTCGCCCACGATGATGCAGGGCTTCTGTATGCCCGCCTGCTGGATGCGGAGGTGATCATCAGCAGGAGCCTGAACCGACAGTTTCGCAGAGCACAGTCCCGATGAGCAACAGGATCGCGATCGTGGGCATGGAGGCCTTCCTCGGACCCGATGCGGGTCTGGACGCATTCGATGCGACGGTCTTCGACGGCCTTGCCCATACGGCGACGGGCCCCCCGGACGGCCCCGCGAAGGCACGGGCCGGGATGGGAAGGGAGCGGCGAGAAGGCTGCGTGCGGCTCCCGGATCCTTTCCCCCCCGCGGATGCTCCTGCCCTGCTTCGCCTCGCGATCGCCGGTGCGCTGCGTTGCGCCCGGACGCGGCCGGGGGAAGAGGATGCCGACGACATCGCTCTCATCCTCGTCGCCGAAGCGGATCCGCCCGGACGCCATGGTCTCCCGCGCAGGACAGTGCGTTCGGACTCCCTGGGCGTCGGTCTCGAGACGGCCCGAGATCTGCTGGAGAGCGGGGAGGTCCGGGGCGTCCTGGTGGCCGCCGTCCATCTCCAGGAGGAAAGGGGCGGAGCGGGGTGCGGTGGACTGCCGGCGGGACAGGGTGCGGTGGCGGTCCTGCTCAAACGCATCGATCAGGCGGAACGGGATCAGGATCGCCTCTTCGCGACGATCGATGCGGTGGCCGCGGAGAGGGCCGGAGTGTCGGAGGGGGACCGGGCCGTAAGCGAAGCCGTTGCCGCCGCAACGGACAGGGCGCTCTGCCTCGCCGGAGTGGGCCGGAGCGAGGTCGGCTGTCTTGTATGCTCCACGTGGGAAACGAACCGGCCCGGTCCGGGCGAGATCGAAGGGCTGCTGCAAGCCTATCCCTCGAAGGGCGGAGGATGGACCTGCGCTTTGGGGGGCGCCGGAACGGAAGCCGGCGACTCCTCGGCGGTGTCCGCCCTTGCAAGCCTCGTGAAGGCGGCCCTCTGCCTGTACCACCGATACATCCCCGCCGCACCCGTGTGGACGGCTCCGAGGAACGAGACGTCCTGGAAGGACAGCCCCTTCTACATGCCGAACGAGTCGAGGCCCTGGTTCCCGGAGAAAGGGGCCCGAAGACGTGTCGCCGCCGTCAGCACAATAGACAGGGGCACGGCCGCACACCTTTTGCTCTCGGAGGATTCGAGGCTTGAGGACCGACCGAACCGGTATCGTTCGATCGTGTCGCCCTATTGCTTTCCGATTGCCGGAGAGAATGCTGCCGACCTGACGCGGCAGACAGAGACGCTCCGGAAGGCGATCGAAAACGGCTCGTCGCTGGCGGAAGCGGCCGAAGAGGCCCTTGCCGCGTTTCAGAGGCGACCCGATGCCGCCTATGCGCTGATGATTGCAGGGCATGGCCGGGGGGATCTGTCTCGAGAGATCGGGTTCATGGCAAAGGGGGTTCCTCAGGCCTTTGAGAAGAGCGGGGAGCTGAGAACGCCCAGGGGCAGCTACTTCACGGCGCGCCCTCTGGGAGGGAAGGGCAAGGTCGCCTTCGTCTATCCCGGCGTGGGCAGCGCGTATGTCGGGTTGGGGCGTAGCCTGTTCCATCTCTTTCCGGAACTCTACGGGCGACTCTCTCTCCTGGCCGACGACATGGGGGAATTGCTGCAGGAAAAGGATCTCTACCCGCGGACCCGGGAGCCTCTGACCGAGGACGAGATCTGGAAACGCGAGTTGAGGATGCGCAAGGACATCATGACCATAGCCAAGTCGGGAATGGTGTTCTTCTTTCTCTTCACGGTCATTCTCCGGGATATCTTCAAGGTGGCGCCCCACTGTGCGCTCGGTTACAGCCTCGGAGAGCCGGGCATGTTTGCCTCCCTCGGCGTTTGGGAAGAGCCCGGGCGCTTGGCGGACCGCTTCCGTTCCTCCCCGGTCTTTCAGAGGCGCCTCAGCGGGGATCTCGCCTCGGTGCGGGCCCATTGGAACCTTCCGGAAGGGGGGACCGACAGGCACGCGAAGATCTGGGAGACGTTCACGCTCCAGGCAGCCCCGTCGCAGGTGCAGGAGGCCATCCGGGGGGAGGAGCGTGTGTACATGACCATTATCAATACGGAGCGGGAGGTGGTCATCGCGGGCCATCCGGGGGATTGCAGGAGGGTCATCGAGAAGCTCGGCTGCAAATACTATCCCCTGGGCCTGGAGCTTGCCATTCACTGCGATCCGACGCGGAGGGAGTATGAAAGCATCGTGGATCTGTACACCCTTCCCGTGGGCAAGCGTCCGGAGGTCAAATTCTATTCCTCCTCCTGCTACCAACCGGTTCCCCTTCGTTCCGGGGCCGTGGCGCACAGCATTGCCAAGGCCTATTGCGAGCTCGTGGATTTCCCTCGTTTGGTGGACAAGGCTTACGAAGACGGGGTCCGCCTGTTCATCGAACTCGGATCCCGCAAGTTCTGCTCCGGCTTGATCGATCAAATCCTGGAAGGCAGGGACCACCTGGCCATGGCGGTCAACGTAAAGGGCGTGAAGGACCAGGCTTCCCTCGTTCGTGTTCTGGCCCAGCTCGTCGGCCATCGAGTGCCGGTGGATCTGTCTGCCTGGCTCTGACCGATCGGGGGGGCCGGAGACCACGAATCCGATGACAGGGTATGGAATGGAAAAGATAGCCGTGATCGGCCTCTCGTGCCTGTTTCCAGGGGCGCAGGGACCCGAAGCGTTCTGGCGGAATCTTGTGGAGGGAAGGGATTCCCGATCCGAGGTTACGGACGAAAAGATGGGAATGCCCGTCAGGCATTTCTACGATCCCCGCAAGGGCGTTCCGGACAGGTTCTACTGCGTTCGAGGTGGTTATATTCTCGATTTTTGCATGGATCCTTCCGGGTTTCATGTGCCGGAGTCTTTCGTTCTGCGGCTGGACGACGTATTCCAGTGGTCCCTCCATGTAGCGCGAGAGGCGCTCAGGGACGCTGGCTGTCTCGGCCGCCAGGAGATCCTCGCCCGCTGCGGCGTCATCCTGGGCAACCTGTCCATGCCCACCAAGTCCTCCAATCACCTCCTTGTTCCGATCTACCATGAAGTCGTCGAGTCCTGTCTGCGCACGCTCCTCGGCAGGGAAGACTTCCGGCTCGCCCCGTTCGCCCCCTTCCGGGAGGTCGACGGCCTCAACCGGAGGACCGCGGGCTATCCGGCCGCCGTCGTCGCCAAGGCCCTCTCCTTGTCCGGTCCCTGCTTTGCCCTGGATGCCGCCTGTGCCTCTTCCCTGTATTCGGTCAGGCTGGCCTGCGACCTGCTTCAGGCCAGGGAGGCCGACCTCATGCTGGCGGGAGCGGTGAGCGCGGCGGACCCTCTGTTTGTGCACATGGGGTTCTCCATTTTCCAGGCCTACCCGGAGGAAACCGAGAGAAGCGCGCCCCTCGACAGGAATTCCGCGGGGCTGGTTGCGGGGGAAGGCGCGGGCATGCTCGTGCTGAAGAGATGGAGCGATGCCGTTCGGGACGGGGACCGGATCCATGCCGCCGTTCTGGGCGGCGGCCTGTCGAACGATGGAAGGGGCCAGTCGGTGCTCAGCCCCAATCCGAAGGGACAGAGGTTCGCCTTTGAACGGGCCTACGATCAGAGCGGAGTCGACCCGAGGAGCGTTGATTTCGTGGAATGCCACGCCACGGGAACCCCGCTGGGAGACAAGGTCGAACTGAATTCCATGGACGCCTTTTTCGGCGCCTTCGGAGCCTCGCCCCGGGTCGGTGCCGTCAAATCCAATCTCGGCCATTTGCTCACCGCGGCCGGCATGGCGGGTCTGATCAAGGTCATCCTGGGCATGGAGCGGGGGCGGATTCCGCCCACCATCGACCTGAGGGATCCGCAGAGTTCGAAGACTAGGGTCATCACGGCCGAGAGAATTCCGAATCAAACGGTGCCCTGGCCGGAGGGGCGGACCGGGCGGCGCGCCGCGGTGAGCGCGTTCGGATTGGGAGGCACGAATGCCCATCTGATTCTGGAGAGGGAGGGGCTCGAAGCGCTCCCTGCCGAGCGGGCGAGGGGCAATGCCCTTGCGTCGACCCGGCCCCAGGGAGCCGGAGGGTCCTTTCGAATGGCGATCGTGGGGATGGATGCCTTTTTCGGCGCCTGCGAGGGGCTGTCTTCCTTTCATCGCACCTCCTGCGACGGAATCCGGCTTTTCACTGCGCTTCCGGTTGACCGCTGGAAAGGGATCGACAGCAGCCCGGGTCTGCTCGAACGCTTCGGGTTCGAAGGCGGCAGGGCCCCGGAGGGCGCATACATCGAAAGCTTCGAAATTGATTTCATGCAGTTCAAAATCCCGCCGATGGAGGACGACCGACTGATTCCGCAGCATCTTCTTGCCCTGAAGGTCGCCGACGGTGCCCTGCGGCAGACCGGCATACGGCAGGGGAAGAACGTGGCGGTCGTGATCGCCATGGAGACGGACCTCGCCCTCCATCAGATGAAGGCCCGGATCAACCTCTCGTCCCAGTTCGAACAGACCTTCCCTCACGGCGACTTCTTGCTCTCCCCGGAGGTCCGAGGGGAGCTCCTGGCGGCCGCTCAGAACAGCATTCACGCAGTGGGCAAGATCAACCGGATGACCAGCTACGTCGGCAACATCATGGCCTCGCGTGTTTCCTCATTATGGGATTTTTCCGGCCCGGCGTTCACGGTCTCCTCCGAGGAAAACTCTCTCTTCAAGGCCCTGCAGGTTGCGCGCTTGCTGCTCGAGAAGTCGGAAGTGGACGCGGTCCTGGTCGGCGCCGTGGATCTGGCCGGTGGGCCCGAACACGTGCTGTGGCGAAACAGGGAGTGCCGGGTCAACCGGGGCTCCCACACGATGAGCTTCGACGAAGGCGTGGACGGCTGGAGCGTGGGGGAAGGGGCGGGGGCGGTCGTGCTGAAACGGCTCGATCGCGCGGAACGGGACGGGGATCGTATCTTCGCCACGATCGACGGGATCGGATTTGCCCGTGGCGTCTCCGGGGCCTCGGTCGCCGAGGCCTGCCGCCGGGCCTTTGCCGACGGAGGTCTTGGGCCTTCGAGCATCGGATATCTCGAGGTGTCCGGAAGCGGCGTCCCGGAGGAGGACGAGGCGGAGATCCACGGTCTGATCGAGGCGTACCGGGACGGGGGTCGGACGTTGGCGTGTGCGCTGGGCAGCGTGAAGGCAAACATCGGGCACACCTTCGCCGCGTCGGGCATGGCGAGCCTGATCAAGACCGCTCTGTGCCTCTATCACCGGTACCTTCCGGGGACTCCCGGATGGTCGGGACCGAAATTCGCCTCGGCTTGGCAGGAGAGCCCGTTCTACGTGCCTTTGGAATCGACGACATGGTTCCTGGAAGAGGGACGGGAGAAAAGGGTGGCGGCGGTGAGCGGTCTGGGAAGGGATGAGACCTGCTCTCACCTGATCCTCTCCGAGGCAGCGGCCCGAGAGCCCCGGGACGGTGCCTATCTGGCTTCGTCGCCGCCCTTCCTGGTGCCGGTGGCCGTCCTGGGTCCCGAGGATTTGCGGAGGGCCCTCGATGAGCTCAAGCGGTTGCTTCGCGCCGGGTCCCCCCTGGCCCCGGTCCTGGCCGACAGGTATGAGACATGGCGGAGAAGAAACCCGGCTGCGGGCACCCTCGCGCTCGTGGGCCGCGACAGGGAAGAACTCCTCCTGGAGATCGAGACGGCCGGCCCGGGCGTTCAGGAGGCCTATCGGTGCGCAGGCCCCTGGGCCTCCCCGCGGGGAAGCTACTTCACGCCCGCGCCCCTGGGAAAGGCCGGTAAGATCGCGTTCGTCTATCCGGGCGGGCTCAACTCCTACCTGGGCCTGGGGCGAGACCTGTTCCAGCTGTTTCCGCGCGTGTACGACGAGCTCTGCAAGCGATCTTCGCGGCTGGGCAGCATGGTGGGAGAGCGGCTTCTCTATCCTCGAAGCCTTTTCCGTTTGTCCCCCGGGGAGGTCAAGGGTCACGAAGACGCCCTGCTGGAAAACCCCATCGCCCTTTTTGAAAGCGGGATCATCTTTGCGATCGTCTTCACGAAGATCCTTCGAGACTGCTTCGGCGTGGTCCCTCGGCTCGCTTTGGGGTACAGCATGGGCGAGGTTTCGATGATGCATGCCCTCGGCGTGTGGGGGGAGACCGATGAGATGAGCGAGAAGCTGCGAAGATCGCCTGCCTTCCGGACGCAGCTGGCAGGGCCGATGGAGATCGTCCGGAAGGCCTGGGGTCTTCCGCAGGCAACGGGGAAGGGAGAGAAGATCTGGCACGCGTATCGCCTTCGCGCCTCTCCGGAGGATCTCCGGCAGGCCCTTGAGGGGGAAGAGCGTGCGTACCTCACATTCATCAACACGCCGCAGGAGGTCGTCATCTCCGGCGAGAGGGGAGCCTGCCAGAGGGTGATGCAAAGGCTCGGGTGCGAGTTCTTCGACGTGCCCATGCCGGACGCCATCCACTGCGAGGTTGCGCGGCCGGCCTATGGCGAGCTCGTGAAGATGCACCGGCTGCCGGTCCGGCCGGTTGCCGGTATCGATTTCTATTCGGCGGACCGGTTCGGTCCTCTCCCGATCGACGCCGATACGGTTGCCGAAAACATCGCTGCGATCTACTGCCGGACGATCGACTTTCCCCGACTCGTCCGCAGCGCATACGAGGACGGGGCACGGGTCTTCGTCGAGGTGGGACCCCGCGAGAACTGCACGAACTGGATCGGGGAGATCCTCGCAGGCCAAGCGCATCTGGCGGTTTCCGTGGACCGAAAGGGAGCGGGCGGGAAGACCTCGATCGTGCGGGCCCTGGCGAGGCTATGCAGCCACGATGTCGATCTGGACCTGTCCCCTCTGTTTGCCCTTCCCCGGCCGGAGAAGAAATCGAGTCACTCCCTGGTGAAATCCACCTCGGTCGGAGGCGGCCGAATCGATGCGGCGATCCTGAGCGAAGAGAATCGGAGGCGGTTTCAGGCAATTCGCCCGACGGTCCGCCGCAGCGCCCTGGAGGCCTCCCCCTCCCCGGAGCGGCCCTTGCCGGAACCGGCGCCTTACCGGCCTGCGGCGGGACTCGCTCCGGAAACAGGCGACCCGGCCGGACAGGACGGCGGGGCTCTTGCCGCGCTGCGTTCGGCTCACCTGGCCTTTCTCGAGGCGCGCAGGGAAGGTCTCCGGCAGATCGGCGAAACGATCCGGCTCCAGATGCGGCTGGCGGCGCAAGGTCCGGCTTCCCCGTCCGTGACTCCGGAGGGAACCGCGGCACCGAGGCGGCCGGCCACCCGGAGCCCGGATGCCGGACAGGCCCGTTCCATTCCGGCAGGTCGCCAAGGCCGACCGGGCCCTCCGATCCCGAGCGCCACGCCCACCTTCGAGGATCTCCTGCGCATGTACCCTCCGCCTCCACGGAGGCGGCCGGGAGGGCCCAAGCCCCCCGGGGTCGTGTGGGACTACGCCGATCTCAGGGAGTTCGCCGAAGGCAGGATATCGAACGTCTTCGGAGAGCGATTCGCCGTTGTTGACACCTATCGGCGGTGCGTGCGGCTGCCGATGGAGCCTTATCTGCTCGTGACCCGCGTGACCCGGCTCAATGCGGAGACGGGCGTCTTCCGCCCCTGCTCGATCACGACCGAATACGACATTCCCCGAAACGCCTGGTACTCGGTGGACGGCGAGATCCCCTGGGCCGTTGCCGTCGAATCGGGGCAATGCGATCTGTTGCTCATCAGTTACCTGGGAATCGATTTCGAGTGCAAGGGGGAACGGGTCTATCGGCTGCTCGATTGCACGATGACGTTCCTGGACGAGATTCCTCGGGAGGGGGAGACCCTTCGGTACGATATCAAGATCCACTCCTTTGTTCGGACGAGCGGTCCAACGCTGTTCTTTTTCAGCTACGATTGCTTCGTTCGCGACAAGAGGGTCCTGGAAATGCGTGGGGGGTGTGCGGGCTTTTTCACCGATCAGGAACTCGAAGGGGGGCGGGGCATCGTACTGACCGAACAGGAGATCGAGGACAAGAAGAAGGTCGAGCAAAAGCGCTTCGACCCGCTGCTTGTCTGCAGCCGATCCGCCTTTGAGCGAGAGCGTCTGGTGGAGCTTGCGCGGAGAAACCCGGCCGGCTGTTTCGGAACGGACTACGACCCGAGCGGGCGGAACCGTTCGCCGGTCTTCACTGCGGAGCCGATGCTGATGATGGACAGGGTCGTCTCGGTCGATCCCCGAGGCGGCGCGTGGGGGCTCGGCCTCGTTGTTGCGCAGAAGGACCTGGAGCCGAACCACTGGTATTTCCCCTGTCACTTCAAGGATGACGAGGTGCTGGCAGGCTCCCTGATGGCCGAGGGCTGCGGACAGCTCATGAGATTCTACATGCTCTACCTGGGACTGCAGACGTGCGCCCGCAATGCTCGCTTTCAGCCCCTTCCCGGGGTGCCCCAGAAGGTGCGTTGCCGGGGCCAGATCGTACGGAAGCACAAGCGCTTCACCTACCGGATGGAGGTCAAAGAGATCGGCACGGACCCGCGGCCCTATGCGATCGCGAACGTGGACATCCTCCTGGGCGAAACGGTTGTGGTCGATTTTCGGGACCTGGGCATGGTGCTGGTGGAAGAGGAGCCTCATCGATGAGAAGAAAAGGCTTGCGATTTGCGGCCGCATCCGAAGGGCGGACAGGAGGCTGGACCGGTCCGATCGAATCGGTTGTCTTTGACGAAACGGGCGTCCGGGAAGCCCTGCTGACATTGGGAAGCCCCTGCTACGCCGTGCGGGAAGGGGAGCGGATCGGCTTGACCCATGACGGCCGGTGGGAGGAGACGGCCCGTGCGGGCGGAGGATCCCTGGAGGCCGTGGCCTGGGCGCCTCCCTTGCCGATGGAACGTCTCGGGGATGAGGGTTTCCGGAAGGACCATGGCACGCGATTCTCCTATTACGCCGGCGCCATGGCGAACGGGATCGCCTCGGAAGAGATGGTGATCGCCCTCGGCCGGGCGGGCTTCCTGGGATCCTTCGGCGCGGCGGGTCTGCTGCCTCAGCGCGTGCGGGATGCGATTGCGCGCATTCAGGCGGCCCTTCCCCGCGGGCCTTACGCGTTCAACCTCATTCACAGCCCGAACGAGCCCGCCCTCGAGCGCGAATGCGTCGACCTCTACCTCGCCCACGGGGTTCGGTGCGTGGAGGCGGCCGCCTTTCTGGATCTGACGCCTCATGTGGTCCGGTACCGGGCGGCCGGGCTCACGCGGGACGCCCTGGGGCGGGTCGAGATCGGAAACCGGATCATCGCAAAGGTCTCCCGAAGGGAGGTGGCCGCCAAGTTCATGGAGCCGCCTCCGGCCAGGCTCCTGCAGCCCCTTGTGGACCAGGGACGGATTACCGAGGAGCAGGCCAGGCTCTCCGGGCAGGTGCCCATGGCGGACGATGTGACGGCGGAGGCCGATTCCGCGGGACACACCGACAACCGCCCCCTCACGGCGCTCCTGCCCTCCCTGATCGCCCTGCGGGACGAGCTGCAGGAGAAGCACCGTTTCGAGCAGCCGGTGCGGGTGGGCGCGGCGGGCGGTATCGGAACGCCGACGGCGGCCCTGGCCGCTTTCATGATGGGGGCCGCCTATGTCGGCACCGGTTCGATCAATCAGTCGTGCGTCGAGGCGGGCGCGTCCGCCCACACGAAGGCCTTGCTGGGCAAGGCGGAAATGGCGGATGTAAGCATGGCGCCCGCAGCGGACATGTTCGAGATGGGCGTCAGGCTGCAGGTTCTCAAACGGGGAACCCTGTTTCCGATGCGCGCGCACAAGCTCTATGAGCTGTATACGCGCTACAATTCTCTGGAAGAAATTCCGCCCGCGGAGAGGGAAAAGCTTGAGAAACAGATCTTCCGGAACAGCCTGGAGCGGATCTGGGAGAGCACGGCAGCCTATTTTGCCGAGAGAGACCCGAGCCAGATCGAAAGGGCGGCCTCCCAGCCGAAGCGGAAAATGGCCCTGGTCTTCCGGTGGTACCTCGGGCTTTCTTCGAACTGGTCCAACACGGGAGAACCGGGAAGGGAAATGGACTATCAAATCTGGTGCGGTCCGTCCATGGGGGCCTTCAATGCCTGGGCGATGCGCTCCTACCTGGAGGATGTGGGCAACCGGAAGGTTGCGGACGTGGCCGCGCAGATCCTGACCGGCGCCGCCTTCGGCTACCGGGTCCAGTGCCTCGCCGTGCAGGGGGTTCGGTTCCCCTCGTCCTGGTGCACCTATCGTCCGCGGCCGATTGTGCCGTGAATCGTCCCCCGCGGAGCGCGATCCCGGGGGCGATCCGGCTTCGCGGGTCGAAAACGTCATGGGCCCTGACCGCATGCAACGTCGGAGAATAAACAAGTGACCCGAGAAGAGATCATTCGGCTCATCATGCAGCTCATCCACGAAACGGTCCCGAACGAAGACCTGGGCGACCTGGACCCTGACGTTCCCCTGCGGGACCAGCTCGAGCTGGACTCGGTCGATTTTCTGAACATCGTGATGGAACTCCAGATGCGTTTCGGGATCGAGATCCCGGAGGACGACTTCATCGAGCTGACGACCCTGAACCGGGGCGTGGAGTATCTCGCCAAGAGACTGTAGGCAGGGATCAGGGGGTGAGGGCCTCCTCCGTCAGCCCCGTTGGTCCTCCCCACCGAACATACCGCGGTTGGCTATCAGCCGTTAGCCATACGCTGTTAGCTCCGCCACGCCCTGCCCGCGCGTTCACCCTTGCCCCCCACGGAAGCACCGGTTGGGAGCTGAAAGCTTACAGCTTGTAGCCGCTGTCAAGCCGTAACGCGATCCAGGGAGGTGCGCAGGGCCTCCTCGGCCTCCGAAACGATCCTCTGGATGAGCTCGGCCACGGTGGGGATGTCCCGGATACGGCCCACCGACTGGCCCACCGTCAGCAAGGCCTCTTCCGCATTGCCGTCTTTCCAGACCTGACGGGCCCGCTCCCCGGAAATGAGGGGGAAGAGTTCCGTGAAATCGCCGTCGCGCGCCTCGATTTCTTCGATCCTCCGGACGATGTCGTTCCGCAGGGCCCGGACCTGAAGCCCGAAGGCGGAGAGCAGCTTCCGGAGCCCGAGGGCGGTCTCCGTTTCGTCCCGCTCGAGCAGGACCTTGTGGATGTTCGGGTGCACCTGGCAGTCCTTGGTCGCCAGGAACCGCGTGGCCATCATCATCCCGTCCGCGCCGAGGACGAGGGCCGCTGCCAGAGTCTTTCCGTCTACCATGCCGCCCGCGGCCAGCACCGGGATGTCGACCGATTCGACGACCCTGGGCACCAGGACCATGGTCGAGACATTGTCCTTGTGAGGGAAACCGCCTTCCTCGAAGCCTGCGATGGTCACGGCGTCGTAGCCCACCTTCTGCGCATGAACGGCATGCCGGACCGTTCCCACCTTGTGAAGCACCTTCACGCCCGCCTCCTTGGCCATCGGGATGTACTCGGGCCCGAGAAAGGTGTCCACCGGGGCCCCTGCGATCTCCAGGGCCTTGACGCGCCGCTCGCAGCAGACCGCGAAGAATTCCCGGAGCAGTTCCACGGGGAGGCGGATGGAGGGCATGGTCGTGATGTTGACGATAAAAGGCTTGTCCGTGAGTTCGCGCGTCCTGTCGATGGCCGCTCGGAGCTCATCGGCCGAATTGTAGTTCCCCGATGTCAGGTTTCCCATCGCCCCGGCGTTGCTGATGGCGGCGGCAAGCTCCGGGACGGCGAGCCAGAGCATGCCCCCGCACTGGATGGGAACCCGGATGTCGAAGAGGTCCATGATACGCGTCTTCATGGCACGTCCCCCTTTGCGAAGGCCCGGTGAAGGTTCCGACAAGAGAAAGGGAAAAAACGCACTCATTCTACCCTCTCAGGCTTGTCAAATCGACAAGAATCGGAAACAATCGTCCCGGCGGTCGGCCAGAAGACCGGGGAGTGGCTTTGATGCGCATCTACGCGGTTTCCGACATCCATGGGAATGCCGGCAGGCTTTCGAGGATCCAGAGGATCGTGGCGGAGCACAGGCCGGACGTACTGGTGGTTGCAGGGGACATCACGCGTTACGGAGGCCATCGTCGGGTTGTGTCCCGCTTGAACGACATGGGGCCCCCGGTCCTCGCGGTCCGCGGCAATTCAGACCGGCCGATCGTCGACCGCCTGCTGGATGCCTTTCCGCGAACCCGGTCCCTTCACCTGAGAGAGGCCGTCCTGGAAGGGGTGCGGTTCACCGGTGTGAGCGGGACGATCCCGATCCCGTTCCGGTCTCGATTGAGCTGGATCGAACGGCGGGTTCTCGACAGGATGCAGGGTCTCGTGATGGAGCAGTCCGTTCTGGTCGCGCATCCTCCTCCGTGGGGCACCCTGGATGAGGTGCTGGGCAGGTTTCACGCAGGCTGCATGGCGCTCAGGGAGATCGTCCTGGCGCAGCGGCCCCGTCTGCTCCTCTGCGGGCACATACACGAAAGGCCCGGCGCGGCCCGGCTCGGAAGGACCCTGGTGGTGAACTGCAACATGGGAAGAGGGCTCGCCGGTGCGATGATCGATTGGGACAGGGAGGGGGATCCCTGCGTCAAGATGATGTGAGTGCTGAAGAGCGACCGGCGGATGACGGGTGCGCGGCGGCCGCAGAGTGGCAAACCTCCATTGACTTGACAGGTCCGCGAGGCGGGCCCTAGTATGGTGAGCGGCCCTTCGGGAGCCTGAAAAGCGGCTGAAATAGATAAGAAAACAGCCAGTGAGGATCCTCGAGGCAACCTGAGATAGGGAGAAAAAATGAGGCGGAATCCGTGGCACGACAAATCGGTCTTGGGCGTCACGAGGAAGGCCCGCGCTGTCATCCTGGCCGCGATGGTTGGGGCGTGCATCGGCGCGGTGGGGTGCACGGTGCAGACGGACGTGGGGGACGACCTGAAGGAACTGAAGGAAGGCCAGAAGGCGATCCTGGAACGAATGGAGAAACTCGAAAAGGCGCAAAAGGAAATGCTCGCGTCCTGGCAGGAGCGGTTCCCGAAGAGACCCAGCATCGACTACGACAGAGTGTTTGACATCGAGGTCGGCAAGTCGCCGGTCCGAGGGGCGAAAGACGCAAAGGTCACCCTTGTCGAGTTTTCCGATTTTCAGTGTCCCTACAGCCGGCTGGCGCAGCCTCTGCTCGAGAACCTCTTGAAGGCTTACCCGGATGATCTCCGGCACGTGTACAAGAACTTCCCCCTGGGATTTCACAAGGAGGCGATGCCGGCTGCCAAGGCGTGCCTGGCCGCCGGGCTGCAGGGAAAATTCTGGGAGATGCAGAAGGTCGTATTCGAGAATCCAAAGAATCTCAGCGAGGCCGATCTGAAGAAGTACGCCGGTAAGGTCGGCCTGGACCTGGAGCGGTTCGAAAGGGATTTCAAGGGCGAGGAGGTAGAGAAACAGGTGCAGGAGGATCTCGCGGCTGCGAAGAAGGCTGCCGTCACCGGCACGCCGACCCTGTTCCTGAACGGGAAGCGTGTGCGCGATCGGTCGGAGGAGGCCATGAAGAGAGAGATCGACGGGATCCTGGCTGCGAGCAAGAAATCCTGAGAGGCGGCGGACGGCGAGCCCCGGAGTCCCGGCCTTGTCCGAATGGGGGGGAAACGCTTTTGCGGATCATCATCGTAGGTGCCGGCGAGGTCGGATTCCACATCGCCAGGAAGCTTTCTCTGGAAAAGAAGGATGTGGTCCTTGTTGAAATCAACGAGGAGCGCGTCCGCCGGGTCCAGCAGGTCCTCGATGTCCAGGTGATTCATGGGAAGGGCAGCAGTCCTTCCGTGCTCCGGCAGGCGGGCCTGGCCTCCGCGGAAATCATCATTGCCGTCACGGACAGTGACGAGACGAACATCGTTGCCTGCCTGATTGCCCAGACCATGTCGAAGAACATCATCCGCGTGGGCAGGGTGCGCGACCCCGAGTACCGGGGTGCGTCGGGCCTGATCGACAAGAGCTCCCTGCATATCGATCTGGTCATCAGCCCCGAAGAGGAAGTCTCCAAGACCCTTTGCCTGCTCGCCGATACGCCGGGAACCTCCGATATCCTGGAGTTCGCCGACGGGCGCGTCAAACTGATCGGCATCAAGGTGGATCCGGGCAATCCCATGTCCGGCAAGAGGTTGATGGAGGTTTCCTTCAAGGAGGGTGAGAAGATCCTGGTGGCGGCCGTCTACCGGAAGGAGAGTGTGATCGTGCCGCGCGGCGAGACGCGGATCAAGGAGGGGGACACCCTGTTCATCGTGACCCTGCCCGGAGCGGTCCGACATGTAATGAGGCTCTTCGGCAAGCAGGACGAGCACACGAAACGGGTGCTCGTTTCCGGAGGGGGCCGCATGGGCGAGTGCGTGGCCCGCAGGCTGGCCGCCAGAGGCATCGGCACGAAGATCATCGAGAGAGACCGCCAGCGGTGCGAGCAGCTCGCCGAGGCGCTGGACAAGGTGGTGGTCCTTCACGGCGAAGGGACGGATCAGCGGCTCTTGTCGGAAGAGGGCGTCCGGGACGTGGACATGTTCATCTCGGCCGCCGAGGACGAGGAGGAGAATGTCCTGACCGCATTGCTCGCCAAACGGCTCGGCGCGAAACGAGTCGTCTCGCTGGTCGACACCACCGAATACATTCCTCTGGCATCCACGATCGGCGTGGATGTCGTCTTGAGCCCCATGCTTTCGGCCGTGAGCACGATCCTTCAGTTCGTTCGACAGGGCAAGGTGCTTTCCGTGAGCACCCTGCGGGAGGAACTGGTGGAGGCCATCGAGTTCATCGCCATGGAAACCTCGGAGATCGTGGGCAAGCCTCTGCGAAAGCTCTCCATGCCGAAGGGCGCGCTCGTGGGATCCATCGTGCGGGACAAGGAGGTGATCATCCCGCACGGGGACACGGTGATTCAGGCCGGAGACCGCGTGATCCTTTTCGCCCGGCCGGATGTGATTCCCAGAATGGAGAAGGCCGTCAGGGTCGGACTGGAATACTTCTAGGAAATGGACTTTCGCTTCGTCTTTTATATTCTCAGTTTCCTGGCGCTCTGCCTTTCCGGAGCCCTGGTGCTCCCCATGGGGGTCTCCCTCGTTTACGGGGAACCGGAGGCGAAGGCGTTCTTCCATTCCATCCTGATCTGCGGGGGGATCGGTCTGGCCGGGTTGGCCCTGCTCCGGTCCGGCAGGAAGGAGATCGGGAACCGGGAAGGCTTCGCGATCGTGGGGCTGGGATGGATCGGGGTCTGCCTCCTCGGTGCTCTTCCGTATCTGTTGGCGGGCATTCTGCCGATCTGGGTGAATGCCTGTTTCGAGTCCACGAGCGGGTTCACCACCACCGGCGCGACTGTGATCGAAGACCTCGAGATCCTTCCGAAGGGAATCCTCTTCTGGAGAAGCCTGACACATTGGCTGGGAGGGATGGGGATCATCCTGCTTTCCATGGCCATCCTGCCCATGCTGGGCGTTGGGGGCATGCAGTTGTACCGCGCCGAGGTGCCCGGACCCGTTCCGGATCGCCTGAAGCCCCGCATCCGCGAGACCGCCAAGACCCTCTGGATGGTGTACGTTGTGCTTTCGGCGCTCCAGGCCGCCCTTCTTTGGGTGGGGGGCATGAACCTGTTCGATGCGGTCTGTCACACCTTCGGAACGATGGCGACCGGGGGCTTCTCGACCCACAACGCAAGCATAGGCCATTACCAGAGCGCCTATCAGGAGGGAGTGGTCACCTTTTTCATGGTTGTCGCAGGCGCCAATTTCGCGCTCCATTATCGGCTGCTGCGCGGCGATCCCCTGTGTTATACGAGGGATTCGGAGTTTCGTTTCTACATCCTATCCATTCTCATCGCCACAGGTTTATCCGCCGCGTTCCTCTGGGGGAGCACCTACGAATCGTTGGGGACGTCGTTTCGTTACGCCGTCTTTCAGGTGACCTCCATTCTGACCACAACGGGGTATGTGACGGCCGATTATGAACAGTGGCCCCCGGCTGTGCAGCATATCCTGTTTTCCCTGCTGTTCTTCGGCGGGTGCGCCGGCTCCACGGGAGGCAGCGTCAAGTGTGTCCGCATCCTGCTGTTGCTGAAGCAGGCCTTCAAGGAGATCTATCGTCTGATCCATCCTCACGCCGTCTCGACCATCAAACTCGGCAGAAAGACCGTTCCGGCGGACGTGATGGAGAGCGTTCTGGGCTTTTCGCTGTTTTACCTCGGCATTTTCGTGGTGGCCTCGCTGCTGATGTCCTGCCTTGGGCTCGATTTCAAGAGCGCTCTGGCCTCGGTGGCGGCGTGCATCGGGAATGTGGGGCCGGGTCTCGGAGCGGTCGGGCCCGTGAAGACCTACCTTCCCCTCCTGCCGGCGGCGAAGTGGGTCCTGATCCTCTGTATGATTCTGGGAAGGCTGGAGATCTTCACCCTGCTGATCCTCCTTCTTCCGCAGTTCTGGCGAAAGTAGAGGGAACCGAGGCGAGGCGCGGATGGTTTGGAACCTTGTCGTGTTGCTCCTCTCCCTCTTCGGGCTCTACGTCCTGCTGGGGGCCCTTTGGAGAAACAGGTGTGCCTTCGAGCCGGGCTACGAGGAGGTGCATCTTGTCAGGACCCGGGATGGCTTGCGAATCGCCCTCTATCGCTATCCGGCCGCTTCCCGGAGATACCCGACGCCCGTCCTGCTCTGCCATGGGCTGGGCGCCAACCGGTTCAACTTCGATCTGGGGCCGGACCTGTCCCTGGCCCGTTACCTGCAAGGGGAGGGGTTTGACGTGTGGTCGCTCGAGCTTCGGGGCAGGCAGGGCTCCGGGCGGCCCGCAGAAGGAAGGGGTCCATCCCGGGCGCAGCCCGTGTTCGATGATTACGTGCGGGAGGATGCCCCCGCCGCCCTCCGTCACGTGCTCGAAAGGACGGGCGCCGGCCGGGCGCACTGGATCGGGCACAGCATGGGGGGCCTTGTGCTCTATGCGCTGCTCCAGGGAGAGGCGGCGGCATGGATCGCCTCCGGCGTTACCCTCGGGTCCCCGGGCAGTTTCGCCCATATGGCGAGGCGGTCTTTTGTCAAGATTGCCCTCCGCCTGCTGCGAAGGGTTCCCCGGCTCCCCTTGGCTTTCCTCGCCTCCGGTCTCGCCCCTTTGCTTGCGCGGCTTCGGCTCCCCGGGGATGCGATCTTCCTGAATCGGACCAATGTGGAAGCCCGGGCCGTGGAACGGGCGCTCTGTTTTCTTGCGGAGGACGTGTCGGGAGGAGAGATCTCGCAATTCCTGGATTGGGCCGAAAACGGCGAGTTTCGGAGCCGAGACAAGAGACACTCGTACGAGCGGCTCGGCCCCGCTGGCGGGAAGCCGATGCTGTTCCTCGCCGGTGCAAAGGACCGCATGGCGCCGCCTGTAAGTGTTGCGGCGGCCTACGAACGAATTCCGTCGAGCCGGAAGGCCTTCCGGGTGCTGGGCACAGAGCAGGGGCAGGAGGAAGAATACGGTCACGGGGATCTCCTGATCGGAAAGAACGTCCGCAGAGAAGTCTTCCCTCTCATCCGGGATTGGCTGGCATCGGCCGAGACGGTCGGGTCCTAGGCGAGGGTTGGGGTGAATTCGTTCTGCGGCGACGGAATCGCTCCTTTCGCCGTTGCCCTTTCCCCTGCTACAGGCCTTCCCGGGAAAGGGCCTCCACCAATTCCCTCTGCCGCTTGCTCAGGTTCTTCGGGACCGGGACGCGGAGGGTCACGTAGGCGTCCCCTTGTCCGCCCTCTGCCCTGCCCGGCATGCCCAGGCCCGGAAGACGAATCTTGGAGCCCGGCTGGGTGCCGGGGGGGACCCGAACCTTCCTGGGCTCCCCCAGAAGGGTGGGGACCTCGATCGATGTGCCGAGCAGGGCCTCCGTGAGCTTGATTTCCCGTTCGAGATGCAGATCGTTCTGTTCCCTGCGGAAGACGGGATGGGGCTCGACGCGCACGACGAGGAAGAGATCACCGGGGGATGACCCGGCCGGGCCTGGCTCCCCCTTGCCAACCAGACGAAGCTTGTTGCCGTCCTGAACGCCGACCGGTATCTTCACGTGAAGACTCTGCCTTTTGGCGCCGACGGAGAAGGTGATGTTCTTCGTGCATCCTCGTGCGGCTTCCTCCAGAGTGATCGAGGTCTCCAGCGTCAAGTCCCGACCCCGGGCCGGCCGGCCTTCTCCGAAACCCTGGCGGGCCTTTTGGCCGAAGATATTCTGGAAGTCGAATCCTTGGGCGTTTTCAAAATCGCTCCGCTGCCTTCTACCGGTTCGCCCGGCGCCTCGTTTTCCCCTGCCGAAGAGGCTTCCGAAGACGTCTTCGGTCGTGAAGCCGAAATCCTTCAAAATGTCCCCGATGTCGAAGCCCTGAAAGATGTCTTCCTGGCTGAAACGCTGGTGAAACCCGGCTGAGCCGAAGGTGTCGTACTGCTTCCTCTTCTGCGGGTCCGACAGGACCGCATAGGCCTCGTTGATGTCCTTGAACTTCTCCTCGGCCTCCTTCTTCCCTTTGTTTCGATCCGGGTGATACTCCATGGCGAGCTTTCGGTATTGCTTCTTCATCTGTTCCGGCGTTGCGTTCTTCGGAACGCCGAGTATCTTGTAATAGTCCTTCGCTGCGGCCACGGAAGATTCCCTTTCTATCGAATCAGAACCCGGAAATAGAGGTCCCCCGTCTCGCCCGAGGGGCTGATGCTGTTTCCCCTGTTCCGCACCCGAAGGCGCACGCCCTCACGCGTGCCGGGAGGGACGCGCAGGGAAAGTCGATCCCACCTGGAATCGCGAAAGAAGGACACCGTCAAACGGGTGCCCTTCGCTGCCTCGTCTCGTGTCAGAGGAAGAGTCCATTCAATGTCGGCGCCGCGGTGTCTCCCGCGGGAGGCGGGCCTTGCAGGCCCTCTTTCCCCGGAGGCAGGGCGCTCCTCCGGCCGTTTTCGCCGCCCCCGGCCGTCGCCGGCGGGGAAGAGGGCGCGGCCGACCTTCTTGAGAATCCTCTTGGGATGATCGACAACCCGGAAACGCCCCTTCGTTGCGGGCACGCCCCGTTTCTGTCGTTCCTCCTGGAGCAGCGTGCGGAGAAGGTGAAAGGTCGCCCTGGACAGGCTCCGGAAGGCTCCCCCGCCGCCCCGGAGGTCCCGGGCTCTGAGGATTTCCTCGAACCATCTCGCCATGCCCGGCAGTTTCGGATCCAGGAACACATCGGTCAGGATTCTGTCCGGATGCGGGGAGGGAGGAATCCCCCATCGGCTCGAGAGCTTCACAAATTCCCGATACAGGTCGTATCGCTTTCTCTTTTCCCGGTTGCCGAGGATGGAGTAGGCGTAGTTTGCCTCCTTGAAGTGGTCCTCTGTTCCGACGCCGGCCCGGTTGCGGTCCGGGTGATAGAGGAGTGCGATACGGCGGTAGGCCTTTTTCACCTCCTCTCCGGTGGCATCGGGTGAAACGCCAAGGGTTTGATACAGGTCTCTTCTCATTCCGCCTGCCGTGTCTGCCAGAGGGGAAAGACGGACTGTGCCCACTACTGTAAGCGTTTCGTGGACCGGTTTCAAGACGAAGGGATGCAGGCTCCGAGGAAGACGGAACCGCGCGGATTGCGTTTCTCCCGGGACCCGTGTTACAGAAAAAAGGATGTAGCCGGGCCTCGGGGGAAGCTTGTTTGCGTTCGGCCTTCGAGGCTCCCGGACCGGAACCTGACCGAACAGAGGGAGAACACGAAGATGCGTGCAGGCGGAAGGATTTTGGTCGGCTGGATGGTGGGGGTCTGTGTCCTGGCTTCCTGCAAGCCGGAACAAGGCCTGTCCCCCGGGGGCTCCGACGTCGGGAAAACGGCCGAGAAAGAGGGCCCCGTTCTCGCAAGGGTCGGGGGAGAGGTCCTGACGGTGGCCGCATTCGAAAAGGAACTTCACTCCCTGCCGGAGTATACACTGCAGCGCATGAATACTGCGGAGCAAAAACGAAGGCATCTGGACAAGATGATCGACGAGATCCTTCTGCTGCAAGAGGCCGACAGGAGGAAGTTGGATCAGGACGAGGAGATTCGGGGAAAAGTGGAACGATACAGGAGGCGCCTGATCACGGAGAAGCTCTACCGGGATGTTGCCAGCGAGAGGTCCAAGGTCGGGGAAGAGGAGGTCCTCGCCTACTATCGGGAGCACAAAGACCGGTTTCAACAGCAGGAGCGGATCCGGGTCCGCCAGATCCTGATCCTGGCACCCCCGAACTCCGGAGCGGACAAGGAGCAGCAGGCGAGGAAGAGGGCCGAGGAGGTCCTGTCCAAGCTGAACGCGGGTGCGGATTTCGCGGAACTCGCCAAACAGTACTCGGAAGGGCCGGAGGCGAGCCGGGGAGGGGACCTCGGCTTTTTTTCCCGGGGCAGGATGGTTTCCGAATTTGAAGATGCCGCGTTTTCTCTGAAGGAAGTCGGGGACAGAAGCGGGATTGTGCGGAGCAAGTTCGGTTTTCACATCCTGGAATTGACGGGGCGTCAGCCCGCGACCGATCTGGCTCTCGAGGATGTCAGGGACCGGATCGTCAGCCAGCTCGAATCGGCCAAGCGCCGGGAGATTCGCTCGTCCCTGGCCGAGGAACTCCGCGCGCGGGCTGCAGTCGAGATCCATGAGGAGTATTTTTCCGATCCTCGGCAGGGCGAGAAATGATCCGCCGGGCGCCCGCACGACTCCGAGCGCGGACCGAAGGGGCGGGCGCCCGGGATCGTGGTCAAACGAAGGTCAGGAGGAAATGCTCGCGAGGAATTCGGGGATGATCTCTTCCGCATCCGGGATTTCCCGCACAAGGTGATTGCGGACCTTTTCCAGAAGGCGGTTTTCGAGCTGCCGCGTCCTCTCCTTCGTGATCCCGTAGCGATCCCCCAACTCCTTGAGGGTCAGAGGCTTACGGGCCATCAGGCGCTGCTCGAAGATCTCCCGCTCTCTTCCCTCCAGGGTATTGCGGAATTCCTGGAGCTTTCTTCGGATCAGGCTCCGCAGCTGTTCATCCCCCAGGTGCTCGTCGGCGGGCTTGGTGGCCACGGGGAGAAGATCCCGGATCGATTTGGAGGACGCATCGTCCCGGATAGGTTTTTCGAGAGAGACTTCCCAGGACCCGAGGCGCTGGTCCATCTTGATGACATCTTCCTCTTTGACGTTCAGACGCTGGGCGATCAGCTTGGGGCCGGGGTCATACCCGAGTTGATGCAGCCTTTCCTTCTCTTTGTAAAGATTGTAGAAGAGCTTCCGCTCCGCCTGGGTCTTGCCGATCTTGACCAGCCTCCAGTTGTCGAGGATGAACTTGAGAATGTAGGCCTTGATCCAGAAAGAGGCGTAGGAACTCAGTCGAATGCCTCGGTAGGGGTCGAACTTCTTGACGGCCTGCATCAAGCCGATGTTGCCTTCCTGGATGAGATCCAGAAGGTTGTTCATCCAGGTCCTCTGGAACTCGAGGGCAATCTTCACGACCAGTCGGAGATTCGAGGTGACGAGCTGATAGGCGGCTTCCCGATCGTCTTCCTCATGATAACGGACCGCCAGATTGTGCTCCTGCTCGGGCGTGAGGATGGGGTATCTGCCTATCTTGGACAGATAAAGCTGGAGCGCGGAGGGGCGCACCAGGGAGGTGCCGGCGGCCTCCTGCGGACTGCCTGAATCCCCTATCTCGGATGGGGGCCATGCCTCGGCAACCAGTTCGGGCATTATTTCTTCGGGTTCCGATTCGTCCGGCCCCCGTGTGTCGGAGTGCGATTCCATTGTGCTTTTGTATGCTCTTCCTCTTCGGTTCAACGCTCTTCTTTATGCTAGGGGTTTCGGTCGCGGAATGCAAGGCTTCTGCCCCTAACCCCTTATAGCTACTACCTTATAGCTCGCCGCGGAGTCCTGACGCCTCACACCTGATCCCTGGCCCATTACCCCTGATTCCCGATCCCCGATTCGCATTCCGCCGTCAGCGCGACCTCCACCCTTTCCAGAAAGGTCGGGTGGGAAAAAAAGAAGACGACCGTAAGGGGATGGGGAGCCACGTCGGTGTGGTTCCATCGGGCCAACTTGGCGTGCGCGGAGAGGAAGGCCTCCGGGTCGCAGGCCAATTCGAGAGAGACGCGGTCGGCCCGGAGTTCCCTGGCGCGCTTCCAGGCGAGGTTGGCGGGTCGCAGAAGTTGAAACGAAACAAAAAAGGTCAGGAAGAGGATCGGCAGGCCGGCCACGTCCGCAGCGGAGGCGTAATGAAACCTCCGGATCCGTGCGCCGAACTTCAGCATGAGATGGGAAAGGCCCAGCACAAGAAAGACGGTCAATGAGAAGACGGCATGGGAGAGTTTCTCATCCGGCTCTTTCCAATGAGCCAATTCGTGGGCCAGGATTACCGCGATCTCCCGGGGGGTGAATGCATCGAGGAGGGTATCGTAGAGCACGACCCGCTCGGAGGGGCCGGAGCCGGTAAGATAGGCATTGACCTTCTTGGTCCTTCGGCTGGCGTCCACGACCAGAATGTCCTCGAGTCGCAAACCGCTCCGGGCAGCCAGCCCTTCGAGGCGATCGCGTAGTTCGCCGCTTTCCAGGGGGCGGAAGCGGTTGTAAATGTGCGATCCGTACGGGAAGACCACGACATAACCGAAGAGGGAGACCGACACGCCCGCCCAGAGGAGAACCCACCACCACTTCCCTACGCGCCGGATGAGTCCGTAAATGCCAAAGACCATGAAGGCGAACAGAACGGTTCCGATGCAAAGCCCCTTGAGGTAATCGACGAGCCAAAGGCCCAAGGAGTAGTTGGACAGTCCGTACCGAAGGTCGAACCAATAGGTACGGTAGAATTCCTGGGGAAAGAACAACAGGCGGATCAGGAAGAGGAAGAACAGGCAGTACAGAAGAACCTCAAGCCACTGTGTGCCCCCGAAGAGGTGTTCGGGCGCCTTCGCCGTTCTGGCCAGCCGAGGCCATCGTATTCCTGCACGGACGAGGAAAGGGTTGGCAGTGCACCACGCGGCGGCCCGTTCGGCAATCCTCCGGAGGGCCCGGTTCAGGCCTGTGAGGACGAAGGTTGCATAAAAGACGAGGACCGAGCCGACCCCGATGATGTGAGCCCAAGTTTTGTGTTGCCTGTAGGCGTGCCAGGCGGAGATCTCCTCTTCGGTAAAATAGGTCAGGGGATCAAGGGGGTCTGCCGAGATCCCGACCCTCGTCGGCGAATCGGGGGCGCCGTTTTCGAGGCCCGGAGCCGGGTTCGGCGACAGGGCCGCAAGGGAAAGCAGAATGGAAAGAGTCAGCAGGAGAGGCCGTCGGAATTCTTCACGCGCAGGCGGCCGGGGGGTCCCCTTCTTTGTTCCGGTGAGGGTCATTTCTGGCTCATCCGTCAGCAGGATTCTTGTATCACCATGACACACGGCGCGGAAGAAAGCGAGCCGGAGAAGACGAAATCGGGCGGGGCCTGGACCTGTCCCGCTGTGCCGAAGGGGGCGAAAATTGACCGGGTAGGGGTGTTGGGATAGAATTCATCGGTTCGATTTCGCTTGGCGCGTGCGGGGAACCTCTGAGGGGGCCGTGAGATGGAAAAATCCGCAAGAAGGCATCCCACAGAGATCGTCTTTTCTCCTCTTTCCTTCTTCTGTCTGCTTCTTAGTTGGGTGGGCGTATCGGCTCTTGCCTTCTATGTGGGGATGCTGGTGGGACGCGGGGAACAGATCCGGGAGATTCGGCGGGCTTACAGGGCCGAGGAGGTTGCTCAGTCGGAAGACGAGCTTCCTTTGCTCTCTTTTGAGGAGTCCCTGACGGCTCCGGATGAAGCGGAGCGCACGCAAGAGGTGTCCGATGAGCCGAGCGTGCCGGTTTCTCAGCCGGAAATGAAAACGTCGATGGAAAGTCCGGGGACCGGGGTCGCCGTTCTTCAGATCGCTTCCTTTCGGCAACCGGAGCTTGCCGAGCAACTCGTGCAGGAATTGCGGCAGAAAGGCTATCGAAGTTTCCGACGGATCTCGGACCCGTCCGAGGCGGGCGGCGGGTATTCCCGGGTCTTTGTGGGGCCGCTGCCGAGCGTGGAGATGGCCCGAGAGCTCAAGGATCAACTCGAGCAGCGGGAGGGATACAAGGACATCCTGATCCGCCCCGTGGCAAGGCAGGAGGATTTGCCGTGATGCTCCCCGCACTTCCCTCCTTCGCGGAATTCCATTCGCTTCTCCGCAGGGGAAACCTGGTGCCCGTCTCTTGTGAGATCCTGGCCGATCAGGACACCCCGGTGTCGGCCTTCCTGAAGCTCAAGCCCGGGCCGCACGGTTTTCTTCTGGAAAGCGTGGAGGGAGGGGAACGATGGGCACGGTTCAGCTTCCTGGGCACCGGGGCCGCATGCCTCTTCCGTTGCAGGGGGCGCCGGATCGAGGTGGTGGAGACGCGGGGGGAGCGGCGCTCGGAGGAAGTGGAAGACCCCTTTGTCTCTTTTCGGGATCTCATGAGGCGATATCGGCCCGCGCCGGTTGCGGACATGCCGAGGTTCTACGGGGGAGCGGTGGGTTACTTGGGGTATGACACGGTCCGCTTCTTCGAGCGCCTTCCGGACAAAGCCCGGCAGGTGCTCGACGTGTGGGACATCTACCTGGTCTTCCCCGAGTGTCTCCTCGTTTTCGACAACATCCGCCATACGATCCGCGTTGTCTCCTGCTGCTACCTTCCTCATTACCCCAACCCGAAAGAGGCGTATCAGGCGACGCGGGAAAGAATCGAGAAGACGATTCATCGGCTCCGGGCGCCTCTGAGGGACAAGGCAGCGGGCCGGGTGCAAGAAAGACTGCGCGTGAAGTCGAACATGCGGAGAAGGGAGTACCTGGAGGCCGTGCGCAAGGCGAAGGGTTTTGTGAGAAGAGGGGACATCATCCAAGCGGTCCTTTCGCAGAGGCTGGAGGTCGAGGAGGCCGCAGATCCCTTCTCGCTCTACCGTTCGCTCCGGCTCGTAAATCCGTCGCCCTACATGTTTTTCTTGCAGTATCCCCACTACGCGCTGGTGGGTTCCTCGCCCGAGGTGCTGGTGCGGGTGGAAGGGAACTCGGTGGAAGTGCGTCCCATCGCGGGCACGCGTCCTCGAGGAAGGAACCCTCGTGCGGATGAACGACTCGCGGAAGAACTCAGGCGGAATGAAAAGGAGATTGCGGAACACATTATGCTCGTCGACCTGGGGCGGAACGATGTGGGGAGGGTCTCGGCGCCCGGTACGGTGCAGGTGGAAGACGTCATGTGCCTGGAGCGGTATTCGCACGTCATGCACCTGGTCTCGCACGTAAAGGGGCGCCTGGGCAGGGGCAAGGATTGTTTCGATGCGTTTCGCGCCTGCTTTCCCGCAGGCACGCTGTCGGGGGCCCCGAAGATCCGGGCAATGGAGATCATCGAGGAGTTGGAGCCCGACCGGCGGGGGCCGTACGGCGGGGCTGTGGGTTATTTCAGTTTTTCGGGAAACATGGACATGGCGATCGTGATCCGGACGATTCTCGCCATGCGTGACCGGTTGTACCTGCAGACGGGAGCGGGGATCGTGGCGGATTCCAGGCCGGGGCGGGAATACCAGGAATGTCTCAACAAGGCGCGGGCCATGATCAAGGCGATCCAGTGGGCGAGGCAGGGGTTTTCCCTCGGAGAGGACTGGGAGAAGGACGTCGTGTATGATCTTCTTGATTGATAACTACGACTCCTTTACGTACAACCTGGCCCAATACTTTCAGGAGATGGGGCAAAAGGTCCTGGTGCGCCGAAACGACGCGGTCTCCACCCGGGACATCGAGAGGTCGAAGGCGGACTATCTGGTCATCTCTCCGGGTCCCGGGGCGCCCCGGGACGCCGGGATTTCGGTCGAGGCCGTGCGGGTGTTTGCGGGAAGGCTGCCCATCCTGGGCGTGTGCCTGGGCCACCAGGCGATCGGTTTTGCGTTCGGCGCTCGGGTCGAGGCGGCCGGCCGCCTGATGCACGGGAAGGTCTCGCATATCCGGCACGACGGAAAGGGGATCTTCCGAGGGTTGGAAAACCCGTTTCCCGCCACCCGCTATCATTCGCTCGCGATCCGGCCGAACGGAATGCCGGCCTGTCTGAAGGTGACGGCCACCTCGGAGGACGGCGAGATCATGGGGGTAAGGCACCGCAGGCTGGCCGTCGAAGGGGTTCAGTTCCATCCGGAATCGATCTTGACAACGTGCGGGAAGGCGCTGTTGAAGAACTTCCTGGTTGCTTACGCTCCCCGATCGGGGAACTGAAGGAAAAGGAGGAAACCCGTGTCCGCCAGCGAGAAACAGATGGGCCGGAAGGGGCCGGACCTGGAGTTCCCGAGGATGAAAAGGCTTCCCCCGTATGTCTTCAGCATCGTGGATGCGATGAAGATGGAGGCGCGCAGAGCGGGGGAGGACATCATTGATCTCGGAATGGGCAATCCCGATCAGGGGGCTCCCCCCCATGTTGTCGACAAGGTGCACGAGGCGATTCAGAACCCTCGAAATCACCGCTATTCGGTCTCGCGGGGAATTTACAAGCTCCGGCTTGCCATTGTGGACTGGTACCGGAGGCGGTACGGTGTGGAATTCGATCCGGATTCCGAGGCGATCGTGACGATCGGTGTGAAGGAGGGGCTCGCGCACCTGAGCCTGGCCACCCTGGGGCCGGGAAGCATCGTCCTTGTTCCGAATCCGACCTATCCGATTCACATGTATTCGGTGATCATCGCCGGCGCCGATGTGCTCAGCGTCCCCATCAGCCCGGAACGGGACTTCTTCGAGGACCTTACCCGGGCCATCCAGGGGACCTGGCCGCGTCCGCGCATGATGATTCTGAGTTTCCCCCACAACCCGACGACCCGCGTGGTGGACAAAGGCTTTTTTGAAAGGGTCGTTTCGATTGCAAGGGAACACAGGATCTTGATCGTGCACGATTTTGCATATGCGGACCTTTGCTTCGACGGCTACCGGCCTCCCAGCCTGTTCGAGGTGGAGGGCGCCCGGGAGGTGGGCGTCGAGCTGTTTTCCATGTCGAAGAGCTACAACATGCCGGGCTGGCGGGTCGGATTCGTCGTGGGAAACCGGGAGATGGTGGGGGCGCTGACCCGGCTGAAGAGCTACTTCGACTATGGCATCTTCCAGCCGATCCAGATCGCCGCCATCATCGCGTTGAACGGCCCCCAGGAATGCGTGGAATCGATCGTGGAACTGTACCGCAGCAGGCGGGACGTGCTGGTCGAGGGACTCAACCGGGCGGGCTGGGAGATCGAGAAGCCCCAGGCCACGATGTTCGTGTGGGCGAGGATCCCCGAGGGGTTTCGGGAAATGGGGTCGCTGGAGTTTTCGAAGCTCTTGCTCCGGGAGGCCAAGGTCGCCGTGTCGCCCGGAGTCGGTTTCGGCGAATACGGGGAGGGTTACGTCCGGTTTGCGCTCGTCGAGAACGAGCAGCGGATCCATCAGGCTGTCAGGGGCATACGGCAGTTCCTGTAAGTTGCGCGAAGAGGAGAGGGAACGTGGAGGCGCTGCAAGTAGGGCTGGCCGGGTTCGGTACGGTGGGAACGGGGGTTGCGAAGATCCTCTTGGAGGATTCCGCCTGGCTGGAGAGGCGCTCCGGAAGGCAGGTGAGGCTGAAGCGGATCGCCGACCTGGATCTGGAGCGCGACCGCGGGCTCTCCTTGGAGGGGGTTGAGACCTCCGTGCGGGTGGAGGACATACTCGAGGACCCGGAAATCCGGGTCATGATCGAGCTGATCGGCGGCATCGAGCCTGCCAGGTCGTTCGTGCTGGAGGCGATTGCAGCGAAGAAGCATGTGATCACGGCCAACAAGGCATTGCTCGCGTCCCACGGTGCGGAGTTGTTCCGGGCCGCCGAGGCCATGGGGGTCCAGATCGGATTCGAAGCGTCGGTAGGCGGCGGAATCCCGATCGTGCGCAGTCTGCGGGAAGGACTTGCCGCCGACCAGATCCGGTCGATCGCCGGAATCATCAACGGGACCTCGAACTACATCCTTTCCGCAATGACGGAACAGGGAAGGGAGTTCCCCGAGTGTCTGCGGGAGGCGCAGGCGAAGGGATATGCAGAGGCCGATCCCAGCCTCGACATCGAAGGGCAGGATACGGCGCACAAACTGGCCATACTGATCGGGTTGGCGTATGGAGTGCAGGTTCGACCGAGCGAAATCTACACCGAGGGGATTGGGCGGGTGACCGGCATGGACATCCGCTATGCGGAGGAACTGGGCTACCGGATCAAGCTGCTGGCACTTGCAAAGTTCCAGGAGGAAAGGATCGAAGCCCGCGTGCATCCGACCATGATTCCGGAATCCCATCTCCTCGCTTCTGTGGGGCATGTATTCAACGCGGTTTACGCCGCCGGACGCGATACGGGGCCGGTCATGTTTTACGGGAAGGGGGCCGGCAGGATGCCCACCGGAAGCGCCGTTGTCAGCGATCTGATCGGGATGGCAAGGGGCATGGATCAAAGTCCGCATGCGGCTTGTCCGCCGCTCGGGTTTTACGGCCGGCTGCCCGGGGAACCCCACCTGCGGCGGATGGAGGAGCTCGTCACGAAATACTACATGCGTTTTCCCGTGGTGGATCGGCCCGGAGTCCTCTCGAAGATCTCCGGCGTGCTGGGGGATCACGGGATCTCCATCCATTCGGTCATCCAGAAGGGGCGACAGGAAGCAGGCCCGGTGCACATCATCATGCTTACCCATGAAGCCAGGGAGCTCGATGTGCAGCGCGCTCTGGAGGCGATGGATCGGTTGGATGTGGTGCTCGACAGAAGTCTGTTCATTCGGATCGAGGACTCTTTCGATCCTCCTGCCGGCGAGCCCACTTGATCTTCTTTCTTGCGGACAGGAAACGAAGAGCCGGCTGAGCTTCGCGGAGGCATGGGGCGAGGAATCTGTGCGAATGCCGGCGATGCAACGGGGAGGTTCGGGCCTGTGATTGACTGCATCCTCCTGGGGGCGACGCTTCCCGGAATGACGTTGGGGGCCATGCTTGCCCGGGCAGGCTGGAAGGTTCTCCTGCTCGAAAGGAAGCGGGTCGCCGGAGGAAGGGCCGCCCCCTGGAAGCGGGAGGGCTATCTGTCGCTGCCGGGGATCCCTCGGGTCCGCTACGGGGAGAAGGGCCCTTTCATGAGGATCTGCAGGCAGCTGGATCTGGAGCCGCTTCTCGTGCCTTTGAATCAGGCCTGGGTTCTCGACACCGACCAGAAAGTGCATCGGATTACCATCGGCAGACCCGGTGTCCTTCGGGCCGATTTTTTTTCCCCTTGGGACAGGGTTTTCGCATGGAGACTCCTCCGAAGCCTGAAAGGGGAAGCGCTGGAGGAGATGGAGGAGGAGAACCTGGAGGAGTGGTTCGTTCGCAACGGCATACGCGGGAGCCTCCAGAAATACCTGAAGGTCCTCGCCTACGAGACGACGCACTGCACGGCGCTCGAGAAGATATCCGCGGGGGAGGTGTTGCGGTGTTTTCAAAAGGCATTCTTTCTGCGTTCCTACCTGGCGTACCCCCGCGACGGGTGGATCCCGATCCTGGAGAGGCTGGAGCAGGAGATCGAGCGAGAAGGGGAAATCCGCTGGCAGACGAAGGTGGAGAGGATCGAAATCGAGGAAGGCAGGGTGGTGGGTGTGAGGGTGGGCGCGGAGATCCTGAAGACCCGTCACGTGGTTTGCGCCACCCCCTGCCAGCAGTTGGTCCACCTCCTGCCCGAAGGGACGACGACCCCGTCGTTCGTGGATCTCTGCAAAAAGGCGGTGCCTTCTGCGGCACTGATCGTGGATCTCGCCCTGAAACATCGCATCTTCCCCAAGCAGGGTCTTTGGTTTTTTCTGGATCCGCCCAGCTACGGCACCTTCCTTTCGAACTTGTGCCATCGGCATGCGCCGGCCGGGAAACAGCTTGCCACGTTCGTCTGTCCCTGCTCTCCCGAAGAAGTGAGGCAACCGGACCTCGTCAGGGAAATGGAAAAGAAGATCGAGGAGAACCTGAGGAAGGCGATTCCGCGGTCGGAGTTGGCGGTGGAATGGAAGCGCTCCCACGTGGTTCGTATGCTGGACAGCATCGCCATTCAGGCGGACCAAACTCGTAAAGACAGACCGGGATACCGGGTTCCGAATGTCAAAGGCCTCTTCCTTGTCGGCGACTCGACCTGCGCGCCGGGGGCCTGCATGGAGATGGAATATGAATCCGTCCTGGCCTGCTACGAGAGAATGGTGACGGAGAGGGATGCTTAGGTGAGGGCATCCACGAAGGCCCTGCTCGAGGTGACGGTTGTCTTTGCCTGCGTGATCGGGATCTGCAAGGTACTCTTCTCCTACCGTTCCGTTCCGTTCATCTCACAAACCCTGCCCGTGTTGGCGGCGGCGCTCTTCCTGTACGTGCCTCTCTTCCTGCTTTTCCGGACACGGACACGACCGGAGGACTGGGGGATTACCCTGCAGCGGTTCTCAGACTCCATGCGGCAGTTTCTGTTCTTCTCCTTCCTTCTTCTGCCGGCCTTTGTTCTCCTCAGCTGGCTGTACAACTCCTGGTGGTTCCATCGGCCCTTCCGAATCGGTTTCCCGCAGGATTGGCCGCTCACGTTTTCCTATCATCTTCTGTGCGTCGCCCTGCCGGAGGAGGTGTTCTATCGCGGGTATGTCCAGTCGCGCCTGACCCGTGCATTTCCGGGGAGCGTGAACCTTCTCTATGCGCAGGTGGGCTTCGGCTGGTTCTATACGGCGCTCCTGTTCGGACTGGGGCATTTCATCGTCTCCCAACGCCCCGAGGCCCTGGCCACCTTCTTCCCGGGACTGCTCTTCGGATTGTTGAGGGAGCGAACCGGGAGTGTGGCAGCCTCCACCGCCTTTCATGCGTCGTGCAATGCGACGGTTCTTCTTCTGCATTGATCCGTGCTGCGGATGAACACTCGCCTTGCGGCGCGTTCGGCCCTCGGAATTGGAAGAAGAAGCCGGGGAGGGTCGCCAAAGGGAGGGTGCTGTCCCCCGGAGGGCGATTCGAGCGGGCCTCCGGCTCCGGCCGCTCCTCCAGTCCGGTTCCTCCGGAGCCCTCAGGAGGAGCCCTTCTGCTCTTGCTCGACGCGGATGACCATCTGAAACGACAGAATCTGATTTGTCGCCTCGAGCCTCAGGGCAACGGGGATTCTGACCTGATTGCCCGACTCTCTTTCCGGCTCGCCGAAGCGCAAGGCGATGCCTTTCGGGGCATCGGGGGCGGGCACCTGTTCCACGGCGACGGTGACGACGGAGGGGTCCACCCAGTATGCACTGGAGGCGGTTTCCGGCGATAAGGGTGCGGATACGGGCCGATGGGCGGCGGTTTCCAGGGGGGCGGTCCGGTGCAGGGGGACTACCCTCTCGATAGTGCCCGAGTCTTCCGTGACGGCGGGGGTGTCCTTCAGGGTCATTGCCTGCTTGCCGGACGGGGCCTCCGGAGAGGGCGCAGGCTGCGCGAAGCCATGGGTGGGAACCGCTTTCTGCTGCGACTTGAATCCCGGCGGCTCGTCGATTTCTCCAAGACTCGGGATGTCGTTGTTGTGCAGGATTTGGGGGGCCGAAGGCCGAACGGCTGCCAGGGGGGGCTGGGGAGCCTTTACAGAAGTCTTACCATGAGAAAGTTTTTCAGAACGGGATGTTACAAGATTATCCTGACAAGATGGTTGAGAAGTCTTCTGCTGCGCCGAGGCCAAGGCCTGAGGCTGCTGGGTGAGAAAGGCGGGTGCTTCAGCCTCGGAGGCGAGCTTCGGGGCGCCCGGGAAGGGGCGCGGCGGTTCATGTCTCGCCTCGGGTGACGGGAGGGCGTACATGCGGCCGGCCGGGGTTTCCGCAGCCGATCCGTCGAAGATTGTCTGCTTCAGGTGATCTGCCACAAACCTGGTGATCCGGGTCAGGGTCGTCAGTACACCCTCTCCCCTGATGGCCACGGCCTCGAAGACCGGAAGACCGGGAGCGTTCAGAAGGCGGTTCATCTCTTCCACGGAAAGGATATTGGGCAGGTCCCTCTTGTTGAACTGCATGACGAGCGGGATCTTGGTCAGCTCTTTCCCGATGGACCGGAGGTTCTCGGCAAGGTTTTTCAAGTTCTCGAGATTCTCGTTGGCCATCTCCTTCTGGGAGTCCGCAACGAAGACGATTCCGTCGACACCCTTGAGCACCATCCTTCGCGTTTCGTTGTAGAAGATCTGCCCCGGGACCGTGTAAACGTTGAAGCGTGTTCGGAAGCCCGCGATCTCTCCGATCTGGACAGGCAAGAAGTCGAAAAAGAGGGTGCGGTCCGTCTTGGTCTCGAGGGAAATCAGCTTTCCCCTCTTGTCCGGGGACATTTTCCGGTGAATCCATTCAAGGTTCGTCGTCTTGCCGGACAACCCGGGCCCATAGTACACGATCTTCGCGCTCAGTTCCTTCTTGGGGTGGTTCAAGAGAGCCATGGATTCTCCATTACCTCCTGGGTTGCCGGTTCCCTCAGAGAAGCCCCCTGGCGATCAGGATCTTCCTTGCCCCGGAGGCGAGCTGCGAAGAAACATCCTTGCTCTTTGCAATCCTGCGAAGATCCATGTCATGGATCGAACGAAGCATCCTCAGCGAAAGAGCCAGGGGGGTCTTGGGGTTCAGGGTCAGGGCAAGCCGAACGGGGTACTTCTTCATCCATTCCTTCCGTTTGCTGATCAGGGAGATAATCTCCTCGGGCAGGGTCCTTTCCTTGGCGAATTGCACGATCTCCTGATCCGAGATCCGCGGGTTCTGCAGAAGGCAATAGAGGACCTGCTTGTTCCGATCCCTCGCAAGCAGCGATCTGGCCTCCTTGTCCCCCATCTGGGCCAGGCGCAGCCTCTCGGGAAGACCCATCTCCCGGATCCTCTTCGCGAGGGGGGCTTCCTCCCTCTCCTTCTGGGCGAAATCGGGCATGGTATTCACACGAAGCCTTCTCGGACCAATTCGTATCAAGCCGGCGGACCCGGCCGGTCCGCGCCCTTCTTTCTCTCTTTGTCGTAATGTATCGGCAGAGAGAGGAGGGAACCTTAAGGAATTTGCCGTGTTTTCCGGAGCGCGATCCGCCGGCGGTCGGCTATTTCCCCCTGGAGCAATCCGGCCATAGGAGACGATGCAGAGGGATCTGCATGCGGGCCCCGAGCCTGTCGTCCAGGATCCATCGGGCGAGATCCCTCGGTCGGCAGAGGCCGTGGGCCGGGCTGAAGAGGACCTTGCCGGGGACGCGGGGCGGTATGTGCGGGAGCAGATCCCTCGCCCAGACGTAGTCTTGGCGGTTCTGCACAACAAATTTGACCTCGTCGTGCGGACGGAGGCGGCAGAGGTTCTCGAGGTTCATGCGGTCACTCATCCCGCTTGCGGGGCACTTGATATCCAGAATGCAGACGGACGGCTCGGGGAGGGGCCGGATATCCAGGCTTCCGTTGGTCTCCACCAGGACGGTATGGCCCCGACGGAGCAGTCGGTCGACCAGCCCGGGGCAGGCCTCCTGGAGAAGAGGCTCCCCTCCTGTCACTTCCGCGAGGCCCTGGTAGCCCGGGGGAATGGCCGAGAGGATTTCCTCCGCGGACATATGCCTGCCCTCGTGGTAGGCATACTGCGTGTCACAGTAGGAGCATCGAAGGTTGCACCCGGCAAGGCGTACAAAGAAGCAGGGGAGTCCTGCGAAGGAGGACTCCCCCTGAATACTGAAGAAGATTTCGTTTACCAGCAGCATGGCGACGCACGCCGGGAGGCCTCAGCAGCCGCGCGTTCGCCGGCGGCTCGGCGGGGGATTCGAACAACCGCCCGCTAGCGCTGAATGGCCCGGTGCGTGAATTCCTCGTCCGGGATCTCCTGGCCGATTTCGATTTTGTCGATGGTGATCTCCGTCTTGTGATTCTTCTGCACATTTTCCATCGACAGGTGCAGGGGCAGGATTTCGGCGCCCACGGGTCCCGTCCGCAGGACTTGCATCGTCTTGTACGGGCGTCCGTTCTTGTCGAAAAACTCCACTTTGCGCGGGATGAACTCGGCCTTGTCCACCCATGAAACCAGCCTTCCGTATTCGGAATCGCTGTCCGGCTTGGGGATGGATTCAATCACCCAGCAAGCCTTTCCATCGAGATCCTCCTCGGAGAGGATGCGGTGAGCCGCATTGTCCACATCTTCGTTTTCCATATCCGCATACGAAAAATCGCTGCCCATGAAGCTCTGATGCTTCTGTTCCGAAGCGATCCGGCGAATTTTCTTCAAGGCAGGCAGGTAAATGAATACGTCATTCGGCTGATCGGCGTGTTCCCACACGAGAAAGGCCGTCCCTTTCACATCGGCGGGGGAAAGGAAATAGGCCACGCTCTTTGCCTCTCCGTTGCCGTAATTCTTCCGCTTGGTTGTCAGCTTTCGGGATCTCTCGCTCCCCCTCTTGTTGATCAACACCATGGTGAGCTCGCTGACCGAATTCTCCGGGAACTGCTTGTCTCTGGCCTTCTTGACGATTTCACCCGCAGCCAGGGCCTCCGAGGAAGGCCCTTCGGCCGAGCCGAGGGATGGAAGCAGGACGCCGAAGACCGCCAGCATTGCGATCCGAGCGAGTCGTATTCTCTTCATCGGAATTCCTTTCTTTTCGCCGTCCGACGGGTCATCGCTTCCCGCGCGGAGGGCGGGTCCAACGAAAAACCCGCAAGGTTCGCTTCCATCCATCTCAGATACCCCAGGATCCCGAATCCTGTCAAGCCCGCGGATGCGCAGGAAACCCCCGATGCGTCGATGGTTACGAGGCCCGGGAGGCCGTTCCTGTTGGCATTTCCAGGGTAATTGTGATACTTCTATCGTCGCTTCGTGGCTCTCTTTCGAAGGGGACGGAGCGGATGACGGAGGAACGGCGGGTCCGGTTACTGATTTCGGGTCGTGTCCAGGGGGTCTGCTTTCGGGCGTACACCCGGGAGGAGGCCTGCCGGTTGGGGCTCAAGGGATGGGTGCGCAACCTGCCGGACGGCCGCGTGGAAGTCCTGGCTCAGGGGGATCCGGCGAAGGTCGGCATCCTGGAAGCGTGGTGCCGACGGGGCCCCCCCCATGCGAGGGTCCGAAGTGTCGAAACGGTCGAAGAAAGTGCAACAGGGCCTGGATTGCCCCCCTTCGAGATCACCTATTGAGACGCAGGCTGGGTCTCCCCCTTGAAGGATACAGACGGCAAGGCGCCTTTCAGAGAGCTCGACCACACGGCGGACCTCCGCGTGGAAGTGCAGGGGAAGGACGAACCCGACCTGTTCCGGAACGCCGTGAAGTCTCTCTACATTCTCCTGGGGCTTCCCGAACCGCCGGACCGCAGGGAAGCCGTATGCGCGGAACGGCTGGAAATCCATGGAGAAGATGCGGAGGAGGCCCTCGTCGCTCTTCTCGGGGAGCTCCTGTACAAGGCGGGCGTGGAGCGAAGGCGGCTGAATCTCCGTGAGCTTTCCGTGCGTTCTTGCGTCGACAGCGGGGGAGGATATACGGTGGTTCTGGGGGGTGATTGGCAGGACGTGAGGAACGCAGATACCGCAGGCGAACGAGAGATCAAGGCGGTGACCTACCACGACGTTCAGATTCGAAGGACCCCGGGGGGGTGGTCCGCCCGGATCGTCATGGATCTCTAGGATGGCCTCTAGCGTGAAAGACTTCGAGGGAGAGCGTCGCAGGATGGTGGAGCGGCAGCTCCGCAAGAGGGGGGTGAAGGACGAACGTGTCTTGGCGGCCATGGAGAGAGTGCCGAGACACCGGTTCGTTCCGGAGCACGCATCCGCGCACGCTTACGAGGACAGCCCCCTTTCCATCGGCAAGGGACAGACCATCTCCCAGCCCTATATGGTTGCCTTGATGACCGAAAGTCTTGCGCTGCGACCCGACGACCGCGTCCTGGAGGTGGGAACCGGGTCGGGCTACCAGACCGCCATTCTTGCGGAACTCGTTCGGGAGGTTTATTCCGTGGAACGGATACCTGAATTGGCGGAACGGGCCAAGGCGCTGCTCGAGGCCCTGGGGTATCGAAACATCTCGATCCGGGTGGGTGACGGCTCCATGGGATGGGCAGAGAAGGCGCCCTTCCATGCTATCGTCGTGACGGCCGGCGCGCCGGAAATCCCGGGTCCGCTGGTCGAGCAGCTCGAGCTGGGTGGGAGGCTTGTCATCCCGATTGGAAGCGCCCATCATCAGACCCTCTGCACCGTCAGCAAGGAGAAGAAGGGTTTCCGGAAAGCGGAAGGAACCGGTTGCGTTTTTGTCCCGCTGGTCGGCGCGTTCGGCTGGGAGGAAAGGCCTTCGGACGGGCAATCCTGAAAGCGGGAAAGGGGGACCTCGATGCCGAAGATTGGGTGGTTCTGCCTCCTCGTTGGGACGGCCTTGTGGCTGGTGGGCTGCGGATCTTCTCACTCGGACCTCCTCCCCGTGGAGGTGCGGGGCGTGGTTCTGGATCCGGAGACACAAGCCCCCGTTCTTTTCCTCGTGGATCCCGAATCCGAACGGGGACTGCCTGTCTGGATCGGCCTGAGCGAGGCTCGGGCGATCACGTTGGGGCTCCAAAACGCCAAGCCGCCCCGCCCTCTGACCCACGATCTGATGAAGCGCATGCTCGAGCTTCTGGACGCGAGGGTGGAACGGGTGGTGATCTCGGGCCTGAAAGAGAACACCTATTACGCCACACTGAGCTTGCGGTCCGGACGGAAGACCTGGGAGGTTGACAGCCGACCCAGTGATGCCGTCGCCATCGGATTGAAGTTCGGCGCACCCCTGTTTCTTTCTCGTTCGCTGGCCGAGAAGGGGGTCCTCGTCGATCTGGGCTCCTCCCCTCAGGCAATGCGCCCCGGGCGGGTCTACGGGTTCTCGACCCAGGAACTCTCGCCCCAGATTGCCCGGTACTTCCGATACCGGAAGAAGACAGGGGTGATCGTCACCGAGATCGACAGGGACAGTCCGGCGGAGAGGGCGGGTTTGAAGAGGGGGGACATCCTTGTGCGTCTCGACAAGAAGTCGATCAAGAAGACCGACGATGTCCGCAACGCCCTCGAGGGCAGGGACGCCTCCAAGAGCGTGCGCGTCGAAGTCTACCGGACCGGAGAGGTGCTGTCGCTGGAAATCAGGCCGTAGAGGCCCAACCGCAAAGGGGAGGAGACCGACCATGGATCGTATCGAGTCCATTGCCGCCAGGGAGATTCTGGATTCGCGCGGAAATCCCACCGTGGAGGTCGATGTGGTGCTGGAGTGCGGCGCACTGGGCAGGGCGGCCGTACCTTCCGGAGCTTCCACGGGGGAACACGAAGCGGTCGAACTGCGGGACGGCGACATGAAGCGCTACCTGGGCAAGGGGGTTGAAAAAGCGGTCTCGAACGTCAACGAAAAGATTGCCCCCGCGCTTCTGGGCGCGCGAGGGTCCGATCAGGTCTGGATCGACCAGCGGATGATCGCTCTGGATGGGAGTGAAAACAAGAGCAGCCTCGGGGCGAACGCGATCCTCGGTGTCTCGCTGGCGGTTGCCAAGGCGGCGGCGCAATGTACGGAGCTTCCGCTCTACCGGTACCTGGGGGGGGTCAACGCGAAACTGCTTCCGGTGCCCATGATGAACTTGTTGAACGGCGGCAAGCATGCGGACAACAACGTGGATCTCCAGGAATTCTTGATTCTCCCCGTGCGGGCGGAAACCTTTCGAGAGGCCCTGCGGATGGGGGTTGAGGTGTTTCACCGGTTGAAAGAGGTCTTGCACAACAAGGGATATGCCACGGCGGTGGGGGACGAAGGCGGATTTGCGCCCAACCTGGGAAGCAACGAAGAGGCTCTCTCCGTCATGATGGAGGCGATCAAGAAGGCGGGATACAGGGCCGGCAAGGACATCTTCCTGGGACTCGATCCGGCCGCCAGCGAATTCTACAATGCCAAGAAGAAGCGATACGAGTTGAAGGCCGAGGGGGCATCCCTCACGGCGAAGCAGATGGTGGATTATTACGAGAGACTGGTCCGGGAATACCCGATCCTGAGCATCGAGGACGGTCTGGCCGAGGACGACTGGCAGGGGTGGAAAGAGATGACCCAGAGGATGGGCGACAAGATCCAGATCGTCGGAGACGACCTGTTCGTGACGAACACGAATCGGCTGGCCCGGGGAATCCGAGAAGGGATCTGCAACTCGATCCTGATCAAGCTCAATCAGATCGGTACGGTGACCGAGACCTTGGATGCGATCGCCATGGCGCAGAGGGCCGGGTTCACCGCGGTGGTGTCACACAGGAGCGGAGAGACCGAGGACGCTTCCATCGCTGACGTGGTGGTCGCAACCAATGCGGGGCAGATCAAGACAGGGTCGGCATCGCGGAGCGATCGACTTTCGAAATACAACCAGTTGCTTCGTATCGAGGAGGAACTGGGCGCCCAGGCCGTCTATGCGGGACAGAGCGCGTTTCCCCGTCTGCCGGCATGAGAAGGGCCGGGTGCCAAGGATAGGCCGCAGGCGTCTCCCGACATCGCCGACGCGTCCGGTGCCGATCGCGATGGTGGAACCATGTGGGCCTGTTGCATCTCTCTCCTCCTGGCTCTTTCCCTTGCGGAGACAGAGGCGCTGTCCGCCGGGGAGGCGGCGGAGTGTGCCCCCGGGCAGTATGCGGAAGAACGGGAGAAGATGGTCCTGGAACAGATCCGGGCCCGGGGGATCCGGGACGGACAGGTCCTGGACGCGATGCGGGATGTGCCCAGGCACTGCTTCGTTCCGCGGAGGCTCCGGGCGGATGCCTATGCGGACCACCCCCTTCCGATCGGATCCGGACAGACCATCTCGCAGCCCTACATCGTGGCCCTCATGACCGAGCTGCTGCGGGTGAACCCCGCCGATCGGGTGCTTGAGATCGGCACCGGATCGGGCTATCAGGCTGCGGTTCTCTCGCGTCTGGCGAGCCGGGTCTTCACCGTTGAAATCCATCCGGCCCTGGCGGAGGAGGCGGGCGCGCGACTGAAGGCCCTCGGGTACGGGAACGTTGCGGTGAGGTGCGGCGACGGAACCCTGGGGTGGAAAGAGCATGCGCCGTTTGATGCCATTATCGTGACGGCCGCCGCGCGAGACATCCCTGCGCCGCTGGTGCGGCAACTGAAGCCGGGCGGCCGGATGTGCATACCCGTGGGCGAGAGGCTCCAGGTCCAGAGTCTCGTGTTGATCGAGAAGGCACAGGACGGCTCGGTCTCGAAGCGCTCGGTGTTGCCGGTTCGCTTCGTCCCCTTGCTGGGTGGGGAGGAATCGCCCGCGGACTCTCCTGCCGGCTCGCCCTGAGCGGGTTGCGTTCGAATCCGCCTTTCCTGTTTCATGTTGCGGATCGCGGGCTCGGGCGTCGAGCCCGGGCTTTACACGGCGGACCGGGTATGTTACTAGTAAAAAGTTATCCTTCATCAGATTCCGTGCTCTGTTGGGCCGCAAGAGGCTCCTGCAAACCCCCTGCGAAGAGGTTTACCCATGGCGCGAACACCGACCTCCAAAATCCGCAACATTGCCATTGTCGGTCACGAGGGAGCCGGCAAGACCACGCTCGTCGAAGCCTGCTTGTACAAGGCGGGCGTGCTGACACGAATGGGGACGATCAAAGAAGGCAACACGGTCAGTGATTTTGACCCGGACGAGAGAGAGGCGGGGAAGTCCTTCGCTTGTTCCACAATCTCCTTTTCTTACAAGGATACCTTGTTCAATCTCCTCGATGTCCCCGGCTCGTCGGATTGTGTGGGCGACATGCTCACCGCGCTTCGCGCCGTGGAGTGCGCCATGGTCTGCGTGGATGCCACGAGCGGGGTCAAGGTGAACACGCGGAGGATCTGGCAGGAGGCGGGAAAACTGGGTCTGCCGTGCTGCGTTGCCGTTACGAGGCTCGATGCGGAGAACGTGGACTACGGCAAGACCCTCGCTGAGATTCAGGAGCATTTCGGCGACCGCTGCATACCGGCCTTTCTGCCGGACGGTTCGGCCGGCTCTTTCACCCGGGTGTTCTCCGTGATCGAACCCGCGAGCGACGCTCCGGAAGAAGTCTCCTCCCGGAACGAGACCCTGAGTGAGGCCGTGGTGGAGGCCGACGACGAACTGATGGAGAAGTACCTCGAAGGAGAGAGAATATCCGACGAGGTCTTCCGATCCACCTTTACCAAAGCGATGCTGCAGAGGGTGCTCTTCCCCGTGCTGGCTGTCGCCGGCGAGCCGCAGGTGGGGGTGGAGGAGATGCTGGGTTTTCTTGCGGACTTCGCCCCGAGCCCGACCGCCCTTGCGCGCAAGGGGCGGATGGGCGAGGAGGAGATTGTCCTGGACCCGGAAAACGGCTTCGTGGGCTTCGTCTATCGAACCGTTGCCGACGAATTCGTGACCCGGATTTCGTACCTTCGCATCCTTTCCGGCCGTCTTGCCTCCAATACCTCCTTCGTGAACCGCCGGACCGGCAAGAGCGAGCGGATCGGGAACTTGCTGAAGGTGTGCGGAAAAGAGCAAAGTCCGGTCGACGAAGGCGTCTGCGGGGATATTGTGGCCGTGGCAAAGGTGGAGGACATCCTGGCCGGGGACACGCTGACGGACGACAAGACGAAGGTGGTTCTGCCGAAAATCCAGTTTCCTACGCCGATGTGTTCCCTCGCGGTCCGGCCGAAGAGCCGAGGGGACGAACAGAAAATCAGCACGGCGCTCAAGGAACTGGTGGCGGATGACCGAACGGTTGCCGTGCAGGCGGACGCACAGACCGGCGATCTGGTTCTGAGCGGAATGTCGGATCTGCATCTCTCGCTGCTGCTGAAAAGGTTGAAGCGGAGACGCAAGGTCGAGGTGGAGACGGCCCCCCCGAAGATTCCCTACAAGGAGACGATCACCAAGGCGGTGAAGTACGTGGAGTACACGCACAAGAAGCAGACCGGAGGTGCCGGACAGTTTGCAAGGGTCTTCATTGATCTGGAACCGCTGGAACGGGGAGGCGGGTACGAGTTCGTGGACAAGATTTTCGGCGGCGTGATCGACCAATCCTTCCGCCCCTCGGTGGACAAAGGGATTCAGAACAAGATGGCGGAGGGGGTGATCGCAGGCTATCCGGTCGTGGATGTGCGCGTCAGCCTTGTGGACGGGAAGACCCATCCGGTGGACTCCAAGGACATCGCCTTCCAGATTGCGGGCCGCGAGGCCTTCAAGAAGGCCTTCCTGCAATGCAACCCGGTTCTCCTGGAGCCGATCGTCAAGCTGGAGGTGGTTGTTCCGCAGGCAAACATGGGCGACGTGATGGGGGATCTGAACGGAAAACGCGGGCGGATCCTGTCGAGCAGCACCGAGGGCAATCTTGCGGTGGTCCAGGCCCTCATTCCGCTGGGGGAGATACAGAACTACCAGGCCGGCCTGAAGTCGATGACCGGCGGAGAGGGCTCCTACACGATGGAATTCGATCACTACGACATCGTGCCGCCCAACGTCCACAAGGCGATCGTAGCCGAGTACGAGAAGCAACAGGCGCAGAAGTAGGAAGGCGGGACCCTCAGAGAATATAGTCCTTTGCCGCCTCCCGTTTGTCGTACCCGCTCAGGATGTGAAAGACGCGTATCTTTTTCAGGCGTGACGGCGAGAGCGCGCCCTGCGGGATGTAGACGATCTGGCGCCGGAGCCTCTCGGCAAGGGTTCGCATGGCGGACCTCGGCGGACGGGAGGCCACATAGACGACCTGCCTCTCCAGGCTGTAATCCAGGGCCGCCGCGAGAAGCACCTCGGACTTGGACGAGAGGAAACGGTAGTCCGGATCGCGCCAGACATCGTAGAGCCTGCGCGGGGGATAGGTCATCAGGAATCCGCCGTACTCGCATCGACAAATGCCGGGTCCGACGATGTTGCCCTCCGGAAGAGTCGCATAGAAGGCCATGTCGGATTCCTGCTCGTGTTCGCCCAGCCAGGTCATCCGGTAGGGGTATCGTTCGTCCCTTTCGTCCTCGTCGAAGATCACAACGACCGCTCCGGCCACCCCCCGGGAGACTCCGCGGTTTTTCACATAAATCCGCTTCTCCGACCGTCTGCGGATCGTCTCCCGGATGTCGATGCCGTCGAACAGGGACGTGGTGAAAGGCTCGGGCCGGCATTGTTCGTCCAGGAGAATATGGTTCCACGGGTCCCTCAGGAAGCGCCCGGTATCCTCCACGACGAGGTCTTCGGGCGGATAGGAGCAAAGGGTGGTTCCGTCGAAGCTTTCGAGCCACTCTCCCGGGTGCTTCTCCCGCTTGCGGTGACGGCGAAGAACACGATGCGGCCGCTGCTTCTTCCTCGGCAGCCATCTGCGCACGGGGATGCGGCGGGTCCCCAGCCAGACCTCCTCTCCCCTCACGCGCAAGGTGGGCACCTGCGCCGATTCTCCCTGCCACGGATAGAAACCGCCCAGGCGCCAAAGGCTGTAACAAAAATTGTCGTCCACGCTCGAACGAGCGCCCACGAGAAGGTGATAGAATTCTGGGAGCAGCAGCCCCTGGAGGAACGCGTAGTTGCGGACAAATCTCCAAAAGATCCTTTTCTGCCATCCCCGGATCCGCTCTCCCGTCTCCTCTCGGTAGTGCCGACCGGCCTCTTCGAGAAGAAGGAAGAGGGCACGGTTCCTGTCGATGGGCCCTGGAAAGGCGCCGGCCTCCTCCGGAGAACCCGCACGGCGGGCGATCCATGCGAGTGATCCCTGGAGAGCGGCCCGCTCGTCGTAAACAGTCTGCTCCTTCTCCAAAAGCGCAAACGGGCGGGATGCGATTTGGAAACTCCGCCGCAGGGTGAAACGGTCCCTTCGGGGTTCGGGCGGCAGACCTTTTCTTCTTGCTTCGTAAAGGGCGCTGAGCAGGGGAAAAGTCGCCATGACTTCGTCGAGGCATGAGGGGTGGAGATGGAAGACCTGCAGGGGCGGTGCGTGGACGGAATGAAGCGGGGTGGCCTGCGGCTTGTTTAGCCTTCCGATCACGCCTTCCGCGTGGATCATTCCACAGACAAAGAGCACCTTGCGGTGGACCGCGCAGAGTTCCCGAAGGCGCAGGGCCATGCCCTGCTCTCTGCGCAGGTCCAGGGGGTGATCCGCGGCGCGCTTGCGCCAGAGGGTTTGAAAGGCTTCGTAGTAGAGTCGGGGACCGATCCTGAGCATGGAGTAGGCGTCCGGAACCGGATCGTGGAAGGGCGGGTAGGCTTCCTCCAGGTTGATGTCCACGAGGTGCACGGGGATGCCGGACTCCATGGCGGACCGGGCGGCCTCTGCGAACGGATCCACCGGTTCGACGGGCAAGTAGACGGTATCCCCCGACGCGTTCTCGAAAAGAAGGATGGAAATCTCCGGAAGCCGGGTGACGGCCAGGCGATAGGCCTCGGCCAGGTGGGAGGGCAGTTCGAGGGCGAGGCAGTCCGGAGGGTCCCGCCTGAATTGAGCCCGCACCAGTTCCGCGAACTCGAGCCGGTAATGGCAGACGGGCAGGCAGGAGAGGTTCCCGCTCGAAAGGGTCCAGGGCTCAAAGGTCGGCATACGGCAATGCCTCGTCGCCGAGGATCAGGCGAAGGGCTTTCTCGAACGCCCCGCCGGCGGTTGCCTCTTTCTGTTTGAGGAGCTTCATCGCGTACCGCACGATGTTGATTCCATCCCGGACGGTGTACCTCTCGTCCGCTTGATGGGCACGGGCCAGAAAGGTGAGTACATACGAAAGGATCTGCTCGTCCGCAAAGGGGATGTTCGCCGTCAGGATGGCGCGCTCCTCGTCCTCTTCCGGAAAGTCGATGTGGATTTGGGGCTGAAGACGGGAATGAATGTATTCCGGCAGATCATATGTGGAGGCATCTTCGTTCATCGTCGTGACAAACCGGAATTCCGGGTGAGCCGGGATCTTGATGCCGGTGACCATGCTTTCCAGGTAACGCCGATGGTCGAGGAGGGGGGCGAGGGACGCCCATGATTTTTCGTTCATTCGGTTGCCCTCGTCGAGAATGCAGACGCCGCCGTTGACCGCGGCGGCCACGATGCTCGAACCCATGTACCGAATCTCCTGCCTCGGGCCCAGGACGGGCATCACGATCAGGTCCTCGGGTCTCGTGTCCACCGTGGCCTGAAACAGATAGATCGGCCTTTCGGTCCGTAGGCCTGCGGCATAGGCGCAGGTCGTCTTTCCCATCCCCGGCTTTCCTACGAGGCGGGGATTCAGGGGCAGGTCCGTCTCATGCAGGACCATCCAGGCGGCCAGGAGCTGGTGGATCACCTCCTCTTGCCCGATCCACGCAGCCTCCATCTCCGTCGGAGGGGGCAGATGAAGAAGAAGGTCGCCGACGGAAAAGACTCTCTGCACGTGCATAAGGCGTTCCTTTCGTCGGGCCGCGGCCGCCAGCAACGGCTGCACCGAAGCGGTGACGGGCTTCCAAGACGATGATCCGCTGCAAACCGGATTCTGTCAATCTTGGAGCCCGGCGAGGAGCTTTCGAGCCGCAGCCGGCGCTTGCCACCCGGAGAAGGGATATGGTAGGAGGCCGTTTCAGGTTGAGGGTTCGCTCGGGGCAAGGAACGGCTCGCGTGTTGCGGGGAGAAGGGGGGAAACGAAGGATGAAGTCCCGGCGGCAGGATGTGAGGATCCCGGCGGGCGAGATCCGGCTCGAGGCCGCCTTCGGAATCGCCGAGGCCGGGGCGAGGGCCCCCGGCGTGATCATCTGCCATCCTCATCCGCAATTCGGCGGGTCGATGGACAACAATGTGGTCTGGGCCCTCTTTGATACGTTCGTGGAGCGCGGCTATGCAGCGGTTGCATTCAACTTTCGCGGAGTGGGCCGCAGCGGAGGCAGGTACGAAGAGGGTGAGGGGGAGGCCGGGGACGTCTCGGCTGTCTTGGACTGGCTCGACCAAAGGGCCGAGGTGCGGGGCCTGGGGCTTGGGGTTCTCGGATATTCCTTCGGCGCGTGGGTGGGCCTCCGTGCCGCCTTGAAGGATCCTCGTGTGCGTTGCATGGGGGCCGTGGCGCCTCCCTTGGCCATGTACTCCTTTGCGTTTCTGAAAGAGCTGAGGGTGCCGCTCTTCGTTGTCTCGGGCGACCGGGATCCGTTCTGTCCCGCCGAAGGAAAAGGAGCGCTCGGCTTTCACCTGCCGGATCGAATCGCCTGGAAGACCCTTGCCGGGGCGGATCACTTTTTCTGGAACCGCGAGAAAGAGGCGGCTGAATGCCTTGCCGGCGAATTCGAGAAGTGCCTGGCCCCCGGGCAGACAGGGGCCCGTGAATGAGCGGCGGGCGTCCTGGACGCCGGGGTCCGAGAGGCAACAGGAAGTCAAGACCCCGCTCGTCCGGTCGGCCGCCGAAGGAATCGGGCTGCTGCTGCAAGGGCGAGCAGGGCCAGACAGGCGAAGGGAAACCAGTCCCCCCAGGCGGTGTAGAGGGAGGAAGACCGCATCCGGTCGATCGTGCACACGCGGGTGGCCTGTTCGAAAACCGCGGTTCGATGAAGGATGCGGCCCACCGGGTCCACGAAGGCGCTGATCCCCGTGTTGGCGGCCCTTACCAGCCAGACGCGGTTCTCAACCGCACGGAGGGTGGAGAGCATGAGGTGCTGTTCGGGGCAGCTCGTGTCGCCGAACCAGGCATCGTTCGTGATGTTTACGAGAAATTCCGCGCCCTTTTGGATGAACTCCCTCGAAATGGGCTTCAGGATGGCCTCGAAGCAGATCAGGACGCCGAAACAGGCGTCCTGCCGGCACAGGGGCCTGGTCTCCGACCCCGGTCGAAAATCCCCCACACCCTGGACGAGTCCTTTGAGTTGAGGAATCCGGTCGGAAAGGGGCATGTATTCCCCGAAGGCCAGGAGTTGGACCTTGTCGTAATAGCCTTCGAGCGTTCCGTCGGCCCCCAGCAGGTAGGCTCGGTTCCGGGCGCCGTCCGGCTCCATGGCCCATGAGCCAAAGAGCAGCGGTCGCTCCAGGGAGCGGACCAAGGCCCGAAGCAAGCCGCTGGAGGAATACTCTCCGGCCTCCGGCCGGTAGGCGAAAGGAACGGCGGACTCCGGCCAGACCACAAGCTGAGCCCCGCCCGTCACGACCTGCTGCGAAAGGCGCCGGTACCGACGCCAGGCCTGATCCAGGTGAAGCGGCGAGCGTTTTTCCTCGATGCGGACGTCGGCCTGTACGATCCCCACGTTCAAGTCGGGAGCTGTTTCCTGGATCTTTCTTACGGAATCCATCCGCCAGAAACCGTAAAGGAGCGTGAAGGCCATCAGGACCGTTGCCGTCAGGAACGAGGTCAGGGGAAAGGCCTTCCTGTGGCGGAGGAAACGAAGCAGCTCCCACAGGGCAACGTTGACGGCGACGGCCCCCGCAGAGATCCCGTAGACCCCCGTCAGGTCGGCGATCTGAATGACCGGCAGCACGCGGTACAGCGCTGCGCCCAGATGCCAGGGGAAGATAAAAGGGAAAGCAAACTCCATGGCGACATAGCACGCGGGAAGGAAGACGACGGAGGGGAGAGGCCCTTTCCCGATGGAAAGGTGGAGCGCTGCCAGGAGCCCGAAGGCGACTCCCGAATAGACGGCGAAGAGAATCCAGGCGAGCAGGCTCAGGGAGAGATCCAGGTTGCTGTAACGCTGAACGGTCCCCACGACCCAATAGAAGCAGACCAGGTGGATCATCGCGCCGCACAACCATCCCACCAAGAAACCGCGACGGGGCCGGAGGCCCTCCAGCGCCTCGAGCAGGGGAAGCAGAACCACCCAGCAGAGGAAGGAAACGTTGGGTCTCGGGGAAGCCAGCCCGTAGAAAGCGGCCGATAGGGTGCAAAGGAAGAGGATCCGGAAGGGCTCGGGGGGTTGGGGTCGGGAAGGCCTTTCGTTCCGTCTCTTCATGCAGTCCTGCGCGCGGTGGAGTGTCAAGTCGCCTCTTTTATCGGACCCGGCGAATGGAAGTCAAGCCGGACAGGGAGATGCCGCGCGGGAAGTTGACAGGGATTCTTTCTTCCTGTTACGGTTTCCGCGGCAAGGAGTCCCCCGGTTGCGTCGTTCTCCTCGGGAGGGCAGGCGACTCCCGTTCTGCGGTTTCGGAACAGGACAGGATCTTTCGTGAAAAAGATCTCCGCCGTTGTGTTGACGAAGAACGAAGAGAGAAACATCGATCGGTGTTTTTCATCGATCCGATGGGTCGACGAGATCGTGGTCGTGGACACGGGTTCCACGGACCGAACGCTTACGCTTGTGAGAAAATACACGGAGAGGATTGAGCGGGGGGACATCTCCAAGGGCTTTGCTTACAACCGAAACCTGGGAAACGAACGGGCACGGAATCGATGGATCCTCAAGGTGGACCCGGACGAGGTGATCTCGGGTGCGCTGCGAGAGGAGATCGAGGAGGTGTTGTCGCGCGAGAACGGCGCGGATGGGTATTACGCGGCAACGAGGTCTTACTTCGGCGGAAAATGGATTCGGGGCTGCGGGTGGTATCCCATGTATCAGGTCCGGCTGTTCGACAAAACGCGGGCCCGGTGGGACCGGCTGGTGCATGAACGTCTTGTCCTGGACGGAAAAACGGAAACCCTCCGCAACGACATCGTGCATTACAGCTATGACGACATCGAACACTACTTCCGGAAATTCAACCTGTACACCTCCCTGGATGCAAGACGTCTCAGGGAAGAGGGCAGGATCGTCCGGCCCTGGCATGTGCCGAGCCTCTTCCTGATTCGGCCTGCAGCCTATTTCATCAAGAGCTACATCGTTCAGAACGGATGGAGGGACGGCTTCTACGGGTTCGCCGTCAGTCTGTACTCGTCCCTCTATGTTCTGGTCAAGTACATGAAGCTTTATGAGGTCCAGAGGAGGGCTCCCGAAGAGGCCGGGCAAGCAGAGGTTGCGGACGGGCGTCATGCTTGATTTGGCTTGATGGGGACGGAGAAAGATGCAAGGATCGGCGCCGAGGGGCATGCGGGACTTCTATCCGGAGCAGATGCGGATCCAGAATTGGCTCTTCTCCTGCTGGCGTGAGAGCGCGACGCGCTGCGGCTTCGAGGAATACAACAGCTCGGTCGTCGAACAGGAGGAGCTTTTCGTCCTGAAATCGGGCGAGGAGATCATCGGCCAACTGTTCAACTTCACCGACAAGGGGGGCCGTCGCGTTTCTTTGCGCCCCGAGATGACGCCCACCTTTGCGAGGATGGTTGCCGCAAGAGGCGCCGCCCTGCCCAAACCGTTGAAGTGGTTCTCGATCGCACAGTGTTTTCGTTATGAGCGCATGGCAAAAGGAAGGAAGCGGGAGCACTACCAGTGGAATCTGGACATCGTCGGGGTCGAGGAGGTGACGGCGGAGGCGGAACTGCTGGCGGTGGCCCTTCTCGCCCTGGAGGGCCTTGGGCTCTCGGCCGGGGATGTGGTGGTGAGAATCAGCCATCGCGGATTGCTGGGGGCCGTGCTGGAGGGCTTGGCCGTTCCGCAAGAGCGGCGGGCGGCGGTGTTCGGGGTCATCGACAAACGGGGAAAGGAATCGGACGACACCCTGCGGAGACTCCTGGAGGAACAGGGGATGCCGGGGGCCGCGATTCAGGAACTTTTCTTCCTTCTGGAGGAAAGATCGATTGACCCGTTCCGTGCGCTGCTTGAAAGAAAGGGCCTTCCCACGCGGTCCGTGGAAGACCTCCACAGGCTCTTCGGCTACCTGGAGGCCTACGGCATCCTGGACTACTGCGAATTCGCTCCCTCCATCGTTCGAGGCTTGCCCTACTACACCGGAATCGTATTCGAATGTTTCGACCGGGAAGGGAGATTTCGAGCCGTCTTCGGCGGGGGTCGCTACGACAATCTCTTCGAGCTTTTCGACGCCGGGCCTCTTGCGTCCGTAGGCCTTGGATTCGGCGATGTCGTGATCCAGGAGATCCTTCATGAGAAAAGGTTGCTGCCCAGTCTCTCCCGAGGGGTCGATTTCTTTCTGATCCCGTACTCCCCCCAGGAGAGGGGAAGAGCGTTTCGAACGGTTCAGCATCTGCGCCGTCGAGGTTTCTGCGCGGACCTGGTTCTGAATGAGAGGAAGCTCAAAGGCGCCCTTCGCGAAGGGGCACGGCTGCGTGCAAAGCAGGCCGTCCTTCTTCTGCCCGATGAGCTGAATCAAGGCCTTTTCGTGCTCCGGAATCTGAGCTCCGGGCAGGAGGAGCGGGTTCCGGAAGAGAGATTTCTTGCAGACCCGGGGAGTTTTCTGCAAGAGGACGGCAGCGGGCCTGCCGGTCGGCCCGAACGGCCCTGACGGAAGGACCCCGGGGGGCCCCGAGGAGGAAGCCGAAGAATGGAAACGATGCCGGAGGAAGAGGAAAGCCGCTCCGCTCTCAGCGGGTTGATGCAACGGTGGTTTGGGGTCCTCATCCTTCATATCGAGAGGGTCCTGAAAAAGTCCGGGGTGAGAGCCCCGCGGGGCGAATACGTATTCTGGAGCCTGGCGGTCGGGCTGTCCTGCGTCTTCCTCTGGAGTGCCGTTGCCGGGCCGCAGGGGGCGATGGAGCTTTTCAAGCGCAGGGGGTCCCTGAAGCGACTGGAGGCGGAGAACCGGGTGCTTCTCCTCCGCAATCAGGCCCTGGAAAAGGAGGTCAGCCTGCTGCGGAACAGCCCGGAGTATGTCGAAAAGGTCGCAAGAGAAGAGTTCGGGCTTATTCAGGATGGAGAGAAGGTGTTTACTTTCTCCGAGGCCGAGCCGGCCGACGGTCCGGGGAGAAGGGAAGAGGAGAAGGGTGAAGAATAACCTCTCCCTCCACAGACGGAAGGCGGTTTCCGAGTGGAAGAAAATCCTCACTTGATTTTTTTCTCTCAACCCTTTATAAAATAAACTGATTATCTGCCTCTGGGAAAGTGGGCACCGCCCGCTTTTTTTGTGTGGGGCCGGGGCGTCGCCGCATGAGCAGAAGCGGTGCCTCGCGTCTGGGGGGTGGCCCGCGCCGTGGCGAAGGACCGGGATGAATCGCAAGTCGGTCGAGAGGAGCGTAGAGGCCCTGGTGGGCCCGATTCTTCTGCGTAACCGGATGGATCTGGTTGACGTGACCTACCGTCTGGAGGCGGGCCGCTGGGTGCTTCGAGTCTTCATCGACAAGCCGGGCGGGGTGAATATCAATGACTGTGCGCTCATCAGCCGCCAGATCGAAGACGTGATCGAGGTGGAAGAGATCGTGCCCCATCGGTACGTGTTGGAGGTCTCCTCGCCGGGGCTGGACCGCGTGTTGAAGAGAGAGATCGATTTTCAGCGGTTTTGCGGGGAGAAGGTGCGGGTCAAGACAAGAGAGCCCCTGGACGGCAGGAGGAATTTCAAGGGCCGGATCCTGCGGTGTGAACGGGGGGTGCTGGAGTTGGAATCGACCGAAGGAGATCGGTTTGCGTTTCGCCTGGATGAGATCGAACAAGCGCGACTCGATTCCGGCCGCACGGGCTGAAGTCGAACGTCGCGGAATGGGAAGCGAAGCGAAAGGCTGGACGAACGGGAGACGGAACGATTCTCTCAGGGAGAGGAAAAACGACAAGCCGGCAATTTGTTTCCCTGGATGAGAGGAGGTTTTTCCTATGCCCTCGGAGCTCGATCGAATCATTGAGCAGGTAGGCAAAGACAAGGGAATCGACAAGGGGATTCTGATCGATGCCCTGCAGGCCGCCATGCTCAGCGCCGCCAAGAAGAAATTCGGTCCCCAACGGGATCTGGAGGCGCAATACAATCCGGACGTAGGCGAGGTGGAGTTGTTCGAGTTCAAAACGGTTGTAGAGGTTGTGACCAACCCGGACGCGGAGATCTCGCTCGAAGAGGCGAGGAAGACAGACCCCGAGGTTGAGCTCGGTGACAGCCTGGGGCAGAAGGTTCCGACGGAGAGCTTTGGCCGGATTGCCGCGCAGACCGCCAAACAGGTGATTATGCAGAAGGTGCGGGATGCGGAAAGAGAGATGGTGTACGATCTTTACAAGGACCAGAAGGGAGAACTGGTCCACGGCACGGTGCAGCGCTTTGAGAAGGGCGACATGCTCGTCAACCTGGGCAGGGCGGAGGCGGTGCTTCCTTTCAAGGAGCAGATTCCCCGTGAGAATTATCGTATCGGAGATCGAATCCGGGCTTACATCTACGACGTGGACAAGAATGCCAAGGGGCCGCTGATCAAACTTTCCCGCGCGCGGCCGGAGATGCTCATCAAGCTCTTCGAACTGGAGGTGCCGGAGATCTATGACGGGATCGTCGAGATCAAGGGGGCGGCGCGTGAACCCGGAGGAAGGGCGAAGATTGCGGTGTATTCGCGAGACATCGACGTCGACCCGGTGGGCGCCTGCGTCGGGATGAAGGGGGCCCGGGTCCAGGCGATTGTCTACGAGCTTCGCGGGGAGAAGATCGATATCGTGCCGTATTCCAACGATATCGCCACGTATGTGTGCAATGCGCTGGCGCCCGCCGAGATTTCGAAGGTGATCATCGACGAGAGGGAACATGCCATCGAAGTGATCGTTCCCGACGGCCAGCTATCGCTCGCGATCGGCAAGAAAGGGCAGAATGTGAGGCTTGCCTCGAAGCTGCTCGGATGGAAGATCGAAATCCGCGGAGAGACGGACGCGGAGCAGTCCTTCCAGGCGGCCAAGGCAAAACTCGAGGATCTTCCCGGTGTGGGGGATGTGATCGCCCGGAGCCTGATCAATGCGGGAATCTACTCCGTCGAGGATATCCGTGAGTGGGATGCGGAGAACATTGCGCAGGCGACGCAGATAGGGCTCAAGAAGGCGCAGAAACTCAAAGATCTCGCATACGAGTACCTGGAGTCCGGCGCCGCGAAGGGCGCGGAGGGAGCCGGGGGCGCGGGCGGGGAGGCTCCGGAGAAGGCCGTTTCCGCCGCGGAGGCTGAGAAACCGGGCACAGACACCCTGCCGAAGGCCGAGGCCGGGGATCCGGTCCGGGAGGAGGGCTCCTCGGCGGGTCCCGCAGGGGAACGGCCGGAAGAGGAAGAAGGAGGCCCCCCGCATTCCTCCGTGCTCTCCTGAGCTTGCGGATCCGGATCCGCTCCCCTGCCCCTGGGGGGGGGGGAGGGAGGGTCGCTGGAACCGTTGAGGGAAGGTTTTCTCATGGGCAAGAGGGATAAAGCGCAGAGGAGTTGCATGGGCTGCGGCCGCAAGGTACACAAATCCGAATTGCTGCGGTTTGTTCTGGATGAGGAAGGGCAGATGCGTTTCGACCCTGCCCAGCGGGCGGCGGGCAGGGGCGGCTATTTGTGCAAGCGAGAGGCCTGCTTCGATCGAGCCGCCAAGAAGCGACGAATCTCGTTTCGTTTCCGCAGGGACGTGCGGGTTGATGTTTTTTCCTTGAAGAAGAGCGTTCAAGAGCAGCTCGGAGGGGGTGGTTCCGGATGGCCAAGATAAGAGTCTATCAACTGGCCAAAGAACTCGGCATGGAGAATGCCGAACTGGTCGACAAGCTCAGGGCCTTGAACGTCGATGTGAAGAATCACATGAGCACGCTCTCCGATGCGGACGTGGAGAGGATTCGGTTGGAGGTTTCCCAGGCTCGGGAAGTCAAGGTAGACGAAGTCAGAATAAAGCCCGGTATCATTCGAAGGCGGAAGAAGGCGGCCGAGGCGCCGGAGCCTGTCGAGGCGGTGGAAGAAGCGGCGCTGCGGAAGGTTGCCGGGGAACCCGCCCCCGAAGCGGAAGAGGCGCCCGAGGCGGCGCCGGGTGCGGTCTGGCCGGAGGGCGAGGCGGCTCCGGAGGCGCCTGCCGGGGAACCGGAGGATCGCGGCGTGATCGCCTCCCCGGGGGAGGCGATGCCGGAGGTGGCCGAAGGGCCGGCGGAGGTGCCTGCGGAATCGGCGGGCGCAGCCCGGCTGCAGGAGCCCTCAGGGCCGGCGCGGATCGAGCCGGTTCGAGCGGAAAGGGCGGCGCCAGCCGAGATCGTGGAAGGGATTTCCAAACCGCCGCCGAAAGCCCCGAAGGCGGTCCAGCCCGTGGACAAGAGGATCCTCGAGGATGAGGATACCGCGGAGGAAAGGGCCGGAAAGAAGAAGCGTGCCCTGCCGGGGAAGAAGGTCGTCGAGTACAAGGTCAAGAGAAAGCGGGACTTTGCGACCGATTGGGAGGAGGAGGGCGAGGCCCCCAAGAAAAGGCTGGATGTGCGGCGGGAGAAGCGTCCCCCGAAGCGGGTGCCTCTGAAGCCCGTCATCACGGTCCCGAAGGCGATCAAGCGAAAGGTGAGGATGGGGGAATCGATCACGGTCGGAGAGCTTGCGAAACGACTCAGCGTGAAGGCCTCCGAGGTCATCCGGAAGCTCATGGAAAACCAGATCGTGGCCAACATCAATCAGGCGATCGATTTCGATACGGCGGGCCTGATTGCGCACGAATATGATTACGAGGTGGAGAGCACGGTTCAGGAGGAGTCCCAGCTCTTGTCCCCCGAGTCTGCGCGGCCCGAGGGAACGTTTCCGCGGCCGCCTGTCGTGACCATTATGGGGCACGTCAACCACGGCAAGACCCGCTTGCTGGACACCATCCGCAAGACGAACGTCATGGAGAAGGAGGCGGGCGGGATCACGCAGCACATCGGTGCATACAAGGTGAGCGTGGGGGACAAGACAATCGTTTTCCTGGACACGCCGGGTCACGAGGCATTCACCAAGATGCGGGCTCGCGGCGCCATGGTCACGGACATTGTCGTCCTGGTGGTTGCCGCCGACGACGGCGTCATGCCGCAGACCGTCGAGGCCATCGACCACGCGAAGGCGGCGAAGGTCCCGATCATTGTTGCGGTCAACAAGATCGACCTGCCGAACGCGAACCCGGACAAGGTCAAGCAAGGGCTGACGGAGTACGGTCTCATTCCGGAGGAGTGGGGGGGGGAGACGCTTTTTGCGAGGATTTCCGCAAAGGAAGGCATCGGCATCCAAGAACTTCTGGAACTCATCCTGCTTCAGGCCGAGATGCAGGAACTGAAGTGCGACCCGACGCGGGAGGCCAAGGGGCTGATCGTCGAGGCACGGCTCGACCGGACGCTCGGAACCGTCGCGACGGTGCTTGTCCAGGACGGGACCCTTCGTGTGGGGGATCCGTTCGTCACGGGCCTGCACCATGGCAAGGTCAGGGCCCTCATCGATGACCGCGGTGAGCGGGTCGCCGAGGCAGGGCCATCGATTCCGGTCGAGGTTCTCGGATGCTCCGGCTTGCCGGAGGCGGGCGACCCCTTCTTCGTCGTGCAGGATGAGAGGAAGGCGAAGATGCTCAGCGCCTTGCGGATGGAAAAGAGCCGACAAGCGGGCGTCGCTTCCCAGGCCAAGATGTCTCTGGAGGACCTCTACGAAAAGATACGTCAGGACGAGATCGAGGAACTCAACCTGATCCTGAAGGCGGACGTCCAGGGTTCCGTCGAGGCGTTGGCGGAGTCGCTTGAGAGACTGAGCAACGAGGAGGTCAGAATCAAGGTCCTGCACAGCGGTGTCGGGGGGGTTACGGAATCCGATGTCATGCTTGCCTCCGCATCGAATGCCTTGATCCTCGGGTTCAACGTCCGGGCGGAGCCCAAAGCGATGAGCCTTGCGGAACAGGAGAAGGTCGACATTCGCTTCTACACGGTAATCTACGATGCGGTTTCGGATGTGGAAGACGCCATCACCGGGATGCTCAAACCGGTCTACAAGGAGGTCCTGCTGGGGCATGCGGAGATCCGGGAGACCTTCAATATGCAGCGTGTAGGGACCATCGCCGGAAGCTACATCCTGGATGGGAAGATGGAGAGAAACGCCAGGGTCCGATTGCTTCGGGACAATGTGGTCGTGCATGAAGGAAGAATCGCCAGCCTGCGGCGCTTCAAGGAGGACGTGAAGGAGGTCCTGGCGGGATACGAGTGCGGAATCCGCATGGAGAATTACAACGACGTGAAGGCGGGAGACGTGATCGAATCGTATACGCTGGAGCAGGTTGTCAAACGCGGAACGGAGAGGCCTTCTGCGTGAGGAGGGGCCGCCCGGGTTCCGCGAAGGGTCGATCGCCTTGAGGAATCCCCCGATGGTGCTGGGTGTGATCAAACTTGAGATCTGGATTCCGGGCAGCACGTCGTTGAAGGGAAAGAGGAGTGTGGTCAAGAAGATCATCGAAAGGACCCGGTCCCGCTTCAACGTAACCGTTGCCGAGGTCGACAAGCAGGATGTCTACACACGCGCCGTGATTGGTTGCGCCATGGTAGGATCGGACCAGCGGTATGTGAACGGGGCCCTTGACAAGATTCTGGATTTCGTCGAGGGGTTGGCGGCCGCGGAGATCCTTTCGGAGACGGTCGAGATCATCAACCTCTAGAGTGCCTTCGCCTTCTGTGCACGCGGCGGTGAAATGGGATTCCATGGGGCGAAACGGGAAATGCGATGACGAGTTCCCGGAGATCGGCGAGAGTGGGCGGTCAGGTCTTGGAAGAGATCACCCGGGCCGTGCTTCGCGTTGTAAAAGACCCTCGGATTCGTGGGGTCACCTTTACCGACGCCAAGCTGTCGAAAGATCTTCGGTATGCCAATGTGTACTACAGTGTGCTGGGGGATGAGCGACGGCAGAAAGATGTGCGCGAAGGGTTGGAGAGCGCAAGGGGTGTGATCAAGAGGGAAGTGGGGCGACACCTGCAGATGCGCTATGTTCCGGAAATCCGGTTCTTCTTCGATCATTCGCTGGAACAGGCGGAGCACATTGAGAGTCTCCTTCGAAAGCTCCATGATTCTCAAGGATGAAACGTCTTCCACCCGTCAAAACCAGGCCGCCCGCGGCCGGCCTCTTCGGCAACGGGTGACGAACAGAGGGGAAACGCGCTCTTGGAGGATGGTTCCCTGCGGCACGCTTCGGGTGTGGTTCTGGTCGACAAACCTGCAGGCATCACGTCGCTCGATGCGGTTCGAAGGCTGCGGGCTCTGCTCGCCCCCCTGCGAATCGGCCATACGGGGACGCTCGACCCTCTGGCCACGGGCCTGCTCGTGGTCTGCCTGGGGGAGGCGACAAAGCTTGTGCCTTACATGCGGCTGGAACCGAAGAAGTACGAGGGAAGCTTTCGACTGGGCTGGGTGACGGACACGTGGGATTGTACAGGCAAGGTCGTCGAACGAAACGATGTCCCCTCATTGACCGGTGAGCGTTTGTCCCGTGCATTTGCGGAACTGGAGGGATTGCAGTACCTGGATCCGCCGGTGTTCTCGGCCATCAAACACAAAGGGCGACCGCTCTACGCATACGCGAGGAAAGGCCTGGCCGTGGAGACGGCTCCTCGGAAGACCTTCATCGAGGCCTTTCGTATGCTGGCAAGAAACGAGGATGTTGTGGAGTTCGAGCTGACCTGCAGCCGAGGCACCTATGTGCGTTCCGTCGTCCATGGGATGGGAAAGCGGCTTGGCTGCGGTGCGTGTCTTTGCTCTCTCCGGAGGCTTCGTTGCGGACGCTTCCGGATCGAGGAGGCTCTTTCTCTGGAAGGGCTGGAGGCGATCATCGAGAGAAAAGGTCAGGAACAGGTTCTGCTTCCACCCGCCCGCGTACTGGACCACTTGGACGCGTACGAGGTCGTGGGGCAGAGCGAGAAGAAGGTGCTTCACGGCAGTCCCCTGCGGGATGCCGATCTGCACTCCCCGGAGGCCCTCCGGGGGCGTGTCGGAGAGATGTTTCGGCTGTTGATCCAGGGAGAGCTTGCCGCAATCGCAGAGGCGAGAAGCGACGCCCTGGGGATCTTTCTGCAGCCGATCCGGGTTTTGCTTCGCGCTGCCTAGCGGCCCCGAGAAAAGCGGAGGGCCGAGGAGCGGTTCAGGGTCGTCGCTGCACCGGCTTTGATGGTTTTCATCGAACGTTCAGGAGGAGCACATGAGCATTGAGTCAGCGAAAACGCAGGAGGTCTTGCAGAAGTACAGGCGGCACGAAGCCGATACCGGGTCTCCCGAGGTGCAAGTCGCATTGCTTACCGAGCGAATCGCCAACCTTACCGAGCACTTCAAGAAGCACAAGAAGGACCATCATTCTCGCCGGGGCCTTCTGCAGCTTGTCAGCCTGCGCCGAAGGTTGCTGGACTACCTGCGGCGAGAAGACGTGAACCGCTACAGGAACCTGATCGAGCAACTGGGTCTGCGTAAGTAGTTCCTGCGTGCGGAGGAGTGCGGGAAGGGCGTTTTCGAAGTCGTACGGTGCAAGCCCGCGGAGTGCCCTTTTCGGGAGGAGACCAAGAGGCCTATGAACCGTTCCAGTCGGCTGCAAAACGGTGTCCGGGTTGTTACGGAAAGCATCCCACACGCCATCTCCGTATCTGCGGGCATCTGGATCCTTCGCGGATCCCGTAGCGAGCCCTCCGAATGGAACGGGATTACGCATTTTGTGGAGCACCTGCTGTTCAAGGGTACGGAGACCCGCACGGCTCTGGATATCTCGAGAGAAATCGAATCGGTGGGCGGATCGCTCAACGCCTTCACGGGAAAGGAGTTCATCTGCCTCCATGCCAGGGCGCTGCATTCGCACCTGCCTCTGCTCATGGAACTGCTCGCCGATATCTTCCTCCGTTCCAATCTGCCGGAACAGGAGATCGAGCGCGAGAGACAGGTGATTCTTCAAGAAATCAAGATGGTGCACGATTCGCCCGAAGAGCTGGTTCACGATCTGTATGCGGGTGCCTACTGGCGGGGGCATCCGCTGGGCAGGTCCACCCTGGGGACCAAGGAGGTGATCGATCGTCTGGACCGGCAGAGCCTGGTCGATTACACGCGGCTCCTGCGGGATCCGGAGCGGGTCCTGCTGGCCGTGTCGGGAAGGCTCGACCATGGGAACGTGGTGAGGATCGCGGAAAAGGCCCTGGATTTTTCTGCCAACGGGGCGGGGGATCTCGTGTTGGAAAAACCGAGCCCGCACCGTGGGCTGCACGTTCACGTCAAGGATCTGGGGCAGGCGCATATCTGCCTCGGAACCCTGGGATACCCCTATTCCCACCCGCAGAGGTATGGATACCATGTATTGAACACCTTGCTGGGAGGGGGGATGTGTTCGCGACTCTTCCAGGAAATCAGGGAGAAGCGAGGCCTCGCCTACTCGGTGTATTCCTTTCAGGCCTCCTACCTGGATGCCGGCATGTTGGGGGTGTACGTGGGAACGGGCAGGGAGGCGGTCACCGACGTTATCGAATTGATCGCCGAGAACTTCACCCGACTCAAGGAGGAGGATGTTTCGGAGGAGGAACTCAGGATCGCCAAGGAACAGTTGAAGGGCAATCTCCTCCTGAGCACCGAGAGCACCGGAAGCCGAATGAGCAAGCTGGCCATGAACGAGATCTACTTCGGAAGACAGCTGGACCTCGACGACGTGATCGAGGAGATCGATCGGGTGAACGCGGCCGACGTCCGAGCCATCTCCGAGGACCTGTTTCGTACCGAGTACCTCGGGCTGACCGTCCTGGGGGACATCGACCGGGACGCGCTCGCGTCGACCAGCCTGGACTTCTAGCCGTGTACATTTTCCGCCCGCCGCAGGAGTCGAAGTTCCGATGATACCTCGTTACAGCCGACCGGAAATGGAGCGAATCTGGACGCTCCATAACAAATACGAGATCTGGCTCCGCATCGAAAAACTGGCTTGCGAGGCCTATGCGGAACTCGGGCGGATTCCGGCGGAATCGTTGCAGGCGATTCAGCGGGGCACATACTCCGTCAAGCGGATGGAAGAGCTGGAGGAGATCACGCAGCACGATGTGATCGCCTTCCTGAGCGCGGTCGGGGAGACGATCGGCGAAGACGCGCGGTTCCTTCACATGGGGATGACTTCTTCGGACGTGCTGGACACGGGGCTGGCCGTTCAACTCCGCGATGCGGCCGACCTGCTTCTGGAGGGAGTGGACCGGCTCCTGGCGGAGATCAAGCGCAAGGCCCTGGAACACAAGCACACGTTGATGATCGGCCGCACCCACGGCGTACACGCGGAGCCGATCACCTTCGGGCTGAAGATGGCCGTCTGGTACGAAGAGGTTCGGCGCAGCCGGAAGCGATTGCTTCGGGCCAGGGAAACGATCGCCGTAGGGAAGCTCTCGGGCGCTGTCGGCACCTATGCCACGCTTCCTCCCGAGATTGAGACCTACGTTTGCGGGAAGCTGGGCCTCGAGCCGGCCCGCGTATCGACGCAGATCGTGCAGAGAGATCGGCATGCCGAGTTTTTCGGTGCCCTGGCGATTCTGGCCTCCTCTCTCGAGAAGTTCGCCATGGAGATTCGTCACCTGCAGAGGACCGAGGTGCGCGAGGCTGCGGAGTTCTTCGGACAGGGACAGAAGGGGTCTTCCGCGATGCCGCACAAGAGAAACCCGATCGGGTCGGAGAACCTGTGCGGACTGGCCCGTCTGGTGCGTTCCTATGCGCTTGCCGCCCTGGAAAACATCCCTCTCTGGCACGAGAGAGACATCAGCCACTCCTCCGTGGAAAGGGTGATCGCCCCGGACAGCACGATCCTCGTCGACTTCATGCTCGACAGAATGACGAGACTCCTGAAGAACCTCCAGGTGGATCCGGTCCGGATGAGGGCCAATCTGGACCTGACCGGAGGCCTGTTCTTTTCTCAGGAGTTGCTCCTTCGTCTCACGCAGAAGGGGATGTCCCGCGAGGAGGCCTACGGCCTCGTGCAGGGTCACGCCATGAATTCGTGGGAAGGAAAGGGGGATCTGTTCTCTCTCGTACTGCGGGACTCCCGGATCGTTGAAATCCTGGGAGAGGAAGAGATCCGGGACACATTCCGCGTCGACCGTTACACAAGAGAGGTGGACCGGATCTTCGGCCGGGTCTTCGGCCCTGAGGAACAACATTCGTAAGGAACCCGGGCTCGGCGACTCGTTCGGGCGGCAAGGGGCGGACGGCATGGAAAGAGATGAGATTCTCAGAGAGCGGCTTCTTCAGATCCTGAGGGAGAAGTCGGTGGAGAGGGGCAGGTTCCAGCTGCGGTCCGGACGGTGGAGCGACTTCTATGTGGACGGAAAGCAGACGACCCTGGACGCGGAGGGTGGGTATCTGGTCGGCAAGCTGCTGTTCCAAAGGATCCTGGCGACGGGGGAAGTCCCGGGGGGGATCGGGGGCGTCACCCTGGGGGCCGATCCGATCGTAACGGCCGTTTCCCTTGTGAGCCATCTGGAGGGAAGACCGATCCCCGCCTTCATCATTCGGAAGGAGCCGAAGGGGCATGGCACGGAAAGGTGGATCGAAGGTCTGAAGAACATAGCGCCCGGCAGCCGGGTCGTCATTGTGGAGGATGTGCTGACCACGGGCGGAACCCTACTCGAAGGCGTGCGGCACGCCAGGGAGGCCGGGTTCGTGGTGAGCCATGTCTTTGCTCTTGTGGACCGCCAGGAGGGGGGAAGGGAGGCTGTCGAGGCATCGTCCCTGGTGCTCGACTCCCTCTTTACCCGGGATCAGATCCTCGCAAGCTGAGTTTGGTCCCTTGGGACCTGCTTCTTGCCCGCCCCAGAGAAGACCTGCCCGAGCCCCTCAGCGTTCAGGCATGCTGAAGCAACAGCCGCAGTAAGCCTGCCGATAGATACCAAGGGACTTGCTTATTTGCACACTCTTCAGGAAACCGTCCTGCTTCTTGAAATCGGCCTCAACAAAAACGATACCGTAGGATTCGGCCCACTCCGTTCCTAACCTATTTATTTGTTTACTGTTTTTTCTTGGTCCGACAGTCAGGGTCGTAGCCATGACCGGAATGGATGCGGCTTTTGCCGTGCGCGCAGTCACTTCCAGTCGGTGGCCAATGCAGATACTGCAGCGCCTGCCCCCCTCCGGTTCGTTTTCAAGGCCGTGCACGATACGCATCCAGGTTTCTTGCTGGAACGGAGGAACCCACAGACCCGTCGCGTACCGTCGGGAGACCTGGACGACTGCCTCGAGCCTCCTTGCGTATTCTTCTCTCGGATAAAGATTGGGGTTGTAAAAGAACCCGATAGGGTGATATGTGTTCCGGAGAAGGTCGATGACGTGGGTGGAGCAAGGCCCGCAACAGATGTGCAGGAGCAGGAGGGGTCTGGCTTTCACAGGGATGGGATGTCCTGGCGATCGATCTCAGTCTTCTTCCGAGAAGTCTTCCGTGGTATCGTCCATGAATTCATCGTCGTCGATCATCGAAAGACCGTCTTCGAGCGGTGAAACGGGCTCGATATCGTCTTCGGAAAAGGGCGCCACAGGCTCGAGGGACTCTTCGTCGTCCCTCCGCCTGCGACCTCGCCCACGTGAAACGGTCGCGGCACTGATCCCGGGCTTCGGGGTTGAGGATGTTTCCCTTGCAGGGGCATTGCTCTGGTCGGCGCCGCATTTCGGACAGATGGGCCTGGGCTGACTCAAATCATAGAACTTGCAGCCGCACTGGTAGCAAACGAACTTGTTTCCAAGTTTCTTCTTGGTCATCGCCGTCCCTCTGTGAGCGTTGCCCGGAAACCGTGCTTATCAGAAAAAGCATGTATTGTCGGACACTTGGAACGACCGCGGGATTCGACGGGCGGTTGAAGCACTGGAAATCCCCTGGAAATCGGAAGCTAAACTAAAGGTTCCCCAACCGGATGTCAAGAGGAATCCCATGGCCGCGAGGGCTTTGAAACGGAAAGGAGTTGGGAGGGTTAAGCGGGCCGCAGACAGGCGGTATGGCCCGATGGGGCACAGCGAGAGCGTGGCGAAGGGCGGGCGCGGTGCGTCCGAGCGCGATATGAATCTCGTCGAGCGATTCAGGAAGGGGGACCCGAAGGCGTTTGACCGGATTTTCCACGAATACTCGGGGCCCCTCCTGGGGTTCCTCACCCGCATGTGCGGGAACGCGCAGGATGCGGAAGAGGGGGTCCAGGACACCCTGTTGGCCGTGTTTCGGTATCTGGACGGGTTTCGCGGGGAGGCTTCGCTCAAGAACTGGATATTCAGGATAGCGGTCAGCGCATGTTTGAAGAAGAAGCGCAGAATGCGGCCTTTGCAAAGAGCCGGGATCGAGGGAAACGAAATCTGCACGGCAGGTCGGCAGGGATTTCCGTATCCCTCGGAGGAATCGATCGGAGCGGCCTCTTGGATTTCGAATCCGGAAAAACTCCTTCTGGACGAGGAGTTCCGGCGGGTTCTGGTTCAGGGCGTCGCTTCGATGCCGCAAATGTACAAGATGGTCATCAACCTTCGCGATTTCGAGGGATTCTCCACCCAGGAGGTCAGCGAGATGCTGGGGATCACGGAAGCCACGGTGAAGGTGAGGCTGCACCGGGCCCGACTCATGCTGCAGGAGATCGTGAAACGACGTCTGGGACTGAAGAAGGGGGAAGTACAACGGAGAGAAGGGCCGTAACCTTTCTCCTTGGAGAATCTCATAAAGGAGGCGACATTCCGCGTGTCTTATCAATGGCGTCGGTCTGTGCCGGGCAGAGGACCCGGCGGGGATCGTCAGCCGGAAGGGGGAGGCAAGGCGGATGAATGCAAGGCGGATGAATGCAAGAAAGGAGTCGTGTTCGAAGATTGTCAGGAAGATGTATCTCATGCTGGAGGAGGGAGAATCTTCCTTCTGCGATACTCTTCGGGCCCACCTGGAAGCCTGTGAGCAATGCTCGGAGAAGTACAGGGGCCTGAAGGACCTCGTTGGACTGTGTCAGCGGTTCCCGGGGGTGGAAATCCCGGAGGAGCAGAGGCAAAGAATGAAGGCGAGGCTGCTGGATTTGCTGGGAGGCGGTAATCGCTAGGCCGGCGTTCTGGCCGTCCGCGGAACGAAATGGAAGGCTCGTGCACAGAAAGGCAAAACCGTGCCCATCTACGAATACGAGTGCCCGAAATGCAGGACAAGGTTCGAGAGGCTGTTTCGATCTCCGGGCGGCCTGGACTCGCCGCAGACCTGTCCCGCGTGCGGCTTTGCAGGGGCCGGGCGTGTTCTGTCGCCTGTCGGCTCCGTCCGGGGCGGTCGTGGCGAGGGCCGTGCCTCCTCGTGCGGAGCGACGGGGTCCCGGTTCGCCTGAGCGAAGTGATCCCGAGGCGGCCGTGTGCCGCAGAAGCCTCCGGATCGCATCTCGAGTCAGTCGGAGGACAGGGAGAGCAGGTCTCGAACCACGAAGGCCTTCTGGCCGCCTCCCAGAAGAAGGTCCTTGATTCGGTTGGCCTCCGGCTCGGAAGGGAACGGACCGATTCGGACATGATGGTAGGCATCGGATGAGAAAACCCGGACGTTCGGGTAGTCTTTCTTCAGGCGAACCGCCAGCTCCCGCGCGCGGCGGGGGTCCTGGTATGCCCCTGTCTGCACCCAGTAACCGAGTCGGTCCCTGAGCATGGCCTCCGAGAAGGAGCAGAGCACTTCCACCTGAGCCGTACCTTTATCGACAATTCCCAGCTCTTGTGCGGCCCTGTAAGAAAGATCGATGATCCGGTCCTTGACAAAAGGGCCCCGATCGTTGATTCGCACGCGCACGGAGCGCCTGCTGTCCAGGTCGGTCACCTGGACCCATGCCCCGAGAGGCAGGGTCTTGTGAGCGGCCGTCATGGCGTACATGTCGTATTCCTCGCCGGTCGCGGTGGGTTTCTGATGAAACTCGGTTCCGTACCACGATGCGATGCCCTGTTCGATGTAACAAGTCGGGGGGGAAGGCAGGGTCATGCCGGGGGTACGGGCCCGGTCCTTGGGAAGCGTCCTTGCGCTCGCGCAGCTCACCGTAAGACCGGCAAGAAGCAGTGCAATCCAGAGACGCCGCATCTTCCGAACCTCCTCAAGCCCGCGCTCGGACTCAAGGCTATCGAAAAACAGTCCGATTGTCCAGTTGCGTTGCCCATTGTATTTCCGTATGATATCCGAAAAACTTGAATGGTTACTTGAAGAGGATCGTCGACGTGATCAATTATCTTTACGGTCTTTTCTCGAACGATCTTTCGATCGACCTCGGCACGGCCAACACGCTGGTTTACGTCCGCGGCAAGGGCATCGTGTGTTGTGAGCCCTCGGTGGTGGCCGTGCACAAAGGCAGCCGTAACACCAACCGCGTGCTGGCCGTGGGCAAGGAAGCCAAGGAGATGCTGGGGCGCACGCCGGGCAACATCGTGGCCATTCGCCCGCTCAAGGACGGGGTGATCTCCGATTTCGAAGTGACCGAGTCGATGCTCAGTTACTTCATACGCAAGGTCCACAACCGGAAGGCCTTTGTCCGGCCCCGGATCATCGTGGCGGTTCCTTTCGGCATCACGCAGGTGGAAAAGCGCGCCGTCCGGGAGTCCGCCGCCTCGGCGGGCGCCCGGGAGGTCTACCTGGTGGAAGAGCCGATCGCCGCGGCGATCGGAGCCGGCCTGCCGATCACGGAACCCTCCGGCAACATGATCGTGGACATCGGAGGGGGAACGACCGAGGTGGCGATCATCAGCCTGGCCGGGATTGTTTACAGCACGTCCATACGGGTGGCCGGAGACAAGATGGATGAGGCCATCATTCAGCACTTGAAGAGAAAATACAATCTGCTCATCGGAGAGCGCACGGCGGAATTGATCAAGATCACCATCGGATCCGCAAGTCCGGCCGGTGATGATGAGTCCATGCCCGTCAAGGGCCGCGACCTCGTTGCCGGAATTCCGAAGACCATCGAAATCAGCTCGGATGAGATCCGAAAGGCCTTGGGCGACCCGATCAACTCCATCGTCGAAGCGGTCAGGATGACCTTGGAGCGCACGCCGCCGGAATTGTCGGCGGACATTATCGACAAAGGAATCGTCCTGGCGGGCGGAGGGGCGCTTCTCAAGAACATCGACGCCCTGCTCCGCGAAGAAACCGGGCTGCCTGTGATCGTGGCGGAAGACCCTCTGTCCTGCGTTGCCCTGGGTTGCGGAAAGATCCTGGAAGAACTGGACCTTCTCAGGGCGGTCGCCACGCAATAGGCGCCCCGGTCCCTCTCCGCTTGACAACCGGGAAGAGATCAAGTAGGAACGATAAACAGACGTACGAAGGATCGCCGCTTACTTGTGAGCGGGCATAACTCAGTTGGTAGAGTTCCAGCTTCCCAAGCTGGCTGTCACGGGTTCGAGTCCCGTTGCCCGCTCCAATAACAAAATCAAAGGGTTACGGTCGATTCCGTAGCCCTTTTTTCTTTCTCTGAAGCCCCATCTGCTACCATTTTGCTACCGGTTCCCGAAAAGATGGCCTGTTCCAGCCTGCCCGCTGCCTCGGGGTCGCTTGCCCTTATGAGATGGGAGTAAGTGTTCAGGGTGATCGTGGGGTTTGCGTGTCCGAGCTGGACGGAGATGTACTTGATGTTCTGGCCCCCCTCGAGGCGAATGCTGGCATTTGTGTGCCGAAGGTCGTGAAACCTCATCCTCGGCAAGCCCGCCGCCTCCAAGGCCGGCAGGAAATACCTCTGCATGAGGTTGTTGTGGTCGATCGGATCGCCCACCTCGTTTGGGAACACAAGGCCCAGGTCACTCCTCGGGCAAGCCAGCTTCCATCGTCTTAGGGCACCAATGAGGGCGGGGCCGATGTCAACCCGCCTTACCGATGTTGGGGTCTTCGGAGGGTAAAACTTGCCCCTCTTCGTACTGCGCTGAATGTGAATTTGGCCGGCCTTGAGGTCCAGGTCACCCCATTTCAACGCGAGGATCTCGCCCTGTCGGGCTCCGGTAGCGATCGCCACATGATAGATGGTGTTGTACTTCTGGTTCGTCTCCGCATCCAGTAGCCTTCGAATCTCTGACGGCGTGAGAATCTTGAGGGGCGTCGGTTCCCGTCCCGTCCTCCGTGGCCTTGCTGCATCCCGCACCGGGTTGTGGTCCGTATACCTGTGCCTGACCGCATACTGCATGATCTGCCCAAAGACCATGAGGACGTGTTGCAGGGTCGCAAGGTGCATCCCCTCGGTTTGTCGTTTGACGATGTACTTCTCGACGATGGCCGGCACGATCCTGTTGACCCGTAGGTCGTTGATTTCCTCATAGTGGTTCTTGACGTATCCGGCCCATACCTCATAGGTGGATTCCCGCAGATTCAGCTTTTTGTATGCAAGCCAGTCTTTCGCAACCTGCCCGAATACGGGAATCTCCCTGCCCGGCACATAGACTCCCCGGCGCACCTGGTCCTCCAGCTCGCGCATCTTGTCCGCTGCTTTTCGCTTCGTGCTGCCCTTCGGCATAGTGTGCCATCGCCGGATGCTGTGGTTGTCGTAAAAGTCTAGGACCCATCGCCCCCGCCTCTTTACGATGATCGCCATCGGTCAGCCCTCCTCTTGCTCGTCTTGCATGAAGAACCCGGCCGACTTCAGGCCCTCCCGCTCTTTCTTGGATGCCTGGACGATGCTCCACCCGGCAACGTCAAACCACCCGTGAGCCTCACCGTCTA
>CAYLMK010000020.1:0-99458 GCA_964384945.1 uncultured Thermodesulfobacteriota bacterium | reverse complement strand
GACATCGGGGTGGGAACCTGTACGATGAAATACAGCCCCAAGGTGAACGAGCAGCTGTGCGCCATGCCCCAGATGACCGAAATGCATCCGTACCAGGACGAGTCGACCGCCCAGGGGATTCTGGAGATCCTCTACAGGACGCGCAACTTTCTCCGGGAGATCTCGGGCATGGACGAGATCTCCTTCCAGCCAACGAGCGGAGGCCAGGCGGTCTACACGGCCGCCTCGATCGTCAGGGCCTATCACGAGGCCAGGGGCGAGGGACGGAGGCGGGACCAGGTGATCACCACCATTTTCTCTCACCCGGTGGACGCCGCCTGCCCGGCCACGGTCGGCTACGAGGTGATCACCCTGATGCCGGACAAGGAGGGCTACCCCGACATCGAGGCCTTGAAGGCCTCCCTGTCCGACCGGACCGCAGCCCTGTTCATCACCAACCCGGAGGACATCGGCCTGTACAACCCCAGGATCGACAAGTTCGTCGACATGGTTCACCGGGCCGGCGGGCTCTGCTTCACGGACCAGGCCAACGCCAACGGCGTGCTCGGAAAGGCCCGGGCCGCGGACGCGGGGTTCGACATGTGCCACTTCAACCTGCACAAGACCTTCTCGTCCCCCCACGGCGGAATGGGGCCGGGCTGCGGCGCCCTTGCCGTACGGGGCCACCTCGCGAAGTTCCTGCCCGTGCCGGTCCTGAAGAAGGAGGGGAAGCGCTACACCCTCGATTACGACCGGCCCGAGAGCATCGGGAAGGTGCGGGATTTCTACGGAAACGCGCAGGTGATCCTGAGGACCTATGCCTGGATCATGAGCCTGGGTGCGGAAGGGTTGAGAGAGGTGGCCGAGGTCGCGGTTCTGAACAACAACTATCTCGAAGCCCTCCTGCTCGCGATCCCCGGAATCACGGAGTCCTACGGCGAGGGCAAGCGGAGGCTCGACCAGATCCGGTACAGCTGGGAGAGGCTCGCCGCAGAGACCGGGGTCACCTCCGAGGACGTGGAACGACGCATGACCGACTTCGGGCTTCAGGCCTACTGGCTGAGCCATCACCCCCATGTGATCCCGGAGCCTTTCACCCCGGAACCGACCGAGTCCCACTCCAGGGAGGATATCGACGAGTGGGCGGCCGTGATGAGGCAGATCTCGAAAGAGGCCCACGAGGATCCGGAGAAGGTCAAGCGGGCGCCGCACCGGGGGATCACCGGCAAGGTCGACGAGAGCGCGATGCTGCTGCACGACAAGTGCATGTTCACGTACAAGAAGTACAAGGGGATGAAGGCGGGCGGGCAATAGGAGGCGCACCTCTAACGGCATGAAGAAGAAGGCAGGCCTGATCGTCAATCCGATCGCAGGAATGGGCGGCAAGGTGGGCTTGAAAGGGACCGACGGGGCCCGGATCCTCGAGAGGGCGATCCGGATCGGCGCCCTGCCGGAGGCTCCCCGGAGGGCGGCCCAGGCCCTGGAGAGGCTTGCCGGCCTGAAAGAGGACCTCCATTTCTTCACCTACCCCGGGGAGATGGGCGAGGGCGTGCTCTTGCCCTCCGGTTTCGAGACGACCGTGCTCGGCGCCATCACGCCGGGGCGAACGACCGCGGAGGACACCGAGCGGGCGGCCCGGGAGATGCTGGCGGCGGGCGTGGACCTCCTGCTCTTTGTCGGCGGCGACGGCACGGCCCGGAACGTCTGCAACGCGATCGGCGACCGGCTCCCTGCGCTCGGCATTCCGGCCGGGGTGAAGATGCACTCGGCCGTTTTCGGGACCAACCCCCGGAATGCGGGCGAGCTTGCGAGGCTCTTCCTGCAGGGAAGGGCCGCAGAGACCCGGGAGGCCGAGGTCATGGACATCGACGAAGACGCCTTCCGGGAGCAGAGGGTGAGCGCCCGGCTCTACGGGTTTCTGCGGGTGCCCTTCGAGAGAAGGCTGGTCCAGTCGGTCAAGGCCGGAAGAACGGGAGACGAAGACGCCGCCGCGAGGGCCATCGCGCTGGAGGTAGCGGCCAGGATGGTGTCGGACTGCGCCTACATCATCGGACCGGGCACGACCACCCGGGAGATCATGCGGGTGCTCGGCCTGCCCAATACCCTGCTGGGCGTGGATGTGGTCCTGAACAAGTCGCTCCTGGCCGGCGATGCGAACGAAGGCCGGCTGCTGGAGGTGATCGAGGCGGCGCCGGCCGCCCGGATCGTGGTGAGCGTCATCGGCGGCCAGGGCTACCTCTTCGGCAGGGGAAACCAGCAGATCAGCGACCGGGTCATCGAGCGGGTCGGCAGGGACAACATCATCGTGGTCGCGACCCGGGCCAAGCTTTTCGCTCTCAACGGAGAGCCGCTCCTCGTGGATACGGGCAACCAGCGTGTAAACGAGATGCTCGCCGGCTACGTCAACGTCATCACGGGAGTCAAGGAGAAGCTTGTCTACAGGGTTTCCGTCTAATGCAAACGTATTTCGTAACCGGACCATTGTCCATGGGAGAGAATCGGGGGGAAGAATCGTGAGCAAGGTGATTGCGGTTACGGGTGCGACATCCGGCATGGGCAAGGCGTGCGTCGAGAGGCTGAGCCAGCGAGGGCACCGGGTCTACGGCACGGTGTACGGGATCGAAATGGACCCGGCCTGGAAGGACCTTCCGTACACGCTCATCCCCTGCGACATCACGGACCAGCGTTCGGTGGAGGCCTTCTACGCACGGATCCTGGACGAGGCGAAGCGGATCGACGTGCTGGTCAACTGCGCGGGCTTCGCCTTCGAGGGAAGCATCGAGGATTCCACGGTCGAGGAGGCCAAGCTGCAGTTCGAGGTGAACTTCTTCGGCACCCACCGCATGATCCGCGAGGTGCTTCCCGTCATGCGGAGGCAGGGAGGCGGCAAGATCCTCACCGTGAGCTCCCTGGCGGCCCAGGTTCCGGGCATCCCGTATCAGGGATTTTACAGCATGAGCAAGAAGGCGGTGGACGGCCTGGTCGAGACGCTCCGGCTCGAGGGAAGGCCCTTCGGCATCCAGGCGGCGAGCATCAACCCGGGGGACATGAAGACCGACTTCACGGCGAACCGCGTCCGGGCGGCCGCGCTCAAGCCGGGCTCGGCCTATTACGAGGCCTCCATGAAGAGCGTGGAGACGATGAAGAAGAGCGAGCTGGGCTCCCAGGGGCCCGAGGTGATCGGCGAACTGGTCGCAAGGCTGGTCGATGCCAGGACGCTCAAGCCCAAGTACTTCATCGAGCCAAAGTACAAGCTGCTCCTGTTCCTGATGCGCTTCATGTCGAACCGCCGGATCGAGAAGATCATCGAATCGCTCTACATGTAGAGAATGGCACGGACGCTTCGCGCCGTCCGATCCGCCTCAGGAAACGGCCGGATCTTTCCGGTCTTTGACTTGGAACCCGGGTTCCCCTATTCTCTGTTCGGGAGCCGCTTCACGCATGCGAAACAAGCGCGGGAGGGAACGAGATGAGGATCTTTGACCAGACAAAATCGCGGGAGTTGCTCGAGCGGGCGAAAAAGGTGATCCCGGGGTCTCCCCTGTGCCCGGAAGGCGGGGTGTACGGCCACTACAGCGTTTCCGTTCCGGCCCGCGGAAACCCGGTCTACTTCTCCCGGTCCGAGGGATCGCGGTTCTGGGACGTGGACGGCAACGAGTACGTGGACTACGTGTGCGCCTACGGCCCGATGATCCTGGGTTACAACCACCCGGCCGTGGATCAGGCGGCCCGGGAGCAGTACGCGAAGGGGAACACGGTTTCGCTCGCTGCGCCCGTGATGGTGGACCTGGCCGAGGAACTCGTCGACATGGTCTCCATCGCGGACTGGGCCTTCTTTGCCAAGAACGGCGCCGACCCCACCAACCTGTCCGTCATGGTGGCCAGGGCCGCGACGGGCCGCAAGAAGGTCGTCGTTTTCCACGGCTTCTATCACGGCTCCTCCCCGTGGATGCAGGCCGCCGGCAGCGCGGGCACGATCGAAGAGGACACGGCCCACGTCATCCAGGTCACCTGGAACGATTACGGGCAGTTGGAAAGGGCGGTGGAAGAGAACGACGGCGAGGTCGCCTGCATCATCTCCTCCCCCTATCACCACCCGATCGTGGTCGATAACGAGATGCCAGCCGAGGGATTCTGGCAGAAGGTGGAGGCCCTCTGCAGAAAGAAGGGCATCGTCCTGATCGTGGACGACGTGCGGGCCGGGTTCCGGGCGGATCTGGCGGGTTCGAACGAGTACTTCGGGTTCAAGCCGGACATGGTCTGCTTCGGAAAGGCCCTGGCGAACGGATACCCGATCTCGGCCCTCGTGGGAACCGACGCGCTCCGGGATGCGATGACGAGCGTCTTCTTCACGGGCACCCAGTTCTTCAACGCGGCCCCCATGGCCGCCGCGCTGGCGACCCTGCGGGAGTTGAAAAGGATCAACGCGCCCAAGATCATGCTGGAGAACGGCAAGAAAATCATGGACGGGCTCGTGGCGATCGCCAAGGACTACGGCTACGACCTCAAGGTCTCCGGGCTTCCCTCGATGCCGTTCCTCAGGATCACGAACCAGGAAACGCCGGCCCTGACCCAGGGCCCGGCCGCGCTCCACGAGGGGCTCCATGCGGACTGGATCTCGGAGTGCGTGCAGCGAGGCGCCTACTTCCTCGACTACCACAACCACTTCATCTCGACCGCGCACGACGAGGCCGATGCCCAGCGCACCTGGGACATCGCACAGGACGCCTTCAAGGCGGTGAAGAAGAAGTACGGCGACCGGTACTGAGACCGGGGGTCAGCGATCAGGGCCCGCGTGCCAGCGGTCCAACATGATGTCCTGCGGGTGCTGCGGAAGAGAATCGAACTTTATATTGGTGGCATGAATGTAAGGTATTGTTTTGTATTTGTCCAGGGAATTTTGAGATTTCCTGATTGCCGGCGCAGGAGAAGAAAAGGGCAAAGATCAAACAAAACCCTTGGCTACGCTTTTCGCGGCGCGACCGCTCCCCGGGCCGGCCGGATCCCTGGAAGGGCTCTTGCCGTAGTAGCCCTCATCATACCAGTCCGAGCACCACTCAGACACGTTGCCCAGCATGTCGTAAAGCCCGTACCCGTTGGGCTGGTTCCGGCCCACCGGATTCGTTTTGTCCCCCGAATTGCCCGAGTACCAGGCGACGGCCTCCAGCGGGCCGTGCCGCACCTCCCCTTCCTTGCCCCCTCGAGCCGCGAACTCCCACTCCGCCTCGGTGGGGAGGCGCTTGCCCACCCTGGCGCAGTTGTCCCGGGCTTCGTGCCAGGTAATGCTCTCCACCGGGCAATCGGCGCACCCTTTGAAACGGCTGGGATTCCTACCCATCTCCCCCTTGTAGCGCGCCTGGGTCACCTCGTGGGTATCCATCCAGAAGGAACTCACCGTCACCTGGTGCCGGGGCTTCATGTCGCTGTCGCACTCGTCGTCCCCGGGCACGCAGCCCATCCAGAACGTGACCCCGGAGATCAGCACCATCCCCTCGGTCGCCCCGGACCCCCGGGCCGCGGCCCCGGAGGCGGGCGGGGGCAGGCTTGGGGGCGGCAGGCGCCGGAGCGGGCGCGACCGGGGCGGGCGCCTCCTTGAGCGCGACCGTCACGGTCTTGGCCTCCCCGTCCCCGCCGGTGATTTCCGCCTTGCCCGCCCGCCCCTCGTGCCTGACCTCCACCGTGCGCTTCCCCTCGGCCACGGCCGCGAAGGTCTCCAGCGCACTCTTCCCCGTGTCCCTGCCGTCCAGCCAGATCCGCGCCCCGGGCAGAGGGGGATGATAAAGCCAGCAATCGTTCTCTGCAAAGTCCCTCCACTTCTGCCCGGTTTCTCAAAGAAAAGCCTTGCAAAATGGAATGACTTGTTACAAAATACCCTTGTATTTTTGAGATATCCTGCCTGAATACGCTCCAGGCCCTTGCCTCACGTGAGGTGTGCATTGAAGCGTTTCCTCACCGCAGAGCTTGCTCATTGGAAAGAACAGGCACGACGGAAGCCCCTGGTTCTGAGGGGCGCACGCCAGGTGGGGAAGACGTGGACCGTCCTCGATTTCGGGAGGACCCACTTCGAGGGCCGGGTGCACCATGTGGATTTAGAGAAACGCACCGACTGGCATCGGATCTTCGACGGCGACCTGGCCGCCTCGCGGGTCCTCTCCGAACTCGAACTCCTTCTGAATCGGCGCATCGTGCCCGGCAGGGACCTGCTATTCCTCGACGAGATTCAAAGTGCCCCCCGGGCACTCATGGCCCTCAGGTATTTTTACGAAGAGTGTCCGGACCTTCACGTCATCGCCGCCGGCTCGCTGCTCGAGTTCGCCATGGGCAGGATCTCCTTTCCCGTCGGCCGGGTTCAGTTTCTGACGATGCAGCCCATGTCCTTTGCGGAGTTTCTGCTCGCCACGGGCAAGGACCTCGCCGCCGAGGTCGTTCTGGGGCGGCCCTGCAGACAGGCGGCAACCGTACACGACATGCTGCTCGGGGAGCTCCGCTCGTATATGTTCGTCGGCGGGATGCCGGAATGTGTACTGACTTTCGCCCGGACGGGCAAGTTGGCCGAGGCCTTCGAGGTGCAGGCCGAACTGGCGCATTCCTATCGGCACGATTTCTCGAAATACGCTCCTCATTCGGACAGGCGCTGTCTGGACGCCGTCTTCGTCTCCGTGGCCAGGAATGTCGGCCGGCAGGTAAAATACGCCCGCCTGGCGGAAGGGTTTGCCAATTCGACGATCAAGAAGGCCTTCGATCTGCTTTGCCTCGCCCAGGTGGTTCGCAGGGTGCCCTCTGCCGCACCCTCGGGCCTGCCCCTGGCCGCCTCGGCCTCCCAGAAGAGGTTCAAGGCCCTCTTGGTGGATATCGGACTGATGCAGCATCTGTGCGGGATGCATGTACCCTCGGAGTACGCGAAGAAGGACCTGCTCGATGTATACGAGGGAGCCATGGCCGAGCAGTTCGTGGGCCAGGAGCTCTCGGCAGGCGGACAGGAGGCGCTGTATTATTGGGCGCGTGAGGCCAAGAGCAGCACGGCCGAGGTCGATTTCCTGGCCGTGACAGGCGGGCGGATCCTCCCGATCGAAGTGAAAAGCGGCCCGTCAGGCCGCCTGCGCAGCCTGCATCTTCTGTTGCGCACATTCCCGAACTGCCCGAAGGGTTTCGTTCTCTCGACGGGCCCGTATGACGAGCTGCCGGACGAGAGGCTCGTCTTTGTGCCCCTCTACTACGCGGGCAGCCTCGTTCGGGACGGCGCGTCGCAGGGGAACGGGCTCTCTCAAAAGCATGGGGTCGGCTGCCGCTGAGCATCCACATCCGTTTCTCGGAGTCCATCGGGCGTTGGGACTTCCCAACGCTCAGCCTGCCAGAGAGCCTCAGCAGGGCCGCTGAGAGTCGGCGTGAGGAAGACCGCTCCCGCCCCACGAAGGCGGCGGGCCTACTTGCCCAGCGGGGTGAAGTTGAACTTCTGGCCTCCCACGCTGGCCTCGTACATGAGGCCGCCCGTGGCCATGGTGAAGACGGCGACCCCCTGCTTGTACTTGGCGTTCGCCGCCGCACCTGCGGCCGCAGCCGTGGCGCTGGCCTGGGCGCTCAGGGCGAAGTCTCCTTCCTTGAAGCTCTTCATGGTCTCCGGGCTCTCCAGAAAGACCACCTCGGAGTAGGTCTGCCCGCCGAGTTGGGCGCCGATGGTGACCTGGGTCAGCTTGACCTCTCCCATCAGCCGGCCGCCCTCGAAGACCAGGCCCTTGCCCCGGCCGACCCCGAGCCCGACGCCGCCCTTGCCCACGGTCGGAAAGACGGCATATCCGCTTGCCTTGTTGAAGAATTCCTTCATTCCCGGATCCGTCTTCTTGAAGAGATCGATCGTCTGCCGGACCTGGCCTTCGAATTCCTTGTCCACGCCTCCGCCCATGCAGGGCGACGCGGCCAGGACGAACAGGGCTGCCGTCAGTACGCCGACAAACCCCCGTACTCTTCTGAAGGTCTTCATGGTTTGTCACCTCATCTCATGTTTGGATTCTTGCCATCCGGCAAGGGACGGTCTCCAGGCTCCATCTTCACGTGGGCACGAATATAGAAAGCCGACCCGTCTCCTGTCAACGGGATCTTTCACGGCCGGCCGAGGGACAAACCCGCAAAGGCCGTCTTGTATCAAGGGAAGCATCGCGGACCCTTCAAGAACGACCCGCTACTCGATTCGATAGAAGGACTCCTGAAACTCGGGCCGCTTCTCGTACCTCCGCATGAACATCCCCGGATAGGTCTCGATCCCCTCGAGATGGGCCGGGTCCACCTCGATCCCGGCCTTGCGGAGCGCCTCGACGATCTCCCGGGGCGACGGCGGGCACCCCTTGACGGCAATCATCTCCCGGATGTCGGGATGGCCCTTGTTCGCCTGAACCATGCATTTCCCGAGCAGGATCGTCTTCTTCATGCCGGGCGTGGGCTTCATGGTCTTGCCGGTCAGGATCTCCACGCCGTCCCAGGGCTTGCCCTTCCAGGCCTTGGCGATGCTCCAGAGGACCACGCCGTTGACGGGCGAACAGTAGGTGCACAGGGAAAGATCGTACTTCCGGTAGGAAAGCCCCTTGACGCCCATCTTGTCCATGGGCAGGGGGAGCGTGCCGTCCTCGTTGTACGGGAACGCGTGCTCGTGTCGGCGGGCGAAATCCGCGATCGCCTCTCCCCGCAGTTCGATCCCGGAAGGGTCCAGGGACCGGCCCTGGTCCCGGGCCGCGTGCACGAGATGGGGGATCTCGGACGGGGCGTAGCCCAGGATCTGCGCGCCCGCCATGTCCGCGGCCAGCATGTCCGAGGAGGCGACCAGCACGTCGGTCCGCCTCGCGGAGCCGTCGAAGAGCGGGCCCCGCTCGTTCGTGTAGATGCCGTCCAGGATCGTCAGGGAGGGAGGGATTCGGTTGGCGAGCTTGCCGACCATGTAGTGGAGATCCCTCTGCGGGTCGCCGCTGTGGCATTTCTTGCGGGACGGGATGTCGATCAGGCCCTTCAGGTTCTTGATGCCGAGGCTTACGATCGTCTGCGCATGGCACTTGAGCACCGGGAGATTGACGAGGAAATCGCTCGCCAGGAAATCGGCGTTGAAGGCGAGGGTCACGCCGCCGCCCAGGTCCACCTTCTCGAACGGCCGCTGGTGAAGGTCGAGCACCTTGACACCGTAGCGCCCGGCGAGCCGGTTGTAGCCGAGCGTCTCGAAGGCGTGCGCCGGGGTCTCCCTGTCTTTGGGGCTGAGCGTGACCAACCCCTCTCCGATCGTGATGTCCTCCACGCCGCGCTCCTTGAGCAGGGCCACCGCATCCTCGACCACGCGCGAGGTGGTGATCACGCCGTACTTGGGGAAGACGGTCTTGCGCGTCCAGTAGATGATATTGGGCTTCACGAAGACCTTCGCGCGGGCAGGAAGGCTGTCCAGCCCGGCGGCCAGATCCACGGCCCGCCGGACCGACTCGAGGGGTCTTTCGTAGCGGACGACGGCGACGATGGGCTTGCGCATGATGTGACTTCCTCCCGTCAGCTCCCAGGAATCTCAGGCCGGGGTGAGCAGCGCGGCGCGGGTCCTTCGGATCCCGGGCCTTTCGCCGGGCTCGAGGCCGGCCCTGTTCGCCGCGGCGATCGTCTCCTCGAACCGCCTCTCCGAGACATGCCCCTTGGGCTCGGCGACCAGGCAAGCGCCCCCGGGCCGCAGGGCCGCGCGAATCTGCCGGAAGAAGGCCTCCGGGTCCGGCACCTCGTGCACGAGCGCGAAGGCCAGGGCGAAGTCGACCTTTCCGTGCAGGTCCTCCAGGCCGAGACCGCTCCTTTCGCAGACCCGAGGGTCGATGCGGTCGATCACGCCGGCGCGGGTCGCCCGGCGCGCCAGGGCCCGGATCATCCTGGGTTGCAGGTCGACGCACACGACCTTGCCTTTTGCGCCCACCATCGCGGCCATGTCCAGGCTGAAGAAGCCCATCCCGCAGCCCAGATCCAGGGCGACCATGCCCGGCTTGACATACGGGGCAAGGATCTTTCGAGGATCCTGCCACAGCCGACGCAGGGGGCTGACGAGGACATAGCCGATCCACCAGGGGCAAACGTGCTCCGCCATATGTTTTCGCCCTACCTTCCAACCATCTTTTTGAATTCGTCCTCGTTCAGGATCCTGACCCCGAGTTTTCGGGCCGCATCGAGCTTGGAGCCAGGGTCCCTGCCCACGACCACGAAGTCCGTCTTCTTGCTCACCGTGGAGGCGACCCTGCCGCCCCGCTCCTCGATGCGCCGGCGGGCCTCGTCCCGGGTGAGCGTATCCAATCCTCCGGTCAGGACAAAGGTCTTTCCGGCCAGCGGGGCCTCCGCGATGCGTTCCCCCTCCACCGGAAACCGCACGCCCCCGCGCTTCAGCTTCTCGAGGATCTCGAGGTTCTTCGGGTTGTGAAAGAAATTGTACAGGCTTTGCGCCACGATGGGCCCCACCTCATGCACCTGGGTCAGCCCTTCGACGCTCTCATCCGCCAGCCTGTCGATCGACCGGAAGTGTCGGGCCAGCACGCCGGCCAGGTGCGTGCCCACGTTCCGGATGCCCAGGGCGTAAATCAGGTTGGCCAGGCTCGGGGTTCTGCTCTCGGCGATGGCACGGAGCAGGTTCTCGGCGAGCTTGTCGCCCATCCTGTCCATCTTCATGAGGTCTTCTTTTGTCAGATAGTACAGGTCGGCCGGATCCTCGATGATGCCCTTGTCCGCCATCTGTTCGAGGAGCCTACGGCCCAGGCCGTCCACGTTCATGGCGCCCTTGGACACGAAATGGGCCAGATTCTCCTTGATCCGGGCAGGGCAGGAAAAGCCGGTACAGCGATGGATGGCCTCCCCCTCGGGCCGCTCCACCCTGGACCCGCAGACCGGACAGTTCTCCGGCATGGCGAACGGCCTCTCGTTTCCGGTCCGTTTCGCTTCGATGACCTTCACCACCTCCGGGATCACATCGCCCGCCCGCTGCACGACGACGGTGTCCCCGATCCGGACATCCTTCTTTCTCACCTCGTCCTCGTTGTGCAGGGAGGCCCGGCTCACCTCCACGCCTCCCACCCGCACCGGCTCCAGGATCGCCACGGGCGTCAGCGCGCCGGTCCGTCCCACGCTCACAATGATGTCCCGCACGCGCGTGTGCTCCTGCTGGGCCGGAAACTTCCACGCCACGGCCCAGCGGGGGCTGCGGGAGAGCTCGCCCAACCTCTGCTGGATCGAGAAATCATCGACCTTGATCACGATGCCGTCGATCTCGTAAGGCAGCCCGTCCCGCCGGCCGAGCACCTGCCGGTGGTATTCGATCACCTCGCCCGCGCTTCCGCACAGGCGCGCATCCTCGCTGATCCGGAACCCGAGATCCTTCAAGCGCTGGAGGCTGTCCCAGTGGCGGGCCAGATTCTCTCCCTCCACCCTTCCGGTCCCGTAGGCAAACAGGCTCAAGGGCCGGCCGCTCGTGATTCTCGGATCGAGCTGCCGGACCGACCCGGCCGCCGCGTTTCGCGGGTTGGCGAACAGGGGCTGCCCCGACGCCTCCCTGTCCCGGTTCAGCCGGGCGAAGTCCTCCTTGGTCATGATGACCTCGCCGCGGACCTCGATGAGACGGGGAACCGACCTGCCGAGAAGCCGCAGGGGAATCGACTTGACGGTCCGCAGATTCAAGGTCACATCCTCTCCGACGACCCCGTCGCCTCTCGTCGAGCCCTGCTGAAACACGCCGTCCCGGTAGACCAGCTCCACCGCGAGCCCGTCGAATTTCGGCTCGACCGCGTACTGAATCTCCTCTTCCTTCAGCCCCGAAAGCTCCCGCACCCTGCGGTGGAAGTCCAGAAACTCCGCCTCGGAGGTGGCCTTGTTCAGGCTCAGCATGGGAAGGCTGTGCCTGACCGTCTCGAAGGCATCGAGGGGCGCCGCCCCCACCCTCTGCGTGGGGGAATCGGGCGTCACGAGTTCCGGATGGGCCTCCTCCAGGGCCGCGAGCTCGTCGAAGAGCCGGTCATACTCGGCGTCCGAGACCTCCGGGTTGTCGAGCACGTAGTAGGCGTGGTTGTGACGGTTGATCTCGTCCCGCAGCCGCTGCAATCTTTCGAGCGTCTTCCTGTCAGGTGCCGGCATGTGAGGATCCTGTCAAGTCACGATTCTTTTTCAGAGGCCCATGCAAGATCGTGGAATGAAACCAAACGGGACCCGTGTGCCGGGTCACCCATCCCTTTACGTTGCTTGTCATGCCGGGCTTGACCCGGAATCCGGTCTCCTTGCCTCCCTGGATTCCTTCCTTTGCCGGCATGGCGGTCATGGATGCCCCGCCTTTCGTTTACGGACCCAGCGTCCCTGCTCCCTGACCCCTGACCCCCTCTGTCGACCTCGGCTCGCCGAGGAACCTGACCAGGCCCCTCATGACCCGGTCCGTGGCCCCCCTCTTCTCTTCGATATATTCCCGGCAGATCCGGGCCGCCGCCCGTCTCGCTTCCTCGTCTCCGGCGAACCGCCGGATGCCCTCGACCAGATCGTCGCGGCCTCCGACGGCAAACGCGCCGCCCCGAGCCACCAGATCGACCGCCTCCTGAAAGTTGCGGTAGTTCGGCCCGAAGAAGATCGGCATGCCGAACGCGGCGGGCTCCATGATGCTGTGGATCCCGGCGCCGAAGCCGTCACCGACGTAGGCGAGATCCGCGAGGCGGTAGAGGTGGGTGAGCATGCCGATCGTGTCCACCACGAGCACCTGTCTCTCTTCCAGCCCCTGGTCCCCTCCCCGGCTGTACAGGGCCGCCTGGCCGCCGTAGAGAGCCATGACCCTGCGGATGTTGGCCTCATCCACGTGGTGGGGCACGATCACGAACTTGAGATCCGGGAATTCGGGAACGATCTCCTTCAGGAGCCGGTCGTCGAAGGGCCAGGTGCTTCCCGCCATCAGGCACTTCCTGCCCGACAGGAACCGCTCCACGACAGGGAAGTCCCTCTTCTCCTGAGCGGCGGCCCATACCCGGTCGAACCGGGTGTCGCCGCTCATTTCCTTGTTTTCGACCCCGATTGCCTCGAGGAGAGCCAGGCTCTCCTCGTTCTGGACGAAAAAGCGGGAGATCCGCCGGAGGGCGTTCCGGGTCCAGCTTCCGTAAGGCTTGAAGAAGATCTGGTCTTTTCGAAAGATCGAAGAGACCATGACGACGGGGATGCCGCGCCGGAACATGGCCCACAGCAAGTTGTACCAGTATTCGTAACGGATGAAGACGGCGAGTTTCGGCCGCACCGCGTCGAGAAACCTTCTGGCGTTTCCTGGCGTGTCCAGGGGCAGGTAGTGCACATGGTCCACTGCTTCGAAGTGCTTTCGGACCTCGTATCCGGAGGGCGAGAAAAAGGTCAGAAGGATCGGAATCTCCGGGTAGGCCTCGCGCACCCTTTCGATGATGGGGCGGCCCTGCTCGAACTCGCCCAGGGAGGCGGCATGAAACCAGACCGGGTTCTCCTTCCCCCGCATCGCCTCTTTCAGCCTGCGGTGCCAGCCCCTCCGGCCGTCGACCCACAGCCTGGCGCTCCGCCGGAAGGGGGCGGCGGCCCATACCAGGAAGCCGAAGATGCGGATGGCGAGTGTGTAGAAAAGGCTCACGTTTTCGACGGTCCGACGGGCCGGGAAAGAAGGTCCTTTTCGAACAGCCTTTGAACACGCTCCAGGTCCTCGGGCGTGTCGACGGGGACGCTCTCGCGGCGGGTGATCTCGACCTTGATCCTGTACCCGTTTTCGAGCCAGCGGTTCTGTTCGAGACGCTCGGCGGTCTCCAGGGGGGAGGCCTCCAGCCTCGTGACGGCCTCGAGAACCTCCCGTCTGTAGGCATAGATCCCCACATGCTTGTAGAAGGTGTGACGCCCGAGCCACTCCTCCTTTGCGACGGCCATGACGTAGGGAATGGGCGAACGGCTGAAGTAGAGCGCATGCCCTTGCAGGTCGAAGGCCACCTTCACCTCGCTCGGGTTGAAGATCTCTTCTGCCTCGATCACCGGGTTCACCAAGGTCGCGATGTCGGCCGTTCCATCCTCGAAGCAGGACTTCAATTTGTCGATCATCTCCGGGTGCAGAAGGGGCTCGTCGCCCTGGATGTTGATGATCACATCGAACGACCTCTTCGCGGCCGCCTCGATCTTCTCCGCGGCCTCTCTGCAGCGGTGCGTGCCGCTCGGGCAGGCCCCGGAGGTCATCACCACCCTGCCGCCGAAGCCCTTCACGGCCGCCTCGATCCGGACGTCGTCCGTGGCGACCCAGACATCCTCCAGCGAGCCGGCGGCCCGCTCATAGACCCGCTGGATCATCTTCTTCCCGGCGATGTCGGCGAGCGGCTTGCCGGGAAACCGGGTGGAGGCGTACCGGGCGGGGATGACGCCAAGGAACCTCATCTGCTTCGCTCGTCCTCCCTTCCGGTCAGATCCGGAGAAAGAGCTCACGGATCCACGGCGGGCTCACCTTCTCCCGCCACGACTTGCCGAAGGCATGGTCCCACATGTGTTCGAGCCGGAAGGCCGTGTCCACCATGCGGTCGAGCTCGCCATCCGAGAGCCCGGCCGTCAGTCCTTCCGGAAGCTCGATCCCCTGCCTCTCGACCATGGCGTGGAAGTCCCGGACCCCTTCCGGATAGACATCCTCGAGTCGGTTGAAGGCGACGCAGTTCGCCAGGCCGTGCCGGGTGTGCAGCACAAAGGACAGACCGTAGGAAAGGGCGTGGCAGACGCCCACCTGGGAATAGGTAACGCTCATCCCGCCCAGGTAGGAGGCAATCATGAGCTTTTCGTCCGCCTCGGGCGACGGGCCGTCGCTTGCGAGAAAGACCTCGCGGCACAGGCGCAAGGCCTTCTCCGCAAAGGCGTCGCTGTAAGCGTTCCGCCACGTGCCGTTCAGGGATTCCACCGCATGGATGTAGCAGTCCATGCCGGTGTAGAACCGCTGCTCCCGGGGCGCCCCGGCGATCAGGTCCGGATCCAGCACTACCTGGTCGGGCATCGTGTAGTCGCACTTGATGCCCAGCTTCTTTTCGGGCCCGGTGAGCACGGTCGTCATCGAAACCTCGGCCCCTGTCCCGGAGAGGGTGGGGATGCAGACCTTGAAGATCCCCGGGTTCCGGATCAGATCGAGGCCCTGGTACCCGGCCGAAGAGCCGGGATTCGTGAGCATCAGCGCCACGGCCTTGGCGATGTCCATGACGCTCCCTCCTCCGATCCCGACCACGGCGTCCGGCAGCGAATCCGCATAGCCCAGGATCTCGTCCCGGAGCCGGTCCACCAGCCGGGTCGTGGGCTCCTCCTCGACGCTCACCCAGACGATCCGGTCGCTGCCCCGCAGGGGGATCCGATCCCGGAGGGGCTTGGACCGGAAGACATCGTCCACCAGGAAGACGACGAGCGACTCCCTGCCCCTTCTTCGGGGAGCCAGGATCTCGTCGAGCCTGTCGAAGGTTCCCCTGCCGAATGCGAAGTATGCGACGTTCTTGAAATTACGGAAGGTATAGATCATCCGCCCAGGACCTTCCTCAATACCTCACGGGTCTTTTCCGTGATCGTGTCCACATGCTCCTCTGTCCAGCTCAGGCGGATCTCGATCATCTGCATGCGGCTCATGATCTCCTCGGTTCTCGGCAGCCGGACTCCGGCATAGTCCGGACAGTCCTCGAGCAGGCGGATCGGAAGCCTGTACGCCGACTTCAACCCCTTGAGGTGCTCCCAGTTCCGCAGGTAGTGGAAGTTGTTCCTGTACCAGTAGGCGGTGCCGATACCTGCCTTGCCCAGCTCCTCGTGCACACGGGCCGCCGTGGCTGCGTCCGGCAGGAGGAAGCCGAGGGTCGTTGCGGAATCCCCGGCCGGGTCCGGCACCTCACGGAAGGCAATCTGCGGGAAGCCGGAAAAGGCCTCCCGCAACCGGGCCTGGAATCGCCGCTGCCTTGCCAGGATCGCGTCCAGCTTCCGGAGCTGCGCAAGGCCCACGGCGGCATGAAGCTCGCTCACGCGGAAATTCAGCCCCAGAATGGGGTGCTTCTCAGCCCCCCGGTTGTCCCCGAGGTGGTCATGCCCGTGATCGCCGTACATGTGAGCCGTTTCGTAAACCTCTCGGTCGTCGGTGATCACCGCACCGCCCTCTCCCGCGGTGATGACCTTGAAAAAATCGAAAGAGAAGCATCCCACCTTCCCGAAGGTTCCCGCGAGCCTGCCCCCCACCGAGGCGCCAAGAGCCGGGGCGGCATCCTCGATGAGGATCAGGCCGCGTTTTTCGCAGACCCGGGCGATCTCCTCTACCCTCGCCATGGACCCGAAGAGGTGCACGAGGAGAACCGCCTTCGTTCTCGGCGTGACCGCGGCCTCGATTCCGTCGGGCGAAAGGCACAAGGTCTCGTCGATCTCGGCGAAGACCGGGACCGCACCCACCGTCAGAACGGCCTCGATGGGCGCAATGAACGAGAATGGCGGCACGATGACCTCGTCGCCTGCCCCGACGCCGACCGAGGCCAGGGAAATGATGTCGGCGGCCGTTCCGTTCGCACACATGTGGCAGTGCTTCACCCCGTGGTATCGGGCAAACTCCTCCTCGAAGGTTCTTGCCTTCCAGATTCCCTTCCGGGGCCCGTCGAAATTGTAGCGGAAGAGGATGCCCGTTTCGAGGACGTCCATCACCTCTTTTCGCTCCTCCTCCCCGAAAAGCTCCATCCCCGGCATCGTCTTCTCCCCCATCCTCTGCGAGGCGGTTCTCCCAGGGGCATGTGCATGCCCGCGGTTCCTGTCATGTTCCGGGACAATCTTGCGCTCTTCCGCGGCCCCATCGCACGGCTGCCAAGAACGCCCTGCCTCCGAGGCGGCTCAGAGCGGTCCGGAAGGAGCGCGCGAAACCGGTCTGCGGGAAGCGGGCGAACGGGGCGGCGCGAAGACTCTCGGCGGGTCGGGGTCGGGCCCGACCCCTGCTCCGTCTTTCTGGGCCCCCGGCTACAAGCCATCGGCCGTTCGGTCCCCGCCTTTTCCTCCGGGACGCCGGACGGTTCGATTCGCCTGCGGTGGTTATGGGCTAACGGCTAACCGCTGATGCCTGACAGCTCTTTTCCCTTTCGCCTGCGGCTCCGCCGCACTAGGTGGTGACCCCGATGATGTCCTGGATGTCGAGCATCCCGATCTGCCTCTTCCCCTCCACCACGCATATGGTATCCACCTGGGTTTCCTTGAGCAGCTTCGAAGCCTCGTACAGCAGCATGTCTCCCGAAATGTGGATGGGCACCTTGAGGTCCAGTTCGGCAAGCGGTTTGTGGACGGCCTTCTCCCCCTCCCGCTCCACCAGACGGCGAAGGTCCCCGTCCGTGAAGATCCCGCAGATCTCGTCGTTCTCGTCCACGATCGTCACCGCGCCGAAGCCTCCACGGGTCATGACGACCAGGGCGTCCACGACATGCTTTCCTTTGTGAATGGTCGGATTGAAGTCGCCGATCACGTCCCTTACGCGAAGGGTTACCAGACGGGTGTGCTCGAAGAACTCCTGCGTCCCCACGGTGGTGAAGGTGTTCTCGGTGAGCACCTTCATCACCTTCCATGGAACCGTGATGGCGTGAACCCCCAGGTTGATCGCGTTCCGCACGTGCTCGGGATGCCGGACCGACGAAAACATCACCTTGCAGCCGTACCCGTAATTCTCGACCGCATGCACACACTGCTCGATCAGGCCCAGGGCATCGTGCCCCTGATCCTGCAGGCGACCCACCAGGGGGCAGACGTATGCCGCGCCGGCGGCCATGGCCATGTAGGCTTGTTGAAGCGTGTAGACGAGGTGCACATTGACCCGGATGCCTTCGTCGGCGAGCCTCTTGCAGGCCTTGACGCCCTCCAGGGACACGGGGATCTTGAGAACCGTGGTCTCTCGTTTCAATCCCAGGCCGAGGAGTCGGTGGGCCTCGCTGCAGATTTCCCCCGCCTTTTCCCCCAGCGCCTCGATCTGAATCTGGGGAACCATCTTCGAGAGCCTCACGATCGCGCCGTCCACGTCCGTGATTCCGTCCCGGTGCATGAAGGTCGGCGTGGTGGTCAGCCCGGTCAGAAAGCCGAGTTCGAAGGCCTCTTTGATTTCCGCTTCAACCACTGAGTCGAGAAAGAGTTCCATGGTGTGGGTCTACCCGTCGCGATGTTGTGAGTTCCCTACCTTCTGTATCTCACCTCGATGTCGTGGATTTCGATCAGAGGCTTGAGAAATCTCTCCAGATCCTCGATATCGAGCTGGCTGGATGCGTCACACAGGGCCTTGGCAGGCTCCGGGTGGGCCTCGATGAAGACGCCGTCCACCCCTGCGGCAACCCCGGCCCTCGAAAGGACCGGGAGGAACTCCCTCGACCCTCCCCTCGGATCCGCGCTCGGGATTCCGTACCGCCTCACCGAATGGGTCACGTCGAAAACGACCGGGAAGCCCGTTTCGTTGAGGTGGAAGAAGCTCCTCGGGTCGACGACGAGGTCGTTGTAGCCGAAGGTGTATCCCCTTTCCGTCAGAAGGATCCGATCGTTGCCGGCGTCCAGGGCCTTCTGGGTCGGCTTCATCATGTTTTCCGGGGCCAGGAACTGGCCGTGTTTCAGGTTGAGCACCTTGCCGGTCCGGGCCGCCTCCTCGACCAGATGGGTTTGCATGCACAGATAGGCCGGGATCTGGAGGACGTCCAAGACCTCTGCGGCAGGTTTGACCTGCTGGGGGTAGTGAACGTCCGAGAGCACGGGAAGACCGAATTCTTTCCTGATTTCGTCCAGGATCCTCAGCCCGTCCTGGAGCCCGGGCCCGCGGTAATTCTGCGACGAGCTCCGGTTGTCCTTTTCGAAAGAGGATTTGAAGATGAGGGGGATTCCAAGCCTTTGCGAGACCCTCTTCAATGACTCCGCGGCCCGGAACATGGTCTCTTTCCCCTCGATGACGCACGGGCCGGCGATCAGGAACAGCGGATCCGCTCCGCATTCGATCCCGCCGACGTTCACGATTCTCTTTCGCATGTTCATATCTTTAGGCCATCCCCTGTTTCGGGTCAAGCCCGTAAGGTTAAAGGAAGGGCCGTAAGATGGCAAGGTTCCTATCCGTTGCGCCCCGGTTCTGCGCCAGGATTCCGAACGCGGCCCGGCCGGCAGCCTCCCGGCGGGCCGGATCCGCGAGCAAGGCCCTGGCCTGCCCGAAGAGATCCTCCCTGCCTACCACCCGGATGCCCCCGCCCGCCTCGAGGAGCGCCCCGACCGTATCGGCGATCTTCTCCGTGTGCGGACCGAACAGGACCGGCTTGCTGTGAAGCATGGCCTCCAGGGGATTGTGTCCGCCGATCGGAACGAGGCTGCCGCCCAGGAAGACCACATCCGCAACCGCATAGGCGTGAACCAGCTCTCCCATCGTATCGAGGAGGAGAACGTCCGCTCCGTCGATGCCCCCGTTCCCTTTCCCCTTCCGTCGGGTCCTGCGCACGGCGGAAACTCCCGCCTTCCGGCAAACCCGTTCCAGCCGATCGCATCGCTCCGGGTGACGGGGCGCAAGGAGCATCTTCAGGCCGGGCATCTCTCGTTTGAGTTCCGCAAAGACGCTGAGCAGCACCTGTTCCTCTCCGTCGTGCGTGCTTCCGGCCACCAAGACGAGGCCGTCGGCTCCGAGCCCCGTTTCCTCCCGGAAAGCCATCCCCTTGGCTTCCTCCGATTCGTCCGGCACGACGGCATCGAACTTCATGTTTCCGGTCAGATGAACGCGGCGCGGATCCGCTCCGATGCGGATGATCCGACGGCAATCCGCTCTCGTTTGCATCGCAAAGACGCGCACGACCAGGAGCACCTGCCGGAGGAAGAAGCGAAACCTTGCGAAGCGCCTGCAGGAACTCTCCGATATTCGCCCGTTGACGATGGCCGCCGGGATTCCCAGCCTTCCGAGCATCAGCAGGAAGAAGGGCCAGATCTCACTTTCCGTGTGAAGGAACAGACGGGGGCGCACCTTCCGAAGGCACAGCCACACCGGGAGGGGATGATCAAAGGGAAAGCAGATGACCTTTGCCGCATCCTTGAAGAGCTTCTCCGCAACGGCGCGGCCTGAGGGTGTGATCGAAGACACGAGAATCGGAACATCGGGGTACAGGCGTCTCAGCTTACCCACAAGCGGCGCCGTCGCGAGGACCTCGCCCACGGAGACCCCATGAATCCAGAAGGGCCTTTCCTCCTTTGCCGGCACCCACCCTCCGAGGCCCATGCGTTCGAGAAAGTCGGTCCGGCGGTTCTTTACGCTCAGGATTTTCCAGAGAAGCCAGGGCAGCATGAGCAGGGAGGCGAGAAGCGTCCCCAGGGTATATCCCCAGAACAGCCAGCCTGAGGCCCGTTCATCCCTCACGTACGCCCCCCCTGTGTCCGGCTGCCGGGCTTCTTACGCTGCGGGGTCGACAGCCCGCGGCCGACGCAAGTCCCGGAGCCCGACAAGATTGTTCGCCCGCGGAGGGAGGGATGTCAAGGGTTTGGGGCAAAGGGGGATAAGCAAGAGCGTGCGAGGCTCGCCGCGTCGCATGCCGGAGCGCAGGAAAGGACCGCCCAGAGCCAATCCGCTGCGCGGAGAATCTCTGGGCGGTTCCAGCCGTCTGTCGATGTGGCCTTCCGTTCGTGGGAAAGGGTCAGTCTGCGCTGACCACCATGATCTTCCCTGTCTCCTTGCGGGTCTGGCCTCCCGTCTTCGCCTCGACCGTATAGGTGTAAGTTCCCGGCTCGTTGAACCGGAGGCTGGAGGTGCCTCCGAAGGTGATCCAGCTCGTCACATAGCAGCCGCTCGACATATCGAATCCCGTGGGCGCATCCGTAACATCGTCGCATTTCTTTCCGTCCTCAAAGGATACCTGGATACACTCGACGCTTCGCGCCCAGTTCATCCAGACCACCACTCCGCCCTTGGTGACCGTCAGGGCCGCAGGTTCCAGCCGGATCGGCTTCTTCAGTTCGCCCGCCCCTGTTTCGATTCCCCCGAAGATCCTCACGAGCTGGCTCTCCTGTGCGCCGACAGGCTCGCGATCGATGACCACCAGCATGGTTGACAAAAAGAAAAGAACCGCACCTGCCGTGAGAATGCTCTTTTTCATCATCTGTCCCCTTTCGTTTCCATGTGGATTTTCATATAACGCTGTATCGCAATCTTTCCGGCCCATGCATCTTTCTTTTCGGCCGTTTTGAGGCTCTCCCCTCTATCCCAGCTCTTTCTTGACTCATGTTCGACGCCATGCCTATAGTGATCTGGGGCCTGCACGATCGCCTCGATTCCTTCTTAGATTCCCCGGACCGAAGGGCGGATTCATGAGAATCTTTTCTCTAACGATCTTGCTGCCCGTTTTCGCCTCGATCCTGCTCGGCACCGAAGCCCCCGCGGAAGACGCCAAGGCCCCGGCGATGACCAAAGAGGAGCTGAAGGCCAAGCTCGGCGGCCAGGACTTGATCATCATCGATGTCCGGCTGGACGAGCAGTGGCGATTCAGCAACCGGAAGATCCCGGGCGCCGTGCACGAGAATCCGGCCGTTCTGGACTGGCTGGACAAGTACCCCAAGGACAAGACGATCGTCTTCTACTGAGCCTGACCGAACGAATCCACCAGTGCCCGGGTGGCACGGCAATTCATGGCGCAGGGTTACTCCCAGGTCTACGACCTCAAGGGGGGCTGGAGGGAATGGGAGAAAGCGGAGTTCCCTTACGAGGAAAAGGGCAGCGAACTGCCGCAGATCGTCCAGGGATGTGTCGACTGCCATGAAAAGGTCACGCCCATCGTCGTCTCCGAGTGGCAGCGGAGCAAGCACAGCGCCAACATGGTGAGCTGCCTCATGTGCCACGGCGTGGGGCACATGTCGGAGAAGGACGTGGACAAGGCCGCGCCGGTCAAGCCCGACCTGTGCATCATGTGCCACGACGCCCAGGGCAAACGCTTCGCCTCCGGAAAGCACGCGATGGCGTGGAAGGCGATGAAGGGACTGCCCGCGGCCCACTGGCAGCCCATGGCCTTGCAGGAGGGGCTCAAGGGATGTGAGGGCTGTCACAAGATCGGGTTCAAGGAAGAAGCGGAGATCCGCGAATTGCGAAAAGAGGGGGCCGGATTCGGGATCGCCTCCTGCGACGTGTGCCACACCCGCCACGCCTTCTCCGTGGAAGAGGCCCGGCAGCCGCAGACCTGCCGGGCCTGCCACCGCGGCAGGGACCATCCCATGTGGGAGATCTACTCCTCCTCAAAGCACGGCATCCGGCACTCCCTGAAACGAAGCGGAATCCTCCCGGAGGAAACGGCAGCCCCGAGCTGCCAGGATTGCCACATGAAGGGAGGAGATCACGGGGCCCGGACGGCATGGGGCTTCCTCGCCGTACGGATGCCCATGCCCGAGGACAAGGCATGGGCGGCGGCCCAAAGGACGATCCTGCAGGCCCTCGGGATGCTCGATCCGAAAGGAAGGCCGACCGAAAGGCATGCGCTTTTGAAGGACCTGGATCTCGCGCGGCTCACCCGGGAGGACTGGCAGAAGGAACGGGACAGGATGGCCGAGAGCTGCCTCTCGTGTCATCCGGCGCACCTGGTAAACAGATTCTTCGAGAGCGGCGACCGGGTCGTAAGGGAGACCGACCTGCTGCTGGCCGAGGCGATTCGGATCGTTGCCGATCTCTATGACCAGAGGATCCTCAAGCCGCCCGCCGGTTCCGCATACCCCTTCCCGGATCTTCTCCTCGCCGTGGACGGGCGGACAGCGATCGAGCATCGCCTTGGCTCCATGTTCGGAATACACCGAATGCGCGCCTTCCAGGGCGCGATGCATGCGAACACGGAATACGCTTACGGGCACGGTCTGGACGAGATGCAGCGGGAACTCGCGAAGATTCGTGCCGACGATCAGCGACTTCGGACCGCGGCCGGAAAGCGAAGGTAGAGGGCCTCGAAACGGGCGTTTGCCTGCTTCGAGGCCTCCGGCAGGCCGGGCCCGGCTAGGCGCCGCCTCCGGGGTTGCCCTGCCGCGTCATCCTCTTTTCGATGAACTTCTCGATCGAGTCGAAGCTGTACGCCTTGGCCTCCGGAGGAAGCCTCTCGATCGGAATCTCCGCCCGGCCCGCGGTCCGGTGGCCTCCGCCCATGCCGAACTCGGAGAAATGGATGTTGGCGATCTTGCCCGCATCGCGCCGCTTGCTTCTGGACCGGAAGATGATGACCAGCTTCTCGTTGGCAAAACAGGAGATGGCGACGAAGTTGATGCCCGAGACGTGGGCGAAAAAGTCCGCGACGTTCACGGCAATGTCGGCCGACTCGGCCGCCCCGATGTGCACGATCGCACGGTTCTTGTTCACCTCGAGACGCTGATAGGCCAGGTTGAAATAGAACAGGTGGCGCCGTTGTATTTCGACCGCCTCGATGAGCCGGAGAAGCTGGTGGTCGGTGTTCGGAAAGAGACGGCTGAATGCCAGGGCGTCTTTCCGGCTCCCGCTGCGCTGGAAGTTGTCCGTGTCCGTGGTAATCCCATAGCACAGGGCGGTCGCCACCCGCTGGGTAATCCGTATCCCGGCCATGTCCAGGTAGTCGACCATGATGCTCGAGGTGGCGCCCATATCGGAGCGAATATCGGAGAATCCGTACGAACGACCCGGAACCGGAGGATGGTGGTCGATGACGATATCCCACCGCTCGGCCTCCAGATCCGGAAACTGGTCCGGCTGAGCATCCACGGTGCAGAGAAGATCGTAGGAGGCAAGGATCGCGGCCCTGAAGGGAAGAACCGGTATGTGCAGAAGCTTCACCATGTTCCGGTTCTCGATCCTCGTGATCGGCTCGTAAAGCCCGATATCCGCCGAGGCCCGGTTCTTCTTGAAGAGCATCTGGAGCGCGAGTGCGCTTGCCAGGGAGTCGGGATCCGGGCGAATCAGGATCAGTCCCTTGGAGCCCGCCTTGAGGATCGATTTCAGAGTCTCGTAGCGTTTCATCTGCAAAGCTACCGTTATAAGCTTATGTTCCGAGCCGGCCCCGCCGGGTTGCCGGATTGTCCGATTTCCGTTCCTTTACCCGGCAATTGCCATTTCTTCGAGGCCCAGGGCCGCGAGCTTGTCTTTTGTAGGGACTCCTGTCTCGATATCCCATCCTCTCTCATCGTAGTAGTCATCCAGCAGGCGTTTGAGATCCTCTGACGTAATGACACGCTTTCCGTAATAGTCTGTCAAGGTCTGGACGCCGTCCGGCGTCTTCAGGGGCTTCAGCCAAACCTCCGGAAACGCATCATCCACCCGGCGAAATCCCCCCTGACATGGATCAGATCGACTGGGTTTCCTTCCGGATCACATCCGCAGCGATCGGCTTTCCGTGGGAGAGGTAGATCGTCTTGGCGCCCCGGTCCAGCAGGGACTTCCAGCTTTTTTTGAGCCTGGCCACGTCCACAGCAAAGATCGGCAACCCGGGACCGAGGCGCATCGGAAGCCCGTTCATGGCCATATCGCCCACAAAGGCCTCGCCCGTCTCCAGCAGCACGGTGACCGAGCCTGCGGAGTGGCCGGGCGTGGGGATCACCCTGCCCGGGATGCCGTAAGGCTCGAGCGACATCTCCTCGTCCTTCAGGACGATGTCCACCCTGGAGGCCGGGAAGCGGATCAACGGCTTCAGGCGCCCGAGGATGGCCATGAGGAAGCGCCCCCAGCCGGTCACGCCCGGCGGGAACTGGACCTGCCCCTTCTCCAGGTTCTCCTTGTCCCGCTTGTGCATGGCGATCTTGGCCCCGGTCATCGCCTTGATTTCGTCGGCCGAACCGATGTGATCGAAGTGGCCGTGGGTAATCAGGATGAGCTTGATCTCCTCCGGCTTGATCGAGGCCTTGTCGAGCTCCTTCCTGAACTTCTTGGCCTGCTTCGGCCCGCCGGTGTCAATGAGGATCGTTCCCTTGTCCTGAAGGACGAAGCAGTTCGTATTGCCGAGGTTCATCGACACGATTCGGGTCGCCATGACAAACACTCCTTCTTCGTTTTGATTCGTTTTGCCCGAAATTCCATTCCTGTATCTTGGATGCTATGCGTCCAAGGATAAACGCAATACACACCGGAACTCAAGGCAAGGTTGGTCAACGTGGCTCTCTCTCGGATCATCCCTACCGTCGCCCCGGGATGTCCCTCGTTCAAGGTTCGACCTGGTACCGGGTTCGGTCCCTGCGCCGTTGGGCCGGAAATCAAAAAGCAGGGGAGTGTCGGCTCCGCGGAGGCCTCCGGGGACAAACGCCTTTACACCTTGGGCATCTTCTCGGGCGGGTTCTTCTTCAAGCCGAGCCCCAGTTCCCCGGCCCGGCCTCCCGGATTCTCGCATACCCGAAGGGGCCGTCATAGAGTTCGCTCATCACCAGCCTGCCCCCGCTTCCACAAGGGTCATGAGTGAATATGATCTTCTCGTCGTCTCCCTTCCTCCAGACCCATTTCTTCGATAAGAGCCTTCTTCGTGGCGGCCCACTCGGGCACAAAGCCCATAAGAGCTTCTTGGGTGGCATGGACCGCCTCATTCTCACCATACCGCTTGTAAATATTGCTCAAGGCGATGGTCAGGGCATGGTTCCTCATGATCCCTGCATTCCGGCTACTGCGCTGTAATGCCGCCGTCCACGATCATCGCGTGGCCGGTGACGAAAGAAGCTGCATCGGAGCACAGCCATAGCACACAATCCGCGACCTCCCGGGCCGTGCCGAACCTCTTCAGAGCATGCCCTTGCTCAAACAGGGGACGAGCCCCTTCCGGAAGGAAGCGTTCCGTCATGGGGGTGTCGATGATTCCCGGGCACACGCAGTTCACGCGGATTCCCTGAGCGCCGAACTCGAGGGCGGCCGATTTCGTAATCCCCACGACACCGTGCTTGCTCGCCACGTAAGCGTAATGGTTGGGTACGCCGATGATCCCGGCGGCGGACGCGGCGTTCACGATGGCGCCCCCTCCCGTCCTGAGCATCTCCGGGATCTCGTATTTCATGCACAGCCAGACGCCGGTAAGATTGACCGCGATCGTTCGCTCCCAGGTTTCTTCTCTGTATTGATCGAGGGGGAACAGCCCTCCCTCGACCCCGGCGTTGTTGAACGCACAGTCCAGCCGTCCAAAGGCCTCCACAGTCCGCCGCACCATGGCCTGCACCTGATCCGTCTTTGAAACGTCCGCCTGGATGAGGATCGCCTCGCCCTTCCGGGCCTCGATCTGCTTGACGGTTTCGGCGGCCCCTGCGGGATCGAGGTCTACCGCTGCCACACGAGCCTCTTTCTCGGCAAACAGGAGGGAAGCGTCCCTCCCGATCCCGCTGCCCGCCCCGGTGACAATAACGACCTTGCCTTTCATCGCCTTTCCCCTCTCCATCTTGCCAACGGCCCTGTCCCTGAAACCTGTCACGGCCGGGAACCGGGGGGCCTGCGCGCCCTCCGGCTCCCGGGACCCGTCAGGATTCGGACTTTCCCCTCACCTTTCTCCTGAACACGTCGACCAGTTTACGCTGCCACCCGTAATTCAAGGCAGGATTCATGCGATACAACCACCAGGGAAACAGATCGTAGAACGGATAGGCAATGACGCCCTTGTTCTTCCTCACGCCTTTCAGGATCTTCCGCGCGGCCTTGTTCGCGTCGAGCTCTTTCCAGATCAGTGCATTGAACGAATCCCGATCCCCATGGAAGATTGTGTAGGTGGCTCTGACCCCGGTCTTGATGGTTCCGGGACAGGCCACGCTGATCTTCACTCCCAGACCGGCTGCTTCGGGCCTGAGGGACAGGGAAAGTCCGACGACGGCGTGCTTCACGGCGGCATACCCCGTAGCGAGAGCGAATGGAAACAGACCGAAGACGGAGGAGACGTTCACGATGTGCCCATGGCCCTGGTTCCTCATGACCTTGTAAGCGAGGTCGGTCCCGTATACCACGCTCATGAGATCGCTCTCGATGAAGTGGCGCCAGTCCTCATACCTCATGTCTCGGAACTCGCCGAACATGATCACGCCGGCGTTGTTGAACATGTAATCGAGGGGACCTTCCGACGCAACCGACGCGACAAGCCTGTTCATGGCGTCCGGATCCCTCACATCCGCCACCATCGAGGAGGCAACTCCTCCGGCACGGGCGATGATGGAAGCGGTTTCCGCCGTGTTTTCCGAGCGGCGGCCGGCCACGCAGACCTTCGCGCCCGCCTTTGCCAGCTCGATACAAAGCTCGCGACCGATGCCGGAACCGCCGCCCGTCACGATGGCGGTCTTGCCCGAAAACCCTTGCATCTGCTTTCTCCTCTCGTGCCGCCGCGGGTGAGGCTGTGCCGCGGCAGGCTATTTCTTCCTTGGCGGGTAATCCTGCGGGTATCCGTAATAATCCTTATAGAGCTGGGTGGCGAGCATCGTGTGATCCATCCATCCGGAATCGTGATTGCTCTGAAACAAATGAATCTTCTTGTTGTCATCGACTGTCCAGCTCTGGACAAGATATACGCTCAGGTATCTTCTCGAACCGTCAGGATTGGTGTAGTAATGCTGTTCGTCCATCGCGAAATCCGCCACATTCCCTTCCGCATAAATCTTGGTAAAGTTGAATGTGGCGAGAGACCATGTCGAGGTAAGATCCTTGAACCACTGTTTGACGCCTTCCATGCCGGGATACCGGCCGGCATAGGGTATGAGATCCACATTGGATTTGAATGAAATCTCGGCATCATCCGCCCAGAACGCGTAAAGGCCTTCCCAGGTCTCCTCGCCCACATAAAGCCTTGCGAAATAATTGTAGAGGTTGGACATAATCGCGCCGGCGTCTATCCTGGAGTTGGGGTCGAACTTCGGATGGGGCATGATCGCTTGTACATCCTTGCATGTCGCGTTCGGGGTGTTGGCCGCTTTCAGGAACGTCGATGTATCGAAATGCAGTTTGAGATCCCGTACACGTCCTTCCATATCCAGATCCACAAGAGCGATGATCTCAAAATCATAAACGGAGCCCGACTTCTTGAATTTGAACTCGGCCTTGTAGTGCGCACTGGCGCCGAAGCCGTCCACGATGATGAACTGCTTCCTGAAGACCGGAATCTCCGCTTCGGCATAGAGCCTTGTGTAATGTTGCTTCAGTTGATCCCTTCCCTGATGGCAGCCAAAAAGCGGGTTGAGTTGTCTGTACCCCGCGAACTGAAGAACCGGGTTCCTGCCGAACAGCATGTCGACCATCTTCTCCACTTCCCCGACAGTGGGATTCTTCAGGCCGTAGATCGCGTTGAGCTGCCTCTCGACCGTGCTTCGAATCCATTCCTTATCCATGACCTTCCTCCTTTCCATGAGAGTTGGGCAAGGGTTCGCCTTCACGCCGCTTCAAGGAGAGCAACGAAATTCAGCCCCAGCTCCGGCGCCCTTTCCCTCAAGACGGTGTAGTTCCTTCCGAACAGGGCATGATGGAACCGGAACTCGGATTTCAGCCGGGATGAAAACGAGGCCACATCCTCGCTTTTGTCGTGATCGAGGTTTAAGGTTTCGTAGACGAACTTCTTCTTCGTTTCCGTGGTTGCCGGATCAAAGCCGTTCAGCGGCAGGAATTTCCTCTTCTCGAACGTTTCGAGCGGGATGTCCCTTTTCGCAGCGCTGTTCATGCCGATCAACGTGGAGTCATCCTTGACGACCATCATCTTGACCGCGCTCTTCTCAACCGTATTGGATACGAGCCAATCCAGGTTGTAATGGATGCCCATGACGCCGATCATCTTCTCGTTCTCGCCGTAGCGGTTCCGGTAGATGGGCGCCTTCAGGTGCATGATCCAGTCGTGCTCGACCGCGATGAAGGCCATGGAAGACCAGCGGGCCTTTCGAGCGGGATTGTTGTCCTTGTCGACGAACTTAAACCAGTCATAAAAGGTGATGCCGGCATCATAAATGACGGTCATATCCACGCCTGCCAGCTGAAAGAAATCCTCTCCGAACGTGTATTCGGTGCGGAAGGTCATGATGTTCGATTCCGTGTCGAAGAGGAACACACCGTCGATGTTCTCCACTTCCGTATACATGCGCAGGATCCCCGGCTTCATGGCTTCGTAGATCTTCAGTTGTCGCATCGTCTCCGGCGTGAGGGGCACGCGCGGGCACCCGCAGGCGATGCTGTAGTACTCGCCCGGGTCACAGGGATCCACGCGGATGAGAAGCCGGTTTCCGGAGCCGTCCTGCCGGGATTCGTACTGTGTGTTCATTTCCGCGATGGAAATCTCCTCTCCAGCGGCCTTCCGATTCAGGTCCTCCGCCTCCAGGGCCAGCGCGGTGGCGTATTGCTCGGTCTTTCTCGCGGATTCGTCGGCCGCAATGGCGTAATGCTTCAAATCCTCCGTCACGTAATGAACGAACAGCTCCCTCAGCCTGCCCTCAAACCGTTGCATCATCGCTCTCCTTGTACCCGTCTTGGGCAACCTCGATGCCGCAGGGTTTGCGATTCCCAAAGGGGGGACAGCCTCGACAGCCTTCTAGAAGACCTCCATACGTCGCTTCGTTCTCGGCACGCCGATCTTCTCGTAGAATCTGTCCGGGATCATTTTGGGATCCTTGTAGATGAAATGAACGCACTTGTCGCCGGGCTTCTTCGGGCACGGCGTGTCGTGAACCCAGATCTGGGAACCTTCCCCTGAAACCGTGAGCGGCAGAATTTCATTGGCGATCGCACAGTGGAGGCAATAGAGAGGCACATCCGCTTCACCCCAGGTCATCGGGGAGGCGTTCTTGATCTTCGCATACGCGTACGGGCCCTCGTACGCTCCCATGTCGACGAGCCTCCCTCCGCTTCCGCACGGGTCATGCGTGAAGGTGAACTTCTCGTCGTCCTCCTCGATCGTCCACCGGCCGAAGTGTCCCCGCCACAGATCGGCCATGAGCTCGATGTATGCTTTCAGACCTTCCTCTCCTCCGCCTGCTGCGTCGGTAACGGTCTTCCTCAGGGTAACTGCAAGGTCGGTGAAGTATCTGAGGGCCCCTGTCATCGCTTCCAGAAGGGCATCTTCTCCAAGGCGCTTGTATATGTATGTCCCCAGTGAGGTGCAGCCGTGCAGCAGGCTGTCATAATACAAATGCTGCTGGGGTCTCATCCGCTTGACCCAGTACTTCGCTGTTTCGACGTCGTTTTTCTCCAGGGCCTCCAGGACCAGATCCAGGAACTGTTTCTGCATCTCCTCGAGTTTCTCTTTGCTGAACAAGCGTTCGTTTGATGACATGCTTTCCGCCCCCAATGAACTTGTTAGAAAAACGTTTCGAAGAACTGTTCGAACTTCGCCTTGATCCCCTCCGAGGAGAGCACCCTCGAGTCCCAGGGGCTCACCTCAAAGGCCAGGACGGGTTTATCCAGTGCTTCGGTGAGCCGGTCCTTGACGAGCTTGGCCGTGGTCCAGTGGTACTTGCAGCCCACGTTCCCTGCAAAGATTACCGCATCCGCCTTGTACTCGTTCACGATCTCCACGCATCGTCTGATGTAGGCGTCCACCTGCACCCTGCCGAACATCGGCATGGGGTAGGTCATGGTCCGCATGGCCAGCCCTTCGAAGATCTCCGCCTCGCCCGCCTCGGGATCGATCGGATCCGTATTGAGAAGGCTCATGGCGCATGCGACGGAAACCGCGCCGTACTCGGTCTCGAGCCAGTCGTAGATGCTCAGATCGAAATCGATGTTGTTGGCGATCCAGGCGAGCCGGATCTTCTCGTCCGGAACGGCCCCCTCTCCCCTCTTCACCTTGTCGGCGAGCCATGCCTCCTGCCGCTCGAACCATTCCACCACCGAAAAGAGGCCGGGCACCCCCATGTTGGCATAGCCGTGCAGGAGGTGGGCCAGGCTGGGCGTGGGACAGGGCACGAGCTTCTGATACTCGAGAAGCCTCCGGTGGATCTCGAGGCCCTGGTTCGAGAAGCGGATCATCCGGCGGAGTTTGTCCATGTCCATCTTCAGAGGCAGTTTTCCCTCGATGAAGGAAACCATTTCCCGAAGCTGCCTGCCCACGTATCGCAGGGTCCTCGCGTCCGTGTTGGGGGGTATATCCACGCAGAAAAAGGGCATGTCCCGGAAGTGGCGCTCCAGGCTGGAATAGGAAATCAAGCCCGCATCGCAGGGGTTCGCCGCGGTGTAGAGCATGATGTCCGGCGTCACCGTATCGCCGGAAAGGGACAGCCCGGCCGGAAACCGGTTCAGCACGCAGATGTGCTCCGGCATCCGGTCCGCGGCCAGGTCGTAGTACTTGAAGGCGATCCCGAGAATCGAGAAGACGGCCGCCGCGTACTCCGGGGAGAAGACGGCGGCGTCCATGGCCCGCAACGGCTCCTGGCTCAGGGTCAGGAAGTGCCAGATCATCGGCCGCTCGCGCCTCATTGCATCCTCGAGCACGTCGAAGTAGTTGAGCATCGGCTCGAGCATCCATGCCCTTTCGGGCTGGGCCTGCTTGATGTTTTCGTCCACGGCCCGGAGCATCTGATGGGCCTCCCGGATGACTTCCCGCCTCGCCTCCCGCATGTCAGACTCCTTTGATCATCTCGATAAAGGCCTGCAGCCGGGTCCGGAGCTGTCCGACCGCGCCCGGGATATACTCCCTGTCGAGAAGAAGCAGGGGGATTCCCATCTCCTGAAGGCCCTCTTCCAGCGGCAAGGTCTCCCCCCCCCAGAGATTGCAGAAGAGCATGCGCTCGAAGACGATGCCGTCCGCCTCGAAGGCCTTGGCCATCCCGCGGATGAACGCGAGCCGGGCCTCGGATGTCTGAGGCATCCTCGGGCATCCGGACCGTTTCAGGTAGTAACCCGCAAGGCTCCTCCAGGGGTCTCCCAGCGAATCGATCGGTTCCCAGTACGCGTAAGCCCCGTAACAGGTCGCGTCCGTGACGATGAGCCCGCCCAAGCCCTCGATGATCTCCGCGAGCCGCGTGTCGTCCATCGGGCTTCCGATGACCATCAGCCTGGCTTGGTGGCCCGTGACCCCCCGCCGGCCGTCCAGTTCCTCGATGAACTCCTGGAGCAGTCGATTGCAGGCCTCCGGCGGCATGGCCGTTGAGAGGATGGCCATCTTCTGCATCTCCGCCCCGGTGAGGGGAGGGACTTTCCTCCTGCGCATTTCGTGGAGCCCTTTGAGGAGACGCCGCGTTTCGTTGCTCAGACCGATCGAATTCCCAAGGCCTTCGTCCGTGATGGACACCCCGAAGTGCTTCTCCAGGCTTTCCTGAAAAAGGTGGAGCTCCTCCTCGAAAAAATCGATCGCGCCCTCGTCCGACTTGTAGGGCACGCTCATGTAATAGGTGTAAGGCATGCGGATCTCGTGGGTCCAGTTGTCGCACATCCGCCGCATGCACTCGCAGGTGTTCATCGATACGAGGCCGTCGAGGAAGCCGTACTCCCCCTTCAGGGCCGTTTCGAGGCAGCACCGTGCGAAGGAGCAGGTGATGGGAGCCATCCACGCGTCCGCCTCACCGGTCGAGTTGCAGCCTCTGGCTCCGACCCGGTACGGGAGGATCCCCGCCGCATGGATCACCTCCCGGGGAATGTAAGAGCAGATGTAGCCGACCGCGGGCTTCCCTTGCGCCTTCCACTCCTGCACGAACGGGTTCATGATCGTCGCCGCGAGCCCAGTGATGTTCGTTGGCATTCGGCATCCCTCCTCGGCCGGATCCCTGTCGCTGGATTCACTCCTGGTGGTGTCCCGAGTACGAGCCCGTGTGCGTGCCCGTGCCCGAAAGAAGCTTTTGGCTCTCCGCCTTCAGCTCTCAGCCCACCCTCCAGCCCCCCTTGTCCTTCATCATCTTGGGTGGTGAGGTGGAGTCATTCGCCAAGCGCTAAGAGCTAAAAGCCAAACAGCCCAGAAAAGACTGACCCCTGCTTTTCTATCGCGGCCCGGGCCCCCGGAAGGGCCTCCAGCACTTCTCGATCACCTCGATCTCGTCCCGGTGCCAGGGCTTGCCGTGAAGAGGGGGCATCTTTGCATTCTCCCAGCTCTTCGGGATGAGCCTCTCGCCCTTCTTCCACGGCCCGATCTTGTACTCGTCCAGGGTGTATTCCCGGCCCAGGTTCGGGTTCAGAGGGCACGCGACATACATGCCTCCCAGGCAGCGGATCATGCAGGTGTTGCACCGCACGCAGCGCACGATTTCGTCCGCGCGGCCCTCGGCCAGCTTGTTCGGATACTCCGGGTCCGCCAGAAGCGCCCGTCCCAGGGCGGAGATGTCGTACTTGCCCTGCCCGATGTCCCGGTCCGCCTTGACCGGGTCGTGCTGGGACATGACAAGCACCGGGATCCTGAGCGCCTTCTTGAATTCGATGCCGTGATCCGACATGTGCTCGGCCCGGTCCGCATCCGGGATCTGATGCCCGTTCTCCTCGAGGCCGGCGCCGTCCGAAAGGTGGATGAAGTCCGCGCCGCGGGCCTCGAGATCCCTTGCCACGTCGACCATCTCTTGCCGGGTCAGCCCCCCCTCCATGTGTTCCTCCGCGCTGATCCGGACCCCTATCGGTATTCCCTGGCAGGCGTAGCGAACCCCCTCGAAAAGCTCCATCAGGTACCGCTTCCGGTTCCTCCACTCCCCTCCGTACATGTCGGTCCGCTTGTTCGAAAAGGGGGAAAGGAACTGGTGGGCGGCAAAGCCGTGGCTGGAGTGGATCTCGATCATGTCGAAGCCGCACAGGACGGCGAGCTGGCAGCTCGCGGCGAATTCCTTCACCTCGTCCCGGATCTCTGCGGCGGTCATCTCCCGCGTCATCGGCCCCCGGAGGAAGGCCCGCCCCCTGGGGCTCATCGTGAGGGCTTCCCGGATGCCGCCCGCGATCTTCTCCGCGGCCATTTCGTAGGGCAGGTTCGCGGAGGCGGCGGGAACGACCGCATCCGGCTCATAGGGCGAGGTCTGCCGCCCCATGCACGGGGCCATCTGCGCGCACGCCACGGAGCCGAAGTAATGGATGCGCTCGGCGTACAGGGTCGGCCCGAACTGATGCCCCTGGTGGTAGAGGATCATGCTGCGGACGAGGGGAAACCGGGCGGCCAGCCTCGTGCCGAGGATGACGCCGCTGATCACGAGCCCGGCGCCCCCCTTGGCCCGCGCCCCGATGTAGGCAAGGGACTGTTCCGTGATCTCCCCGTCGTGGCCGGTCATGTGCTCCTGCATGGGCGCCACGGCGATCCGGTTCTTGAGTTGCACGTTTCCGATCTTGATCGGGGATAGGAGGTGCCTGAATGCCTGTCTGTCGCTGCCTCTCCCGATGCCGCTCCTTTTCGCCTTGGTCATGTGACTTGTCTCCTTCGATTGGTTGGAGTCTGTCCCGGACGCCGCAATCCGTCGGGGCGATCCGCTCACCCATCCGGCACGCGCTTCGTGCCATGTTCCGGCCCCTGCTTGCGGTTCCGCCGTTGACGCAAATAGCAGCGCCCCATCCGGAGAATTCGAAGGGGGTCCCCTTCTCCGAACGCGGAGACGGGGTTCACAGGAGAATCCGCTTCTCCTTCACCATGTGTTCCACCACCTTCTCGACCGATTCCGGGTCGGGGCACTCCCAGATCTTGCTCTCTCTCCTCTGCCGGACGCCTCCGTCCATGATCCGCTGAAGCCGTGCCGCAGCCGTCATCATGCCCCCTGCCGCGGCCATGGCGCTCCGCCGGGTGGGCTTCGGCGGGGTGAAGCGCTCCAATTCATTGATCGAACCGGCCCGGCCCGCCCGATCCTCCGAGAGGCCGATCGCCTCGAGGTCCCACGCAGGGATCTCGGCCTTCCGTGCCCTCAGTCGGTCCATGTGTCTCGGGTACCGCAGGACCGGACCCTTCTCCACGGTGACCACGGCCGGCAAGGGACACGCGACCCGGGTCAGATAGCCGGGGACCCTCTTTGCCAGATGGATGCGCCGGGGATCCTCTCCGGGCAGTATCCCGCGCGTTCCGGTCACCTGAGGGATGCCTAGGAGTTCGGCAAGTGCGGGGCCCACCTGGCCGCACTCCAGATCGCTGCGACGCCAACCGCACAACACGAGGTCAAAGGACCGCTTCCCAAGCGCGGCGGCCAGCACCGAGGCGGTTGCGTATGCATCGGAGCCCTCCATGCGGTCGTCCCAGAGCCGTACGACCTCGTCCGCTCCCGCGGCAAGACACTCGCGAAGGACACCTTCCGAATCGCGCGGCGCCATCGTCATCGCGCAGATCCGCGTCCCGGGAACCCGGTCGCGGAAGCAGAGCGCCTCTTCGAGGGCAAAGGCGTCGAAGGGATTCAGGACCCGGCGGATCGAGGATGCCGCAATCCTTTTCCCGCCCGGTTCGATCGTGACAGGGTTCAGGCAATCGTGTACCGTTGCGACCAGAACAACAACGGCCAACCCCTCGGCGCTCATCTTCCGCTCCCCTTCGCTTCGGCGCCCGCTCTTCTCTTGCGGAAGGAATCGATCATCACCGGAAGGACTGCGCGTGCGTCCCCTACGATCCCCAGGGTGGAAATGCGGAAGATCGGAGCGTTCGGGTCCGAGTTGATGGCCACGATGGTCTGGGAGGACCGCATGCCCATCACGTGTTGGATCGCGCCCGAGATGCCGCAGGCGAAGTAGATCTCCGGCGAAACGATCTTGCCGGTAACTCCCACCATGCTCTCCCTTGACCGCCACTTCATGTCCACGGCCATGCGGGTCGCACCCACCGTGCCTCCGAGGACCTCGGCCAGTTCGTCGAGAAGCGCAAAGCCCGCTTCGCTCTGCATCCCTCTCCCTCCCGCCACGATTACCTCTGCATCGGTAATGTCCATTCTCGAAGGAATCTCCCGGATTCTCTCCACCTCCCCGGGCGCATTCGTTTCGAATCTCCAGGAGCCGTGCAGGCTCCGAATGGCAAAGTCGTCCCGCACACCGAACTCTTCACTGTCCATGACCTTGGACGCCAAGGTGATGATCTGCGGGCCCGGCTCCCTGGGTGCAAGAATCATCGAGGCGTGCGGTCGGTAGGCGGAGCGGGTCACGCTGAATCTTGAGCCTTGCGGGTGAAGAAAGGTGGCCTCGGTGATCAAGCTGCATTTGAGACGGGCGGAAAGCCGCGAGGCAAGATCTCGGGAGACGACCGAACTGCCCAGGAGGAACACAGCCGGTCTGTGCTCCCGAAGGAGGGCCGCGAGGCAGCTCACATACGGTTCGGTCCGGTACTCGGACAGGGACTCTTCATCGACGACCAGAAGGCGGCCCGGTCCGAACCTCCCAATCGCCTCGAGACTCTCTCTCGGGATCGCGTGACCGACGACAAGGGCTGCCGTCCTGGCCCCGGTCTGCCTGCCTTGTCGAACCGCTTCGGAGAGGGCTTCCTGAGATGCCCGCAGAATCTTCCCTCCGGAAAGCTCCACATACGCCCAGATCTCTTGCATGACGATCTCTGTTCCGTCCCTCCGCAATCCCCGGTCACGTCTCGGTTTGGTTGAGGCCCCTCTTGCAGGCAAGGGCCTACCCCGCGATCTCCCCACCGTGACCCGTCACGCGCTCCTGCAAGGGCCCGCGGGGATCCTGCTCTTGCACGCCACGTTTCCGATCTTGACGGCCGAAAGGAAGGTCGGGAAGGTCTGTTTCCGTCCGACTCCATCCTGGCCGGCATGCCGAGTCTTGCTGGCCATGCGGCTCACCCCCCTTGCGGTTGTTCACGGCTTGCGCCATGCATCCTCGATTGCGCATCTTGCTAGATTTCCGCAGCAACCTTGTATCCATCGTAGATGGCGTTGATCAGCCTGCGCGGGGCCAGGGCGTCACCGATCCTGTAAATCGCCTTCACCTTGCCCTTGAGCCGGTCGTAAAGCGTTGTGTCCGTCCTTCGCCAGTAGGAGAGGACCAGGGTGTCCGCCTCGATCTCCTGGAGCTGCTCGGTATAGGCTTCTCGCAGGACGACCCTGCCGGGCCTCACGCCCTTCACTTCGTTGTCGTGAATGCACTTGACCCCCTTCGTCTTGATGTTCATCTTCTGCACGGTCAACGTGATGAGATCCACGTCGTAGGAGTTGGGCGTCGTGAGCCGTGCGGGCACCGGCATGACCAGGGTGACGTCCTTTCCCTGGTCGGCGAGAAACTCGGCGGTGACGAGCCCTTTCATGTAGTTCTGCTGGTCGGCGATCACCACGCGCGCGCCGGTCTCGACCTTGCCCTCCAGCACGTCCTCGGCGGTCACGACATGGCTTCCCGGCTCGATCCGGACGGCCGAGCACGGCCCGACCACGTCCGGGCGCGGATCGCTGACCGCGGTCCCCCCTGTAGCGAGGATGACCGCGTCCGGGCCTTCCCGGAGCACCCGATCGGCGGTGACCTCGGTGTTCAGGTAGACCGGGATGCCGAGGCGCTCCACCTCGTGCTTCAAATACCGGACGGCCTGGCCCAGCTCCTGCCGGCTCGGAACCCGGGCCGGAATCAGGATCGCCCCGCCCAGCTGCCCGGTCTTCTCGTAGAGGGTGACCTCGTGGCCTCGCTGTTTGGCGACCACAGCAGCCTCCATTCCGGCACACCCTCCCCCGATCACCATCACCTTCTTCCGGTTCGCAGCAGGCGTGATCCGAAATTCCCCTTCCCTTCCCGCCTCCGGGTTCTGCGTGCACGTGATCGATTCGCGGCGCTCCCAGTTTCCCCAGCACCCCTGGTTGCAGGCAATGCACAGGCGGATATCGTCCAGGCGGCCTTCGCGCGCCTTGTTCGGGAGCTCCGGGTCGCACAGCGTCGCCCGGGTCATCGCCACCATGTCCGCCTCGTTGTTCTTGATGATATCGTTGGCCGTCACCGGGTCGTTGATCCGGATCGCGCTGAAGACGGGCAGGTCCACAATCTGCTTGATCTCGGCGGCGCAGTAGACGAAGGGACGGGGCGGCACCATCATGGGAGAGACGGCGAGCACGCCGGTGATCGTAACGTTCAGGTAATCCAGGAGGCCGGTTCCCTCCCAGATGGACATGACCTGCTTCATGTCCTCCAGTGTGTACCCCTCCGGAATCAGCTCGTCGGCGGAAGCCCGCACACCGATCACCATGTCCTCGCCCAGCGCTTCGCGAACCTCGGCGATGACCATCATCCCGAAACGCATCCGGTTCTCCAGGGACCCGCCGTAGGCGTCCTTGCGGATGTTCGTTGCGGGAGACATGAACTGCTGATGGAGGTAGCCGTGTGCAAAATTGAGCTCCACGCCGTCATAGCCTGCCTCTTTCCCCTTGAGGGCAAGCCCCACGAAGGCCTGGACCTCCTCGCGGATCATCTCCTCGTCGAGGACCAGGGGAACCTCGCCGATGAACTTCATCGGGATGTCGGAACTGGAGACGCCGGGCCTCGAGGTATAGTGGGAACAACTGTAGCTGCCGCCGTGCCAGAGCTGCAGGAACATCTTCGTCCCGTGGGCGTGCACGGTCTCCACGATCTTCTTGAGCCAGGGTCGGATCTCGTCCTTCCAGCCCTGCACGAAGGCCTTCTCGTGAAACTGGGCGTGCGGGGAGACGACGGTCCCCTCCTGAATGATGAGACCCACGCCCCCCTTGGCCCGGGCCTCGTAATAGCGCACGTGCCGGTCCGTGGGCAGGCCCTTTTCCCCGAAGGCGGTCACGTGGGCGGACGAGAAGATGCGGTTGCGGATCGTGAGGTCCCGGATGGTTATCGGAGAGAAGAGATGGGTGAGTTCGGCCATGGACGGTTATTCCTCCTGGGTGTGAGCTTGTGGCGGCAGGATCCTTCTCGGATCCTGCACCCGGTCCGGGTCGAGCGGCAAGGAAGGGATGCCTACTTGCCCGGAGCGCAGTAAGCCAGGCTGCGCATGGCGTCCCGGATCGCCGGAGGCGCTGACTTGTAGGTTCGCCTCTTCGATTTGCCGAGTCCCGCCGCCCTCTTGAGGTCCACCAGGGTCTCCGCGAGTTTGACGGCTGCGTGGGTGACGTCCACGATGGGTACGCCCGTTCGAAGGTTCTCCAGGACCCTGCCCTTGGCATCCTCCACGGAGGCGGACAAGGTCATGCCGGTCTCCCTCTCGATCTGCTCCTGAGGCGGGAAGATATGCTGCCACCAGATCCGCATGCCCATGTTCGTCTCCCTCCTGCGGTTTCCTAAAGCTCGGAAGCAACCCTGTACCCTTCATAGAACGCGTCGATCAGCCGCCGCGGGGCCAGGGCATCGCCGATGAGGTGGAGTTCCTTCACCTTGCCCTCGAGCTCACCGTGGAGCCGGGTCTCGGCCTTGCGCCAAAAGGAAAGAACCAGGGTGTCCGCCTCCAGTTCCTGCTGCTCCTGGGTGAATATGTCCTCGATCGTGACCCTGCCCGCCTGCGCCTTCTTGACCTTGAAGTCGCTCACCCTTTTCACGCCCTTTGTCTTCAGGTTCAGAATCTGAACCGCATGGGTGGAGGCATCCATCTCGTAGGGGTTGGCGACCAGATACCGGAAGGGCGGGGGCGTGATGACCGTCACCTCCTTGCCCTGGTCTGCAAGGAACTCTGCGGTAACCAGGCCCTTCATGTAGTTCTGCTGGTCCGCAATCACCACCCGCCGGCCGGTCTCCGCCTTGCCTTCGAGCACGTCCTCGGCTGTGACCACGTCTGCTCCCCGCTCAATCTCGATGCTCGCGTAGGGCCCGACCACGTCCGGGGCCGGGTTTTCAATGGTGATCGCACCGGTGGCCACGATGACCGTATCCGGGTTCGCCTCCACGACCTTGTCCACCGTCATTTCCGTGTTCAGGTGAACCGGAATGCCGAGCCTCTCCACCTCGTGCTTGAGGAAGCGGACCGCCTGACCGAGTTCCTGGCGGCTCGGGGCCCTGGCAGGGATGAGGATCGCGCCCCCCAGTTCGCCCGCCTTCTCGTACAGGGACACGTCGTGGCCCCGCTGCTTTGCGATCACGGCGGCCTCCATCCCGGCGCACCCGCCTCCGATGACCATGACCTTCTTCGGCTGCGCGGCGGGCTCGATCCGGAAGACGCCTTCCCGGCCTGCCTCCGGGTTCTGCATGCAGGTGATGGGCGCCTGGTGCGCCCACCGTTCCCAGCATCCCTCGTTGCAGGCGATACACTGGCGTATGTCGTCCAGCCTCCCTTCCCTGGCCTTGTTCGGAAGCTCGGGATCGCAGAGGGTGGCCCGGGTCATGGTCACCATATCCGCCTCGTTGTTCTTGATAATGTCGTTGGCCGTCACGGGATCGTTGATCCGGATCACGGTGAAGACCGGGATGTCCACGAGCTGCTTGATCTCGGCCGCGCAGTACACGAATGGGCGGGGGGGTACCATCATCGGCGGAATGGCATAGGCCATCGTCGTGGAGGCGGCCACGGTGACATGCAGAAAGTCCACCTTGCCCGAGTTCGCCCAGATGGGCATGAACTCTTTTGCGTCCTCCAGGGTGTAACCGTCCGGGATCAGCTCGTCCGCAGAGGTTCGAACCCCGACCACGAACTGCTCGCCCACCGCCGCACGGACCGCGTCGATGACCTCCATGCCGAACCGCATGCGGTTCTCGAGAACACCCCCGTAAGCGTCCTTTCGGATGTTGTAGGCCGGAGAGAGGAACTGCTGCTGCAGGTAGCCGTGGCCGAAATGGAGCTCGATCCCGTCGTAGCCCGCCTCCTTGGCCTTGAGGGCCAGATTCACGTGATCCTGCACCACCTCCTGGATGCGATCCCCGGTCAAGACCCTCGGGATCTCTCCGACAGCCGGCGTCGGCACGGGGGAGCAGCCTTGGGAGTTCAAGAAGTTGAAGTAGGAGCTGGCCACCACGCCACCGTGAGCGAGTTGCAAAAAGAGTTTCGCCCCGTGCGCGTGCACGGCCTCGCTGATCCTGCGAAGCCGGTCGACCAGACCCTCTTTCCAGCCGTGGGACAGGGTGGGGTGCAGCCCGGTGTACGGGTTGACGACCGTTGCCTCCTGGATGATCAGTCCGATTCCTCCTTTTGCGCGCGCCTCGTAGTAGCGTAGGTGGCGCTCCGAGGGAAGACCGCCTTCCGCGAAGTTCGTGATGTGGGCGGATTGGAGGATGCGGTTTCGGATCGTGAGATCCCGGATCGTGATGGGAGAAAACAGGTGGGCGAGTTCCGGCATAACTCACTTCTCCTCGATCGTTACCTTGAATTCGACGCTGCCGAGTCCGCCCAGATCGAGGCCCGGGTCGGTGCACCTGTACCCCGCCACATGGGCGGTCACCTCGCCGTTGTGGTAGACCCGGTCCATCATGATGTGGGCCTTCTCGATGAGCTCGCGCAAGGCGCCGAGGCATATCGGCGCGTCGCTCGCCTCCTTGTTGATCTGTGCACCGTTCTCGACCACATACTTCTGCCCCGGCTGCAAGCCTGCAAAGCAGTACTTGGAGCTCACCACCTCGGCCACGAGCCGGTAGTTGCCGATCCTGGCCATGGCGTTGAGAAGCTCCTCTTCCAGCTCGGGCGTCACCTTGGCCATGTCCTGCGCGGTCATGCCGAACATCTGGGAGGCCATCATTTTGAGATTCTCGTCTTGGATCATTTCTCTCTCCTTTCTTGCCGCGTGTTTCCCGCTGCAAGGCTGGTTGATTCGGAAAAGAAGGCTTACGGACCCTTGAGAAAATCGATAGGTGAAAAGCTTGCGTCCTGGTAGGTCATGGCCAGTTTCAGTCGCAGCACTCCCGACTTCAACGCGGCGCTGGCATTGTCGCCGGTTACGGCGTCCTTGGTTGACACATAGGTGACAGGCGCCTCGGAGTGACGAATGAAGAGCGTGTCGTGCCCCACGCACAGGCCGTAAATGAAATTGAGTTGCGTACCTTCCGCATTCATGATCTTCGCCTGTGCCAGGGGATTGCAGGCGATGCCGATGCCGGTGATCAGCTCATCCGGAATCCCCGTATCCTGCGGCCTCACCGCCCCCACCATGCATCCCACGGTGACCACCTCGAGGCCGGCCGCCTCCAGGAGGTTTGCCATGGCCCTTCCCTCCCGGATGCATGCGACACAGACGGCCAGCCCTACCTTGGTCGCACCGATTTCCCGTGCGAATTCGATGCATTGCTGGACCCGGGTCCATTCGAAACCGCCTCTTTTGTTTACCCTGGCCGTCGCCAGGTGAACCTTTGCGATGTCCGGCTCGAAATACTCTTCCTTGCTTGCCTCGATCACTTCCTTGAATTTCCCGGCCCGGCAATACTTGGGCACGCCCTGGGCGTAGCTCTCCATACAGGCGAGGGTCTTGCACCGGTGGCAGGAGATCGTTGGATGGGGGTTTTCGGACATTCTTTCCTCCTGCAAAATGCTTCCTCTTCGGTTCACGAAATCAAAGGTCCGCCCATTCTGCTTCTCATCTTCGCTCTCATCCGGTTCAAAGATGCTCGAGGCCCAGCTCGGCGAGCTTTTCCCTGCCGGGCGTCCCCGTGGAAACGTCCCATCCCCGCTCGTCATAGTAGTCGTCGAGGAGCCGGAGGACGTCCTCCCGCGTCAGCTCCCGGATCCGGTAGTAGTCGGTGAGCGCCTCCTTCCGGTCCGGCGTGTCGATCGGCTGGAGCCAAACCTCAGGAAAGGCGGCGTCCTCGGCCCGGCCGAACCCCTCGCGCACGTTGAGGAGCTTGTAGAGGTTGTAGACCCTCTCCGCGCTCTTCCTGAGTTCCTCCGGACCCGTTTCGATCCCCGTGGCCGCGGAATAGAGCTCCGCGAAGTCCTGGATGGTCGCGAGCCCAAGGATCGCCTGCAGCGTGCAGGTGCCGAGGCAGCACTGCAGGCTGTAATAGTCCTCTACGTGTCGTGTAAGCCTCCCGCAGTTGAAGGCGCCATAGTAGGGCGTAGGCTGGAAGATCCTCTCCACGGCCTCCGGTGGAGTTCCCCATGCGATCGCGTCCTTTCGAAGCGTTTCGAGGGGCAGGAGCGGCATGGAGGAGAGGGAGTTGCCCTGCGGGCTGTGACCGCCGCGCGGATTCGTCACCCCCATCGTGAAGCGCTGGGGATCCAGCTTGGACGTCCGGGCAGGGAAGATGCAGTCCGTTCCCTTGGCAATGCCGAAGCCCTGCACGTAGTCGGTCCGGGCATCCCTGCCCACGTGTCTCGAGACGGCGAACCAGCCCTCGGCCATGGCCCTGCCCAGGTCGCCTTCCCGCCCGATCATCTTCTCGGTGAGCCGGATGTAGGCGTGGATGTCACGGGCGAGGGGCAGGCCGTCCGTGCGGCTCGGATCGATCGCCCCGGTCGCATAGAGCCGGGTGACCCAGTCGACGAGAGCGCCCGCCGTGATGACGCACATCCCGGCCCGGTTCGCCATGTCGAGAAGCTTGATCGCCTCCCGATGGTCCGTGAGGCCCAGGTACTGCCCCATGACGGCGGGCCACATGTAGTGTCCGGTTTCCGACTCGAGGCCGGCGAATTCACCGTCCCGGATCCTGTAAGCCACGTGGCAGCCGATGTTGCATGCCGAGCAGCCCTTGACGTCCTTTTTCACCTCGTACCACTTCTTGACCCCGTAGCGTCGGTCCCAGTCGAACACGCTCCAGAGACCCGGGTTCATGTTGATCGAGACCCCGGATGCCCACCCCGCATGATCGCCCAGATCGGCCATCTGCCTCGAGAGAAAGGAGTTCAGCGGATAGAGCTGGTTGACCTTCTTCAGGAACCTCTTCCGGTCCGCGATCCGGATTCCCTTCGTTCCCCGGGCAACGACGGCCTTCAGGTTCTTCGATCCCATCACGGCCCCGAAGCCGCTCCTGCCCAGGGTGCGGCGCCTGTCGGCCACGGCCATGGCGAAGCGGACGAGGTTCTCGCCGGCGCGGCCGATGGCGATGACGCCGCCGTCCGGGTGGCACCGGGTGAGCACCTCGCTCGCCTCGTAGACGTCGGTGCTGCCCCAGAGATCCCCGGCATCGCAGATTTCCACGTCGTCGTCGTCGATCTTCAGGTAGACCGGGCCTTTGGCCTTTCCCGTGAGGACCAGATGGTCGTACCCCGCACATTTCATCATGGCGCCGAACCGGGAGGTGCCGGCGATCGCCGAGGCGACATAGTGACGGCCGTCCTCGGTCGCGGGGAGGGCGAATTTCGTGGTGCCCGCGATCTTGTTGCCTGTGTGGGCCAGCGTGCCGACCAGGGGCCCGGCACCGAGGACGATGGGGTTCTTGGGCGAAAGGGGATCCGTGCCGGGTTTCAGCAGATCCCACAGGAGCCGGTAGTTGATCCCCCAGCCTCCGAGGTACGTTTCGATCAGGGCCGGATCCAGGGCCTCTTTCCGGATCTCCCCCCGGCTGAGGTCTACGTGCAGCACGCCTCCCGCGTAGCCGAAGAATTGCATGACTGCCCGACCTCCCTCTCGAACCGTGAAGGACCGGATTTACAGGCGGGTCAGAGCCCCGTATGCACAGTGCTTCGCGCAGAGGCTGCAGGTCTCCACGCATTCATCGGTGAAGGCGATCTCGCCCGAACGGATCACGATCCTCGCCTTGAGCGGGTTGAAGGCACCCGTGTAAACGAGCGAGCACGCGAGCTGGCAGCTGTAACACTCGCAGCATACGGCCGGATTCGTCTTCACGTTTGTCTTCCGCATGCGGTCGGCCTTCCCTGCCGACCCTTCGCCGGCTCCGGATTACGAGCGATCCAGAAGGGCCACGAGGTTCACCCGGATCTCGGGAACCCTCTCCTTGATCACCTCGTACTTCTTGCTCCGAAGGGTCAGATCGAACCGGTTCTGCCACTTGATACCGTCCGCGAGCCAGTGGAAGTCCTCGCACGCGTGCTTCATCAGGCTCAGTTGGTTTCTCACGTAAGGCACCTTCGCGGCGTTGTCGTCCCAGGGGCGGAATCGATACATCTCCAGATCGAGCGTCTTTCCGGCCGGCTCGTTCAGCCCGATCAGGGTGCCGTCGTCGTGAATCGCCAGCATCTTCTCCCTGCCCCGGTAGACCGAGTCTTCCAGCATGGGCTCGATCCTTGCGTGAGGCACAAAGGCCCCCTTGAAACGGCCGCCGTCGTAAAGAGGGACGTGGTAGGTGAAGATCCACTGATGAAACAGATCGATGAAAGGAAAGGGGGACCAGACCCCCCTCCTTTCCGGGTTATTGACCGGGTTGACGATACCGAACCAGTCCAATCGGACTACCCGCATGGGATGAATCTGCGTCAGATCGATCCCCTCGGGGATGTTCGGGGCGATGTAGTCGTACTGGACCCACCCGCAGGCCAGGTTCTCGATCGTGAAGAACCACATCTCGTCGCAGTAGCGCAGCGTGTCGAAGGCATCCTTCAGGCGCGGCTTGGCATATTCGTGGAGACGCAGCTCCCTCTTGATCCTGTCATCCACGGGGACCGCCCCGCTCGCCGCATTGATGAACAGATTGCCGTCTTCCACGAGCATGTAACCGGGACCCCGCCGCCGGTAGCGCTCGTCCATTGCCTCGATCGAGGTGTCGTAAAGATCCCTGTACCTCCAGAGGTCCTCGACGAAACAAGCCAGCCGGTCGGTTTCCTGCGCGAGCCTTCTGCAATGATCGGAGACGGTTCCTGCGTACTCTCTCAGTTCGTTTCGGATCCTGTCGTTCACCGCGAGCCCTCCCGAGCGGATAGAGGGGGGACAGCCTGTCCCTCGCCCTCATGCCCCTGTTTTATACTTCTCCTCCAGCCCGTTATAATAGGGAACTCCCATGAACTTGTTGAAGGTCGCGAACACCTGCATGATCTCATCCGGGTGTGTGATCGGCGAGGTGCCGGTCTCCCAAAGTCTCTTGAGCGCTTGCTGGATGGCGAGCGTGGCCGGACCGATGCAGACCGCCGGGAAGATGGCGATCGCGTAACCGGCCCGGCCGATCTCCTCGACGGTCAGGGAAGGCGTCAGGGGCCCCATGTTGATCAAGGCCGGCCTTTCCGGGCACTGCCTCGGCAGGGCCTCGATCTGCTCCATCGTGTGCTGCCCGTCGATGAAAAGCACGTCCGCGCCCGCCTCCGCATAGGCATGGCAACGGTCGATGGCGCTCTCCAGGCCTTCCACGGCCAGGGCGTCCGTCCTCGCGATGATCACGAAGTCCTCGGAAAGCCGGCAGTCCGCGGCCGCCCGGACCTTGGCCGCCATGTCCCCTTTCGGAATCACCTGCTTGCCCTTCATGTGTCCGCAGCGCTTGGGCCACACCTGGTCCTCGATGTGAATCGCCGCCGCACCCGCCTTCTCGTACTCACGGACCGTCCGCACCACGTTGATCGGGTTTCCGTACCCGGTGTCTCCGTCCGCGATCAGGGGGATCGAGACGGCATCGGCCAGGATACGCACGTTGGCGAGCATCTCGGTCATGGTCAGCAGGCCCAGGTCGGGCAGGGCCAGGGTCGCGGCGGCCGTGCAGTAGCCGCTCATGTAAGCACAGTTGAAGCCCGCCTCCTCGATCAGCTTCGCCGTGAGCGCGCTGTAGGCCCCGGGCGCGCAGACAAGTTCTTTTTTCGCCATCAATTCTCTGAGCTTTTTCCCGGCCATCCTCGAACCCTCTTTCTCGTCCTTGCTGTTCATTTGAAGACCGCAACGGCGGCACGTCACGGCTCGGAGAGAATCTTCATGAGCCCGCCCTTCCGGAGCGAGGCAAGCATGATCTCGTTCAAAGCCACCCCCTCGAGCACCTTGCCCTCCCCCACGCGGGTCACTGTCGCCTTCTCCAGGTCCACCTCCACCTCGTCTCCCTGCCGGACGTGTCCCGTCACGCCCGGACAGACCAGCACCGGCAGCCCGATGGCGATCGCGTTCCGGAAGAAGATCCTGGCAAACGACTCGGCGATCACCACGGAAACCCCCAGATGCTTGAGCACATCGGGCGCGGACTCGCGGCTGGATCCACAGCCGAAATTCGACCCGGCCACCAGGGCGCCCCCCTTCTTGAACTCCCTTGCGAAGCCGGGCGAGATCGCCTCGAAGGCATGCTGACTCTGCTCCTCCACCGGGGATGTCAGGTACGGGCCGGGCACGATCTGGTCGGTGTCGATGTCGCTGCCGAACACCCAGGCTTGCGCCTTGAATCGAAAGTCCGCCATGGCTTCACACCTCCCTCGGGTCTGTGATCACGCCCATGAGCGCCGAGGCCGCAACCGTGGCCGGTGAGGCCAGATAGACCTCCGCATCCGGGCTGCCCATGCGGCCCTTGAAATTCCGGTTCGTCGAGGAGATGCAGACCTCGCCCTTGCTCAGAAGGCCCACGTGCCCGCCGAAGCACGGGCCGCAGCTCGGATTGCAGAGGATGCCGCCGGCCTCCGCCAGGTCCAGGAGAACCCCTTCCTCCATGGCCCGGAGGTAGACGTCCCGCGAGGCCGGATAGACGAGCAGCCGGGTGGAGGGATCGACCCTCCTTCCCTTCAGGATCCCGGCCGCAGCCCTCAGATCCTCGAGCCGGCCGTTCGTGCAGGAGCCCAGCACGGCCTGGTTGACCGGCTTGCCCTTGAGTTCGCTCACCGGCTTGACGTTTCCCACCGAGTGCGGGCAGGCCACCTGAGGCGCCAGGCCGCTCACATCGATCTCGTAGACAGCCGAATGGCAGGCGTCCGCGTCCCCGGCAATCTTCTCGAGCGGGCCTTCCCCCTTGCCCTCGAGATACGCGAGGGTCTTGCCGTCGGCATTGAAAAGACCGAACTTCGCGCCGATCTCCACGGCCATGTTGCTCATGGTCATCCGGCTCTCGACGGAGAGCGCGTCCGCACCGTCGCCGACAAACTCGATCGACTTGTACTGCGCCACCTCCGTACCATACGTACCGGCGATGTGCAGGAGGATGTCCTTGGAGGCGACCCGATCCGGCAGCCGCCCCTTCAGGACCATCCGGATCGTCGCGGGCACCAGGAACCACAGTTCCCCCTTGGCGAGCACGTAGGCCATCTCGGTCGGGCCGATCCCTGTCGCCGCCGCCCCCAGGGCCCCGTAGCTGCACGTGTGGGAGTCGGTTCCCACGATCAGGTCTCCGGGCCGGGCATGCCCCTTCTCCATCATGACCTGGTGCGCGATCCCTTCCGACTCCCCGTAATAGTGCTCCAGATTCAGGGCCTTGGCCGTGCCCCGGATCATGGCGTGGATCGAGGCGTTCCGTTCGCTGTTGGCGGGAACGAAGTGGTCGATCACGACCACCACCCTCTTCGGGTCCCAGATCCGGCTCAGGCCCGCCGAGTTCAGGTGGATCCAGGCCAGCGCGAAGGCCTCGTTCATCAGCGCCCGGTCCACCGGTGCGGTGACGTACTCCCCGGCCCGCACCGGCCGGCCGACCTTCCTGGAAAAGACCTTTTCCGCAATCGTTTGGCCCATAGCTTTCTCCTGTCCGACGACGTTGCGTCCGGTCTCACCGGATCCTGACGATGTCGAGATTCTTGTTCTGGATGTAACGCACCCGCGGCCCGGTACCCGCCTCGGGCCGCAGCACGAACGTCCTGTCGTTTCGCAGGATCCGGGCCACCTCGCTCTCCGGATCCTCCGCGTCCCCGAACTTCCGGCAGTACGTGGGGCAGACCTCCACGCACTTCGGTTCCTCGCCGCGCTTCAGCCGATCCACGCAGAAGTTGCACTTCTGCACGATCTTCTCGTATCCCCTCAGTTCGTCCACCCCGTAGGGAATCGGCGTGTTCGGGAAGTAGTATTCCTCTTTGTCGATGTACCAGCGGATGTTGTACGGGCAGGCGGTCATGCACGTCTTGCAGCCGATGCACTTCTCGTAGTCCACGAGGACCGTCCCGTCTTCGTCCCGGTAGGTCGCGCCCGTGGGGCAGACCTCTTCGCACGGCGGGTTCTCACAGTGGTTGCAGAGGACCGGCAGGAACAGCCTTGTCACCCGGGGCGTCTTCCCGTACTCCTTTTGCAGCACATACCCCCAGAAAACGCCCGGTTGGGTGCCGTGTTCCTGCTTGCAGGCCACCGTGCAGGCGTTGCAGCCGATGCACAGGTCCAGGTCGATGATCATCTCGTATCTGGCCATCGCTTTCTCCCATTGTGATTTCAGGCGCGGGGCCCTTCGCTTTCTGGAAACCGCGCTTGTACCCGCAGGCGTGCCCGAAAGGAGCTGTCAGCCGTCAACTCGTAGCGTTCAGCCCCCGCCCGGCCCTGCGTGTTCGAGGGTGAGGCAGTTGGGAGCTTGCGGCCAAAAGCTAACGGCTAACGGCTTCAATTCCTGATCCCTGTTCTTACGCCTTGTACACCTTCACCTTTGCGCAGTAGTCGATCTGGCCGCACAGGGTGTCCACCATGTCCCAGCCGAACCGGATCAGGGAGTTGAAGTGAACGCCCTTGCCCCGAGATATGTTCTTCTCTCTGCCCCAGCGGCCGCCGATCCCGAAGTTGCCCACCACCTTCGGGTGCACGCACTCGGTGACCCGGACTCTGCCCCTGACGCGGGTCACGTCCGATTCCACCCAGACCATGTCGCCGTCCTTGATCCCCTTCTTCTCCGCATAGCTCGTGTGGAGCAGCACCGAATAGTCCAGGGGATTCCGTTTCACGACATCGTCCGCCCAGGGGTTCTCCGCCGTGGTCGAGTGGGCCAGGAGCGGCGCCTTGCTGAAGGCGATATAGAGGTCATACTCGCCGTCGCCCTGCTGGTGGGACCGACAGGGGTGCCATTCGGGCATGGGGTGATAGAAGGAGGTGTCCCACCAATCCATACCCAGTTCCCGGGTGACCCGTTCCACGTCTTTTCCCACGTCGATGAAGTGCTCGAAGTAGATCGGCACGCGGGCCTTCCAGAAACAGGCCGGGAATGCCTCTTGCGGCGTCTTGTCGTAGAAGGGGACCGCACCCGTATCCTGGAAGGTCTCCGGGTTGAACTCCTCTTCTCCGGTCAGCATGCAGACCGTTCTCTTGGCGACGTCCTCGGTCGTGTATTTCTTGTCCGGCTCGAGGGCGTGCTTTCCTGCGGCCGCCAGGCCGCTCTTCTCGTTGATCAGCCGGTTCACCTCCGGCAGGAGCCCGAGGCGCTCCCAGACATCCATCATGAATTCGGCCCAGTGCCGCAGCCCCTTCGGAGGGTCCACAATGGGCTGGTGTATCTGGCCGTACCAGGGGCCCGGCCCCGGGCTGATGAACCCGGCAGGAAGATTCGCGGGAAAGGTCCACCATTGCTCGAAGTCGTGCAAATCCGGGATGATCAAGTCCGCAAACTCGTTCGTCTCATCGATGTGCCACGCAAACGAGAGGACGAATTTCATCTTTTTCAGAGTCTGGGCCACCGACTTCGGGTCCATCGTGGTCATCATCGGGTTGAACCGGAAGATGACCAGGAACTCCGGATCGTAGGGGATGCGGAACTTCTTCGGGTCATTCAAGGTCAGGATGGGAATGGTGTTGCGGAACCCGGAGCAGGGAATGAGTTCCATCAGCTCGAGAGTTTCCGGAGGCTTGACCTCCTTCGGAGGGTAAGGCGTGATGAAGTCCGTGATGTCCGCCATCACGTCGCACACGTCCGTGACGATCAGTCCGTCCTTCGACTCCGTGATCTTCCACATGCCGAAGGGCCCCTGCGGATGCGTTCCAAGGAGGCCTCCGGGTACGTTCATGGCGCCCACAAGGATGTTCGGCAGGATGATGGAGTAGACGTTCCAGAATCCGTTCTTGTGCTGGGTCCCGCCCCGCTTCGTCTCGATGCAGGCCGGCCGGTGGGGGAGCGTGTGGCCCTCGTACTGGATTGTCTTGCCCACCTGGGCCGCCTCGCCGAACTCCCTGGCGAACCGCCGGATCGTCTCCGGCGGAATGCCCGTGATTTCGCCCACCCTGTCGGCCGGGTACTTCTTCAGGTGTTCCTTGAACAGCTCGAAGGCGGGCCGGCACTTCGTGCCGTCCACCTCGTAGCTGCCTTCGAGGGCATGGTCCCGTATCGTCCCGTCGTCGTAAACCTTGGCCGCCCCGTCTCCCGCGTCCCAGACCAGGGGCTTCTCCGTGGCGCCGTCCCTCACATAGTGGCCGTCTTCCCGGATGAGGTAGGGCGCGTTCGTCCCCTTCTTCAAGTATTCGGCGTCATAGATGCCCAGCTCGTTCACCATCACGTTCGCGACCCCCAGGCCCAGCGCCCCGTCGGTACCCGGGATGATCGGGATCCACTCGTCCGCCTTGGCCGCCGCGTGGCTGCAGATCGGGTCGACCACGACCAGTTTTGCACCACGCTTCCGGGCGTCCGCCATCTCCCGGATTCCCACGAGCGGGTTGTTGTTCGCTCCCAGGCCGTATTGGGACCCCCACTGGACGAGATAGTTGCAGCGTTCCGCGTCCGGCTCGGAGTTGACCGTTCCCAGGGTCATGAAGTAAACGGTGTGGAGGCCGCCGCCGCACATGGTGGCGCTGTACCAGGCGTAGTTCGGGGAACCGAAGGCCCTGGTAAACGCATACTGATAGTAATGATTGTTCATGTCCATGGAGGCCATGACGAGCTTCCGGGGATCGTCTTTGCGGAGCTTCTCCAGCCTCTCCACCAGCATCTCCGTGGCCTCTTCCCAGCCGATCTCCTTCCACTTGGGATCCACCCCGATGCCCTTCTCCGGGTTGGTGCGGATCATCGGTTTGGTCACCCGGTTCGGGTGGTAGAGGTCCGCCACCCGCGCCAGGGATTTGCCGCAGCACTTTCCGTAAGAGCTGTATACATTGGGGTCCCCTCGGGACCCGACCAGCTTTCCGTCCTTCCGGTGCACCTGGATCGCGCACGATGGAAAGCACCCGTAACAGGTCGTGGGAACCCAGGCTTCGTCCATCCGTCGTCCGTTCGCCATTTGCATCCTCCCTGATGCATACTTGCTGTTAGCTATGAGCTCCCAACCGCCCCACCGGCGTACACTCAGGGCTGGGAGGGGGCTAAACGCTAAGAGCTAACAGCCAACAGCTCCAATTCCCTCATCTCTGAATCCTGTCTCGGGCACAAGGCGTAAGGTATAAGATGTCGGGCTTCCCCCCTTCCTCGAGGCGTTTGCACCTCCTGGGGAGAGAGCAGGGACCCTATACCCTACACCTAACACCTTACAGCCCATCCCTTTCGCCCTTCGCGTTTCCGCTTGCGGCGCAAGCCGTGCTAAATTACCGGCGCGTAGACCCCGGCCCGGAGCACGGCATTTCGGAAGGCCATGTCGCCGGCGAGCCTGAGCACCAAGGCAAGGAAAACGAACAACGCCGAGACAATTCCCATGTCCGTGGAGATCGCGTGCGCCAGCATGACGAGCACGATCGGCGCGGCCAGCCCCACCATCCCCCCGCCCGTGAGGTAGAGCGACCTGAGCTTCCCCTCGGTCAGGAGCCGCACCGACTCCCGGGCCGCCTCGGAGGCAGGGACCGACTTCGTGTGGACCCAGCTCAGCACGAGAGAGAAGAGGAGCGCCGCCAGGACTGCGGACACCTCCCGGGGGCTGTCCGCCAGTCTGCGCCCCGACAAGGGAAGGAGCCCGAGCCTGACCACGCCGGCGGAAGCCATGGAATGCGCAAGGAAGAGGATCGGCAGGAGCGACGTGTTCCAGAACGGAATCGCATGCATGGAAGAAAAGAGGAACCCTGTGTAAAGCATCACCACGAGCGCGCACATCAGCGAGAACATCTGGCAGAGCATGGCGAACGCATTCCCGTCCGGCAGGATCAGCGCCAGGAAGCCGAGACCGATCAGCCCGCCCGTGAAGATCGCCCCGCGGCTGATCCACGTGACGTGCGTCTTGGAGATGACCCGCCAGAACCGCAGGGGATGACCCAGGTGGGTAAACAGGGCGGCGGCACCCACGCATACGAGCCCCAGCCCCACAAAGGCCGCCCCCATCCAGCCTGACAGGAGGGAGATGAGAAAGACGGCAGCTCCCACCCCCTCGGCCGACATGCTCAGGGCGACCATGAGGTCCAGCTCCTCTTCGGTCGTCCGGAAGCCCACGGTGAATTCATTCAGCATGCTTACCTCCGTTCTGCGCAGAGAGAATCAGCCGCGTCCGCTACTTGCAATACCGCTGGAACCCGCCCAGGCTGTAGACGTCCGCGTCTTCCTTTACGAAGTAATAGGCCGGGCTCTTCTCGTACACGCACTCGAAGGCCGAGGCGTGTCCTGCGCGCTCGTCCACGATCGTGACCATACGAAAATACGGGATCGAGAACGCGTCCTTCTCACTCACCGCCACGTTCCAGATGTCGTACCAGACCTTCCAGTGCTCGTCCGAGTGGTCGAAAATCTGCTTGTAGAAGCTGCAGAAGAACTCCTTGTCGATCCACATGGATTGCTTGCCGTAATTGTAGAACGGGTCCTTGGAAATGCACTCGACCTTCCAGACCGGCCGCTTGACGAAAAAGACGTCCTTCGTGGCCGGGGCCCAGAGCGCACCTTGCCAGCCCTCCACCTCGTAGCCGACCTTGAAGTCCAGGCCCGGCGGTTCCGTCGAAGTCAACACGCCGAGCTGATCTCTGACGCACTGAACCATGTCCTTGCCGAAGAACATGCCCAAAGCCTCTCCCTCGCCGACGAGCTTGAATTCGAAGTAGGGCACCTTGCCGTCATAGCCGATGTAGCCGGTGTCGTCCGCCGAGAAGTCGGAGCCGAACATGGCGTCCGACCGGTTGGCCGGGCTCATGCGCCTGACCCTCCGGATGGCAGGGACATAGCCGAAGGTCATGTCCGGCTTCATCCCAAAATATCGCCACGTGAGCACCGCCGTGCCTGCCAGGTCATAAGGAGAGACCACCTTCAAAACGTACTGCTCCTGGAAGCCCTGCGGGTTCTTCATCTCTGCGATGCCCGGCCATCCGAGGAAGGGAGCGGTCCTCATGTCCACCACTACGTCCCGCTCGTGCCGGGATGTACTCACATAGTGGCCCACCATTCCCGGCCACCGTGCGTTCCCGTTGAACATCCGGACGAAGGTACCGTTGTAGACGATCTTGACCCCCGCCTTCGGGTCCTTGGGGTCGATCTGGGGGAAGGGAAGGCCCACTACATCCGTGGCGAGCTCACCGGTTGCGGCGATGATCAGCTCGTTATTCTCGTTCACACCGTACTTTCCGCTATTCCCCTCGGCCCTCTCGTACACGTATTTGGGAAGGCACTTGTCAACATCGTAATTCAGTTCCCCGACGCTCGTAATGTACCGGCCCGTCTTGTACCACTCGAGCACCGGGTCGGGCACCATCCCCTGGATCTTTTCCCAGCTCGATTTGTCGATCACATCGCCCACGGCCACGTCCGCGGATGCCGACGGCACCACGCACAGAAGAAGCCCAAGGCCGATCCAAGAGACGACACTGTGTTGTTTCTTTTTCATTTCTAATTGCCTCCTGTCTTCCTTGTCGATAGCGGATCTCTTCCTCTACCTAATTCCCGCCCCTCACCTGCGCCAAGGGCGGGATCCGGCGGGACCCTCCCGGTACCGTGTGCCGGGGGATCCCCGCTTTCGCGGGGATGACAGGGCGTCTGACGACGCCCTGTCAGTTGAGCAGATAGCTCAGGATGAAGCTCACCTGGTCCCGGTCCCGGAAGAACCCGAAATTCGTGAAGGCCCCGTAAATGCCGCTGTACTGGATCAGGAACCGGAAGGGCTCCCGGATCAGGTTCACCTGGGGCTGGAACATCCACGCCCCCCGCGCGTCGTAGGCCACCACGATCTGCGGATTGACCTGCCCGCTCACGTACGACGTGCTGGTGAGGAACGTGAACGTGCCCTCCACCTCTTTGAGGCTCGCGTAGTCCGAGTCGTCCGGGTAGATCGGCACGGCCTGCTTGATCCGGCCGTCGTAGTTCGGGATATACTGGCCGAAGTACTGCATGGACCAGAAGAAGGTCTGCGTCTTGTTCAGCGGCCGGATCCACACGTTCTTGTCGAACCCGATCATCCACCGCAGAATGTCCTTCTCGGCCTTGTCGCCCTGCGCCGGCAGGAACTCCAGGCCCGGGATCGGCAGCCCGGTCGGGATGAGCGGCGCGTTCACCTCCGGGATGAAGACCGACTCCTCCCAAAACCAGGCCGCCTCGGCCCGCACCACCACGTCCAGGTGCGACTCCCACCAGTTCAGAGCCCCGCCCGTGACCTGCACCTCGTCGTAGTAGACCTCCAGCGAGTACTCCGGCAGAAGTCCGCCCGTATCCCTCTCATTGAGCACGCTCGACGGGTTGTCCATGAAGCTCTGGTAGTGGCCCACCGAGAGGTTCACCGAATCGAACAGCACCCCCTGCAGCCGGCCCCCCCACCGGCTGTTCCTCATCTCCTTGCTCGGCGTGGTCACGTAGATCGGCACCGGCGCAGGCGCGAGCGGAATCGCATACGGCGTGCCCGCGGGCGCCACGGGGGAGACATGGGCGTCCCAGGTCCCCGGCACCCAGAACCCCTCCAGCGTGAGCGAGGCCGCAGGACCCAGGTCCCCGAAATTGTAGCTCCCGCGCATCATCCACAACGGGATCCGCCGGTCGTCCAGATCCTCGAAGATCCCCCCGTAGGTGTTGTCCAGCGGGTTGATCATGTCCAAGAGCCGGAAGACGTCCGTCTCCCCCCAGGAGAGATTCTGCCGCCCGATCCGCAGAAAGACCGGCCCCTTGGCCAGATCTCCATAGCCCTCCCAGAGATCGTAGGCCTCCTTGAAGCTCGTGATGTTATCCCGGTCTGCATCCTCCAGGTCCTGAAACACCTCCGGCCCCACGTCGTAGACCCCCTCGTACATGAACCGGCCCACCACCCGGTACTTCGCCTCCACGCCCCAGCGCTTCAGGGGCTCAAGCAGGTCGATCGTGTCCATCAGGTACTTCAGATCGTGGCTCACCTCCAGGTAGGCGATGTTCCGCCACTGCACCAGGTCGCCCACCGAAACCTCCGGGGCCGTGAACCCCTCGGAATCGTCCATCCGCAGCGAGACCCGGCTCTGCACCTTGGCGATGAACTCCAGGCTCCGCTTCTCGTCGATCACCACCGCCTGCGCCGCCTGCGCCGCCAAGAGCACGGCCAGCAGGCAGGACGAGACCACGAGCAGCGCCCGTCTTGCGGTTCTCTCTCCATTCATGGCTCCCCCCTCTTTCCTTCTCTCGGCCAGCCTGTCCTTCTACACCTTCCTCTCCAGGACGAACCTGGGCTTGAGGATCGTCACCAGGGTCGGCACGAACACCAGCGCGTTGACCATGTTGAGCAGCATGAGCAGGCAGAGCAGCAGCCCCATCTCCGCCTGGAACTTCAGATCAATGAAGATCCAGAAGAACACCCCTGCGATCAGGGTCGTGGCCGTGAAGATGATGGCCTTGCCCGTGGTCTCCAGGGCCCGCCGGTTGGCCTGGTTGTAATCCCCGAACTCCGCGTATTCCTCGGAGATGCGCGCCAGCAGGTAGATTCCGTAATCGATCCCGATCCCGACCGCGATGGCGGCCACGGGCAGGGAGTTGATGTTCAGATCGATCCCCTTCACCAGCATGAATGCCTCGGAGAGGATCTGGGAGACCGCCAGCGGGATGATCAGGATGCAGCCGGCCGTCACCGACCGGAAGGTGAGGATGCACAGGATGAAGCACACGACAAAGACCGCGATCAGGGAGGCCCAGTACGAGTACTCCACCTCCTCGTTGACCGCCGCCAGGATGCCCAGCAGCCCGCCGGCCAGCCGGAACCGGACCTTCTCGACCGGATTGGCCTCGATGAACTCGGTGGCCTTGTCGATGCACCGGTGGATCATCTCGTTGTTGTAGTTCTTGTAGAAACAGGTGATCGTCGCGTTCGTCCAGGAGTAATCCACCCAGCGGTCCATCTCGCCGGGAGAGGAGCTGTTCTCGATCTGAAACCCGATCTGGCTCAGATGCTTCGGATCTTCGGGCAGCATCTCCCACTTCGGATGCCCTTCGTGGAACATCCGGAAGATGCGTTTGATCATGTTCGTGAAGGTGAGCGTTCCGCCCGCACCGCCCTCGGTCTCCATGAACCGCTGGAAATCCTCCATGGCCTGCAGGGTCCGGGCGTTCTTGATCGCCCCCTCTTCCTTGCCCTCGGCGATGATTACGAACTGCGTGGCGCCCACGAACGTCCGGTTGAAGTACCGGAAGGCCCGGTTGTAGGGATGATCCGGGAACAGGAGGGCGGCGCCGGCCTCGGTGTCCCCCACCTTCAGCTTGACCGAGTAGGTTCCGCCCACCACGAGCACGGCGGCGATCAGGCCGAGGACGACCCAGCGGCTGATTCCGATCGAGGGCCTGACCAGGATGGATGCGAGCATCTTGTAGAAACGACCGCCCGTCTCCAGCTCGGCCCGTCTGCGGCTCGGCGGGGGAAGGAAGGAAAGCAGGATCGGATTGAGCGTCGGGACGCTCACGAACATGGAGATGATCCAGAAGGAGCAGAAGAAGCCCAGGTTGCGCATCAGCGGAATCGTGGCGATCGAGATCAGCAGCACCCCGATGCCGTCCGTGAGGATGGAGAGGGTGGCCGGGGCGGTCAGTTCGCTGTAGGCCCGCCGGATCGCAAGCCGCTTGTCCAGAAGCCGGGCGTACTCCTCGTGGTACCGGGCCATGGACTGCACCGAGTGGCTCAAGGCCCGGGCCGTGATCACGAGCGGAACCACGAGGACGAGCGGATCCAGGCTGAACCCGAGCAAGCCCGCAAACCCCAGCCCCCAGATCGCGCTCAGGGTTGCGGAGAGAACCGGAAGAAGCACGCCCTGCCAGGTTCGAAAATAGAAGAGCAGGAGGGCGACCATCAGCAGAAGCGTGGCCGCCAGCACCTGGTAGACCTGCGGGGCCAGGTGGTAGATGTATGCATAGAGCGCCGGGTACCCGGTGAAGTAGATGTTCGTGTTCTCGTCCGTCTCCTCCGACTGGATCTTCATCATGCCTTCGTAGAGCCTCAGGGGATCCACCCCCTCCTCCCAGAAACCGGCATAGATCGCCGCGGCCCGGTCGTCCGGCGACACATAGAACCCCCGGATCCCCTCGTTCGTGTAGACGGCCTGCCGGATCCGGTGGAGTCCCGCCTCGTTCCGCTGGATCGACCGGGCAAGGACCGGCTCGATCTTGATCCCCCAGGCCTCCACCCGCACGTTCTTGAGCCTCGGGTGGGTCAGAGATACCAACTGGGACGGGTTGCACCCCTTGATCGCGGGCAGGGCCTTGGTGATCCGCAGGATCTTGTCCAGCGTCTCCCAGTTGTAGATGTCCCCTTCCTTCACCTCCACGGCGCACACGAGCACGTTCGCGCTGCCGAACATCTTCCGGTACTCGTTGTAAAGCTGGATGTATGGGTGCCGCGGCGGGTAGAGGGAAAAGAAGTCCGTGGCGATCTTCAAGTGGTAGATCCGGTAACAGAAAAAGCCCGTCACCAGGCCCAGAACGATGAGCATCCGGACCCGGTTCCGCAAGAGGAATTCTACGTAACGCTCAACCAGGCTCGCTCTCTCTTCCATCGTCTTCCTGCCGCCCAAATGTACCGGCTGAGGTTCACTGGTCGTGCGGCCGCCGGAGATCCGACGACCTGCCCCGAATCGCTGCCCCCGGCAAGAGGGAGGAGCGCGGAACCTTCCCCGGGGTTGGTGGATTTACGTCTCGGTCAAACCTTGATTCGCCCCCCGGAATCCATCCCGGCTCGTATCGATCTTGTACTTGAAGAAATCGGGTCTCATGAAGATGGAAACGATCTCAAAAGGCTCCCCGGAGGCAAACCAAAGGAAGGCCCGCAGCAGAAAAAGCGGCGCAAAGACGTGGGAGTGAAGAGATTCCGCTACATCCGGGTCTGCCGGGACGCTCTCCAGATATGTCTCGCTCCGGCCGATTTCCAGTCCGATCTTTTCTTTGAGGATCGTCTGCAGAGGCCTTTCGGACAGGGCCTTCACCGTTACATGCTTCGCGGTCTCCGGCGCGAGGATGTTTTCCAGAAACTGTACCGGTGTCTTGTCCAGCATCCGGACCCTGCGGACCACACTCAGCCCATCCTCACCCTTGAGACCGAAGAATTCCTCCACCTCCCGGGGGATCCTGGTCTCGCTCACCTTCCTCTTTTCTATCCCCAAAGCCTTGACCCTGTACTTCCTGGAGTCGTCCACAAAGCTCTGCACGTCGCCTGTAACGAGAACCTGTTTGCTCAGGGGCACGTTCCTCGTCACGAAGGTTCCTTTTCCCCGCATTCTGCGGATCAGGTCTTCCGCCTCGAGGTTGGCCAGGGCGGTCCGGATCGTGATCTGGCTCACGCCGAACTGCGCGGCCAGGTCTTTTTCCGGTGGCAATCTTTCCCCGGGCTTGACCTGGCCGGTCAGGATCTTCTGACGGATCAGGGATTCGATGTGGAAATAGAAGGGGATCTTCTTGTTGAACGCCAGCTCGTTCGGGCTTTTCTTGTATCTGGTAACCATCTTTTTTTATTGAATAAATTACGTTATTGTTTATAAATATATAATCTTATAAGTTTATGCTTTGAGAATGTAATGGATTTCGGATTTCCTGTCAAGCTTTTTTTCGGGAAGGCCGCGGCAGAAAGATCCCGGGGGAGAGGCGGGATCCGCCGCGCCGCCTGCGGCGCCGTCATCTCGAGTCGTCGAGTCGGGGTCAGGCTTTCACTTCCCACGGTCGCTATCACGCACGGCTTCGCCCATCGGATGCCTCCCCCAGCAGTTCCGTAAGATCCTGGACCCGGAGGACCCTCTCGAGGTCGAACACACGGTCGACGATGCCTGCGATCCTTTTCGCGTCGAGCCGCTCCCGGGCGAGGAAGTTGAACTTCTCGATCATCCGCTCTCTGGAAGGGAAAAACTCGCTCAGGTCGATGCTCCCGAGATCCCCCTCGAAAACGTCTCCGTGTGTCGTAGCGATCCGGATCGAAGTGTCCAGGGCGCCCAGGGACTCGTCAGCGATGATTCTCACGGAACGCGCGACCCTGAGAATCTCCGGATCGTTCAGACGGTCCCGGTATGTGCCGGCCTGAAGGTCTCGGAACACGACTGCGGCACCGATTGCGAAGGGCTTGCTCAGCAGGGCCTCGTCCACCGTGCCGAAGGGACCCTGATACGCAACGCCCGGGTAATCCCTGTTCTCCGGGGAGACCCGCACCCGGATCTCTTCGACACGCCGGGGATCGATGTCGTGCTTCCTTGCGAGCCTGACGGCGATCATGCAGGCTACCTGGTTGTAGCCGCAGCCTGCGAAGGGCTTGAAAAAGGCCCGGCTGATCTCGAACTCGCTGCCCAGGGTCGCGATCGAATCCTCCCAGGCCTTTTCAATGTCCTGTCGTACTTCGCGGCCGCAAAAGGCATTCAGGAATCCGGCGTCCCCCTCCAGGGCGGACGCGGAGCTCCTCAGCCCCTCGCGGGCCGTCATGGCCGCCATCATGCCGCCTGTCACCGCCATCGCGTTCTGCAACCGCCATTCCTGGGAGCCCGTGTTGAAGGGCTCCATCACGCCCATGGCGAGGCTCGCGGCCGACGCGATCGCGTGGCCCAGCCCCTCCGTGTTCAGGCCCAGCACCTTGCCCGTCGCCGCTGCCACCCCGAAGGCCCCGTAGGTGGAAGTGCCCCGGAACCCCCGCCCCACAGAGAAGGGCACGGCGGGTCGTGCAATCCGGCCTGCCACTTCGTAGCCGGCCACGATGGCCGGCAGGACCCGCGCGCCTGTGGCGCCGGTCGTCTCGGCCAGGGCCAGCACAGTCGGAACGACCAGGTTCCCGAGGTGGCCCCTGCAAGACTCGTTCGTATCGTCGTGGATCATGTTGTGGACGAGGACGGAGTTGTGCGCGGCCGCAAACACCGGATTCGCCCGCATCCCCCTGCCCCAAAGCACCGCCCCGGCCCCCTCGCCGCCGAGGGAGCGGGTAACGTTCCAGAGCATCTCGGGCAGGCCTGTCTCGGCCCCTGCGAAAGCACACGCGATCGCATCGAGTACGCACAGCTTCGCCTTCTCCACCACCACGGCGTCCAGGCCCTCGACTGTCAACCCTTCCGTGAACTCTGCAAGCTTGCGTATCATCTGCTTTCCCATATCCGCTCCATCTCTGTCCCTATCATGCAGCGCGTCATCACTCCCTTTGCCTTGCTTGTCCTTGCGGGCTTGACCCGGAATCCAGTCCTCTTCCCTTTCCGGATTCCTGCGGGAGCCTGCCGGCGAGCCTGTTTCCCGAACCGTACCTTACTGCGTCATTCTTCGAAACGTCTCCTTGCCGAACAGCTTGTAAGCCATCTGCCGAATGACCGGCTTGTGATAAGAATTGGGCAGCACGCGCCCCAAAAATTCGATGGCACCAAGCTGCTTGCCTACCAGCACCCGGGCCTTGTTCTTCCGTATGGCCTTGTCGATGATGATCTGCGCACACGTATCCGGGTCCATGGTATCGAAGAGCCGGTAGAATCTATCCAACAACTTGTGAACATCCAGATACTTGTCCATCCCTTTGTAGCTTCCGGCGGGCCCGATGTTCGTCTTGATTCGTTCCCTTTCTTAACGAACCGCGGTGGCCATGAACCCGCCGTCCACGTGCAGGATATGGCCGCTTATAAACTCCGCGTCGTCCGAGGCCAGGAAGAGGGCCGCCTTGGCTACGTCCGCGGTCCTTCCGAGGCGGCCCAGGGGCACGAGGGCCTCCCGGATCTTCATGCCGTCGTCGCCCACCACGCGGCGGACATTCTCCGTGTCCACCACGCCGGGCGCGATCGCGTTGACCCGGATGCGGTGGACCGCCAGCTCCGCGGCCATGAGCCGGGTCAGGGCGATGACGCCTCCCTTGGCCGTGCAGTAGGCGGACCCCATCGGAACCCCGACCTCGCCGGCGATGGAGGCGATGTTGATGATGACCCCCCTGCGCGCTCTGGCCATCTCGCGGGCCGCGGCCTGGCCGCACAGGAAGTAGCCCTTGAGGCTCACGGCCATGACCCGGTCCCATTCCGCCTCTTCGAACTCCAGAAACGGCGCGTAATGGATGTAAGCCGCGTTATTGACCAGGACGTCGACCCGGCCGAACGCGTCGGCTGCACGCGAGACGAAGCCCCGGACCTCGGCCGACCGCGAAACGTCCACCCTTTCGGCCAGGACCCTGCAACCGAGCCCTTCGATCTCCCGAGAGGCCCCCTCGAGGTCGTCGGGCAGAATGTCGGCAAGGGCCAGGTGGGCCCCGGCCCGCGCAAGAGTCACGGCGATCTCCCGACCGATCCCCCGCGCACCCCCCGTTACGATGGCCAGCCTTCCCTCCAGCGCTCCGCTCATGCCTGCCCCCTTCGTGGGTCCCCGTACAGGCGAGTACCGCTCAATACTTCTCCGCTCCCCTTCCGACCTTCTCCCCGCCGGAAGCCGGTCCCGGCACCCCGTAATTGAGGCTGTTCTTGATGCACGCTTCTGTCTTGCGGCGCCGGCCGCGTCAGCAATACACATCCCGATCGAACACCTTGGGATCGTGCCCGGGCAGCAAGACCGCGCCGAGCCCGCTGATCTTCTTCAGGCTGGCGTAATAGTCCCGAAGGTCAACGTAGATGGCGCCCACGACCGGAGGGTCTCTCTTCAGGCACTCGAAGAGACCGACCGTATCGCTGCAAACGAAATACTTCTGCGTCTTCCCTTCCACGAGCACGCCTTGCAGGCCCGTGGAGTGCCCCGGCGTGAAGATGGCGGACACGCCGGGGACAATCTCGGTGTGCCCTTTCACGGTGGTAAAGCGGGTCTCTCTGACCGCCGCGGACGAGTAGCCGGCGGCGTGCAGGGGCAGCGGATCCCGCGCCATGCGCAACTCCTCCTCCTGGACGATGAACTCGGCCTGGGGGAACCGTCCGTTCCCGCCGCAGTGGTCCCAGTGGAGGTGGGTGTTCACGACCAGGTCGATGTCCTCGCACCGCAGGCCCAGCCTCCGCAAGGCGGCCTCGATCTTCTGATCGGCGGTCTGCTTGTAAAGCGTCCGGGTAGTCACCTCTTCCGCATCCTCCCCTCCGGCATCCACCAGGATCTTCCTGTCGGCCCCTTCGATGTACCAGGCGATGAGAGGCACATCCACCATGTTGAATAGCTCGGAGAACTCGAAGCAGAACTGCAGCTTGGGCCTCGTGATCGTGCCCAGGTTCAGGGGATGGATCTTCAGGTTTCCCATTCTCCTCTCCTGTCTCTTTGCGTCTCTTCGAGTCGAGCATTCGGACTTTGTCTACCTTCTAAAGAACGCTCCGCAAATACCGCGCATCGTGCAGAATGACAATCTGACCCCGAGTGGTGGGCTAGGAGCCTTCCAGGGCCTCGCGCTTCACAAAGGCGTATCCCTCCATGATGCGTCTCGCCGTCCGGCAGACCGAGATCCTCGGGAAGACGAGCTTCCCTTCCTTCTGTTCCACGGTCACCTCCACGTCCGCGATGCCTCCCGGATGGCCCAGGCGCACCACCCCGCGACCGGCAATCGAGGCGGAAGCCGCCTCGTTGACCAGGGTTCCGGGGATCATGGCCGCCGTGCCGCAGCAGTTGGTCAGGGAGGCGGCGTAGGTCTTGTGCAGCTTGCCCATGAAGATCATCCGTACGAGGACATCCGCCTGCGCGGCCCGGACGGCCCGACCCGTGAGGTGATCCGTATAGTCGGCCGGGGGCGCCACATAGGTCGCGAGGGTCAGTTTGCCGACCTTTTCCGTAGCGGCCGTGGTGATGGCGTCGCAACGCCTGATCAGCTCGACGTTCGCATCCACCTCCTCGGGCGTCTCCGTTCCGTTCATGCCCAAGTCCTCGGCCCTCACGAAGACGCCGGTGTTTCCCACGTCCACGATCGAGGCCTCGATCTCGCCCAGGCCCTCCACGGTCAGGACGTCGACCGGGTTGCCCGTGGGAAGCACCTTGCCCGTGTTGGCGCCGGCCGTGTCCGCCCAGTTGAGCTCGATCTTCGCCCCGGTTCCGGGGACCCCGTCGATGGCGAAGTCGCCGGTCACCCGAACGGCCCGGCCCGGCGTGGGCACCCGGGCCTCGATGATCCGGCGGATGTTCGTGCTGTGGATCCGGATCCGGGTCTCGCCTTCCTCGGGCCGGACGAGCCCTTCCTCGATGGCGTATGGCCCGACCCCGGCGGTGATGTTGCCGCACACAGCTCCGAAATAGACGGTGGGGGAGTTGATGTCCACCTGGGCGAAGGTGTAGTCCACATCCGCGTCCGGCCGGGAGGGCGGGCCGACGATCGCAAGCTTGGACGTAAGGGGGTCCGCGCCCCCCAGGCCGTCGATCTGCCGCTTGTCCGGGCTGCCGAACAGGGCACAGATGACCCGGTCCCGCTTCTTCTCGTCCCTGGGCAAGTCGTATTCCTTAATGAATATGCCCTTGCTGGTCCCGCCGCGGTAGATCACGACCGGAACCCGCATCATTTCCGTTCCCTTATTCATGAAGACCCCTCCTGTAACTTGGCACACACGCACTCACCCGCGTTGCGGAGATCGCGGGGAACGAAGCGGCGAAGCACCCCCCCTTGCTTTCCAGGGCTGCCGGCAAGGTCGCGACATTGCCTGACGCTCGCAATATCCGTCTTTCTCTCATCGAAGGAGGTCCGCGAGTTTGGACAGGTCCTCCAGGTCCTCGAGCTTCCGGACCATCCCGACGATCCTCTCCCTTCGTTCCCCGTCGAGATAGGCCTCTGTGAGCTGGTTGAACTTCTTGAGCAGGTCCTCCCAGGCCACCGGGTTCTCCGGGTCTCCCTTGGGGTAGTCGATGTGGGACTCAACAGTCTTTCCGTTCTTCAGCTTCGCCACGACCGTAGCCGGGTAGTACTTCGGGTAGGCTGCATCCGCGGCCGGGTCGGCCTCGGCCGTGATCCTGTCCGCCAGGGAGAGGATCTCCGGATCCTTGAAGGCCTCGGGCTTGAATTCGTCCACGCCGCTGCGGTTCCGAACGATGCACAACGCGATTACGTAGGGCAGGCTGAACTGGGCGTCCACATGGGTCTGGGGTCGATACTTCCTCTCCTTCGGTTCCATCAGGGCGGTAACCGTCCAACTGCTCACCTTGGCCAGGATGCTCTCCACATCCCGGGCGCGAACCCCCTTGTCGTACAGGTCCATGGCGCAGTCCGCGATGGGCCCGGCGAAGCGGCAGCAGGCATGGACCTTGATGCTCGTGTCCTTCATCTCCCACTTCCGTCCCAGGTTCTCGGTGAGGCGCCCCAGGTCGTAGGTATCCTGGTACGAGTAAGCACGGATGAATCCCACCCGTCCCTCGTAGATCGTCCGGGCGCCCACGAAGTTCTGCTCGGCCAGGGAGGCGCACAGGATCCCGCACATGGCCGGCTCGCCGGCCTGGATCGGCTTCTGCCAGGATCCCTCCGTGGCCCACTCCAGGGTCCCGGCGGCGAAGCTCCCGGCCAGGCCCATCGCCCAGGCGGCCTGCTCGGAATTCAGGCCCAGGATCATGGAACTGCCCAGGGCCGCGCCGAAGACCCCGCACGTGCCGGTGGGGTGGAACCCCTGGTAATACGTTTTCCCCAGAAAGGCCTCTCCCGTCCGGATCATGACCTCGAGCCCCAGGATGAAGGCGCGGATGAACTCCTTTCCGGTCACCTTCTTCTTCTCGCCCAGGGCGAAGACCGCCGGGAACACGGCCACGGAGGGGTGCATGGTGCCTTCCCGATGGTCGTCGTCGTAGTCGAAGATGTGGCCCATGGTGCCGTTGATGAAGGCCGCGTTCATGGGCGATGTCTTGAAGCCCTTGGCGAAGACCGAGGAGACCGGCGTGCCGCCCTGCTCCTTCATCACCGTGATGACAGCCTGGGCCTGTTTCTCCTCGCAGGCCCGCACCGTGCATCCGACGACGTCGAGGATATAGTGCTTCACCTTGTCCACGATCTCCTGCGGGAGGTCCTCGTACCTCGTCCGTTCGGCAAATTCCGCCAACTGCACCGCAATCGGCTTGTCCATGACGCCTCCTCCTCGTTATTTCGGGTTCCCGGTTCCGCCGGGGTCATCCTTCCTTCAGCCCCTTGAAGGGGTCATAGGTCCTGTAGTCCTCGCCGAGATCCAGGAACCTCCCCATGCCGCCATCCAAGGGGATGACCGCGCCGGTGATGTAGTCCGCGTCGTCCGACGTCAGGAACAGCACCAGCCTGGCCGCGTCCGCGGTCCGGCCGAAGCGGCGCAACGGGATCTTCCCGATCACATGCTCGCCGACGCGGGTCGCGAGCATGTCCCGGTTGAGCTTGGTCACGATGAAGCCCGGACAGATCGTGTTGTAATTGATCTTGTGAGGGCCCAATTCGGCCGCCACGATGGGCGTCATGGCAATGATCGCGCCCTTTGCCGCCGTATAGGAAGGCGCTCCCATCCCGATCATGCCCATGAGGGAGGCGATGTTCACGATCCGGCCTCCTCCACCCCTGATCATCTCGGGGGCCACGTACTTGGAGCACCGGAACACGCCGCCCGCGTCCACGGCCATGATCAGGTCCCACATCTCCTCGCGGGTCTCCAGCAGCGAGCTTCGCTCTCCGATGCCTGCGTTGTTGACCAGGATATCGATCCTCCCCCATGCTTCGATGACCTTCCGAACCATGCCCTTGACGCTCTCGGAGTCCATCACGTTCGCCTGGACGACGAGCGATTCGCCCGCCTCCGCATCGATGAGCCCCTTCGTCTCCTCTGCCGCCTGCAGGTTCACGTCGACCACAGCAACCCTCGCGCCCTCCCCCGCGTACTGCAGCGATATCTCCCTGCCGATGTCGCCCCCGGCACCGGTCACGATAGCGACCTTGTTCCGAAACCTGCCTGCCGTCCGTGTCGACATGGCCTTCACCCTCCCTCAGGCCCTGACCGCTTTTCTTCGTCCTCGCCCTCGAACCAGGAGATTGCCACGGCGCTCTGACGAGGGCCTCGCAGTATCCTCAGTTGCCGGACATTGCGATGAGGCAAGGCCGACGCGGCAATTCCCGCTGCACCCGTCGTCCTCGTCCTGAGAATCAGTGGCTGTCCCCGATCCGCTTTGATTCCACCTTCGTTACTTGATCCACCCCTTTCGCCTTTGCCCCTTGCCCTTTCACCTTTTCAGTCTTCCGGGTCCTGATCCCTGACCCCTCACTTGCTTTCGCCTTCCATTCCCCCGGGGTAAGACGGCGCGCCTGACCCCCGACCCCTTTTCCTTTTTGGCATAGCCGGACAGCCCCTCCCTCACCTTGCCCAGCACCCTGACGAGCGATTCGTGCTCCTGCCCTTCCAGGCCTGCCATGATGCTCGAGATCCCCCGGTAATAGCCCGGAAGCATCCTGCCGAGATGATCGAGCCCCTCCTGCGTCAGGCGGACCACCACCCGCCTGCGATCTTCGTTGTGCCGGATGCGCTCGATCCACCCGTCCTTGGCGAGGGTGTCCAGCAGGCCGGTCATGGTCGCCCGTGTCACCCCGACCCTTTCCGCCAGGTCCGAAGGGGTGACCTCCTCCTCCGGGTCCCGGTTCAGGACGATCAGGGTAAGGAATCTCCCTTGCGACAACCGGTAACGACCGAGGATCCTCTCCAGTGCCGCCATCATGTCGCTGCCGGTGCGCATCAATGCGATACAGCTCATCAGGGCCGGGAGATCGAGATCCGGGTAACGCTTGCGGAGGTTCTTGAGGGTCTTCTCCGTGGGGAGGTCCTTGAGGAAGAACATGCGGCTTCTCCATCAAATTAGGTCCCATATTATTAGGTCCCTAACTACTCGTCAAGCATTCTTTCCTTGGGCACCTCAGTGCCCTTGGACGTCAGGGGCGCGACGCACCCGGATCCGCGGACCGGAAAAGGCCGGAATACGAGGCTGAGGCTTTTGACCGTGGCCGCCTTTTCCGATAAGAATGCAGGTATGGATTCCTGAGGTTTTCTGGTGCCTTGTCATTGCGGGCAAATGGGCGAACCGTAGGAACCGTAGGAGGAGGGTGGGATGCCGATCGGAACTCTTCACGCGGTGATCCTGGCAGGAGGCACCGGCACTCGCTTCTGGCCGCTGAGCCGGTCGCTCGCGCCCAAGCAACTGCTCAACATCGTGGGCGACCGGAGCATGCTGGCCCTGACCCTGGAGCGGACCCGGGCGCTCGTTGCGGAAGAGAACACGTGGGTGGTCACGACCCGCTCGCAGGCCAGCGAGATCCGCAGAGAGATCGGGGCGCTCGGCCTGGCCAAAGTCAGGGTGCTGGAGGAGCCTGCGGGCAGGAACACGGCGGCAGCCATCGGCCTGGCCGCGGTGCACGTCCTTGCTACCGACCCGCGGGCGATTCTCGCCGTGTTTCCGGCCGATCACCACATCCGGGAAACGGAGCGGTTCCTGGATCTCGTCCGGCAGGCCCGGGAGGTCGCATCTCGGGGCTGGCTCGTGACCCTGGGGATCAAACCCACCCGCGCGGAAACAGGCTATGGCTATATTCAACGGGGCGCCCGTTTGGAGGGCGGGGCGGCCGCGGCACCTGCGGGGGAGAATTATCGTGTGGCCCGGTTCGCGGAGAAGCCCGGCCGGGATCAGGCGGAGGAGTATCTTCGGTCCGGCGACCATTATTGGAACAGCGGGATGTTCGTCTGGAGGGCGGACCGGTTCATGGAAGAGATGGAGCGGCATCTGCCCGAACATCACAAGGGTCTTCGGGAGATCTCCCGGATTCTCGCAGCGGGCCGACTCGACAGCCTCGACCCGATCGCGAGGGTCTACGGTTCCCTCGCGTCGATCTCTGTAGACTACGGAATCATGGAGCGTTGCGATCGGGCGGCGGTCATTCCGGCGGAAATGGGCTGGAGCGACGTGGGCAGTTGGGAAACCGTCCGGGAGCTGCTTCCCAAGGACGGGAACGGAAACGTCCTTCAGGGGGACGTGCTGGCCCTGGACACACGCAACAGCCTGATCCGGTCCGGGGAACGGCTGGTGGCCACCCTGGGGGTGGAGGGCCTGGTCGTGGTGGACACGACGGACGCCCTTCTCGTGTGCGACGAAAGAAGAAGCCAGGACGTCCGCAGGATCGCAGAGCGCTTACGCGACGAGGGCAGGACCGAGTCCAGGATCCACCGCAAGGTGGACAAGCCCTGGGGCGCCTACAAGGTTCTCGACCTGGGGGACAACTACCAGGTGAAATGGCTCGACGTGAAGCCCGGCGCCCGACTGAGCTACCAGTCCCATGAACGCCGGTCCGAGCATTGGGCCGTCGTCCGGGGCGCCGCCACCGTCACCTTGGATGACGTGATCCTCGAAGTCCCGAAAGGCGAGCACATCTACATCCCGGTGCGGGCCAAGCACCGGCTGGAGAATCGGGGCAGGGAACCGCTCCGTATCATCGAGGTCCAATCCGGGGAGTATCTCGGAGAGGACGACATCGTCCGGTACGAGGACGACTATGGGCGCCTCGGGTGAAGAGGCAGAAAGGCATACGTTCTTCAGCTTTCAGCCGTTAGCTCCCACCCGCTCCTCCCCGAAGCGGTGGGAGGGGGGGGGCGGTTAACAGCTAAAAGCTAATAGCTAACAGCCAATAGCTGCTCCTTCCCTCACTCCGCCCGCAGGTTCTCGTCCAGCACGATCGTCGTTCCGTCCCGGCCGGATATCTTCTTGATCTCGATCTCGTGGGCGGAGTACTTGATCTTGATCTGCTTCCAGTCCGTGCCGGGCTTGAGCGGGACCTCGTGAAGCGAGATCTCCGGCCCGGCTTCCCCCTCCGACGTCGACTTTGAAAGAAGCTGAAAGATGACATCGAACAACTGGTCTGCGGAAGCAAAGCTGCCCCAACTCTTGTAGGCGCTCCGCACCCTTCCGTCCCGAAATTCGATGATCCCCTTCATCTCCTCTGCGACCGCTCCGGATTTCGTCCGCAACAGCCAGATGTCCTGGCTCGCCTTGCTGTCCTCCTGCATCTTGGCCTGCATGTCGTAGGCCTCGACGAGGGCGTCGATCACCGCTTTCTTCTTCATCCCGAGACAGACGGGCGTTTTCCCGAGGTAGACGCAATCATCGGCCATCGCCTCGCCGCCGAACAGGCACGAGACCGCCAGAAACAGCCCGGGCAAGATCCCTCTCTTCATCGGTTCCCCCTCCTCATGATCGCCGGTTCCCCCGGACTCCAGCCTTTCCCCCAACCCTGGACCGGCCGGGATGTTTTCGCAATCCTGCCGACCTTTCGTCTTTCCGTTATATACTATATTCCGAAAAAGATCGAAAAATAGGCAAGAACGTTATTTTTTTTCATGAATTCCTTGTTGACAGGGGTCTCAAACCTGTTGTATGAAGGCCCCACAGCAGAAAGAAGGCAGGAATCGAAGCAATTCATGAATGCAGCGAAGAACATGCCCGCTCTGCGACTGCTCTCGGCCTGTGCAACCGCCGGGGCCCCCTCCCCGGGTGCGATACTCGGTCCGTCTCTCCAACAGCCAGAAACGCCTCTTCTCGATCGCGCCGCAGCGAACACGCCAGCGAAATCATCCGGTAAACAGGGAAGTCGGCTCGCATGAGCATCCATTAACCACCACAGGAGGGAAGGGAATGAAACGAAAGAGATGGATTACGTTACAGGCGCTTGCAGTCTTGCTCCTCGGTCTTTCCGCGGCGGTCGCCCAGGCGGACGTTGCGATCCAGGAGCTGCCCAACGTCCTCGACGAGTTCCTCATCGGCGGGGATCTGAGCGTTTTCTACCGGTATGACTATCAGCCTTACTTCACCACTGCGACCGTAGGCCCGGTGACCGACAACAACAACTGGGGCGAGATTTTCGCAAGACTCAACTTCACGGCGAGGAAGAAGTTCGAATGGGCCACGGTGGAGGCCAAGTTTTCGCCCATCCTCATGTCCACCATCGACCAGGACGTTTACGGACTCGATAAGGACGACTGGGAGGTGGATTTCAACAAGGCCTACATCCAGTTCGGCGGGATGTGGGACGGCAAGATCACCGCGACGGTCGGCATGCAGGACATCCAGCTCGAGAAGCAGTTCCTGATCGGGCTCGGCAGGACCCAGGAGACGGCCTACTGGCTGCTCTTCAACCAGAGCTTCCCCTTCGGGGCGAGGATCGACGGCGACTTCGGCGCCGTGAAGTCGACCATCTTCGTGGCCAGATCCGGCGACTACGTGGCGCAGACCTTCGAAGGGGACAAGGACATGCACGCCACGGGGATCGACCTTCACTGGGACCTGATGGAAACCGCGTACCTCTTCGGCGGATTCTACGCCAAGATCGACGACACCGAGCCGGGTGCATCGGGCTTTCTCGACGATCCTACAACGGGCGTGGTGGAGGACCCGCTCGCCCAGACCGACACCTATGCCCTCGACTTCGGCGGGGACTGGACCCTGGGCGGCTTCAATCTGGAGGGCGAGTTCGTTTACGAGATGGGCGGAGTCAAGTACCCGACCGCGGAATACGACCGGCAGGCCATGGGCGGCTTCGCCGCGGCCCAGTACAAGTTCCCTGTCACGCTCTCCCCCTACATCAAGGGACACTTTGTCTACTGGCAGGGGGATGACGACCCCAACGACGGCGACATCGAAGAGTACGATCCCATGTGGCTGGGCTGGTGGGCCTGGAACCGGTGGTTCATCGGGGAACACGTCGCCGAGATCGTGGGCCTGAAGACGAACACCCTGAAGTACATCGCCGAGGTCGGCTTTTACCCGGTCGAGCCCTGCCAGATCCAGTTCCTCTACATCAAGCACATGCTGGACGAGAAATACTTTCCCGCCGGGGCGCTTCGAGGGACGCAGGACCCCGTCTACGGCGTGACGGACAAGGATTTCGCGGACGAGTTCAACCTGTTCATGAACTGGCAGGTCAACGACTTCCTGTTCGCGCATGCCGGAACCGGAGTCTCCTTCCCGAACCAGGCGGCCAAGGAGGTTTACGGAGACAACAAGACCGCCTTCTTCGGCCAGCTCTGGCTCATGTTTGCGTTCTAATAGGCGAAGGCAATCTCTTATCGACAACCCAAAAACCACACCATAGGAGACGGGAGGAAACCCTATGAAACGTCAGAAGTTCTGCAGTGCGGTCTTGATCGCACTCCTGGCGTCTCTCGTGTTCGGGACGCTGGCGGTCGCCAAGACCCCCTTCGTGGAGTTCGGGGTGGTGCGGCAGAAGTGCTCGGTCTGCCACCGGCTGGACAACCAGGGACGCGTCGAGGTGATCGAGGAGACCCGCAAAACGCCGGAAGAGTGGTTCAACGTTGTGGCCCGCATGAGGCGGATCAACGGGGCTCCGATCGAAGATCATGAAGTCAAGACCGTGGTGAAGGAGCTGTGCCAGCACTTGGTCTATACGCCGGCGGAAATGAAGGAGGTTGCGTATTACAATTCGGACGAGAACAGCAACTTCCGGGAGCGGTCCAGCCTGATGAAGACGGATACGGAGAAAAGGATATTCCAGGCCTGCGTGCGCTGCCACGCGTATGGAAAGATCCTTTCTCACAAGAAGACCGCGGCGCAGTGGGTCGAGAACATGAACATGCACCTGGGCTACTATCCGACCGTGGTTCCCCAGTTGCGTGAGATGGACTGGCCGAAGGAAGCGATGGACTTGGCCAAGGTGCTGGCGGATATGCGTCCGATGGACACCCCCGAGTTCAAGGCCTGGATGGCAGCGAGAAAGCCTCAGGACTTGAGCGGCAAGTGGAAGATTGCCGGATACCAGCCCGGCGCCGGGTACTATGAAGGGACCTACACATTCAAGGCGGACGCAAAGGCAGGCGAGGATGAGTATTTGATCGAGCGGGAAGTCCAGTACGAGAACGGGAACAGCCTGAAGCAAGCAGGCCAGGGGACGCTTTACGGGGAGTACCATTTGAGGGTTGCCCTGGCGCCGAACCAACTTACGAGCAGAGTGGAAGGCGTATTCGACCTGGATGCCGCGACGAAAGGCTTCCAGGGGAGGTGGTGGACGGTCGTGCAGGACACGAACGCGTACGGAGACGAAGCCTTCTTCAAGTCGGACGCGCCGGCCAGGGTCTTTGCGGTCTTCCCCAAGGCGGTGAAGTCAGGCGCACCCCAGACGGTCACCATGATCGGCGTGAACATCCCCGCGGGCGCGGCGGTCACGTTTGCGGACGCGAACGTGAAGGCAGCGGTGAAGAAGGCGGATGCGAACAAGCTCGTGGTCGAGGTGACGGCCTCGGCCGGGGCTGCGATCGGGCCTACCGCAGTCCAGGTCAAGGGAGCCGCCTGCGACAAGTCTCTGATCGTGTACAACAAGATGGACGGGATCTCCATTCTTCCCAAACTGGGCCGTGCCCGGATCTCCGGAGGGGCCGCGTATCCGCCCGAGGGCGTGCAGTATGTGGCCTTTGGCCTGCATTACGGCAAGGATGGCAAAGCGGAGACGCAAGACGATCTGATTCTGGACCCTGTGGCTGCCCAGTGGTGGTTGGAAGAGCATACGCCCAAGGACGCGGACGGCAAGCCTTACAGCGAAAACGACGACGATCTGAAGTATTTGGCGGCACCGATCGACAACGGTCTCTACACACCCCGGGGAAGCTTCGCGCCGGTCGAGACACGCGCGCAGAGGATGGGGCCGGTGGGTTTGATCGCGGTCGGGGCTTCTTACAAGGAAGGCGGGCAGGAATTCAAGGATCGGGTTCTTCTGGGCGTGACCGACCCCGACTTTGTCCCGCACATCAAATAGCACCCGACCCGCACCAAGGCTGTCGAAGAGGATAAAAGGAGGGTTACGAATGAAAAAAGGATTGAAGGCCGTCAACAGACGGGCGAAGAGACTGGAGGAAAGGGAAGTCTTCGGCATGGAGGAGATCGACGTGCTGTGGGACCAACCGGTCGGCTGCACCTCGGTTTTCGACACGGGCTGGGAGACGAACCCGAGGCCCGCGAACCCGATGAGCGCCTGTGTCTCCAATGCGAGGGACTATGGGAGCTGCGCCGGTCCCTGCTGGTGGCCCGCACAGACGCCGGACAGCATGACCAACTTCTATGGGCAGCAGAGCCAGTGCAACGCGGTGGAGAGGGATTGGAGACAGATCAACACTGCGATCAAAACCAAATTCTGAAAGGGGGCGACCATGCGAAAGAAGGGAATCGTTTTTCCAATTGTGGTCGCGCTGGCGGTAGTATTGGGGTTCTGCCTCCCTGCTGGCGCCAAGGACTTTCTTTACATCCCTGGCGCTGACCACGTGAGCATCGTTGACTGTACTACGGACACCGTGGTGAAGACCCTCCGGTTCCAGGGTTATGTCATCGGGTGCACTCCCTCCATGGACGGCAAGCGATTTTACTTCACAGATTGGCGAAGCGTCTACGTGGTCGACACGACGGCCGACGAGATCGTCGATCGGTTCGACTTCTGGTCGGACCTGAACCGGGTCAGCGTGATGGCCAGCCCGGCTCCGTCCGCGGATGACAATTATCTCTACATGAACTGGATGGTCACGAAGAAGAAGCTCAACGTTCCGCGGCTCAATGTCATGCCGGCCCAGTTCGTCGTATACGACTTGAAGAAGAAGCAGGTCGCCAGGAGCTTCGACGTGCCTTACTGTTCCACGGGCATCGTCTCGCTGAAGGACGACCCCGACCATGTGATCCTCATGTCGCAGGACGTGCTGAAGCTCAATGTGAAAGACGGAAAGTGGACGAAGATCTACGGGCAACTCCGTCCCGATGAGGGCAAACCCGGACTCAACAACCTCGTCATCTGGAACCAGTGGAGTCCGACGGCCGACAGCGGGATCTTCCCCACACCGGCGTACGGTACGGATGGGACACTCCAGTACATGCTCATCGACAGGAGAAACGGGAGTCTGAGAATGGTCAAGGGAGAAGATGTCGCGGCCTTCTACTCCTGTATCTTATCTCCGGACGGAAAGTACGTATACGGAGTGATGGACGAGATCTACAAGGTGGATCTCTCCACCGGGAAGACCGTCGCAATGGATGTGATGGAGCGAGGGACGACGTACGCCCTTGCCATCAGCTCGGACGGAAAGAAGCTTTACGCCGGGCCGGCGGGACCGGACGTGAGCGTTTACGACACGGCCACGATGAAACGGATCGGGTTCATCCCGCTCAAGCACGACGGGATCCAGATGAGCCGGATCTCGAAGTGAGGGGAACCCTTGACCCGATGAAGGGGGAGAACGGGTAACCGAGAAAGGGGGAGGTTTTCTCCCCCTTTCTTTTCTCTTTGAACGCATGGAACGGCGGGCCGGTCCCGGGACCGAACTCGCCGACTTCCGGAAAGCGACCCATCCGCCATGGCCAGATTCCGCGTTGCAGAAAACAGACTGATCCGCGTGGATGGAAGGGAATTCCTGTTCCTGGCGGCGGACAAGGCCATCTTCGAAGTCGACCCGACGACGAGGGCCGTGCTCGAGGGGTGGTCCAAGGAAAAGCGCGAGTTGAGCCGAGAGGAGGCGGTCGCCGACCTTCCGGGTTCTTCGCAGCAAGAGAAAACGGAGTGCTTCACAAGCCTCTTCAAATGCCGAGCGATTGTTCCCGTTGACGACTCGGTTCGCGGAATGAGAGAAGCGCCCGCGCCGCGGGGTTCGTTTCCGATCAAGAACTTGATCCTGCACGTAACCGAGGCCTGCAACCTGAATTGCGCCTATTGCTACGAAAAAAAGCCTGGTCAGAAGAACCAGGAACCGATGGACCTCCGGGTCGCTCGAAGGGCTGTAGATTTTTTGTTCGAGCATTGCGGGAATCATGAAGAAGTTGTCATCGTGTTCTTCGGTGGGGAGCCTCTGCTGAACCTCGAGACCATTCGCTTTGTAGCGGAGCATGCGTCGCTGCGGGGACAGGAGTCGGGCAAGAGGGTGAACTTCGCTCTGACGACGAACGGCACTTTGCTTACGGAAAAGGTCATCGACTTCCTCGAGGAGGCCAACATCGGCGTGACCGTGAGCCTGGACGGCTTCGAGGAGGCCCACGACCGATACCGGCGTTTTCCGGACTCGAGTCCTTCTTATCGAGTCATCCTTCCGAAACTGAAGCGTTTGGTGGAAAAGGCGAGGAAGAGGCCCGTTGTAGCCCGGGTGACCCTCGTCAAGGAACCGGGCGAGCTTTCGATAACCCTCGATCATCTGCTCGGACTCGGTTTCGTGGAAGCAGGCTTTGCACCGGTGACCACGGGGCATCCGGAGTTCCAGCTTGACACGCACCAGATGGATCGACTGCTTGCCCAGTTCCGGCATCTGGCCGGCCGGTTTCTGGAGGCAGTTCCTGAGGGGAGGTTTTTCGGCTTTTCGAATCTGATCGATCTACTCGTTTCCCTGCACCAGGGAGAGGTCATGCGATACCCCTGCGGGGCAGGGCTCGGGCTCTTCTCGGTGGACGCGCAAGGGCGCCTCTACCTTTGCCAGAGGTTCACCGGGCAGGACGAATTCTGCATGGGGGATGTTTTTCAGGGGTTTGACCAGCCGAAGCTCGAGAAGTTTCGAGAAGAAGCGCAGATCTGCAACAAAGAGGTCTGCAAGGCCTGTTGGGCGCGCACTCTGTGCACGGGCGGCTGTTACCACGAGGCTTGCGTGAGGGAGGGCAGCCATCTGAAGCCCAATCACCATTACTGCGAGTGGATCCGGCGCTGGAGCGAGATCGGACTGGAGACCTACTGCCGGATTGCCGCAGAATGGCCGGAGTATCTGGAGATGCTTTGCATGTCGAGGGGGTTTGGACCCAAGACCCCCTCCTAAAGGTCTGGAAGTCGGTGTGACCAAGGGACGAAGAAAAGCGGGGAGACGCGGTATGAAGGCAAATGTGAGGAGAACGCTGGCAGCGGTTGCAGCCGTTTTGGGTGTGCTGGGGCTCTTTCTTCCGGCCATGGCGAGGGACTACTTGTACGTGCCCGGACCGGACCTGCTCAGCATCATCGACTGTGAAACGGACACGGTGGTCAAGACCGTTCGTTACGAGGGCTACATCGTAGACGCCACTCCGTCTCAGGACGGAAAGCGGTATTACATGAACAACTGGCGCGCCGTTTATGCACTGGACACGGAGACAGACCGGATCATCGACAAATACGAATTCTGGTCGGAGCTGAACCGGGTCTATATAATGCCCGGCATCGCGGTCTCGGTGGACGGGAACTATCTCTATATGAGCCTGATCATCGCGAAAAAGCAGCTCAATGTGCCGCGACTGAACGTCTTGCCGCCCCAGCTTGCCGTGTTTGACCTGAAGAAAAAAGAGATCGTCAGGACCTTCGAGATCCCTCCCTGCTGCAATGCGGTGGTCACCCTCCGGGACGATCCGGACCACGTGATGCTGATGGCCCAGGACATCTACAAGATAAACGTGAAGGACGGCAAGATGACCAAGGTCAAGGGCGTCCTCCACCCGGAGGAAGGAGAGCCGGGCCTGAACGCCCTCGTGGTCTGGAACAACTGGAGCCCGCGAGACCACGGCATCTTCTGCACCGGCGTCTATGGTACGGATGGAAACCTGTATTACCTGATGATCGACAAGAAGGGCAATCTAAGCATGCTGAAGGGAGAGGATGTGATCATGGCCTATTCTTCGGTCATCTCGCCGGACAAGAAGTACGTCTACTCGGTCATGGACGAAGTCTACAAGGTCGATCTCCAGACCGGCAAGACGGTCGCCTCGGACGTGGTCGAACGGGGCACATGTTACGGTTCGGCCCTTACCGCGGACGGGAAGAAGCTCTACGTAGGCCCCGGGGGTCCGGATCTCAGCGTATATGACACCGCCACCATGAAGCGGCTGGGAGTGATCTCGCTCAAGACCGACGGGTGCGTGACGCACCGGATTTCGAAGTAAAGACGCGCCCCGTCGTCCGGGCGCTTGTTTCTGGCAAGAGGGGGGTGTGTTCATCCCCCTCTTTTTTTCGCAGCGAGGGCGCGCGAAGATTCCATGGAAATCGCTGTTCACCTGAGGGATCCGCTGCAGATGCAGGACTTCAAAGGCGTCCCGGCGCATTTGACGTCCCTGTACGAACCAGCTACTCTGGAGTCACTAAGGAGATTTCTTCCCAGGCGGATCCGGCGTCTTTATGTCGGGGATGAGTTCTGCCCCAATCGTCTGCCCACTGCAGCGGAACTGGACGGGCTCCTCGAGATGGCCAGGGCAAGGAACTGGCCGGTGACGCTCCTGACCCCGCCGTTGACCGATGAAGGGCTCGAAGGGTGCAGTTCCCTTTTCAATCGTCTCGTCGAGGAGGACCCCGGCACAGAGGTCGTGGTGAACGACTGGGGTGCTCTTCTGTTTCTGAAGGAACGATACCCGGGCTTCCGGCCGGCGATCGGCAGGCTGCTCAACAAGGCCTTCAAGGACCCCCGGCTCATGGAACCGGAAGGATTCCGACAGCTATCTCAGGAGGCGGCGGAGCTGCTGAACGGCTGCACCTTTGACTCTCCCGAGTTTCAGGAACAGATGCGCCGACTCGGCGTGAAGCGTCTGGAGCGGGATCTTCTGCCGTACGGGACCGCCCGCGTCAAGAGTCCGGAGGGATTCGGAGTATCGGTCTATTTCCCCTTTGGATATGTCACGACCGGGAGGGTGTGCTGGATCGCCTCTTTCCGTCGCTCGGGAAGACAGAAGTTCTCTCTCGGAAAGCCCTGCGACCGCCCCTGCAGCCGTCTGTCTCTTGCGCTGCACTCTCCGGATAGCGAGTTTGGGCTTTTCCAGGCCGGCAACGTGATCTTCTACCGGTATTCTGCCGCCACACTGGCTCTGTTCCTGAGCCGGGCGAAACGGGGGAGTACCCGCCTCGTCTACCAGGGCTTGGCCGTTTAGGTTCCTTGTGAAGATCGTAGCCCCTGTCAGCTCGCCGCAGGAATTCGAAATGCTGCTCCACTTCGGGGCGGACGAGCTCTACTGCGGAGTCAGGACGCCGGAGTGGGAGGAGCACTTCGGCGGGCACTGGTGGATGAACCGCAGGAGCCCGAGCGGCGCGAATCTTTCCTCCTGGGAGGAAGTCCGGGAAGTTGTCCGTCTCGCTCACGAGGCAAAAGTGCCGGTCCATGTGACCCTGAACGCCCCCTTTTACACCGAAGGCGCAATCCGGTACGTACTGAAGTTGACGGAGAAGCTAGCAGGAGAGCTCGGCATCGACAGCATCATTGTGAGTGACGTGAGCCTTCTGATCCGCCTTTCCAGCCTCCATCTGCCGGTTCGGGTCCACGTCAGCAGCCTGGGCGGCTGCCTCAACTCGCGGTCTGCGGCTTTCTACCGTTCTCTGGGGGTTCAGAGAGTCATCCTTCCCAGACAGCTCAGGCTTTCCGAGATCCGCCGCATCGTCACCGAGAAGGGCTCGCAGATGGAGTTCGAGGTGTTCGCGGTCAACGACGGATGTTACTTCGAAGAGAGTTTCTGCCAGACGACGCACGTGCTCGGAGGGCCCTTTTGCCTGACGGACTGGAAGGTCGAGGTCCGCGGATCCGCGGAAAGAGGGATTTCCACTTCGGAGATTGAGGAGGGTCTGCAAGACCTCAAGGAGTATCTCTGGTATCAGAACAATTGCGGGTCTTCCCTCCAGGATTCCGGGTTTCCGAATGGTCCCTGCAGTCTTTGCTGGTTCGGCCACTTCCGGGACTGGGGCGTGACGTCCGTGAAGATCGTGGGGCGGGAGGCTTCCTTTGCCCGGAAAATGGGCAGCCTCCGAATCGTCAAGGCGGTCATGGACGAGGTTCGAGGAGGTGCTCCTGCCGAGCGCATCGCGGATTTCGCCCGCTCTCTTCGGCGGACTCCGGAGTATTGCGCAAGAGGATACATGTGCTACTTCCGAGAGCAGTGAAGCCATGATTCAGGAGTCTTTCCCCAGGCAGGTTCTCTACCTGAGCCGGTACCTCCGGCCCCACAAGAAGGTACTGGCGGTTTCCTTTTCCCTGAGCGCAATCAGCACCGGCCTGGGAATGGTGCAGCCCCTGTTCGCCAAGTACCTGATCGACAAGGTTTTGATTGCCCAGCAGTTCAGCCTTCTCTGGCCCCTGATCGCTGCCGTGATCTTCCTCCTGCTCCTGGGTTTTTCCATCCGTGTGAGCAACAGCTACATGTACACCCGCTTCTCCGCCAGGGTCCTGTTCCGCATGCGGGAGGACATGTTCGCCCATCTGCAGAAGGTGCCCTTCAACTTCTTTTCCAAGAGGAAGATCGGGGACATTTACACGCGGATCGCCTCCGACATGGCGGACATTCAGGCCCTGGTCACGGAAACGATCCCGAACTACCTCTTCAATCTGCTCACCTGCCTGATCGCGGCAGGCATCCTCCTGTGGCTGAACTGGAAAATGGCCCTGATGAGCTTCGGCTTCCTTCCGGTAGCCATGATCCTGGTCGGCAAGATCCGGCCGAGGCTTCTCGCTCTTTCCAGGAGCGTGGCGGAAACCAATTCCGACATCGCTCATTTTCTCGTTGAATCCCTGTCCGGGATGAGCCTGATCCGGGCTTTCGGGGCCGGAAAGCTGGAATGTGCGAAGCTCGAGGAGAAGCAGTCCGGCGTGCTGCGCCTGCTGCTCCAGTATCAGATCCTGGGAGTGTTCTCCAGTTCGGTTCCATTGACCTATACGATCCTGAACACGTTGGTCGTGTTCGGTTACGGCGGCTATCTGGTGATGAACGGGGCCCTGACGATCGGAAGCCTGGTGGCCTTCACGATCTATCAGGGCCGCGTCTTCACGCCGCTCCAGGGGATCATGGACGGTTACCTGGGCATGCAGAAAGCCCGGGTGGCCATCCAGAGGGTCAGGGAGATCCTGGACATCCCTCCGGCCTTTCAGGAAGGAGGCCGCGTGATCCCGGCCAGGGACGCCTTCCGGGGCGCCATCGCCTTCGAGAACGTATCCTTCGCCTACGAACCGAACGAACCGGTCCTCCAGGAGGTCTCCTTCCAGATTCCCCCGGGCAGGGTGACGGCCGTGGTGGGCCCGAGCGGGGTGGGAAAAACCACGATCTGTCACCTGATCATGAGGCTCTTCGACCCGGATTCCGGAAGGATCACCCTGGACGGAATCGATCTTCGGGAGATCGACACCGAGTGGCTCCGCCGCCAGATCGCCCTCGTCTCCCAGGACACGTTCCTTTTCCACACGTCGATCCTCGAGAACATACGCTATCCGAGGACCGGGGCAACCCTGGAACAGGTGGTGGAGGCGGCCCGGGCGGCGTGCATCGATGACTTCATCAGAACCCTTCCGCAGGGATACGATACCGTGGTCGGGGACCGGGGGGTGCGCCTGTCCGGGGGCCAGAAACAGCGGATCAGCATCGCCCGCTCGATCCTCGCGGCCCCCAGGGTGCTGATCCTGGACGAGGCGACGGCCTTCCTGGACCCTTCCGTCGAGGAACGACTGAAAGAAACGCTTCGATCCCTCATGCAGGGCAAGACGGTGGTCGTGGTCAGCCACAGGGCCTCGACCCTGCAAGGGGCCGACAAGCTCATCGCGCTGGAGATGGGAAGGCTCGCGTATGACGGCCCCTTTGACAGCGCTCTGGGTAACCGGCTCGACAGGACGCTGGCAGCAACAAGCCCCACATCGACTCAGGCCTAGAAGGCCGTGTGACAAGAGCTATGGGCATTCGAGTCACCTTGGTCGACAGCGGCGTCAATCCATGGCACTCTCATGTGCAGGGCGTGGAAGGCGGGCTCTCGTTCCGGCTCCTCGACTCCGGAAGGGTCGAGGAGTCCGATGACTATCGTGACGAACTCGGGCATGGCACGGCGATCGCGGGAATCATCCGTGAACGGGCTCCTTATATACGGCTGCAGGCCTTCAAGATTTTCCACCGGGAACTCTTCGCGCCGGCCACGGTCCTGTTGGCCGCCCTGGAGAGGGCGGTCCGGATCGACTCGAAGATCATCCACCTGAGCCTCGGTACGGAGCATCCCGGTTCGAGAGAGGCGCTGGCCCGCATCTGCGGGGAGGCGGACCGGCGGGCCATGGTGATCGTCGCCTCTGCCCGGGGTCCGGAGGACGAAGTGTTTCCGGCTTGTTTCGATAGTGTGATCGGTGTATATTGGAATCCCGCTTGTGAGGAAGGCTCCTTGACCTATCATCCCGGAAAAGCCGTCGAGTTCGGTGCCTACGGGAGGCCCAGGCCCATCCCCGGCCTTCCCCAGGAACACAACCTTCGGGGAAACAGCTTCGCTGCCGCTCGCGTGACGGCCCTGGCTGCAGCCTATCTCTGTGAGCATCCTTCTGCAGGAAGTGCGTCGGTCAGAGAAATGTTGAAACGCATCCAAAGAGGAGGGTAACAACCATGGCAAAGCAATCGAAAGAGAACGGGAAGAAGTCCCGCCCGCGATTCCTCGGAAGCAAGAAGGGGGTCGTGCTCTTCTCCCTGCCCGTCCTGCTCGTCGTCGGGCTCTCTTCGCACGAGGTGGCGGTGCGGTACTTCCCGAACATCACTTGCGTAGCCTGCCACGAAATGAAGGACCCCGTAAAGCGGTGGCGGGACTCCGGGGTGGCCAAGAATCACCCGAACTGCGCGGATTGCCACTTCGATCCCGGTATTGCAAGGGTCTGGGAGATGAACCGGGAAGCAGCCGTGCTCTTCGTGAAACATTTCCGCCGCAGCAAGGAAGAGCCGATCAGGCCGCCTGAAGCCCCGATCTTTATTGATCCGGCGAAAGAGCCGGCCTATTACAGCCTTGTGCCCAACCACCGGTGCTTCTCGTGCAAGGACGCGAAGAACCACAAGCCGATGGAGCAGGCAATGGTCCACAGAAAGCTCCTCTCGTTTGGCGGAACCGAGCCCTGCAAGGACTGCCACAACCACGATATGCGCAACGGCATGAAGTTCTATGAGAGGGTTCTGCCGGATCAGAATGCGCCCGGAACGCAACAGGAAGCGAGTGCAGCGGGAAGCGTCCGGGATTCGAATGCGCCTGGAACCGCGGGGGAGGCCCTTGCACAGAATTGAAAGGGCGAGGAGCGAGCGCTGAATGAAGGCCCAGCAAGGCATGAGGGCAACTCTTTTCGGCCTGGTAGGCCTCCTGGCCGCGGTGCTGGCCTTTCTCTGTTACATGGTCCTTTCTCGCTGAGGAAGTCCTGGGCTGGGCTCGAGGACCTCCCTCGGGACGGGCATGGGCTTGCGAGGAATGCCGGGAGGGGTTGAAAGAGATCTTTCAACCCCTCCCGGAAGGTGATGCCGGCAAGGCGCGAAGGGGTTCGAGGTGTCCTATCTGACCTGCTTCTACGTTTCTTTCTGCCTGTACGGCATCCTCCTTGCGCTCTCCCTCTTCAGAAGAAGGCTCTCCGGGAGGTTTTACCGGATCGCGTTGATCCCCCCCTTGCTCTTCAACGGCCTTGCGTTTGCCGCCATGCTCGTCCGGTCCGGACATCTGCCTTCCCACTACCTTTTCGAGCGCGTGGTGCAGCTGGGTCTCTGGGTGGGGATCCTGTTGTGGTTCGTCTCTTTTCGCACGGATGTCCGAAGGGTCGCGCCCTACGTGCTCGGCATGGTCGCTGCTATGTTCGGCGTGAGCCTGTTCTTCCCCAAGGAACTCAGCCCTCTCATCCATCGCTATTCGTTCCTGATGGCCCGACTCTTCTTCGAGTTGGAGGCGCTGTCCTTCGTGTTCTTCGTTTTTTCGTCCGCCTACTATCTCGCACTCTTGGTGGAAGGGAGAAGCGTTGCGGCCGGCCGAGGCGACCTTCAGAACGCAAGGTGGTATCTCTTGCTTGGCTTCACCATCTTCCTGGCCTCTCAGTTCTTCGGCTCGATCTGGTCCCTGCAGGGCTGGGGTGACTACTGGATGTGGGGCAAGATGTCGGCGGTCGGGGTCGTGGTCTGGTTCTACGTCATGTTCGTCATTCACACGCGGTACGTTCCCGCCTGCAGCAGGAACTTCGAGGCAGGCGTTGGGTTTCTGCTCTTCCCACTGATCATCGCATACCGGATGGCCTGGCAGCCGTGAAAAAGCTCATCCGCATCCTGGGTTCTCTCGAACTCACCCTGATCCTGATGGTCCTGGTGAGCATCTGGTTCGCTCTCGGAGCCGTTCTCGCTGTTTCCTCCCAGTACGGGAACACGGTGCGGTTCCTGAACGATCAATTGGTCTGGAAGTCTCTCTTTTCGCTTCCGCCCCAGGGAGGAAGGATCTGGTCTTCCTCGTTCAACTGGATCCAGATTTTCAGGGAATCGCTCGCCTGGCTGCCTTCGCCGGATTCCACGGTCCGCCACTGGCTGTGGGGAGCCTTTGGGCTCGCCTTCCTGCTGGGGGTCAACCTGATCCTCGGAACCTGGGCGTGGGTGGTAGATTTGTTTCGGAGAAGGCTGGATTTCAGGAAGTTCCTTCTGCTCGCCATGCACGTCCTTTTCGGGTTGGTGCTGGTCGGCCACCTGGTGAGCGCTGTCTCCGGGGTCAAGGCTGTAGGCGAAGTCCCGATCAGGATTGGCGAGCGGATCGAGTTTCTGAATCGTTACACCCTTGAGGTCGAAAAGGTGGAAAGCGGCCGGACAGGACAGACCCCGAAGGCCGGCGGAAGCGCAAGGGTCTGGCTCACTCCGGATCGCTATGTGCGGCAGCCTTTGCTCGTGAGCTACACCCTTTACGACGATGGGCGGCCCGTGCACAGCGGACAGGTCGGGACCTTTCAGAGCGACGGATTCGAGGGATTGCGCATCAGCCTCCTCCCTTTCAGCTTCCGGAGCCAGGTAAGCAGCGACTTCTTGGGGAGGGGTATCGGCCCTCAGATCGCCGTCTCCAGGAATCCCGGCATACCCATCATGTTGATCTTCCAGCCGCTCTGGATCCTCGTCCTGCTGATCTACGTCCTGACGACGCGCTCGGCCCGGGGCGAAACATAACCCCACGAAAACCCGGTTCGTCGTCCCGTTGGCGGAAGAGGGATCCTTCGCATTCAATACTGCGTCCAGTCCACTTCCGCGCCCGGACGGATCTCCTCGATGGCCTGTTCCTTGGGCATCTCCGGGACCTTGTCCATGAACATGAGGAAGAGGGCCGAATACTCGATCCATTTCTCGGGCTCCGGAATGCGCGGGACGCCGTCCGGCGTGTAGTAGACGAAGGGCATCTTCGTGCCGGCTCCCGCGTAGCGGTCCGGGTTGCGAAGGAAGTTCTTCAGCCACTCGTAGCGGAGCCTCGACTTGGAGAGCATGAGGTTGATGGAAAGGTCCTCGACCTTGATTCCCCGGGGCAGGCCTCCATCCAGGGAGATGGGATGGCACTGCACGCACTTGTCCGTCCGGACGCGATACTCGCCCATCGCCAGGATCTCGGAGCTAACGTCTTCGCGGACCGGCAGCACCGCATAAGGGACTCTCGCCGCCTCACGGGCTTCGGGTGAGACCATCTGGGAGAAGTAGGCGATCAGATCCCGGCGGTCTTCGTATTTCCAGTTGAAGGTGGGCATCCGGAGCTTGAGCCAGGGCCTGAGCTGCACCGGCCGGCTCAGAAACTGGAAGAACCACTGGGGTTGAACTCTTTCGGCCTCTCCCACGAGCCTGGGCGGGGCAAGAGACTTCAAAGCCAGATGCCGGTCGATCCTGGGCAGGATTCCCTCCCGGAGCAGGTGGCAGGCTCCGCAGTGATACCGCTCGAGCATCCACTCGCCCCTGGCCGCGACGCTTCTCTCGGTGGAAGCTCTGGAGAGGTAGCTCTCCGGCAGATCGTAATACCGGTTCTGGAGGTAGAAGACGGTCAGGCAGCCTACGTCCCCATCCGAAAGCTCGTAATCCGGCATCTTGAGAGGCATGTCGTCGGTTTCATAGAGAGCAGGGTTCCTGATCTTGTGGAAGAGCCAGCTCCACTTGGTCTGCGGAATCTCGGAGTTCCCGAACGGAAGTTCCTCGAGGCGTTTCTTGGCAACCTCGGCCGCTTCCACGGCCGGCAGGGGAAGCTGTTCCATCTCCCGCACCGGATGGCAGCCGTAGCAGCCCAGGAGCTGCACAAGGCGTCTGCCTTGCTCAGGATCCCCCTCCTCCGTTTCCTGCAGGGCGGCTTGCTCCAGGAGTTGGGCCGTCTCTCTTGGCTTGAGAGACTTGAGGTAGAGCGCTATGTCCCACCGCTCGGGGCTCGTCAGCACGAGCGTCGGCATGGGCGTCTGAGCGCTCAGGGCCGAGGGGCTTTCGAGCCATGCCGGAATCCAGGCGGAGGAGAGCTTGAAGCCTGCGTCCGCCAGGTTGGGGACAAGCCTCGAACCTGTGCGGTCGCCGCGCTCGACGCTGTGGCAGGCGATGCACCCTTTTTCGGAGAACAGGTCCTTTCCTCTCGCCGCCGAGGCCCCTGCCGGAGGGCCGGCTGTCAGAGGCCTCTCGATTTCCTTCTTGGCGGACAGATAGGAAACGATATGACGGATCTCTTCTTCCTTCAGACGGAAGGTCGGCATCCGGTTCCTGGGCCTCATGTTCCCCGGCTCCTTGATCCACTGGCGGATCCAGGCCGCGCTTTCGATCTTGATTCCTGCCCCCTCAAATGGAGAGGATACGGGGGGCAGGTTCTCCATCGTTCGGGTCAGGTGGCAGCCGAAGCAGCCGTTCTCCAGGAAGAGACGTCTGCCCCATTCCGCGTTTTCCGCACCGGCGAGCTGGAAGGGCGTCTCGTGGCATCCCAGGCACAGGCCCTGTACGTAGACGAGCGGCACACGGGGAAAAGGCCAGTTGTGCTCTTCGCCGTGGGCCTTCTCCACGGTCAGGGCGATTCCCTGCCCGCCGTGGCATAGAGTGCACCCGAACCGGTTGGGCTTGTGGAGCCGGAGGATATCGACCGGATGCCGGCGCAGCGGATTGGCGGCGAGCCGGAAGAGCGGGTTCTCCATGGCCCGATGGCAGGTCTGGCAAAGATCCCGAACCCCGGCCTCGGGCAAGAAGACCTGTTGGATTCGGTAACCGCCCCCCTTGTCTGCCTCCTCGAGGAGGTGCGACCAGAGCTTTTCTCCGGTTTCATCCCGCGCTCCGGCCGCTTGCTGCCTCTTCTCCGCAAGCAGTCGAACGTAGGTCTCTCGATACTCCCGTTGAACCTTCTTCCAGACCTGCCTCTCTTCGGCCCGAAAGACGCAGAGCATGGCCGCCAGAAGGCATACGGCCGTAACAAGGAACCAGATGCGCAGGGAGAATGCCGCCCGGATGTTCGCCATGAAATACCCTGTCCGAACGAGAGCGGGGGGAGGACCCGAACACCGCGCACCCTCTATCGAACAGGAACCCCCCGATCCTTGAGATAGGCCTTGAGGTCCGGGATCGAGATGATGTTGAAGTGGAACACGGAGGCGGCGAGCAGGATCGTCGCGCCCGCCCGCACCGCATCCAGGAAATGCTCCAGCGCGCCCGCCCCTCCGGAGGCCACCACCTCCGCGGAGGTCGCCTCCTTGATCTTCCGGATCAGCGGCAGATCGTAGCCGGTTCTCACGCCGTCCGTGGTCTTGCTCGTGGGAAGGATGGCGGCGACACCGAAGCCGTCCACCTTCTTCGCCCAGTCGACGGCGTCCGCGCCCGTGGCCGTCCGGCCGCCGTCGATGTAGACCTCGTACCCGGAGGGAAGCTTCTCGTTCACGGCCGCGTCGATGGCCACCGTGACCCGGTCGGCGCCGAACTCCTTGACCATCTCCCGGATAACCTCCGGCCGGCGGAAGGCGGCGCTGCTGGTGGACACCTTGTCCGCCCCGGCGTTCAGGACGGCGGCCGCGGAGGCGACGTCGCTCACCCCACCGCCCACCGTGAAGGGAACGGTGGCCGCGTCGGCCACCCTGCGGACCACATCCAGCATGGTGGCCCGGCCCTCGACCGTGGCCGTGATGTCCAGCAGCGCGATTTCATCCGCGCCTGCCTTGCAGTAAGCAAGACAGCACTCCACAGGATCGCCGGCGTCCCGGATGTCCACGAACCGGACGCCCTTGACCACGCGGCCGTTCTGCATGTCCAGGCAGGGCATGATTCTGATCGGGCTCAACGCTTTCTCCTTTTCCGAAGGGGATCCTCACAGGCGGCTCTCCGCGTTCCGATCGGCGTCCGCCGACCCGCCCCGGCTGCGCCGCGGGCGAAGCCGCGAGGTTGTTCCCCGGGACGACCGTCGGATCAATCTGCCGCGGCTGGCACGGCGCGAAGCGTCCGTGCCAGCAGGAATTATACGGATTGCGGGGAGATCCGTCGAGTGCAAGGCTGCCGCCGGCGTCGAACCGGAAGGCGGTGGCGCTGCGCCCGCCCATGCGTTCCGTCGGCGCGGGCCGGCAGCCCGGATTCAGGTTCAGAGAAACAGATCCTGGATCAGTTCCGAGCCGGGTACCAGGGCGTACTTGTCCAGATCCGCAACCCCGGCGGATGCGAGAACCTCTTCGTCCACGAAGAACTTGCCTGTGGTCGACCGGCTGTTCCGGGTGAGCACGACGTGGGCCGCATCCGCCATGATCGCAGGCCTCCGGCTCCGCCGGATCGAAGCCTCCCCCCCCAGGAGATTCTGCACGGCCGCCGTGGCGATGATCGTGCGGGGCCACAGCGCGTTCACCGCGATGCCGTAGGGTCTGAACTCTTCAGACATGCCCAGGACGCACATGCTCATGCCGTACTTGGAGATCGTATAGGCCAGATGGTCGGCGAACCACTTGGGCTCCAGCTTGGGAGGCGGCGAGAGGACGAGGATGTGGGGGTTCGCGGCCTTCTTGAGGTGGGGAAGGCAGGCCTGGGAGGCGGCGAAGGTGCCCCGCACATTGATTTGGTACATCAGGTCGAAGCGCTTCATCGGCGTGTCGGCCACCCCGGCCAGGAAGATCGCGCTCGCATTGTTGACGAGAATGTCGATTCCGCCGAAGGCCTCGACCCCCTTTTCCACCGCGGCCCGGATCTGATCCTCGTACCGGATGTCCACGATGACGGGCAAGGCTCTGCCCCCCGCCTTTTCGATCTCCTCGGCCGAGGTGTAGATCGTTCCCTCGAGCTTCGGGTTCGGCTCGGCGGTCTTGGCTGCGATCACCACGTTGGCGCCGTCCCGGGCAGCGCGCAACGCGATCTCCTTGCCGATTCCGCGGCTGCCGCCCGTCACGAAGAGCGTCTTGTTCTTGAGATCCGGCATGGACTCCCCTCCGGGATCCCGGTCCGTTACCTTTTCCGCCTTTGTTCATCTAAGATGATTGCAGATTGAGCCAAGATTCGAGTATTCTCCAAGCCAACTGCGCTCGATTTAAGCCTTTGGCTCCGGCGAGTGCTTGTTTGCGCAAGTGAGTGCCGTCTTGCATGCCCTCTGCCTTCATTCCGGTGAAAACCGGAATCCATGCTTCCAATCGGGGCGGCTGGCCCGCGGTGGAGACCGGGGGAAGGGCACTGGGGAATGTCGCTCGCTTGTGAAATGAGGCACGAGGGTCACATTCGGTTTTCGTCCGCAATCGTGTGCTTCAGGGAGGTGTAACCATGGCCGTTTCCCCCCTGGCCGGAAAACCGGCGCCGCGCGACCTGCTCGTCAACATCCCACGGCTGGTCACCTCGTACTACACGGACAGGCCCGACGTCTCGGACCCCGCCCAGAGGGTGAGCTTCGGCACGTCCGGCCACAGGGGATCTCCTTTCAAGGGAAGCTTCCACGAAGACCATATCCTGGCCATATCCCAGGCGATCTGCGAATACAGGCAGAAGGCCGGAGTCACCGGCCCCCTGTTCATCGGAAAGGACACCCACGCACTCTCCGAGCCAGCCCTCGCAACCGCGCTCGAGGTCTTCGCCGCCAACGGCGTTACGGTCATGATCCAGGAGGGCCGCGGTTACACGCCCACGCCCGTCATCTCCCACGCCATCCTGACCTACAACCGCGACCGGAAGAGCGGGCTCGCCGACGGCGTGGTCATCACTCCGTCCCACAACCCGCCGGAAGACGGCGGCTTCAAGTACAACCCGCCGCACGGCGGCCCGGCCGACACGGAGACTACGAAGGCGATCGAGGACAGGGCGAACGAGATCATCCGCGGGGGCACGAAAGAGGTGCGCCGCATCCCCCTTCGGCAGGCCCTGGCCGCGGATACGACCCGGAAGCACGACTACGTGGGCCCCTACACGGCGGACCTGGGGAACGTCCTCGACATGGAGGCGATCGCAGGCTCGGGCCTCAAGATCGGCGTCGACCCCCTCGGCGGCGCGGGCGTGGGCTTCTGGGAGCCGATCGCCGACCGGTTCCACCTGAACATCGAGGTGGTCAACCCGGCTGCGGACCCGACCTTCGGCTTCATGACCGTGGACAAGGACGGCAAGATCCGGATGGACTGCTCCTCCCCATACGCGATGGCGGGCCTCATCGGCCTGAAGGACCGCTTCGACATCGCCTTCGGAAACGACCCGGACACCGACCGGCACGGGATCGTGACCCGGGGCTCGGGCCTGCTCGCCCCGAACCACTATCTGGCCGTGTCCGTCTGGTATCTCTTCCAGAACCGCCCGGGCTGGAGGCCAGACGCCTGCGTGGGCAAGACGCTGGTCTCGAGCTCCATGATCGACCGGGTCGCGGCGCACCTGAAGAGGAGGCTCTCCGAGGTGCCGGTCGGGTTCAAGTGGTTCGTGGAGGGGTTGATCGACGGCTCCTACGGCTTCGGCGGCGAAGAGAGCGCCGGGGCCTCCTTCCTTCGAAGGGACGGGACGGTCTGGTGCACGGACAAGGACGGCATCATCATGAACCTTCTGGCCGCCGAGATCATGGCGCGTACGGGCCGCGCCCCGGACGAACTCTACACGGAACTCGAAGAGAGGTTCGGAAGCCCAGTCTACGAGCGCATCGACGCGGCGGCCTCTGCGGCGCAGCGGGAGGCCCTGAAGAGGCTCTCCCCCGAAAAGGTCACGGTCCGCGAACTCGCCGGGGAGGCGATCCGGGCCAAGCTCACCCACGCGCCCGGGAACGGCGCACCGATCGGCGGGCTCAAGGTGGTTGCGGAGAACGCCTGGTTCGCGGTCCGGCCCTCCGGCACCGAGGACATCAACAAGGTTTACGCGGAGAGCTTCAAGGGCAGGGAGCACCTGAACAGGGTGCAGGAGGAGGCGCTCGCCATCGTCCAAGCCGCCTTCAAGGCCGCCGGCGCCTGATCAATCGTCCGGAAGAGGAACGATGTCCGCACGGATCCACTTCGCAAGCGCACTCTCGGACATGCGTCCCGCGGCGAGATTCACGAAGACCGTCACGACCTCCGCTTCAGGGGCCTCGATCTCATACCCGTTCAGTCCCAGGAATGTCGCCAGGGTCAGGAACCCGATGCGCTTGTTCCCGTCTCGATAAGGATGGCTCCGGACGAGACCGATTCCGTAAGTCGCAGCGAGGGTCGCGAGATCACGGGTGCGGCCGAAGACCCACCGGTTGCGGGGGCGCGCAAGGGCCGACTCGAGGGCATTCTCGTCCCGGAGCCCCGGCAGACCGCCGTGGGCACGGATGGAATCGAGATGGACAGCGTCCACCACCAGGCGATCTACCCAGACGGGTTCCTGCAGTCGGCGTCGCACGGACTACTTGGCCAGCTCGCGAAGGGCATTTCGGTATTTGCGGGCGACCCGCGCCGCGATCGCAAGGGCTCGCTCCGTTTCGGGGTCGTAAGGGGTCAACAGGATACCCCTGTCCGTCTCCACCGCCAGAACCCGATCGCCGGGACTGAGGTGAAGCCTGTCCGCCATATCCTTGGGCAGAGTGGCCCCGATGGAGCCGCCAACCTGCCGCAAAGTCAATTCACGGGTCATTATGCCTCCCGGAAGCTGTTCAGCACCAACGTAAACAGCATAGCACAAGAATGCTACCCCGGCAAGATGCAGGAATCCGCCCCCGACGGCTTGCGGTCTGAGCCGTATGGAGCCCCACACCGTTGAGGTATTCTTGCCTGATTTCGACACTTGACGCCGTCTTGTTCTGGATATAGACACATTATTCGGGAATAGCCTGTCCTGTCATCGCAATGCGTGCATACAAAACGAACCCGAAAATACGGTTTGCAGTGACCGGATCTGTCAAAGCGGCAGGGTAGAATCCTGGCTGATGCAAATCTCGGCCTGTGAAAGCGTCCTGTAAAGCCTACCAATCGCCGACAGGGAACCGGTCATTGCCGCTTTGGAGGAGCATGCCGCCTGACCCCATAGATAGAGCAGACCCTCTGACCAGCCAGGCCCGACTCGCTCTGGCCCATGTGAGCGACGATGGGCGGATCCATCCCTTGGAGGAGCACCTGATCGGAACGGCCGAGAAGGCCGGCCGGTTCGCGGACGAGTTCGGATCCTCCGGTTGGGGTTACCTGGCCGGACTGTGGCACGACATAGGGAAATACTCTCCCAACTTCCAGCGCAAGATCCACGCGGCTGCCGGGCAAGATGCACACCTGGAGGCCAAAGGGCGCGTCGACCACTCCACGGCGGGGGCGATACACGCCGTCACACGTTTTGGCCCGATCGGCCGGATTCTCGCCTATGCGGTTGCGGGCCATCACGCCGGGCTTCCAGATTGGACTTCCGACGCGACGGGTGGGGCCGCCTTGGAGGTACGTCTGCGAAACCAGGCCCTCTTGGAGGCGGCCAAGTCGGGGAGGATTCCGGACGAGATCCTTGAGCATCATCTTCCAGACGAAAAACCGCCGCCGGGTGCTGACCCGGCCTTTTGGATCCGGATGCTGTTCTCGTGCGTCGTGGATGCGGACTTCCTGGACACCGAAGCGTTCTTCGATCCCGAGCAGGAGGCTCTCCGCGGCCAGCACCCCAAACTGCATGAGCTGATCGGCGCGTTCACAGCCTACATGGATCGGAAGCAGGCCGAAGCTCCCGATACGCCTGTAAACCGGATTCGAGCTCAGGTCTTTCGACAATGCGACGCGCGGGCCGGCGACCCGGCGGGGATCTTCACCCTGACGGTCCCGACCGGTGGCGGCAAGACCCTGTCCTCCATGGCGTTCGCGCTTCGGCATGCGATCCGGACAGGGAAGCGTCGAATCATCTACGTAATTCCTTACACCAGTATCATCGAACAGACTGCCGAACAATTTCGTTGCATATTTGGAGAGGCCGTAGTTGAACACCACAGCAATCTCGATGTAACGGACGTGGGCAAGGAGACCTCCCGGTCGAGACTCGCGTGCGAGAACTGGGACGCGCCCTTGGTGGTCACGACTTCGGTGCAGTTCTTCGAGTCCCTTTTTGCAAGCCGCACCAGCCGATGCCGCAAGCTGCACAACATCGTGCGGAGTGTTGTGGTTCTGGATGAAGCGCAACTCCTGCCACCGGAGTTTCTAAGACCTATTCTGTTTGTCCTTCAGGAACTCGTGGCCCATTACGGGGTAACTCTTCTCTTGGCTACCGCAACCCAGCCGGCACTGGCGGAGCACCGAACTGCCGGTTTCGACTTCGAAGGATTGTCCAACGTCAGGGAGATTGTCGAGGATCCCGCAGGTCTGCACGAAAAGCTCAAACGAGTGAATATCGTCGTCCCGAAGAGTCTGACCGAGCCTCTTCCCTGGGAGGTTTTGGCCGAAGAACTGGAGAAACATGAGTCTGTCCTGTGCATCGTGAACCGGCGGGACGATGCGCGAACACTTTGGCAAATGATGCCTGAGGGCACGTACCATCTCTCAGCCCTGATGTGCGGAGCTCACCGCTCGGCCAAGATCGCCGAAATCAAAGAACGTCTGCGGGCGGGCCGTCCAACCCGTGTGGTCAGCACACAGCTCGTGGAGGCAGGGGTGGACTTGGATTTTCCCGTCGTTTTCCGGGCCATGGCCGGCCTCGACTCGATTGCGCAGGCCGCCGGCCGGTGCAACCGCGAGGGGCGAGAAATGAGCGGGATGGTAGTAATCTTCGCGCCGCCCAGCGAAACGCCGGCGGGTGTCCTTCGGCAAGCCGAGGGGCTCGGGCGGCAACTTCTGGCCGAAGGCGCTCCGGACCCGCTTGCTCCGGAGCGGTTCGAGAGGTTCTTTCGAGAGTTTTACTGGATCCAGGGCGAGCGCCTTGACAGGCACAGGATTCTCGAAGAGCTGCGCGATTCCGAGTGCCGCTGCCGCTTCGCATATCGAACGGCGGCGCATAAGGTGCGGCTTATTGACGAGAAAGCCTATGCGCCGGCCGTTGTGCATTACGGGGAGGGGGCGAGGCTGGCAGGGCTCCTGGAATCGCAAGGTCCGGAGCGCTGGGTTCTCCGCCGTCTCCAGCGCTACGTCGTGAACCTGCCGCGCCGTGTCCACCTAGCGCTGCTGCAAGCGGGAGCCCTTCGCGAGGTTCACCCCGGACTCTTTGTGCAGGGGCACAGCGCTCTTTACGACGACCGCCTGGGCTTCTGCGCGGACCGATCCATCGTGTACGAACCGGACGATCTCATGTTCTGAGGAGAAAGGAGGACACATGAGCGAACAGCAAGCCGCGAGCCGCCCCTTTCGCCTGCGCGTTTGGGGCCGCAACGCCTGCTTTGCCAGGCCGGAGATGAAAGTGGAGCGGGTGAGCTACGACGTGATGACCCCGTCTGCCGCCCGGGGTATTTTGGAGGCGATCCTCTGGAAGCCCGCCATCCGCTGGGTTGTGCAGCGCATCGACGTGTTGATGCCCATCCGGTGGGAGTCCGTCCGCCGAAACGAGGTTGGAGCAACCATGTCGCCAAGGTCCCCCTGCCTCTTCGTAGAGGACCAGCGGCAGCAACGGGCCGGCCTCCTTCTGCGCGACGTGGATTACGTCATTCACGGCCGGTTCGAGCTCACGGAGAGGGCCGGCCCCGAGGACAACGTAATCAAGTTCCAAGACATCTTTCTGCGAAGGGCTTCAAATGGGCAATGTTTCCACCGGCCCTATTTGGGATGCCGAGAATTTGCCGCCTATTTTCAACCCATCACAAACGGCGAGCCGTTACCCGAGCCTGTTGAGAAGACCCCGGAACTCGGATTCGGGCAACCCCGTGACCTCGGGTGGATGCTGCACGATGTGGAACACGATCCTAGCAGGGATGCCGGCCACGTCCACTCCTGTACCGAGCTGTGTCGACCTCTTTTCTTCAAGGCACATCTGGATAGGGGCCGGATGTTGGTGCCGCCGCCTGGAGGCAAGGAGGTGCGGGGATGATCCTGCAATCGCTCGTCAAATACTACGATCGGTTGGTGAACGAGAAGCGGGTCGTGGCGCAGGGTTTTCAGGAAAAAGAGATTCCTTTCATCATCGTTCTCGACAGCGCCGGCAACTTCGTCGATTTGGAGGATACCCGAACCGGCGAAGGACGAAACAAACGGGCAAGACGTTTCGTGTTGCCCAGGGAGGTGAAACGGTCAGGCAAGAACGCCTGGCAGAAAGCAAACCTTCTGTGGGACAACGAGGGCTATGTGCTCGGCTTCTCGGCCAACGATCGACTACGCGCCCGGAAGCAGCATCGAACCTTTCTCGGGAAGCTGGATTCCTTCTTTCCGGAACCCCGTGATGCAGGAGTCGCTGCCGTTATCCGTTTCCTCCAGGCAGGCGACTTCAGTTCGGTCTTCGGTCATCCGTATTGGGACGAAATCGCCGAAAAGGGCGCCAACCTGTCATTTCGGATCCAAGGAGAGACGGAACTGGTTTGTGAGCGGTCCGATGTGCGACATCGGATCGCGATGCTGGCGATTGCCGAAGAGGCCGCAGCGAATCGCCAAGCCTGTCTCATAACAGGACAGGCCGACTTCGCGACGCGTCTTCATGCACCGATCAAAGGGGTTCGGGGTTCGAATACTACCGGGGCGAACATCGTTTCCTTCAACCTGCCTGCCTTTGAGTCATACGGCAAGAAACAGAGCTACAATGCACCCGTGGGGCGAACCGCCGAGTTTATGTATACCACCGCCCTCAATACCCTGCTTGGCCGTGACTCCCGCCAGCGGCTTGGCGTCGGAGATGCGACAGTAGTCTTTTGGGCCGAGCGAAAACACGAGATTGAAGACGTATTCGCTTCTTTCTTCGGCGATCAGCCAAGAGGCGAGCCGGTTCAGGATTACAAGGAGCTTCTTTCATTGTACAAGGCGCCCGTCACGGGCGTGCGTCCCGAACTCGATCCGAGTGTAGCATTCTACGTCTTGGGTCTCGCGCCAAATGCAGCCCGCATCTCGGTCCGGTTCTGGTACGCAGGCACCGTTCAGGAAGTCGCTTCGAACATCGGCAGGCACTTCGAAGACCTCGAAATCGACGTGCCTCCCAAGTGGACCTCCCACCTGTCGCTTCGGACTCTGCTCAAGGGGATCGCTCTTCGAGAGGATCTCGAGACCGTTCCGCCAAACCTGAGCGGCGACTTCATGAAGGCCATCCTGTCTGGAACAACGTACCCCAGGACGCTGCTTGCCGCTGCACTCCGCCGTATTCGCGCCGAGCGGGAGGTAACCTATCCGCGGGCGGCACTTCTGAAGGCCGTGCTGGTTCGGGATTCCGCGTTTTATGGCAACTCAGGAAAGGAGGTTAACATGTCACTCGATCAGAGCAACAGAAATGTCGGCTACCGCCTGGGTCGTCTCTTCGCCGTGCTCGAGAAGATCCAGGAAGAAGCAAACCCCGGCATCAACGCCACCATCCGGGATCGCTTCTACGGTTCGGCTTCAAGCGCGCCGGTCACGGCATTTCCCCACCTGATGAAGCTCAAGAACCACCATCTCTCCAAACTGGAAAACCGGGGCAGGGCCGTAAACCTGGAGAAGCACATCGCCGAGATCATGGACGGAGTGACGGAATTTCCAACCCACTTGAGCCTTCAGGACCAGGGCCGGTTCGCGGTCGGCTACTATCATCAAAGACTGAGTTTGTTCAAGAAGCATGACGCCACCCCATCGAATTGAGGAGGATGAACCATGAGTGACGCAATCCGGAACCGCTACGATTTCGTGCTGCTTTTCGATGTCAAGGACGGCAATCCCAACGGCGACCCTGATGCGGGGAACCTTCCACGGGTCGATCCCGAGACAGGTCACGGGCTTGTGACGGACGTGTGTCTCAAACGAAAGGTCCGCAATTATGTTCAACTCGCCAAACAGATGGAAGAGGGGTACGACATCTTCATCAAGGAGAAGGCGGTGCTCAATGCCCTGATAGACAAGGCCCACGATCAGGAAGAAGTGAAAAAGAAAGAGAAGGGTGATAAGACCGAAGCCGCCCGTGCGCACATGTGTAAAACCTACTTCGACGTTCGCACCTTTGGAGCCGTGATGTCGACAGGCAAGAACGCAGGGCAGGTGCGCGGGCCGGTTCAACTCACGTTTGCCCGCAGCGTCGACCAGGTGGTTCCTCTGGAGCACAGCATTACACGAATGGCGGTTGCTACCGAAGCAGAGGCGGAAAAGCAGCAGGGCGACAACCGCACCATGGGGCGGAAATACACGGTCCCTTATGGGCTTTACCGAAGCCACGGATTTGTGTCGGCACCCCTGGCTCAGCAAACCGGCTTCGCCCGGCAGGATCTGGATCTCTTCTGGGAGGCCCTTCAGAACATGTTCGACCACGACAGGTCGGCGGCTCGGGGCGAGATGACGACTCGCAAACTCATCGTCTTTAAACACGACAGTTCGCTCGGGAACGCCCCGGCCCACAAACTCCTCGATCGGGTTACCGTCAAACGAAGGGATGGCATGGCCGGCCCGGCTCGGAGCTTCGGGGACTACGAGGTCTCGGTGAACAACGCCGGCCTGCCACCAGGCGTTGAGATTGAGGAGAGACTATAGGGTGTCATGTACGCCGAATCCGACCTTTTCCAACTGTCCGCCCTTCAGCATTACATGGTCTGCCCTCGGCAGTGCGCACTGATCCACCTGGAGCAGATCTGGGAGGAGAACGTGCTTACGGCCGAGGGCAGGATCCTGCACGACCGGGTGGATTCAGGGGGTGCGGAGAAGCGCAGGGATGTGAAGCGGGTCTTCGGATTGCCCCTTCGCTCGCTCCGCTTGGGACTCTCGGGTAAGGCCGATGTGGTGGAATTCCACCGCCAGGCCGACGGCTCCTGGCGGCCGTACCCGGTGGAGCACAAGCGGGGGCGGCGAAAGGCCGAAGACTGGGACCGTGTGCAACTCTGCGCCCAGGCCCTGTGCCTGGAGGAGATGCTGGGCATAATGGTGCCCGAGGGGGCCCTGTTCTATGGGAAGGAGCAGAGGAGGGAGGTCGTCTCGATCGGAGATGCCTTGCGCCGCCAGACCGAGGAGGCTGCAGTGGCCGTGCACCGGTTGCTGGCGGAGGGGCGAACCCCGCCTCCCCGGTACGCCCCCAAGTGCGACAGTTGTTCACTTGTCACCGTCTGCCTTCCCCGAGATCTCGAGGTAGGCCGGGCGGGTCGGGTTGGTCGTTACCTGAAGAAGGCGCTTGAGGAGCTATGAAGAAACATTTGAACACCCTTTACATCACCACCCAGGGCTCGTACCTGGCCAAGGACGGCGAGTGCGTGCTCGTCCGCTTGGAGCAGATCGACAAGGCGCGCATCCCGATCCACACACTCGGGGGGATCGTCTGTTTCGGTAATGTCTCGGTGAGCCCCTTTCTTCTCGGTCACTGCGCGGAACACGGGGTGGCCGTCTCTTTTCTCACGGAAAACGGACGCTTCCTGGCGCGGGTTCAGGGGCCTGTCTCGGGTAATGTGCTGCTCAGGCGGGAGCAATACCGATGGGCCGACGACGCGAAGCGCAGCACGGGAATGGCGCGGTACGTGCTCACCGGAAAGCTCGCCAACTCACGAAACGTCCTTCTGAGAGCCGCGCGGGACCACGGAGATGAAGGGCGGGGCGAAGGCCTGCGCGCCGCCGCGCAACGGCTGGCTGATTGCATCAGGAGGCTGGAACGGCCGGATCTCTCGCTGGAGGAGGTCCGGGGCATAGAGGGCGAGGGCGGTGCCGTCTATTTCGGAGCCTTCGACGGCCTGATCACCTCGGACGAAGAAGCGTTTCGGTTCAACGGCCGCAATCGCCGGCCGCCGCTCGATCCGACAAACTGCCTGCTCTCGTTCCTGTACACCCTTCTGCTGCACGACATCCGGGCAGCGTTAGAGTCCGTGGGGCTCGACCCTGCGGTTGGGTTTCTGCACCGCGATCGGCCTGGCAGGTTGGGGCTCGCGCTCGATATCATGGAGGAGTTCCGGGCCGTGGTGGCGGACCGCTTGACCCTTTCGCTCATCAACCTCGGGCAGGTCAAGCCCCGTGGATTCCAGAGGCTCGAGTCCGGGGCGGTGCTCATGGATGACGATACGAGAAAGGAGGTCATCCTCGCCTACCAGAAACGAAAGCAGGAGGAGGCCGAGCACCCCTTCCTGAAGGAGAAGATGGCACTGGGGCTTCTGTGGCACATCCAGGCACTGCTGCTCGCGAGGTACATTCGGGGGGACCTGGACGGATATCCACCTTATATCAGGCGGTGAGGACACGGGATGTTCGTACTGGTGAGCTATGACGTGAACACCGGGGATAAGGAAGGCCAGAGGCGCCTGCGGAAGATCGCCAAGATCTGTCAGAACCACGGCCAGAGGGTCCAGTATTCGGTCTTCGAGTGCATTGTGGACCCTGCCCAGTGGGCGGCCCTGCGCGCAAAGCTCGTAGAAGAGATGCAGCCGGAAAAAGACAGCTTGCGCTTCTATTTCCTTGGCGCGAACTGGAGGCGCCGAGTGGAGCATGTTGGTGCCAAGCCGTCGATAGATCAGGAGGGACCCCTTGTTTTCTAGATACCATGGTTCATTTTCCCAAGATCTGGCCTGTGTCCGTGGTTGTGGTGGACCGTGCGCGAACCCCAAGCGCACAGAAAGGAACGGGGAGGTTCGCGTTCCCGGATCAGGCCGTAAAGGCGACGGAATTCCGGACATTGCTGACTCTCGTTGGAAAACGACGGGCCGGGAGAAGCGGGTTCGCGTCGACAGCGCAGATTATGTAGGCTACTCAAGTATTTGAGCAGGAACAGTCGCCCCCCGCGCGGGGGCGTGGATTGAAACCAGCAAGATCCTAATCGATTATAGGACATCCCCAGGTCG
>CAYLMK010000019.1:0-106038 GCA_964384945.1 uncultured Thermodesulfobacteriota bacterium | reverse complement strand
GGCCTTGTTACGTGAGTTATGGCGCAGGCACGGAGAGGCGATCCTGAGGATTGCCGCCGTACTCATGGGAATCGCCGCGGTCGTCTGGCTCGGATACGAGTTCGGGCGGCTGCTCTTCGGCCTGGGCCTCAAGGAGGGGGGAGTGGACCTCTCCATGCGGCAGGGCGAGGTCAAAGCCTGGTTCCGGGGGGACCCGGTCTACGGCGCGATCCTTACGGCCGTGTATCCGCCGGCGAGCTACGCGCTTCTGTGGCCCCTCGTGGGGTGGCTGGGGATCGGGGCGGCCCGTTGGCTCTATGCCTTGACGGCCGCGGCGGCGGTCGCCTGGCTCGTGACCTTGCTCGTGCGGGTGAGCGGCGCGGAATCCCGCACGGAAAAGGCCTTCATCGGCCTGATCCCCCTGTCCTGCTATGCCACCGGGGCGGCCATCGGAAACGGGCAGATCATTGTGTATGTCCTTCCCTGTGTTATGGCCGCACTGCTTCTCCTCTTCCGCGGTCCCTCTTCCTTGCGCAAGGATCTCACCGCCTCCTTTCTGCTCTTCCTTGCCCTCGTGAAACCGAGCCTGGCGGCGCCGTTCGTCTGGGTCGTGCTCTTCGCCCCCGGCGGGCTGCGGCCGGCTTTCCTCACGGCATGCGGCTATCTGGGTGTCACGGCGCTGGCGGTCTCTTTCCAGGAGGGGGGCCTGCTGTCCCTGATGGATGGGTTCCGCACGAGCACGGAGCAGATGTCCCTCCGTTCCGGACCCATGCAGCACAGCCATGCCAACCTGCACGCCTGGCTGGCAGCACGGGGCCTGAACCGCTGGATCCAGCCCGCCTCGCTCGCCCTGTTCGGCGGTCTGGGGGTGTGGGTCTACGGGCACAGGCGGTGTGACGTGTGGCTCCTTGCCGCCGTGGCGGCCATGACGGCCCGCTTCTGGACCTACCATGGCTGGTACGACGACCTGCTGCTCGTCGTGCCGCTCGTAACCCTCTTCCGGACGGCGCGGCCCTCACCAGCGGGCACGCCGGGAGATCCGGCGGCCGGGATCCTGTTCGCGGTCACGCTGCTGACGCTGATGGCGCCGGGCGGGCTCTATCTCTTCCCCCGGCCCTGGAACCAGGCGTACGTGGCATTGCAGACGGTTGTCTGGATTGCGCTCCTGCTCTTTCTCCTGTCCCGCGCCCGACGATGAGAGATACCGGGGCCCTATCCATCCCTCTGCCGCAGTAAGCAATTTCCACGCAAGAAGGGGTTTCTGATCCGGTCTGCGGGGAGACCATCTTGTGCAACCCGGTTGCATTCTGGCCATCCGATCGGTAGAATGGGGCGTCACGATGCGCGAGGCCCCTTCGGCGGATCGCCAGCGGAGAAAAGGAAGGCCGGGCCTTGAAGAAGTCCCTGACAACGCTCCCTCGAACCAGCCGCCCTCTTGCCGTTCTTCTGGCAATCCTGCTGCTCGTGGCGGGAATCCTCTCCCTCGTCCATGGCTACGGGGCTCACGCGCACGGGAAGGATACGGGCCATTGCGCCCTCTGCGCCTTTGCCTGCTGCGTTGCCGCCGTTTTCCTCTCGACGGTCTCCTTCATGCGCCTGGCGCCCTGCCGGCATGTTCCCCCCAGGGCCACCGCGCGGAGGGTTTCCCGGTTCGTCCGCTCCCCTTATCCCATCCGCGCCCCCCCTCCTGTTGCCCATATCCCCGGGGGCCCGGGATTCCTCGGAGGATGGGCGCCCTCGTAAGCGCGGTCACTCGCGAAATCCCTGGCGAGACACCTCTCTTCCGGGCCCTCACGTCTTATTTCACGAATTGAGCATACCCCTGCAGAGAACCCGTTCGGGTCGAACGCCGCAACCATCGCAGGTGTGAGCGATGGAGCGAGCCCCCGATTCGATAGCGGTCTTGGTGAGCGGAGAATTTCGACCCGGGCACGCCTCCCGCCGAGGCGGAATCCCTCGGCATCGGGCGGCGGCCGATCCCGGCCTTCGCGCAGGGGTGAATCTCCTAGAGAAGGAGCCATCATGGAAAAGAGAGCATTATTTCTCCTGCTTGCCTTGCTGCTGACCTTTCCTGCGAGGACCCTTGCAGATCAGCCGCAGGCTGAGGCGTCGGAATCGATCGAGGAGAGGCTCGAACGACTCGAGAAGGAACTGGATCAACTCAGAACCGAACATGAGGCCGAGATCCGAGCCCTGGAAGAGAAGCTGGAAAAGAAAGAGGAAGAGATCGCACGGCAGGGATCTCCGCATCAGGCCCAGCCGGTGGGCAACTGGGGCATCATGAATCCGTCCATAAGCGCCATCGCCGATATCCAGGCCCTTTTCACGAACGACGAGGAGAACGACAACCGGAACAAGATTCGCGTCAAAGAGGTGGAATTTGCCTTTCAGGGCTACCTCTACCCCGGCATCCGGGCCGACGTGATCCCGGCGCTGGAGATGGAGTACGAAGGAGACGATGTGAACGTGGAGATCGACCTGGAAGAGGCCTATCTGACCCTGTCTCCGATTCCGTGGGTGGGGGATTACGCTCCCCTGGGCCTTCAACTCGGCCGCAAATACATGAATTTCGGTGTGCTCAACGCGATCCATCCGCATCACTGGCCGTTCGCCGACACGCCGCTGGTGCTCGAGAGCTTCTTCGGCGAACACAACTGGTTCGACGACGGCATCCAGGGCTTCGTGAACATCCCGAACCCGTGGGACCTGTACCTGAAGACCACCTTCGGGTACTGGAACGGAAAGGATCTCGGGCATACCCACGCGCACGGGGACGAAGGGCACGAGGGGGAAGAAGAGGCGCACGAGCACGCCGGGCCTGTGGACTGGGACGGCCGGGTGTTCCTGTCTCGATCGGTTCTGGGCCTTCCCTTCAGCCGCACCTCCGATCTGCTCCTGGGAGCCAGCGTAAGCTGGGACGAGTCCGGGAACACGTCTCTGGTGGGAGGGGATTTCACCTTCATCCACCGGTTCCCGGGTACCTACCACCGTCTGAAGTGGCAGAACGAGTTCATGGCGGCCGACACGGAGACAGAGGGCGAGGAATTCACCCGCTACGGCGGCTACAGCCTTCTCGCCTTCTCGCTCGGCAGGTACTGGGAAACCGGGGCCCGCTACGACCGGTCCCAGATCCTGGATCCGCTGGTGAGCGACGACCCGTGGGCATCGACCGGGTTCATCACCTACTATCTGACCCACAGCCTGTACCTCCGGGGGCAGTACCGATATCGGAGCGGCGTCGAGGAGGAGGACGAACACAACGGATACCTTCAGGCAGTCTTCGGTTTGGGCCCCCACGCCCACAGGCTCGAGAACTGACATCTGCATACAAGAAAAGGAGGCCAACGGATGCGTTGGAACAGGATAAGAGAAGCGATTATCCTCATGGTCGGCCTGCTCGTCACGATGCCGCCGGCCGCGGGGCTGGCAGAGGTGTTCGTCGTTGCCTCTACCCTGGACATGGCGGACTTTGCCCGACAGGTCGGAGGCGACCGCGTCGAGATCTACCCGATCTCGACGGGCAAGTTCGATCTGCACTTCTTCGAGCCGCTGCCAAGCCAGGCCATGAAACTGGGCCGGGCGGACATGCTCGTGGTCGGCGGGCTGGAGGTCGATCCCTGGATCCAGGGCCTGATCGAGGCGTCCCGGAACGCAAAGATCCTGTTCGGGGCGCCGGGCTACGTGGACCCTGCGGTCGGGGTGCGGCCCCTGGACGTCCCGACGGGCAGCATCGACGGATCCATGGGAGACGTGCACCCTTACGGGAATCCCCATTTCTGGTTCACGCCGGAGAATGTGGCGATCGCGGTTCGGAATATCGCAGACGGGCTTGCACGGGTGGACCCGGACGGGGCCGCGGTGTACGAGCAGAACCGAGACCGGTACGCCGCAAAGGTGAAAGAGACCTACGAGGATCTGAGGGCGAAGATGCAGCCCTTTCAGGGGACGGCCGTCCTGCAGTACCATGCGTCCTGGGACTACTTCTGTCAGGCCATGGGCCTGGAGATCGTGGGCTGCCTGGAGCCCAAGCCCGGTATCCCACCCACCCCCGGCCACCTCAAGCAGGTGGTCGAGCAGGCCAGGGCGAGAAACGCGAAGCTCATCCTCGTTGAGCCCTACTACCCGAAGCGGCCGGTGCGCTTCGTGGAGGAAAAGGCCGGCGTCCGGGCCGTGAGGCTTCCTCTCTTTCTGGGAGGCAGAGCGGGTGTCGAAGACTACCTTGAAAACTTGCGGTACATTGTGAATACAATCGTTGCAGCATTGGAGAAGGGCTGAGGGTTTCGCGCAGGCCGGGTTCGGAAGGGAGGGAAAAGGGGGCCGTGGCCGAGAAGGTCGTCCGCTTCGAGGATGTGAGCCTGGGCTATGGCAGGCGCCGGGTGCTCGAGGGGCTCACCTTTGACATTCACGCAGGGGAGTTTCTCGGCATCATCGGGCCGAACGGCGCAGGCAAGACGACCCTCCTGCGCGGAATCCTGGGGCTTGTCCGGCCCGCCGCGGGGCGTATCTGTTCGGCCGGCAAAGCGCGTTACGGGTATGTGATGCAGCGTCAGTTCCTGGATACGCGGTTCCCCTTCACCGTCCAGGACGTGGTTCGGATGGGACGGCTCGGCCGGAAGCGCCCCTGGCAGCGCCTGGCGGGCGAGGACCTGAGGCACGTCGGGAATGCCCTCGAGATGACCGGCCTGGCATGCCTCGCGAAGCGACTGTACAGGGAGTTGTCGGGAGGCGAGAGGCAGCGGACGCTGATCGCCCGGGCGCTGGCCTCCCGACCCGATCTTCTGCTTCTCGACGAGCCTACGAACGACATGGACCTGAAGGGCGAGAATCAGATCCTGGGCCTGGTACGCAAGATCCAGAGAGAGGCCGGGGTCACAATCGTGCTGGTCAGCCACCTGCTCCATGTGGTCCTGAATTACGCCGAGCGGCTCATGTTCCTCGCGGACGGCAGGGCGCAGCTCTACTCGGTCGATGAACTGGTCGCCAAGGATCTTCTCTCCAAGATCTACGGTTTTCCGGTCCGCGTGGGCCTGTCCGGAGGCAAGCGATACCTGATCTCGGGCGACTGAGCGCGCATGCACATGAACTTTCTGCAGAACCCCCTCGCCGCCGCCTTGCTGTGCGGGGTCGTGTGCGCTTTTCTCGGCGTATATGTCCATCTCAAGCGTATCATCTTCATCGGAATCGCGCTGTCCGAGGTGGCCGCCCTCGGGGTCGCTGCCGGCCTCTATGCGGGAATATGGCCCGAGGCATCCGCCTCCGTGCTCACCGTACTGGCGGCCCTCCTCTTCTGGCTCCCGGGCCGGGCAGGGTTCCTCGACCGGGAGGCGCTCCTCGGCTACGTCTACTGCGTTGCCGCTGCCGGCGCGATCCTCCTGCTGGCCGCCAACCCCATGGCCGAGGCGCACGGCGTGGATCTCGTATCGGGCAACCTACTCTACACGATGGGGGACGACGTCCTCCTGCTGTCCCTGCTGGCCGCCGGAACCCTTTCCATTCACTTGATCTTTTTCCCGAGGATCCTTTTCGTTTCGCTCGATCCGGAGACGGCGCGGACCCTGGGCGTTGAGGAACGGACGATCGAGTTCCTGATCTACCTCACCCTCGGCCTCTGCATCGCGGTCTCCCTGAAGACGGCCGGGATCCTCTTTGTCTTCTCCTCGATGGTGATTCCTCCCATGGCGGGCCTCGTCCTGTGCCGCAGGGTCTGGGCGGTCTTTGTCGTGGCCGTCGTGACGGCCGTGACAGCAGGCTTCCTGGGCCTCTGGGCTTCGTTTGTCTGGGACCTCCCCACGGGGCCCGCGATCGTGTGTTTTGAGGGAGCATTGTTTCTTGCGGCCGCCCTTGGTCGGGTCCTCCGATAGTCGACGTGAGTGCGGGTGGACGGCTTGTTGATCGCGGCCATTCGACGCCGTGGCCGAAAAGGTGGCGATCCGGCCGGGGCAGGCCGTGGACACGGGGGGAGAAGCTTTTTGTCTTCATGTGGCCGCGGCACTCATCGACTCACGCATGAGGACAAGTCCGGACGGTAATCCGAGGCTTCTAGCTTGTGATACACCGCCGCCGGGAGGAAGCCCGCCCGCCTCGGGCGATAGCTTTTCGGATCCGGGGACGAACCGAAGGGAATGCGGTCGTACCGGATGGTTGGAGCGCGCCTCCGAGACCGCAGGAGGCCGGCCGTTTTCTTCAAGAGGCGGAAGGCCTTGCCGGCCGCTGGCGCCGGACACCCGGCCGCCGCCGTCGGCGGAATCCTCTTGCTTGACGTTCTTATCTTGGTCTCTCTCACCCCCCCATGATCGAGCCGAGCTTCATGGCAAGGCCCATGTCCCCGCTGATCTTCACCTTGCCGGTCATGAACGCCATCTGCGGGTTGAGGGTGCCAGCGTTGATGGCACGCCAATTCGACAGGGCCTGGGTGACGGTCAGCTTCGGAGAGGCTGCTTTGCCCTTCGCCGTCGAAAGCATTCCATCTTCAATCGTGATGTAGTAATCTCCCCCGCCCTCGCCGGTCAGAGCCACTTGGATGACCGCGTTGATCCCCTTCAGCTTGGCCGCCTGATCCGGGGCTGCTGCGGCCTGCTCCGGAAGCCACTTGAGGTAGAAATCGTCGGGTGTGATGTCTGCAGGGGGCTTGGGTCTCGCTGCCATGGCTTGCTCTCCTTTCTGTTCTGTTGTTGAATTCAGGGCCGCGTTGGAAACACATTTCTCCTATCCACGTATGACGAACAGATTCGACGGAGTCATGTGCGCGGCTTGCCTGTATCTGCGGACGCACTCAGGACAGAAACTCGGGTCCTGGATGTCGATGTAGGCAGCCTCCGGCCGCCGAAAGCGAAACATCCTTCCGCAGTAAGCTTTGACGGTTTCAGGCCAGATAAAACCCCCGCAGCAGCCGTGGATCTCCGTGTCTCCCATGTCGCAGATGTGCGTCTGCATCTGCCTTTCGTCCAGGCCTGCCGGGACGTTGACTCGGTCCAAAGGTCAGCCCCCCACGGCGTAGATGTCGTTCGCGTTCACCAGCACCGCGGCCCTTCCCGCGGGTGCGGGGTCCTGCATCACCGGCACAGGAAAGATCCCGTCAGCGGCCAAGAGCAAATAGCCGGTGCCGTCCGGCAGTACAGCATCGTCGTCTCCCGGACCCGGGAACACGTGTTCCCAATGTCTCCCACGCTCCCTTCATCGCTTCCAGGCATTTCCCGGCAACCTGCTTCCGCCGAACGCCCGGGAAATCCTTCCCGGCTTCGTCGAGGCGTGGCAGGGCATCCGGAAAAGAAGGAAGAAATCGTCCTCCAAGGAAGGGCATGCAGGCGTTGTCCATGGCTTGACTCTCCGGCGGGGGGCCTTGCCTGTGCCGGCATTGTACCCACGGGAGTGCGTGTTTCCAGCACGTTTGACCGTGAACCATCCTTTGCCTATACTCGCTCTGTCTCAGATTGGGTCCTCGTTCTTTTCCGATTGCGAAAGGGATGCGCCCCGGCTTTCCTGGGGGACATACCACCCTGTACATGACGCTGGAGTAACGCCTCGATGAAGAGCCTGAGAGACAAGATCGCCGTGGTGACCGGAGCCGCAAGCGGCATCGGACGGGCAACGGCCATCGAATTCGCCGACAGGGGAGCGGATCTGGTGGTTTCGGATGTGAACGAAACGGGCCTCGCCGAGACGGTATCGGCCACTGAGGCAAAGGGCAGAAGGGCGGTGGCCCTGCGCATTGACGCCTCCCGGCCGGAACAGGTCGAGGCGATGATCCGCAAGACCGTCGAGACCTTCGGCAGGATCGACCTGCTGATGAACAATGCGGGCGTCGGACTGACCGGGGAGATGCGGCACCTCTCGCTGAAGGACTGGGAATGGATCGTCGGCATCAACCTCTGGGGTCCCATTTACGGTGTTCATTTTGCGCTTCCGCACATGCTGAAGCAGAGGAGCGGCCACATTGTCAACGTGGCTTCCTCTGCGGGGCTCATCGCAAGCCCGGGGATGTCGGCTTACACGACCACAAAATTCGGGATCGTCGGGCTTTCTGAGGTCCTCCGGAACGAGCTTGCCCGTTTCGGCATCGGCGTCACCGTGGTTTGCCCGGGTTTCGTCCGGACGAACATCTTCGAAACCGGGCAGATGAGGGGAATGAAAGAAGAAGCCCAGGAAGCACGAAAGCTTCCCTCGTGGCTCGGCATTTCCAAAGAGGCCTGCGCAAAGGATATCCGCAAGGCGGTGGAGAAGAACAGGTTCCTGATCATTCCGGGCCCGGAAATGAAGGTGGTTTACGGCTTCAAGCGATTTGCGCCCTTCCTGTACGACGGCTTCAACAAGATGATCGGCAAAAAGATCCGGGAATGGAGCCTCGACTGAGGCGCAGGTCCCGGTCAGGACGATCGAAAGGAAGCAGACCGCAACCGTCGGCTGCATAGCAGCACCCGCTCCATTCCCGGATTCGATGCATCTCCTTGAGCGTGACCCCGGGCAGGGCCTTCAGGATTTTTCGGGGTGCGTCGCAGCCTTCGCCATACCGGCCCACATGGCAGGGGTCGTAATACGTGACCTCCAGGCCGATGTTTCTCGTGAATGCCTGCTACGTTACGCGGTCCGGCGAGACAGGCCGCCCGAAACGCCAGGGTCGGCGGCTCCTGCTTGCCCTCTTGAGCCTCATCGCTCTTGTCGCGATGGAAAGTCTACTTCTTCTGCGGGAAGGACGGGCCTGACCAGTCCGCCCAACCGATTCCCGAGATCGGCACGGTGACCCCGCTGCCGGCCTCGAGGAAGGAGCCTTTGACGTCCACGATCATCTCGAACGTGATATTGTCATCATAAGGGTCCGGCACGTCATAGTAGACGTGGTGATAGCGAATCAGCTCCCAGAGAAGCTCCAGTTCGTTTCCCTTGTTGTCCTTCGCCGTGATCGTTGCCTTCGTGGGGTATTGCACGCCGAACTCCGGGGCAGGTGCCACGGCAACGTATTCGATCCGTATCTGCTTCTCGGCTTCGTTCTTCCCCCTGGAGAAATCGTAGACCATGACCTTCGAGCCGTCATCGTGGACGACCCTGAGATTGCCGGGACAGCATGTCTCCCAGCCGCCCTTGCATGAATAGACCGGCGCGTGAGGGTGGAGGAGATGGATGGAGAGATTGTCCTGTTTGTAGTCCAACCAGTCCCATTCGAAGATGGAGAAGACGAACTCGCTGTGGAACCCGTCGTGATAGCCCTTGACGTTTTTGAGTTCGTAGACGACCGCCGGGGTCTCGTCGGATGTGTCATCGTCTGCCGCAAAGACGCCGGTCACAAGGGCGTCCGCCATCTGCATGGGGTAGTTGATCCAGGCAGGGAAGACCTTCAGCGTGCGGGGAAGGGGCCACTTCACCCAGACGAGCCAGGGAGGAGCCAGCCTCCTTCTGTAATGGAGATCCCAGGAGATCCTCTTCACCCCTTCGACGACTTCCCCGACGATGTGATAGTGGTCCGGGCTGATAACCGTGATATACCCATCCTGGGTCTGCAGGTGGCACTGCTCACCGGGAGGAACGACCCTGGGATCCCCGCAGGGCAAGTCCGGATTCGGGTCCCGGATCGGGTCATCCGGCTCGAAGGTCCTGGAGGCCTGGAGGTTCCCGGGTACGGCCGGGTCTGAAACGGTGTTGACCTTGAACGAATTCCCGCGGGAGGGATCTCGCAGGATCATCCCAAAGCCCGCGACCACGCCCTTCTGAAACCACTTGTGCTCGGGGTTTGCCAGCCCGTAAGCAGCGACCCCTGCGATGTCGTCCGACGGATCCGGCGTTCCCCGATCATCGAGAAAGTTGAAATACCAGAGCTGGTTGTACATGAAATCCGCGATACCGTCCTTCTGTTTGAAGTAATTGTAACCATCCGTATTTTCCTGTGTGGGAACGCCGGGTCCCGGATGAGGTGGTTCGTTGAGTTGGCAGCCTGTGCCGATCACGAGTACTGAGAATGAGCAAAACGCCAGCGCGAGCAGGGTCACAGGGACTGCTGGCCTCGCCCCAAGGGGCATCGACGGCTCGTTCATGCATCTCCCCCCTCTCTTTGCGGTTTCGGGTTCCATTGAGCCCTTCCTTGGAAGGGCATCGTCAGAGGAAGGGGTTGTTGAAGACCCTGTGGCTGTGGACGATGTTGCTGCCGCCTGCGATCTGAAGGATCTTCACGTCCCGGAAGTATTTCTCCAGCGGATAATCCTTCATCAACCCATACCCTCCCAGCACGTGGATCGCTTTCGATGTGATCTCGAGGGCCGCATCCGAACAGAACACATTGGCAGCCGACGAGAGGTGTACGCTCGAGCCCACATGGTCGTGATTCCAGCAGCACTTCCGGATGAGGTTCCTTCCCGCCTCGATCAGGATGCTCATGTCCACCAACATGGAACCCACGATCTGGTGAAAAAGGATGGGCTGCCCCCCCTGAATCCGCTGCCTGGCATGGTCATGGGCCGCTTCGAAGGCAGCCCGCGCGAGGCCGAGGACGTAAATGCCGGCCATGAAGCCGTCATTGCAGCCCGCATCGACCGCGATCGGGATGCCGTCGCCTTCGCTGCCCAGGAGGCAAGGTCGGAGCCTGATCCGGGTTCGGTGGGCGCAAAGGCCGTCAGATAGGCGCCGCTCGTGTCGGAACAGATCTCGGTGAGCCAATGGTTTTTCTGTGCCTCGGATCCGAGAAAGACAATCGGGGTCACCCCAAGACGTCCCGATCCGCAGATCGTGCCGGCCAGGCCCGCATCGCCCCAGGCGATCTGTTCTCCTGCGACTGCGAAGTCCAGCGTCGAATATCCGCCGCCTCCGTATGCCTCCGGGATGGTCATTGTGGAGAAACCGAGTTCCACGCCCTTGGCGACCACATCCATGGGGATGCACTCCTTCGGATCGATCTTGCGATCGTATTGCGCTGCCACGGGCCGGCTCTCTTCCTGAGCGAACTTCCGGGCCGTTCACCGCAGCTGCAGTAGTTCCTCCGTCAAGCTGAAGCTGATCATGTAGGGGCCTCCGCCGCGTCTTATCCTTCCAGAATCCCAACAAACGGATCTCTTGCCGTACCCGGCGTCACAATCACCTCCCGCCGGACGAGCCGGAGGCAGCCGGTGGGACAGGTCGTGGCGCACAGGCCGCAGCCGATGCATCGAGATGAGTCGATGGCGATCACATCGTTCTCGAGGGCGAGGGCCCGGACCTGGCATCGTGCCAGGCAGTCCCCGCAGCCGCTGCAGTCCCCTACGGTTGCCTGGACGACAAAGTTGGCCTGGGCCAGGGCCCTGGGATTGTGATACTTCACCAGCATGCGGAAGATCCCGCAGCAGCATCCGCAGCAGTTGCAGATAAAGGTCATCATGTCGGAGACATTGTTCGTACAGTGAACAAGCCCGGCCTTCTCGCATTGATCCAGGATGGTACGGGCCTCCTGCCGGGTGATCTCTTTCCCGTACCCGTGTTTTACGACGAATCGCGCCACGTCCCCGAAACTCATGCAGCTGTATTCCGGGACCCCCTTTGCCTTGCATGAGCGCCCCATAAGGTCGGTGTGGTGCCGACAGTAACACTTGGCCGCGGCGAAGTATTCTTCCCGGTCGATGAACTCCGAGATTCTCTCGTAAGGGAACACCTCCGTCTCCGATTGCACTTCTTCCTGCATCGGGATCACCCTGGCAAAGGGGTCGCCCACCATCTCCTGGAACTGCTCCACCATCTCCGGGGTCATGAAGGGGGCCATCTTCTCCTCGAAGGCCTCGAGCATGGCCGCGAGCTTCTTCTCCCGCGGCGACCCCTCCGCCCTCATTAGCTGAAACTCGACGATGCCCGGCACGAATGGGATCGCACAGTACTCGGTCTGCCCGTCCTTTTCACGGGTGAAGAGGGTTCCTTTTTGCGCCATCCGCTCCAGGATCTCGGCAAGATCTTCCTCTGGCGTGTCCAGCCTTTCGGAGAGTTCCGACAGGCGTGCAGGCCGACCCGGCAGCTTGATCGCGATGCGCGCCTCTTCGGGCGTGAAGACCTCCTGAAGGATCTGGAGGTAGTCGTCGATCAGGGGCACCTTGTAGGCAAACTCGTTCAGGCGGGCGCCCAGTTCCGTGTAGACTTCCGGAATCACGATGGGTTCTCCTTTCCCCCTTCCCCGCTATCGCATGTACGCGGGAAGGATCACGGATTGATCCCGGCCCGAGACCGCTGAGGCGCAGTGAATGGCTCCCCCGACGGCGCCGGAGATGCCGAAGCTCCACTGCGTGACCGAGTCCCCGGTGAAATAGAGGCTCCTGACCGTGGGATGGATAACCGGCAGGCGGCGGTTGCCGACGAGCCCGGGCGACACGGAGACGCTGTAGAGTTCGTCGCAACGGGTCAGGAAGCACCACTGCACCTGCTGCTTGAAGTTCGGCATCAGGGTTTTTAGGAAAGCGAACATCCCGTCCGCCGCTCGATTCAACAAGGCCGGGTTGCGGATCTCGTCCGGGTTGCGGGGCAGCAGTCCGCACCAGAGGGCCAGAAGGCCGTGGCCCTCTGGCACCCGGAGAGGGTCGATCACGCCGGCGTCTTCGCACGAGAAGAGCACGTCTCCGCGGAACCCGTCTTCGTTGCTGCACCCGGGTATCACGGGGTTCACGTAAATGCCCGCAAAGCCGGGATCCATCGGGGGCTTGGTGCAAATCCACCCTAGAATGCCTGCCAGGGGCCAGATCCGCTCGATCCTATCGAGGAACTCCAGGGGCCAGTATCGCGATGACACCAGGGGGTACGCACGCTGCATGGGAACATTGCAGACCACGGCGGGAGCCAGGAAATCCTGTTCGCCTTCGGGCGTCGCGACCCGGACTCCCAGGGCCGTGTAATCCTCGATCAGGACCTCCTTCACCGAACAGGCCGTCTTCAGGACGCCTCCGTTGTCCTCGATGATCTTCGCGAAGGCCCGGGTCATGCTGTTGAAGCCCCGCTCCGGCTCGCCTGCGCCCCCAAGCTGAAAGTCGCGTCCCGACCGGTGAACCAGGTTGATGGCCTTGATGTGCTCGCCGGTCGAAACGAGTGCAGGATCGTTCAGTCCGGTTTCCCATGCGGCCAGCACCTGATGAAACTGGCGCACCTTCGGACTCCTGGCGCGGGAACGCATGTAGACGTCCATGTCCACATGATCGAAGACGGCGGCCTCCTCCACGGACATGAGGTTCATCTCCCGGGAAACCTCACGGCCCTCCTGGATCTCCTCCCGAGTCCAGCCTTGCATCAGATCCCGGAGTTCGCGCCACCCGTCTCGGTGCCACCAGCGAAGCCCTCGATTCGGCACGATCTTCAGGTCACTTCCCAGGGCCTTGAGGACAAAGGACATCCTGCTCCTGTCCGAGGCGATGAACCCGTGCCAGCCCCCTTCGAAGATGAAATCCTTGAAGGCGTTCGCATTCAGAAGCTCGTCGATGGGAGGGTCGGATCGGATGACGGTGCTGCGTGCCGTGGCGTGCAGGAGATGCTTGAACTCCTCCGGCTCGAATTCCGAATGCTCGAAGGAGAAGATCTTGCCTCCGAGGTATTTCTCCTTTTCCAGAAGGAGGACCCGGTATCCCTCTTTCTTTGCCAGGATGGCTCCCGTGACGAGCCCTCCGATTCCCCCGCCGATGACGATGACGTCAACGTCCCTGCTGCTCATTTGTGCACCTCGACGCTTCGGGTTTCCGATTCGGGATGCTCTCTAGCCCTCGGGCTTCTTCAGGCCTGCCTTGACCTTGCGCTCCTGCATCTCGATATTGATTCTAACCATGGTCTGCAACGCCTCCCCCACGTCCTGATGAAAGCGGTTGACCTCCTCTGGGGCGTCCTCAAGAACGCGCAGGACGTGGTGCGGTTCTTCCCACCACTTGTCCTTGGCCTTGACCATCGGCTTGGCGCCGGGGAAGGACTCCCAGTAAGCGCAGATGAAGTTGTGGAAGAACCGCATCATGTCCTCGTACTTGAACAGCTCATTGAAGACGCTGGCCGGGCGGTTATACCAATAGAGATCCTCATCCGCCGGGCCGATCGGCAGACCGAGGACCGTGGAACACCCCTCCGGACAGCTCAAGATCTGGGCGGCCATGCCCGAGGTTCCCTGAATGCGGTTCGTGATGTTGTGCTGCCAGGCGGCGGCGCAGGCCCAGGAGCAGGATATCGAAAAGTCGATTGTCTTCCAGATGCACGAAGGGCCTTGATAGATCACGCCCAGGGAAGGTGGATTGTCGCGGCTGTATTTGTTGAACTCGACGCAGGTGTCGAAGCCGCACGCTCCGCAATCATAACCGACGTTTGAGGTGCGCAGGTCGGCCCCGATGAGCAGGAGGGTTGGGGCCCTCCCCTGATCGTAGGCCAGCCGCAGAAACATGGCATCCCCTCCTGCCGGGGGCATCACCTGCGCAAAGGCCTCCATGACTTCGAGGATGGGTACAAGGTCCTCCCCCGTCACGATCATGCTCTTGATCTCCACCCGCCCCGTTATGTGAGAGGCCTTGTGGGCCGCCTGGGCGCAGAGCTTGGCAATCTCCAACGTGTTGTCGATGATGGTCTGTCTTCCGTCGTAGAGCGCCATGGCTATTCCTCCTCCTCCACATCTTGCACATCCTGCGTCGTTTCCGAGGACTTGCTACGGTCCTTGAACTTGAGGAACCTTTCCCGCATCACATCCATCCAGTCCATATAGCTCTTGATGCGCTCCTCCTCCCTGGGATCGGCTCGCTTGACCTCGGACGTGCGGTAATCCGGGCCGATTTGGCGCATGAAGGTGAGATACTGGCGAACGTTGGTCTGAATCTTCTCTCTCGCCATCATGTGATAATCCGGGCACACGTCGACGAAGGGGTTCTTGGACATGGTGGCTACCGGGACGCCTGCCACAAGGGCGGAATTGCGGCAGTACCCTAAACGCTGGCCTGCAAGCCCCATGGTGAAAAAGGCCCGCGCGTCCACCATCAGTCGGTTGGCCATCTGCAGTGCGGACCCGATGGCAAAGCCGAGATCGGTAACCCTCACGATGCAAAGGGGGCCGTTGATGAACCGGTTTGTGCGGCGGTCGGTCAGATCGATCAGGTGGGCGGTGAGCTTTTTCCTCTCGTACAGGAACGCGCAACTCGGCTGACCGCCGCACCCGCCGCAGTTCACATCGAAGGGATCGTCGCTCGCGCGATAATTTCCGAGGAAGATGACGGCGTCCGCCTGCCGGGCCATGACCGACTCCGTGAGAAAAATCCTCCTCAGGAGCTTCTTGTCGCGTTCGTAGGCCAGTTTCTCCATCTCCCGAGCCAGGGCTTCCTGTTCTTCCTGCCCGTAGACGATCTCGGCCTCTACCTGCGGGACTCCGCCGCCCTGAGGCGCGGTCAGCGCGGCGTTGACCATCAGTCGGGCCGCCTCCAGCGTGTTCCGCCGCCGGTTCATATCCTGCGGCGAGTACTGCAGATTCTCGTCGATGTAAATGCGCGGCATGCTTCCCTCCCTGTCCAATCTCTCGGCTGTCTTAGGGCCTTCGAAACGATGTGCACAGATTGTAAAACATTATTAAATGAGCATGAGCATGTGGAGAACGGACTCTTAGAAAAGGGTGTGGAGAAGGATGTGAAAAAGCCCGAATGACTGTTAAATGTTCGTTTAAAATTATCCGTTTCGAATGGTAGTGCAATCGAAAAATGTTTGTCAACAAAAATCTTTGATTTTAAAATAGACAGTCAATTCAGTATGATACAAATCGCCATTCTTCTTGCGCGACAGATTTTTTTCTTGACAAGGCCAGCGACTCTCGAATATGCTGTTTAAACAAACGATTAAAAATATGGGGACGGGCAGGGTAAGAGTCCTTCTATATTAGAAGAAACATCGGTGTAGAGAACTTTAGAAGACAAACCGGTTGAGTCGAACAAAGGCCTGATTCTGATGAAGAAAGCACAAGCGGCGCCGGCGGTTGACTCGGAGACCAAGATCCTCGTGGCCGCCGAGAAGGTCTTTGCTGAGAAGGGATTGAAGGGTGCCAGGGTCAAGGAGATCGCCGATTTGAGCGGCGTCAACCCGGCACTCATCAACTACTATTTCGGGAGCAAGGAGAAGCTGTATCGGACGGTGATCGAGAATTTCTACGTACGGGTGGAGCGGCTCGCCATATCCGTCATGGAACAGGAAGTCGACGCAAGGGCCAAGCTTCACAGACTGATTGAGTTCGGGATCGAGCTTCTGGGCGAGAACGAACACGTTTCGAGGATCTTCGTCAGGGAGTTCGTAGACAACGGGCCCTACTCGGAAGTGATCATCAAGGGCTATCTTCGACGGATCTTCGCCACGGCGCAAAAGCTCGTCCCTGCCGGGACGGAGCGCGAAAAGGGCCGTGAGGCGCAGGTCATGCACTTCATCTTCAGTGCCCTGGGGGCCATGGTCCTCTTTTACATCTCCGGCCCTGTGATCAAGGAGATCTGGAAAAGGGACGTTTTCACGAAGAAGATGATCGAGGAGCGAAAGAAAGAAGTCATTCAGCTCATATTCAACGGGATCGGGAAACAGTTCAATTCGCAGTGATCCGGGGACGTGAGGGGAGACGCATGGCCGGGGGGACAAGCAGGATCATTGGCCGGCTCTATTGGCTGGTCATCGTTCTGATCGTGCTGATCAATGGGATCCCGCTGGCAGGGGAGGTTCTCTTCACGATGCATGGTTGGAAATCCTACTTTCTGGACTTTCATCTCGTGGACGAGCAGGGGCGGGGGCGTTCGGGGTTGATGGGGCTTGGGTCCATTTCGCTTGCGGATGGCGAAATCTTTCAATATGGCTTCGAAACGGGAGGGGAAGGGAGCGTCGAGGAGCGAAAACAGTGCGTGGACCGTGGAGTGGATCCCGACGGGTTTCACTGGGGAGATGCGACGTCACAGGGAGCATCGTGCACAAGACGGGAAACCGACGCTACAACGTCTCCGGGTGGGGTCTGATGGAGGATGCCGCCGGTACGCCGTGGAAAGCGTAGGATGGTTTTGAAAAGCGGGCCTTCCCGGCAGCGAAAAGGAGAGGTCGGAAGCCTATGAGCAAGATCGGCGGGAATGCGGTTTTGGCGGCACATGCGGGCTGGGATGATTTTGACCTGAAGCTGATGAAGATTTTGGGCGCCTGTTTGGCGGTGATTTTTTTCGTCAGCACCTACCTGCATCACGGGGCGCCCCACGTACTCCGGGTCCCTCAGACCCCGGTGCCCGACAATACATTCCTCGACATGCTCTCCATGGAAATCCTCACCCTGGTCATGGCCTTCCTGTGCGGGGTGCATTGTTACAGGAAGTTCGGGCCTTACGCCACCATGCTCTTCTTCGTGGGCTCTTTTGTTTTCACCGGGACCATGGAGAACTTCATGATCATCACGGGCCGGTTCGGCCTGATTCCCTTCGAAACTTACTATTTCAACAAGGGAGGCTTCATTCTCTACTTCGATGTCCCTCTGTCCGTCTGCCTGGGCTGGTTCGTGTTCGCCTACTCTTCCGTGTATATCGCCGGGCTCATCTTCCCGAAGACGGGTCCGATTGCCCAGGCTGCCATTGCATCGTTCATTTGCATGGACATCGATCTCTGGTCGGATCCGGTCATGACCCATCCGGCGAACATGTTCTGGACTTGGCTGCAGGATCGGGATGCCACCACCCACCTCTTTTCGATCCCCCTGTACAATTTTATCGGGTGGTTCGGCATCATCTTCTTCTTCGAGGTCCTCTGGCTGTACACGCAGGACTGGCATCTGGCCCTGGGCAAGCGGAAGGCGACGGTCCGGTTCTTCCTCTGGCTGTTCGCCCTGATGGCCGGCTACCTGATGTTGGTCATCGGCATGGAGCTTCTCATCCGTGCTACGCTTCCCCCTGTGAACGTCACGATCGGAGGCATCTGAATGGCACACCGAGCGAAGTCGGGCTGGTTCGACCTGCTCATCGACTACTCTCCTATCATCGCGCTGTTCCTGGTGTGGATCACCGTTGCACAGAAGGCGACAAAGGTGGGGAGCCCGTACGTCTGGGTTGTTGGGCTCACAACCCTGCCTGCGCTGTTCGCGATCCTGTACGCGGGCTGGATCGTCTACAAGCAAAATCGGAAACCATGAGCGTTCCCCATGAACTCCCCGACGGAGGATGGTGATCGCGCCAAGACCGGAAACGCAGACCTTTGAGAATCAGACATGGAATGCGCTGAACGATTACAGGGGGACGGGATCATGGAAGACCTCAGAATGCAGATGAGAGGACGACAGACATGAAGCCACAACGGGAAGTTGCGGTCGTGGGCGTCGGCATGACGCCCTTTGGGAAATTCCCGAACCGAAGCACGCGGGAGATGGGCGAGGAGGCCCTGTGGGAGGCGCTGACCGATGCCGGGGCGCGGCCGAAGGACATTCAGGTGGCCTACGGGGGCTACGTTGGCATGTTCATGGATCTGCCGATGATGGCCGTTCAGGTTGCCTTGGAGCAGGTCGGTATCGTGGGGATTCCCATCACCAGGGTGGAGAATGCATGTGGGTCCGGATCGACCGCTTACCGGGAGGCATGGATGGCCATCCAGACCGGGATGTACGACGTGGCTCTGGCCATGGGAATCGAGAAATTGAGCAATCCGACCCTCGACCAGATCCGCGTGGTGAGGGACTTCGGGGGGGGTGACCGGGAACGGGAGGGGTGCATGGGGATCTTTCCGCCCGGGATCTTTGCCATGTCCGCGCGCCGCCACATGAAGGAGTTCGGCACGACCCGCGAACAGATCGCTCTGGTATCGGTCAAGAATCATAAGCATGGAACGATGAACCCGAAGTCGGCGTACCAGAAGGAGGTTTCCCTGGAGGAGGTGCTGGCCTCGCGCATCATTGCAGACCCTCTTCGACTGCTCGAGTGTTGTCCGAATACGGATGGTTGCGCGGCCCTGGTCCTGGCGGCCAAGGACGTGGTGAACCGCTTTTCCGGGGATCCGGTCTGGATCGCGGGTTGCGGGCAATCTTCGGGCACCTACTCCGGAAAAGGGGAATTCTTTATGTCGGAGCTTATTCAGGCCTCGGCCCGCGAGGCTTATGAGATGGCAGGCTTGGGCCCCGAGGACATCGACATGGCCGAAGTGCATGACTGCTTCAGTATGGCCGAGATCACCCACTACGAGGATCTGGGTTTCTGCAAACGGGGCGAGGGTGGCCGTCTGGTGGAAGACGGCGTCACCTGGCTGGGCGGCAGGCTCCCCGTCAATCCCTCGGGCGGACTTCTCTGCAAGGGCCATCCTTTGGGCGCCACGGGTCCGGGTCAGATCTATGAGATCGTCAAGCAGTTGCGGGGCCACGCCGGCCCCAGGCAGGTCCCGGGCGCCCGTATCGGTTTGCATCAGAACGGGGGGGGGTTCCGCCACTGCGACGGGGGGTGCAGTATCGTCTCGATTCTCAGGAAGTGAGGAGTTCGCTGATGGAAGATCGTCTTTACTGGAATATGGAGATGGAGCCTCTTCTGAACACCCCGAAGATGCGGGAGATCCAGCGGGCGCGTCTTCAACCGCAACTGAAGAAGATCTACGAGCGATCCGTCATTCAGAGGCGATACATCGACAAGCTCGGGGTCAACCTGGATAGGATCAACTCCCTGGAAGACCTCCAGAAGGCCTTCCCTCCGATGGACAAGCACGACATGCGGCAGCTCGTGATGTCCAACATGGGCGAGGCGGGACTGGAGGGGTTGCTCAACGATTTCCTTTGCGCCCCCTTGAACGAAGTGGTGCTTCTGGCGACCACCTCGGGAACCACGGGGGAGCCGACCCCCTATTTCTTCACGAAAGGGGATCTGGAACTGATGTACGAGAGCATGGCCCGCGTGCTGTGGAGAAGTGGCTTGCGCCCGGGGGATGTGGTCGTTCATGCCATGGGGCTGAGCATGTTCGGAGGGGGTATCCCCTGCATCCTTTCCCTGGTGAATTTCGGTGCGGGAACGATTCCGGTGGGAGCCGAATCGGGAACGGAAAGAGTGCTGACCTACCTGAACATCGTCCGCATGGTCAAGGGGAGGATCGACGGGGTGTTGATGACACCCTCTTTTGCCGAGTACGTGATTGACAAGTGCCCGGAGATCCTCGGCGTGGAGGTCAAGGAGTTGGGAATCCGGCGACTCCTGTCCGGGGGCGAGCCGGGCGCCGGGATCGATTCCGTGAAGAAGAAGATCGAAGGGGCCTTCGGCTGCCGAATCTACGACATGATGGGATTGACGGCCGGTTTCTGGTGTTCCTGCAACCACGAGGAATACCAAGGGATGCACTTCGTTCGAGACGACACATGCATCATGGAATTGGTCAACCCCGAGACCCGGGAGCCGGTTCCCTTCGAAGACGGGGCCATCGGCGAGGTGGTGGGAACCCCGCTGGCAGGAGACTCGCTGAACATGATCCGGTTCAATTCGAACGACATCATGCAGGTATTCACCGCCCCCTGCCCGTGCGGGTTGAGCGGAGTGCGGTACAAGGTCATCGGGCGCTCGGACGACATGCTCAAGGTGAAGGGGGTGATGGTCTACCCGGCTTCGATCGATAACGTCGTCACCGGCTTTGTGCCTCGGGTGACCGGTGAATTCCGTATTGTTCTGACCGAGCCGCCGCCCCGGGTGGTCCCGCCGCTGAAGCTCAAGGTAGAGTACGGGGAGGGCGTCCCGGAAGACAAACTGCCTGCCCTGGCCGCCGAGATTGCGGACAAGATGCACGACGCCATCAAGATCCGCCCCGAGATTACCTGGATCCCTCCTATGACCCTGGAACGTTCGGCCCACAAGACAAAATTCATCGAGAAGGCATACGAAAGCTGAGATCGCCGTTCTTGCAAAGCCGGAGGAGAGCATGAAGGAACAGGTTGTAAGCGAGTTGATCCGGATCGCGGGGCCGGAGCATGTGATCCGCGACGAAGGCAGGCTCGCAACGTATTTTCGCGGTCCCGTGCCGAGGATTCCGCTCGTTGCGGTCACCCCGAAAAACGCTGACCAGGTCTCTCAGATGATCCGCCTTGCTTCGAAGGAGAGCACGCCCCTGTTCACGTTGAAGGACGCCCATTTCCCCGAACCCTTTCCGGAATTCGGCGGGATCATCCTGGATTTCGCCAGGATGAATGCCGTCGACGGAGTGGACAAGAGGAACCTGACCGCCCACATCGAACGCGGGGTGACTTGGGAGTCGTTGGGTCGGGAGCTGGAGAGACATGGGCTCAAGACGCTCCTGCCGGCTGCAGCGACCTCGCCCTATGTGCTCGACAACATGGTCTCCCGCGTGATCATGCGGAGCGCCGCACGCTATCCGGAGGTGCAGGTGTCCAATCTGAGGGTGCTGCTCGCAGACGGGCGGATCCACCTTACCGGCTCCCATGCCCTGGCGGAAGACGGGTGTGATAACAAGGACGATGGCGGGCCGAACCTCTCCCGCTGGTACATAGGGGCAGAGGATATCTACGGGATTCCCGTACGGGGCAGCATCTGGATCTACCCCGTAACCGAGGCGACCACGCATCTGTGCTTCGGATACGATGCGCTGGCGCCGGCCGTGACTGCGATCCGCAACATCCCTCGCAAGGAAGTCTGTGATCAGGCCTTTGTGATGAACCGCCGTTATGTTGAGCGCCTCGTCCCGGATCTCTCCGTGGCCGCCCCGCCTTGGGTGGTCGTTCTTGGTTGTGAGGGCCACCCAAAGCATGTTGATTTCCAAGCCGAGGTTTGTCGGCATGACGCGCTGGCCCTGGGGGGCAGGGAACGGCCCGAGCTGAGTGAATCCCTGGCCGGTGCGTTCCGCAGCGTCTGGTACCGTCCTGAGCACAGCCACGGGTTCTACACGTTTCTCTCTCGCGTGTCGGAATTCCATGACCTGGTGGCCTCACGGGCGGGCGAGGGGTTGGCGGAGTTGTTCGTTTCCCATGGTTACGGCCGAGCCGCGTGGTGCGAATTCGACCATCTGGAGCCCTACCCGAGCGATCTCAAGGGAATCTTCGAGGACGTCGATGATCGGCTCCTCGAAAAGGGAGCCTATTTCGATCGCCCCTTGGGAAAGGTCGCCGAGCGGTTCTATGCTGGCAATGTTGCCTATCTCGAGCAGATTCGGCGGGTCAAGAACCTGATGGATCCCAAAAGGATTCTCAATCCCGACCAACTGGTCAAGGGGGTTTGAAGGATGGCCAAGGAGAAGAAGATAGGGGAACCTGTGGGTTCTTTGATGGAATACAGAAATCTGGCCTGGAAGTGCGTCCGTTGCGGGTTGTGCCGGATCGTGAACCCGGAGAAGATGACCCATCCGGAGCACTGGGAAAACTGCCCCACCGGCACGAAGTACAAGTTCGAAGCCTATTATGCACCTGGTCGGCACGAGATCGTTCGAGCCTTGACCGTGGACGATCCGGAGATCCAAATCACGGAGAAGCTGAAGGAGATCGTGTTCAGCTGCACCTCTTGCGGGCACTGCCAGGAGAACTGCTACCCGATCAAAGGCCTCCAGCCCATGAACGTGGGGCTGGCCCTGAAACAGCATCTGATCAGGCTGGGGCACGGCCCCCTGGAGCCGCACCACATCCTGATTCGGAGCATCCTCAATTACGACAATCCATGGATGAGTCCGAGGGCGGCTCGCGCCAAGTGGGCCAAGAAGCACAAGGACCTGAAGATCAAGGATGCCTCCCAGGAGAAGGTGGAGGTGCTGTATTTCCCCGGGTGCAACGACTCCTACGTGCCCGAACTGACAGAGGTGTCCCGGACCACCGCCAGGATCCTGGCGGTGGGCAAGGTCGACTTCGGGATCCTGGGCGCCAAGGAGCGCTGTTGCGGATCCACGGCCTTTCGAGTAGGCGCCGTGGAGATGTTCGAGAAGTACAAAAGGGCAAATGTGGAGCAGTTGAACGGCCTGGGAATCAAGACCCTGGTGACGGCCTGTGCCGGTTGTTACAGCACGTTCAAGAACGAATACAGGGACGCGCTCGATTTCGAGGTCATGCACGTCGTCGAGTTCATCGCCCGACTCATTGCAGAGGAGAGGATTTCCTTCAAGAAGGAGTTGAACCTGCGGGTCACGTATCACGATCCCTGCCATATCGGCCGTTACGGCGGTCTGTACGACGAGCCCCGCGAAATCCTGAAGGCCTTGCCGGGGGTCGATTTTCGGGAGATGGTGCGCATCAGGGAATACTCGCTCTGTTGCGGCTCCGGCGGAGGCGTGAAGACGGCCTTCCCGGCATTGGCATTGGAGACGGCAAGGAAGAGGATGCGGGAGGCTGCGGATACGGGAGCAGAGGCCGTGATCACCTGCTGTCCCTTCTGTGAAATGAACCTGAGGGACGCCGCCCATGCCGAACCCGAGAGTCTGCGGGTGTTCGACCTCCTGCAACTGGTCGGCGAGGCGCTGTAGTCGAGTGAGCGCCGAACCGAGCCGGCTTCGGCGGCCTAGAGAGAAGGGGGGAGGGTTGTTGTTCGAAAGCCTCTGTGGAGACAGGGAAGGGTATGCCCCGGAGAGGACCCCAAGGTCGTTACGGGGAGCCTGGATTGCCATGGATAGGAGAAAGGGAGACGCCTAGATGGTGCACGAATACAAGCAAGCTTTCGAATACGGCCTTACGGTGGAAAACCTTGCTCAAGTTCGCGACAGACTGTGTCACGCCCTGGGGCCTGAATGGGTCAGCGATGATCCTGAGATCCTGACCTGCTATTTCCGGGATTTCACCGCCCGGGTGGGCAAGTGGCCGAACCTGGTCGTATTGCCCTCCACCACCGAAGATGTGCAGGCCGTGATGCGTATCGCCCATGCGCATAGGATTCCGGTCGTGCCGTATTCGACCGGTTTCAACCATGGGGGGACCGCCCTGCCTCAATGGGGCGGCATCCTGGTCGACTTGAAACGGATGGACAAGGTTCTGGCCGTGGATGAAGAGGGGATGACCATCACCCTCCAGTCTTACATCGGGAACGCCCGCGTGTATACCGCAGCCAACGAGTTCTTTGCCCTGGAGGGGTTGCCCCTGAAACCTGCGATTCCCATGACCATGGGAAGCGCCTCGACATTGTGCAATTACGTTTCCAGAGGCTTCTCAGGGATCGCCGCCAAGCATGGGGGGCATTCGGAGAACATCGTGAATATGACGTGGGTGCTGCCGAACGGGGATCTGCTGAAGTTCGGTCCCGGCTCCTTTCCGAATGTGGGGGATGTGCCGGTCCAATTTGGCCCCGGGCCGGACCTCTCCGGCATGTTCATCTCCGCGGACGGGATGATGGGCATCTGTACGGAAATCACGATCAAGCTCTTCCCGGAACAGGGCTGCGAAAAGATGTATTATCTGGTTCCCAACTCGCAGGACATCGACGCTCTCAAGGACTGTATCGAGTTCTTCTACCAGGTGTCCCAGAAGAATCTGATGCTTTTCATTTACAAAATGTGCCATACCGACGCCCTGATCATGTTGCCGGAGGAATACGATCCCGCTGAATTCATGCACATGATTCCGGAACATGCGGTGATGGTCATCCTGGCCGGGCTGAACGAGGAGGAACTTCGGATCAAGGAAGAGATCATGCTGGAATCGGCGCAGGCCTGCAACCTGCAGCTTGCCGACATCGACATGCTCGCGCAGCTGATCGGAATCAGCATGCACAAAGACATGTTCAAGAAGATCTACCAGGCGGGCAAGGTGATGAAGCCGAAAGGCTCCTTCCAGTGGATTGCCGGGTACCATCGTCTGGACCGGGTTCCGGAATTAATGAAGGACTACAAGAACATCGTGACCCGCTACTGGAAGCCTTCCGACCCGAAGATTACATACGCCCTGGCCATGTCCGGGACCCACATCCAGGGACCTCTTCCCTTCGGCCGTGCCACAACCATCGAATTCGATTTTTGGTGGGATCCGGGCAATCCCGAGCAGGTCAAGCGGGCGATCCTGACACTCAGACAAATGGGCGAAATGATGATGGACCACGGTGTGATGTTCGCAAAAAACCTGGTGGGCACCTACGAACTGCTCCCGAGGCTCGGTGTGTATTACGACCTGGTGTGTCGGGCAAAAGCCATGATGGATCCTCTCCATATCATGCATCCGGATGTGATGCCCGTGGGAGAAGGGTACCGTCCGGTGTCGGAGTGATTCACGCACGCATGCCAAACAGGGGGAGAGAACGTTGACCGAAGAATTCCCTTACAAAATGGTAAATCCCGACTTCTTTGCCATGGGGCCGAACGGCCCGACGGTGGTAGGCGCCAAATGCCGGTCCTGCGGCCGTGTCTACTTTCCGAAGAAGACGATCTGTGTGGATTGCTGGCGAAAAGGAAACATGGATGTGGTGCCGTTGAGCCGGCGGGGCAAGCTTTCCTTGTTCACGATCGCCACCCAGTCCCTGCTCGGCTTGGCCACGCCCTACGCGTGCGGTTACGTGGACCTGCCGGAAGGGGTCCGCCTCTTCACTCTCCTGACGGACTGTGAACCCTTTGAACAGAGGCTGCACCTCGACATGGCGGTCGAGATGGTCATCGCGAAGATCATGACCAACGATTTTGGGGAAGACATTTACGGTTACAAATTCAGACCCTGCAGCGAGACGAACCCATGACGCCTTCTTGAGTGCACCGCGACGTGATTTTCGGACGGAAATCCGTGCTGACCATGTTCGTAGGGATGGGGGGACGATCATGCACGGCTTGTTCCCGTATCGCCGAACGTACCTGCATCATGGACGGAAGACGCTTCCTGCCCGCCCCCTGATTCCGGACCGTCCAAGCCCTTCAACCGGCAACAAGATCCCTCGTGACGCCTGCGCGGGCAGGCGACTCGGAGGGTCTTTCTGTCGTCTGACCCGGAAGGGACATGCAGTAAAGACAAGAAGCCGGCGGCTTGCGAAATCCTTGCAGGGCGGCTCCTGCCTCTGCCGGACGAGAGGCCTCGGGGCAGCCGTCCCGGTCGACCGTCTGCTTCCTCTGCCCTCGGCCCGTCCACGTCACCAGCCCCCTCTCCCCATCCGAGTTCGTCTGAGCGGAAGGGAATTCGCCTTGAGCGACGGGCGATTCGCCATGGGATCTGCCCGCCGGGAAAGGCCGGAACCCGCAAAGGAAGGGAGAAGAACATGATCCAATACGAGGTCTGGACCGAAACCCCGATGCTTGAATTCTACCGCAGGCGTTATTGCCCGAGAGAAGATTACACGCTGGCCGGCATGTGGCCCGGCGGGATCTTCACCGGGGTTTCAGGGAAGCGCTACCACGGCATGCGAGGCTTCGACGAGCTCGTGCAGAACAACGTTCACACGTACATGTTTTGTGAGATGAACGAAGGGAATCTGAAAGACAATTCTCCGGACCTGTATCCCGAGTTGCCGATCGACCAGTTTGAGCCGTTCGAGTATTCCGAGACAGCCGATTCGGTGCTCTATGCGGGCGAGAACGTGCGCCTTGAGGTCCGCGTCGGCAGCTTCGACTGGTACGATGCAAAGGGACGTTTCGAGATACACGTCCACCAGCTCGGCCAGGCCTGCACCTTCTGGGTCCCCGAGCAGGAGGGGATTCCCGTCCCGATCCAGCACCGGAGCGAGATCGGGAAGGCGACAGGCAAGATCAATGGGGACCCGGTGGAGGGATTCACCTTCCTCGATTCCAGTTACAGTCATCCGGACGTCCTGTACTTCAACCTTCCCCTGATCCGAAGGCTTGAGAAGCAGTGGTCCATGTGGTTGGTGGAGTACGTTGACGGTGAAATCGATGCGGGCTTTGCGTGGAGGGGGAGAGGAACAGCCGGTTTTAGCCCAGCCCACCTGATCGTAGACGGTCGGAGCACGGCTCTGCCGCATTCCCTCACGGGCACCACCTATGACAAGCGAGGGACGGTATGGAAGACGCGGGTTGAGCTGGGCGATCAGGTGGTGGAACTCGAGCAGGACACGGTGTCCGACTGGCCGGCCCATACCTTTGGGAAGGTGGTTTCGACATCACGAGGCAAGCAGATCGCAAAAAGCTGGAACTTCATCGAATGGATGCCGGACAACACGGAGAAGCTGCTCGAAGGGTACCTGGGCGGACAGATCCAGGTCCACCACGCGCAGGAGGCCTGGATCGAGGACGAGAGCATGTTCTTTCCGGACCACATCTACAAAGCAACCTGACAAAGCTAAAGGGCGGTTCATGTCGGAGATGAAATCGAAGGTCGTCGTAGGCGCCGGGTTGGCAGGCATGGTGGCCGCCATCAACCTGGCCAAGGCGGGGTACGAGGTAACGGTCCTGGAGGCGGAGGCCCGCATCGGGGGCTCGAAAAAGCTCCATCCTTCGCTGCACATAACGCCCATCGACAAGGGCAAGGTCTGGGAGTACATCGGAATCGACTTGGGCGAATGTTTTGTCGCCCCCAAGGTCTTTCGCATGTATCTGGGCAGCTTGGGCCTCGCGATCTTCCCGGACGACATGAGCATCGTCGAGCGCGGCCCGCGGTCTTCCTCGGTGGATACGCTGCTCCATGAGATGGCGGTCGAGGCAGGGGTGAGCTTCCAATTCAGCCACCGCGTCGACAGGCTCGACGACCTTCCCCCGGACACAATCATCGCCACCGGCCTGGACCCTCGCATGTTCGAAAACCTGAACCTGCCTTACCGAGACATCCCCTCCCGCCATGTGTTCAAACCCACGCAGCTGGATCGGTACGGACTGGGCATTTTCTCCGAATATGCCTCGGAATACTTCTACGCGTCGGCCCTGAATCGTCTCTTCTACGGGATGCTTCCCCTTGACCACCCGCCCAACCTGAACCACCTGAGCCGCCTCGTTAGAGACCTCAAGGAATGGGAACAAATCGACATCCCGGAATCGGAGTGGCGGCCCGTGGTCTTCCGCGTGCCCCTCGGCGGGCCGGCCAATCTGCGCCTCTTTCATCAGGACAAGATTCTGGCAGGTACGATCGCGGGGATGATGGATCCCTTCTTTCTCTTCGGCATACACGGAGCGCTGGTCTCTGGGAAAATTGCGGCCCTCACGGTGATGGACAGAGAGAAAGGGCAGGCGGAGTTTTCCAGGGTAAACCGTTACTTCATGCAGACCTTTCGGGCGAAGCAGCTCTATGAACGTCTGCCGGTCAAGGTTAAGCTCGGCATGTTCAAGGTCATGGCTAGGGCCCCCTATCTGTTCCGCCCGGTGATCCCCCTCATCTCCAGAGGCATCCCCGGGCACGAAGAGGCGGACTACTTTTACCGCAGCTTCGTGGGCCCTGACTACGAGCCGCCCCTTCCCGTTCGTCTGGCAGGGAAAGTGAGCTGCACGTTGAAGAGCCTTGTGGGCAAAGGGCTTGGAAACGGGAAAACGAATTCAGGGTAGGTCTAAGGGGGACTTGAAGAAGTAACGTATAAGTTTGAGTTCTGCGCAACTAGAACGCCTAGGGGAGGGAAGAGCATGAAGAGAGAAGATTTTCCCGGGGTTCTCTTGGACGGAAGAGGGGGAGACCGCAAGAGGATTGGGGACGTACTCCTGACATTCTTCCTTCTCGCACCATGCGTTCTCCTGTTACTCACATCGCAGGGGTTGTGTGACGTTGCGCCTGGCGATGTGATCGACGCTACGAACTGGGAGAAGGCCGAGGGACTTCTGCCGGGAGAGGTTCTCAGGTTCGTGAAGGAAGGAAATCTGCCCATTCACGTCGAGAAGTTGAACTACGATCCTGGCAAACACTTGCCGTCTTATGCTTTGGAGGCGCTGAAGACGAACGTCGGCAGGTATGAGTTGGACGAAGAAGACTGGATCGTCGAGGCGGAAACGGGAAAGCGGACGGAGAAGATTTTGGGCCATCCCTTCCCCGTTATTGATCCGGATGATCCAAAAGCAGGAACGAAGATCATGTACAACACCAAATACTGGCAGTTCGTTCAAGGTAGCCTTCGAGGCCCTCTGGTTCAGGCCTATTTGAGCCCGACGGACTATCTTCGAGGAGTCGAAGCCTTCAATGTGAACCTGTACTTGGACGGGAATCCCGAAGCCTTGGCATTGCCCAATCCTGATCGCGTTATGAAATATCAGATCACCCGGGCAACGAGTCCTTACGACATCGCCGGCACGGCCGTCCTGACCTGGAACTATCGGGATCCGAAGGTCGAGGACAATTCGTTTGCGTATGTGCCGGCCATCCGGCGGGTGCGACGTATGACCCCGGCGAACCGTTCGGATGGAATGATGGGATCCGATATGGCTGTGGACGATGCGGGCATGTATGACGGCAAGGTGACGGCCATGACGTGGAAGCTCTTGCGGAAACAAGAGATGCTCGTGCCGTTCATGGGCAAGAACCCGGAAAGAATCGTGCTGAACGAAGACGCAGAATGGTCCACCACAGAGGCTATCACCGAAATCGTTTACGGTTATCAGAAGGAGGGATGGCAGGGAGTCCCGTGGGCACCCCTCAATTTTGTCTGGGTGAAGCGACCCGTGTACGTGGTGGAGATGCACCCAAAGGATACCTACTACAATTACGGGACTCAGTACATCTTCGTGGACACGGAGAACTGGTGTCCGGTCCACAAGACCATCAACGACAGGGCTGACAAGTTCTGGAAATTCACGTTTCACGCCGAGATGAACTTCGAGAGCGATGACAAAGCGATGAAGGTACAGAGTGCCGGGAATCAGATCGTTGTTGACGAACGGAACAAGCGCTCGACCATCAGCCTACCTGCCACGTCAAAAGACATCTGGACCTATTATGCAAAGACCGACAGAGATACCTTCTCTCTGGCGGGATTCCAGAGGTTCTGCAAGTAGCACGGAATCACAGGAAAACGCTCTTCTTGTGTCTTATCAGCCAAGAAGGAAGGGGGTATCCATGGGCCGGAAAGGGTGGGTTTGTACGATTCTTTCTTTTGGCATTCTGGTTCTCCCGTTCATGCCGACCGCAGAGGCCTTGCACATCGACCCGAAGAAGAAGACCCTGGAGATGATCGGAAAGGTGCAGAGCCGGGTTACCCTCCGGATGGAGGATTCCAAGGAGTTCACCCAGCCGATCGACGTCCATGTGGGCGACCTCGTGCAGTGGAGGAACCTGGCCCTGATCGAGGTCAATCATGACCTGAGAATGCTGACCCAAGAACTCGATGTTCTGTCGCCTTTCAAGGCCCTGGACATCGATGTCAAATATCACCTGGTGGGTCGCTTTCTGTATGAGGGGGTCTACGACGTTGGTCCGCAGGCCTTTCAGGATGTTGCGGAACGGGACAAGGAGAACATAGACAGCTTCAAGGAGGCGTACGATCTGTGGGAGTGCTATCTGGATCTCAACCGGGGGCCTTCGTTCTTCCGAATGGGAAGGCAGAACCTCGCCTGGGGCGAGACGGACAGCTTCCGGCTCCTGGATGCCATCAATCCCATGGACAATACCTTTGGGGGACCCTTCGAAGACATTGACGACCGGCGCATCCCGCTCTGGATGTTGCGGGGCAGTTACAATTTTGGCCGGCTGGGTCCCATCGCGACCCTCATGGTGGAGGGCTTCTGGGTGCCCGGGAACTGGGACGCCCGGGTGGCCCCCCTCGCGCCCAGTGGAACGCCCTATGCAGCCCCTGAACCGGAATCGCCATTGATGAAGCAGTTCATTACGCCGGGCAAGACGATGTCGAACAGCCGCTGGGGGGCTAGGGTGATGGGCCTGATCGCCAACAACTACAATTTCTCCATAGCCCACTACAAGACCTTTCTTGACTACCCGGCCCTGCGCCTGGCGGTCGGGGACAGTCCCCTCGACGCGGCGGCGGAGGTCGTGTGGCAGGATGTGCAGATCACGGGCGGATCGCTGAGCTTCTGGGAGAGCCACACCGACACCATCGTCAGGACAGAGGTGGCCTGGTTCTGGGACGAGGCGGTATTCATCCCGGAGGTCAATACACCCCTCACTCCGCTGCCGATCACGATCCCGGGCCTGCCCGGCCTGCCTGCGAACGGGACGATTCCAAAGAAGAACATGCTGAAGTGGATGATCGGACTGGACAAGAACTTTTGGATCCGGCCGCTGAACCCCACCAAAACGTTCTTCGTCTCCTGCCAGTACTTCGGAACCTGGGTGGATGCCTACGACGACCGGATGCGCCAGCCCCTTGCCATCTACCCGGACCAGGACAGGTATCCGCTGGTAAAGGAGGTGGAGAACCTGTTCACGGGCGCCATCACCACCGACTATTTGCACGGCGACCTCGTGCCGACGGTTGCCGTTTTCTACGACGTGCGCGGGGCATGGCTGGTGAGCCCCATGGTGAACTACATCTTCGAGCCCTTCCGGGCGATGATTCAATACACCACCGTGATGGGCAACTTCACCGGCATCGGCGCATTCCGGGACCGGGACCAGCTCAGCTTTATCTTCACCTATCTGCTTAACTGATCAGAGTTATTGTGACATGTGGAAGATTCGATGCTGAAAGGGCTTCAATGGGTAGATACGTCTCCTCACTGGGCGAGATCGGTCTCGAAGATCTGGCTCAGGTAGGCGGGAAGGGGGCTCGTCTGGGGGAGATGATCCGTGCCGGCTTTTCCGTGCCGCTCGGCTTCTCCGTCAAATCCGAAGGTTATGAGCGGTTTCTCGATGCCGCAGACCTGCGAGGGGTCATCCAGGAAATCTCTGCCACCATCCGTTTTCGTGATCTGAAGGACGTAGAGGAAAAGACGGCACGCATTCGCCGGCTCATCTCGGCCGCCCCCATCCCGCCGGACATCGAAACCGAAATCTGCCAGGCTTATGAAGAGCTTCTCAGAGGGATCGAGGTTCCCTTGGTCGCGGTGCGGTCGTCCGTAGGGACCAAGGATTCTTCCCGCTCTTCATTTCCCGGACAGATGGATACGTTTCACAATGTGCGCGGCATCGAGGATGTCCTGGCAGCCATCCGGGAGTGTTGGGCCTCCGTCTGGTCGGCTCGTGCCGCCAGCACGATGGATGCCCTGCGCATTGATCCGAACATGATCATCATCGCGCCCGTGGTCCAGGCCATGGTGCCCTCCGAGACTGCGGGGGTGCTCTTCACGGCAAACCCGGTCGAGGGGAACCCGGAGGAATTGTGGATCGACGCGGCCTTTGGGCTCGGAGAGGCGGTCGTCTCCGGCAGCCTGACGCCGGATCATTATGTCATCTCAAAGAAGGACCTGCGGGTTCTGTCGAAGACGGTTGGCAGCAAGCGTTTCAAGGTGGAGTTGGACCCGGCAAGGGGAAGCGGAAACAGGAAGGTAACGCTTCCCGAGGAGGAGGCGAACCGGGAATGTCTGGGACCTGAGCAGATCCGGGAGCTGGCCGAGATGGGTCTTGCCGTCGAGCAACACTTCGGTGAACCCCAGGATGTCGAGTGGGCCTATTCCAGGGGAAGGCTTTTTCTGTTGCAGTCTCGAAAAATTGCGGGGCTTGCCCTTGGCGCTTCGCAACCCGATTCCCAGGGATGGACCTCCGAATTCGACACTCCGGTGACAGACCCCCCGGACGTTTACAGTTCCGCCAACATCAGCGAGGTGATGCCCGGGGTGCTCACGCCGCTGTCCCTGGAGGCCGTCAAGTCGTGCGACTATGCCTTCTGGAAGATCAATTACGAAGCGGGGATGATCGAGGGCCCATTCCCGGAGGGACCTCGGGACCTGATGTTTATCGGCATCTTTTACGGTCGACTTCACCTGAACATATCCACCTTCAGCCGCATCATCAGCCGGATTCCAGGGGCCTCGGCTGCGGATACGGATCGTCCCATTCCGACCGACGAGAGGGTCGTCCAAACGGGAGCGCCCGCGGTTTCGCTCCGGAAGCTCCCCTTTCTGTGCAGGATGGTCAAGAGGGCGATCGGCCTGCGGCGGCGTGCCCCCAAAGAGCTCGACCGGCTTACACGCTGTTTGCATCGTCGAATCGCCGAGAATCAGGCCATGGATTTCTCGCGAATGGATCTGAAGGATCTTGCCGAATGGTTGAAGCTTAAGTCCCGGGAAGGCCGTGAGATTCTCACCCTGCACATTCTCAACTCCCAGCTCGCCCCCGCCTATTACGGGGCCCTGCGCAAGCTCGCCAGAAACTGGTTGGGGGACGACACGGGGGCCTTTTCTGCACGGCTCGTCACGGGGCTCTCCACGATGGAGAGCGCCAGGCCGGCCTTCGGCATCTATCGGCTCTATCGGTTCGTGGCCGACTCGCCCGGCCTCACGAAACTCTTTCAGGAGACCGAGGCCCAGGAGATCCTGCCGCGACTGGAAAGCACTTTGGAGAGCGATGCAAGAGGATTCCTCCAACGGCTGGATGCGTTTCTGAAGGCTTACGGATACCGCGCGGTCTCTGAGGCCGAGATGAGAGCGCCTTCCTGGGACGAGGCGCCCGCATTCGTTCTCTCCATGGTCCGGAATTACCTGCGTGCGGGCAACGTGGAGGATCCGGAAGACATCCAGGCACGACAGCGCAAAGACCGTGAGGCGGCTACGGAGGAGGCATACGCCCGTCTCGGCTGGTTCCGGCGGCAGATCTTCAGGTGGGTGTTGAAGGAGGCCTGCACATTCCTGGCTGCCAGGGAGAACGGAAAGGCCCTGACCATCATGGGGCTTCATGATCTGAAGAAGACCTTGCGGGTCCTCAGCAGGCGACTTTCTGAAGGTGGGATGTTGAAGGACCCAGACGACATTTACTTCCTGACCATGGAGGAGCTGATCGCCTGTTGTCAAGGAGAGGCGGCCCCTGACCCTTCCTTGATCCTACGCCGCAGAGAGGAGCACGAGCGCAACCAGACGGTCAGGCTGCCGGAGACATTCACCGGTCGGCCTATTCCGATCCTGCACGAGGAGAAGGTGACCCCGACCCATGTGCTCAAAGGTCTCCCAGTGAGCCCGGGCCGGGTGACCGGCCCTGCGCGGGTCATCCTGGATCCGAGGGAGGACGCACACCTCGAGGAGGGCGAGATCCTCGTGGCCCCGGTCACGGACACAGGCTGGACGCCGCTGTTCATCCTGGCGAAGGGCCTGGTCGTGGACATCGGAGGCCTGCTTTCACACGGGTCGATCGTGGCAAGGGAATACGGGATCCCCGGTGTGTTGAACGTCATGGTGGGGACCAAGCTAATCAAGACCGGACAGATCATTACGGTGGACGGAGCAAAAGGAGAGGTGTACCTGCACGAGGAGTGAAACAGCTTAGGTTTCGGAGCGATTCCAGTTGTGGATATCGCGAGGCCCTTGCCAAGAGGCCGAGCCATCCCCCGGCCCAGCCGAGAATCCCTCCCCAACTCGGCAAGGAGGCATGCGCACATGGAGAAAGAGGAGTGAATCATCAGAGAAAACCCCGAGAAGAGACGAGGAGGAAGCCTGATGGAAACCAGGAGAACAAGTCACACGAAGACGTTTTTTCATTACGCCCTTTCAGTCGGCCTTGCCGGGTTTCTCATGGTCGTGCTCACAGGCTGCCCCCCACCGCCAGCACCCCCGAACCCTGCAGGGGACACAGCGCTCACGCAGCACTTGTCGGACGCCTGGAGATACGATCTGGACCACCAAAGTCAGTTCCCGTACGCGCAAATGATCTATTTCAACTTCAGGGACGACATCAATGACATTATCGGCGTGGTTGGATATGGAGTGTTCTATACGGAAAACCCACTCTTCTCCAAGGGTGCAAACTTCTACAGCGCTACCGCGATGTTAATGCCGAATTTGAACGATCATAATTCCATGCGCGTATGGTACCGCGAATTCGATACCATAACCCCAGGTGGGAATCCCCCCTTCTCTACAACCTTCAGTGACGGACCGGGTAATAATGAATTCGAATGCGATGGCGGCAACATCATTCTCGATGTCCTTGATCCGGCTACTCCTGATGGTTCGAACCTGGCAGATAAGTATCGGATCGCCGGGTCGATCACCGAAAACGGGAAGACCATTGCCTGGGACCTTACCTATGAACGGGTGGAGTTGGCCGGATGGTATCTGTGGGAGAAATGGCCTCTGCCTCCTGCCATGGGTATCTTCCCGGACTCCTGGATCGACTATACAGTCCACATGCCTGTGGCCAAGGTGAATGGAACGTTCACTGTTGACGATGGAAGCCCTGGAGACCCTACAGTCTATAACCTCGTGGATGCCAAGGGATATCACGACGGGTTTCACGGTGAGTTCGTGCCTACCGACTTGGAGTGGGACTGGATCGAATACAAGCAATGGACACAAGAGCCGCTTCCGGCGGGCAGCGAGCCGGCCCTCGATATATGGGTCTATCTCCTGAACCAACCCGGACCTTACTTTGAGTGTCAGGATGGATGGGATCCTTGCATGCCCGGTAATCTGAGGGCTGCTTACAATGGTATCAACCATGATTTCTACCGGGAGGAGATCAATATCCAGCGCGGTCCCTTAATCGACGATGAAGAGTTCCCCGGTGCGAAATATCCAACGTGGGCGACCGTAACAGGCGAGAACGACGACCATTATTTGTGTGTTCACTGGGAGGTTGTCGAGGACGAGCTGGGGGGTGGGGTGGTCAAGCATCGGGTGGAGAAGTCCTTATGGGAGGTTCCACCCCCTCTCAAGAACAACGTCACCTATGAGTATGTATCAAATGTTCAGGGCGCTCTTTATTCCAAGGTGGGAGGCGATTGTTCCGGCTGTTGGAATGATGGCGCTGAATGCTCTGTGCCGTGTCCTGCTTGCGGGGACCTACTGAAGGCCTTCGGCGGTATAGGATATACCGACTATGTCGGTCCTCCCTCGCTGCAACCGTAGCACGCCTTTACGAACCTGGTCTCCTGGGCGGTTTTCCACAAGCCTGGGGGCGCGTTCTGTGTACTGGCATGAACGGCGGGATGTCTCCCGCCGCCAGGTTGATCACGAGCACGGAGCCCCATGAACTTGAGAGCGGTTTACGACCTTAACGGAGGAATCGGTGGTCAAATAGGATGTCTGGACCGAACAGCCCACAATCGACTTCTGCAGACAGGGCTACAGCCCGAAGGAGGGATTCTCTCCGGGAGGTCTGTGTAGCTGTGTTGTGGTCACCGGCGGATCAGTCCTGTGCTACAACGGCGAACGAGCTCTTGGAGAACTCGCCAAGAAATAGTGATACACACATATAAATTCATGCAGCTGAACGAGCAAAATCTCGGCGATTTCTCCCCCGATCTGCACCCAGACATCCTCCCCCTGAGACAGGCGGTCTCATCCTTGAGAGGCAAGGACATCGCCAATAGCTCTGAGTGCAGCGAGTGGATGCCCGACAACCAAGAGGAGCTGATCGGCTACTATCTGAGCGGCAAGCTCCACGGGTTCATTATACCCGGCAGGCCTGGATCGAGAACAAGCGCGTTCTGTTTCCTGAGCACATCCTGAGGTCGTCATGATCTTCTAACTGTTTAGGGAGTCCGACATGGGATCGCTCGCCTCGTCTGCTCCGATCAGGTTTCTGTCGAACACGGTTAGGATGAACGCTTACGCGGCGGTCATCGGTGCGGCCACGCGCCTCCAGGGGGCGCATCGCCCCATGCCCCCGGAGGTGGAATATGCAAAGCCACCGACCACCGATCAGCCCCTGTACAACGACAGCCACTACTTCAACTTCTTCGACCAAGACCACGGCGTGGGCGCCTTCACCCGGATCGGCAAGCTCGCCAACCGAAACGCCTCGATCGGACTGTTCTTCATCTACACGCGGGAAGGCCAGGCGCTCTTCTTCGCCCAGAGCGAGCACATCCCGCGGGGCCTGACGGAGATCCGGTCCGGATCCCTGCGATACGAGATTCTGAAGCCACTGAAGGAGCTGCGGATCGTCAACCGCGCGAAGTTCCTTCGTCTCGACCACCCGAGGGAGTGGATCGATCCGGTCGGGCTGTGCCGCCGCGTGAAGGACAACGACTTCGTGGATGTGGACGTGGACATCACCTTCTCGGGATGGGGGCATGTCCACAACGCGAAGAAGCTGTACGCCCGCGGCCTTGCCCGGCGCATGGTCGAGAAGGACTTCGGCCTGAAGGACCTCCTGGAAACGCGCAAGTACGCGGCGGAGCACTACGAGCAGGCCGGGTCGTACAGAGGCGCGATCCGGATTGGGGACCGGACCATCGAGCTCACGAACGCCACCGGCCACCGAGACCACTCCTGGGGCTACCGCGACATCACGGCGGCCAGGAGCTGGACCTGGCTCACCGTCCAGTTCGGCGAGGGGATGGCGGTCAACGTAGCCTGCTTCCAGGCAGGCAAGCTGGACATCGTGAACGGGTACATCTTCCGGAACGGCCGGAACCGCGCCCTTCGAAGGATCGAGCTCGACACGGAGTTCGAGGAGGACGGCCTCACCCAGAAGTCCCTGCGCTTTTCCGTGGAGGACACAGGCGGCTTCCGGATGGATGTGCAGGGAAGGGTAATCAATCCCATTCCGATCGTGGTCGTGGATGACGAGAGGACCCGGACCATCGCCTTTGAGGCCATGACGGAGTACGCGTGGAAGGGCCGAGCGGCCTACGGCATCTCCGAGTACGTTCACCGAATCGACAAGCAGCAATCCCAAGGGAGGCAAGGGCTGTGACGCAGAGAGAGATTGTCTATTCGCGTGAGGGGTCGGTGGCGCTCATTACGCTGAACCGTCCGGAAAGGATGAATGCCCTTACGCTCGCCAACCATGAGGAATTGGCTCGAGCCATTGATGAGGCTTCCCGGGACGACGACATCCGGGTCCTTGTTCTCACGGGCGCGGGCAAGGGGTTCTGTTCCGGGGACGACGTGGGAGAGGTGTTCCTCAGCCCGGAAGAGGATAAGTTCACGACCCGAGAGGCCAAGCTGAGGCAGATCGAGGGGGAGCACCCGTTCCCGGGAGGGGGGCACAGGCTGCTCAGGATCAACAAGCCGTCCATCGCTGCGGTCAACGGGCCGGCCGTCGGGTATGGGTGCGAACTGGCCCTGCTCTGCAGCATGCGTGTCGCCTCTGAAAAAGCACGCTTCAGCGAGATCTTCCTGAGGGTCGGCCTGATTCCCGACGAGGCACTCATCATCCTCCCCCGGCTGGTGGGGCTGGCCAAGACTTACGAGATGGTGCTCACGGCGGACCTTGTCGACGCTGCGGAAGCGGAACGAATCGGCCTCGTCAACAAGGTGGTCCCTCACGAGCGTTTGATGGAAGCTGCAATGGATCTGGCCGGGAAGATCGCCGCGAAGCCTCCCATTGCGGTTCGGCTTGCGATCGAAGGGATCCGCAGAGGCCTCAACTGGCCCCTGGAAGAATACATGCGTTACCATGCCATGGCCTCCCCCTTCTGCGCGGAGACCGAGGATCACAAAGAGGGGGCTCGGGCCTTTCTCGAGAAAAGGAAGCCGGTTTTCAAAGGGAGATAGCTCCCCGCCGTTAGAAGGCGCTTTCAGGCAGGGTCAGGGCGCTCCGGTCTCCGGCCAGGAGGGCCTTGTGTTTTGCGTCCACCTCCGGCAGAAGGTTGAACGCGAAGAACTTGCCCGCGGCAACTTTGCCAGCATAAAAAGCGGCGTCCGGCTGCGTCTCCAGGATTCTCCTCTGGGCCGTCTCCTCTCGAGCCTGATTCTGATCGTACAGGGCTTGGAGCTTCCCCTGGGCAATCCGGGCCTGCCACAAGAGCATGTAGGCAATCATCACGTCGCCGAACATCATCAGGAAGGGGTAGGCGTTGAGCACCGGATAGATCGGGTCACCGCCGATGCCTCGTCCGCCCAGATGGACGGCCACCTCCGACAACTTGTCCTTCGCAGCCGCAAGCTCCTGGAGGGCAGGTGCGAGGTGCGGATGGGTGCGGGCCTCCTCGATGAAATCCGTGATCTCCTGCATCATGTCGTTAAAGACCTGGCCTTTCCTCATGCCGATCTTGCGGCTCAGCAGATCGAGCGCCTGGATGCCGTTGGTGCCTTCGTAAATGGAGGCGATCTTGGAGTCCCGCAGATACATCTCCACCGGATATTCGCGGCAGACCCCGTATCCGCCGAAGACCTGGACCGCCGTCTCGATGGCGCGGAAGCCCATGTCCGAGCAGTAGGCCTTGCAGATGGGTGTCAGAAGCTGGGCGCGCAAGTCGTGCCGGACCCTGTCCTCTTCACCGGGCAGGACTTCCGACCGGTCGATGGCGTACGTGGTGTATAGAAGAAGGGCGCGCATGCCCTCTACGTAGGCCTTGATGGTGAGCAGAATGCGGCGTATGTCCGGGTGTTTAATGATCTCAACCCGCGGCGCATCCGGGTCCCGGCCGGAGGAGATGTCCGTGCCCTGAACGCGTTCGTTGGCGTAATCCAGTGCGCTCAGGTAGACGGCGCTGCTCTGCGCCACCCCCTGGACGCCCACGGATACGCGGGCCTCGTTCATGAGCTGGAACATGCAGGCCATTCCGCCGTTCTCAGGGCCGAGCAGATATCCCCGGCAGTCTCCCTTCTCCCCGAAGTTCAGCAAACAGGTCGCCGACCCGTGCAGCCCGATCTTCTGCTCCACCCCCCCACAGACCACGTCGTTCGGCTCTCCCAGGGAGCCGTCCGGGTTGACGCGGATCTTGGGTACGATGAACAGACTCAAGCCTTTGGTTCCCGGAGGAGCGCCCTCGATGCGGGCCAGAACGCCATGCACGATGTTCTCGGTTACATCGTGTTCCCCCGAGGTGATGAAGATCTTGGTGCCGGTGATGAGGTAATGATCTCCGGCGCGCTTCGCCGAGGTCTTGACGTCGCCCACCGCGGTTCCCGCTTGGGGCTCCGTCAGGCACATGGTACCGCCCCAACGGCCGGAATACATGTTCGCCAGGTAGGTCTTCTTCTGCTCCTCCGTGCCAAAGGATTCGATCAGGTGGCCCGTGCCGAAGGCCAGCCGCGGGTAGCTGTAGAAGCTGAAATTGGCCCCGATGAACAGCTCGTCCACGATCGTGACCATGAGGTTCGGCAGGCCCTGGCCTCCCAGGTCGGGGTCGCTGTATACGTTGACCCAGCCCGCCTCACAGAATCTTCTGTAAATGTCGTGAAAATGAGGAGGCGCGAAAACCTTTCCGTCCTCAAAACGGCAACCCACACGGTCCCCCTCGGCGTTGGCCGGTCCCAGCTCCCTTTCGGCGAACTTGGCCGCCTCGTCGATCACCATGTCGAGGGTGGAGCGATCCAATCCCTTATAGCGGTCGCACGCAAGAAGCTCGTCCAATCCAAGCTGCTCCCAAAGCACAAACTTGATGTCCCGTGTGTTCGCCCGGTAAGTGCCCACGCCTTGTCCTTTACTCCGCGGAGATTTTCTGGGTTTCGCCTGAGACCACATTTGTTGTTGGTCAGACGACGAAACGGGAAAACTTCATTCTTGACCGTTGAAACCGAGGTTGGGTAGATGGGGTGACCGGTGTACTGCCTAAGGAAGATTTGGAATTGTTTCGTTTTGTATCACAAACTCGCGCCGTTTACAAATCCATTCGCGACTTCGCGCGGGGGTCCTTGGGGGTCGTCGGCTGTTCTCTTCGATCCGGCCCTCTCCCGAAATGCCCGCCCGGGCGCATCTCTCCCCTCGGACTCTTCAGGAGATCACAACATCTTGCTGGTTTTTCTTCTTGATACGCAATGGTGCCGCCTGCTATTCCCCGGGCGTCTGAAAGCACGTCCCTATCTTTTATCTGCAGTTCGTACGGTGGCGGATCCTGGCGTTACGGTTTTCCGGTCGCCATGCTCGTCATGGGGCCTATCTCGTCGCGACCTCCGTGCCGCCCCTCGTCCCGTCTATTCTTCGTCGGACAGGTCTTCGAGGAGCCTTTCCGCGATGGCTCCCAGGGAAGGGGTCCTCTTTGCAAGGGCCTTTTTCAGGGCCGACGGAGCCTTCCGCCCCAGGGCGGACAGGGCTTGGTAAGCGTGAATCCGAACGGATTCCTCGTCGTCCTCCAGGGCCTCGAGCAGAGGCCCGATAGTCTCTTCGTCGCCGAGATTGCCGAGGGACCACGCGGAAAATCCGCGGACGTTGTGGCTGGCATCGCGAAGCGAACAGACCAGAGACGAACTTGCCCGTAGGTAGCGGCATTTCCCCAATGCCAGTGCCGCATGCATGCGGATCCTGCTGTCCGAATCACGGAGCAGGCTCACCATCCTCTCCGACAGATCCATGCCGGGGTCTCCGATCTCTCCCAGTGCCTCGATGGTCCTGCACCTCACCTGCAGGTCCGGGTCCTCAAGGAGCTGGGACAAGGAAGCGGCGTGTTCCTTTCTCCCAATCAGACCCACTACCCTGGCCGCCTCCGCCCGTACCTGCGCCGAGGCGTCCTTCAGGAGCCCCAATATTCTGTCGCCCGGGGCCGAAAAACCCATGTTTCCGATGGACTGCAGGGCAAGCCACCGGATCCTGTCTCGGGGATCGTCGAGTGACTCGAGAACAGGCGGAAGGAGGCTGGGATCTTCCAGACTCCCTGCCTCACGGATTGCCCTTTCCCTGATTGTCGGGTCCGGGCTCTTCAGGGCTTCGAGCAGTTCCTGCCGGGAGGCGAATTCCATCGAAGGGGTTGCTCCTTGCTGCGGTTTGGGATTAGCATATCGCACGAAGATGCCAGACGACAAACGGCCTTGAGACCGTTGAGAAGTGCTCAGGGCACAAAGTGTGTATGCCCAATTAATTTGTCACGGTTTCCGCGTTCAATTTGGGTGACATGTCCACCATTTCTTTGAACAGTCCGTAACGCAAGAGTACCGCTTCGACGGCGTTGCGTCGAGCGGCGTGATGCGGTCGGCGAGGTTCCACGGATTGCCACTCATGCAAGACCTGCCGCCAGGCGGTCGGCTTCGGGCCAGAGCCGCTCGGCCCACTCCGGCCCCGGGGGCCAGCCAGCGGTGGCGGCGTAGAGCGCCTCGGCGAACGCCACCATGGACTTGGCCTCCCGGTGCCGGAGCTGCCTGGGGTCGAGGTCGCCGAGCCGGACCCGGTCGAGGCCGTCGGCGTCCTTCAGCAGCGCGGTCAACGTCCAGTGCGGGTGGTCGCGGGGAATCTCGCCCCGGCAGTGGTTGGTGACCGCGGTCTGGATGGCCGGGTAGTCCTCCCTGGTCACGCCCGCCCGGGCGAGAAGCGCCTCGGCCTCGGGCAGCGTCTTCAGTCGGGCCCAGGCGTCGGCGCCGTGCCGCGAGCAATACCCGTCGTGCTGCCGCGCGATGTCGTGCAAGTAGGCGGCCGCCCAGAGCCTCGACGTCTCCTCCACGAGCCCGGCGGCCGCCACCAGCCGGAGGCCGTGCACGATCACCCGCGCCACGTGGCCGGGGCCGTGCAGCGGGCTCTGGTGCAGGAAGAGGCCTGGCGGCGGCACCAGGTCGCCGTCGGCCACGGGGATGCGAAGTCTGACCTCGGTCAGGGTCATGGCGGCCTCCATCATAGCCTGAGTTGGCGGTACAACGGAATCAGGCTGCCGGCCTCTTCGGCGCCGCCCTGTGCTCATCCAGCGCCCGGACGCTTACGAAAAAAAGCTTGACAGGAATCATGGGACCTGAGTAAATTACATTAAACACATACCATTCCGTCCCGTATGATACTTCAAAACACCTGGCGTCTGCGCGAGAGCTTGAGAAGGTTGACAGTGGATGAATGAGCTTAACCACTCAGGAATCGGGATTCTCAGTGCAGCTTGATCTTCTATGGAAAGGAGCGAAGAACATGGGCAACATTCCGGCTGACGAGACCTTGTTGTGGAAGTTAAGCTTTGCATGATTACGGGAAGCAAGCATGAAAGAGAAACCGTATCACATGAAGATATCGGAACTGGCCCGGGAAACCGGAACGCCCCCCTCCACCATCCGTTTCTATGTTAGACAGGGCCTGCTCCCGCCGCCCATCAAGATGGGCAGGACCCGGGCCTATTACAGCGAGCACCACCGTGAGAGGTTGGATTTCATCAGGAAACAGATGAGGGAGAAGAAGAACAGCTCACTCAGAGTCATCAAGGAGATCGTTGATAAAGAGTTCAAGGACCAGGACCTCACGGCCGGCCTGGCGGATAGGCTGAACACGAGCCGGCGGGAAGTCATTATCCGAGCCGCGATCGACCTCTTCCGGAAGAAGGGCTTCAGCGACACGAGCGTCAACGACATCGTGAATCAAGCCGCCGTCGGAAAAGACACGTTCTATCTAAACTTTAGGAACAAGGAATTGCTCTTCATCGAGTGTGCGGAGAGGATCTTCCGAGAAATGTACGACGAGGTCTGGGAGGGGATCCGGGAAGAACGAGACATTGCGAAACGCTTGAAGAAGAGATGGAAGGCCTATTTGGCGTATTATCCCCAGTGGGCCGACATGATGAACCTGATCCGGGGAGCCGCTGTGGTGAAGCAGTCTGTATTTGCAAAGAAGCTGCAGGAAGTCATGAATCAGATCATCCAACCCCTCGTGAGGGATCTCGAGAAGGGAAAACAAGCCGGAGTCATCCGGGAGGAAATCAACAGCTTGCTCGGAGCCTACATGATGATGGGGACGTCGGAGTACTTCGCTTACCTGAAACACAACACGAATCTTGATGAAGAGGAAATCACTCGGTTTCAGGACCATGCCCTCGGTCTGGTCTTACGTAAATCAAGAAGCAAGAAGTAACTTCGAAAACATGCAAAAGAGGAGAGACACGATGCCCTACGATGTACTTTTTGAACCCGTGCGTATCGGAAGCCTGGAACTGAAAAACCGCATCGCAGTGGCACCGATGAATATGGGGTACACGGGACCGTTGGGATACCCGAGCGAGGACAGCCTGGCCTATTATTCGACGCGTGCCCGCGGGGGGTTCGGGCTCATCATCACCGAGGCCTCGATGATCAATCCGCATCCATGGTACGGCGGCGAGGGTCTGAACGTCGCGCATTTCACGGACAACCGTTTCTTTCGCTTTTGGAGCAAGATCGTCCAGAGTGTTCACAGCTATGCCGGCTGCAGGATATGCATTCAACTCAGTCCGGGATGGGGCCGCCAGGGGCACCCCCATGTCGGCACCCCTGACATACCTCCGGCGGCTCCCTCTGTAACCCAATTGCATATCGACCTCAGGGACTACTTCCGGAACAAGGGGTGGTACAAACAGGCGACAAAAGGGGTTCCTGCCGAGGTGATCGAAGCGATGAAGGTGCCTGACCTGATCCGGATGACCGACGAGCAATACTACGCAGAGGACTTTCAGAATGCCTTGAAGGAAGGGATCTGCAAACTCGATCCGGATCTATACCGGGAAATATGGTGGGATATCCCTCGGGAATTGACCATCGCGGAAATCGAGGAACTGGAAGACCGCATGGCCAAGCGGGCAAAGGACGCATTCCGGATCGGCTTCGATGCGGTCGAGATCCACAGCCCCCACGGCTACCTGCTCCATCAGTTCTTGTCACCCCTGTGTAACAAACGAAGAGATCGTTACGGCGGCAGCCTGGAGAATCGGGCGCGCTTCCTGGTCAACATCGTGAGGAAGATCCGGGATGAGGTGGGACCCGACAAGCCTCTGTGGTGCCGGCTGAGCGGGGATGAGCTTCTGCCGGGCGGCATCACGCATGCCGAGCAGTGTGAGGTGGCCGCCCTGTGCAAGGAGGCGGGTGTCGACGCGATCCACGTATCGCAGGGCAGCTATGCGACACCCGGCAGGACATTCGCCTACGACGGGGAGGATGACTTCACCAAATGGGCGAAAGGCTTTAAGGATGCAACCAATCTTCCCATCATCGTGCCGAACTTTATGACGGCCGGTTGTGCGGAAAGGGCGATCCGGGAGAAATCCGTGGATATCGTATCCCTGGGACGACAGTCGATCGCGGATCCCTTCTGGCCGGCCAAGGTCAGGGCGGGCAGAGAGAAGGACATTGTCAAATGCACCCGCTGTCAGCAGTGCTACTTCTATTTCACACACAGCTGGTGGTTGACCTGCAGCGTGAATCCGACGGCAGGAAGAGAGAAGCATTTCCCTGAGATTTGGTTAAAAGGCTCATCAATCGAAAAAAGGGGCAAGAAATTCATCAGGACCCTGAAGGACCTGCCTCAAGTTTGAGGCTCGGCGACTTCCGAGGTTGTGGAAAAGGATCCAAATGAATCGCACGCACAAGGTGCGTCGCACGGAATGAGGTCAGGAGAGCTGAAATGAGCGAGCCATTTGCCAAGGACGATTATTTCAAGATCGACCCGGAGTGCCACCTGATCGGCGACATGGGCCCGATCAACCATTTCCCCGGCGTGCAGATGTGGTGGAAGGCGATCGAGAACATCGGGAGGCCCTTGGTGACAGGGTCTCCGCCTCACGTGGTTTCAAGAATCATCGAGACTCTCGGGCTGGAACCGCACGAGATGGAGAAGAGCGCGGATCCGGAGAACATCCTCCGGGCCATGGACAAGTACGGGATGGACATCGCCTGTCTGCTGCCGGAGTCGATGATGGACTCCACGGGCTACACGAGCCGCTGGGTGACGAACGGGGAGATGGCCCGGGTCGTTGAATCCAACCCGGAGCGCTTCCTGTACGAGCCGAACCTGTCCCCCATCAAGTTCAAGGGCGTGAAGAACACGATCTGGGAACTGGAGTACTGGGTGAAGGAGAAGGGGGCCAAGCTCTTCAAATACTATCCCCCGGAGGACACCTACATCAATGACCCCGATCTCTGGCCCTTTTACAAGAAGGCCGAGGAACTCGGCATCGTCCTCGACATCCACACCGGGTTTTCCTGGGTGCCGCCGGGCAAGAGCAAGCACGCCCTGCCGATTCATCTCGACGACGTGGCCCGCGACTTCCCAGATTTGAAGATTGTGGCCTTTCACATGGGCTACCCCCATTGCGACGACCTGAACATGATCGCCATGGGTCACCCGAATGTGTATGTCTCCCTGAGCCTCTTGGTGCCTTGGGCCCTGACCGCGCCCCGGAAGTTCGCGAAGATCTTGGGCGAGGCGATGCGCTGGGTGGGGCCTGAGAAGATCATCTGGGGCTGCGATTATGCCGGTTTTGCCTTCCAGATCGGCACCGCGGTCCTGGGCATGCGAGAATTTCAGATCCCGGAAGACATGCAGGAAGGGTACGGCTTCCCGCCTGTCACGGATGAAGACCGGCGGAAGATCTTTGGCGAGAACCTGGGGCGGCTGCTCGGGATCGACGCGAGCAGGCGAAGGGTCAAGGCCTAACCTGATGCACCCGAAATGGGTATGCGTTGCTTGTGATTGGGCTTGACCCGGAATCCGCTCTTGCTCCCGGCTGCAGCCGCCGGTTGAGCAGGTTTCGGACCAACGAACCGGCAGGGATAGGAAGGAGTCCGGCATGAGGAAAGATAAGATAGCCGTTGTGGGGATCGGCGAGGTGCCCACCGGGATCTACCCGGAGCGGTCCGCGTGGGACATCATCTATGAAATCTGTATCCAGGCCGTTCGGGATGCGGGCGTGCACAAGAACGACATCGAGGGCGTGATCACGGTTGCGCCCCAGGCGCAACCGCGGCTCGCCGCCGAGATCTCCTTCGGCAAGATCCCGGAGGAGCTGGGCCTGAAAGGGTGCAAGGACGTCTGCATCTGCAATGCGGGCGGCGCCTCTACCTCGAACTGCCTGCGCATGGCCGAGCAGTGGATCCACAGCGGGCTGGCTCGGATCGTGCTCATTCCGCACGTGACGGTCCACTCGACGATCCCGGTTGCGGAGCTGATCAGCTTCTTCGCCACGGCGGGCATGGACCTGCAGTGGGAGTATCCCTTCGGAACGACCTACAACGGGGTCATGGGCCTGATGGCCCAGCGGTACATGTACGAGACGGGTACGACCGAGGAGCAGATGGCCTCGGTCGTGGTCGCGCTGCGGAAGTGGGCGGCCCTGGACCCGAACTCCATGTTCTACGGAAAGCCGGTGACGCTCGAGGACGTTCTCTCCTCCCGGATGATCTCCACGCCCCTGAGGAAACGGGAGTGCAACGTGCTCGGGGACGGCGGAGCCGCCATGGTGGTGACCTCGGCCGAGATGGCCCGGGAGATCACGGCCACTCCTGCCTACAAGCTGGGCGAGGGGGCCGCCTATTTTTCCGCCTGCCCTATCCTCCGGGATGCGAAGGCGGTGGAGAAAGGCTGGCGGGAGTCTTCGCAGAAGGCCCTGGACGAGGCGGGGGTGACGAAGGATGAAATCGACATCTGGAACCTCTACATCGCCTACCCCTTTGCCATTCCCATCATGCTCGAAGCGATCGGCGTTTGTGAGAGAGGCAAGGCCGGCCAATTCATCCTGGAGGGGCACACCTCGCCCGGCGGGAAGTGCCCGGTCTCCACGATCGGGGATGCTCTGGGCAGGGGGCATACCGGCTCCGGGGTGAGCATGGCCACTTACGTGGAGACGGCCCGCCAGCTCATGGGCAAGGCCGGGGAGCGGCAGGTGCCGGGGGCCAAGTTCGTATTCCAGAATACCGGCGGCGGCTCCGGGATGAACAACATCGCGAGCGTATGGGGGAGGGAACTGTCATGAGCGTATACAACAAGCCCTTGCCGACCGTACAGCCTTGGACGGAGGAATTCTGGAGGGCCGCGAGAGAGCACAGGCTGCTCATCCAGGAGTGCCGCGAATGCAAGAAGAAGGTTTTCTACCCGAGGAAGATGTGCCCGGAGTGCTGGTCGGCGAACCTGGGCTGGTCCGAGGCGAGCGGCAGGGCTGAGGTCTACAGCCACACGGTCACCATGGATATGGTGGAGCCCAAGTTCATGGGAGATCTCCCGTATGTGCTCGCCCTGGTGGACCTGGAGGAAGGCGTGCGAATGATGACCCGGATCGTGGAGTGCGACCCGGAGGCGGTGCACATCGGGATGGAGGTGGAGGTGGTCTTCGAGGACGTGACCGAGGAGTTCTCGCTGCCCATGTTCCGGCCCGTTGACCCCGCGTTGAGGAGGGCTGTGGCGGACAAGGAGGAAGCCACGAAGGAAGGGCCGGGCGCGGAAGCGGCGATGCGTCCCGAGACCTACCGGACGATTACTTACGAGATCGGGGGAAAGGGGAACGCGATCTGCAGGATCACCTTGAACCGTCCCGACAAATACAATGCCATCGACCGGCAGATGGCCCGGGAGCTGATCGACGCCTTTCGAAGGGTGCGGGAGGTCCCCTCGGTGGGTGTGGTGGTGCTTTCCGGGGCCGGCAAGTCGTTCTGCACGGGAGGCGATCTTTCCGTATTCCCTTCCCTTGCCGAGCACCAGAGTGCGATGAACTGGCTCGCCCACGAGGGCCTGGACGTGCAGAAGGCGATCACGGGGTGCGAGAAGGTAGTGATCGGCAAGATCCACGGTTACTGCCTGGCCGGCGGGCTGGAGCTTGCGCTCTGCTGCGACCTGCTTTATGCGACCGCGTCGGCCAGGATCGGAACGACGGAGATCAACATGGGCATCCTGCCGGGCTGGGGCGGCACAGCCCGGCTGCCGAGAAGCATGCCGGTCTTCCGCGCCCGGGAGGTGGTCTACAGCGGCCGGAAGGACTACACGGCAGGGGAGATGTACGAGATGGGCCTGCTGACGCGCGTCTTCCCCGACGATGCGTTCGAGGAGAAGTTCGAGGAGATGGTCCGGCTCATCGGGGCGAAGAGCCCGATCGCGCTGCGCATGGGCAAGGAGGTCATGGAGCGCTCTGCGGAAGGGGGGAGCATCGAGACGGCCCTGGCCGTGGAGCGAAACGGAATCCAGTGGCTGCGGAACAGCCCGGAGCTCCTGGTGGCTATGGAGGCCTTCAGGGGAAGTCCGGATCAACTGACCAAGGAGCAGAAGACGAGAAACATTGCATCCGACGTGAAGGGGTAGGGGGTAGCACGCGATGGACTTCGGATTTACGGAAGAACAAGACATGCTGCGATCCGAAATGCAGCGGTTCTGCAAGAAGGAGCTGACGCGCGAGTATGTCCGGTGGATGGACGAGAACTGCAACTTCGTCCCGGACGAACTCTGGAACAAACTCAAGGAGATCGGATACATCGGGGCGCAGGTTCCTGTGGAATACGGCGGGCAGGGGCTCGGCGCGGTCGATGCGGCGATCCTGGGGGAGGAACTGGCGACCGCGTCTGTCGCAGTCGCCCTGGGCGTCGGCGCGACCAACCTCGGGGCATCCGTGGTTCTGAACGTGGGAACGCCGGAGCAAAAAGAGAAGTATCTCCCCAAGGTCGCCAAGGGGGAGCTCAAGTTCGCCCTGGGGCTCACCGAGCCGGGTGGCGGAACCGACATCCTGGGGGCTATCCAGACCCGGGCCGTGGATGAGGGGGATCACTGGCGGCTGAATGGACAAAAGGTCTTCATCACCGCCGCCCACGTGGCAGACTACATCACGACCGTGGCTATCACAAACCCGGAGGCGAAACGGTCCATGGGCCTCTCGATGTTCCTGGTGCCACGGCCCTCGGAGGGACTGGAGACCCGGCTCATCCCCAAGCTCGGGTGCCACGCAGCCGGCTGCAACGAAGTCGTCTACGAGGACGTGCGCATCCCCAAGGAGAACCTGGTGGGAACGCTGCACAACGGCTGGTACGAGCTGCTCGCAACGCTCAATCCGGAGCGGATCGGCACGTCGGTGTTGAGCCTTGGGGTGGCCAAGGCTGCGTTCCGGGACGCTTTCGAATACGCCCAGGAGCGCCACGCCTTCGGTGGGCCCATCGCACGGTTCCAGATTCTCCAGCACTACCTGGCCGATATCGCCATCGAGATCGAGAACGCGAGGAACCTGATTTACAAATGCGCTTGGCTGGCCGATCAGGGGAAGCCGTTCCACATCGAGGCGTGCATGGCCAAGATCGTGGCAGGCAGGGCCTCGGAGAAGGCGACGATATGGGGCATGGAGATCCTGGGAGGGTGGGGCTATGCCATGGAATATGACATGCAGAGGCACTTCCGGGACTACAAACAGATGGTCTTCTCGCCCATCTCGGACGAGATGGCCAAGAACATGATCATGCAGTTCATGGGATATCCAAAATCGTGGGCATGAAATGGCTTTTCGGGCGTTCGGCTTACCGCTAACTGCTGCGAGGCATGAAACATGTACACACTGGGAGACATCCCCAGAAGGAGCGCAAGGGCCTATCCCGGGTTTGAAGCTACGGTGTTCGAGGGTACGAGGCTGACTCACAGAGAGCTCAATGACAGGGTCAACCGGCTGGCTAACGGGCTTTTGGCGATGGGGTACCAGCGCGGAGACCGTGTAGCCGTGCTGGCCACAAACACCCACAAGTACCTGGAAATCTACTTTGCCGCGGGCAAGCTCGGCATGAGTGTTACGCCCCTTAATTTCCGGCTTTCCGACCAGGAAATTGGACATGTCGTGAACGACAGCGAGGCGGAGTGCTTCTTCGTGGGGGATGAATTCGAACAGAGGGCGCTTGCGCAGAAGGGGGAACTTCGAAGAGTCCGGGACTGGATCGCACTGGATAAGCGCACCGACGGTACGGCCTTCTACGAAGAGATGCTCGAGGCCGCATCCGGCGAAGACCCTGACGAGGACGTGGACGAAAACGAGGTGGCCGTTCTCATGTACACCGGCGGAACGACCGGTCTTCCCAAGGGCGTTCTGCTCAGCCACCGGAACATCATGACCTCGGCCATCGCCGCGGCACTCGGCTTCGGTTTTCGGTACGATGACGCCACCTGCTTCGTGCTCCCCCTGTTTCACGTGTCTTTCTGGCCGGCGCTTGCCGTGCTTCTCGTCGGCGGAAAGGTGGTGATCAACCGCAAGCCGGATCTCGGTGAGATCCTCCGTTTGATCCAGGACGAGAAGTGCACCCACATCAACATGGTGCCTACGCTCTACACCTGGCTGCTGGAGCATCCGGAGATCGACCGCTACGACCTGTCGAGTCTCCGGTACATGTCTTACGCGGGAAGCCCTTTCCCTCCTGAGGTGCTCAAGCGGTGCATCAGAAGGTTCGGCGACATATTCGTTCAGGGATACGGCATGACCGAAGCCAACGGCGGCACGGGGCTTCCGCCGTGGGACCATGTCCTGGAGGGAGAGCGCTCCAGGCTGCTGGCCAGTGCGGGGAAACCATCCCTGTGTGCGGACGTCCGCGTAGTCGACGAGGAAGGGGTTCCGCTTCGGCCGGGGGAGGTCGGAGAGATCGTGATCCGCGGAAAACATGTGACACAGGGCTACTGGAAGAATCCGGAGCTCACGGAAAAGGCCTTGCGAAACGGGTGGCTCCACACAGGTGACATGGGGTACATGGACGAGGAAGGCTATCTCTTCCTGATCGACCGCAAGGCGGACATGATCGTAACCGGAGGCGAGAATGTATACCCCAAGGAGACCGAGGACGTGCTCTACGAGCATCCCGCGGTCCTGGAGTGCGCCGTCGTGTCGGCACCTGACGAGCGGTGGGGGGAGCGGGTGCAGGCGGTGGTTGTCCTGCGAGAAGGCCATCGGGCCACGGCCGAGGAGTTGATCGCGTACTGCAAACAGAGGCTGGCTGGCTACAAGTGCCCGAAAGCCGTCGAGTTCTGGAATGTCCTGCCGAAGACTCCAATCGGCAAGATTCTTCGAAAAGACGTGAAGACGAAGTTTTGGAAGGGCCGGGACCGACCTATCGGCTAACCCGGCGACGGACTTGAAAGGCTTTCATGGTCGCGCAGTATCGTCCCCTTGTTCAACCTCGGTTAGGCTGCCGAGAGACCATGAGCTGTTTCTGGAAACCATGATGAAGAAGCGGTTGACGGCAGAGGTGCCTTTCCGGATTCATCGATATTCCCTTGAAAGGCTTCGGCCGCCTGTGTTTCGAGGAAGGGGAGGAGCGAAAGGCAGAAAGAAGGCCTAAACGAGGGGATGCGTTTCCGTCCGCAGGTCTCAGAGGAAAGAACCAGGCATACCGCCTCAAGAAATGTGGACTTGTCAGGGGGGAGAGCAATGGAACAAGCAAGGCGGATAAGCGCGGCCGGATTATTCCTTTTCCTCTCGTTTTGGTTCTCCGCTGAGGCGCAGGCCGTGTATGTGGACGGAGACAACACGCTTCAGTTCAGCGCCAAGGCGCAGAGCCGGACTTCGATCCGGCTGCAGGATTCGGAGGGATTCACGGAACCGCAGAATATCTCCGTCGGCAACCTTGTACAGTGGCGGAACATCGCCTACCTGGAGGTGAACCACGACCTCTGGAAGATCATGGAAGAGGTCTCCTTTTTCAGACCCCTGAAAAGGGCCGGCATCGAGGCGAAGTACAGGCTGGTCGGACGCATCATCTATGAAGCAATATACAACATCGGGCCGCAGGGGTTCCAGGACATTCGTGACAGGGACAAGGAAAACGTCGACGAGTTCAAGCAACAGTACGATCTGTGGGAGGGATACATCGATCTGTCCCGCGGGCCGTTGTTCTTCCGGTTGGGCAGACAGAATCTGGCATGGGGCGAGACGGACATCTTCCGGCTGCTTGACCAGATCAACCCCTTGGACAACACCTTCGGAGGAATCTTCGAGGATCTGGACGACCGGCGGATTCCGCTTTGGATGTTGCGGGGGAGCGTCAATCTGGGCACCGTCGGCCCGCTGGATTCGCTATCACTGGAAGGCTTCTGGGTACCCGGGACGTGGGACGCGCACGTGTCTCCCTGGCCACCCTTCGGCACGGCCTATTATCCCCCACTCGGCGCTCTCCCGCCCCCTTTGCAGCAGCGGATCGTTTATCCGGACAGGACGGTTTCGAGCAGCCGCTGGGGGACGAGGCTGATGGGTGTCTTGCTCGGGGTGAACTGTTCGGTGGCTCACTACAAGACGTTTACGGATCTGCCGCAACCCGTCTTCGTCATCGATCCCGATCCTGTGCCCTTCGGGAGCCCCTTTCAGGAGCTGCGGTTCGACGACATTCAGATCACGGGGGCGGCGTTCAACTTCTGGCAGCCAACCGTGGACGCTGTGTTTCGGGCAGAGCTTGCCTGGTTCTGGGAAGAAGCCGTTTTCATTCCGGAGATCAACATTCCGCTGGCTCCGCCCCCGATCCCGATTCCCGGTGTGCCGGTGGTTCCTCAGAACGGGCAGATTCCCGACAAAGACTTCCTGCGGTTCATGGCGGGCATCGACAAGCAGCTGTGGGTACGCTCCTTGAATCGAAAGCAGATGTTCTTCTTTTCCCTTCAATACTTCGGACAATGGGCGCCCGAGTTCGACGAGAGGATGAGACAGGGCATTCCGATCCCCCCGGCAGGGGCCGATTTCGTGCCGGTCAAGGAGATCGAGAGCACCCTTACGGCCCTCGTCAACAACAACTGGATGGACGGACGACTGACCCCTCAACTGGCCCTTGCCTATGACGTCCGGGGGGCCTGGCTCATTCAGCCCTCTGTCAATTTCATCCGGGAGCCCTTCCGCTTCATGCTCCAGTACTCCGGGATTCAGGGAGCGCTGACCGGGTTCGGAGCCTTTCGCGACCGGGATCAGGTGAGTTTGAGTGTGACTTATCTACTGAACTGAGAGGATCGGAAAGAGACGCAGATCCTTTTCCCTCTCAGAAGGCCGAAAAGGATGAGATAGATAGACCCAAGGCCGGAAGGAGGAGAGCAATGAAAGCACAAAGGTACACTAGCGTATCTGCAGTATTGAGTGTGTGGTTCGTGGTCGGCACGATTTCCGGGGCCGATGCTGACGTTTCGCCCGGGGACGTGGTCGACAAAACCAACTGGAAGCAGGCCGAGAATCTCCTGCCCGAATCGCTCCTCAACTGGGTGAAGAAGGGGGAATGGATTCTGCAGGTAGATCAGTTGAATCACGATCCGGTGGAATTCTATGCGAAGGAAGTGCTGGAGGCGTGGAAGCCCAACATCGGTAGGTTCGACGTGGACGCGGAGACAACCATTATCGAGGCAGCCACGGGAGGTCCTCCTGAGTTCATTCTCGGAATGCCGTTTCCTGAGATCGCCCCGGAGGACCCGAACCGGGCGGTCAAGATCCTTCACAACTCCCAGTACAGCCGGCACATCGAGGGGCATCTCAAATTCGAGACACACATGCACTACCTGGCGCGTTCCGGGCTCGAGCGTTCGGGCGGCGGCAACTACACAACGAACGTCTACACGGGGTACGTCGGGGCGAGATCTCTTGCGAATCCGACAGGACTGGAACGCACGAATGTATTGAAGGTGACCGCACCCTATGACGTAGCCGGATTTGCCGTCATGCTTTGGCGCTATCTCGACGCTCGTCCCGATGTCAACTTCAGTTACGTGCCCACCATCCGCAGGGTTCGCCGTATGAGTCCGGCCAGCCGGTCCGACGCGCTCATGGGCTCGGACATCTGCCTCGATGACACCGCCGGATACGACGGGAAGGTCGCTGTTTTCGAATGGAAGCTGCTGCGGGAGCAGGACGCCCTCATACCCTTCCTGAGCAAGGATTCCCAGAAGCTTGTCAAGGACCAAAGGTTCGGAGGGTGGGCCACCACCTCCCAGGTACCGGACGTCACCTACGGATACCAGGTCAAAGAGTGGCAAGGGGCGCCGTGGGCGCCAACCAACCTGGTCTGGGTGAAAAAGAAGGTTCACGTGATTGAAATGACCCCCAAGGACCCTTACTACAATTACGGGCGCCAACTCTTGTGGGTCGATGCCGAGAGAACGATACCTGTATACAAGGTGATCCATGACCGTGCAGGTGCATACTGGAAGTCTGCCGTCAGCCCGCTGATCAGCCTCGAGAATGAAGATCAGACTGTCCGTCAGGTCGCATGGGGGGCCCTGATCATGGTCGACGACCGCACAGGGCACGGGACGATCTCCGAACAGGTCAGCTCCAGGCACAGGTGGGTTTGGAGAATCGATCCGAAGCCCGACGACTTCACCCTTGCGGGATTCCAGAAGTTCTGCAAATAGAGGCAACCACCAATTCTTCCCTGGGAATCTGTCCCGGCCCCCCGTCGTCGTGAATTTCAAAAGCTTCTCAGAGGGCCAACGAAGAAGGCGAGTACCTGATTCCCGGTGCGTACCAGTAGGAACACTTTCCCGGTGCCGGAAAGAGGGGTGTGAGGATGGCCATGCGGGTGATATTTGGGGCGTACAGGGTTCTTTCATGGGTGGGTCTCGCAGGATTCTCGTATATTGTCCTTGCGCCCCTGATCGGCGAAGGCGCCGGTCATGTTCTTGACGGTCTGTACGCAGCCCTTTTCTTCAGGAAGGACGCATTTGCCTGGGCCAACGGTACCGTGATGCTTGTCTCTCTGCTCTACCTGGCCTATTCTGCAAATGCAGTGCTTCCCGCTCGGTGGAAGCACTATCCCTTGCTTGCCGACCTGGCCACGCTGCTCGCTTTGGTCTACATCAACCTTAATGTATACCAACTGAAGCTGATCATGATCCCGTTGGGGCTCTGGTATGTAGCCCACAGGTGGGTCGCCCATTCGGTATTCAAGATTCGCTGAGTCGGCTCTGCGAGGAAGGAGGTGAAAGCCAATGACCGTGCAAAGGTACGATCCGCTCAAGTGCGTCGGATGCGGTGCATGTGTCGAATACTGCACGCGGGACGTCTGGCGCATGAACGAGAGCACGGGGAAGGCCTTTATCGCATACCCGGAGGACTGCCAGAGCTGTTACACTTGCGAGATCAACTGCCCCGGCCTGGCCATTTGGGTTCACCCGCATCGGTATGCGCCTCGGATGTGGCCCTGCCACTGGGAGTATGGGGAACGGCCCGAGGGGCGGAACGGCAAACGGACCAGCTCGAGCGGAGGGCGGCTCAATGAATGAATTATCACGTCGCGTTATGCTCAAACTGGCGGGAGTTGCAGGCGTCTCTTTGGTGGTGCCCCCTCTTGTGAAGTCGGCCGGGGCGGTCAAGCCCCCCGTGCCGAAGGTGGAACTCCTCAAGTCCAAGCCGTATGAGGACGGAGAGACGGTGGAGACGGATCTGGTGATCGTCGGTACAGGGCTGGGAGGACTCTGGGCGGCCGTGACGGCAGCCGATGAGGGGGTCAGGCGAATCGCCGTCGTGGACAAGGGCGCGGTCGGGATCTCCTCCGGTTCGGCCATGATCCTGGGCGGCACGCTGTACTGGCTCGACGGCGACGACCTGGATGCATGCGAAAAAGAGTATCTGGAATACAGCGCCGGCCTGGCGCACATCGGAATGTTGCGCGACATGTTGCAGACCTCTCAGAGGCGGATGAACAAATGGAGAAAATGGGGCCTCGAATATGATGGCGTGCCCCCCTTCGGGGGACGGTTTGCCTCGGACGGAAACCGACACAACAAGATGAGCATAAACCCGAGATACAGGGAGTGGTCCTGTGGAAGGGCCCTGATCCAATGCCTTCTCGACAGGATGGAGGCGCAAGGGGCGGCCGACCACTATTCCAAGACGATGATCACGGACCTCTTGACCCTGGACGGGCGGGTCACTGGTGCGGTGGGCGTTCATCGCGTGACCGGAAATCGCGTCGTCTTCAAGACTCCGGCCGTTGTTCTTGCCACGGGTTCGTGTACCTTCGGCCCGGGGTTCAATGTGAGTGCGCACCACAGCGGGGACGGCTACGGCCTTGCCTACCGGGCGGGCGGCCGACTGCAGAATCTGGAGTTCCTGAATTTCGATGTCGTTGCAAGAGACTACAACATTGAAGGCGGGCATCTGGCAGGTGCCCTGGGGGTCCGATTCATCAATGAAAAGGGCAGGGACTTCATGTGGGACTATGATCCGAAGAACGGAACGAACAGCTCGTTCAACAAGATCGCCTTCGCCATGGCCGATGAGTGGGCAAAAGGGAATGCTCCCATCTATCTCGACCTTACGACTATTCTCTACAAGTATTTCTTTCCGACGTTCCTTGAGAACTTCAGTCCCCTCAACACCTGGCAGGCATTGAACTACAATCGCTTGCGGGAAATCGGGCAGCCCATCACAGCCCGTCCCCAGAGCCATATCGTGCTTTACTACGGTCTGCAGGGATGCATACGGACGAACGACGATCTCATGAGTGAGGAGATCGAGGGGCTCTTCGCAGCGAGCCTGAGCCAGTCCATGGACATGTGCACCTTCAAGGGGGCCTCGTCGGCCCGGGGCATGTGGTCGGGCGAGAAGGTCGGCATCGCATCGGCGAAATACGTAAAAGGTGCGCCTGCGCCCGCGCTGGACTCCGATCGCGTGAGGGAGGCGCTGGAACGGGCCACAGCCCACCTGCGAAGACCCGAGGGGCGGAGCTACTGGGAATTGATGAAGAAGTTCCAAGGGATCATGTTCAAACCGGGAATCGGCCTGCGCAAGACCGACGAGAGTCTGAAACAGGGGCTTCGGGAGTTGGTCTCCTTCCGGGAAACCGATCTCCCGACGCTATCCGCCTCGAATCCTCATGACCTCGTGAAGGCGCACGAGTTGGAAAACATGGTGCAACTGGCCGACCTCTACTTCAAGGCCTCGCTGGTCCGCACGGAGACCCGCTATTCGCACAGGCGGCTTGAGTATCCACGGACGGACAATGCGGGATGGCTTAGATTCATCAACTGGAGCCTAGGGGACCGAGGAGAAGCCGTCATGTCCTTTGAGCCGGCCACTAGGGTATGAGATTTCTGTAAAGTCAAAGAAGACGTTTATCCCGGGATTCCGTATCTGCCGCGTCGGATTGAAACTCTTCCGTCGGGATATTGCCGATGCCCAGATCGGCTTTGGCCTCCTGAATCCAGACCGGCCCCGGTTTTCCTGGGGTGGTCGAACACCCACCCACCCCCCGGAGGTGAACCCATGCCCCCGGGATTCGCCGGAGATGATGCGAGGAGTATAAAGCTTATCGCGAACGAGGACGATCCTCCTTCTATAGCCCCGGGGCTCGCAGCAGCCGGGCCGGGTCAACCCATCTCCGGACTTGCATCCATGAACGACCTTTCTCCGGTTTTCAACAGCCGGATCATCAAGACCTACCTGGAGTACCTCAAGGATAAGCATCCGCTCGTTAACGCCGAGTCCCTTCTCCGGTATGCGGGGATGACGCCCTTCGAGGTGGAGGACCAGGCCCACTGGTTCAGCCAGCGGCAGGTGGACCGGTTTCAAGAGAAGCTGCTCGAACTCACCGGCGACCCGGACGCTGCAAGAGAGGCCGGAAGGTTTGCGGCGTCCGCGAGGGGTCTGGGGGCCGCCAAGCAAGTTGCCCTCGGACTTACCAGTCTAGCTTCCGGGTACCGGTTGATCGCGAAGATCTACCCTCTCCTGAGCCGAGGGGCCGAGGTCAAAGCGAGAAGGCTCGGACCGACCCAGGTGGAGATTCTCTCCAGGCCCATCGAGGGAATACCGGAGAAGCTCTATCAGTGCAAGAACAGAATGGGCTTTTTCGAGGCCCTGGGGAAGGTCCTCACCAATCGTTTCCCTGAGGTGGAACATCCGGAATGCTTTCACAGGGGGGACAAGCACTGCCGATACGTCATCCGCTGGGAGCGTACGCCTTCCCTCCGCTGGAAGACGATTCGTAATCGCACCTTTCTTCTCGGCCTCCCGATTTGCCTTGCGGCCTTCGCCGCATTGCCCCTCGCAGGCGGGCTGGCCGTCTCCCTTGTCCTCGCCGTCCTCGTTGCCGGGCTCTCCTCCTATTCCCACGTGCTGGCGAGAGGCGAACTCATCCGATTGATCGAATCGCAGGGCGACACGGCCAGGGAGCACATCGAAGGGATCAGTGAACGATACAACAACACCCTTCTCATACAGGAAATCGGCCAGGCCACTTCGAGGATTCTGGACGCAGAACAGCTTGTTAAGATCATCGCGGAAATCATGGAGAGGCGGATGGGCTACTCCCGGGGCATGATTCTTCTGAAACAGGGAAGCGAGGGCCCCTTGGCCTGCGTAGCTGAATACGGATCCGACGGGGAGTCGAACAGAAACGGCGACGATTTCGATTTGAATCTTTCGAGCATCCCTTCCCTCGAGTCCTGGGCCTGGGTCGCCGACCGACCGCTCACTGCCTCCGGACAAGAGGTCTTCCCCCTGCAAGCGTCGGTCGCAGAAGAAGCTGAAGCGTTGGGAAGGCGGATGGGGGTCCAATCCCTCCTGGCCGTGCCCATCCTCTATCAGGAGGAAGTCCTGGGGCTCGTGGCGGTCGGCAACACGGATGGAAATCGCCTGCCCACCCAGAGCGACTTGAGCCTACTCCGGGGCGTCGCCTCGCAGGCCGCCGTCAGCCTGATCAATGCCAGGTCTTTTCGGCGGCTCCGGGAAAGCGAGGAGAAATACAGAAACATACTCGAGACCATCGAGGAGGCCTATTTCGAGGTCGATCTTGCCGGGAATTTCTCCTTCTTCAACGACTCGCTCTGCAGGATCTCCGGCTACCCGCGGAGGGAGCTGCTGGGCATGAACTACCGGGCCTACGCCACCCCGAATACGGCCCGAAGGCTGTATGAAGTCTTCCATGAAGTTTATGCAACCGGGCAGCCCGCCGAGGCAAGCGACTATGAGATGGTTACGAAGGGCGGAAGCACGAGATACATCGAGTTGTCCACCTCGCTCGTGCGGGGCCCGTCGGGCCAGCCGGCTGGCTTCCGGGGCATCGTTCGGGATGTGACGGATCGGAAGCAGGCGGAAAAGGAAAAGGCCATGCTCGAGGTCCAATTGCGGCAACTGCAGAAGCTCGAGGCGATCGGCACGCTCGCCGGGGGCATCGCCCACGATTTCAACAACATCCTGGCGGCCATCATGGGCTTTTCCGAGCTTGCTGTCATGGCCTTGCCCGATGGAACAGAAGGAAAGAAGAACATCCTCGAGGTCCTGAAGGCCAGTCGAAGGGCGAAGGACCTGGTGCAGCAGATCCTCGCATTCAGTCGCAGGACCGAGGCCGAGCGAAAGCCGGTGGAACCGCAACCGATCGTCAAAGAGGCCCTCAAGCTCCTTCGGGCCTCCTTGCCCACGACCGTCGAGATCCGCCAGGACTTGCAGGCCTCGGGCCGGTTCATCGCCGCGGACCCGACGCAGATGCATCAGCTGGTCATGAACCTGTGTACGAACGCGCACCACGCCATGCAGGAGAAGGGGGGGATCCTGGGCATTTCCCTGAGACCCTTCGATCTCGGAGCACCGGAGGCAGCGGCGTTCCCGGACTTGAAGCCGGGCCCTTATCTCAGCCTCGAGGTAAGTGATACGGGAGTCGGCATGGAGCCTCAGGTCCTGGAACGCATCTTCGAGCCCTTTTTCACGACCAAGGGCCCCCGGGAAGGAACCGGCATGGGCCTGGCCGTTGTTCACGGCATCGTCAAAAGTCACGGGGGCGCCATCCGGGTCCATAGCGAACCGGGTCGAGGCACCCTCTTTCAGGTGCTTCTCCCCCGCATCCGGGAGGAGAAGGCGAGCCGCGACGCAGAGACGCCGAATGCGTTACCGTACGGCATGGAGCGGATCCTGTTTGTCGATGACGAAACCACCCTGAGTACACTCGGCAAGGAGATGCTCGAAACGCTCGGGTACCGGGTTGAACCCTGCAGCGGCTCCCTGGAAGCCCTGGAGACATTTCGTGCTCGCCCGGAAGCCTTCCACCTAGTCATAACGGACAAGACCATGCCCCAAATGACAGGGTTCCGCCTTGCCGAGGAAATCAGGCGCGTCCGGAGGGACATCCCCATCATTCTCTGCACGGGGTACTGCGAATCCATGGACCAGCAAAGGGCCGAATCCCTGGGGATCAACCGGACGTTGATGAAACCGTTGTCCATGGAGAGCTTGGCCGCCGCGGTTCGAGAGGTGCTGAACGAAACTCGGCCGTCTCACGCAGCAGGGGTATAACGGGGCCCCTGTGGGCTGAGCCGAGACAGACACAGGGCCGTCGACCGGGACCGCGTCTTGAGTCCACAGGAAAATCGAGATTCTCAGAGGCCCTTTCAGCGGCCCAGAAAGGGCCGGTCAAAGCATCCCCTGAGCTCGATGAGCGGAGAATCCAGCGACGGAAGGGTCCATTTCGAGTCGAGCGGAAGGGTGTTGCCGGAGTCCTGAGCGGGCAGGGGCCGAGCCGCGGGTTTTCGGGCGCACCTTTCCGGGCCGGGCAGTGTTGCGAGGAGGGTTCCATGATCTCGAGGAGCGCCTCCTTTACGGACTTGCCCGTGAATCGCTTCAGGCCGCGGGCGTCAGGCGCAGCTCGATGTTCTGGAGCGCGTCATGAAAGACCTCGATGGCCGCGGGGGTCAGATAGAATCGGGGGCTCAGGAAGACGTCGCCCTTGAGATAGGCCCTGTGGTTGTTGCTGGTCTCCTCCGCGTTGAGTTCTCCCACGTTTTCCGATCCGCATTCCTTGTATTTCAAACAGGAAGATCCCTTGGCAAGGGGCGATGTGCAACGTTTGGCGAGACCGGAACCGGCTAACCATTGGCTCGCCGCAGAACTTCGCTGTAGACGTCCTTTCGATGGATGACGGCGAGAATCAGGATTTCCTCGCCCGATGGCTTGAAGACTACGCGATAGTCCCCAACCCTCAGCTTCCAGTAACCCTTCAGGGTTCTTCTCAGCGGCTTGCCGTACAATGCCGGGTTCGTGGTCAAACGTACTTCGATGGCTCTTCTGATGATCTGTCTGTTCTTCTCGTCGATCCTGGGCAGATCCACTCTCTTGACGTCAGGGTGATAGATCAGCCCGTAAGGCATCTGGTTGTCTCCCCAAAAGGGGTCGCCTAGGACCAGGTCTCTTCGTGGGAAAGGCTGGAGTCCTTTGAGAAGGATGCTTCTCTTCTTTCTCCAAGCGACACGAGACAACGATCTTCATCGACTTCGATGGCATCCCTGAGCAGATCCCTCACCTTTGTGGACAGGGACACTCGATCCTTCCTTGCGAGGGATCGAACGCTTTGGTAGAGAGACTTCTCAAGGACCACATTGATACGCGGGTTCTTGGCGGGCATGGCGGTCTTCCCTTCTCTTTTCATTTCGGATACGGGGTTCCTGTTGCGAATCCCCGATGGTCGAGATGTCCGTCACTCTTCAGTGTAACACAAGTGACGCACCGATCCAAATTGAGAGCCCGCATGCAATGCTTGGAGCGTCCATGAGTCCATAGGAAAAGCGAGATTCTCAGAGGCCCAGGCCATGGTGGTCGGACTCAAGTAACCGAGTCTCCGGAAAAACCCGGCGCGGTTCAGAAGGATATTGGACTCGTAATCAACCTGCTCGTCCAGCCCGCCTGCAGTAATGAGAACCGGCCGGGACACCTCGGCAATGCCTTCTTCGCCGAAGGCCGCGTAGAGGGGAGGTGTGATTGCCACCGCAGCACGGAAGCGGTCATCGAGTAGGCTCATACGGCCGGATCCCGCGAGTGCGTCACGGAGCAAGGCGCAGGTGGGAGACCCTTCTTCCCAGCCGATGCTCTCGCAGTAGTCGGCGGTGGACACCGTATCGCCGCCTGCCTCGCCGAGCGCCCCACCGGCCATCGTAAACTCGAAGTTCGCGTCCACCTCCGCGCCGGCCACGAGAAGCGTTGTGTAGCCGCCGAAGGATTGCCCGCATATTCCCGCCCGCGTGCCGTCCACAAGGCCGAATAGCGGGCTGTGCGGGTCCTGGTTCATCCGGAGCAACTCGTCGAGGGCGAAGCTAACCTCTACGGGACGCTCGAGCGCGCTGCCCGCGGCGGCCAGCGGGTCCGGTCGCGGAAAGGAATCGAGCGTGTTGCTGCCCGGGTGCCAGGGAGCCGCGACGACGTAGCCGTGCGACACCAGGTGCTCGAGGAGCGGCGCATACAGGTCCGGACTCATCCGATTCCCGTGAGAAAAGACGACGACCGGGAACGGATCGCTGCAGAGCGCGGGGCCGGCGGCGGCATCAGCGGGATACTGGATTCTGGTGGGGACCCGACGCCCGTTCGACGGAATCACCAGTTGCGCCTACGATCCCGGCCTTCCGGGGTATGCCCCAAGGCAGTCGGCGCGGAGAAGCCACGTTTTGTCCTGGCCTGCCGGAACCCCGCAGCGCGCGCTCAGGGTGGGGGCAGGGAAAACGCCCTTCGGCCCCCGGGCACCGCGGCGCGCCTCGGAGGCGTGTCGGTTCGAGAGGGTTACCGCAGATCGTCCAGGCCGGTCACGCGAAATACAAACGCGTGGTCTCCGCGGACGGTCTCCCGCGCAGGCACCTCGATCACGAGGCGGGAGCCGTCGAACTCGTACGCAAGCGCTGCCTGGTCGGAGCCGATCAGCACGATCCGGGTCTCCGAGGTCACCGGCACCGGTGCTTCCACAACGAGCCGGTCGCCGGGCCATTCCAGAGAGGTGATGTAAAGGGCCTGATCCGCCCCGACCGAGAATCGCACGGGCCCTTCTTCCGGAGCCTCGCGCCACGGGCGGGCGCCGTAGATCGCGGCCCCGTTCCTGCGGAGCCAGGAGCCCAGGCCGCGCAGACGCTCGGCCTGAATCTCCGGGATGATGCCGTCCGACATGGGTCCGACGCCGAGAAGCATGTTCTGATTCCGCGAGACCGCCGTCACCAGCGTGTCGACAAGCTCATCGACGGTTCGGTAATCGGACTCTCGGTCCATCCGGTCGTAGTAGTAGGAGAAGCCAAGGGGCACCGTCAGCTCGCCCCGTGTTTCCGCCGAACTCCCGCCGCGCACGTACTCAGCGTTGACCTCAACCGTCACGTAGTCCCGGTGAGTCGTGTCGTCGCCGCACCGGTCGTTGACGATGACGCCCTCTGGGACGAGGCGACGCGCTTCGTTGTAGTACCAGGCGATGAACTCGTTGGCACGGAAATACCCCTCCGGACCCCCGATGTCGCACCAGAGCACCCCCGGCCGGTAGCGCTCGACAAGCTCCCGTATCTGGGGTCGCACCTGGTCCGCTGCGTAGTCCTCCATGGGCACCGAACCGGTATAGGGCACTACCTCGCGCGTGAAGGGATTCCGAGGCGGCCCCTTGTAGAACGGCTGGCACTCCTCAGGCCGCGGGGCGATGGCGAGGCAAAAGCTCTCCAGGGACGGGTTGAAGAGCGCGGCGCCTCCCAACCCCCCCGTGACGACCCACCCGGGCCATGGCATCTCGGTCTGCAGCGGGCACGGCGCCGAGGGGAAAAACTCGGGAATCGAGTAGTAGAGGCCCGGCCGGACCCGATTTCCGGCCCGCGCAGCCGCGTCGAAGAGTTCACCGATCAGGTCCCGCCGGGGCCCCATTTCCCCGGCATCGCGGCCCGATACGTCGCTCGGCCACAACGCGAACCCATCGTGATGCTTGGCCGTCAGGACGAAGTACCGGGCCCCGGCTTCCTCGAACAGCGCAATCCAGGCATCGGGGTCGAATCGCTCTGCAGTGAACTCCTCGATAAAATCGTCGTACACCACGTCGGGGCCGTAGACCTCCAGGTGATGCGGGGCCACCTGGGTCAGAAAACCGAGGTGCAGTCCCCAGTAGTACCACCCCCCGGGCACGGTCGGAGCACGCGAGCTGAAGCCGGGGACCGATGCGGGCCCCCAGTGTATGAAGATGCCGAGCTTGCCTTCATCCCACCACGCAGGAATCTCGTGCTGCTTCAGCGAATCGGGGGTGGGCCGGAATTCCTGCCCGCCGGGCTCTCCCGTGCCGGACGAGGCCTCGGGTCCGGCCGTATCCGTGGCGCAGCCAACGGCTGCCGCCAGCAGCCAGACCATGAACAGGCCCGCACCGACCACCCCGGAGCGTATTCCCTTTCGCACCATGACAAATCCCGACGGTAGCCCGGAAGGTCCTCCTCGCCCAACCCAACGGCCCCTGGTACAGCTCTTGCCTTTTGCCCCTCTCAGGAACCGATCCACCCTTTTGCCGCCCGTTTTCCTGGGCACGAACCGATGCCCGAGGCCTGCCCGCAAGAAAAGGAGGGGGTCGTGGCGGAAGGTCCCCGATTCTCGGCACGGGCATGTTGCGGAGTCCGTAGCCTTACCTTTTCTTCTGGTCCGCACGTCGGCAGACGTTATGGTATGCTCTGAACGATTCAGGATCGGCGTTGAAGACATGACTCGGGTCCGTACTGATGGAGGAAGGTGCTTTGAGCCGGTTGGAGAATAGCAAGTGACGTAATTCTGCGTCAAGAAGAAGAACTCACAAGATCTTGTGTGGTCTCGGGGAGTCCGAGAGGAGAGCTTGCGGCCGGGTGGGGGGCTCAAGAGAGGGTCGGATCGAAGAGGCAGGGAAACCAGGTCGGGCGTCCAGAAATTGGACAGACGGGTGCGACAAGAGGAAAGACGCATCGTGTCGGCCGGAGAAACCAACACTCCCCGTGGGCTGGCGGGATCTGGGAGGAATCCTATTCCTCGAGGGCCGTAGGCTTTGAGTGAGAATCCTCGGGTAACGGGCGCAGACCAAGGGGCGAATGTGCCCTGGGCGTCGGCGCCGTAATGTCACGTTTCATGGCCGGCGTCCGAAACAACAGGAGTGCAACGCCCGGCCGAGCGCAACGGACCGGAGGGCCGGGCCCCCTGGGCTGAGCGGTCCGCTCCCTTCGCGCGGCGCGCAACAAGCCAACGCAGCAAGGCATACCTGTTCGTGGGTCCGTTGCGCACCCGCTTCCGCACCGCTGGTCCGCGATGGTTCGGCCCGGCCCCTCACGTCCGGGAAAAGACCAGGGCCGGGTCGTCGACCCGGGCCAGGCGCAGGGTCAGGATGTCCATCAGGTAGTTCTGGTGGACCCGCCACGGGGCCCGGGCCCCCTGCTTGGGGAAACGGTCCGCGGAGCGCAGCACGTAGCCGGAGGATAGGTCGAGCAGGGGAGCCCGATCGACCGCGGGGTCCGGGTTGCGGGGCACGCATTGCCGGTAGCCGTGGCGGTCCATATGGCGGAGGAGTCGGCAGACATGGGCGCAGGCCAGCTCGGCGCGCAGGGTCCACGAGGCATTCGTGTAGCCCAACGAGAAGGCCAGGTTCGGGACGCCGCTCAGCATCACGCCCTTGTAGCTCAGGATCCGGGGGATCTCCACCGGCTCCCCGTCCACCGTGAACCGGACCCCGCCGAAGGCCAGCAGCTCCAGGCCGGTGGCGGTGACGATGATGTCCGCCCCCAGATCCCTGCCCGATCTGAGCCGGATGCCGGTTTCGGTAAAGGCGTCGATGTGGTCCGTCACCACCGATACCCGTCCGCTCCGAATGGCTTCAAAGAAGTCTCCGTCCGGCGCAAAGCACAGCCGCTGGTCCCAGGGCTCGTACGCGGGGGTGAAGTGGGTGTCGATGTCAAAGTCCGGGCCCAGCCGGCTTCTCATCTGCCGCCGGAGGAACCTCTTCACCCCCTCCGGGTGCCGGCGGGCCATCCGGTACATGGCGACGGCCAGGAGAGCGTACCACCATCGGGTGAAGGCGGCCGCCCATGCAGCGGGCAGGATGAGGTCGGGCAGCCCGGCCAGGAGGTCCCGGTTCGGAAGGGAGAGGATGTAGGAGGGGGACCGCTGGAGCATGGTCACGTGGCCCGCCTGTTCCGCCAGGGCCGGAATCAGGGTGACGGCCGTGGCCCCGCTGCCGATGACTACCACGCGCTTGCCCGCCCAGACCATGTCGGCCGGCCACAGCTGCGGGTGGATGATCCGCCCCCGGAAGCGCTCCGCCCCGGGAAATACCGGCGCGTGCCCGGAATCGTACCGATAGTACCCGGTGCACAGGAACAGGAACCGGCAGGTATAGCTCACGGTCTGCCCGGAATCCGGCCGACGGGATTCCACGGTCCACAACGCGTCCCGGCCGGACCAGGACGCGCGTTCCACCGCGTGGCGGAAGCGTATGTGACGGTCCACCCGGTGCTCCCGCGCCGTGTCCCGGACGTAGCCAAGGATGGAGGCCCCGTCTCCGATCGGCTTCCTGCCTTGCCACGGGCGGAAGGAGTAGCCCAGGGTGTACATGTCCGAATCGGACCGGATTCCGGGGTAGCGGAACAAGTCCCAGGTCCCGCCCAGGGATTCCCGGCCCTCCAGGATCGCGTAGGTCTTGCCCGGGCAGCGCTTCTGCAGATAACAGGCAGCCCCCACGCCCGAGATGCCGGCACCCACGATGATGACATCGAAATGCTCCACCAGGGCCTCCTCTCCCGCCCCTTGCGCCGACCCAGGCTGGGCGGCGCTCCGGACGCACAGAGTTTCATGGGTTGCTTCGGCGCGGCCCATGGCACATGACGGCTCATGGTACTTGCGCCTTGGATGCACCTGGACCGTGGTTTGTGACAAGAAGCGGTCCGGTCGGATTCTCGCCGGGGCATGTCCCGGCCCGACGGATGGATGATTCCGGAAGCACGCACTGAGGAGTCGGGCCCGGAACAGCCCGGCGATCACAGGCGATGATACACCTCTGAGTTCGTGAAAGACGCCGTCCTTCCTGATCCCCGCGGTTTCTTCGAAACCAGGCCAGCAGTATCTTTGGGATCGTAAAGGTGACATGCAGGTGAAAGACGGCCCTGACCAATGCACAGATCTTCTCGCCGAACAGGATCGATCGCTTCGATGATTCGCATGAGGGAGGAGGGCAAACGTTGTGCCGACCGGGAATCACAAGAGGTTGTGGCGGGCGATGACAGGGATCAAGCCATGTTGGTCTGTCGTGCGGGTGGGTGTGAACGATCGGACACACGCAGGTGTGAACGATTCCTGTCAGGAGAAGGGGCTTTCCACCTCCGCCTTGATTGCAGAGAACACCGACTTGCAGAAAGAATCTGTTCGCTGAATAATAATTGAACATTGAGAAGGAACCTACCATGCAAGAGGGGCTGAAGATCCGAAGCATCCGATCCCGCGCCGTGGTTATTCCCACGGCCGCGATGCGGCGCAGGATCTGCAGGCCGTGCGCGCCATCAAGAAGCGTTTAGATGAGCGCGTCGCGCTCATGGCCGATTATAATCAGCAATTGAACCTGAACCAGGCCCTGGAACGCATGCGTATGCTCGAAGATGAAGGTCTGTACTGGATCGAGGAGCCCGTGCGCCATTCCGATTACGAGGCCTATGCCCGTATCCGCGCCGCCTTCAAAACGCCGCTCCAGACCGGCGAAAATTTTACGAGCATCTTCGATATGAAGAAGGCCATCGCCATGCAGTCGCTCGATTATGTGATGCCCGACGTGCAGAGGATCGGCGTCACCGGCTGGCTCAAGGCCGCGGCCCTGGCCCAGGCCCACAGCATCGATATTTCCAACCACATGTTCCCGGAATACAGCGTTCACCTTTTGGCGGTGGCGCCCACCTGCCACTGGCTGGAATACATGGACCTCGCCTCGCCGATCCTGAAGCAGCCTTTGGAGATCAAGAATGGCTTCGCCCTGATCCCGGACCGTCCCGGGGTGGGCATGGAATGGGATGAAGACGCCATCAAGCATTTTGAAATAGCATGAACCATAGGGTCCCTTAAAAGATCGCTCCGCCCCGTCAGTAGGAAAATCAAGATTCCAGGGGCCCTTTGAGCGGCCCGGAAAGGGCCCGTCAAGGCATCCCCTGAGGTCGATGAGCGGAGAATCCAGTGACGGAAGAAGGGTCCATTGCGAGTCAAGCGCAAGGGTGTTGCCGGGATCCTGAGCGGGCAGGGGCCGAGCCGCGAGTTCTCGGGCGCACCTTTCCGGGCCGGGCAGTGTTGCGAGGAGGCCCTCGATACCCGAAATCAGAAATCGATGCCGATGCCCACGGAGAGCTTGAGGTCGTCTTTCTTGGGGGTCGTTCCGTCTTCGTTGGCGGAGGGATTCTGCACGCGGTCCCAGATCCAGGAGACGTCCAGGTCGAAGATCTTGGTCAGCTCGATGGAAAGGATGAGCTCGCCGTGCTGGGTCGTGTCCCTCGCCCTATCCCCGCTTAACTGCGATGTGTAGAGGGCATCGATATCCACCCGAGGGAGGGGGTCCGTTTCGATCCGCAGGGTCGGGATGACCGCCAACTTGCTCTTCTGGTCGCTTTCCCCGGGGGCGACCGCAAGGTAACGCGTGATCTGGTAGCCGCCGGCCAGCTCGATATCGAGGGTGATCTTCTTCCTCATCAATGCATGGTAGCCCGCGCCGGCCGCGGGCGTCAGGCGCAGCTCGATGTTCTGGAGCGCGTCATGGAAGACCTCGATGGCCGCGGGGGTCAGATAGAATCGGGGGCTCAGGAAGATGTCGCCCTTGAGATAGGCCCTGTGGTTGTTGCTGGTCTCCTCCGCGTTGAGTTCTCCCACGTTCCCGTTGAAGTCGAGTCGGCCGCGGGTGAAATCGTCCTGGCGCCGGATGAAGCCCTGGTACGTGAGATCCGTCTGCTCGGTGTTGCCTCGCCGAAAGGCCAGTCCGATACGCGTGGTTCCGTCCCAATGGTCCCGTTCTCGACCCGCAGCGGGTACGATCGCCATCAGGTCGGTGCGCTCGCGGACCCGCTCCTCGCCTTCCACGAGGATGACGACCTTGCCGTTGGAGATCACGGCGGTGCCCACCAAGGTCGTACGGTCTGCGAAGGCATAGGTGTACCTCCTGGGGGAACGTATCTCTACGATGTCCTCCCAGTCGAAGGACAGTTCTTCCAGTTCATCGCTGTCGAATTCGAGCTCCTCGTCTCGCATCTGGATGATGTCGCCCTTCAACCATTCCCCGGACTTGAGGCGAATCCAGTCGTAGTCCTTGGGGTTGGGGGCCGGAGGGTGCCAGGCAGGAACCTCTTTCGTTGGGGCGACCGGGTCGGCCGGCACCGATCCGCCTTCCGTCTCCTTCCGCTGCTCGTTGGTTCCCTGGTCTTCCCCGATTGCAACTGCCGGGCCCGTCTCCGCATCTGTCTCCGGCGATGCGCCGGTTTGCGGCTCCTGTTGACCCTTTGCGGCGGGGGGCGGCAGGAAAACGGCTGCGCATGCGAGGCATGTGATCAGACAGAGAAAAGGTGCGGGTCGCCTCATTTGGAACATCCTGTCGCTCCGGACCCAGCCCGGAGAGGCTGGAAGTTCCACAAAGATAGACTCGCACGGAGAAAGGAGTCAAGCGAATCCGAAGGCAGGATAGGCGCTTCCATTGAGGGGCCTGCCGTCTCCCTGCATGCCTTGCGTATCCACACGGAGACCATATCTTGTGCATGTTCGCCCCAAGCTGTTGTATAATCGGTGAGCCTCGGCTGCGGCTGTTCGGAGAAATTCTTGTGAATGCCTTTGAGCACAGACGTGAAGTGACGCTCCTCCAGCGCGCCCGTGACGAGCTGGAGGAGCGTTTGAAGGATCAAACCGAAGAACTGGCAAAGGCAAGGGAGCAGCTCGCTGCTTCCGAGAAGGCCCTGGCGGAGCGGTTCTCCTTCGAGATGCTCCTCGCCGAAACCTCGGCGCGCTTCATCAGCCTGCCTGCAGGCCGGATAGACGACGAGATTGAAGCCGTGCAGCGTCTGGTCTGCGAACGCCTCGGGCTGGATCTCTCGGGGCTTTGGCAATGGGCGGAAGAGACGCCGCGCTATTTCAGACTGACCCACATCCATCGACCGCCGGGAGGCCCGCCGCTGCCCGAGCGGGCCGATGCAGGGGAGTATTTCCCTTGGAGCCTGAAGCAGATAGAGGCCGGCAAGGTCGTCGCCGTTTCCGCCGAGGATGCGCCGCCTGAGGCGGCCGTCGACCGGGAGACCTGGCGCAGGTTCGGCATCAAGTCCGTCTTGGTCTTCCCGCTCACTGCGGGCGGAGGGCCGTTGCTCGGGGCGCTGTCCTTCGAGGACATGAAGGATGCGCGCCCTTGGTCGGAGCCGCTCGTGAAACGCCTTGAGCTGGTCGCCCAGACCTTCGCCAATGCGCTCGCCCGCAAGCACGCGGAAGAGGAGTTGAAGAAGTCGTATGAGGAGATCAGGCAGCTCAAAGACCGCTTGCAGATGGAGAGCAACTACCTGCAGACGGAGATCAAGTCGGCGGGCAGCCATGGCGAAATCGTCGGGCAGAGCAAAGCCATCCGGGATGTGCTGGCGAAGGTGGAACAGGTTACCCGGACGGATTCATCGGTGCTCATCACAGGGGAAACCGGAACCGGCAAGGAATTGATTGCGAGAGCGATTCACAACGCGAGCAACCGCAAAGGCCGCCCCATGGTGGCGGTCAACTGCGCCGCCCTGCCCGCGGGGCTGGTGGAGAGCGAACTCTTCGGCAGGGAGCGAGGGGCTTACACAGGCGCCTTGACCAAACAGGTCGGCCGCTTCGAAGTCGCCCACGGGTCCACCCTCTTTCTGGACGAGATCGCGGATATACCCCTTGAGGTGCAGGCCAAGCTGCTGCGGGTTCTTGAGGACGGAACATTCGAGCGGCTCGGCAGCCCGAAGACCTTGCGGGCGGATGTGCGCCTGATCGCCGCCACCCACCGGGATCTCGCCGAAGAGGTGCGCAAGGGCACCTTTCGTGAAGACCTGTACTACCGGATCAACGTCTTCCCCATCGAGGTCCCTCCGCTGCGGGAGCGGAAGGAAGACGTTCCCATCCTGGTCCGGGCCTTTGTCCATGAATTCGCCGAAAGAATGGGGAAGCGGATTCGCACCATTCCCCGGAAGTCCATGGATGCGCTTCAGGAATACCCCTGGCCGGGCAACGTCCGGGAGCTCAGGAACGTGATCGAGCATGCGGTGATCCTCAGCCCCGGCGATGTGCTCGACGTGCGGGTGCCAAGAACCAAGGGTGCGGAGCGATCACGGACCCTTACACACAGGGAAATGGAACGCCAACACATTGTCGGAGTTCTCGAAGGTACCGGATGGCGGATCAAAGGGCCGAACGGGGCGGCTGAAAAGTTGGGCCTCAAGCCCTCGACGCTCTATACCAAGATGAATCGATTGGGAATTCCGACACGCCAGAAGAAGGACGGCATTCCGACCTAGGGTCGATAGCCCGTCCCGAGGCATCTGCTCTTCTCTTCCTTCCAGACATACTCCTGTTCTCGCATAACTCGCTGTAACACATAATGATTCCTTCACCTAGGACGTGTCTGTGTCCGGCCGGCACCGTTCTCGCATCGATTTTCACAGAAGGGCGCACGGCTTCTTCCCGTATCCGGCATCTGAACCCCGTACGGGCTGCAACCGGTTTTTGATAATTGACAAATGACAAACCCGAATCAAAGGAAGAAACAAATGAAAACAAAAGGTGTTCTATTGGCAATGCTGGCGGCAGTCTTCTTGGCGCCCCTTCCGGCAGCGCCGGCCGGGGCCCAGCCGCAGGCAGGCGATGCAGAGGCCATCCTCAAGGCCATGTCGGACTATGTGAGCAGCCAGAAAACGATTGAACTCACACTTGATAGCGACATCGAGGTCATCACGCCGCAACTGGAAAAAATCCAGTTCACCAATTCCGGCGAGATGCTGCTGAGCCGGCCGGACAAGTTGCGGGCTCACCGGGTGGGCGGCTATGCGGATGTGACGCTCTACTTCGACGGCAAGACCGTCAGCGTTTTCGGCAAGCACATCAACGGCTATGCGAAGTTCGATGCGCCGGGTACTGTGGATCAGTTGATCGAAGCCCTGAGACTGGGTCATGGTGTCGCCTTGCCGGGCGCAGACCTTGTGCTGTCGAATGCCTATGATGTCCTTGTTGCCGGGGTCAAGGAAGCCAAACATATCGGCCGGGGCGTCGTCGATGGCGTGGAATGCGAACACCTCGCTTTCCGCAACTTCGATACGGACTGGCAGCTCTGGGTGGAGGTGGGTGAGAAGCCCATTCCGCGCAAAATGGTGATCACGAGCAAGACCCTGAACAGCGCGCCGCAATACACGCTTCGCGTTAAAGACTGGAAGACCGGTGTCCAGCCGGAGCCGGACGCCTTTGCGTTTGTCCCGCCGGCCGGAGCGAAAGAGCTCAGCCCGGACGCGTTGATCGAACTGGACGAATTGCCGCAAGGTGCAGAGGAAGGAGGAAAGTAATGACACACATCATAGGAAAATACGTGCTCATGCTCGGCCTGGCTGCAGCCGGGTGGCTTTGGAATGGCGAAATCAAGCCGACATTGCAGGGGGATCTGGTATTCATCGCGGAAGCGGTGGTCGGAGCGCCGGCGACCCCGGTCAGCTATGCCGGGGTGGCCCGGCGCTCCACTGTCGGGGTAGGGGCGCCGGGCGTGGGTGTCGCCCCCGGAGTCGGGGCAGGGGGAGTCGGCGGCCCTGCGTCCGGTGTTGGCGTCCTACCGGGGGCGGGCGCCGGTCAGGCCGGAGTCGGTTATAGTGGTGGGGTGGGGGTGAATCTCGGCGGGCCCGTGAACCGAGTCGGGGTGCGCTGAACCCGATCGTGGCTCACCGTCTCGAAGGCGGCTGACCGCGGTTCGAGCGCAGCCACGCAGAAGCACAACCTCCGTGCTGAGACCATGCAGAAGAGTGAACGAATGTTCTTTTCTCTGATCAGAATCGAGCCTCTGCCCGACAAACGGGGCAGGCTTCTGGAGATTCTCATCTCCGTGGCGGGGCACACAAGGCTCATCGCCGGTTGCAGCGGCTGCATGGTTTGCGAGGAGAGAGGCAACGGGAACGCGGTGCTCTATCTGGAGAGGTGGCGGTCGAGAGAAGCGCTGCATCGCCATGTTCGATCCGGCCTGTACATCCGCGTTCTGCACGCCATGGACCTTGCAAGCGAGCCTCCGGAAGTCTCCTTCTATGAGATCTGCGGAGAGAAGGGCCTGGATCTGATCCGGGAGTTGAGGCAAGAGGAGCAGGAGACCGCTTGCGGATCCTCTCTGAAGAGCGGGCCGCAACCGGATGGGAAGAGCGAGAACCCATTGCGCAGAAGGGGAAAGTGATAAATCGAACGGAAGGAAAAGCGGTTGAGAAGCCCCGCAAACAAAGGGTGAGCAAAAAGAGCAGCCTGTGTGCACATCAGGAAATACGGGCATGAAGCGTTTTGTCTTTCTCATGTGTGGCTGTCTCGTGTGTTCGCCGCTGTTTGCAGGGCCCTGGGTCGAGGCGGCCTCCCCGGCCGAGCCTGAACCCGTGGATGCGGCGGCCCCGGCGGAAGAACCGGCGGACAAAGGCTGGACGTTCTCGGCCAGTCTTTACCTCTGGGTGACCGGGATGTCGGGAGACCTGATGGTGAGGGGCAGGGACCTGCCCGTCGACCTCTCCTTCGGCGATCTCCTCGACGCCACGGACACCCTCGTAGGTCTCTTCGGCTACTTCGAGGCCAGGAAGAGGCGCTTCGGGTTCGGCCTGGATTCCGCGTACGCGCGTCTCAGCGCGGACCTCGATGCGCGCCTCACGTCTGTGGGTCCGGCCCAGATAAGCCTCGAAGGCGGCGAATGGGACTTCAGGCTGTTCGTCCTCGATTTTGCGGGCTTCTACCGGTTCCATGAGGTGCGGCACGGGAACGAGACGGGGCAAGCGAGGCGGGGGAGGCCTCTCATGGCCTTCGACGCGCTCCTGGGCGGTCGCTACGCCCATGAGAAGATCGAACTGAAGGGTACGTTGAGAAGCACGGTGACGTCGGGCGGCGTGCCGATCCTGGATGAGGCCTACCCCTTTGCTCTGGAGCCGTCGGACGACCTGGTGGACCCGATCCTGGGGGGCAGGGTGCTCCTGTGGCCTGCCGAGAGGGTTCATCTGGCCCTTTGGGGCGATTTCGGCGGCTTCGGCGCGGGTTATGATTTCACGTGGCAACTGAAGGGACTGGCCGGATACACCTTTCGTATGTTCGGTCTCGATTCCTCGGTCATAGCCGGCTACCGGTCCCTGCACGTCGAACGGGAAATCGAGAGGGGAAGCGAGACGCTGGAGACGAGCATTACCCTGCACGGGCCTGTGGTAGGGCTGGTTTGCCGCTTCTAGCGATCGCAAATGGGAAAGAATCGGGAGAAATATCTCGCGGATCCGCAGATAGTGAGCGAGCCGTTCCCATTGGACGGCCGGACAAGACGGGTCGTGATGAGGAGAGAAAGATGAAAACCGCGTTTCCTCGCAGGAAGACCCCCTCGTGCCTGAGGGCCGTCGGCCTGGCCCTGGCGGCGCTCGTAGCGGCTGCCGGAACAGCCACCCTCGTGCAGGCGCAGGAAGGCGATCAGGCTGCGGAGCTGGCCAAGAAGCTGGCAAATCCGATCTCGAGCCTGATCAGCGTGCCGATTCAGGCCAACTATGACGAGGACATCGGCCCGAACGAGGAGGGATCCCAATGGCGCATAAACGTGCAGCCGGTCATCCCGTTCTCCATCAGCGAAGACTGGAATGTGATCACGCGCACCATCGTCCCGGTGATCGATCAGAGCGATATCCCGGTGAAGGGGCAGGGCGAGTGGGGCCTGGGGGACATCGTCGCGAGCCAGTTTTTCTCGCCGAAGGCGCCGACCTCCCGCGGCTGGATCTGGGGTGCAGGTCCCGTGTGGTTGATCCCCACGGCCACGGACGAGACGCTCGGGGCGGAGAAGTTCGGCTTAGGGCCCACAGCGGTGGCGCTGAAGCAGAGCGGGCCGTGGACCTATGGAGCCCTGGCCAATCACCTCTGGTCGGTGGCCGGCGAGGAGGACCGGGCGGATGTAAACGCGACATTTATCCAGCCGTTTCTGGCATTCGTGACCAAGACCTACACGACTCTCGGCATCAATACCGAGGCCACCTACGACTGGGAGGGTGAAGCGTGGTCGGTGCCGATCAATCTCAACGTTGCCCAGATGCTCAAGATCGCGGGGCAGCCGTTCCAGATCGCCGCCGGCCCGCGTTACTGGGCCGAGTCCCCGGACTTCGGGCCTGAGGGCTGGGGTGCCCGCGTGGTGCTCACGCTGCTTTTCCCCAAGTGACGCACTGCGCGGCCGGAGGGGTTGCCGTGCCGGAATCGGATTCGAAACCACTCAAAATGACGCAGTTCCGGGAGAGCCCCGAGAACACACACAAGAAAGGAGATCGTTGACCATGAAGCCCGCAAGGTTCATCGCCGCACTGCTGTTTATCGCCGCCAGCGTTGTCCTGGCGCCCGCGGCATGGGCCCAGGAGAAACCTGCCGCGACGAACGAGCCCGATCGCCGGGTGCTTCCGATCCCCGAGCCGAAGCCCCCAGCCTACACCGAACTCGACGTGCGAAACGCAACCCCGCCCCGGCGCTTCGAGGTCAAGGCGCCCCCGGGCGCGCCCAACGTGGTGCTCGTGCTCGTCGACGATCTCGGCTTCGCCGGCACCAGCGCCTTTGGCGGGCCGGTCCCGACGCCCGCCTTCGACCGTGTGGCGGACGAGGGGCTGCGCTACAACAACTTCCACACCACAGCGGTCTGCTCGCCCACGCGGGCGGCGCTCAAGAGCGGGCGCAATCATCACGTCAACAACATGGGCGCCATCATCGAGATGGGCACGGCATTCCCCGGCAACACCGGCCAGATTCCCAATGATGTCGCTCCGATCGCGGAGATCCTGCGCCTGAACGGTTACAGCACCGCTGCCTTCGGCAAGTGGCACGAGACGGCCGCGTGGGAGGCGAGCGCCTCGGGGCCGTTCGACCGCTGGCCGACCCGCCAGGGCTTCGACAAGTTCTACGGTTTTCTCGGCGGCGAGACCAACCAGTGGGCGCCGTTCATCTACGACGGAGTCCACCCGGTCGAGCTGCCGGATGACCCGAGCTACCACTTCCTGACCGATATGACCGATCAGGCGGTCGCCTGGCTCAAGTACCAGAAGGCCCTGACCCCGAACAAACCGTTTTTCGTCTACTATGCGCCGGGCGCCGTGCACGCGCCGCACCATGTTCCCAAGGAATGGATCGCCAGGCAGAAGGGCAAGTTCGACCAGGGCTGGGACAAGATGCGTGAAGAAATCCTTGCCCGCCAGATTGCCAACGGGACCGTGCCCAAGGGCACGAAACTTGCGCCCAAGCCCGAGGCGATCCCGGACTGGGATTCGCTCTCCGCAGATCAGAAGCGCTTGTTCACCCGCCAAGCCGAGGTGTTCGCCGCTTTTGTCGAGATGACCGATCACGAGGTCGGCCGGGTAATCAAGGCGGTCGAAGAGACGGGCCAGCTCGACAACACGCTGATCTTCCTGGTCTACGGCGACAACGGCACCAGCGCCGAGGGCGGCGCCAACGGCATGTTCAGCGAGATGACCTACTTCAACGGCGTGCAGGAGAAGGTCGAGGACATGCTGAAGTTCTTGGACAAGTGGGGCGGCCCCGAAACCTACCCGCACATGGCCGCGGGCTGGGCGGTGATGTTCGATACCCCCTACACGTGGACCAAGCAGGTCGGGTCGGACCACGGCGGGACCAAGGTAGGAACGGTTGTCTACTGGCCGAAGCGCATCAAGGCCAGGGGCGGGATCTGTACACAGTTCCACCACGTGATCGACGTGGCCCCCACCATCCTCGAGGCCGCCGGCCTGCCCGAGCCGAAGGTGGTCAACGGCGTGCCGCAGCGCCCGATGGACGGTATAAGCATGCTCTACTCCTTTGACGACGCCAAGGCCAAGGACCGGCACGTCACCCAGTATTTCGAGATGTTCGGAAACCGGGCCATTTACCACGAGGGCTGGTTCGCGAGGACCATCCACAGGGCGCCGTGGGAGCCGAAACCGCGCCGGCCGCTCGCCGAGGACATCTGGGAACTGTACGACACGCGCACCGACTTCAGCCTGGTGGACGACCAGGCGGCGAAGCACCCGCAGAAGCTCGCCGATCTGAAGGCCCTGTTCATGAAGGAGGCCGAGAAGAACCATGCGCTGCCGATCGACGACCGCGTCTTCGAACGTCTAAACGCGGAGTTTGTCGGACGTCCCGACCTGATGGGCGGTCGGACCTCGATGACGCTGGCCGAAGGTATGACGGGAATGACCGAGAACGTGTTCCTGAACGTCAAGAACAAGTCGAAGATCATCACCGCTGAAGTCGAGCTGCCGGAGGGCAAGGGCGCCAACGGCATTGTCCTTGCCCAGGGCGGCCGCTTCGGCGGCTGGGCGCTGTACGTGAAGGACGGCGTGCCGGCCTACGACTACAACTTCCTCGGCCTGCAGCGTTTCACGGTCGCTTCGCAAGAGAAGCTCAAGCCCGGCAAGTCCACCCTCCGCTTCGAGTTTGCCTACGATGGCGGCGGCCTGGCCAAGGGCGGCATGGGCACGCTCTACGTTAACGACCGCAAACTGGGTGAAGCGCGCATAGAGCGCACCCAGCCGGGGATCTTCTCGGCGGATGAGACCGCGGACGTGGGCATCGACCTCGCAACACCCGTGGTCGAGGCGATCGGCGCCGAAGCGCGTTCCCGGTTCACGGGACGAATCCCGAAGGTGACCGTCCAGGTGCGGTGAATCCGGTCTTCTTACGAATGGAAGGGAATGACGTTGAAAATCAGCGTCAAGAAATGGTAAGAAATCGTGAGGGAAAAGAGCGGCTTTTGTACACCTCAGGAACGTCGAGGTGATCGTATCGGAGAAGGTCGGACGAGAGACGGGCAACACGGTCAACAAGGAATTCAGAATGAAAATGAAAACGAGAGACAAGAGACACCTCATCCGTGCTGCGTTAATGGGCGTCCTGGTGGCTGCGACTACGGCCTCGCAGGCCGCCGATCCCTCGAGTGCCCCCACGGAAAGGCGACCGAACATCGTGATCATCCTCGGCGATGATCTGGGGTTTGCGGACATGGGGGCGTTCGGCGGCGAGATCAGGACTCCGAACCTGGATTCACTCGCCCAGGAGGGGGTACGCTGCACCCAGTTCTACACGAGCGCCAGTTGTTCGCCCACGCGATCCATGCTGCTCAGCGGCGTGGACACCCACCTGAACGGCCTGGGCTGCATGGACGAGTGGGCGGCGCCCAACCAGTGGGGCGTGGACGGCTACGAAGGCCACCTCAATAACCGCGTGGCGACCCTGCCGCAACTGCTCAAGGAGGCCGGCTACCACACGTACATGGTTGGCAAATGGCACCTGGGCAAAGCCCCCGACCAAATTCCGGCCGCGCGCGGATTCGAACGCGACTTTTCGCTGCTCGACGGCGCGGGCAGCTATTGGGACATGTGGAGTTTTACCGCCGCCAATCCGAAATCCACCTTCACCGAGGATGGACGCTACCTGAAGAAGCTGCCCAAGGACTACTACGCCACCAAGACCTATACCGACAAGGTCATCAGCTTCATTGAGGAGGGGCGGAAAGACGGCAAACCGTTCTTTGCCTACGTTTCGCATCAGGCGCCGCACGACCCGTATCATCTGCCGCGCGAGTGGCGCAACCGCCACGTGGGCGAATACGACAAGGGCTGGGACGCGGTGCGCAAGGAGCGGCTGCAGCGCCAGATTGAGATGGGCCTCGTGCCCAAAGGCACGGAACTGGCCGAGCGCATGTGGTTCATTCCCGATGCCACTCTACTGGCGCCCGCTGCGCGGGCCATCATGGGCAAGAAGATGGAGCTCTACGCCGGCATGGTGGAGAATATGGACTACCACACCGGGCGGCTGATTGATTACTTGAAGAAGATCGGCGAGTATGACAACACGATCTTCATCGTGTTTGGCGACAACGGGGCGGAAGGGGCCGACCTTTTCAAGATGCTCGCGGGCACGCCCGGTACGCGCAATTTTCTGTTCGCCTCCATGCAATGGTCGCAAACCCATCCGAACGCCTGGGGTGATCCCCATACTTACGTCGGCTACGGTCCGATGTGGGCCCAGGTTTCGATGACTCCATTCAGCCAGTATAAAGGCCATATGTGCGAGGGCGGCATCCGCAAAGGCCTCATCGTCAGCGGCCCGATCGTCAAACGCCCGGCGGGGAGCATCAACCGCGGCCTCATGCACGTGGCGGACATCATGCCCACGCTGCTCGAAGTGGCCGGCGCCAGTTATCCCAAGACCGTCAACGGTCAGCCGGCGCCGCCGTTGCTCGGCAAGTCGTGGGTCAAAATGCTGGCGGGCGAAGCAGAGTCGCCTCGTTCCGCACAGGACTATCTGGCCTGGGAAATCTTTGGCAATCACGCCGTCCGGCAGGGTGACTGGAAGTTGGTGTGGCAATACAAGCCGTATGGCACGGAACAATGGGAGTTGTTCAATCTCGCCGCGGATCCGGGGGAACGTCATGATCTGGCTGCGGCTCAACCCGAGAAGGTCAAGGACCTCCTGGCGCTCTGGGACGACTATGTCCGGGCCAACAAGGTGGTCCTGCCCAGTCGCGTGATCTGGGAGCAGCAGGCGAAACAACTGCCGGACCGTTACCCGGTGGTGGACGGTTACCCGCCGGCCCTCTATCAGAAGCAGTTTGTGCCACCCGCCAACATGATGGCCGACCCGAAGTAGGGATCGCGCCCAAATCCAAGACTGAATTCAATTCAAGGAGCAACCAATCCCATGAAAGATGAAACCAAACGAATCCGCGAGAGGGGTCACTTACCACCCGCTGCGCGCTCGCGCCGCCTCGTCGGCGCAATCGTCGCTCTGGCGATCATCTGGCCGACGTTCGCACTCGCGCAGATTCCACCGCGCTTCTATTGGAAAAGCCTCGCCGGCGCAAATGCAGTGCCGGTGATCTTCCAATCATTGAGCGGCAATGCCAATCCCCTCGACCCGGCGCATGTCGCCGCGGCCGATGCCGACGTCGAGGCCAACGTGGCCGTGGTTGGTTATGCGAAAATGCTGCCGTTGTTCGACCGCACCCTCACCGTGGCGATCCTTGAGCCGGTGGGCCGGATTTCCGGCAAGGTCAGCGTCGCAGGCCAGACCTACGATCAGTCCGCCAACGGGTTCGGCGACCCGATGCTGGAGGTCGGCATCAACCTCCTCGGCCCCAAGGCCCTCAGGAGCATCCCCGACCTTTTGCGTTACGAACCGAAGCTCTCGCTCGACCTGATCGTGGATGTGGCGTTCCCGATCGGCGAGTACGACAGCGACCAAGCGCTGAACCTCGGCCAGAACCGCTGGTATGGCCGGGTGGGCGCGCCGATCGTCTGCCAGATCGGCCCGTGGGTGCCAGGTCGGCGTACCACCCTGGAGGCGCTTCCCTCTGTCTGGTTCTTCAGTGATAACGACGATTACGTGGGCCACACGTTGAGCACGGATCCCATGTTCCAAGTGGAAGCGCATCTGACCCGCGACTTCACGGAACACTTTTGGGGTTCCCTCGACACGACCTACATGGGCGGCGGTAAGTCGAGCGTTGATGGTGCCGACGGCGATTCGGTGAGCAACGTGGGCGTCGGTTTCACACTCGGCTACCAGATCAACGACAACATCTCCCTCACCGGCGGCTACATAGCGACCGTCAACGACAGTGACCCCGATGATGTCCAGATGGACGGCTTTCGTCTCTCGTTCACGTACGGCTGGCACAAGATCGTCGAGGGACAGAAGCGGCTGAAAAGCGAGGAATGACCAGCGCATCCGGCACTCGACTTCCCTCCAGAAGCAACAGAAAACGAAACAGGGAGGCCCCACCGAAACGGGAGATGGAAATCCATGGCGCGATGCAGATGGCTGGTTCTTTTCCTTGCCGTCCTGTGGGCTTCCGCAGGCCATGCGGCGCAGGAGCAGGATGAGGTTGTAGACGATACCGATCCCACGAAACCCATTGCGGTCAGCCTGCGGAACGAGTACTACAACCTCCTGAACGATGTCTGGACGAATGTCGGTATCCTCAGGGCAGACCGGCTGTTCCTGCGCGATACCGGCCTTCCTGGGCACCTCCGAGGGATCCTTTTCCGGGCCGATCTCCCTTTTCCTGCGGTGGACACGGGCCTGGACTCCGAGGCCGGTCTCGGGGATCTCTACGCACAGGTCTTGCTCGTCCCGCAGCCGAAGCGGGGGTTCACGGTCGCGTACGGGACGGGTTTATCTTTTCCCACCGCAACCGGGGACCTGCTCGGCACAGGGAAGTGGGTGGTCAAACCGCTCCTCCTCCCCTTACAGTACCTCCCCAAGCGCAAGGGGTTAGCGTTCTTGAAAGTTCAGGACTGGCTGTCCTTTGCCGGGGACGGCGATCGGGAAGACGTGCACTTTCTCACCATCCAGCCGACGCTCGTTTACCGCCTGACCCGGCGGTTGTTCGCCCTCGTCGACTCCGAAGCCAAGGTTGACTGGGAGCGAAACGAGCAGACGAGCTGCAAGTCCGGGATCCTGATCGGCCGCATGTTCTCGCCCCGCATCGGAGCGTGGGTGAAAGGGGAGGTGCCGTGGGGACAATACCGCGAAGGCGACTGGATCCTCAAGGCCACGGTCTTCTTGACCCGGTATTGAGCGCACGGACCTGGTCGTGGCATGCAAGGCCGGCACGGATCCCGCAAAGGGTGATGTCAGCTATGTGGCCATCAACAGGTATTGGGGCGACAGATACGCCTCCAGGCTGAATGAGGAGGTGTTCGGAAGGACATACCCCCTGCTCGAAACGAAGAGGTATTTTGCCCTGGATGTATATAAATACGGGCTTCTCCGTTGATTTCTTGGCAGCCAAGTATCCGGCCGCGCCGGAGGACAGGCACAGGGAGGTCTTCGAGCAGCTTCACTTGCCGTTTCGCAAGGTCATCGAAGAGACGCGCCGGCGGGTTACCGGATCCCCGGGGGAGGCATCTCGGGCTCGGTCTCGGGGTCTGCCAGGCAGTCCGTGATCTCCGCCAGAGGGGGGAACCGCTTCCCGAGGTCGTAAAGACAGCGGCCGAGGGCCATCAGGTTCTCGTCCCCGAACCCCACGTCCAGCATGTCGATGATATTGAGGTAGCAGGGCGTCCGGACCCCCTGGACGGCCCTACCCTCGTCCCGCCACCAATAGTAAAGGGTCCGCACGGTCCACAGGTATCCGAAGTCATACGCGGTCGGATTCCTGCGCCAACCGGCCACGAGGTCCGGTGCGACCCGGTAGGATGCCTCCCGCTGGTCCACGACCAGCCGCGCCTCGTCCAAGGCGTCCCGGGCCTCCTGCAGCCGGGCGGCCGCCAGGTCCGCTCCGTCGTCGGGTCGGCGCCGCGTGTGCACATAGTCGTAGAGTCCGTGCACCTGCCTGGCGCGCAAGGCGGTGATCATCGAGGCCGCCCGCAGGTCGTCGTAAAGAGGCCTCGCGTGAGCCGGGATTTCAGGTGCCAGGGTCTCGAACCGGAGGGCCAGACCGAAGAGGGTAGTCTCCATTTCCGCAAGCAGGGGCTCCAGGTCCACCGGGTAGTCGATCTCCTCCAATTCGGCGAAAGCGACCCGTTTCGGCTGGGTAGGCGTGAGTTCGAAACCCGGCAGGGGAACCGACAGGAAGCTGAAATCGTCCCAGAGTTCATAGCCCTGTAGGTAAGCCTGGCCGTTCCGGCCCACGATGTCCTCCGGAGGGACCCCGCCGACCCTGCCTTCGATGAGGAGGGCGCGCTCCGCCCGCACGGTCTCCACAAGCAGATCCTCGACCTCCCCGGCCGCGGAACCGAAGGGGCTGACGACTGGGGCCAGGGCGCGGCGAAGGGCCCGCTCGTCATCGGGTTCCCCCGGAAACGGGTCCCAGGCCGCGCGGGCCGCGACCACGTCGTTCATCCAGTAGCCCCACTCCCAACCGCTAGAGAACACCATTTGGCCGTCCATCCGGCTGCCCGCATGGGATCCCGAGCCCATCCGTCCGGCGGCTTCATCCGCCGCCAGCAACCGAAGGTCGTACAGGCGGTTTCCCGCGTAGATCGGAAGAAAGAGGGGGACGTCCACGTCGTAACTCACCCAGTAGGCCGTCTCCGGAAACCAGACGGTCGAACGGGAGCCCGCCACCCACCGCAACATATCGTGCATGTAGCCGAAGTCGGTGTTCCCGTACGTCGGAGCCGGATCATCGAGCGCATAGTACTGCACCGTGTGGGGCATTACCCCCATCCTCGGATCGGCGAAACAGGGGAGGAAGTTGTAGTTCAGGGGTTCCCCGGTCCGCGGGTCGCTGAAGTGCTCGGCGACCTGCCCGGTGGAGCAGTGGAGGTCGATGAAGGCCTCCCGCCCGTGGACCTCGTCCAGGTAACGGGCGACCTCGTCGACCCAGGCGAGCATGCGGAGATCTCCGACGGAGCTGAATTCCGTGGTGCCGAGGTCTGTCTTGAGGAAGTGAAAGCCCGCCGACATGATCCAGTCCAGCCACGCGCGGATCTGCGCGACCTCCTCCTCCAGGCTGCCGGTGCTCCGCACGAGATGAAAGGCGTGCTGCTGCACCAGGGCGATGGGCACGTTCGCGCCCGCGAGGAGGCCGAAGGCCTCGGCCCGTTCCACGAGGTGGTGCAAGCGCTCCAGGCGTACAGCGCTCTCGGCGAAGTCCTTCCACGACGAAGCCCAGAGGAGGACCCACTCCACCCGGTTCTGTCGGTTGGCCAGGAGCCACTCGAGGTAGTCATCCCACTCGGGCAACAGGGCGCGCCAGCCAGCCTCGTCCTCGGGACCCTCGGGTCCCCAGCCCTGCAGGAGGAGGGTCAGTTCCGTGGGATGCATGGTGTGCAGGTGGATGCCCCGCACAGGCCAGTAAGGCCCCTCGACCCGGTTCACCGCCCCGGGATCGACCAAGGCAGGCGGCAGGACCGGTTCCAGCGGATGGAGGAAGGAAAGCCCGAGTTCCTCGAGCAGCGCGTAAGTTCCAAAGGCGAGCCCCCGGTTGCCGGAGTCCGTCGAGGGCGGGCCGGGCTGGCCGTCCGCCGCCAGGATCCGGGTGCCGCCGCTCGTGCCCGAGCGGACGATGAATGCCTCGGAGTCCAGGGACGCGCGTTCCGTTTCGGGGATCAGTCGGCGGGTGGTTGCCGTGTCTCCGAAGGCCAGTACGAGAAAGCCCGGCCCCAGGGCCGCGAGATCCTCCCCGGCCTCGTGCACGGAAACGCCCTCCCCGGCAACCCGCGCCACGTGGCTCGTCACGCGGTCGCACAGGGCGGGCGCCAGCTCCGGACCGAACTGGAGGACCACGCGGCGTTCGGCCAGGCCGGGTTCGCCGCCGGCAGGACCTACCCGGGTCGAAACGCCTTCGGAGCACGAGAACAGCAGTGCAGAGACGAGGGCTGGAACGATGGCGCGACTTGGCTTCACGGCACCCCCTTGACCGGATCGTTTCCGGGCCTCCGGGGATCGCGCCTGTTCCCACCGCCGGGGCCGCCATCAGGATATCACAGCGGGAGGACGGGCACCCAGGGATCCACTCCCCGGGCGGGCCGCCGCCTCCCCTCCACCAGGGATCTATTAATTCTTTGCCTTCCCGAAAATACCAGGAATTCTGTTTCGGACGTGAACAGATTAAAGAAGACGAAATGGTTTGTAAAGACGAGAAACATGCCAGATATCGTGCACGGCTGGAGCAAGGCAGACAAGGGCAAGGCCCCGGCGGGTGCACGGAGCCGTCGCGGCAGAAGAAGGAGATGCCGCGCATGGGCAGGAGCTTCCTCAGGGAGTCACCCGTCCTGTTTCCGGCCGGGTGAAGACCGCCACGCCTCCGATGAGGGTCTTCTCCGCCACCCGCGCTCTCCCTGCATCCGGGCCGGCCGGGGGGTCTCGCGCCCCCCGGCAAGTGATCTGCCGAGATCTGCAAGGCTTGTCATGCCGAGCCTGTCTACGCAGGCAGATGGACCACGGCCTCGATCTCGACGTCCGCATCCTTGGGCAGGGCCGCGACCTGGATGGCGGCCCGGGCCGGGGGCGTGCCGGGGAAGAACTCCGCATAGACGGCGTTCATCGCGGCGAAGTCCTTCATATCTTTCAGGAACACGGTCGTCTTGACGGCGTCTTCAAGCCGCGCGCCCGCCGCCTCGGCGATCGCCCGTACATTCTCGAGCGCCCGGCGGGTCTTCTCTCGGATGCTCCCGGAGACCATTTCTCCGGAAGAAGGGTCGATCGGCAACTGACCGGAAATGAAGAGCAGGCTGCCGCACACGATCCCCTGCGAGTAGGGCCCGATCGCGGGCGGCGCTGCCTGTGTTGAGACGGCTTGTCTTGGCTTCTTTCCCTGCATACCGGAGGTCCTCCACGTGGGTTTCGAGGCTCGTTAACATTCTTGACCGGCCTCGGTGAACCAGCCTATATTGCTTGTGAGCAAGGATCAAGGAAGGAGAGGGCTCTTCCATCGTTTTCGGAGGTGCCGGCAAATGCCCAATCGCTCAGAGGACTGGATGAAGCAGGCGCGGAGAGACCTCGATCAGGCCGTCGACTCCCAAGGGGCCGGCCGGCACGAGTGGGCCTGTTTTGCTGCGCAACAGGCGGCTGAAAAGGCGGTCAAGGCCCTGCACCTGCACTGCGGGCAGGAGGCTTGGGGCCATTCGGTCGCACGGCTGATCCGGGAGTTGCCCAAGCAGGCGAAGGCGCCGGATGAACTGGAGGAGAAAGCGAAGGTTCTCGACAACTTCTACGTTCCGACGCGTTACGCAAACGGACACCCCGAGGGGGCGCCGTACGAGCACTATGGGAAGCTGCAGAGCACCGAGGCCATAACCTATGCCCGTGAGATCCTTGAATTCTGTCGTGTTCAAATGGCCTGATGAGGCCACGGTTACCTCCGCGTTCCGTTTTTGGGCCGAGCGGACGGGAAGGGAGGATCCGAAGATCTCGGCGATCGGCTACTTCGGCTCTTATGCCACGCGAACATGGGGCGTCGGCAGTGACCTCGATGCCGTCATCATTGTCCGGGAGTCGGCCCATCCGTTTGAGAAGAGGGCCATAGAGTTTGATACGTCCAGTCTGCCCGTAGCCGCGGATGTCCTGGTATACACACGGGAAGAATGGGCGCGTCTGACCGCCGGCGGCTCAGGGTTCGGCGGCAGACTCAAGGACCAGACGGTCTGGGTCTACGGGCAGACCAAGTCGACCGCGGGGAGGTCGGGAACACCCCTCTGATCGTGTGTCATCGTTCCGGGCCAGCGAAGCGCAACCGGAAATCCAGAGGAATCCGACCGGATCCCGGCACGCGCACCGGACTCCGATCCGGCGAGCGCCGCAACGACGGCATGCAGGGGCGTGCCGCGTTCCTGTCGCTTCCGAATCGGCCTCGAAGTGCTCAACCGGCTGGCCGGCGGATCCGGACCACCCGGTCGGCGCTCAGGAAATAGAGGAGGGTCTCTTTCACGGGCTCTCCGGTGGACCGCTGCCAGCAGTGGGCATAAAGCTCCACCTGGGGCGCATACTTTCGGGCCACGGCCGCGGCGCCTGCCTCCTCCGTGCGGTCGGTCTTGTAGTCCACGAGCACCCAGCCGCCTTCTTCCTTGAAGATGAGATCGATCTGGCCGCGCACCAGAGTGCCGGCCGGGCCCTCGCCTTCGAGAAAGATCTCGAAGGGAACCTCGGCAAGGCGGCGCTCGCTCGCAAGGGCCCGCTGCCATACGGACGAAGAGGCGACCTGCCCGACCGTCCGGGCGGCCGTCTCCGCCAGCCCGGGGTCGAGGCCCTGCTCCGCCAGCAGGTCGCGGGCAAGCGCCCGGAGATCCGCCTGCGGTTCGGCGAGGGAGATCTCCAGGAGCCGGTGGATCACGGTTCCCCACTCGACGCCGTGCTCGCCTGCGGGCGGTGCCCCGAGCCCGGGCCCGGCCTCGCTGCGCGGGGCCGGGTCGTCCGGATGCGGGCGTTCCTCCGGCTCGGCCCGGAAGGGCCCGGAGACGTCCTCCGGCCCCGCCTCCTCGGCCTGCCGGGGTCCGCGCAGGGCGAACTCCTTTGCCCCGACCACCCGCGAGGAGGGTTGCGCCGCATGGCCGAGCCGGATCGGGATCGCCTCCAGGGCCTCGCGGGCCTCGGCCTCGGGCAGGCTCCCTGGCACCCTGCCGCCGGGAACCGACTCCGCCAAAGGCTCCGGGTCCGGCAGCTCGGGCGCCAGGGCGAGGTGCTCGGCGAAGTATTTCCAGCCGCTGGCCTTGTTCCCCCTCTGGCGCTGTGAAACCACGAGCGCGGAACCGGCCCGGGTTGCCGCGACGTAGCGCAGTCTCAGGGCCTCGGCCGCCAGGAACCTCCTCTCTCTTTGCTCGTACAAGTCCCAATCAGGCGGGTGGGCGAGGCAGCGCGCAGGGGCGTAATCTCCCCGCTTCTTGCCGGGGATGGCCGAGTAGCCCAGGATCCTGGGGCCGGAGCGATCGACGTGCAGCGCCACCGGGTGGTCCGCCTCTCCGGCCGGCTCGGCCAGAAACACCACCGGCGCCTCGAGCCCCTTGACCTTGTGGAGGTTCATGATGCGGACCTCCGGCCGCTCCTCGGAGCGGGCCGATATGCCGTCGTAGCGTTCCTCGCGGTCCACGAGCCTGCCCAGATACTCGACGAGCTGCGCGGTCGTCCACATCTCCTGCTGAGCGGCCCGCAGAAGCTCGACGGCCTTTCCCAGGCTTCCGGCCCGGACGTCTCCGCCCGGCCCGAGGCCCGCGAGAACCATCAGGCCCAGGTCCGAGAAGATCTTCTCGACCGCGGCCAAGGCCGGCAGGCGGCCGAGCCATTCCTCGTAGCGCCTGAGGCGGGTGAACGCGTCATCGAGGATCCCGGCCGCCGCGCCGTCGAGGCTGCCGGGAATCTTAGCGCGATGCGAGAACACGCCGCCCGCCCTGCGGAAGGCATACAGGACCGCGTCGCTCACGCCGAAGAGCGCGCTCCGGAGCGCGGCCACGAGCGCGACCGGATTGTCCGGGTGGACCGCGGCCTCCAGGCAGCGGCACAGGAGCGAAAGCTCGCCCACCTCGTTCAGGGCGCTTCCGCCTGTGACCCGATGCGGGACCCCGCACGCCTCGAGCCTGCGCGCGTAAGCGCTCAGGGAGAACGTTGTGCGGGTCACGATCATGAAGTCCGCAGGGCTCACCCTTTCGGGCACGCCGTCCAGGATCTGCTGCCGGGTCCTGGAGACGGTCGCGCCCGTATCCAGGGCTTGGCGGATCGTCCGGGCGATCCTGTCCGCCTCGTACTCGATGACCGCCTGCTTGTTTCGATATTCCTCCGGGATGCGAATGACGTAGACCCCGGAGAGCGTCCCCCGGTTGCCGTCCGTGCGCCCCTTGGCCAGCGGCACGTAGGCCGGGGACGCCTCGGAGCTCACGGAAGGGAACCGGGTGATCGGTGCCGAAGGGTCCGGATCCCCGGCGGCCGAGCCGGGCCCATGGCCGGGCGGAGGCAGGCACGCCTGCGAAGCGGCGCGCGCCGATTTTCTCCCGGAAGTGCGCGGAGGCGGAGGGGCGACCGCCTGCTCGGGAAGGGGCGCAAAGACCCCGTTCACCCAGTCGATCAGGTTCCCGCTCGTGCGGAAGTTCGCCGAGAGCTGGACCACGGCCCCCTCCCCTTCCTTGCCGCCTGCCCCCTCCTGCCGGATGATCTCTTTGACCTCGTTGTAGGTCACGATGTCGGCCCTGCGGAACCGGTAGATGGACTGCTTGGGGTCGCCCACCACGAAGAGCGACCCGGGTCGCGGCCTGCACCTGCGCCAGTCCGTCTCCTCCGGGTCCGCGGCGGTGAGCAGGAACATGACCTCGGCCTGGATCGGGTCGGTGTCCTGGAACTCGTCCACGAGGATGAACCGGAAACGATCCTGGAAGTACCTCCGCACGTGGGGCTTGTCCCGGAGCAGGCCCGCCGCCTTCATGAGGAGGTCCTGGAAGTTGAGCCGTCCCCGCTCCTCGCGCAGCCGGTCGTAGACGTCCCGCGCCTGCCTGAGCACGCGCAGCACGGGCCCGTAGCGAAGCTCCCGCCAGGCCCTGAGCGCGGGCGCCGCGACCCTCTGCCGGAAGTCCTTCCAGCGCTCCCCTTCCGCGACCGCATCCTCGCCCGCGAACCTCCCTTCCGATTTCCAGACCTTCTGGACGATCTTGCCGTCGCCGTCGAACATCTCCAGCACCTCCATGAGGCTCGGAAGGTGCAGGAGGTCGTCGTAGTGGGAGACGACCCGCGGCAGCCTCTTGTACCGGGGGATGAGCTTGTCGTTCCCCGCGTCCTCGGGCAGGCGGGGCGCGAGCCTCTCCATGTGCTCGACATAGGCGCGGACCTCGCTCTCGATCTCCTTCGCCGCGGCCGGCAGCCCGGATTCCGCCTCCGGCCGCACCGGCCAGTCCTCCACGTCCGGGTAGTCCGCGAATCTCTCGAAGGCCGCCTCGAGGTCGCTCAGGCGGAGCCCGACGCAGTCGAGTTCCGCAATCACTCCCCTCGTATCGTGAGCCAGGACCCGCGCCGTATACGAGTCCCACGCTTCCTTGCGTAAGCGGCGGTCCGCCTCCTCGTCCAGCTCCTCGAATTCGAGGTTCACGCCCGCCTCCACGGGCCGCTCCCGCAGCAGCCGGCCGCAGAAAGAGTGGATCGTGCCGATGAAGCACTGCTCCAGGCTTGCGAGGGCCTGCTCCAGCCGCTGCCGCTCCCGGCCCGGCGCGGCCGCGCGCGCCTCCTTCTCCAGCGCGACCTGGAAGCGGCCCCGCAGTTCCGCCGCGGCCTTCCTGGTGAACGTGACCGCGGCGAGGGTCCGCACGGCCTCGCAACGGCCGGTCGCGATCAGGGCGGTCATGCGGGCGAGCATGCTCGTCGTCTTGCCCGTGCCCGCGGCCGCCTCCACGAGCATGTTCCGGTCGAGCTCGGCGACGATCCTCGCCCGCTCCTTCCGGTCAGGCGCCTCAGGCGGCTTGCCACGTTTGCCTGCCGTCATGTTTCTCTCCCCCCTTCTCTCAATCCTCCTCCTCGTCCCCTTCGCCGCTCCCTCGAAGCGCGCGAATCGGATCGAGGGCAGCGTTCTTCAAGTTCTTCATCTTGCGCTTCGCCCTCTCGGCCGCCTGCTCGATGTCGCCGAACGCGGCCCTGTAGTCGCTCAATTCCACATCGCCCTTGTCGTCCGTAAAGGGGAAGCAGCCGCCGGCCAGCATGGCGCAAAGGTGCGAGAGGACCTCCCTTCCGGCGGCGAGTTCCCCGGCCGTCCACGCCACGCGCTCTCCATGCTCCCGAAGGCTGGGGAAGAAGTACCCGAACCGCACGACCCGGGCATCGGGCGAGACGGCCTCCTTGAGGCGCGCCTCGACCAGCTCCCGGTAGAGCACGTTCTGGATCACCCTGCCCTGATCGAAGGGCTCCCCGCCCTCCGCCATCCACTTTCTTTTCTTCCTTCTCCTGTATTTCCAGCCGCTCCCGGTCTTGTAGTCCCACACGGCGTAGCTCTGCCCCGGCATGTCCGTGACCCGGTCCACCCGGTCGATACGGCCCCGGGCGCGTACCCGCTCGCCCCGGGCAAGCTCGATCGCGACCGGCCAGGGGGTGTCGAGAGGGGAGCCGGTGCCCGCCGAGCCCGGTGCGAGACCGAGGGCTGCCTCGAGGTACAGGGGCTGAGAGCCTCTGCAGAGGATTTCTTCCTCCTGGAGAAAGATCCGCGCGGCCTGGCGCAGTTCCCGCGCCCCGCGCTCGAAGGTGTCCGGATTGGGAGGCGGACAGGCGCGCTTCCAGGCTTCGATCCCGGCCTCGAGGATCTCGCTCATGAGATCCCAGTCCCTCGGGTACGCCGGGAGCCGGCCCCGGCCGCACACGCGGCCCATGAATTCCCGAAACGCCTCATGGAGGAGTTCCCCTTTTTGCATCGGCTCGAGCCATACCCCCGGGTCGATCCGGTACTCCTCCGGGGGCGAGACGCCGAGCACGTACCGGAAGAAGTACTCGAGCGGGCAAGCCCCGAGCTTCTCCAGGGCGGTCGCCGAGAGGATGACGCCCTCGGGCCGGGTGGGGTCGAGGTCCGGGCCGGCCTCCGGTACGAAGCCGTCGTACTCGGTGAACCGGTCGCTTGCCCTCGCCCTGTCGGCCGCGAGCCCGCGGGCGAGGTGAGGGAAGTGGGCCCCGAGAAGGGAGTCGGGCTCTGCGACCGGCCCCTCGCCGCTCAACGTCCGAGAGAGCCACCACTCGTTCGCGTCGATCGACCGCGCAGGAGAGGCGGGCGCGAACGAGGCCGGCCGGGTCGTCCATTTCACGAGGTCGTTCGGGTCGCCCTCCCGGTTGCCGGACAGGATGCGGTAGGCCGCCAGAAGCACAGGGCTGGGAAAGAGTTCACGGTCGTCGGTCAGGCTGCGGCAGGGATAGCTCAGGGTCACGGTGCCCCGAAGGCGGCAGAGGAGTGCGGCGAAGTCGCCGGTGCTTCTCGCCAGGCGGCCCGATGCGGTGGGGATGTCCGGGGACAGGCGGGCGCGCTCGCGGTCCAGGAGGAGCGGGTCCTGGATCCCCGTGCCCGGGAAGCGGCCGTCGTCCAGGCCCACGATGAATGTGTGCCATCTCCCCGAGTGGCCGCCTGCCGCCAGGGGAGCGGCATAGAGGCAGCCCGGCCTGGGGCCGAGGCCGCCCACGTGCGAGCTGCGGCAGAGGTCCGACAGCCACTCGAGCACATCCAGGCCAGCCGCGTCGGCCTGCTCCACGCACTCGGCCAGCTGCCCTATGTCCTCCAGCATCTCTTTCCGGGCGTATTGATCGAACTCGCCGACGCAGCGCGCGTGATTCCGGAGAAGAGACGAAGCGGCGCCGAGCAGGTCCCTCTGGGTCGCCCCGCCCCCCTCCGGAGTGATCGCCAGGAGCCCCGAGACCATGCGGCGCAGGGACTTGAGCGCCCGGATCCGGCGCCGGATCCCCTCGGCCCTGCGGCCCGGCTCACGGCCCCGGCCGCTCCCGCCGTCATCACCGTTCTCGCCGTTCTCGTCGGCCCCGCCCTTCAGGCTCCGGCTCGCGGGGTCGGCTGCGGCCGCCTCGAGGGCCGCGACCTCCCTGTCGATCGCCTCAGCGTAGCGGTCCCGGCCGCCGCCGATCGGCACGGACCTGAGGATCGCGCCGAGCCGGCTGAAGCTCATCCCCTCGCCCTCATCGCCCTCCGCGTCGGTTGCGAGCAGGCCGTCCTGCACCATGCGCACCAGCGTGGACTGCGCGAGGTCTTCGCTCACCCACTGGAGCCAGCCCAGCAGGGCCCGGGCAGGCCGGGAGTACCGGGGCGGGATGCCCTCGTAGAAGGTGACGGGCAGCCGCAGGGCTCCGTCGCCCTCGGGCAGCGCGGCCGAGGCGATCTCGTAGATGAGCGGCAGATAGGTATGGGAATCCGTGTAGAGAATCTCCACATCGTCCAGGGGGATCCCCTCCTCCAGGCACCTGCGGAGCACCTCCCGGATCTCGTTCACCTCCCCGACCGCGCGAAAGATGCGGGCCGTTCCGTCGTTCCGCGGGGCGGGCGCGTCCATCGGGCTTGCGAGATGCCCGAGAAGGGACAGGTCGGAGCCTTCCCGGCCGTCGCCCGCTCCTCCCGCCGAGTCAGGGTGGATCCCCCCTTCCGGCCTTGCCCTGTCCGCGGCGCCGGGCCCGGCGGCCGGCCCCTCCGCTCGACCCGCCCCCTCCGCTCGGTCCGTCTCCAGGACGCGCCGCCTCCCGGCCGGGATCGCCTCCCAGAGCCCTCGCTCCAGCCTGCGAAGGTCCGCCTCCAGGTCTCGCGGCATGAGGACCATCATGTCCTCCGCCACGAGAGAGGGGTCGGCCCGCAGGCGGTCCGCGGCCATCCGAAGGGCGGCGGCATAGTCCGCGAGCCTCGACTCCTCCAGGGTCTTCTCATAGGTGCGAAGCACCTTTGCCATGTCGCGGCCCTTGGGCTCGACCTCGAAATCGGCCGGCCGCAGATCGCTCGCCGCAAGCCCTGCGAGGCGCAGGTCCTCCACCGAGGAGCACAGGGCGCGTGTGAGGCCCGCGCTCGGCTTGAGGCCCGAGAGGTATGCACCCCGGGACCGCCTCAGGCCCGCGAACACCCCGTCCATGAGGATCTCCCTGCGCACCCCCTGCAGATAACGCAGCCCCTGCCGGCTCATCTCGGCCGCGGCCAGCTCCAGGGCCAGGCTCCGACGGGTCTTCACCCGCACGTTCACCACGGGCGTGCCGGACCGGGCCACCGTATCCAGCCACTGGTGGCCGACCCGCAGCGAAGGGGCCAGAAGCCACTTCTCGGCCGGCACCTGCTCCCGGCAGATGTCACGTACCCACGATGTCAGACGATTCAGCCGCATCGGCCCGGCCCCCCCTTGCTCAGGAAACGGCTGCTCCGCGGCTGTGCCCAAACCTGGATTCGGTTTCCGAGGCCGTTGCGGGTGTCCATTCACGAGGCGACTCATTCCTCGTTCCTCCGTTGCAGGCTGTTTTCGTCATTCCGGGCTTGACCCGGAATCCAGGGGCGCTCACGGGAAGCCGACATGGGCCCCTGGAGAGTTTATCGATTTCGCATCCCCGGGGCGAGGGGCTGGACGGAGGCCCGGACACGCCCTTCGCCGCATTCTCCCCGAAAGTTTTGACAGATCCGGTCACAGAATGCCGTCTCCCGGGAAAAACCACAGGTTCAGCGGAAGATTTTTCCCCCGGAGGTCAAGTAGCTTGCGGCGAACGCCTTGGAAGCAGGCTTGGCAGCGGCACAAGGTACGCCGGAGAAGAGGTGCGGACCCGAACGGGATCCGGCATACGCTCAGAGTTCGGGGGTGTACGATAGAGGCAGGGAGCGGTCCACGGGAGAAAAACCCCTCAACGGCTTGCCCGTTACGCGAGCCCTGCGCCGCTCCGGGAAGGAGACGGGCCCGCCCGCTTACTCCCGCCGGGCCGTCTTCGAGTCGATGCGGTCGGTGATCCTGGACAGCTCGCGAGTTATCAGCGTGTTCTCGGGGTACTCCAGCGAGAGCTGCGCCAAGATCTTGCGCGCGTCCTCCTGCCTGCCCTCGCGAAGCGAGACGACGGCCAGCAGGATGCGGGCAAACGGGCCGTAGTAGGCACCGTGCCGGGCGACGAGATTCAGCGCCTCGATGCCTTTCTGTTTGTTGCCTTCGATATTTTCGAACCGCACGAACCAGCGGATGAAAAACGGCAGGCTGCCGATTACGTACTCGCAGGAGCCCACGTTCGTGTAGGCATCGTAGACCGGCGGATCCAGGCGGAGCAGTTGCTGCGCGTACCTGTTGGTTTTGCGCGACAGCGAGACCCCTTTCCATTGCCGCCGCTCAACGAACCCAGCGTAGTCGGCGGCGACGCCGGACGTCATGCACATCGCGAACAGCGCCGTTCGATCGTTGGAATCCACGGACAGGCGCGTAAGCGATTTCGTCCTGGCCTGGTCCAGCGCGGCCAGGAGCGCCCGCTTCACCTCCGGGTCGGGCTTTTGCCGATGGCCGTGCCCGTCCACCATGTTGTCGTCGTTCAGGAAGAAGTCGGCCTCCAGGATGTTCAGCCGATCCATCTCCGAGAAGAGGTGGGCCACGGCCCTGACCGAGTAGACGAGAGGGTGTTCCGGGTCGGCCTCCATTTGCCGGTCGAGCAGGCTGTGCGCCCCGGCGAAATCGTAGTTGTAGAGGCGCGCGAAGATGCGCTGAAAGGGGTCGGACGACTGGGAGAGGGCCTGCGCGTGTGCGGCGCCCGCCGTCACGATGAAAGCGGTCGCCAGAAGGAGGATCACCCGCACGAGGCCGGCCCTCGGAATGCTCTGCCGGGGCCTCAAGGGAATTGCCCTCCGGTGAGCGCCAAGGCCCGCGTCCGGTCCGCCGGGCAGCCCCGGGAGCAGCCGCAGGTGTCGGCTGCGCCGGACCGGGGTCGACATGAGGGGTCTCTCGTCGCGGGCAGCCTCTGCGCGGCGAACATGACGGGAGTTCTCATGCCCTGATCCCGGCCTTCCTGCTGCCCCCGGATCGTCGGCACATTGTGGTCGCATCTTGTTTTCATTCCCGCATGTTGAGGATGTTAGACATCGGCCGGACAGGGTCGCCCCCGACGAAAGCATCAAACCGCGTGCCGCGTTCTTGCCTCGATCATGATGGACGATACTCTAAGATATTGTCAAATTCTCTAGAGTCTTTGCCTGTTTCACCGCACGCTTCTTTTGTGATAGTCTTTACCCGCCGACTCCGGAAACGCCGCACATGTACGAACAATCACCTCCCAAGGGGAGGCTCACGTCAGAGCCGAGGAGGTTCCTATGGCACGGTTTGCCGAGACATCGATGGGCGCCATTTTCCAGAACAGGGCGGAGCAGTACGGAGAGAAGACCCTGGTCCTGGTGAAAAACAAGCAGAACGTGTGGGAAGAGATTTCCTGGAATCGAATCAACGGGATGGTGCGGGACCTGGGGATGTTTCTCATCAACCGGGGCGTTCAGCCGGGCGACAAGGTGGCCCTGTTCTCGCCCAACCGTTATGAATGGTGGGTGGCCGATCTGGCCATCATCTCGGTCGGGGCGGTCAATGTGCCCATCTACGCGACCAACTCTGCAGAGGAGTGCCGCTACATCATCGACAACTCCGACACCAAGAAATGCTTCGCCGGAACCCGGGAGCATCTGCAGAAGATTTTGACCGCGAAGGAGAAACTCCCCAATCTCGGCGACATCATCGTTTTCGACGATATCGACCCGCTGCCTGCCGGCGTGGTCACGCTCCAGGCCGCCCTTCGGGAGGGCGCGGCGGCGAAGAACAAGGAAGAGTTCGACCGGCGGATCAAGCCCATCGACATGGAAGACGTGGCCACCATCATCTACACCTCGGGAACCACCGGCAATCCCAAGGGGGTGATGCTCACCCACAAGAACTTCGTCTCCAACGTCAATCAACTGCAGGCGGTGGACCCGGATTTCCTGTCCGGCGACCACACCTTCCTGTCCTTCCTGCCCCTGGCCCACTCTCTGGAGAGAACGGTGGGCTACTACACCCCGATCTTCCTCGGGCACAAAGTCGCCTTTGCCGAGAGCGTGGACAAGCTGCTGGAGAACTTCCAGGAGATCCGGCCCACCTTTCTGGTGAGCGTGCCCCGCATCTACGAAAAGGTGCATGCCGGGGTCACGGCCAAGGCGGCGATCTCGCCGCCGCTGAAGAGGAAGATCTTCGAATGGGCCATGGGCGTGGCCCGGGAGAACCTGCCCTACGTCTGCCGCAACAAGCCTCGCGCCGGCCTGTTCGCCCTCAAGTACGCGCTGGCCGACAAGCTGGTCTTCTCCAAGATGAAGGCGGCCCTCGGCATGGACCGCCTGCACGCGGCCATCTCGGGAGGCGGGCCGCTGTCCGTCTCGGACGCCGAGTTTTTCCTGGGCATGGGGATCAAGGTTCTCGAAGGCTTCGGGCTCACCGAGACCACGCCGGTCACCCACGGCAACAAGCCCACGCTCATCAAGCCGGGCACGGTCGGGCCTGCCGTCAAGGACACGATCGTCAAGATCGCCGAGAACGGCGAGGTGCTGATCAAGGGGCCGCAGGTGATGAAGGGCTACTACAAGAACGAGGCCGCCACGCGGGAGGCCTTCACCGAAGACGGCTTCTTCCGCACCGGGGACATCGGCGAGATCGACGCGGACGGCTACCTCAAGATCACGGGCAGGATCAAGGACATCATCGTCACATCGGGAGGCAAGAATATCTCCCCGCAGAACATCGAGAATTCGCTGCTGCTCTCCTCCTTCATCGAACAGGTGGCCGTGATCGGGGACAACCGCAAGTACCTGGCCGCCCTGATCGTGCCCTCCTTTCCCGTCCTGGAGACCTGGGCCAGGGAACAGGGCCTTTCCTTTTCGGACCGGTCGGACCTCATCGGCAAGCCCGAGGTATACAAGCTCTTCGAGCAGGAAATCGAGCTGCAGATGAAGGATTACGCCCGCGTGGAGCAGATTCGGAAGTTCAAGCTGCTGGCCGCCGAGTGGTCCCAGGGCACCGGAGAACTCACGCCCACGATGAAGGTCAAGCGGAAGATCGTAGCCCAGAAGTACGCCAAGGAGATCGAGGAACTGTATCCGAAGGACTGATCGCTCGCTTCTTCTACCAGAGTCCCTCGATCGCCTTTCGCATACCCTCTTTCATGGAGTCCTTGGCCTCCTCCTTGGCCTCGTCCTTGATCTCGCGGGCCCCTTCTTCCGCCGTGTCGCGGACCTCGTCGGCCGCGTCCGTGGCAAGGTCCTCACCGTATGCCTTCTTCCGGCCCGCCGCGCCGCCTGCCGGGCCTACGGCCTCCGCTCCCGTCTCGCCCATGTTCACCATCTCCACGCCCGGCGGCAGCTCGTAGTGGGAGGCGCTCAGGGAGGGCTTCTCCAGGCTCTGCAGGACCATCTCGTTCCCGGTGCGGAGCATGCCGCCCAGTCCCTGCTCCATCGAGGCCTTTGTGGCCTGCTTGAGGGCCTCGGCCGTATCCCGGCCCAGCATCTGCGCCAGCCGGGAGGCCAGGCTGCTCCAGCCCTGGTTGAGCCGCTTCACATCGGGGTCCTTGCACAGCGCCACTTCGGTTTGCTCCTCCTTGCCGTCGGCGCCTGTGTAGGTGACCTCGTAGACCTCTCCCTTGAAGCCGGCGATCGTCTCGGTGCGCCCCGTGGGTTCGAAGCGAGGCTTGACCTCTGCGAGGGCCTGCGGGTCGAGGTCTCCCTTTCCGAACATCTGCTTCATCATGGCCACCATCTGGTCCAGGTCGCTGGCCTGCCACTTGCCCTGGACGCGGTTCAGCAAGTACGCCTTGCTCCCGCAAACCAGGATGTAGCTGTCCGGCGCGGTGTCCATTCGGATGTGGTTGTCGTCCCGATAGCTGAGCTTGAGGGCCTGGTTGTCCTCTGTCTTCCACGTTCCCACGATGTCCGCCCCCCAACCGGTCGCGGCGGGCGCCAGAAGCATTATCAGCATCATGACCGCTAGCAGTGAACGCATGAGCCGTCCTCCTTGCCTCCTGGTTTTGTCACAGGGCTTGCACAGGGCTTGAATACACCCGTGCTTCGGCGATTGTCAATGATGGCCGCGTTCGCCTTCCCCGGCCGGTTGACCCATGCCTGCCGCAAGCCTATACTTTTCCCCCTGCGGGCATTGAATCCTTCGCGGCCTCCCTCGACATCTTCCATCCCGTTCGAAAGCAGCGCCCGGCACAGGCGGGAATCGGGCAAGGCCTGCGCGGCGCCATGCGAAGGTCCGCCGCCGCCAGAGGCCCGCAGAGACGAGGAAGCGACAGCCGGGAAGGAAGAGGAGACATGGAAACGAGGCCCTTTCAGAAGGTTCTGGTGGCCAACCGGGGCGAGATCGCGATCCGGATCTGCCGGGCCGTGCAGGAGGAGGGCCTGCGGGCCGTGGCCGTCTACGAAACGCCGGATCAGGAGTCCCGGCACATCCGGGTGGCGGACGAGGCGGTCTGGATCGGCCCCGGGCCCCGCAAGGACTATCTGGACATCGACCGCGTGATCTGGGCGGCCCGGGTGAGCGGCTGCGAGGCCGTGCATCCCGGTTACGGGTTCCTGGCCGAAAACCCGGAATTCCCCCGGGCCTGCGAGGAGGAGGGCCTGGTGTTCATCGGGCCGCCGTCCGGGGTCGTCCGGGACCTGGGGGACAAGACCGTGGCCCGAACCCTGGCCGGGGCGGCCGGGGTTCCGGTGATCCCGGGCAGCGGGATCCTGCCTGCCGGCGATCCGGGCCTCGCGGCCGCCCGGGTGTTTGCGGACCGGCACGGCTACCCGCTCATGCTCAAGGCGGCCGCAGGCGGAGGCGGCCGCGGGATCCGCAGGATCGAGAACGCCCGGGAGATGGCCGAGCAGATGCCCCTGGCGGAGCGCGAGGCGAGGTCGGCCTTCGGAGACGAAAGGCTCTACCTGGAGAAGGGCCTGGTCCGGCCCCGGCACGTGGAGGTGCAGATCCTGGCCGATTCGCTCGGCGAGACGATCCACCTGGGCACGCGCAACTGCTCCATCCAGCGGCGGCACCAGAAGCTCGTGGAAGCGGCGCCCGGCATGGTGGGGGCCGAGGTCGAGGCCCGGCTCTGCGAGGCTGCCCTCCTGCTCTCCAAGAAGGCCGGGTATCGGAATGCAGGCACGGTCGAGTTCCTGGTGGAGCCCGACGGGTCCTTCTATTTCCTTGAGATCAACACCCGCCTGCAGGTGGAGCACACGGTGAGCGAGATCACCGCCGGGATCGACATCGTCAGGCGCCAGATCCGCGTGGCCCGCGGGCTCCCCCTGGACATCGAGCAGAAGGATGTCTTTTGCCGAGGCTGCGCCGTGGAGATGCGGATCAACGCAGAGGACCCCCGGCAGAACTTCGCGCCCGAGAGCGGGAAGACCGTGTCGGTCTACCTCTCGCCGGGCGGCCCCGGGATCCGGCTCGACGGTTTCGTATACCAGGGCTACACGATTCCGGCCGATTACGATTCGCTCCTGGTCAAGCTCACGGTCTACGGCTTCACCTGGGCGGAGGCCACGAGCCGGCTGGCCCGGGCGCTTCGGAACTTCGTCATCGTGGGGCCGAAGACCACGATTCCCTTCTACAGGCGGCTCGTGGACGAGGAGGAGTTCCGGAGGGCCGAGTTCGACACCGGCTACCTGGACCGACACCCGGAGCTTTTCGACTACGGCCGGGACGACCGGGAGGAGGCCAAGATCGCCGGTCTTCTGGCCGAGATCCATCACCGAAAGCACAACCCCTTTGCCGTCTGAGGCGAGGCGGGGGTGCGGGGAAAGGCAGATGGAGCATCGCATCACGCCGGCCGTGCCCGTGGAGGAGGGTATCCGGCTCCTCAGGAACACCAGGGGCTATTTCCTCACGAACACGGCCCGGGACCTCTCGCAGTCGGACTTCAAGAACCGGGTCCTCCCGCACACGGATCTCGCCGTGGCCGAGGATCGGGACGCGGCGGGGCTCTTCTCCCTGGAGATCACGGGCGGGGCCAGTGTCCACGTGGATATGCTGCGCAAGCAAATCAACCCCTTTGAACGGCTGCGGCTGCTCCGAAGCCGCATGCCCCGCACGCTCTTCCAGACCCTGTGCAGGGGCGTGAACCTGTTTGGCTACCGGCCGTATCCGGAGAACGTGGTCCGGCTCACCGTACAGGCCTTTGCCCCGTACGTGGACGTCTGGAGGGTGTTCGATTTCCTGAACCACGTGCCCAACATGATCCCGGTCTTCGAGGAGGTCCGGCGCGCCGGCAAGTACCTGGAGCCTGCGGTCTGTTTCTCTACCGGGCCCGAGCACACGGACGAATATTACGTGCGCAAGGTCAGGGAAATCCTCGACGTGACCGGCCCGGATATACTCCTTGCCGTCAAGAACCACTCCGGGCTCGGAACCCCCGTTCGAATCCACCGGCTGGTCGCTTCTCTGCTCGCGGCCTTCCCGGACCTCCTGATCCACTACCACGGCCACAACACGGACGGGAACGACACGGCACGGATCGTGGCCGCGGTGCGAGCCGGGGCCAGGATCGTCGATGCCGCCGACCACGGGATGACCGGCTTTTTCGGGCCGCCGCCGGCCCTCACGGTCGTGCAGACCCTGGCCGAGGAGGGCTACGAGGCAGCGGGCCTCGACCCGGAGGCCCTGATCGCGGCGAGCGAGAAGCTCAAGCGGATCCGGCCGGCCTACGCCGAGTTCGAGTCGCAGTTCAAGGGATTCGATCCCACGGTGCACATCCACAAGCTTCCGGGCGGGGCCATGGGCTCGAGCTTCGAGCAGGCAGTCAAGGGCGGGTTCCTGGAGCGCATGCCCGAGATCCTGATGAAAGAGCTGCCCAGGGTGCACCGGGAGCTGGGCAACTTCTGGAGCGTGACCCCCGGCTCCCAGATCCTCTGGACGACGGCCGTCAGTCACACCCTGACCGGGGTGCGCTACGAGCAGGCCTCCGAGGACTTGAAGCGACTCCTGCTCGGCCGCTACGGCCCCTTCCCCTTCCGGCGGCCGGCCGACGAGATCTACCGGGCGGTCTTCGGGCCGGACTGGAAGAGGACCCTCGACGACGAGGGAGGCGCCGAGGCATGCGAGCCGATCGAGATCGATGCCGAGCGGGAGAAGCTCGAGGAGGCCCTGGGCAGGCACGCGCAGGTCGAAGAACTGGTCCTCTACCTGCAGCATCCCCGGGACGCGGTCGAGTTCCTCAAGTTCGAGGAGAAGTTCGGCAAGACCTACGTGCTCCCTCCCGAGGTATGGTTCCGCAAGGGCGGGTTTCAGCCGGGCGAGGCGGTGTCCTTCCGGGATTTCTCGGGCAAGCACCACCAGATCGTCATCGGCCCGAGCCATCCGACCGAGACCGGTGGCACCCTGACCTACCTGATCGTGGATCACCACCCGGAGCCCTTCCTGCACGAGCCCGAGGCGCAGACCGGCCCGGCCCGCAAGACCGAACTCACCGCAGAGGAGATCGCCTCCCTGGCCGAGATGGGCGAACTCCGGGCGTCGGCGCCCGGGGTCGTGGTCGATCTCAAGGTGGAGGCCGGGGCCCGGGTGCGCGAAGGGGACCTGCTGCTCGTGCTCGAGGCGATGAAGATGCTGCACCGGGTCGTGAGCCCCCTCGAGGGCGCTGTGCGCGACCTCGGGGTCCGGCCGGGCCAGCAGGTGGCGCGAGGCGATCTGCTGGTCAGGATCCGGCCCAGGCGTTCCGGCGAAGAGGAGGGGCGGGAAGCGAAGGCCCCGTGAAGCGGGCAAGGCCGCCGCGGGAAGCGGAAGCCATCCCGTGTTCATGTCTGCCCGATTCTGCTCAAGCCGCTTCCTTGGAGCAAGGGTCGGTCGGAGGGGTATTCTCGAAGGTCCGAGGGGATCCGGGCATGAAAGAAGAGATCAGAGATCGAATCCGGGAGGTCTTCCTGCGCTTTGTCGAAAAGGAGCAGGAGGTCGATGCCGTCCTTTCCGGCGAGCCGATCCTGACGGCGCTCTCGATCGATTCGTTGACCCTGCTGAACCTGGTCAACGATCTCGAAAGGGAGTTCAACGTTCGTTTCGACTACGAAACGATCGAGAGCGCCTTCGAGGACATCCACGCCCTTGCCGCACTCCTGTGCCAAGGGGCGGGGGGCGTGGCGCCTGAGCGGCTCGGACCTGACCGGCCGATGGGAGGGGAAGAGGGCAGATGAGTCTCAGGTCGCCCCGCGATCTCGTCCGCCGCGGTGCGGAAAGGCATGGCGGAAGGACGGCCGTGATCTCACGGGACCGAAGCCTGAGCTACCGGGATCTCGGTGCGCGGACCGCTGCGGTTGCCGGGGCGCTCAAGGGGACCGGGGTCGGCCCCGGCGTGCAGGTGGCCCTGGCGCTCCCCAATTCGATCGCGTACCTTTGCTGGTACTTCGGTGTGCTCGAAGCCGGCGGCATCGTCGTGCCTCTCGGAGCGGCCGCGACCCCGGCCGAGGCCGAGGGAATGTTCGCCGGCTCCGGAATTCGGCTGCTCGTCGCGCCCGAAGGGGCCGCCTTGCCCCGTTGTCTGGAAATGCTGCACGTTCCGGGGATGGATCCTGCGGAAGGCGCCTGCCTCTGGAAACGCAGGGGTCACGTCCCGAGGGTCGAGACCGAGCCGTGGACACCAGCGGGGGTCTTCACCAGACAGTTCTCGTCGGGCTCCACGGGGCGGCCGAAACCGATGCTGAAGACCGAGGCCAACATCCTGGAGGATTGCGGGCATTTCTGCGAGACCCTGGGACTCGAAGGCACGGAGGTGTTCCTTGCGGTTGCACCCCTCCACCACTCTTACGGGGCCTTGAACTTCCTGGCCGCCTTCTTTCTCGGTGGATGCGTCTCGGTCCTGCCCCGGTTCCTGCCGGCGCCGGTGCTCGAGACGGCCCGCCGGGACCGGCCGACCGTGTTCCTGGCCACCCCGCCCATGATCGAAATCCTCGGATCCTGCGCGCTCTCGGACGGGGATGAAGAGGCGTTCCGGAGCCTGAAGTTCTGCATCGTTTCCTCGGGGCGGCTCGGCAAGGCCGCCGCCGAAGCCTTCGGGGAGAGGTTCGGTGTGCCTGTCTGCCAGCAGTACGGATCCACCGAGACCCTGAGCGCCACGATCGACATGGAGGGCGGCTACGAAGAGGCGCGAGTCGGCCGCCCCTACAAGGGGGTGGAGATCGGTATATTCGATGAGGACGACAATCCCCTTCAGCCGGGGGAAACGGGTCGTGTCGGAATCCGCAGCCCGGCGGCGAGCGACGCCTACCCGGGGGACCCCGAGGCCACGGCCGAAACCTTCCGCAGGGGCTTCGTGTTCCCGGGGGACCTGGGGTACGTGGACGACAAGGGCCGCCTCTACGTCCTGGGGCGTTCCGACGTCATCAATATCGGGGGCTACAAGGTGGACCGGCTCGAAGTCGAGTCGGTCATCCGAAACAGGCTGCCGGTCAGGGACGTCATCGTTCTCGAGGGGCGGCGTGCCGGACTGGCCATCGTCCGGGCCGTGGTCGAGGCCGACCCCTCCCTTGTAAGCAGGGCCAGGGTGATCGAAATCTGCCGGGAGAATCTTTCTCCCTACAAGGTGCCGGCGCGCGTGGACGTCCACGAACGGCTCGAACGGGATGCGAACGGCAAGGTCCTCCGGGCCTTCCTCGAAGACTGACAGGAACGATGGCTTTTCAGGTCGCAACATAAGTCAAGCCGCGTTGGAGGCGCTGCATCAGGGCTTCTTCGCGAGCCGCTCCCTGTGCCCGAAGAACCTCCAGCGAATCTGCTCGGGGCCCTGTTCCATCAGGTCGCGCTCGAGGAAGGAGATCAGCGCCGCCAGGACATCGCGATCCGACATCCCGGGCAGCCGCTCGGGCGGCGGAAAGGGGGCATGGAAGATGAGGTCGACGGCGAACCCTTTCCGGTAGTAGGCGGTCAGAGGGACGAGCCGCACCCCCTCCACGGATCTCATGACCCGGATCGGGGCCGTGGACAGGTCGCAAGGCACCCCCAGAACCGGCAGGCGCACGGTCGCCCCGAGCGGGATTCCGTCGATGGAGTATTTGATCGGCCGACCTTCCCGTAGAAACCGCTCGATCTTCACGAGGCTCAGGCCCTTCGCCCGGAGCATGGAGTGGGAGAAGACCTTCCCGTATTGAAAGGTCTCGCGGGTGAAGATGGCCGTCTCCGGGAGGGCCCGCGCGATGCCGTAGTTGCGGCCGCAGGCGCCCTGGTGCCAGGTGATGAGGACGAGGGGGACCCTCTCGGCGATCATCGCCTTCACCTCGTCGAGGCCCTTGTAGGAGAAGGTCAGGTGCGCGAAGTCGGCGGAGTTGTCCGGCAGCCGGGCGGTGTCGACCGGGCCGGTCCAGGATCTTCTGTGAAGGGTGCGGTGGACGCTTCGAAGTTTCCTCTGATAGAGCAAGCATCGGTAGAGGTAGACCCACGGCGGGATGCCGCCCGCGACCGAGCGCGCGATCCGGAGGAAGCGGCGGACCTGGAGAGTGCCCGTCGGAACCGGGTTTCGGACCTCCATGGCTTCCTCTCCCGGCGGCCTTTTAGAATGCCAGGGTCACTTCGCCGGAATGGATCTTCGTAAAGATCTCCCGAAGGCAGAGCTTGTCTTCCTTGGAAAGCTTGCTCGAGTTTGCAACGAAGCCGGCAATGACCTTCATCTCGACCTTGTCGATCTTTCCGTCCCGGAGAATCTTGTCCACCAGTTTCTTGTCCATCGACGGAACTCCCTTTCTGCGTCTCACTCCTGTGCCTGGCTGAACGGCGGCTCGATTGTAAACGACAAGGCTTCGCAAATAAAGGTGGCCCGCGGTGCCGGAAATCGCCCCCCCACGCCGCCGCACTCCTCCGGGTAGCCGCCGCCGAAGAATCCCCTCAGACTGACACGAGCGTCGCGCCGAAGAGAACCCTTGCCTTAGCTCCCCTATGCCGACGCGGCTTGCGCCGCGCAGATGAGCTTCAGCATTCGGACGGCCTGGGTCGTGCTCGCAGAATTGACAGCCGCATATCGACCTGGATACACGTAATACAAAAAGGGGGTCGATATGGATACCGTAATACTATCTCCCAAGTTTCAAGTCGTCATCCCAAAGCGCGTGCGCGAGCGCATCGGCCTGCGCCCCGGAGAGAGGCTCCAGGTCATCAGCTTCGACGATCGCATCGAACTCATTCCTGTCCGACCCATGTCCGAAATGAAGGGATTCCTCAAGGGACTCGACCCTACGTTCAAGAGGGACAAGGAGGATCGAGCATGAACTTGGTCGACACCTCCGGGTGGATTGAGTACTTCTTCGGGGGAGCAAACGCTTCCTACTTCGCCAAGCCCATAGAAGACACGGGCAGGCTGGTCGTCTCCGTGGTTTGCCTCTACGAAGTATTCAGAAAGGTGCACCATGTTGCCGATGAGGCGAGGGCGCTCCAGGCGATCGCTCAGATGAAACAGGGACGAGTCGTTGCGCTGAGCGAGGAAATCGACCTCCGGGCCGCCCTCGTGAGCCTGAGGCACAAGCTTCCGATGGCCGACAGCTTCATCTACGCAACCGGTCAACTCGAAGGCGCCGAGATCTGGACACAAGACATTGATTTCCGGGACTTGCCCGGAGTCCGATACAAGGAGGCCCGAGCATCCGGCTGAACCTCGCCGCACCACGCGCTCCCGCCGTCCTTGTCAGCACCCGGAACGATCCCAACCGCCTTCCCCTGGTTCACCATGTCAGGTAACGGTCCCTATCCGCATGGCCTACAAGATGGCTCTGGTGTTCTGCCTCGAGAAGGAGGCTCCGGAAGAAGCGGGAGCGGGCCCGGCGGTTCGTCGTCGTCCTGGCGGGGGCCTCGCAGTGGTGGCGACTTGCACGCGGGTTTCGCCCGTATTCGCTGCGACGCTTGCGGGACCGAAAGGGTGATATCCTGAATTTAGTTGAAATTGAAAGGGAGGCTCCCCTGTGGAAAGA
>CAYLMK010000018.1:0-106230 GCA_964384945.1 uncultured Thermodesulfobacteriota bacterium | reverse complement strand
GAAGAATGGTCGGGGAGCCTCCAAAAGAATTTCAACTAAGTTCTTGACAAGCCCACCGAAAGGCTCCCGGGGTTCTCTTGTTCTTGTAGGGAGCGGACGAAAGCTATGCGGAGCTTGCGGTCGAGGACCGGGGGAGAACGAAAAGGAACCGGGCTGCGGGCTCTGTGAGGTTTGTCACGTAGCAACGAGCGTCTGCAACAGCGCCGGAACCGGCCGGCCATTGCGGCGGGCGGCGCTCGATCTGCCACGAGCGCGGCATCTCGTTCGGGGTTGCCTCCGGCGGAAACACGGTGTCCGGAAAGAACGAACGCCACAGGCCATCGCAGGGGATGATGCCAAGGGGGATACCCTTGATCTTGACGAATCAGCCCCAGAGATCCTGTGCGGCCCGGCGCAGGCCCAGCTCGAGAAGTTTTTCCTTCGACGGTTTGCCCGTATTCCAGTCCCAATTGCTCGCAGCATAGTACTCCCGTAGCATTCCCTCCAGATCGGGCGATCGGCCGGCCGTGGAGCCCTCGGAGAGCGCCTGCATGGCGATCTTCGGCAGCTTGTCGTCCTTGCGGGATATGCCCAGGAGGTTGTTGATCGCCCTCTTGAGGTTCAGGGATCTCTCGCCGAAGGTGAGGATGTCCATGGGCTGGAAATCCCAGCCGGTCACGCTTGCAAACAGGGAGGCGATCATGCCGGCGGTGAGCGGGGAGAACTGGCACAGGGTGAAGCTGTTGTAAAGTTCATTGAAGGCGAGAACCTTGGCCGCTTGGGCGCCCTTGCCCTTGCTTTCGTTCTTGTCCCCGGCCGCGAGCCCGACCTCGGCGCCGACCAGGAAGGTGGGCATCTCCCAGTTGTGGAAGTTGCCCTTCTGATGGCAGGCGCCCCGCGGCCCGACCGCGTAAGAGACGGCCATGCCCGCATAGGCCCTGGCGTCGTGCATGGGGATCTCAAGGCCCTTCACGTGGGCCGCCTCGTCCGGGTCGACGCCGAGTTCCTCGGCCATCTTCTTCACTCCCTTGGCGAGGAGCGCGCCGATGCCCTCCTTCTTGACCATCATTTCGACGAGTCTGACGACCGTTTTGCCGTCCCCCCACTTGATCTCCATGCCCGCCTTTTCCTTGGCGAGCACGCCCTTTTCATAGAGATGCATGGCGAAGGCGATCGCGACGCCGGTGGAGATGGTATCCATGCCGTTGACGTTGCAGAGGTGATTGGCCATGACGACCGAGTCGATATCGAAGTTGAGACAGAGGGGCCCGAATGCCGCGGTGGTCTCGTACTCCGGGCCGTCGACCTGCGGGATGTCCTTGCTGAAGTTCTGCACCACCCTTCCGCATCCGACAGGGCAGCCGTAACAGGCGTAGTTGGTCATGCTGTAGGTCCTCATGAAGGTCTGACCCGTCAGCTTCTTCGCCGGGAAAACGCTCTTCGTGAAATACTTCGCCGGCACGTCCCCGAGCCGCATGCCCATGTCCATCCACATGTTGGTCCCGTAGAGCATGAAGGCGTTGGTGTTCGCGTCCCCCCGGATGTAGTCGCGGGCCTCTTTGCTCAGATCGCTCAGTCTGTCGGGGTCGGCCACTTCCGGTTTCCGGGTTCCGGACACGGCGACGGCCTTGAGGTTCTTCGAGCCCATGACCGCCCCCAGACCGCATCTTCCGGCCGCCCGGCCCTCATCGTTCATCACGTTGGCGAGCTTGTCCATGCACTCGCCGGCCGGGCCGATCAGGGCGATGCCCAGCGCCTTGGCGTCGAGGTCCTTCTCGATCAACGCCTGGGCCTCGTACGTATCTTTGCCCCAGATCTTCGAGGCGTCTTTCAGGTCGGCCTTCCCGTCTTTCACGTAAAGATAGACGGGCGCATCGGACCTGCCGGTCACCAGAATGCCGTCGTAGCCCGCGCCCCTCAGCCGGGCCGGGAACTTGCCGCCGGTGGTGGCCTCTCCCCAGATGCCTGTCACGGGCGAGATCGCGCACACCGAGGCCCGGCTCGTCATGGGGATGTTCGAGCCCGTCAAGGGTCCTCCACAGAACAGGAGCGGACTCTCGGGCGCGAGGGGATCCATCCCCGGCTTCACATAATCGTACAGGATCTTGGCCGCCAGCGTTGAACCGCCGATAAAGAGCCTCTGATCCTCATCGCTGATAGGGAGATCCCGGATTTCCCTCCGGCTCAAATCCACATGCAGGTATTTCCCATGAAAGCCTTTCATGCCTCACCTCCAGGGGTCCGATTTGAGGTCGAGAAGCGTTCCGTCATAGGCGTGCTCGTAGACATCCCTCCACTGGGCAGGGGTGCACTCGTACCAGTTGAACCAGGAGGCCGGATCCGCCTTGGTGTTCCTGACGATCTCTTCCATTTTCGAATCCAGCTCGCTCCTGGATATGCCGGCCTCCTTGAGGCTGATCGGGATGCCGAGGTCCTTCATCAATCCCCGGATCTTGTCGATCAGGTTCAGAAGACTTTTCTCGTCCGACCCCTTGTCCCTCACCCCCAGGGCGTCGCACAGCTCCAGATAGCGATCGGTCGCCCTCGAGTAGATCTGCAGCTCGTAGGGGATGAACAGGATGACCGTCACCCCGTGGTGCACGTGGAAGAGCCCGCCCACGGTCTGGCCCATGGCGTGGGAGATCCCGGACCCGGCCATCCCGAGGGGGATGCCGGCCATGGAGGCCGCAAGCTGCATCTTGGCCCTCGCGTAAAGATCCTTCCCGTTCCTGTAGGCCCGCGGCAGCCACTCGAAGACCATCTGAATGGCCTTGAGCGCAATGCACTGGCAAAGCTCATTGGCCTTGGGCACCAGGAAGGCATCGATGGCATGGGCAAGCACGTCCCCGCCCGTGCCGGCGGTCAGCGCGGCCGGCATACCCACCGTGAGCGTGGGGTCGAGCAGGGCGAAATCCGGAACGAACTCGGGCAGAGCGCCCGAGGTTCCGATCTTCACGCCGTCCTTGGGCCACGATAGGACCGCCGTGGGCGACATCTCCGATCCGGTGCCGCTCGTCGTCGGGATGGCCACGAGCCTGGCCCTGGTGCGGAGGTTCATCGGGGAGAGAGGGCCGCATTGGGTCAAGTCGATCTCCGGGTGCTCGTAGACGAGCCAGGCGCCCTTGGCCGTGTCCATGGAGGAGCCTCCCCCAAGCCCGAAGATCAGGGTGGGCTCCCATGCCCTCATCTTCTCCGCACAGGCGTAAACCGTGTCGATCGGGCAATCCGGTTTGGCCCCGTCCCACACCTCGAACCGGATCCCGTGCCTCTTTTCGTAAGGGCCGGTCACCTTCTTCACGAATTGCACGGCGTAGTCGTCCGTGACAAGGAATGCCTTCTTGTTCGGGCACTCGCGCGCGATGTAATCGACCGCATCGGGCAGGAGGCCCGGCCTGTCCAGGAACAGGTTGTAGCCCATGAAGACCTTTGGGACGAAAAAGGCGCTGGCCATGTCCCATATGAATTCCGCCTCCACCAGAGGGCCCCCGAAGGTCTGCAACAGATACTCCTGCGTCCAGTAACCCATAGCCGGTCCTCCTGCAGGTTATTTCACCTGGAAATGGGAATCGGAAGCTTCTTTCGGATGAGGTCAGGCTATCGGCAGGGCCATGGACTGTCAAGAAAACGGGGCGGGGTTGTTCCCAGGCGCGCCCATCCGCTATGATCACTCGCCCAGAGGGATTTTCCCTTCGCGAGGAGTTCAAAGGCATGAAGAAGAGATTTCTCTTGATCGCCGCGTGCCTTGCCGCCGTGCAGGTCCAGATCCTTTGCCCGGGCTGCGGCTCTGACCGGAGCGGCAAATCGTCCGGTCATTCCTTGTCGTGCGCCTACCCGGATCGGGGCTGGCCCGTGATCCATCACGACAACCGGAACTCGGATTCGAGCGACACCTCCGGGCCTGCCGGCGTGTCCCCGACCTTTCACGCCTTGCAAGGGAAGTTCATCGCGGCCGCGGCGACCGTGGGGCCGGAGGGCAACGTGTACGTGGGCGTCGGCCTTGATCTTCGGGGCGATCCCTGCCACTTCTTCGCCCTCGACGGCGCAACGGGCGACATCCTCTGGTGCAGCGACCGCGTCAACGACGCCGCGATCGCCTCCTCGCCCACGATCGACCGGGACGGCAACGTGTACCTGGGAGACAACCGGGCCATGCATTCCTTCGCCTCCGACGGCCGCCACCGGTGGCAGACGCCGATCGTCGGGTTCCCCCTGAGCGCCCAGTTCACGCCCGACGGCCATCTGTTCTTCATCACCCACATCGGGCGCATTTACGCGCTCAGGCGGGATACGGGAGAGCCGGTCACGGAGCCCTATGTGCTCCTGCCGGACCTTTCTTACGAACCCGGGTTTCTCGACTATCTCGATTGCGGCAGCGGCTCCTCCGAAGGAAACTGCCCTTGCGCCAACACGCCCTCGATCGACCTGGAGAGCGGCGTGTTCTACTTCACCCTTTCCCGACCGGGCGAGGGTCGGACGTCCCTTGTGGCCATGCGATACGTTCCGGGCGATCCGCCCCGGATCGAACCCCTTTGGGAGAACCAGGCCCTTGCGGGCGGCAGCGCCTCCAGCCCGGACATCTCGGGCGACGGCCTGCGGCTCTACGTCAACGACAGCGCGAACCACATGCTGGCTCTGTCAGCAGAGGACGGCGGCACGCTGTGGAGCTTCGACCTCGGGTACACTCCCCTGGGAAGCGCGTGCACTTCCCGAAGCGGCGTGATCCTTCCCACCGGGGGAATCGGCGCGCCGCTGGTCGCGCTCCGGGACGCAGGGGACCGAGCGGAGATTCTCTGGGAAAGACCCGACCTGGAATCCAGGGGGATCGCGGTCCAGAGAGGGACGGACCGCGCCTATGTGGTGGCGGCCAGGGCCGGCGGCCGCCTCGGGATCCGGCTTCTCGTCCTGGACCTTGCCACGGGCCAGACCCTCGACGAGGAAAGCGTGAGCGCGACCGAGTTCGCTTCGGTGGGCACGTCCATGTCCGAGGAGGGGCGGGTGTACGTGCCGGGGTTTTCCGGAGGCGTCTGGGGATTCGAGCCCAACCCCGACTGACCGGATTTCCGCGCCTTGGGACATGCCAGGAAGAATGGCCGGGGCCCGGCCCGGTTCCCGGGAGAGACTTGAGGGCGGCGGGGGCTACCCCTCGTCGTTTCTCGTGCAGCGCAGGAGATCCTCGGCCGATGCGTGTTTGATGACCGGTCGGCTCCGGCCCACGAGATTCTCCGGAATCTCCTCGACGTCCGCCGGGGAAGTGAAGATGGGCGGCAGCGGGTCTCGTCTCATGAACAAGCGCAAGGCCTTCTTTTCGTCGTAAGGCACGAGCCGGCGCTTTTCATGACGGGCCCTGAAGACGACACAGGGGTTTGTAGCCCGGCTGTCCGGAAGATCCTCCAAATCCCGGAGCCGTCCATACGTCTTCCTGAGCTCGGACAAGGGCCCGAAGTCCAGAGCGCGCAGCGGGCACGCCAGAACGCATACGGGCTTCTCGCCTCGTTCGAGCCGGTCCACGCACAGGGTGCACTTCCTTGCCTTGGCTCCGGGGTCGTCGCTCTCGAAAACCGGGGCGCCGTAAGGACAGGCGTCATAGCACAGGCGGCAGCCGTCGCACTTCTCGCTGTCGATGAGCACGGCGCCGAAGCGGTCCTCCTTGTAAATCGCTTGCGTGGGACAGGCGTCCACGCAGGCGGGTGACTCGCAGTGATAGCAGGGCACCCACTGCATGTGAAGCCGGACAGCCGGAAAAGCACCCTTCTCGTACTGGTAGATTCGGAGATACTTGAGCGGGCCGGCCGGAAGCTCGTGGTAGCTCTTGCAGGCCACCGAACAGGTCTGGCAACCGGTGCAACGGCTCTGGTCGAAGAAAAAACCGTACTGGGTCATTTGTTCTCCCTCACTTTCTCGATCTGGACAAGCCCCTTGCAGGGGAACGTTCCCACCACGGTGTTGGGCACGTCCTCTTCATGGGTGAACAGGTTCGGGGCGCCTCTCTGGTCGACTCCGTCCGGCATCAACGGAGAGGAATCTTCTGCGGGCAGGTACCACCCGCCGTGATGGATGGCCACCGTGCCCGGGACGATCCGCGACGTGACATAGGCGCGGAGGACCGTCTCGCCGATGTCGCTATGAACCCGAACCAGGTCATTGTCCTTTACTCCCCGGGCCTTGGCATCCGCGACATTCATCCACACTGCGTGCCTGTAGCAGTCGCCCCTGAGAAAAGGGCTGTTGTCGAGCCACGAGTGGACCCGGTAATAGGAGTGAGGGGACGACATCAGCAACGGATATCGCTCGGCCTCACGGCTGTGAAACGTGCCCCTGCCTCCCAGGGTCATCTGGGCCATAGGGGGAAGCTTCCCCGCGCCGTAACATTTGCCGCTGCCGGGGGGAATCTCGCTTCTTCTCAAATACTCCGGTCCCCGTGCCAGCACCTTTGAATAAAACTCGATCTTGCCGGACTCCGTCCCTGAAAAGGGGTTCGCCCCTGCCTCGACTTCGTGCTTGAGGGGATGGTAGGGCTCCCCTTGCATCGGAAACCGAAAGACCGGCTTCTTCTGAAATTCCTCCCAGGTCGGCGGGTTCAGGGGGGCAATGTCGTCCCACTTGGCCCATGTTTCATAAGTCTCCCGGTAGATCTCCGCGATCGCCTCGTCCCACTTCTCGTCCGGGACGTGCGCCATGCGGGGGTTGTACTTTTCCGCGATACCCAGGCGCTTGGCAATCTGGGTCCAGACCCAGTCGTTCGGTTTCACCTCGCCGGGCGGGTCGATGCATTTCTGCCGATAGACGAAATGGCTCCCGAGGTTGATGGTGGTCGTGAACAGGGGCCAGAGCAGACCGCACCCTCCGTTTCGCCCCTCGAAAGCGCTGTAAATCTGAGGCAGGAGGATGTCCGCGTAACGCGCCGAGGGAGAGTCGGCGAACTGGGAGAACACCAGGGTGAAGGCCACCTTCTTCATCGCCCGAAGGGTCTGGTTGATGCCGGGCAGGTTGTTCACATGGTTGTTCGATTCCAGAATCACCACTTGAATGTTCGGAGCCGGGTTGTCCGCCCGGTTTCCGATCAGGTTGTTGTACTCCTCCGGGCTCATCTCGCCCGCATCCAGCTTCTCTCTCAAATCCACGGCCCTCGGCCATTTGTACATGGCCAGAAGAATCGGCGCACGGTACGTCCCAGGCTCCTGCTTCCAGTCTACCATCGGTAGAGCCCCGCCCGTCCTGCCCCACCAGAGCCCGGTTTCGACCGCAGCCGTTCCGCCGGGAACGAACGTATTGCCCGTCAAAGCCTGCAAATACATGGACGCTCGGGTCGCGTTCTCCCCGTAAAACTGGCGGCCCATGGAGAGGGAGACGCTCAGATTGACCGGCTTGCTCTTCGCATACAGCCTGGCAAACTCCTCAATGGTCTCGGCCGGCACGCCGCACAGGGTCTCGGCCCACTCGGGGGTCTTGTCGACCCCGTCCGCAATGCCCAGCACGTACGCCTTCCATTTCTCGAGACCCTCCCGCTCCACCCATTTCCCCACGAACTGCCGGTCGCATAGGTCTTCCTTGAACCACACGTTCGCCATGGCGATCATCATGGCCGCGTCCGTGGTGGGCCGGATCGGGATCCATTGATCCGCCAGCACTTCCACGGACGGCGTGTAGCGGGGCTCGACGCAGATGATGGGGATGCCTCGCTCCCTCGCTTGCAGCAGGTTGTGTCCCACCCTGCTGCTCATGAGCGAAACCGGATTGAAGCCCCAGAGAACGATCAGCTTTGACCGGAAGATATTGGTCTCGTCCTGGGTGAACGCGTAATGGCCAAAACGGAAGATCCCCTCCAGCAAGTCCTTCCCATATACCCAGTTTTGCGGCTCCTGAAATCCATTGGTCGAGTGAGCCCCCCATCCCGCAATACCGGCACCGAACCACGGCGCCAGCGGAAAGCTGGACCACCCCATGAAACTGTAGGGCTGGTGCAGGATCGAGTACGGGCCGTATTTCTCCTTCCCTTCGATCAGCTTCCGGGCGATGGTGTCGAGGGCCTCGTCCCAGGAAATCCTCGCAAACTTCCCTTCGCCCCGCTTCCCCACGCGTTTCATTGGATAGATCACCCGCCTGGGATCATAGATTTCCCGCACCATGGCATACCCTTTGGCGCAAGGCCGGTACTGAACCATGGAGGTGCTGCCAAGCCCGGCCTCGGGGTGCTCGCCCTCGCGTGCCACGCCGGGGTGGATGGTGTCGTCCGGCTCCACGGACACGATCCGTCCGTCTCGAATGCGGACCTTGAGGACACATTGGTCGAAACAGTGAAATCCGCAGGACGTGTACCGGAAGACATCGCCGGACGCCCTTGCGCCGGAATTCTGTTGGGACATGCCCCCCTCCTTTCGCTCGCCCCCGCCCTACGAGGGTTGGAATGACCACCGGAAGAGGATCTCTTCCGGTTCTTTGCTCGCTTCAGGCCCTGGATGCCGAAGACGCGGATCGCGGACAAGATCGGCTCCGGCTTTCAGCGCCCTTTCACCGCGCTCCGGGTCCGGCTCGGTCACACAGACCTGACCTGCTCCCGCGGCCCTCCTGTCGGCTCCCTTGTCCGGTTTTTGCATGTGCGAGGCGCCGGAACGATGCATTGCAAAGGATCCGTGAGCGCGCTTCTGGCCGGAGGAACGCCCGGCGACGGCTCCCATCCTACCCGCCGTAGGCGCGCCGGTCTTCCTCAAAACGGCTCTTCGATTGTGATTTTTTTGCGTTCCTGCTACCTTCCAATTTCCGAAAAGCTTCCGTTGCCGCCGCCCGCCATGGACAGATTCCGTTTCGACGAAATTGCCCCTTCGCCCGGCGACGCCTACCTCCTCGCACGGGTGACCGTGCCCAGAGGCGGTAGGATCCGCCGGCACGCCCATGATTTTGCGGAGATTCACTGGGTGGAGAAGGGTGAAGCGGAGCACCGGGTCAATGGGGCGACCGTCCCGATCCGGGCCAACCACCTCCTCCTGATTCGCCCGACGGACGCGCACGGGTTCGAATGCGTCGGAGATGATGATTTTGTGTTTCTTGTCGTGGCCTTCCGAAGCAAAACCTTGAGGCATATCCGAAAGCGGTATTTTCCGAGCGTCCCGTCCTTCTATGGCGGCACGGGTCTGCTGCCGCTCACGGTCGAGCTCGATAGCGAACAGGTGCGGCTCGCCGCGGCGCAGGCCGAGGTCCTGTCCGATGCGCCTCGCACGCTTTTCCATCTCGAGCGCTTCTTGCTGAATCTTTTCTTCATCCTCGACAGGCGCGCCTCACGAGAAGTGCACCCCTCCTGCCCGGACTGGTTGCGGCGAGCCTACGCCTCGCTCCAGCGCCCGGAGGTCTTGACGGGGGGCGTGAAGGCCTTCAAAGAGCTGTGCGGCAGATCCGAGGCCCACGTGTCTCGGGCATGCAGGCAATGGCTCCATGCGACGCCCTCACGGATCGTCAACCGCTTCCGAATGGAGTACGCGGCCAAACGGTTGGCCATGACCGAACACACCATTCTGGATATTTCGATGGATTGCGGGTTTGACTCGCTGAGCCATTTCTACCGGCTGTTCAAGCAACGTTACGGCGTTTCGCCGAACGAGTACCGGACCCGGAACAAATCCACGGGCGGCGGCCAGGCGGATCGCCAGGGCAAGGCGCGGCCTGCCGCTCGGGTTTGGCAGGGGGACCGCCGTCCAGACCCGCGACCGGATTCCTGAGGATGGGCTCGTGTATCCCCGGCATCAGGAACCGGCTTCGCGTCCGTCCATTTGCTGCGAGGAGACGCGTTCCCGTGGAAACCCCGGTTGCGCCCGCCTCCGCATGGCAGCGACCAAGGACGTGTTGATTTCTGCCGATTGTGTGGGCCTGGGCAGTGCGAGGGGTGAACCTCCTTGCCGGGCGAGCGCTGCAACGATTCATGCACCCTTTCGTGCCGGAAGAGTTGGGAACTCAATTCAATTTCGAGGAGTCTCTCCGGTTCGGTTTGCTGCCCACGGCATCGACGTCCTCCCTTTCATCGAGTTCGCCGCGCGGCTGGCCGCCAAGTCCTTGTAGTCCGGATCAACTTCTCGAAACAGGACGGGCATGGGGGACCGCCATGAAGGGTCGGCGCAGTTGTCGACGCAGGGAACTACTTCATGGCGTCGAGCGCTGCGAAGATCTTGTCCCGGATCTCGTCCACCTTGCCGACCCCAAGGATCCGCACGTACTTGGGCGCCCCCGGCTCGCCCCTGGCCGCCCATTTCTTGTAGTAGTCGATCAGAGGTTCGGTCTGGTCGTGGTAGACTTCGAGCCGCTTGCGGACCGTCTCTTCCTTGTCGTCGTCGCGCTGAATCAGGGGCTCGCCGGTCACGTCGTCTTTTCCCTGGACTTTGGGGGGGTTGAAGATCACGTGGTAGGTCCTGCCGCTCGCGAGGTGCACGCGCCGGCCGCTCATCCGCTTGATGATTTCCTCGTCCGGCACGTCGATGTCGACCACCGCGTCAATCTGGACACCCGCCTCCTTCATGGCATCGGCCTGGGGGATCGTCCTGGGGAAGCCGTCGAAGAGAAAGCCTTTCTTGCAGTCCGGCTCCTTGATCCGCTCCTTGACGAGCCCGATGATCACGTCGTCCGGAACGAGCTTGCCCGCGTCCATGTACCCCTTGGCCTCCTTGCCGAGCTTGGTGCCCGCCTTGACGGCGGCCCGGAGCATGTCGCCCGTGGATATCTGCGGGATCTTGTACCTGTCCTTGATGTTGTTGGCCTGCGTGCCTTTGCCCGCGCCGGGGCCGCCCAACAGAATCAGACGCATGGGGGTTCCTCCTTGGTCCTCTGCTGCCATGGGTTTCTGATGTCCATGAAGCCTATGTGTATGGCGCAAACAGCGCTCCAAGTCAAGTTTGGGTGGAGACCCTCCCCTTCCGAGAATTCGAAGTTTTCTGCTGTACTGAGCGCCGGCTCATAGCGCCGAAGGAGCTGTTTGTGCGAGATCTTTCTCCGTACAGGATCCTGGTGGTCGATGATGACGAGGATACCCGGTCCTTCATCTCCGGTACCTGATGGCTACCTGGACAAGCCGATCGACGAGAAGGGCCTTCTGCTGAATGTGAGAAAGATCTTGTCGCTGAATCGCAGGAGGGAGTGATCTCCTCGCCTCCGTACCCGCCTCACAGGTGCTCGAGCCTTCCGGCCTTCAGCCTGCGGTAGTAACAGGTCCGGCGGGGAGCACCCTCCCGATCCCGGGTGTGGCAGGCCCCTTTTCCGCGTGGGCGCACGAGGTACAGAAGCGAGTTCTGCTCACAGTTCACCCGGATCTCCACCAGGTCGAGCAAGTCCCCGGAGGTGGCCCCCTTGACCCAGAGTTCGTTTCGGGAGGTGCTCCAGAAGGCGGCCACGCCGTGCTCCAGCGTGTACGCCAGGGCCTCCCGGTTTGCATAGGCGAGAATGAGGACCTCCCGCGTGTCCGCGTCCTGGACGGCCACCGGCAGCACGCCCTCCCCGCAGGCAGCGACCTTGTGGATCTTCCGGAAGTCGAGGCAAAGCTCGCTCCCTTCCTCCAATTCGTTCCTTTCCGAAGGCATCGTCGAGATTTCCTTTTCCGGACGATTCTCGCAAGTGGGTGGGGGCGGGACCGGATATCGGATCCCTTGACCCCCGACCTTGGATCCCCGACCCCTAACGAACGTACTTGCCGGCAAGGGCGACCACCCTGTCGACGGCCTTCCGGAGCGCGGTTCCCTCGAGCACCGCAGCGGATGCATTCTTGTGTCCGCCGCCGCCAAGCTCCCGGGCCAGCCCGTCCACCGGCGTCTCCCTTCTCGACCGGAACCTCACCCGTATGCAATCCGGGCCCCGCTCGATGAAAAGGATCCCGATCTGCACGCCGGCGATCCCTCTGGGAAACTCCGCAAGGCCTTCCGTGTCCTTCTCCTCGGTCCCCGTTTCTTCGAACATCTTCCGGGTGACGCTGACCCAGGCCACCCTGCCGTCGCAGGCCCGTTCGAGATCGCCGACCGCCCTTGCGAACAAGAGATACTGCCCCCAGGAGGTGCTCTCGTAAACACGCCGATAGATATCGTGATGGTCGAACCCTGTTTCGAGCAGCTCGGCCGCCACGCGGTGCGTCTGGGCCGTGACGTTGGAGTATCGGAAGCCGCCCGTGTCCGTGAGGATCGCTACGTAGAGGGCCTCGGCGATCTCCCGGGAGATCCCGCGGCCGAACCGCTTGAGAAGAAAAAAGACGAGCTCTCCCACGGACGCCGCCCGTTCGTCGATCCAGGCAAGGTCACACGATTGCCCGGGCCCAGGATGATGGTCGATGCAGATCCGCAGGGGTTCCTGCTTCGCCAGTGCACTGCGAAGAGGGCCAAGTCGATCGACGCTCGACAGATCGAGCAGGAAGAGGACCTCCGCCTCCCCGAGGGTGCGTGCATGGCGTTCACCGTACTCCTGAATCCGGGATCCCCCGGGATCCAGAAACCGGTAGAGGTCGGGCAGGGGCGAGGGGTTCAAGATGTGCACGTCCTTCCCGAGATCCCTCAGATGATGGTACAGGGCGAGTTCAGACCCGATCCCGTCCCCGTCGGCATTGACGTGCGTGGTCAGGACAAACCGCCTTTTCGTCTCGATGGCCTCCCGGATGCGATCGATCGCCGCCTGCGCCTGCGTCTCTCTCATCGGGCCGGCCGCTCCTTTCGCAGACAGGATGGGCAGAGCCCCCACAGGTACATGGCCTGTGCCTCGATACGGTGCCCTTCCGCGCGGACGGAGGGTATGGACACCCCCTCCAGGCACCGGATCCTGCCGCACCCGCGGCAGGTGAAGTGGGGGTGACAATGGCCTCGGTGGCCGCAGCGGGTTATGGCAAAGCGCCAGGTCCGGTCCTCGGTGACGATCCTGTGCACGATCGATGACGCCAGAAAGGTCTCCAGGGCCCGGTAGATCGTCACGCGGTTGAACCCCTGTTCCTCGAGGCTTGCCGTCAGATCCTTCTGTGAAAGCGGCTCTTCTGCCTGGAGGAGGAGATGCAGCAGGGAGGTCCTGCACGTGGTGATCCTGAGCCCGGCGTTACGCAGGGTCCTGGCCGCTGGTTCGTCCTCGGCCGGCGCGGGCCGCCCGCCCTTGTCGGCATTGCGCTTCATGGAAGAAAGGCCCTCCTTTCCCGCCCCCTTCCGGAACGACGACTCCCTCGCAGCCACACTATAGGAAGATTGCGGTGCGATCGCAACCGGCGGCGGACGCCGGGCGGGCAGGCTGGAAGGACCGGCGGAACGGGCACGCCGTTCCCTGCAACTGCGTTGCACTTGAGGCGGTGGAGCAATATACTCTTCCGTAAAGGAGGAACCGGCGCATGGAAAATCGGAAGTGGTGGCAAGCAGGGCTCCTTGGCTGTGCGGCCGCCTGCCTGACCCTGGTTCCGGCGTGCCGCGGCACGGAAGCGCCCGAGAAGCCCGAGGTCGTCTGCAGCCTCTTTCCCCTTTACGAGTTCGCCCGGGCCGTGGCCGGAGAACGGGCCGACGTGAGTCTGCTCCTGCCTCCGGGGGTCGAGCCCCACGCGTGGGAGCCCAAGGCGAGCGATCTCGTGGCCATCTCGAAGGCGGACCTCTTCCTGTGCGTGAGCCAGGACCTCGAGCCGTGGGCCGGCGATGTCGTCCGGGGCGCCGCGCGCAAGGGCCTGAAGGTAATGGTGGCGACCGAGGGCCTCGACATGATCGAGCAGGGGCACCCTGCCCGGCACGGAGAGGAGGGGTCTCGCGGCCGCGATCCCCATGTCTGGCTCGATCTGCAACTCGACCAGCGGATCGTGGCGAGGATCGCCGAGGCGCTTTCGGCGATCGATCCGGCGGGGGAGGCGTATTATCGGGCCAATGCCCGCGAATACAGCGAGAAACTCCATGTCATGGACGAGCGTTACAAGGAGACGTTGGCCCGGTGCCGCCAGCGCTACCTCATTGTGGGCGGCCACTCGGCCTTCGCCTACCTTGCCCGACGCTACGGGCTCGAGCAGATCCCGCTTTACGGGGTCAGCGCGGATTCCGAGCCCACGCCTCAGCGGCTGGCCGAGGTCATTGAAACCGCAAGGGCCGCAAAGGTGAAGCACATCTTCTTCGAGACCCTGATCAACCCGAGGCTGAGCCGGGTCGTTGCCGAAGAGATCGGCGCCGGGACGCTCGTCCTGAATCCGGGCGCCAACTTGACCGCCAAGGAGTTCGCCGGCGGGGCGACGTTCCTCTCGATCCTGGGGGAGAACCTGGAAAGCCTGAAGAAAGGGCTTGAATGTGAAGGATAGTCACGCGCTCGTCCGGGTCGAGGACGTCGCGTATCGCTACCGGAGAGATCCGGTGCTCGTCGATATCGAGCTTGCGATCGAGCCCGGGGACTTCCTCGCCGTGATCGGCCCGAACGGATCCGGGAAGACCACCCTCATCAAGATCATGCTCGGCCTGCTCGAGCCGACCCGTGGGGCCGTTTCCCTCTTCGGGACCCCTGTCCGGGAGTTTCGGGAGTGGGAAAGGATCGGATATGTGCCCCAGAAGGCCACGCACTTCGATCCCCTCTTTCCCGCTTCCGTGCAGGAGGTGGTGGGCATGGGACTGGTGAGCAGGGGAAGTCGAAGGCGGGTGCCGCCGGGGCAAAGGCGGTCGCGAGTGCTGGATGCCCTGGAGGCGGTGGGCATGCAGGACAAGCTCCACCGTCCGATCGGAGAACTCTCCGGAGGGCAGCAACAGCGGGTGTTCATCGCAAGGGCCCTGGTTTCCTCCCCGGAGATCCTCATCCTGGACGAGCCCACGGCAGGGGTGGACGCGGCCTCGCAGAACACGTTCTACGCAATGCTGGACCGCCTGAACCGGGAAAAGGGCCTCACGGTCGTCTTCTCGACCCACAACGTGGGTGTGGTGACGAGGCATGTGAACAAGGTGGCCTGCATCAACCAGAGGCTCTACTTCCACGGGAGCCACGAGGAGTTCTGCTCGACCGATCACCTGCTCGAGGCCTACGGCGGCCGGGCACACATCATTCAACACGAGCATTAAGGTTTTCCTCATGGAAATCCTCGGTTACCCCTTCATGCAGCGGGCCCTGCTCGCAGGCCTTCTGGTCGCGCTTGCCTGCTCGGTGCTGGGTGTGTTCCTGATCCTGCGCCGGGACGCCATGCTGGGCCACGGGCTGGCCGAGGTGGCCTTCGGCGGGATCGCGGTCGGGCTTTTCCTTCAGGTGCTTCCCCTGGTCTCCGCGGTCGTGGTCGCGGTCCTGGGCGCCCTGGGAATGCTCAAACTCAAGCAGAAGGCCGGCATCCACGGCGACACCGCGATCGGGATCACGGCGAGCTGCGGCATGGCGCTGGGCATCCTGGTCGTGAGCCTGGCAGGCAGCTTCAACGTGAACCTTTTCGGGTATGTCTTCGGCAACGTGCTGGCCATCCGGCCCTCCGAGGTCTGGCTGTCGGCCTTCCTGGCCGCCACGGTGATCGGCATGGTCGTCTTCTTTTATCATGAATTCTTCTTTATGACCTTTGACGAGGACGCAGCGCGCGTCTCCGGAATCCGGGTGGATCTGCTCAGCTCGATCCTTGCAGTTCTCAGCGCCGTGACCGTCGTCCTGGCCATGAAGGTGGTCGGGATCCTCCTGGTGGCGGCCATGATCATCATCCCGGCGGCGGCAGGGCTGCAGGTCGCCCGGAGCTTCCGCCAGGCCATCTGGCTCTCCGCAGGTATTTCGATGGCCACGGTCCTTGCAGGGCTTCTGGCGGCGGCCCTGTGGGACCTGCCGCCGGCCGGCACGATCGTGCTGCTGTCGACCGCGGTCTTCCTGCTGTGCCTGACGGTCCGCCGCTCCGCCCTGATCCCCTAGCACCCTCCGGCCCGGAAAAAGGGCCCGGGCTCGGCCTCCCGCAGGGCCGGACCGTGCGGATAGGGAAACGCCGGGGAGGCCGCCCCGGCCGTCCCCCTGCCGAGCGCTGCGGGGACCGGCGGGCGGCCCTGGATCTCCGGTGCCGAAAGGTCCGAACCTGTGCCCGCCTCGGCCCGCGACCGAGGATTGTCCCCGCGGGCGGGAATCTGTATGCTTTCCCGCAAATCCAACGGCAAGACGCTCCGATGACCGAACTCACGGCCCTCTATGAATCCCCGTTGTTCCGGACGGCCCTGGGCCTGGCCGCGCTCATCATCATCGCGCTTTTCCTCCTTTTCAGGAGAAGGGCCTCGGAGCGCGCCCTGCGGGAGGCGCTCCGGCAGGCCGGGGAACAGCGGAACCAGGAGGTCGAGGCGATCCTGCAGCGCGTGAGGGAGGCCTTCGGCAGCCTGTCCCTGGACGTTCTGGCAAAGAACAGCGAGGCCTTTCTTCAGCTCGCCCGGGAGAGCCTGGGGCACCACACGGAGGCCGCCTCGAGCGAACTCGAGGGGAAGCGGCAGCTCATCGATCGATCCATCGAGGCGATGCGTTCGGAGCTGAAGAAGGTTGAAGAGATGGTGACCGCCTTTGAGCGGGACCGAGACAGGAAATACGGGGAGCTGACAGAGCAACTCAGAAAAGCGGCCGAGGGGACGACGAGGCTGCAGGAGACCGCCCAACAACTCCGGGAGGCCTTGTCCAGCTCGCGCGCCAGGGGCCAGTGGGGAGAGCGGATGGCCGAGGACGTCCTGCGCCTCTGCGGCTTCCAGGAAGGGATCAACTACCGTAGGCAGAAGACCCTGGAGGGATCGGGCGGCAGGCCCGATTTCACCTTCCTTCTTCCGCAGGGACTGCAGATCCACATGGACGTGAAGTTTCCCTTCGAGAACTATCTCCGCTACCTCGAAGCGCAAGAAGACGGCGAGAAGGACCGGCGGAAGAGCCGCTTTCTGAAAGACGTACGGGCACGGGTCCGCGAGATCACGAGCCGGGAGTATATCAACCCGGAAGAGAACACCCTGGGATACGCCCTTCTCTTCATTCCGAACGAGGCCTTGCATGCCTTCATCCTGGAGGAGGATTCGACTCTTCTCGACGAGGCCCTGCGGAGCCGTGTCATCCTCTGTTCCCCGCTCACGCTTTACGCCGTCCTGTCCGTGATTCGCCAGGCGGTGGAGACCTTCAACCTGGAGAAGACGACCTCCGAGGTGCTCGCCCACATGGCGAGCTTCCAGAAGCAGTGGGAGGCCTTCGTGCGCTCCATGGAGAAGCTGGGCAGGCGGCTCGAAGACGCCGGGCAGGAGTTCGATCATCTGGTCTCCACCCGCAGGAATCAGCTGGAACGGCCCCTCCGGGAGATCGACAGGATACGCCGGGAACAGGGAATTCTGGCGGCGACCGACCCGCCGGTCGATGAGGACGGCGAGGGAGCGGGCGGCGCCGCAAGGGGCCTGCCGCATGAGGAAGCGTCCGCCGGAGACAACCAGCCGGATTCCATCCGCCGCGGCTGAGCCGCGGGCGAAGCGGCGAGATTGCTCGCCGTGACGAGCGTCGGATCAAAGAAGGAAGGAATCCCCGGTGATCGGACGGAAGGGCCTTCGCGGGTGGCCCGGGAGCGCGTTGATCCGGTTCAAGAACCACGCGCTCCAGATCCATCTCGTTCCGCAGGGTATCAAACGGGGGGTTCTCTGCACAAGCCGGAGTTCTCGCCCGAGGTACGGCAGCTCATGCGGATGCGCTAATCGGTGCTGAAGGGCTTTTCCGGCATGCGGTACACGGTGCCCTGAAACAGGGCCACCAGCCTGTCCCCCTCCTCTGTGACCCGAATCGCGTAGGTGGCCAGCCGGCGGGTCCGGGAAACCTCGCTCGCCTCTGCGTAGAGCGCCTTCGAGCCGGGGGCCTGCAGGTAGGTGATGCCGGCCTGCACCGCCACCGCCAGGACCCCGTGGGAGTTCGAGGCGGCCTGGAAGGCGAAATCGGCCAGGCTGAAGATGGCCCCTCCGTGCACCATGCCGTGCATATTGCCGTGAAAGGCCTGCACGGGCATGCGGGCCCGGGCGCTCCCGGGGGCCAGGTCGAGCAATTCGATTCCCAGGTGGGAGGCGTACGCATCCCTTTCGAGCGCCTTTCGCACGGAATCCATCGGTCGAGGCCTCCTGTCTGCTGGAACCGATTCCCTCCGCCTTGAGCCCTCTGGAAGCTGCGGGACTCACTCCTGTGGACAGGGCTCGCACGGATGCACTATCTTATGGCTTCTGCGGGAAAAGGCAACCAAGACCCGGCAGAACCGCAACCCTGAATCGAGAGCCTGCTCAAGGGGCGACAGATGCTGATCATAGCCTTCGGCGATGTCCACATGCGGCCGGACAGGGCGCGCAAGATACCCGAGATCCGCCGGGCCGACTGCGTTGTCGTCAACGGGGATCTGACCCTCCGGGGCGGCCGGCCCGAGGCCCGGGCGGTCCTCGAGGCACTCTCGGACCTGAACGCAAAGGTCTATGCCCACATCGGAAACATGGACGAGGCGGAAGTGGACGCGATGTTCTCCGAAATGGGCATCAATCTGAACGGCCGGGGGGTGCTCCTGGGAGACGTGGGACTCTTCGGGCTGGGAGGCTCCCCGCCGACCCCTTTCGGCACCCCGAGCGAGTTCTCCGAGAGGGAACTCGATACCCGGCTCCGGAAGGCCTATGCAGCCGTGAAGAAGGCCCGCGTCAAGATCCTTTTCTCGCACCCGCCGCCGGCCGACACGCGGGTGGACCGTGTGCGGAGCGGAGAGCATGTGGGGAGCACGGCCGTACGCCGGTTCCTTGAAGAGGCGGACTGCAACGTCTGCATCTGCGGGCACATCCATGAGGCCGTCGGCACCGATCAGGTGGGCTCCGCCCTCGTCATCAACCCCGGAATGCTCGCCCAGGGGGGCTATGCGCGGATCGAGTGGGACGGGGAAGGGCTCCGGGCCTCTCTTGAGAAGTGCTGACCCGCGGAGAATCCCGGGAAGAATTCCCTTGACTGCGGGTCGGAGGTATGCTAAATAACGATTGTTATCTGAATGAAGATTCAGTTTAAACCTAGTCCGGCCACCGTTTTCTTCCCCTTCGTCGGATCCCGGAGAACCCGGCCCGCCAACAAAAGGGGCCGCGAAAGGTACCCGTGTCCCGGCAGCCTACCAAGCGAGAGCAGAACAAGGCCGAGACCAGAGCGCGTCTCATGTCGGTGGCCCGGAAGGAGTTTGCGAGGAAAGGCTTCTCCGGGACGACCCTGCGCTCCATCACCTCGCAGGCGGGCGTGACGACCGGGGCCTTCTACAACAACTTTCGGGACAAGCGGGGGATCTATCTCGCCATTGTCGAGGAACTCTCCCACAGGCTCAGGAGTATCACCGAGGACGGAATCCGCGAGTTCCTCGAGGCTCGTCGGCGCCTGCCCAAGGACAATCCCACCCTCGATCTTCTCCGGGGCCCGATCGCGAGGATCCTCGAGGAGTCGCTCCGGGAACGGGACCTCTTCGAGATCCTGCGCAGGGACGGGCTGGGAAGAGATTCGGAGTTCAGCCGGTATTACCGAAAGCTTTTTCAGGATTTCATCGATCCGCTGCAAAAGGGCCTCGAGCAGTTCATCGAGGCGGGATTGTCGCGTCCCTACAATACGGAGCGGCTGGCCCAGGCGGCGGTCAATCTCCTGTTTTACGTTGTCATGTACGCAACCCGGGATCGTGGAGAGGACCTGGACGGGTGGGCGGATACGATAGCCGCCATGGTGCACGGGGGGGCGAAGCAACTTTCCGCGCGGCGGCCCTTGGAGGGGGCGGCCCTGAAGGAACCGGCTGAAACGGCGAAGCGTGTGAAGACTTCGGCAAACCTGTAAAAACTCGAAGACGCGAACAGGAGGAGAGAAGATGGTAGGGATCACAGCTTACGGCGCCTACATTCCCAAGAGGCGTCTCAATCGGATGTCGATCATTCAAAGCATGGGCTGGTTCGCGCCCGGCCTGATCACCGCGGCCGGCGGCGAACGGAGCATGTGCAACTGGGACGAGGATGCCATGACCATGGCCGTTGCGGCGGCCAGGGACTGCCTGGTCGGCATGGACAAGGGCAAGGTGAACGCGGCCTACCTGGCCTCGACCAGCTTGCCTTTCAAGGACCGCCAGAACTGCGGCATCCTGGCCGCTGCGCTGAACCTGCCCGAGGCGGGCCTTGTCACGGCGGACTTCACGGCCTCGCTCAAGAGCGGCACGACCGCCCTTCTGACCGGGATCGACGCGGTCCGGGGGGAGGGGAAGGACAGCGTGCTGGTCGCGGCCTCCGACGCGCGCCAGACGAAGTCCGCCTGGTTCTTCGAGATGTGGTTCGGCGACGGCGCCGCCGCGATGCTCCTGGGCAAGGACAACGTGATCGCGGAGTTCAAGGGGGCCCACTCGGTCTCATGCGATTTCGTTCCCACGTACCGCGGCGCCAACTCGAAATTCGACTACGGATGGGAAGAGCGCTGGATCCGGGAGGAAGGGTTCAGCAAGATCATCCCGGCCGCCATCGCGGGCCTGCTGGAGAAATGCGGCGTGACGATGGACAAGGTGTCCAAGGTGGTCTACCCCTGCTACCTGTCCAAGGGAGTGCATCAGAGCCTTGCCAAGCCGCTGAAGGCCTCGCCCGACAAGATCCAGGACAACCTGGCCGACAAGGTCGGCGACACCGGCGCCGCCCACCCGCTGCTCATGTTCGCCTCCGCTCTCGAAACGGCCCGGCCCGGGGACAAGATCGTGGTGGCCAGCTTCGGGCAGGGATGCGACGCCCTGCTCTTCGAAGTGACGGAGAACATCCAGAAGCTGCCTGCCCGCAACGGGGTGAAAGGCTCCCTGGCCAACCGCAAGGAAGAGCTGCAGTATTCCAAGCTTCAGAAGTTCCGGGACATCGTCAACGTGGAGATGGGCATCCGGGCCGAGGCCAACAAACAGACGGCCCTTTCCGCCCTCTGGAGGCACCGGAAGCAGGTCCTGGGGCTGGTCGGCGGACAGTGCACGAAGTGCGGAACGCCCCAGTACCCGAAACTCAGGATGTGCGTGAATCCGTCCTGCAATGCGGTGGACTCCCAGGTCGACCATGAGTTCGCCGACAAGAAGGGCGTGATCAAGAGCTACACGGGGGACATGCTGGCCGTCTCCGTGGATCCTCCGGCCATCTACGGGCTCGTCCAGTTCGAGGGAGGCGGCCGGGCCCTGTACGACTTCACGGACTGCGAGCTGTCCGACGTCAAGGTCGGTCTCCCCACCAAGATGTCGTTCCGGATCAAGTATTACGACAACGTGAGGGATTTTTACGGGTACTACTGGAAGGCCGTACCGCAAGTGTGAAAAGCCGAACCAAACAGGCTTACCTTACAGGAGGCAAGAGAACATGGCAACAGGAATTCGCGATAAGGTCGTCATACTGGGCATGGGGTGCAGCAGGTTCGGGGAGCGCTGGGACATGGGTGCCGAGGATCTGCTGGTGGAGGCATTTCTGGAGTGCATCCAGGATGCGGGGATCGAAAAGAAGGAGATTCAGGCTGCGTGGCTGGGCACCTGTTTTCCGGAGATCAGCGTGGGGCAGAGCGCCCTGCCGCTGAGCATCAGTCTGCGCCTGCCCAACATCCCGGTGACGCGGGTGGAGAACTTCTGCGCGAGCGGAACCGAGTCCTTCCGGGGAGCCGTCTACGCCGTGGCGTCGGGCGCCTACGACATCTGTCTGGCCGCCGGCGTGGAGAAGCTCAAGGACACCGGGTACGGTGGGTTGCCGGAATTCGGCGCAAACGCCGGGCCCCGCGGCTTCATGACCGGGATCAACATGACGGCGCCGGGCAGCTTCGCCCAGCTCGCCAGCGGATACGCCGCCAAGTACAAGATCCCCGACTCGGACGTGAAGCGGGCCATGGCCCACGTGTCGGCAAAGAGCCATGCCAACGGTGTCAAGAACCCGAAGGCCCACCTTCGGAAGGCGGTTACCGAGGAGCAGATCCTGGCCGCTCCGATCATCGCCCATCCCCTGGGCCTGTTCGACTGCTGCGGGGTGAGCGACGGGTCGGCCTGCGCCATCGTGACCACCCCGGAGATCGCCAGGAGCCTGGGCAAGAAGGATCTCGTTTCGGTCAAGGCACTGCAGCTCTCGCTCTCGAACGGCTACGAGATGGGGTACAACGAGTGGGAGGTCGATCACTTCGTCACCACGAGCGTGGCGAGCAAGAAGGCCTACGAAGAGGCCGGGGTCAAGGACCCACGGAAAGAGATCAGCATGATGGAGGTCCACGATTGCTTCTCGATCACCGAGCTGGTCACCATGGAGGACCTTCACATATCGCCGCGGGGCGGGGCTATCAAGGACGTCATGGACGGGTTCTACGACGCGGACGGGGGGGTGCCGTGCCAGATCGACGGCGGCCTGAAGTGCTTCGGCCATCCGATCGGCGCTTCCGGTCTCCGGATGCTTTACGAGATGTACCTGCAGCTGCTCGGCCGGGCCGGCGAACGGCAGCTCAAGGATCCGCGCCTGGGGCTCACGCACAACCTGGGCGGATTCCCGTTCATGAACGTCTGCAGCGTCGCCATCATCGGGCGTTACGGGGCATAGGCTTCCGGGGTCAGAGGCCGGGGACCGGGGATCGGTCCCCGCCTCTCCTCCCCGCGTAAGTCGCCCGAAGGCAGGCGCGGGACGAGGTTGGACATCGCGAGGAGAATGAGAGCACAGAGCGTGTTGAACCATTACACCCACCGCCCTCTCGGCCGGGAGGTCCGTTCCATATCCGGCTCTTACGCGATCGAGGAGGAGAAGAGCATTTCCTTTCGGGGCCGAGAGGTTCTGCTGGCCAAGGGCTGGTGGGCCGTGGACAACAGTTGCTGCGGCACCGGAGGCTGCGGGTTCGCCCTGGTCCCCGGCTATGTGCTCGCATGGAAGTCCGGCCGAAACGAACGGGGCGAGCCGGTCACGGAGATCGAGCCCGTGCAGGATGAAGAGGAGAAACAGGCCCTTCGCGAGTTCATTCAGAAGGCCGAGAAGGTTCAGCAGGTGAACTTCTGGTGATGCTGAAGATCGAGGTCATCATGAACTCATCGATCGAGGAGGTGCTTTCCTTCAAGTGCTGCAACCTTCACGACCAGAACTTCGAGATCCATCTCAGGAACGTCGGCACGGAGCCGATCCGGGTCCCCAGCGCATGTGAGCTGGTGGGTGAGGGTGCGCGATTGCGGATTGAAACCCTCTACCCGGCCGGCACCTACACGGTCGCCCCCGGGGAGGTGACTGCCTGCTACTGCACGCTGACCGAGGAGGTTTTCGCCAAGTACGATGCGATCCTCTTTACCGATACGGAGGGAAGGCGCTACCGGGCGCCCCTCCGGAAGGCCCCCTGAGGGAGAGGGAAAGGGTGAGGGGGAGTCCAGACGCATCGAATGTCACGCAATGCGTTCGTAGCCGTGCAAGGAGTCGAAAGCGAGAGGAGATCGATACGCCATGAAGCGAGAAATCTACACAGAGGAACACGAGATCTTCCGGGACGCCTTCCGGAAGTTTCTGGAAAAAGAGGTGGTCCCCCAGCAGGAGGCGTGGCGCGAGGCGGGCATCGTCCCGCGCGAGGTCTGGAAGAGGACCGGGGAACAGGGATTCATCGCGCCCTGGCTTCCCGAGGAATACGGCGGGGCCGGAGCGGACTTCCTGTACAGCGCGGTCGAGATCGAGGAGATGGCCAGGATCGCCGAGAGCGGCTTTGCCCTGAATCTGCACGGCGAGATCGTCGTGCCCTACATCGCGAGCTACGGGAACGAAGAGCAGAAGAAGAAATGGCTGCCCGGATGCGCCAGCGGGGACTTGATCACCGCCGTGGCCATGACCGAGCCCAATGCGGGATCCGACCTCCAGGCCATCAAGACCACGGCCCTCAAGGACGGGGATTCCTACGTCGTCAACGGCCAGAAGACCTTTATCAGCAACGGCATGCTCAACGACCTGTGCATCGTGGCCGCCATGACGGATCCGAAGGCCCAGCCGCGTTATGCGGGAATGAGCCTGATCGTGGTGGAGGCCGGCACGCCGGGATACAACAAGGTGCGGAAGCTCAAGAAGATGGGCATGGATTCCCAGGACACGGCCGAGCTTTTCTTCGAGGATTGCCGGGTGCCCAAGGAGAATCTGCTCGGGCCCTCCGAGGGGCAGGGCTTCATCCAGCTCATGCAGAAGCTGCAGCAGGAGCGCCTGGTCTGCGCCGTGGGGGCCGTGGCGAGCATGTGGACCGCCCTGGAATGGACAAAACAGTACTGCCAGGAACGAACGGCCTTCGGCAAGCCGATCATCAAGTTCCAGAACACCCGCTTCAAGCTGGTCGAGATGTACACCATGGCCGAACTGTGCCAGGCCTTCTGCGACCGCCTCCTCCGGGAGCACCTCAAGGGCACCGACGTGGTGACCGAGACGAGCATGGCCAAGTATTTCTTCACCGAAGAATGCAAGAAGATCGTGGACCAGTGCCTCCAGTTCTTCGGCGGTTACGGCTACATGGAGGAATACCCGATCTCCAGGCTCTACCGTGACAGCCGGGTGACCACAATCTACGCCGGCTCCACCGAGATCATGAAGGAGATCATCGGCCGGAACCTGGGGATGTGAAAAGCGGGGTCAGCGTTCTCCTCATGAAGCAAGAACCTGCCGATCCGATCCGCTACGCCAGGGAGGTGGTGGGCGGCGACCCCATGGCCCGTCACCTGGGCATCGAGGTGCTTGAGGTCAAGGAGAACTTCGCGCGCCTCGCGCTCGAGGTCAAGCCGGAGTATCTCAACGCACTCGACCGGGCCCACGGGATCATCGTGTATGCGCTGGCCGACCAGGCCATCGCGGTCGCATCCAACTCGGGCGGCGGCTCGGCCATGGTGCTCGAGTCCAAGATCAACTTCCTGAACGGTGCGGCCGGCGGGAGCCGGCTGGAGGCCGTTGCAAGGCCGGTGGAGAAGAAGCGCACCATCGGGCTCTGGAACGTTGAGATCCGGAGCCAGGGGGACAACCTGCTCGTGGCCACCTGCCAGGGTCTGACCTACCACAAGTGAAGTTCGAAAGGGTTCGGCGAAGCGCGGGATCCCCCCGCGCTTCGCCGGACCGGCTGGCCCCGACGCTGCCCCAAGCTTACGAAAGACGAGCGCCTGCGGCGGGCCCGAAAAAGAGCCTCGCAACAGAATACGCCTTTGGGATAAGATGGGGGCCAAAAAGGAGACGGAAAGAGGCCTTCGATGTTGGTCTGCGATCTGGATGCGTTCCTGAGGCTCTCGGCGGTGCTGAACTACCAGTTGAGCGCCTTCCATCTGGCCTCCGGGAATATCCTGGCCCTCCTCCTGGAGGAGAAGACGCTTCCGCCGCGCGATACGGAAACCCTCCTGGGCGTGCTCAACTACCTGGACCGGGCCTACGGCCGGAGAAGGCGGCGCCTGGGTCCTCTGTCCATCCTGCACCCGATACGGGCCACCGCCCTGCTCGCAAGGGCGGAGGATCAGGCCAACCTGCTCGATCTCCTGGCCGAGCTTCTTCACGACAAGCTCGAGGACATCTGCGCCGATCACTTCTCTCCGGAGGAATGGCGCCAACTGGAGATGGAATTCCAGGCCCTGCTCAAGCGGGTGGACCCGACCGACGAGTGGTTCCTCATGGAACGGCTCGATCTGCTCAAGCGGCATGAAAAGGGGCAGACCTATTGCCAGTACATCGGAAGGATGCTGGGCCAGGGCAAGCAGATGCCGGACCTCGTTCGGGTCAAGCTCGCCGATCGTCTCGACAACACGCTGGACATGCGGGTCGACATTCACGACCCCCTGGAAGGGGTCGATTTCTTCTCCCACATCTTTCAGTTGCTTTTCGTGGGCTCTTACACCGGATACAAACCGGTCTTCGCCCATCCGCCGAAGAGCCCGATCCACGGCGCCCAGCGCCTGTACGAGCTTTTCAAGAACACGGTCCTCCTCTCTCTCGTACGGCAGAAGGCGGGCCCGATCCGCGACGCGGCCGCCTCCCGGCTGTTCGACGCCGTCGCCGTGGCGAGCATGAAGGAGGCTCAGCGAACCGTCATGCACATCTTCGGCTACCACATCACGGAAGTCGGCGAGCAGAAGCGGATCCTGGAGGGAGCGATGGCATACTGCCTCCAGGGCGGCTTCGACGTGGTGACAAGGCCCCGCCAGGAGCAGAAGCTGGACGGGTTGTTCATCGGGTGTTTCGACCACCACGATTCGACGGTTCGGGACGCGCGGCTCCAGGCGCTCTACCAGGACAAGCCTCTGATGGTGCAGGCATCGATCGCCTTCATCGTCATCTTTCTGAGCTTCCTGGGGGACGAGACGTACTATGTACGGGGGATCACGCCCGACGGCATTCGGCCCGAGCCGGAAGCGTAGCCTCCCGATCCGCCCTTCGGTTGGGCCTTATCCGGCGTAGCAATACAGACACTGATGGCAGCGCCGCCACTGGCCGTACATGCCCACATCGAAATATGCGGCGCAGCCGCAGCCTTTGCGGCTTCCCGAGGTTGCCGCCCGGCCCGGGTCCCGCCCGGAAAGGGCGGCAAACCAGGCATGGTCCCCGCAGGCGGCCGGACGCAAGCCCTCGACCGCGCCTGGGAGGCCGGATGATTCGGCGCAGACGGCCACGGACAGGCCGAACGCGCGGGCCGCCTCCAGGAGCGCCGCTGCGGTTTCCGCCCGCCAGTTCTCATCGTATCCCGGCATTCCGTCGTTCCATCCCGGCAGGGCCGCCGAGAGGCGGGCATCGACCCGCTTGTACCTTCCCGGCGGAACGAGAAAGTTGATCACGCAGCGTGACACCCCGAGTTCGGCCGCACGCTCGGCCAGCCTGCGGAATGTGTCGAGGCTGTGTACCGTGGGGATGACCGGATCGTAGCGCCACGTGACGTGATCCGGCCCGCCCGCCAGCGCGATGAGGTCCTCGGCTCCGTGAAACGGCCGGGAGGGCGCGAGAGGTTCCCAGATCGTGCCTCCCAGGCCCGTGGCCGTCAGTTGGCATGCGAGCGTGGTGCCGCCCTTCCGCAGGCCGGCAAGAAACGGCCTGCCTCGCGCGATCGCCCCTGCGGCGTCTTTGGTCCAGAGCTGGAGGACCCAGGGAGCGCCGTAGGAGCGGACCACGGCTCGAAGATTGTCCCAGACCTTTTCGATTCGCGCGGGATCGGTTCGCCGGGTCACGTCCAGGCAGGCGGCATCGCCCGCCCTGTCCAGGTACCGGCTGTAGTCTTCCAGGCAAAAGGCGAAGCTCACGCGATTCTCCTCGGGCAAGGGTCAATCGAGCGTGAATTCGGCCACCACCGGGGTGTGGTCCGAGGGCTTGGGCCTGAGGCGGGGGGCGAGGTCGATAAAGCTCGCCGCCGATCGCTCGGCAAGCGGTCGGGTGGCCAGGATGTGGTCGATCCGCCAGCCCAGGCCGCGTTTGACGCCGTTCGGAAGGCGATAGTCGTAAAAGGAGAACTGCTTGGGCTCGGGGCAGTGCCTGCGGAACACGTCCACGAATCCCCAGGCGAGGAGCTTCCGGAAGGCGCGGTCCACCTCCGGGTGAAAGCAAACGTGCCCGAGGAGCTCCTTGGGATCGTAGACGTCGATGGGCTCGGGCGCGTGGTTCAGGTCGCCGCACCAGAGGATGGGGTCGTCGGGCCGGTAGGCGGTCTCGAACATCTTCCGCAGCCGTTCGAACCACTCGATTTTGTATGCGAACTGCTCGTCCTGAACGTCGCGCCCCTGCGGGATGTAGGTGTTCACGATCACGACCCCGGAGGCGACCGCCCGGATCATCCTCGGCTCCTCTTCCGGAGGGCCGCCCTCGAAGCCGAAGGCGACCTGCTCCAAGGGGTGCTTGCTTACGATCGCCACGCCGTTCCAGCGCTTCTGGCCGCGGAAGGCCACGCGAAAACCGGCCGCTTCGAACTCGCCGGCGGGAAAGTCCTTGTCCTCCACCTTGGTTTCCTGGAGGCAGAGAACGTCGGGCCCCCGGTCCCGCAGCCAGTCGAGGACGATCGGCATGCGGGACCGGATCGAGTTGACGTTGAACGTGGCGACCTTGAAAGTCTTGCTCATTCCGCGCCGAGCCTCTGTTTCGCCTCGGACCGCTTCTCCGGAGGCCATGCGGCACAGACCACGCCTCGGCCCGCCATGACCTGGGAAACGCAGACATCGCAGCCGGTCCGGCATTCGAGGATTTCGGACTCCCGCCCCTCCCGGGCCTTGCTCACCCAGTCCGGGTCAACGAGGATCATCCGGGCGAGCCCGATCAGGTCCGCCCGGCCCTCTTCGAGGATCTTCTCGGCAAGCGCCGGCCTCGCGATCCGCCCGGCCGCGACGACCGGCACGGACACGGCCGGTCGGATCCTCGCGGCCAGGTCCGCCATGTAGCCGTCCTGCGCGGAGCGTTCGATCACCTCGGGCAGGAAGAAGGATTCGTAGGTGCCGCCCATGACCGAGAGGTACGCGACGCCGGCCTGCTCCAGTGCCTTGGCAAAGGGCAGGTCCTCGGGCGGGCCGAAACCGCCCGGAAGCCATTCGTCCGCAAGGAAGCGGTAGCCCACGGGGAATTCCGGCCCGACCGCCTCCCGCACGGCCCCGAGCACCTCCAGGGGAAACCGCATCCTGGCATCGAGAGTCCCTCCGTACGCGTCCGCGCGCCGATTGGTCCGCGGCGAGACAAAGGAGGCGAGGAGGTAGCCCGTGCCCCCGTGGATCTCGACCATGTCGAATCCGGCATCCCTGACCCTCCGGGCCGCGGCCGCATAAGCCCGGACGAGCTCCGCGATCTCTTCCACGGACAGTTCCCTGGGTACCATGCCCGAGACCTCGACCGGCGAAGGGCCGACCGGCCCGCTCAGCAGGGCGAACCTGCCGGGGTGGTTGATCTGGCAGCAGGCAACGGCGCCCCCTTCGCGGACCGCCCGGGCAAGCTGCGCCAGGTCCTCGATGTGGGCATCGTCGTGGGCCCGGATCGTTCGCAGGGAGCCCATGTCGCCGGCGGTGACGGCCACGCTCTCCACCACGACCATGGCCAGGCCGCTCGACCCCATCCTTCGGTAGTGCTCGATCAGGTAGGGGCTGACCCTCCCCTCCGGGGTGGCATACCCGGTGTAGAAAGGGGCCATGATGAGCCGGTTGGCGAGTTGCCTGCCGCCGACCCGGATCGAAGAAAAAAGCCTGGGGTAAATAATATTTCCTTCAGACATAACGAATCCCCTTCCCGCTTTCGGGACGCTGAGTCTTCAACAACGGAAGATATTCCAGACTAACACTCCATGCCGCGGCATGACAAGAAAAAAGCGGTGAACACCGAGCCCGTGTTCGAAGAGGCAGGATAAAAGAAAGTTCTGTTTTGGACCTGCAAAATCGTAGAATTTTCCTTGACATAATTCTTTTTATAATCCTATATTCACCGCGGGTTTGGAAGAAGGACAGGGGTCGGCCCTCCGGAAGGAGGCGGGTTGGCGAACATTGTTTTGACGGAACGCATGCGCTCGTCTTCGTGCTTCGAGGGGAAAAGGCATCGGATCCGGCATCCTGGATTTGCATCTTGCGAGGCCTCAGGGGAGTTCCGTGCAGGGAAAGGGGGTGATACCGCTGCAGGCTGATCATCCCGGAGCGCGTTCTTGTCAAAGGCCAGGGAGTCAGGGAGATAAACTCTATCATGCAGGAGGATTTACGATGCGAATCCAGACCAGAATCAAGACGGTATTGTTTGTCCTGGCAGCCTTTGTGCTGCTGCCCGTGGCGGCGCAGGCATCGAGTTCGATCGCCTGCTGGTGCACGGACAACGATGGAGACGATTACGGCAACCCGGCAAGCACCAAGTGTACCTATCCCGATTTGGACTGCGACGACAACCCGTGCGACGACCCACCGGCGTGCGCCGGGTGCGCGTGCGGCACGCCGGACTGCGGGCCGTGTGCAAGATGCGTCCATCCGGGGGCCGTCGAGGTCTGTGACGGCGTGGACAACGATTGCGACGGCCTGATCGACGAGGAGCCGGATGCCTCGGCGAGTTGCGACGACGGGATCTGGTGCAACGGGGCCGAGACGTGCGATTCGGGGAGCTGCCAGGCCGGCATGCCTCCCTGCGAGGACGACGGCCTGTTCTGCAACGGCACCGAGTCCTGCGATGAAGAGAACGATCAGTGCCTGAGTTCCGGGAACCCGTGTTTGGACGCGAACCCGTGCACGGCCGAGGTGTGCAACGAAGAAAACGCTTCCTGCTCCTATCCGTGCGCTGCCACCGGGTTCGAGGATCCGTGCTGCCAGGATGATGTGTGCGTGGGCGCGCCGATCTGCAAGGAGCCCGTGTGCGGGGATGGGGTCGCGGACCCCGGCGAGGAGTGCGGCGAGCCCGGCCTGTCCGCCTGCCCGTCCGAAAGCCCGTTCTGCGTGGACTGCAAGTGCAGCCCGATCGCGATTGACCTGGACGATTTCACCGCGAGGGGAGGCGATGGAAGCGTTTTGATCCAGTGGGTCACCGGCTCGGAGATCGCGACGGCCGGATTCAATCTCCTGCGGAGCGAAGAAGAGTTCGGGGAGTATGTCAAAATCAACGCCCAGCTCATTCTTGCCCAGGGGGGGCTCATCCAGGGAGCCGATTACAGCTTTACGGACAACGATGTCGTGAACGGCAGGGTTTACTGGTACAAGCTGCAAGAGGTGGAGAACGACGGAACGACCAACCTTTTTGGACCCGTTTCCACCTTGGTGGGCGCAAGCGGCGGGTGTGCGGCATCCGATGCCGAGGCCTCTGCCGTCGGAGCGCCGGGGGCCAGGCCCCCGGATGCCCTCTACCCGTTGAGCCTGCCCCTGCTCCTGGCCGGCGTGTGGCTGGGGTTCAGGATCTACCGCAGGAGGCGTTAGCCGACGGCTCGCCTTCGGGGATTCCGGTGCGAAGGGCTCCCGGAGAGACAGGCAGCGGAGAAACGGGGGGAGAGGCTTCCTGGGAGAAGGGGCATGCGAAGAGCGATCCTGCTCACTGCGGTCGCGGCCCTCGTTCCGTTCGGGCTTCAGGCAGGCGTCCATGTCCGCACGATTGCCTCGGATGAGCGGGCCGTGGTGCTCGAATTCACGATGGAGGGCTACCTTGCCCGGACCGTTCAGGAAGGAGGCAGGCCCTACACGAGGATCTCCCTTCCCGGGGCCGGTCTCTCCTCCCGGGAGGGCCTCCCCCAACTGCCGATCGGCGGGCTGCTGGTCGGCGTTCCGGAGGGGGCGGCGCCCAGGGCGACGGTGCTGGCGGCCGAGCATCAAACATGGACCGATACGCTGCCCTTTCCCTGTCCTCGAAGGGTCCTGAAGGAGGAAAACGGAACCCGACGGATCGCAGAAGAATTCCAGCAAGACGAAAGCGCTTACGAATCGGACAGCTTTCTGCCGGGAGAACTCGCAGAGGTCAGGCCCGCCGGATATCTGCGGGAACTCCCGGCAGCCCACCTTGTCATCCATCTCGCGCAGGCCAATCCGTCTCGAGAAGAGGTGCGACTGTACAGGCGGATTCGGGTGCGCGTGGACTACGGGATCCCTCTGACGAACCTGCATGACAGGCGGACGCGGACCGACCTCTCGGACCGTTACGAGGCCATGCTCTCCGGGCTGATCGCAAACTACGATGCGGTCAGGAGGTTTCCGGCCGGAATCGAGCGGGAGACCCTGGACAGCTTCGCCGCCCCTGTGGGTGCCGTGCGGGCCGACTCCGGCGTGGGCGGGTCCGTGAAGCTCGGCGTGTCGGAGGCCGGGATCTATGAGGTCGGCTACGACGATCTGGCCGGCGCCGGGTACGACCCTTCGGGCATCGATCCGAGGAACCTGCATCTGGAAAACAAGGGGGAGGAGATCCCCATTCTGGTTGAGGGAGAAGAAGACGGGGTCTTTGACCCGTCGGACCGCCTCGTCTTCTACGGCCTTCCGGAGGAGACGATCTACACGGCTACGAATGTCTACTGGCTGTACGCGGACCATGCGGCGGGGCTTCGGATGGAAGAGCGGGACGTCACGCCGGAGGGTTCCGCACCCGTATTCACCTCCTTTCCCAACAAGATCCGCGTGGAACAGAACCTCCTCTATTACCAGAATCCGCAGGGAGGCGAGTCAGCGGATCACTGGTATTGGCACAAGCTGAATGCGCCGGTCGCAAAGAGCTATACCGTCTCCCTGCGGAATCTGTCGAGCGAGCCGGGTACCGGCGTCCTGCGCATGGCCCTGACCGGATGCACAGGCACGACCGTCCATCCCGACCATCACACGACGCTCGAAATCAACGGGGTTTCGGTCGACGACGCCCGCTGGGACGGGTTCGTGGAGTATGTGCACCAGGTGCCCGTGGATCAGTCCCTTTTCCTGGAAGGGGAGAACCGGATCGAGCTGGCGGCCCCTGGAGATACGGGTTCCAGCGTGGACGGCTTCTACACCAACTGGATCGAGATCGAGTACCTGGACACGTACGTGGCCGAGGACGATCGACTCGTCTTCAGCGGAAACGGGGCCGGCACATTCGGGTTCGCCGTCGACGGATTCTCCGTGGGGGAAATCGAGGTGTTCGACGTCACGAACCCGCGGGATCCGGTCTTTCTCAGCGGGGCCGAGGTCACGCAGCAGGGAGGCCTCTACACCGCGGGCTTCGAAGACGCACTCGGCGGGACGCGGCAGTATATCGGCCTCTCAACGGGTCGCAGGCAGTCGCCCGCATCCATCGAGCTGGACGCTCCGAGCGATCTGCGGTCCGGCTCGAATGGGGCGGACTACATCGCGATCACCACCAAGCCCCTCGTCGCGGCGGCACAAACCCTGGCGGACCACAGGGAGGCGCAGGGATTGCGGGTTCGAGTCGTGCAGGTGGACGATATCTATGACGAGTTCAACCACGGGATCGTCAGCCCCCCGGCCATCAAGGACTTCCTTGCGTATGCCTATGCGCACTGGGACCCCCCTGCCCCGCTCTATGTGCTTCTGCTGGGCGACGCGACCTATGACTTCAAGGACTATCTCGGCCAGGGCTTTCGGCACCCGCTGCCCGCCATGGTGGCGGACAGGCAGCCGACAGGCCAGATCTCGGTGGACCATCCCTATGCCTGCGTTTCCGGCAACGACGACCTTCCCGACCTGTTCGTGGGCCGCATCGCCGTGCGGGATGCATGGTTCGCTTCCGACGTCGTCGACAAGCTGATCGCCTACGAGAACCTGGAACAGTCTCTGTGGATGAGGCGAGCCATCTTTGCGGCCGACGAAGGCGCGGATTTTGTGAATCTCTCCGACGGCCTGATCGAGGCCTCCATCCCGGAAAACCACCTGCTCCGGCGCATCTACCTCGATCATTACGGAGTCAACGAGCGGCCCAAGGCCTCGGTGCACCTGAAATACGCCATCAACGGCGGCGCCCTGCTGACGAACTACATCGGGCACGGCTCCGTGGGAGGCTGGTCGGCCAGGCATCTTCTCCGGTTGGAGGAGATCGAGGAGCTCGAAAACGACCATCTCTGGACCTTTGTCGTGGTCGCCTCCTGCAACAACGGATTTTTCGCGCACCCGCTGGTTCATTACTCCATGGCGGAGAGGTTCCTGCACTTTGCGGACAGGGGGGCCGTCGGCGCCTTCAGTCCGACTGCGCTGACCTATGTCTATCCCGATGCGGTCGTTGTGGAGGCTCTCTTTCGGCAGTTGTTCGACGACCGGAACACGGAGCTCGGCGCGGCCACGACCGCGGCCAAGATATCGGCCGTGGTGGGCGGGGGTGTCGGCATCGAGGTCATCGAGCAGTACGAGTATTTCGGTGATCCGGCCCTGTCGCTCAGGGTGGAGGATCCCGGCGGCGACGAGGATGAGGACGGCGTGCTCAACGGCCCGGACAACTGCCCCTTCACTCCGAACCCGGGTCAGGAGGATCTGGAGCGAGACGGCTGGGGAAATGTGTGCGACAACTGCCCCTTTGCGGAAAACCCGGATCAGGTCGACCTGGACAACGACGGTATCGGCGATCCCTGCGACCCTGACCCGGATCCCGCGGCGTGCTTCATCGCGACGGCCGCCTTCGGCTCCCCGCTGGAAGGCAAGGTGCAGATCCTCAGGAAATTCAGAGATCGGGTCCTGCTCACAAACGAAATCGGGAAGGACCTTGTTCACGCCTATTATACGTGGAGCCCGCCGGTCGCGGACTTCATCTCCGAGCACCGATGGCCGAGGCTCCTGGTGCGGGTTCTCCTGCTTCCGGTCGTCGGCATGGTTTCGTTGCTGATCTGACGACTCCCCCCCGCGCCTTTCAGGCAGGTTCGTGCCGCCTTCCCCCCTTTTCTTGACGCTCCTTACCCTGTCCGGGATAATGGGGGCACCCGAATCGAGACGGACCGCGGCAAGCCGGCCAGGTACGGATGCACAGGAGCAGGGTTACCTATTTTCCCGGGCATAGCGAGGGGCGATGAAGATCTACACCAAGACCGGGGACAGGGGAAAGACGAGTCTGTTCAGCGGAGAGCGAGTCAGCAAGGCCGACCACCGGGTGGAGGCCTACGGGGATGTGGACGAGCTGAACAGCGTGCTCGGCGCGCTCGCGGCGTTCCTTTCAGGAGACGATCCGCGGCTCGGCCGGGCCGTGGAGCAGGTCCAGAGAGACCTCTTCTGTATAGGCGGCAGGCTGGCCACAACAACGGATTCGCCGCCCTTCGAGGATCTGCCCGACCTGGACGAGGGCGCAGTGAGGAGGCTCGAGAGCGAGATCGACCGAATGGAAGAGGCGCTCACGGCCTTGAGAGGGTTCATCCTGCCCGGCGGCCACCCCTCTGCCTGCTGGGCCCACGTGGCCAGGACCGTCTGCCGCCGCGCCGAGAGGCATGTGGTCGCCCTGCTGGAGACAACGGAGCCCGAGTCAGAGGGGACCGGGCAGGCTCGATTGGGAACATACCTCAATCGGCTGTCCGACTACCTGTTCGTGCTGGCCCGGTACTGCAACCATCTGCAAGGGATAGCGGACACTCTCTGGGAGCCGTAAGACGAAACCGCCTGCCGCCACCCGTCCCAGGAAATACCGGACCGTGCTCCGGGAGACCCGCCGGCTCTCCGCGAAAACCTTTGAAATGCGGCTCGCAAGGCCCGAGGGGTTCTCCTTTCGGGCTGGCCAGCACATACGCCTCGAGCTTGAGGGCTTGGAACGAGACTACTCTCTGACCTCGGGAGAGGAAGAGGCCCCCCTGGCGCTGTGCATCCGCCGCCTGCCGACAGGCGCGCTCTCCCCGGCCCTGGGCTCGCTCGAGCCCGGCACCGAGCTGGCCTTCTCCGGGCCCCGCGGACACTTCACATTCCGGCCCTCGGAGCGGCCGGCCGTTTTTGTCGCCACCGGTACGGGGATCGCCCCGTTTGCGGCCATGGCGCGCTCCGGCGTGAGGGGTTTCCTTCTTCTCCACGGCGTGCGCGAGCCCGAGGATCTCTACTACGAGGAGATCTTCCGGGCCGCTGCCCGCCAGGTGGTGCCTTGTCTGACGGGGCACGGAGCCGGCCCGAACCAAAGGCCCGACGTGTTCTCGGGAAGGGTTACGGGATACCTGGAGGCGAGCCTCCGGCGGGGAGCCTACGACTTTTACCTGTGCGGCTCCGAGGAGATGGTCCGGGATGTCACCCTGCTGGTGGACGAGGCCTTTCCCGGATCGAGGGTCTACTCGGAGATCTTCTTTTCCGGCCCGGGAGACTGAGTTTTCGGAGGAGCGGGCGGTTCATCCGCCCTCGAACATGGGGAAGATGTCGATCCGGTCCTGCGGGGAAAGGGGCGTGGAAACCCCTCGAATCCTGTGGATATTGACCCCGTTCACCATGACGGTGACGCCTGGGATGATTTCCTCGCCGTCGAAGACCTGCTCCCTCCAGGAATCCCCGTACAGTCCGAGCAGGGAAGAAAGAAGCGAGCCCACTGTGGGGGCCTCGACGTGCTGCTCGTTCACCCCCGTGATCCGGCGGATTGCGCCCAGGAATCCCACCGTCATGTCCTCTCCCTTCTTGGTGCCGTAAGCCCTTCGGTGGCGATTGCGGATCAAGAACATTCATTATATAATGCTAAGTTCGATTTTTTCCAGATCCGAAACTCGGAAGGCAGGGAGATAGGACGACATGAAGGTCTTCGCGGAACTGCAATACACACCGGCCAGGGTAGAGAGGGGCTACACGGACCGGATCCTGAGGATCGACCTCAGCCGGCACACTGTATCGATCGAGCAGGTCCCCGAAGAGATGAGGCGCAGGCTCGTGGGCGGAAGGGGGTACTGCCTCCAGCTCGTCTTCGACGGGACGAACGCGGGGACCCGGTTCGACAGCCCGGAGAACGTGCTCGCCCTGGCGGGCGGCCCCTTCTGCGGCGAGACGGCCTTCGTGGGTACGGGCAAGTTCATCGCGGGGACGATCTCTCCCTTGACGGGTACCTTCTGCGATTCCAACGTGGGGGGCCACTTCTTTGCCCTGGTCAAACTTTCCGGTTTCGATGCGATCGCCGTCACCGGGAAGTCCGACGGGAGGGTGATGGTCCTGATCGACGGGGACGCCGGTACGGTGAGCATCCGGGAAGCGCCGCCCGGATACGGGTCGCTTCTGGAGATCGACGGCCGGCTCGAGGCCTGGAAAGGGGACGGACAGGTACGAAACGTCGCCCTTCTGACCACGGGCCAGGGCGCTGCGAATACCTGGTTCGGGTGTCTCAACAGCATTTACTTTGATCCGAAGCGGAAGCGGGCCCGGGCGAAGCAGGCGGGCCGGGGCGGGACCGGCACCGTGATGGAGGCCAAGGGCCTGTGGGGGATCGCGGTGCGGAACAACCGCAACAAGGCCCTTGCCAACCTGCCTGCGGATGCGGAGCGGCTGCGCAGGGTCGGCAACCGGCTCAGGAGCGTGATTCGTGAGGTCGACCCGAAGGCGATGCGAATGGCCAGCCAGGGCACGACGTCGCTCATCGATATGATGAATGCGGCCCACATCCTGCCCATCAACAATTATCAGTACAACCAGTCCGAGGAGGCCGCCAAGGTTTCCGGGGACGTGTTCGAACACCACTACTTCGATCAGGGGCTCCCGGACGGGTGCTTTCCCGGCTGCAACCTGGCCTGCACGAAGGGCTGTGATGCTTACATCCTCAAGACCGGCCCGCACGCCGGCAGGAAGGTGGCCGTGGACGGCCCGGAGTACGAGACGGCCGCTGCCGTGACCAACCTCGGGGTGTTCGACCCGGACTTCATGATGGATTATGCCTGGTACTGTGACGAGTACGGTGTGGACACGATCAGCGCGGGCGTGACCCTCGCCTTCCTGGTCGAGGCCTTCGAGCGGGGTTTCCTGACCGAGCAGGACACCGACGGGATCGCCCTCGGATGGGGAAAAACGCAGGAACTGTCGGCCCTGTTTTACGCCATGTGCCAGGGGAAGGGGTTCGGGGTGGAGGCAGGCCGCGGCATTCGTTACCTCAAGGGCCGGATCGCCGACCGGGCTTCCCGGCGAAGCGGCCAGGACCCGGCGGAGATCTTGCAGGAACTCTCCAAGTTCGGGATGGAGTGCAAGGGCCTGGAGTTCTCCATGTACGGCACCAAGGAGTCCTTGGCCCAGCAGGGCGGCTACGGCTTTGCGTTGAAGGGACCGCAGCACGACGAGGCCTGGCTCATCGCCCTGGACCAGATCAAGAACGAGATGCCCACCTTTGCCCAGAAGGCCCGGGCCCTGAACTGGTTCCCCCTGTTCCGGACCTGGTTCAACCTTGCGGGGCTCTGCAAGCTGCCCTGGATCGACGTGAGGCATCCGGAAGCCCAGTTCACCGAGATTCCGGCCAGAAACATGCCGACCGTCGAATACTACGTGGAACTCGTCAACGCCACCCTCGGCGGGCAGAAGACCCTCGACGACCTGCTCTTCGATTCCGAGGTGGCCTACACCCTCCACAAGCTCTTCAACCTGCGGCAGGGGTTCGGGACCCGCGAGGAGGATGCCATTCCCCTGCGCGCCATGGCGCCCGTCTACATGAACGAATTCCTCGACCGGAAGGGGTACTACGAGAAGTACCTGACCGAGGCCGCAAACCTGGATATCGCAGGCAGGTCGGATGAGGAAAAGCTCGCGATGCTGCAGGAGTACAGGCTTCTGCAGTACGAAAAGCTCTGCGACGCCGTGTACGAGTCCAAGGGCTGGGACGCGGAAGGCATCCCGCGCAAGAGCACCCTGATGCGGCTCGGCTTCCATGACCCGCGGTATCTTGCCATCGTCGATGCGGCCCGGGAGCGCGTGCGGGAACGGGCCGGGCGGAAAGACGCCGACCGGAAGCTCGCCAACTGACCCCCTTCTTTTCCAGGGCCCTGCAGATGAGGGCGTACTTCCTGCCGACCTCGGCATTTACGCTGATGATTTCGATCTGCAACCCGGCAAGGATCTCTTTCCGTTTTCTTTCGTTGAAGGCCTGCCTGCTTCCCCTCAAGAAGCCATAGGTCAGCTCTCCGACAACGATCGAAGGCATATAGAACCGTTCCCCATGGGTAGCCAGAACATCCACGACCTCGGGGACTCCTTCTGCGTAATCGCAATAAAATCAAACCTTTTCCATCCTTCCGTTTCGTAGTCCCCAAACGAGTTTTCCGGGTTTTCTGTGACCTGGTTCACAGACCGCCCCTTCCTTTGCCTCTATGCTTCAGGCCAATGAATCCACGTCCGCAGAGGAAGGAGGTGCAGTCGTGAGACCGAATATCGTTCCTCTCGCTCTCCTGGCGGTTCCGCTCCTTTTGGCTGGCTGTGAGGAAATGAACTGTGAGGTCGTCGAGGCCTTGCCCGGCGGTCCACGCGCAGTCCCGCCCTCCACGCCCGTGTACCTGGGGCTCGGCGATTCGATCATCGCAATGAATGCCTTCGAGTGCAGGGGTATCATGGCATACGCTGGGTTGGATCTGGGCGCATACATCGAGGACCGCAGCAGAGGCGGGCACTGCCTGACGCACCCCCCAGATGGGATCGACATCATGCACCAGTACACCCACGGGCCCTGGGAGTGGGTGATCCTGAACGGCGGCGGAAACGACATGTTGCAGGATTGCGCCTGCAGCTTTGCGGGCCACGACCCCAATGCCTGCCGGGATGTGATGGACTCCCTTGCCTTGCCAGCGGCCCGGACGGGCGACCTGTTTCAGTTCATCGACATGGTAAAGGCCGACACGAACGACACGGCTTCGATCCTGATCATCGGGTATTACAGTTTCCCGGAAAGCAGCATGGAAGATCTAAACAACTGCAACCCCTATATTGCCGAAATGTACCTCCGATACCAGCAGGTGGCCGATCAGTACGAAAATGTCTTCTTGTTGGATACCAGAGAGGTGATGGACTTCGACGCGCACCCTGAGTATTTCGCCATCGACCACGACCACCCGTCTTACGAAGGATCGGCGGCGGTGGGCCGGATGGCGGCCGACCTGATGAGGAGTCAACTTCCGAGCTGCGCGGATCTGGACGGAGACGGATACGGAGATCCTGCCGGCCCTGCCTGCGCATATCCCGAACCGGACTGTGACGATTCAAACCCCCAGATCAATCCCGGCGTCGCAGAGAACTGCTTGAACGGAGCGGACGACGACTGTGACGGCCTAACCGATCTCGAAGACGCGGAATGCCGGGAATGCACGGCCCCCGAAGAATGCAGCGATGGGAATCCTTGCACCGATGACGACTGTGTGGGGTTTGCGTGCGTGTACACGAACAACGCGGAGCCGTGTGACGACGCGGACGAGTGCACGATGGACGACACCTGCTCCGGCGGGGTCTGCAGGGGCGATCCCCTGGACGCCGACCGGGACGCGCACGTGAGCGACGCCTGCGGCGGGGGCGACTGCAACGACTCGAACCCGGACGTGAATCCCGGAGCCACGGAAGGGCCTGCAGGGGATGCAACTTGCAGCGACGGATCGGACAATGACTGTGATCAGCAGACGGATCAGGAGGATTCCGGCTGCATACAATAGGAGGAACCCTGCCCGACGGGCGCGATGAGCGCCGAGACGGGGGAGGCGCAACAGGGGAAATGCATTGCCTGCCTGGCGTGTGCGGCCAAGTGCCCGGAGAATGCACTCAAGATAAACGATATGTCGAAGACCTGGGCATCCAAGCTCGAAATGGAAAAGGTCACCGAAGAGGCCATCCGGGCGAAGATGAGCAAGATCTACCTTTGATCGGCCCGCTCTTCCCGTGATCTGAAAGCCTGCTCCGAGATTCCCCTTGACGGCCGTTCGGGGGGCAGCTATCTTCTTAAATTAGCTGGTTGACCAACCTAACAATTCTCCGGTGCCGGTTGTGGCCAGAAAGGTTTCATGCGAATGGGAAGAATCAGCAAAGCCGCGGAGAAGCGGGAGCAGATCATTTGGGCCTTGCACGATCTTCTTTCTGACAGAGGGCACCAGAACATCACCATCAAGGATATCGCCCTCCGTGCGGGTGTTCCCCATGGGGTGATTCACTATTACTTCAAGAGCAAGGCCGAAATCTACTCAAGCCTCGTGGAGGCGATCCAGAAGCATTATGACAGGCTGTGGGAAGAGAGGCAGAGGAAGACGGAACGGAAGCGGCCTGCAAGGGGACAACGCAGGGACCTCGCCTTCATGGTGGACCATCTCGTCTTCAGCCCCACCTTCGGCCGGGTCTTCTACAACCTTTTCCACATCGGGTTCGAACACGAGGAGATCCGGACGGCCCTGATGGACATGTACAGGCACTACCATGCAGAACTGACGCGCGTGTTTGAGCTGGACCGGGCAGGCCAGGCGAGCCGTGCTCTGGCATCGCTTCTTCAGGCCCTCGTCGAAGGGCTGACGGTCCTCAGGTCGATCGATCCCGATTCCCTCGACCGGGACCGCACGTTGAACCTCTTGTCCTGGGCCGTGGAGAGCTGCCTGGCGAGGCCCTTTCAAGGGGATATCTGAGTGATCAACCCAAAGGAGCGGCAAAACCACGCAGCGGATCGCGCGGAGGGCGGAAAATGGAGAACCCCGGGGCGCTCTTTCTATTTCAGATCGACCATCTTTCGGGCGAGGAGGTCGGATGCCTGGTGGAGCAGCTCTACGGCTGGGGGGCCAAGAACGTGAACGTCATTTCGACCGTGACAAAGAAGGGTCGCCCGGGCCACCTGATCCTCGTGGACGCGGGCCGGATGGACACTGCCGGGCTGCCCGAGAGGATGGCGCGCATGTTCGGCACCTGCGGATATCATCGGTTCGAAACGAGCCACGTGTTTCTGGGCTCCGACGGTCAGAAGGTCTCCCTCAAGGTGCGGTGCGGGGAGCGTCTTCTCGATGAGGAACTGGAGATCAAGGTCATCGGAGATCAGGGCAGACCTCTGGCGAGGAGGCCCGAATACGACGGGCTCGTGAACCTGTGCCGTCGTCTCGAGCAGGCCCTGGGCGTCACGGTCTCGTTGCCCGGGCTCAGACGCTCCGTGGAGACAGGGCTCAGGAACGAAGGGCCTCTGGAGATACACTTGGATCCGGGCGAAGGGAGCGACCGCTGATGAGAGAAGACAAGTTGATCGAGACGATCTTGTCGGACGTGAGCCTGCTGACCTGCGATCGTATCAACGCCTTGCCGGGAGGGCACGGAAGCCTGACGATTGCCTACCTGAGCGTGGCAAACCGCATCGTGGAGGCACACCTCTCCGGGAAGGACACCGCCCTGGTGAATGCGAATGCCTCGAATACCGGGCTCGATAGCCTCGTGCGCCATTGTGTGGAGGCGGCAAGGGAGGTCGGGGCGGTTCCCTCCAATGCCGCCCTGATTACGGCCGTCCTCCTCTATTTCACCGGTACAGCATCGAGGGCAGGGGTTCCGGCGGCGAACCGCAAGCTTGGAGCCATGGCTCGCATGCATGCCGGGGCAGAGAGGTGCGGCACGTCGAACATCCCCACCCCCAAGATGGGCAACAAGATCTCCGGATTCCCCGCCGTGATGGCCCTGTACCGGGCGATCGACAAGAGGCGGGTCACCCGCGTAGACGGTCGGGTCATCCCCCTCGGTGGGGCATGCGGGACCAGCATGGGGCACAGCGCGTTGGGAGAGGACATGATCATTCCCGAGATCGCCCTGAACGGCGCCGCCGCCGCCACGCGGGGTATGATGCGGGCCTATGTGGGAATCGGCGCACCGGCGAACCCCATCTTCTCGGCGATCTTCGGCGCCGCCGCCGTGGCCGAGGTCATTCATCCGGATGCAGCGGTGTCCGAGGAATACGGGATGTACGGCGAGGTGGATTCCATCTACCTTACAGGCCTCGGCGCAGCCCGTGAGGCCGGCCTTGTTCGCGAGGTTACGATACGGGGAACGGATCACAAGTTGGACATGGCAAGGATGGTCGGCGACCTGGGCCTGATACTCAAGGATGTGGGAGCCCCGACGGTTGTGGCCATGAACGGCATCTATGATTTGCTGTCCGGGTTCGAAGAGTCGGGCTTCATCATGCCCAACGCGATCGGCGCGATCAACCCGCCGTTGAGTCACACGCCCTTGTCGTTTCTGCTGTCCACCATGGCCCTGCTCATCGACAGCGGCGGTGATAGGAAAAAGGTCGCGGAAAGGATCGCCCACCTCCGGACCTCCGATTCCCACGACCCGGAAACCGCCCTCGTGGCCATGTACATCGTGGTCCGAAAGGCGGCCGAGTCTACCTCAGGGCCGGTGACGGACGCTCTCCTCGCAGCATCGGAAAGGGGTGCCATCGAGGCCGTCGCCAGGCGGGTGAAGCGATCCAGAGAGGGCCTGGAAGGGGGAGAAGGCCTGGCCCACATCGTCAAGAAGCTCGACGATGAGCGAAAGGCCGTCGTGGAGAAGAATTCGACGGTGTTCTTCAAGCACATTACCGGTATGGACATCACGATCGAGTTCACGGCAATCAGGCCCCAGGCGCGGCGAACGGACCCTTTGACAAAGAAGTACCTTGGGTTCGACGCCTATTATGACGCCGATGTCACCGTGAACGGGAGGCTGCACAGGATACGGGATGTCTACGGTACGGCACTGCCCCGAGCCGCACGGGGAGGTTTGTTCCGCTTGAAGCAGAGACTCAAGGGATGGATGGCCATCCAGATGGCCAAGCGGGGTCGCCTGCCGAACGTCAGGCCGGGACAGGAGTGGATGCTTCCCCAGATGCTCGATATTCCTCTGTCCGTGGCTTGTCTGGCAGGCCAGGAGTTGACCTACGCGAGCATCAACATCCTGAACATCGTCGTTCCGGCCGCCGTGGCCGTGGCTTTGAATAGGCACGAGCCCGGCGAGGCCGCGAAGATCGCCGAAAGGGCGGCCTACATCACTGCCACCATACCCGGCGGACTGGCGCGGGCTCGCCGGATCGGCGAGAAAGTCTTGGAGGGTGTGGTGCGGCAAGGAGGTGGATGACCGAGGAACCGTCCCTTCCTGCATCAACCGTCCTTCCAGCCGCGGGGGTTTCGGGAGAACTCCCGGCTCCACGCATCCAGCCGCGCGCCCAGCTCTCTGGCCGTTTCCGGGTATTTCTTCATCAGGTCATAGGACTCGCCCCGGTCGCGGCCCACGTGGAAGAGCCTCGGCCAGGTGCCGAGCGTCGGGATGCGGATCTCCGTGCCCGGTGGGGTGTAGTCACGGGCTCCGGCCAGGCGGCCGGCAAGGGTGTCCCGCTTGTCCAGGGGAAGGGGCCAGGCCCAGTGGCTCATGCTCCGGAAGTATTTCCAGTCGCCCATGCGCAGGCCTTCCACGTCGAATTCGTGGAAGAAATACAAGGCTCGCTCGGGCAGATCCTCCGCCCGGCCCGAGAGCAGCGGCCAGAGGTCTGCGCCGTCGATCACCCGGTCTGTGGGCAGGGCCACACCGGCCAGTTTGAGAAGGGTGGGGAAGAGGTCGATGCCCATCGCCGGGACTGCGGTCACGGCGCCTTCCGGGATGGCTCGCGGCCACCTGGCCACGAAGGGCACGCGGAAGCCTCCCTCGAAGCTCTGCCCCTTGCGTCCCCTGAGATCGCCCGGGCTGCCCTCGAACCAGGGCCCGTTGTCGCTCGTGACGATGACCAGCGTCCGGTCGGCAATTCCGAGCCGCTCCAGGGCGGCGAGGATCTCGCCCGTGCTCCAGTCGAATTCCTCGACCGCATCCCCGTACGGCCCGGCCTCGGACTGCCCGGCAAACCGCTCCGAGGGGAAGAAGGGGAGGTGAGGGTCCTTGTGCGCAAGATAGACAAAAAAGGGTCCGCCTCTCTCCTCCTCGATGAACCGGATCGCCTCCTCGGTGAACAAGCGGGTGTAGTGGGACTGCTCCGCGCCGATGTCCGGGACCACCTCTTCGCCGCCGCGCCAGAAGGCGACCGGGAAGTCGTCGTTCGACATGTTGAAGCCCAGGAAATGATCGAAGCCGTGCCGGAAGGGGTGATATTCGGGCAGCTCGGTGAAGTCGCCCAGGTGCCACTTGCCGAAGGCGGCGGTCCTGTATCCGGCCAGCTTGAGGGCCTCGGGAATCGTGATTTCGGCCCGGGGCAGCCCTGGCACCAGATTCCCGCCGCCGATCATGTCGACCAGCCCGAGCCGGGCCATGCCGAGGGCCGCCCGGTGGGTGAGCTTGCGTGCGAAGGTGTCACCTGCGGCCTGCAAGGGAGTGCTGATGCCGCTGCGCGCCGGGTAGCGGCCCGTGAGCAGGCCGGCCCGGGAGGGCGAGCAGGTGGACGCGGCCGCATAGAAGTCGGTCAACCGGATTCCTTCCGCCGCCATCCGGTCGATATGAGGCGTCTTGACGGCGCGGCTGCCCTGCACCCCCAGGTCTCCGTAGCCCAGGTCGTCCGCCAGGATGAGGACCACGTTCGGCCGGGGGGCCGACTCGTCGATGACGCTCACGAAGCGGCTCACCGGGGCGCTGTCCTTGCCGCCCGCCCGGAAGGCGGAAGGGTCGAGACCCTTTGTGTCCGGCTTCAGGCCGAAAAAGAGCCACCCTGCCGGCAGGGCAACGAGGGCGAGAAGGCAAAGGATAAGCAGCCCGGCCCGCTTGACAATCCTCCCCATCTTTCGAGCCTCCCGGAATCGGGGACAGCCACTCTTTCGGTGGCTGTCCCCGTGTTACGGTCCCCGTGTTACGCGGCGTAGACCGAAAAGACAACCTCAAGAGAGCGTCGGTCCCCAATATGAGCCCGGAAGGCCTCCGGAAGTCAACCTGAACCGATACACATCCACCGTCCCGGACGTCCGGATCGTCCGGTACCAGGCAAATGCGGGACTCACCGCCCTCTCGGGCAAGATCCCGATCGTTACGGGCGGCCCGTACACGACGGGCCGCCACTCGGGGTGCAGGACCAAGTTCGGTCCGGACGGATATCTCTGGGGCACCTTCGGGGACGCAGCGACCGGGTCGACCCCGCAGGACGAGAACTCTCTCGGTGTTGAATGACGGAATACTCTGGCGTAAGAGGAGCAGCCGCTCTGGCGGGAATACCGGGCAAGCTCTTCGTCGAGCAGATGCAGTTTGACAGCACCCTTGGTGCGTCGGAACTTGGCCCATGGGAAGAGCTTCAAACACAGAGAAATGTTGGAACTGTCCAGGGAGAGCAGCTTATTCTTGAACCGGAATCGGTGTCTCCCCGAAGCGGCCTGCTGACAGGTCTCCAAGGTCTGATATGTGTGATTCATAGACATCGTTTCAATTCTCTGAGCTTTAGATCTTTTCGATATTCTGGGTGGCGGAATCCCTCTATTGCAGATCATGCAGGGCAGCGAGTTCTCCCCACAGAGTGACTCGCTCCATGCGCTCACGTAATTTGTCAACCGGGGACTTGTGGTGCACCCCGAAAGTTGGACGGGTTTGACCTCCGGTTATTGTGGTCCTTTCCGGGAAAGGAGCCTTTTCGCATAGGTCATAGGAGCCACATTCCCTTGGGGTCAGTACCACTTTACTGATCGGCGGCATAGCAGGCCGACCCTTACCGCATTGCCCGTAAAGGCGGTCGCGTATCGCTTGCTCGCATTCTCAGATCCGTGGGCCATTGTGCATGCGGTTTGTTGAAAGGATGTCTATGAATCACACATCTCAACTGTCAAACTTCAGGGGTCAGGCCAGTCCCCCGCGTGCGTAACGCTTCCGGGTTCCTGGCTGACAGCTGAAAGCGCACGACACATAAGCCACGAACAATGACGTGGACAGCATTACCCCCCAGAAACTGGGGAGAGGATGGCCAGTTCGTCACCCTCACGTATGACCGTCTTACGTGCCTCGTATACGTCCAGGCGATTCCCGTTCAGCAGAAGTGTCACTCCCTGCTGCCCCTTTTGAACTGCTCGAAAGAAGCCCTTTTTCGGTTTTCCCATCTCATCGAGACGGACCAGCAGCTTGTCGAGCCGCATCCCCTTGTCAACTTCGATCTCGAATTTTTCGTTCAACATCCCTTGGGGGGGTAAGCATATTCAGACGCACGAGAGCCCTCACGTGAACCTCCTATTATTGGCTATCTTTCGAAGCTTGGCTCCTTCCACCAAGGGTAGAAATCGGGCATGTCCTCGCTCAGGTTCATCTTGAAGTCCGGTAGCCTCTTCTCGAAAAAGGCAGCCACCCCCTCCGTACTGTCCGCTGATTGAGCCGTGTAGTAGATGCTCTTGGACTCCCATCTGTGCGCTTCCATCGGGTGGTCCGCATCCAGCATACGCCACAAGAGCTGTCTAGACAGGGCAACCGAGATAGCACTCGTGTTGTCCGCGATTTCCCGAGCAATCGCATAAGCGGCCGGCAGAACTTGATCAGGGGCCACAACCCGGCTTATCAGGCCGCCTCTCAATGCCTCCTCGGCCGAAAAGACCCTTCCGGACAGAACCCATTCCGAGGCCTGACTGATTCCGACGATGCGGGGCAGAAACCAGGAACTGCAGCCGTCGGGGGCAATGCCTCTTCGTACAAAGACAAAGCCCATCTTCGCCTTCTCCGAGGCAATACGCACATCCATGGGCAATGTCATCGTGATGCCCACGCCTACCGCCTGACCGTTGATAGCGGCAATGAGCGGTTTCTTCATCTGAAAGATCCTCAGCGGCACAAACCCGCCCCCGTCGCGAAACTCGTCTATGCTCCTAGACGGGTCGTAGAAGGAATCCCCGGAACCACTGCTGAGGTCGGCTCCAGCGCAGAATCCCCTTCCCGCCCCAGTTACGACAAGCGCCCGAACCTCGTCGTCCGCATCCGCCACGTCAAGGGCCTGCAAGAGTTCGCTTCCCATCTTGGGCGTAAAGGCATTCAGCCGGTCCGGTCGGTTCAGGGTTATGGTTACGATTCGGTCCGCCACTTCGTACTCGATTTGCTCGAACTGCATCGAACTTCCTCCAAAAAGGGTGAATCCTTTGCCAGAAACAAGAGCCGACCAACCTAAAAAGGAATCGCATAGAAAGAAATTCGAGCAACCCTGAAATTCATGTGATGTTACATTCCGAGACGCTGCCCTATGATCTCTTTCATGATCTCCGTGGTTCCGGCAAAGATGGTCAACACGCGGATATCCCGATAGGCCTTGGCGATCGGGTATTCTTCGATGTATCCATACCCGCCGAAGAACTGAAGGCACTTATCAACCGTCTTTTTCAACTCTTCTGTGCCAAACCATTTCGCCATGCTGGTCTCCACCACAACATCCTTTCCCTTCATGTGTTCCACCACCAGTCTGTCGATAAAAGTCTGGAACATCTCCGCTACGGTGTACATCTCCACCAGCTGAAAGCGCGTGTTCTGGAACTTTATGAGGGGCTTCCCAAAGACGAAACGTTCCTCGCAGTACCTCTTCGTCCAATCAAGAACCGTCCACATGTTCGCGACGGAACTGATCGCAACGGTCAGTCTCTCCTGTTGAAGCTTGATCATCATCTGAATGAAGCCCTGCCCTTCTTCCGTGCCGAGGAGATTCTCCTTGGGTACGCGGCAATCCTCGAAAAACAACTCGGCCGTATCCTGTCCCCGGAACCCGATTTTGTCCAGCTTCCGGACCTTCTGGTAGCCCGGTGTTCCGTCCTCCACGCAGATCAGACTCATCCCCTTGTAGCGTGGCTTTGCCTTCGGATCGGTCATGGCAGCGACGATGACCAGATCGTTGCTGATCCCGTTCGTGATGAAGGTCTTCTGTCCGTTGATCACATACGAATCCCCATCCTTGACGGCTGTCGTTTTGATGGCCTGCAGGTCCGATCCCGTATCCGGCTCTGTCATTGCAATCGCCGTAAGGATGTCCCCGGTCGCACATCCCGGAAGCCACTTCTTTTTCTGCTCTTCAGTACCATAGGAGAATATGTACGGCACACAGATATCCGAATGGAGAGTGAACGTCACAGCGTGAGCCCAGGCACGAGCGATCTCCTCCATCTGCACTACGCTGTAAAGGAAGTCTGCCTCATGGCCACCGTAGGCTTCGGGCAGCCAGGGGGATAGGAACCCCTCTTCCCCTGCCTTCTTCCATACGTCACGGGTTACCAGGCCCGACTGCTCCCACTCGTCGAGCCTGGGCACCACTTCTCTATCAAGATACTTGCGAAAGGCATCCCGGAATATCTTATGTTCCTCACTGTAAATTTCCCTTTGCATGATGACTCTCCCGTACTCGGTATGCACTCGTCGAGAGCGTGATCATTCGACCCAGATGATTGCGCCTGCACCTTGGGCGAGGCCTCCGCATATGGCGCAGGCCGCGTATCCCCCGCTCTGCTGTTTCAGGTTGTAGGCGGCCGTCATCATGATCCTCGCTCCGCTCGCTGTGTTCGGGTGGCCGATGGCGATGGCTCCTCCGTTCACGTTCAGTCTACTCTTGAGTTCGCGGTATAAGGTGCCATCGCCGTCCAGAATCGCCTTTGCAGAGGCTTCCCGCACCATTTCCCTGTAATCGCCCTTCAGGAACCTTTGGTTCGACAAGAGCCTGCACGATACGAGGGGCACACAGGCAAAGGCCTCGTTGATCTCCAGCAACTTCATATCCTGGATGTCCAAACCGGCATCATCGAGGCACTTCTTCACGGCAAAGCCGGGTGTCACGGGCATGATTCTCGGCTGTAGGGATACGACAGAGGTCGCCACAATCGTGTATAGCACATCCAGTTCCAGCTTCTCGGCCTTCTCCCGGGTCGTTATGATCTGCGCCGTGGCCCCGTCGTTCATTCCCGGTGCATTGCCCGCCGTGCAGGTCTTACTGCCGAAAACTGGCTTGAGCTTTGCAAGTTTCTCGGTGCTGACGTCTTTTCGATACTGTTCGTCTATCTCAAGGGTTCGACGTTCGGTTTCTTTTCCTTGTTTTTCCTTCTTGACGATCTCAAATGGCTCCATTTCGTGCTTGAAAAAACCACTTGCCCATGCATGTCCGTAGCGGACATGGCTGGTAACGGCGAACTCGTCCTGTTCTTCCCGGCTCACCCCGTAGTCCACCGCAACATCGCCTGCGTCGACCGCCACCGGGGCGTAGTCCTTGTACCCGAGGGGGATGATCGGGTCCTCAACCAGGAACGAGGTGTGACGGCGACCTTCCCAGCGGATATTTCGCAGGAGAAATGGAACCGTGCTGAAGCTTGTCGATCCACCGGTCATCACCACCCCGGCTTCGCCCAGCCGGATGCTTCTGCCCCCATATGCCACGGCCGACATGGCGGAGATGCAGGCCTGATCAAAAGACACGGACGGTGTCTCCCAGGGGATGCCGGCCTTAAGGAGCGTCTGCCGGGCGACCACCGGGGTATACGGATCCTTGGTATTGGTCGTGTCCCCGTTTCCCCACCAAACCTCATCGATGCATGCAGGGTCCAGCCCGATCCGCACTATCGCATGCCTCATGGCAACCGCCCCCAGATCATAGATGTCCACATCTCGCAGTGAGCCGCCAAACCGTCCGAAGGGCGTTCGCACAGCACTCACGCACACCAGGTCGTCCTTGCTCTTCACGAAACCCATTCTCTTCTCCACTCATTCGTAGTCATAGAAACCCTTGCCGGTCTTCTTTCCCAGCAGCCCTGCCAGGACACGTTTTCTCAGGAGCGGATGAGGCTTGTAGGCAGGACTAAAATCCCGCTCCATGGTCTCCATCCCGTGCATTGCGATCTCGGCTCCCACCAGATCCAGAAGCTTGCAAGGACCCATAGGGTGCCCCAGGCACAACTCCGCAACCTTGTCGATGTCCTTCGGAGAATTCCCTTCCTGGATCAATTTCATGCTTTCATTGAAGATCACATCGATCAGGCGGCTTGCGATAAACCCGGCATAGTCAACGGCCACGGCCGGGTCCTTTCCCAGAGCCCTGACAAATCCCAAGGCGATTTCAACCGTTTTCTGTGACGTCAACTGCCCCGGGATGATCTCGACCCCCTTTATCAGGGGCACAGGGTTCATGAAGTGAATTCCGATCACCCTCTCGGGATGCACCAAGCCTGCTGCGATCTCGGTAATCGGGATGGCCGAGGTGTTGCTGCCCAGAATGGTCTCCGCACGAGTATGTTTCTCCAAGTCTCCGAAGATCTCCTTCTTGAGTTCTAACTTCTCGAACACGCATTCGATGACCAATTCCGCGCCGTCGCAGGCGACCTTGAATGCGGTTGTCGTTCGGATACGAGCCAGGGTCGCTTTTACATCCCCCTGCGCCATCCTTCCCTTGCTTGCCAGTTTGTCCAGGCTCCTGCCTATCGTCTCAAGACCCCTGTACAAAGCCTCCTCCTTGACATCGTGCAAGAAGACTTCGTAGCCAGCCATAGCGCTGACCTGGGCAATCCCGTTCCCCATAATCCCCGAACCGATCACGGCAATGTGTTTGGCGTTCATGCCTGCGTCCTCCTTCAGCTCTGGGGTTTCACCGAATCCGTGCAGACCGGACGGTTCCAGGAGTCGCTCGAACCTGTACCGAGCAAGGGGTATCGGAACGGCGCGTAGGGTAGACACCGCAGGAGTCGAAGCGAACGGGTATTCCCCCGATTCCCGAAACCCCTTGAGGCGGGAGGTTGCCACGCCGTTCTCGCGCCGTCTCCTACCCAGGCAGTACACGGAGATACGTCAGGAAGCGATTCTCTTCGTGTACCCCACCCAGTATTTATCCTTGAGGAGCCTTTTCAGGAGCTTCCCCGTCGGTGTGCGAGGAAGCTCTTTCTGGAAGTCGATGCTCTTCGGGCACTTGACGTGTGAAAGGTTGTCCCGGCAGAAATCGATCAATTCCTTCTCTGTCTCCGGCCCGGCATTGTCCGGGTCGATCAACTCCACCACCGCCTTGACCTCCTCCCCGAAGTCGGGGTTCGGAATACCGAAAACAGCGGCATCACGTACCTTGGGATGAGTAATGAGAAGGTTCTCCGCCTCCTGGGGGTAGATATTGACGCCCCCTGAGATGATCATGTCGAACTTGCGGTCGGTCAGGTAGAGGTAACCCTCCTCATCCAGGTACCCGATGTCCCCCAGGGTTGTCCATCCCCTTGACGTCCTCGATTTTCGGGTCTTCCCCGGGTCGTTGTGGTATTCGAAATTGAAGGGGCTGTCCACATAGATCGTGCCCGGGGTCCCGGCCGGAAGCTCGTTCTCGTGGTCGTCCAGAATGTGCAGGGTGCCGACAAGGATTTTGCCCACCGAACCCTTGTGTTGGAGCCAATCTTCCGAACCGATCATGACGTACATGTTCGCTTCGGTCCCGGCATAGTACTCATAGATGATCGGTCCCCACCACTCGATCATCTGCTCCTTGATCGGCACCGGGCACGGCGCCGCTGCGTGAATAGCGACCTTCAGGCTCGAGAGGTCGTATTTCTTTCGAACCTGCTCGGGCAGCTTGAGCATGCGGACGAACATCGTGGGGACCAGTTGGGTGTGGGTGACCCTGTACTTCTCGATCAACGAAAGGAACTCTTCAGCATCGAACTTCGGCATAACAATCACCGTACCCCCCAAGCGATGGGTCCCGAGGCAGTAGCGGATGGGGGCAGCATGATAAAGCGGGGCGGGCGAAAGATACACCGTGTCCTCGTTCATTCCGTACACCTTGAAGATGAGAAGGTCCGTTGCGGGAAGCTGTCCCAGCGGGTGTTCCAGCTTGCCCGGTACAACCCCCTTCGGCCTCCCCGTGGTGCCGGATGAGTAAAGCATGTCCTTGCCTTCCAGTTCGTCCTTTATGGGCGTGGTCGGGAAGGTGGATCGCTTGCCTTCGTAGTTCTCGTACCCTTTAATGGCACCCCCCACCATGAGCCTCGTTGTCACGTTCGGCATGCGGTCACGAACCGCTTCTGCGATCTCCCGCTTTTCGTAGGAAGTCACGAACACCTTGGCCCCGCAGTCGTTCACGATGTATTGAACCTCCTCCACGCCCAGGTGCACACTGATGCAGGTGTAGTAATGGCCTGCCCGCACGGCGGCTTGGGCCACTTCGAGGTAACGGACGTTGTTCTCCATACAGATCGCCACCTTATCCCCGATCTGCACGCCTGCATCCCGGAAGAGGTGAGCGCACTGGTTCGCCCGCTCTTCCATTTGCCCGTACGTGACCACCTCACCGGTTTTGACCATGATGTAGGCGGGTCTGTCCGGCGTCTCCTTCGCGAACTTCCTTGGATGATCCATCACGTGATTCCCCCGTCCTGATCCATGGGCCTGGGTTCCACTCTTACGGTTTTCTCATCTCACAAATATAAATCGTATATCGAATAATATTTATCAACTGAAGATAATTCTGTCAACAGAAAAACGTCACAGGAGTTCCAGGAGCAGATCCGCTCCCTGCCTGAATGCACAACTCTTTAGAAATTAACGAGATTTCTACTTTCCGTAGAGGCTTTCCGCAACGTCCTCGAGTCCGAGACTCTCTAGCCTCTCCCTGGTGGGCACCCCGGTCTCCTCGTCCCAACCCATCTCGAGGCAGAAATCCCGGTTCAGCCGCTCACGGGGGAGGGTGATCCCCTTCAGCGGGCCGTAAGTAATCGGCGGATCTCCGGCAGCCCTACCGTGCATTCGGAAATCCTTGATGGGCTGGAGCCCTTCTCTCGCGTTGAAGGCCTGCCGGACGTTTTGTATGCGCTCACCGATTCGCAGGTATTCCCTAGGGGTCAGCGACCAGCCGGTGGCCGCATTCGTATAATCGAACAGCGGAAGTTCTGTCGACATATACGTCCCAAACAAGCATACGCCCAGCCCGTTCCCCATCTGCGAGTATTTGCTTCCCACCGCGTGAACACGCATCTTTCCTTCCGGGTTGTATTTATGCTTGGCGAGATAGAAAGGGGGTGCCTTGGGCAACTCAGGAAACACCTTATGAAGGGCAAACAGCTCGCTCCACTGATACCCCACATTGGTGTGGCGGCCAGGCGTGGGCTCAAGCTCGTAGGCCACGGACAGGCCCGGGTCGAATCGGGGATCGTGCATCGGGAGTTCCTGCCCACCTGCGTGCACCGCGTACTTTTCGCTTCCCTTGCCGATTCTTTCCGCGGCCTTCTTCACTCCATCTGCCAACACATCCCCAATGCCCTCTCGCTGAATCATTTTGTTCAGCAGGGCGATCACGCCTTCCGCATTGCCCCACGTGAGGTCAATGCCTCCCAGATCTTCTCTGCTCAGGATTCCTTTTTCATAGCATTCCATCGTAAAGGCAACCGTCGAACCAGCGGAGATGGTGTCCATCCCGGCTCGATTGAGCATCTCATTGATCATGAGCAACGCATCCAGATCGTTGTTCAGGATAAGCGCCCCAAAGGAACAACAGGTCTCATATTCCGGTTTGTGTGTCTCCTCGAGCGGGTACTTCCCGGTCGAAACCTTGAGCAGTCCCCCACACCCCAAGGGACAGCTATAGCAGTTATACTTCCGGTATTGATGACCGAGAATCTCGTCCGGGTCCAGCTTCCCCGAATGTGTGTCTATGGGGAAATCGTGATGCCCGGAACCTTTCCAGTTCTTCACGGGGGAGTCCCCGCTCTCGGCAGAGAATACAGTCCCGCCCATGGTCCCGTACTTCTTCAGCACCACCTTGGCCAGGGCCCCCGTCTGGGCAATCCCGATCGGAACAACACGCAAGAACCTGCCGAACCAGGAGAAGAGGCCGGCAGTGAACCGTTTTTCCAAACCTGCTCCCTCCTTGAGCCACGCCAGGAAGGTCTCGTTGAGCATCTTGATCCGGGCCGGGTCTGTAACCGGTATCTTCTTCTCACCTTTCAGGACGATTGCCTTGAGCTTCTTTGCTCCCATCACGGCACCGAGGCCCGACCTTGCTGCGAGCCTCCCCCGGTCATGACAGACCCCCGCGATGAAGCAACAGTTCTCCCCGGCCTGCCCGATCAGCGCCACCCGAACGCCCTTGCCGCCGTTCTCTTCCTGGAGTAAGCCTTCCGCCTCTGTGGCATGCTTGCCCCAGACATGCGACGCATCCTTCAACTCGGCCTTTCCATCGGCCACGAGCAGGTAGACCGGCCCTCCACTCGTCCCCTTGACGAAGATCCCATCGTACCCGCAACGCTTGATGGCCGGAGAGAAGTGTCCCCCGCAGTTGGCTTCCCCATACCCCCCCGTGAGGGGCGATTTCCCCAGCACCATCCATCTTCCAGTAAACAGGGCGCCGGTGCCTGTCAGCAAGCCCGACACAAATCCGAGGACATTTTCCGGACCCAGGGGATCCGCGCCCTTAGGAATTCTCTCGAAGAGGATCTTTGCACCCAGCCCGGCCCCGGACAGGAACCGCTGGTACGTCTCGTCCGGGACCTGTTCCTCCTCGATCTGCCCGCTCGACAAGTCCACATTCAGGATCTTGCCCGTGTATCCACCCCCGCCCATGGGTGATCCTCCTCTGTCTGGACACCTTCCTTTTGTGAGCCCTTGTGCAGAATGCTAGTTCCATTCAGAATGCTATTTAGCGATTGATTTTTGTTCTGTCAACTTCTTTCATACACTCGTACGATTCCAGCAGGGTGTGTCAAATCGAAAGGATCCTTTATTGGTGGTAATTTTACACCCAACTGTGTCAAAATAATCCTTGACTGATTCCCATTCTCTTGGTAAATAATCCTTTATACTCGAATAGCATTCTATGCCTGGCCCCAACCCCTTGTCAAGCGAGGGGTGTATCCCCTCGGTTTTCGTCTCACCTCAAGTCTTCCGTGCGTGTGGAGCAGGGCGATGATGTGGAATATGAATATTAGGGAGTAGAAAGCCCAGAAACCGGTTTGCCGCTGGCGGTGGATTGGGCCCCTCCCCAGCGACAGACCTCAAACGGCTTTGAGGCGTTAGAGGCTTGTCCAGCTTCCGGGCTTTTTCGTCATAGGATACCGGGACTTGCTTCTGCCCGCAAGCAGAAAGGGGGTTATGCCACTTAGGAATGAATCCGCATGATCGGAATAGGATTTCAAGAGAAAGAGTCGACCAGAATCCAAGAATGAGAGGAGACAATATGATGCGAATCATCATGATTGCCGTATTCATCCTCAATCTCTCCGTCGGACTGGCGTCCATGGCGGCAGCCATTAATGACGGCACCTACGACTTCTACGGCACGTTCTCAACGGAGGCGTACTTCGCAGATGGTGTTGGCGGAGACTGCGCACTCGCGCTCAATAACATGACCTGCCCTTCGACCACGAATTTCTGCATCAAGAATCTTGACGTAACGAGCAACGTTATCACGAGCAACGACCCGGGGCCCCACTATGGAATTGCCATAGGGATATTCAATGGGACGATTGACGCGGACTATGATGGGACGGGCGCGGTCGACCTGACCGTGGGGGCCTCCAGCGCGGACGATGCCGCTGCCAGCATCAATGTGGATCCCGGAGGAGGGGGTGCTTGTGCGGCGGCGGCGGCCTGTGTCAACTCCCTTGTGACGGGCATGGAGGCTCCTGGGGGAGCGGCCACGACCGTGACCGGGGAGATACCCTTCTGGGACGATCAGACCCCGACCACATTCCCGTTGTGCGCGGGAGGGACCGGCGCCTACGGAATACAGCCGGTAACCACAGAAACCGGTGAGGCGAGAGTGACGAATGAGAACGGAAACAACCAGACCCTGTCAGACACAGGGTCCAGGCTGTCCGGGAGCGATCCGACCTACGCCTTGCGTCTGGTATCGCCCATATCGGTCATGAGAACCACGATCGGCCCAATCGTTGTCGGGACGGATGTAATGGGCATGAGGGCGTTGAACGGTACGTTGTGTCGCAGAACGGGAGCCGGGACCTGCATACCCGGTGGATTTGCCTGTCCGGCAGAAGACGACTGAATGCGTCCTGCAGATATCGGCGTAAATGGAATGGTTACGTCTCAGGTGAGCGTGAAGGCTTACAGGCCTCGCGCTCACCTGAGAGGCTTTTTCAGCAGGTTCTCTTTCATTGCCTCCACCACCTTCATCATGTCGGCCGCCACACCGTAGTCCGCTTCTCGAAATATGGGCGCCCTGGGATCCTTGTTCACGGCGATGACGGTGCCGGCGCCGGTGATACCGGCCAAGTGCTGAAAGGCCCCGCTGATGCCCATGGCCAGATAGACCTTGGGCTTGACCGACCTGCCGCTGGTACCCACCTGGTGAACCTTGGGCAGCCAGTTCTTGTCGACCACCGGCCGGGAGCACGACAGGGTCCCTCCCAGGGCATCGGCCAGTTCGGAAACCAGGGGAATGTTGTCCGGATCGCCGATCCCCCGGCCGATGGAGACCAACAGCTCCGCCTGGGTGATATCCAACTCGCCGGCGCCGGACTCCTCCAACGCGATGAAGCGTTTGCCGCTCTCAAGCAGTTCGGGAACCAGGCCGGAAACCACCTCTGCCGAGCGGTGGCCCTGCCACTCGGCAGGAAAGGCACCGGGCCGGACCGTGACCAGGTAGCCCTTGGACTCCTTCATCGCGACCCTGGCGAAAAGCTTGCCGTTGTAGATCTGCCTGACGACCTTGGGTCGGCCCTCTTCGAGCAGGATATCCACCGCGTCGGTAGAAAGGGGGAGGCCGAGCCGCACCGACAGGGCCGGCGCCAAGTCCATGCCCCACGGGGTATGCCCGATCAACGTCAGAAAGGGCGCCTCTTTTCGGATGAGAGCGGACAGCACCCCCTTGGAGAGGGCAACATCGAAATGGCGAAACGCCTCGGACTCGATGCTGACGACCTTGTCAGCCTTGTCCCTTATTCCAGCGACCAGGGCCTCGTTGGCAGCACCGAGTACGACGGCGACCAGGCTGCACGAACACGCTCTGCAGAGATCGTTCGCCTTGTGAAGCATCTGCAACGAGACCTCTCTGATCTCCCCATCCCTGTGCTCGATGACAACAAAGATATCGGCCATTATTCCATGACCCCCTTTTCCTTCAGGATCCGGATGATCCCTTCGGCAACCTCATGAAGACCGCCCTCGATCATCTTTGCGCCGCCGGTCTTCGGGGGCTCGAATATCTCTTCGATGGTCGTCCGGGGAGAAAGATCCTCCTCGGAGAGATTCAAGTCTTCCAGGGCGATGACTTCCAGTTCTTTCTTGTGCGCCCTTCGGACCGCCATGATGGAAACATAGCGAGGTTCGTTGATACCCGTCTGGATACTCAAAAGGGCAGGCAACTCGAGGGTGAAGACCTCTTCCACGCCACCTTCCAATTCGACCCTGACTGTTGCGGTGCCGTCGGTAACCTTAAGGGAGTTTACGACGGCGGCATGGGAAATACCCAGGTGCTCGGCAAGCATGCTTCCCACGACCCCGTCGTTGTGGTCATCGGCCTGGACTCCGGTGAGAACGAGGTCACAGCCGTGTTGTTTCACAACTTGTGACAGGGCCATGGAGATCACATAGCCATCCAGGACAATCGCTCCGGGCTCGATGCGAACGGCCTTGTCGGCCCCCATGGCCAAACACTTCCAAAGGATCTCCTCATCCGATTTTCCCCCGACGGTGACGACCGTTACGGTTCCACCACTTTTCTCCTTCAGAAGGACCGCCTCCTCCACGGCGTAGCTGTCCCATTCGTTCATGACCCAGGCCAGCCGGCTCTTATCGATCTCTTTACCCGAAGCATCGATCCTGAGATCCACCTCCTGGGTCATGGGAACCCGTTTCACGCATACCCAAATGTCCATGATTCTTCCTCTGCTTTCTAGAGGGAGTCCACGAAGAGAGTCATCAAATCGACCACCTTGATCTCTTCCTCGAGGCCTTCGGTCTTCACGGCATCGTCGAAGTGAATGAAACAAAACGGGCAGGCCGTAACCAGGACGTCGGCACCGGCCGCCCGTGCCATCCGGACCCGAAGGGTTGCAGGCCTGATCTCTTCCTTTTCCATTTCGTGCCAGAGGATCACATCCCCCCCACCGCAGCAGAAACTGCGATCCCTGTTCCTGTCCATCTCCACCAGCTTCATGCCCGGTATCGCACGCAGCAATTGTCTGGGCGGTTCGTACGTCGCGTTGTGGCGTCCCAGGTAGCAGGGATCGTGATAGGTGCAGATGCTTCCGCCAATCGGCGTTGTTCTCGGCCGCAGCTTGCCCGCAGCCAGCAGTTCGGCAAAGTAGTGGGTGTAATGAGAGATGCAAAAGGTGCCCGGGTAGTCGTGCTTCAGGGTATTGAAGGCATGGGGGTCCACCGTGACGATGCGGTTGAACCGGACCGACCCCAATGTCTCCATGTTCCGCTTCACCAGGAACTGAAACAGGCCCTCTTCCCCCATGCGCCGGACCTGGTGGCCGGTGTCCATTTCACGCTCGCCCAGGATGCCGAAGTCGATGCCGGTCCTGTGCAGTCCCGTGGCAACAGCCCGGGTGCCGGCCCGGCTCTTGGGGTCGTAGGCACCGTAGCCGTCCACATAAAACAGGACATCCACCGATTCGCCCTCCTCAAGAACGCGCACGGGAAGGCCTCCCATGTCCTGAAGCCACTCCACCCGCTTTTCCGGCGGTTTTCCAAAGGGGTTCCCTGTGGCCTTGACGTTTTGGAACACCGCGTTGAAGCCGGAGGGATTCTGCGAGTTTTCCACCAGGTGCCGACGCATATCGACGATCTTATCGATATACTCGATGAACGCGGGGCACTCTTGTTCGCAGGCCCCGCAGGTGGTACAGGACCACAGGGTTTCCGGGTCGATCACATCCCCTACCATGGCCGCCGGATCTTCTGTGGCGCCTTTTTCACCAGGGCCTCTCTTTGCATATCCGTAATCCCGCAGCGCGAGGGTGAGATCCCTGGGAGATAGAGGGCGGCCTGCCGCATGGGCCGGGCAGTTGTCCGTACAGCGTCCACACTCGGTGCATACGGAAAAATCGAAGATGTGTTTCCATGTGAACTCTTCGAATTCGCCCACTCCGCAGGTTTCGAGGTCCTCGAAATGCTCCACACCGTAGCGGGCGGGTTTCAATGCGCCCCGGTTTCGATTTCTCAAGAATATGTTTACCGGTCCGATCAGGGCGTGAATGAATCTGGAATGGGGCAGATAGGCAAACAGACCCAGCACAGCCGTCAGATGGAACCACCAGAGCACGCGATGGGTCGTCGCCTGCGTCTCCACGGAGGTGTCGGCGAAAAACCGGGATACCCAGAGCCCCACGAGTGACCAACTGCCCCAGGGGTCACGGGTAACGGAGATCCGGGCTCCCTCAATGAGAAAGCCGCTCGCCAGAATGGCCGCCAGACCCGCCAGCAGTAAGGGGTCGCCCGACGTGCCTTCATAGCGACCCGGACGAAGAACGTATCGATGGACAATGGCGAGAAGAATCCCCGCCAGTGCCGCCAGCCCGGCCATATCCAGAACGAGTGACTGAAAATAGAGGTAGAAATGGCCTTGCATGACCGGCAGCCCGAAGTCCGCGTCGAGCAGCACCACTACGGTCCCCATGAACAGGACGACAAAGCCACCGAAAAGCAGGGCGTGAAACAGACCCGCCAAAGGGTACCGGATTATCCGGGCATGGGAGAGCACCTGTTTGACCGTACCCGCCAGCCGCTCGTAAACGGCGTCCAGACGATGGTCTTCCAGCCCCACTCGCCAGACTTGCAGGCGCCGGTAAGAGCCCCATGCGAAGAGCAATACACTGACCGCAAACAGGGCATACAAGAGATAATGGTTATCTATGTTCCAATAGATTTCGCGTGTGGGTCTCATCTTCTACATGCCCATGGCACGTGCCACCGTTTCCAGATGGTCGTCCGTGGTGCCGAAGGACAAGGCGGCCACCTTGGCCCGTCGAAAGTACAGGTGCATGTCCATCTCCTCGCAAAAGGAGGTCCCCCCGTGAATCTGGTGTCCCAGCAGGGTGACCCGATGGGATGCAGGCCCCATCCACGCCTTGGCCATGGAGATCTCACGGGTCGCCGGAAGCCCCTGATCCAGGGTCCAGGCGGCCTTGTATGTCAAGAAGCGTAGCGTATCCACATCCACCATCATGTTGGCGCAGTGGTGCTGGATGGCCTGGAACTTGGCGATGGGCACGCCGAACTGTTCTCTCTTCTTGGCATACGCCACGGCCGTGTCCAGGGTGGTTTTGAGCCCGCCGACGATATCGGCACATTTGGCGAGCGCGGCGATTTGGTTTACCTTTACCAGAGTCTCCCATGCGGTTCCCTCGTTCCCCAACCGGTTCTCCGCAGGAATCCTAACATCGTCCAGAACCACCTCACACTGTCCATCAAACCCCAGGGTTTCCATGACGGTCACCCTGACGCCTTCAGCGGCCGGATCCACCAGGAACAGCGATATCCCTTCTTCGGGCGCACCGTCTTTGCCGGTTCGGGCGGCACAGAGTATGGTTTGAGCCACGTCTGCATTTTCCACGAAGAGTTTGGTGCCCTGGAGAATATAGGCATTCCCATCGGACCTCGCCTCCGTGGCGATGCCCCGGGCATCGTCCCAACCACCGGGCTCTTTTTCGGCAAGGGATAGGATCAACCCACCCTCGGCGACCCTGGGTAACAACTTCTCTTTCTGTGTATCCGATCCGGCGAGCAAGATCGTCATGGCGCCCAAAACCGCCGTCGAAAAGAACGGACCGGGAAAGCAGACTTCGCCCATGGCTTCCTGCAAAATGGCCAACTCCATGAATTCGCCTTCCAGGCCTCCATACACTTCAGGGATCAACACGCCGAGCCAGCCCAGCTCGGCCATCCGTTTCCACCGCTTCTCATCGTAACCCGACCGGTTTGCCATCTGCTCTCGGATCAGCGCGGTTCCGCCTTCCTTGGCAACAATATCCCTCGCGGTACTCATGAGTGTCTTCTGATATTCCGTGAACTCGAAGTCCATGTGTCATTCCTTTCGAGGCACTTCAGCCCATACCCAAGCCGAGTTTTGCGATGATGCCCCGCTGAATCTCAAAGGTGCCGCCTCCGATGCCCAGAGGGATGCTGCTCAGGAAAAAGGCCGACAGCCGGCCTTTGAGCGGCGTCCATTTGGACGCCCCGGTGAGCTGGCCGTAGCGGCCTAGAATGTCCAGACCTGCGCTGGCCATATGCCGCGCGTGTTGGGACACCATTACATAGGATACGGCGGGCTGATAGGAGGGAATCTCCCCCTTCATCTGAAGGCTCATCAGCCGATAGCCCAACAGCGCCGCACCTTCGTTTTCGACCGCAAGCTCCGCCAGCTTGCGCCGAACAGCCGGGTTGTCCGAGAGTGCGCCGTCACGCCATGGGGTCTCCTTGGCAAAGGATACAAGATCTTCCAGAAGCCGCCGGGTGTAATAGACCGGGTGGATAATGCTCCTCTCGTAGCTCAGGGCGGTCATGAGCACGGGCCAGCCCATGTTCAGGCCACCCACGATCTCTGTCGCAGGCACGCGAACATCGTTGAAGGCCGTCTCGTCGAAATGCGCATAACCGAGCACATTGTTCATGGGGGTGGTCTCAATCCCCTCGGACTTCATATCCACGATGAAGACCGTGATTCCCTTGTGTTTAGGGGCTTCCGGGTCTGTACGGGCCGCCAGCCAGCAGTAGTCGGAATGACGCGCGTTGGTCTGAAAGGTCTTCACCCCGTTGATGCTATAGTCGTCACCGTCCTTGACCGCTCGGGTCTGAAGCGAGGCGAGGTCGGAGCCGCAGTTGGGCTCGCTGTAGCCGATGGAAAAGATCAGCTCTCCCCGGCCCAGGCCGCCCACATACTTCTCCTTCTGCTCTTCCGTGCCGTGGACGAGAATCGTAGGGCCCACGAAATCCACGCCCATCATGTCATTGTGGGAGGACGGGGCCCCGCAGTGGTATTTCTCCTGCCGGATGATGAACTGCTCCTCCGGGGTGGCGTCCATGCCGCCGTATTTTTTCGGATAGTGAGGCGCATGCCATCCCTTGGCCGCCATCTTCTTTTCAAACTCCACGGCCATATGGATGATTTCTTCCGTATCAGACAGGTAATCCGGATCCAGTTCTCTCCAGCCATCCGGCAAATTCTCCTGTATCCAGGCACGCACCTCTTGCTGGAAGGCCTGCTGTTCTTGCGAAAAACCGAAGTTCATAGAGGTACTCCGTTTCCCTAACGGCGGACCTAATCACGAAAGGCACACAGCCGAGTCATCGCAGCCAAGCATCGAAAAAGAATGGACAAACTCGGCATCCCTTTCGGCGGAAAGCCGGCGCACTTCGAGCCCAACACCCCTATTCCTGATATTTTCTCCCAATTCCAGAATATTAATCCTATTAAGAATGATATTTATCGAGTGATTTATGTTCTGTCAACAATATTCACAGCGTCTTCTAAGGTCCCATCCATGCAGCAAAGTTTTATCCATGCCTGGTCACGCGACCAAGATTGTCATTGAATACTGCAAAATTCCGCTTGACAGATCTTTATTCTTTTGATAAATACAATTCTGCTACCAAATGAAATTTAGAGCAATACTCTATCCCGCTGATGTTGGAGGAGTATATCCACGATATTCTCCTCTGGCCTCAAGTCTCGAAAGACGTGGTTTCTTATGAAGAGCCGCTCCCGCACGCCCTCGTCGGCAATCAAGAGAACACCCAAGAATCCACCCGCTGCCTCAGAAAGAAATCTTTTCACACTCAAGGCGTCTGTGCGGTTCCTCGTCCTGCTCCTCTCTCTGCATGTTCTCCCATGTACGGTGGGCGCGCAGCCAAATGCGTGGCTCGCGCACGATCTCTTTTCAGTGAGCTTCCCAACGGAGAGTGACGGATGGGTATGCGGTCGCTGGGGGACCATTCTGCACACCTCTGATGGAGGCGCGACATGGACTCCTCAGGACTCCGGAACGGACTACACACTCAGTTCCATCTTCTTCATCGATTCTCAGAAAGGCTGGGCAATTGGAGACGGCGGAACGATCATTTCCACGCAGAATGCCGGTGATTCGTGGGTACGCCTGGAATGTCCTGTGGACTCCTTCCTGATGGGCCTTCATTTCACGGACGCCAGAACCGGTTGGATCGTAACGGAATGGACTACGATTCTGCACACCAAAGACGGTGGGATTACCTGGGAAACACAACACACGGGAGAAGACTTCATCCTCAAGAGCATATCCTTCTGCAACGCGCAGACAGGCTGGGCCGTGGGAGAATATGGGTACATCTACCACACGAAGGACGGTGGAAGAACATGGATTCAACAAGCCGGGGAGTTCGGATTCTCGGAGGACGGGAGCGAGATCATAGGAGGCAATTTCCTGTTCCATGTAGTGGCCATTGATCCGATGACGGCCTGGGTTGCGGGCATCGACGGCTATGTCGCGCGGACGTTCGACAGTGGCGAAACCTGGCAACGGATCTCCGGTGATTTTCCGAAGACTCAGCTCTTCACGATCGAATCCGACAGAAACGGCAGCTTCCTGATCGGAGGAAAGGCCACGATGCTCGCCAGTTCGAACGGCGGGACATCCTTCTCCACCTGCCGGATGAAGCCCGAGATCACCTACGGATGGATCTATGGAATCTGCCGAAGAGGCCAAAAGGGATATGTAGCGGTCGGCAGGAAGGGCTGGATCTACCTGAGCGACCCGGAGGGGCTTACCTGGCACCGGGTTGATTGAACACGGTCGCGTTCCGATCGTTCCTTGCGCATCTGACCGTATTCATGAAACAACGCGCCTAAGGAATTGGGATGACCACGGAAAACGGAAGAATAAAGCGATTCTGCCTGTTCCTGGCCCGCCACCGGGCAGCGGTTCTCTTTCTGACACTGGCGGTTACCCTGACCGTTTCTGCGGGAGCATTCAAGATCAAGTCGGACGTGATTCTGTGGCATCTGTTCCCTTACTCCCACCCCTATTTCCAGTTGCACGCCCGATTCGCCCAAGTCTTCGGCGGCGGTGGCTCGACCGCCGTGATCGTGCTCGAAGCAAAGGAAGGGGACATCTTTACGCCGGAGACCCTGGACAAGATGAAGAGGATGACGGACGAGATCCTCCTTTGGGACGAGATCTACCGGGTCCTTACGGGCTCGATCGCAACGCAATCGACTAAGGTAGTCAAATCCAAGGCGAAGGGAGAGATCTCGGTCTCCCCCTTGATGTATCCGAGTGCACCGAAGACCGACGAAGAAATTCAGTTGCTCAAGCGGCATATCTTCTCCAACCCTTCCTATGACGGAATCCTCGTTTCGAATGATGGAACGGCAGCCCTCATCATGACGGACTTCAAAGACAACATCTCGTACGAGAACACCTTTGAACTCCTGAATTCGCTCGCGAAGAGATACACGGACGATCAGACAAGGGTTCACATCGTTGGATACCCCATGCTTATGGGGTGGATTTACAGCCACAAGCCCCAGATGTACCTCGTCTTCGGCATCAGTATCGTCCTGATGATTCTCATCCTGGTTGTGGTCTTCCGAAATATCGTTGGAATGATCGCACCGATCGCCATGTCCACCATCTGCACAGGCCTCGGACTCGGGTTTGTGGGTTGGGCGGGCATCAACTTCAGCCCACTCCTTTACGTGCTGGCCTTCCTGGTGGGCGCCCGTATGCTTAGCAACGCGGTGCAGATAACGAGCCGGTACATCGAGGAGTTTCGGCTGAGCGGCGAACCGCAGACAGCGTGTTACGAGACGATGCGGGCAATGATGATGCCCAATGCGGCAGCCGTAGCAACGGACGCTGTAGGATTCATGGTGCTTGCCATGGCAAAGATCGTGTTGATGCTCCACATTGCGATCATGATGAGCTTCTGGATGCTCACGATTGGCCTGTCCGCCATGCTCGTTCCGATCATTTGTAGCTTCCTGCCGATGCGGGCAGGCAGAAAGCTAGAGAGGGAGGAGAAACCCAACAAGTTGGACCATTTCATGACGTCCATGGCAAGGTTTGCCATCAACAAAGCGCAGTTCGCCGTCTGGACGATTGTGGCCGTGATCGTCGTGGCCGGTGTGTGGCAGACCTCGCGGCTGAAAGTGGGCGACCCGACCCCCGGTTCGCCTATCCTCTGGCCGGACCACATCTACAACCGCGATTCGGCCTTCCTGAACAAGCAGTTCAACGCCTCCTCGGAGACGTTCACCCTGTACTACGACGGTGAACCGGAATCGGTGTACGACCCGACGGTATGGACCACCTTCATGAAGTTCGATCAACACATGGCAAGAAATCTGCCCGATATCTACAAATCCTCATTGTCGATCATTGACATGGGCAAGATGCTCAATCTGACCTATCGGGACGGAGACCAGATCTGGTACGAGTTGCCGCGCAAGGAAACCCTGCTGGAGGGGATCCTGGGCATGGTCCGGCAGACCGCTGGCCCGGCCTACCTCCAGCGGTTCCTGGATCCCACCCTGGAGCGGACCCAGATCACGCTCTACTTCTCGGACCACACGTCCGACAACATGCTCCGCATCAAGAAGGCCGCCTATGGTTTCTTCGGGCAACATCCCATGAAGACGGAGCGGGGGGAATTTCGACTGGCCGGGGGTAGGATCGGGCTGGAAATTGCACTCAACGAGGAGATGGCTGCGGTCCATGTGAAAATGGATATTATAGTCCTGGGCACCATCTTCCTGATGTGCTCCCTGGCCTTCCGATCCTTCATCGCCGGCGCCATGCTGACGCTACCCCTCATCTTGTCCAACCTCGTCGCGTTTACTTATATGGCGCTTGCAAATATCGGTCTGTCCACGAACACGTTGCCCTGCTCTTCGGTCGGCGTCGGGGTCGGGGTGGACTTCGCTATATACCTTTACAGCCGCTGCATCGAGGAGTTCAGGGGAAACGAGGGCTGGGAATCCACCGTCCTCCGGAGCGTTCTTACGGCGGGGCGAGGCATTCTGTTCACGGGCATGACCCTGATCCTTCCGTTGATCATCTGGTATTTCATCGCTCCCCTGAAATTCCAGGCCCAGATGGGTCTTTTCCTCGCCATGCTGTTGCTCGTAAACATGCTCGCTGCCCTTACGCTTCATCCTCTTCTGATTCTGCTAGTCAAGCCCAAGTTCATGAGAAGAAACCCTTCTCAGCAATCGATTGCGAGGGTTCCCTTCTCATCAGGAGCCGAACATATGGCCAGCAGCCAGGACCCTTGTCCGCAGCCGAGGCGGACCGTACAGTGAAAAAGGATTGCCTTTGACTCATAGGAGGGGAAAACACCGATCAAGGAACTTGAGAATAGGGAATGAACCCACGAACCTGGCGGGGGGGGAAAAAAACATGGCGTCCAAGTCTCGTATTCTCAGAACCGGCTGGAGCTTCTCCGCTTTACGTCCATGCGGTCTACTGATTCTTCTGCTAGCAGGGACAATCTGGCCCACCTCGAGCATGGCACAAGGCCTCTTCGACGTCCGGGTCGCGGGAAAACCCCTGACCGTCATGGGGTACATCAACCAGGGTGTTCAATTCGGGATCGGCGGAAGCCATTATGACACCCGATCAGGCTTCCAGGCCGCAATCTTCCAGTTCCTGGTTGAGACGGCTTACAGCCCCGTCCCGAATGTCAAGCTCTTTGCCAGCACGAACTTCAATGCAAATTGGGCCTATCCAATCCTCTCCCATGACGACGCGTGGAAGGAAAAGGAGTTTGACAAATCCAGGGACGCGTACTACATCCTCGATGACTACGAGACCCTGCTAAAGGAAGCCCACATCACCTGGACCCCGCCTAATTACGTCTTCCGCTTGGGCAAGCAGATCGTTGCTTGGGGGGAAACGGACGGCGTCCGCGTGATGGACCAGATCAACCCGACCGACACACGGCGGGGAATCAGCGATGTGGAGTTCGAAACCACCATCGTCCCGATCTGGCTTCTGAAAGCGGAGTACTACCCGGGGATCACCGCTACGTGGCTCCAGGACCTAAACCTCGAATTCGTATACAACATGAACGCGGATTTCATAGCGAACAAGGGGTTCTCTACGGGAAACGACGCCCACGGCATCTGGTCCCCGGATGTCTTTCTCACAAACTACTACGACATCCCTTTCCTTGCGGGTCTGGGCTACCAATATATCCCACAGGATATCAAGCTGATCCTGCCTCCCGAGTTTGGAAATTTCCTCGACCAGAACTTTCAAGTCCGTCCTGCCAGACTCGGAACACTAACCGAGATTCTGGACACGCCGGACCAGTGGGATCCTGACTACATGGAGTACGCACTGCGCCTGAAGGCCATCATGTTTGACACGATCGTCACGCTGAACGGCTTCTATGGCAGGGAGAACTCCCCGGTTACAATATCTTTGCCGGAACTTCCCTCGGTCCGTCTCGCTTCGGACGGCTGGCTCATCGCGGAACCCAGGGTTGTGGGCTATTACCCTCTCCTTCGGTTTGTGGGCCTCACGCTCGCCCGGGACGTTCCCTTCCTCCGCACGTCCTACCTAGGGAGCGTGGCCCCAGTGCTACGCCTGGAATCCCTTTACGCCTTTGACAGCACCTTCGCAACGAACGGCAAGGCAACGATCACCGACCTCCTCGCAGGCCGGGGAGAGACTTTTCAGCAATATGACTACATTCATTATTCTATCGGCATCGATTGGAAGGTCCGCGTCAGTTGGCTTAATGCAAAAGACGGAATAATGATCTCTCCGCAATTTGTACACAAGCACGTCCTGGACTATCCCGACGACTACGGCTTGCTCGCAGCCGGCGGAATCCCCACGGCAGTAGACAATTACAATGTATCGCTACTGATTCGAACCACCTATTTCCACAACAAGATCATACCCCTTGTGTTCTGGCAGTATGCGGTTACCGGGCCGCAGGTGGGCAAGGGATCTGTGGAGGGAAACATGGTCATGTTCCAGCTCACCTACGAACAAAGTCACCGGTGGAACTACACGATACAGTCCGTGTTCGTCATGGGCACAGCCCTTCAGCCACTTTCACACAAGGACAACGTCACCTTCACGGTTGCATACAAGTTCTAGAGAAGGAGGAAGAACAATGAAGTACTCCAGAGTACTCGTGTGTTCACTTGCTCTCATGCTCCTGGTCGGATTCGGGCCCCGGAAGTCATCGGCAGAGGATCCGGACCTCCCTCATCCGAGCACTTACATGACGACCTCCGACGGTGCGGAGGTCTTCCGCCACAAGAAGCCCTACGATGATTCCACATCTCTCTATGAGGTGTACCCACTTGACAAGGTCCTCCCGGCCAAGCTCTACGACCGGCTTGCGTACGATGTGGAGAAGATGAAGGACGCCTGGGCCGAGGTGGTCGGATTTCGCTCCCCCGACGTGGTAGGAAAGATCGCGCCCGAGGTCACGCCCGGCACCTACACGTACGAAGACCTCGAACGGACCCCCGGGCTGAAGGAGCTGATTTTTCCGAAGATGCGAGAACATTTCAAGCCCGGAGAACCCCCGTATGCGGGCAATATCCGGGAGTTCGAGGTCGTTCCCACGAAGCAGAAGTACTGGTCCCTCCCGATCACAGAGGCAACGAAGAAGTACATGGGCACGGCAAAGCTGGACAAGGGAGGATACTTCCTCCCGGAGACCTATCAGGGTGGGTATCCCTTCCCCACACCCGAAGGCGAGTTCATGGCCCAGAAGCTCATCTACAACACAAAAATGCATTACCTCCACTGGGGAATGAACCAGAAGCTCTACGTAAGGGTGAAAGGTTACAACAAAGCCCGCAGCGTCGACTATGACGGATACACCTACACAGAAGGGGCGAGGCTTCTCGGGCGCGTCTTCGTCCCCCCATACGGAGCATTCGACGAGCGAGCCAAAGAGAAGGGTGAATGGCGCATCGAGTTCGGCGTGATCACCGCACCCAGGGACGTGTACGGAACCGGCTTCCTCTACCTTTACAGCCTACAGGCCGACCTATTGGATCAGGTTCTCATCTACCTCCCGTCCCTCCGCCGCTATCGCAAGATGAGCACCACCGACACCCAGGACCCGATCATGGGCCTGGACCAGATCTACGATGACAATTACGGATTGGCCCAGAAACTCAGCCCCAAGCACTTCCCGTACACCTACGAGGTGGTTGGGGAGCGCGAATTCCTGGCGCCCTTCGCGAGTGGCAACGAATACATCACCTCCGACACATCCGAAATGAAGAACATGAAGTTCGAGCGGCGCCCCATGTACATCGTCCAGTTGACCCAGCAGGATTCGAACTATGTCTACGGGAAGAGGATCTATTATATCGACAAGGAACTGCTCACCGTCATTTTCGTGGAAAACTACAATCAAAAACAGGCACTTTACCGGACCAGCGTCTTCCTGAACCACTTCTACGAGGACATGGGCGCCCTGGTGCAGAGCTGGATGCTGCTCAGGGACCATATCGACCTACACTCCACGATCAGCGACTATCTTGTGATTCCGGCGTTCTTCAAGCGGCAGGAAGTAAGCATGCGCAGCATGTCCCGATTTGGGAAATGACCCGGAAGGAAATGCATCAATGAAATTCCTGCTCTTCTCGATAGTCAATGTCGGCATTCTCCAAGGCCTTGCCTCGAAAGCGCTCGCGAGCGTCGACCCGCCGCTGGATCGTGTCGCCGATCCCGTGTGGCAATGGATCGTGTTTGTGGTGGCCGCGCTTGCCTGCATTGGGATTGCCCGTTACGGTTTCCTCGAGTGGCGGCGCCGCGGCACTCCCGTGCTGCTCCTAGCCCTCGTCGGAGGGATGATCGCAACACTCGGCGAACCCATGTGGGACCTGGTCTGCCGGCTCTACATGTTCGAAAAGGGCGCCTTCACCATCTTCACGATCTGCGGTCGGGGGATACACCTCTGGGCGCCCTTCGGCTACGCTGCGTACATCGGGCCGACGGTCTATATCTTCTATCGACTCACCCTGAGCCCCGCAACGACCCGGCGAACGTTCTGGCTCGCTTGCGGGGCGATCATGTGCCTGAACCTCGCAATCGAAATCCCTGCGACCCGCATGAACCTGTACGAATACTATGGGCCCCAAGCCTTCAACCCCACGGGTTTCCCGCTGTACTGGCTGCTGTCGAACCTCCCCGCTGCTGCGGTGTCCGGAGTCCTGCTCGGACGGGTGCCCGAACTCACTCGCGGCTGGCGAGCACTGGGCATTCTGGTCATCGTACCCTCGTTCTTCATCGCCGGAGAGTTTTTCGTGCAGTGGCCGGCATTCGCGGCAGTCGGTGCCCGTAATTCCGGCTATGTACTCACGTACGCCGGAGCCCTCCTGACCATCGGGATCGGTATCACCGTGCTCCGCGTCCTTGCCGATCTGACGGTCGCGGGCGCCGAAGAGGCCAGGAAACAGCTAAAAGGCACAGATTCAGACATCTCCGCACGGACCCCTTGAGGTTCAGTCCACCATATGCGGTCATAGATCGAGCATATGACCTTGACGAACAGGAGGAGTCAGGATGGCGGGAACTACTGGATTGACCGGCGTGGAAATCCTCAAAAACATCCAACCTGCGCCGGGTCACCTGTTTCAAGTCCCTGCGGACGGTCTTTACGGGACCATAATCTTTGGCGTCATGGGTGTTGTATGCATTGTGTGGGCAGCCGTTATCCTGGTACGCCAGAAAAATGTGGTGCCCATCCTGCTCTGTGCCGGCTCTGCCTTGGCTGTCGTCAACGAGCCAATCGTGGACGTACTGGGCAAAATTGTCTATCCACACAACTTCATGTGGACCATTGAGAGCTTCGGCCGTGACATTCCGCTGATACTGTGCCCGGGTTACATGGCTTGGTGCGCGATGGTTCCCTATTACGTGGCCCGCTACATGAAAAGGGGAGCCCAGAAGAAGACCCTGTATTTGATTGCCCTCTTCACTTTTGTGTCCGTGGTGCTGACAGATACCATCGCTACGTCCAATACACATTGGGTCTACTACGGTGAGGGACTGCTGCACAATTTTACGGGATCGTTGACAATGGCTGCCTTTCCGATCGTTAGCGGCGCTATGCTCTTCCTCGTATACTCCCGAACCGGGATCGCCCCGAAGCTCGCGGTGTTCTTCACACCGTTGGTTGCATTGTCGATGTCACTTGCGGGTACGAGTTTCACTCTCTGTTTTGCGATGAACACAGAGCTTCCCCCTGTCGTGGATCTGATCTTCAGGGCAATGGCGCCTCTGCTGACCGCGGGCATCGTGTGGCTCATCGCAGAGCAAGTGGGGATATCGCGTAGCACGCGGACTCCCGCAACGTAACAAAAGGAAGGCATTCGCCTCCGACCGCTGCACGGCCTGGCAAAACATGCTACACGCATGTGGGCTCTTGCTCCATCCTACCCGGAGCGCCCGGCAGGTCCGAGCCGGTTGCGATACTGGAGGGCAAAAAGGAGGGACGAAACGGATATGGCAGAACATGATCTCGTCGTCGTGGGCGCAGGACACAACGGGCTCACCCTGGCCGCATACCTGACCAAGGCCGGGGTGGACGTGTGCGTGCTGGAAAGACAGGACTTCGTCGGCGGAGCCTGCGCAACCCGAGAGCTAACGGCGCCGGGCTTCCGGCACGACCCCTGCGGCACGGTGCATGCCTATATCCAGGCCAATCCCCTGATCAAGCATGACGAACTCGGACTCCGATCGAAATACGGCCTCGAATACATCCGGCCGGAAGGCTCCTTTGCCAATGCCTTTCCGGACGACACCTGCATGCTCTTCTATTCCGATCTGGACAAGGCCTGCCAGTCGATCGCCCAATTCTCTGAAAAGGACGCCGAGGCCTACCGCCGCCTGGTCCTCAAGTTCCTGCCGGTCTTGGACATGCTGATGGGGAACATGTTCAGGCCTCCTCCGCCCTACGGCGTCTTGATGTCGCAGCTCGACCAGAGTCCGGAGGGACAGGAGATCCTTCGCCACATGGGCATGAGCGCCTGGGACATCATCCTGCAGCACTTCGAACACGAGAAGACAAAGACGGCCATGCTGAAGCTCGTGAGCGAGCCCATCTGCCTGCCGGAGGACAAGGGCACCGGCCTCTTTCTCACCCTTCTGATCCCCTTCGCTCATCGCCTGCCCTATGCCTTTCTCAAAGGCGGCTCGGGCAAGCTCTCGGAGGCCTTGACCTCCTTCATCCGCGACAACGGCGGCACGGTTCGAACCGGGAGCGAAGTGAAGAAGATCACGGTCCAGGGCGGCAGGGCAAAGAGCGTGGTTTTGTCCGACGGGGAAGAGATCGGAGCCCGCCGGGCCGTGGTGGCCAACCTGGACCCGAGGCTCGTCTTCCCCAAGATGGTCCTCGAGGTCTCCGAAGAACTAGTGGACAAGATTCATCACATCCACGACTCGCCTTACAGCGGCCTGCTGCTGCACCTCGCCCTGAAGGAAGCACCGAAGTGGAAGGCCGGGGAGGAGATGAACCGGACCGCGGCCCAGGAGCCCCTCTCGACGCTCGAACACACCCGCCGCGAGTTCGATGAGCTGAGATACGCCCGGCCTATGTCGCAGGAGCACATCTGCCCTCTGGTGGTCTGCCCCACGCTGCACGACCCCAGCAGGGCCCCGGAGGGCAAACACTGCCTGTATCTGTTTCAGTATCAGCCCTACTTCCTGAAGGACGGAGGTCCGGAGAGGTGGGATGAGATCAGGGAACAAGAGGCGGAAAAGATCCTTCACTGCATGCGGCAGTACTGCACGAATATGGGCCCGGAAAACATCATCAACATGGCCATTGAAACGCCCATGGACTTTGTCCGCTGGAACCCCAACCTGGTCAACGGAAGCCTCGTCGGCCCGACCATGACCATGTACCAGCTCTTTGCGCACCGTCCCATTCCGGAGCTGGGAAAGTACAGAACCCCGATCCAGGGTCTCTACATGTGTGGTCATGCATTTCATCCGGGCGGAGGGGTCTCCGGCGGCGGCAGGGCCGCGGTACAAATCGTGATGGAAGACATGGGCATCGACTTCGAGGATGTGGTCAGCAAATAAGGCCCGAATGCGAAGGAAGGAGACCGAAGCTTGAAGATCTTCGACATGTATGGAGAGGAAGTGATGGACATTCGCTCCCTGCGGCAGAAGGGAGACGATCTGGTCGTCAAGGGCAAATTGATGGGATACGTGCCCATCAGCGTGTATCTCAGGCCCGAGGAACTCTGGAGGGCTGTCAGGCTCCTGTCCTGGGCGTGTCTGCTGTACCTGCCGGTCATGGTGGTAAGGGGATGCTGGCGGTCGTCTCTTACGGGCCGGACAAACAGGGAAGCCGAAGAGCAGAAGCCTGTCTTCCTTTGAGAGACCCTGGGTGGACCAACACATGGACACAATGTCTATTTCAGCCGGCAGACTCGAAATTCTCCGGAACGTCGAAGCGGCCCCGACCCATATGATCGCCGCGCCCGGCGACGGTCTTCCCGCACTCCTCCTGTTCGGCGCCCTCGGGGCGGCCTCGCTCATCTGGGCCGCCGTCTCCCTGTTCCGCCAGCGTAACGTAATACCTCTACTGCTGTGCGGGGGTGCCGCCTTTGCCGTCATCAACGAGCCCATCTACGACCTGCTCGGAAAGATCTTCTATGCCTCGAACCACGAGCTGAAATTCGAGGCATACGGCCGGGACATTCCGATGATGCTCTTTCCCGGGTACATGGCCTGGGTCGCGGTCATCCCTTACTTCGTCGCCCATCTCATGCGTACCGGCGTGCGAAAACGAACCCTGTACTGCATTGCCCTCCTCTCGTTCGTTTCGGTCCTTGTCGTGGAGACGATCGGCACGTGCACGGGAAATTGGATGTACTACGGAGAACCTCCGCTGGGTTTCCTCGTGGTGGCGCCGGGGATGGCACCTTTTCCGATCATCTGTGGTTGGTTGATTTCCCTCGCCCTCAAGCGCCGGGGAATTCTCCAGAAGGCAGCTCTCTTCTTCGTACCGTCGGTCTCCCTTGCAGCAGCATTCGCGTGTGCCTGTTTTCCGATCTATTTTTCCTTGAATACGGATCTGCCCAAAACCGCCGACCTGCTCTTCGGGGGGCTCTCCCTTGTTCTGTGCGCCGGTATGGTCTGGTTCATCGCCGAGGAAGTGGGCAGCTAGAGAGAGGACAACAGATGGATACAGAATCACTGGCAGGAAAAACTCTGCAAATCCTCCGGAACGTGGAACCGGCCCCTACACACCTGATCGCCGCTTCAGGAGACGGCCTTCCGGCCCTCCTCCTGTTCGGCGCCCTCGGGGCGGCCTCGCTCATCTGGGCCGCCTTTGCCCTGATCCGCCGGCGTAACGTGGTGCCGCTGCTGCTGTGCGGAGGCGCCGCCTTCGCCGTGGTCAACGAGCCGATCTACGACCTTCTGGGAAAAATCTTCTATGCGTCGAACCATACACTTAAATTCGAGGCCTTCGGCCGCGACATTCCCCTGATGCTCTTCCCCGGGTACATGGCCTGGGTAGCGGTTGCACCTTACTTCATGGCCCATCTCATACAAAGTGGCGTCCGGAAGAACATCCTGTATCTGGTTGCGATCGTCACCTTCGTGTCGGTGGTCCTGGTCGACCGCCTCGGCATCTCCACCGGAAACTGGACCTATTATGGAGACGGCCCCCTGCACGGATTCTCCGGCTGTCTCGGGATGGGCCCCTTCCCGATCGTGGCCGGGTGGCTCCTCAGTCTCGCCTATGGACGCAAGGGAGTGGCAAAAGAGATCGCGATCTTTTTCATTCCCTCCGTCTCCCTGGCGGCATCGTTCGCATGCACCTGCTTCCCCCTTTACTTCGCATTGCACACGGATGTGCCCCTGGCCCTGGACTGGCTTGCTGCGGCACTCACCATCCTTCTCTCTGCCGGTGTCGTCTGGTTCATCGGCGAGGAGGTGGGACTTCCGAAGGCCGTCGAAACGCTGGAAACCTGACCATCGCATCAGCCCGATTCCCTTCCGGCCCTGGTAGAGCAGCGTGCAAAGGAGACAAAGATGGAGAAAGCGCTCTATACCTACCAGACGGTTCCCACTTCCCCCTTGCTGGAAATGCCCCAAACGGCACAGATTGTCTTCCTCTCTCTCACCGCCGTTACCACGGTCATCTGTCTCGTGTGCGGGGTGGTCATGGGCAGGAGGCACGACACGCTCCTGCCTGTCCTCTTCGTCGTGGGCGGATTCTGTGCCGTCCTCCTGGAGCCCATAGGGGACATCCTGGGCCATGCCGTACACCCGCAGATCGGGCAGATTCCTTTTTTTGAGGCCCTCGACCGCAAGATCCCTTTGCACATCGCGTTTCTCTACTGCATCGGCTTCGGCATTCCCCTTCTGGCGCTCTTCCCGCGCATGAACGCGGGAAGACTCACGTCCGGCTTCGTATGGAAGTCCTTCCTCTGGCTGATGCTGTGCCTCTATGCCGTCGAGATTCTGCCGATCCATTTCGGCCTCTGGGGCTATTTCGGGAAACAGGCACTGTGGATCTGGAAGGGAGGCATGCCTCTGTCATGGATCTTCATAAACACCACGGTGAACATCGTGCCTGCGACCATCGCCTATCTTCTGCTCCGGCACTTGAAGGGGTGGAGTTCCTGATCATACCGATTATCCTGGTCGGCGCGACTGGGGCGTGGACTGGCACGGGAGCGCCGTTTCTCGTGGCGATCAATTCCGATGCCCCTCAATGGGTCGTCGAGCTGGCAGGAATCCTCTCGGCAATGCTCGTCCTGTCCGTCGTCGGGGCTTGCGCGAAGATCGGTGAAGAGGTGACGGAACGGAGGATTGACAGCAAACGGACTTCTCGGAGAACACCTGGCGAACCTTAGGAATCAGCATTCTTTGGCCTGATCAGGGATTCGTATTGGACAGGAGAAATGAAAGCAACGGCGGTACCCTCCCGATCCACTCTGGCCGATACATTGTGCACTGTGGGCCTCGCTGCTCGCCTTTGCGGGTATCTGATCTATGAAGCAGTGACCAAACCCAAACCGGAGACCACCGAAGATATTCCGTGCAACTACGAGTCGGTTACGGCCAAATGGTTCGAGGCCGTCCTCTGCAAGAACGTTCCGGACGCAAAGGTCCTTTCCGTACGGCCGGGAAGAGGCAGCAAGGGCACATCGTCCCGCAGGCAGTTCTTGCTCGAATACAACGAAGCTGGGAGAAGCGCAGGGCTTCCTGCCAGTGTCTTCGCAAAGGGCACCCCGGATCTGATGACCCGCCTTGCGGGCACAGTCACCGAGAGCATGACCGGAGAAGCCAACTTCTACAAATACGTTCGGCCGGACCTCGATATCGAAGCACCGTTGGGCTATCACTCGGCGTATGACCTGAGACGGGGCCGCTCGATTCATCTGATCGAAGACCTGGTAGAGACAAAGAACGCGACCTTCTGCAACCCTCAAACCCCGATTTCCAGAAAGCAGGCCGAAGAGGTCGTGCATCTGCTGGGCACCCTGCACGGCACGTACTACAAGAGCCCCAGGCTGAACACCGACTTCGCCCATCTGCTCACGTGGGTCCAGGAACACAGCCGCATGATCACCACAGTGAACCTGAACAAGTATCACCACCGGGGGTTCGAAAAGGCAGTGCCTGTGATTCCGGAAGAACTCCTCCGACGCAGGAACGAGATTTGGCCCGCGATCATCAAGTCAACCGGGCTCCACGACCAGCTGCCCCACACGATCATTCATTGTGACGTGCATCTGGGAAACTGGTACATGACCGGGGAGGGGAAGATGGGATTGTTGGACTGGCAATGCATTGCCAAAGGACATTGGTCCCGAGACGTGGCTTATGCAATCACGGCAACGCTCCCCATCGAAGACCGCCGTGCGTGGGAACGGAAACTCATTGAACTCTATTTGAATCGATTCGAGGAACTATCGGGCGAGAAGATCCCCTTTGACGAGGCCTGGCTCAGATATCGCCAGCAGGTTTTCGGAGCCCTGATTATGTGGACACCCACCTACTCTCCTCCAGCGTTCGTGCCCAACGACATGCAGCCCGAGGAGGTCTCAGTCGAGATGATCCGTCGCTTCAGCCAGGCGATAGTGGATCTCGAATCACTGGAAAGTCTTCAAGAAAGGTAAGAAAGCGAGTCGATCTCCAAGGAGGCAGGTAGAATGGATTCGCAACCGGCGATCCTGCAGGGAGAAGGTATCCCCATACCCCCCTTCGATGCGGCCATGCCCGCAGTGCCCCAGACGGTACTCAACCTGGCGATGCTGTTGCTCCTGGTGGCCGCAGTCGTGTTCCTTTTGGTCAACTGGGGAAGAGATCGTGAGGTCTGGCTCCCCGGCATCTTCCTTATGCTTGGCGCCTTTCTAATCCCCCTGCTTTGGGACCCTGTGCTCTGTCATCTCGGCTTGCTCTACTATCCCGAGCAGGGTCAATGGAGCCTGGTTGAACTGATGGACCGCAAGATCCCCACCTTCATGCTTTTCGGGTGGGGGCTCTGGTTGGTGGGTATTTACCTAACGATGCTCTATCTCGAACGCTTTCGAAAAGCCTGGCTCGTATGGCTTCTTTTTGTCGCCGCCTTGCTCTTTGATCTGATCCTGGAGGAGATTTGTCTGCACGCTGGACTCTATCACTACTACGGCAACCACGGGCCTCGTGTCATCTCCCTTCCCCTGTGGTGGCTCTTCATGAACGGGGCACTTCTTGTCGTACCTGCTTACGGCATGATACTCGTTCGTCCGCATTTTCAGGGAATTCGAACGGTTCTGTGGATTCCCTTTGGGCTGGTGATCATCGTGGTGGTCTCGGCCGGGCTTGCCTTCCCTTCCTGGGTCGCCATCAACAGCCCGGACAAGGGGATCACCCTGCCCTGCGTGCTCTGCACGATTGCGCTGGCTCTGCTCTCCGTAGACTGGGTCGCAGAAGAGATCGCATCCGGCAGGCCCAGAGCTTAGGCATACCAAATCGCATCGCGATGAATCATGCCCCTTTTCCGTTAACTCGCTCTCTAGACCGTATCGATTTTATTTTATTAACAATATGTTACAATGAAAATATGAAGTAACTTCGCAGCCTGCTATCCGTCGGTCTCGTCAATGAATCCCGCCTCCATCTCGGCGCAGAGCGTGATGAGGCGCAGCGCCATCTTCTGGCTCTTCAGAAGCTTCATCATCTTCCCTTTTGCCAGCCAGAGCTTGCGCGTCATCAGGGCCTTCATGGGATCTATGTCCTGCTGGAGAACTGCTTTCCACTTGGAGTACTTGCCGGCAATGACGTAATCGATGTCCGGTTTTTCATCCAGAGATGACAACGCAGCCCCCGAATGGACCCCTTCTTCATCCAATTTGAAATAAAGGTAGAAATCTCTGTCGAGAAACCCCTCCTCAGGCTCCACCTGGAACACGAAGGTTCCTTCGAATCCTTTGATCAGACCTTTCAGTTCCTCGTCTCTTTGACTGGCGCTCCCCACCTCCTTGATCCATTCATCACTCGGGAAAACGGCTGCCATGGGTTCATCCTCCTCCGTCGAAATCAAACAAAAACAAATCCCTTATGAGTCCTAACGTATGTATCTCGTGTTGTATGTTGCGAATATGCGCGGCTTCAGGATTCCCGGGGGGGCTGCCAACACTTCCGGAATCGCGCGCAGTGCCGCATTGGCCACTCCATAGTTGAGCTTGAGCGGCCCCATGGGAATATCCGGCTTCTCAATTCCTGCGGGCGGAAGAAGATCCATTTCCAGGTGAACGCTCGGCACACCCTGAATATCAATCACCCAGTGGTCGTCTCTCTGTCTGGTCCACCCCGGCTCTGCAATCTTGTCGGCAGCTATCCATTTGAGGCTGAAATCGATGTAATCCCTGCCCTCTAGAATACCCACGAAATTCCAGTGTATGCCCGCGATCGTGCCCTTCGGTATAGGGCAGTCGATACACTCGTCGTCGTCGTAGGCGGTAACGATTGTATGGCGACCTTCCACAGCATCCAGGGTAATCCCCATTTGCTCGGCCAGCAGGTATATGACCTGTTTATACGTGTGATCCAGGGCCATCTTTACAACGCCTTCTTCGAAATCCTCCGGCGGGGTCCCTACACCAGCAAGGCTGATCCCTTCGTGATCCTTGGCGTCATAATTCTCTGTGATACTAATGAAGTGGACTTTTGTGCAAATGCTCATGGCAGTCGGCACAATCCGTTCGGTCAGGTAGCCGGGATTGAGCCCGGCCCCAAACAGGGTGGATTGTCCCTTCTGGCAGGCTTCGTTGAGTCTGTCTGCGCCTGCGTATCCCTGACCCACGGAATCCGGATGGATGTAATCGAGCACGGAAATCACATTCTTGCCTGATTCCAGCAGCTTGATCACATGATTGTCTTCGTCCTCCATGAATAGCTGATACCGGGGGGTATGAAGCACCACATCCGCATCCAGCGCCAGAATGTCATCGAGCACTCTGGTGGCCTTGATACCCGTTTTGGGCTGGCCGATGAGATCTCCCACATCCACGCCATGCTTCTTCTTTGAATAACAAAAGGTGCCCACGAGTTCCAAATCCGGGTGGGCCAGGATCTCTTCCAGGCAGATGGTTCCGACAGCGCCTGGGCCCCATTGGATGACTCTGATCGCCATCTGGGCTTCTCCTTTCAGGCTCTTGATTTCGACTCGACTTCGGAAAGAAACACACACACCCACACCAGGATACTCCCGAGTGCAAAGGTTGCGGCTCCGCCAATGTGCATGATGAACGGCGATTGGTTTGTGTTCAGGACCAATGCGACCGGCCAGACGACGGCGCCACTCGCAGCGCCAAGCGTCAACGGCGGCATTGCCACAGCCGCCAGACCCTTCTGCCAGCCTCTCCTTAGCCGTGGAGCCAACCAATAGAGGACCAACCCCCCCATGAGGGGCTGTGCCCCGTCAATCGCTGCCCACCAAAACGGGTATCCCCATATGTCGAAGGGCTGGTTTCCGTAGAAGCCACCAACTCCGGTCCATACGAAAGCTGCCGTAATGGCCACACAATCGATGACGATGACACCTACGAACACCCACCAGAGCTGTTTGCCGCCAATCCCTTTCCCCAGCAGTCGGTACACGAGATAGGGGAGGCCGCCCACATACCACATGTACCCAATGGGTGCCATCCACGGGACATTGCGGCCGAAGGCCTTGAATGCGACGAGATAGTCGGTAACGGGGTAATAGACAAGAACGAGGATGTCCAGGATGGGTTCCTGTAACGCTGCCAAGCCCCCCCCAAGCATAGCGAGGGGTAGAAGGAAACCGTGCTCCCGTCTCTCCCCTGATACACCCCACCAGATAAACAGTGCTATCGACAAAACGACCATCGAAACCGTGTAAACCGTCAAGCCGACTTCGTTCACGGGATGCAACGGCATCTGAGGAACAGGGAATTCCGTGGAGAGCGGGACACTATCCATGGCTTGGATCTCCTCTTCTGTTGAAAGCTCTGTCTCTGAGGCATTTCATTACGCCTTCAGGTGCTTAGGGATTCCTGCCTCCGCAGGAATGACGGAAGAGTGGAGATAGTCCATTCGTCGATACCCTCCTGCGCGGGGATGACTGCGGTTATGCGTTTTTCGACACCCGCGTTCGCGCAGGTGACATGTAGACAAGCTTTCGATCACCCGCCACCGAAGATCTGGAACAGATAGTACAGCAACAGGCCGAGGCCCCCGACACCGAGCAGAGATCCCACCGCCCAGATGAAGTACGTCTTGCCCTTTGAAGGCAGAGGTTCGAGGAGCAGCTCCGGAGGCACCTTCAGGAACCCGAGGGTCTTCAGGGACTGGATGGGTCGCTTGGGAAAGGCCTTGAGCTTTATGTTCCCTCGCAACACCTCTGCATACGGGCTGGCCTTGCCGGTAAGTACTTGGGTGAGGAGGAGGTAGGAGGCTTTCAGATGGAGGTCCGGGTTGGTGCCCACGCCGTTTTCGATCAGGATCCGGTCCCCCTCAAAAGACACGGTCGTTGCAATCCCTTTTTCCACCTCCACACTGACGCAGGCCCGAAGGCGGCGTGCCACCCTCCTTTTGTCTTCGAACTCGTCGAGATTCTGCTCCAGATATTGCTGGAGCATCATCCCCAGGCCGTTCAGACTCTGTTCATCCCGGGCACATACCGGAATACCGGATGACGAGCCTGCGGCTACTCCCTCTCCTGTAGCTTCAAGTTCGTCCATGGGGAATACTCCTCTGGTTACTTTGGATCATCAAGAACCGGGGATGGACCCGCTCAATATCCCCGCGGATGGCTCTCCCAGAACCTCTCCAATCCGAAATCTCGGGCGCATGTCTTGAATGCATTGTACCCACACCCGCCGTGCACCGCCCCGAAGGGGTGGGTGAACGGACCGCACAAGTAGAGCCCCTCAATTTCCGTGCGGTAGTTTGCCGCCTCGGGGAACGGCCGGGCCCAACCCAACTGGTTCGGGGTGATGTCGCCGTTTGACATATCCGTCATCCGCATTTCCCTTTCTTGATCTATGGGTGTATAGAAATAATCAGCGATCACATTCGCACGGGTCATGTTCGGTGCCCAGCGCCTGAATCGTTCGAGAAACCGGTCATTGTAGGTCGCCTTTATCTCTTCCCATTCCGACAAAGTGAACCTGTCGGCGTGAGGGAAGAAAAACCATCCGCACAGGCTGTGCTTCCCGGGCGGAGCATAGGTAGGATCCCAGAGGCTATTCACCCACGTCCCTGCCGCAGGAATCGGCAGCGTTCCCCCATGAGCGTCACTGCAATACTTGGCCACTTCTTCCGGCGTATCATAACCTACAATTGTGTAGAAGGTCTTGTTGATGTCCGGATTGTGCCGGGCACTCTTGTAATTGGGTGCTTCGTGGAGAGCCATTGCTGTGGAGGCCAACACATTGGTGCCGCGAACCTTGAAGGCCTTGACTCGCTTCGCCCACAGGGGGCTCAGATTGTCTTCCCCCACCATGCCGAGCATGGTCTGGTGCAAATCGGCGTTCGATGCCACGAGCTTCCTCGCCTTGATCTCCGTGCCGTCAGCCAGGCGAATCCCTACAGCCTTCCGGTCTTTCAGCAGGATCTTCTCGACTTCGCAGCTCTCGTAAATATCCACGCCCTCGCGTACGCACGCCATAGCCATTGCGTGAGCCATGGCGTGTGTTCCACCGAGTGAGAGGCGCCAAGTCAAGGAAATGAAAAACAGGCCCTGCAGTCCAAGGGCGCCTCCACCCATCATCTCAAGCGGCGGACCGAATTCCTCGACCTGACGATACAGCATCGTTCTTAGCTCAGGTGACACGAACAAGGCATCAATCAGCGTCCTTGGCGAGCCTTTTGCGAGATGGGGCGACAACCCCATAGCCTGCATGGCCATGACCCCCATGGAATTCATCGGATCGGGGTCAGTCTCGCTGGGCATCACCGGGGGGTTGTACATGGCGAAGGCAAACAGGTCCTTGAAGTCCATCGCCTTTCTTCGAAACTCCACATATGTGTCCGCATCCTCTTTCGAGTACACCGCAATGGACCGGTGCGTGCGCTTCAGATCCGGATCGGCCTTGAGGCTGTACAGCACGATAGGGGGCCTGCCGTCGGAAAATGCGACGCCGAACTGGTTATCCGGGATGATCGTTCGGGCGCCCAACTTCTCCAGCTCAAAGTCGTAGTAGAAGGGCATCCAATCCATGAAGGCGAGGTACTGCGCGTGCAGATTGTGCAGGAATCCCGGGGCCGTGCACTCACAGGTAAAGACAGGTCCGCCCTCCTCGTGCCTCCGTTCAAAGATGCCGACTTCCAGACCGGCCCGTTGCAGGTACGCGGCCAGGCACATCCCGTTGTGGCCGGATCCTATCACGATCGCGTCGTACTCCTTGTTGATCATCGCTTTGTCTCCTTATATGGGGACCCAGAAAACTCCGTCTTCCCGAGAACAAGGACGTTCAGATCTCCTCCCACCATTTGTCCATGCCGAAGTCATCGGCAATCACCTGCAAGGCGTTGTAGCCCGGCCCAAACGTTATGAACCCGTGGGGATGGGTCGTCGAGCCGCAGAGATACAGCCCCTTGACCGGCGTCCGGTACTGGGAGAGAGACTTCGAGGGCCTGCTGGCCATCAGGTTCGTCTCTGCGATCTTGCCCACCATCCAGTCTCCGTTGACCATGTTGACCAGCTTCTCGGTTATGTCGAGGGGTGTGTAAGGCTTTGCCATCCAGATGTCCTCTTCCGAGAAGTCGTCGCAGTACTCCAGGAACTTGGCGATACACCTATCCATGTAGACATTCTTGAATGGCGTGGCCCACACCCCGGCGCCCTTCCCGTCGATCGAATACGGCGCAAAGACCCGGATCAGGCCCGTCGCCTTGCCCGGAGGAGCATCGGTCGGGTCGAACATGGAGTTCACCGCCACATTCAGCTTTGGGTGCTCCGGAGCCTGTCCCCTTCGAATCGCGTGCCAGTCTTCCGTGTAGTCGTCCAGGCACTCGTACCCAAGATTCAGCACCCATGCCTTGTTGATATCCGGGTCAAAAACGGCCGCCTTATAGGTGGGAATCTTGTGCATCGCCATGTGGACGGAGAACAACGTGCCGTCCTGATACTCGAGCCGGTCCACCTCCTCCAGCGTTTCCTTTGGAACCACCTCGGGGGGAAGCATCTTCTTGAAGGTCTGGTTCAGGTCGAGGCTACTTGCCACAAGTTTCTCCGCGTAGAATTCCCTCCCGTCGTCCAGGCGGACGCCTGCGGCGCGGCCGTTTTCCACCAGGATTTCGCTCGCCGGGGAGGCGGGGAGCAGGGTGACCCCAGCCCTGCGCATCTGCCTCCACAATGCGTGCGCCAGGCGATGGGATCCGCCGATCGCTATCTTCCAGTTGTCGATCTTCCCCAGCATGAAGGGAAACGAGACAGCCAGCCCCACGAGGTCCGTGTAGTAACCGCATACGGCCGCATGAAAGGCGAGCATGGTCTTGATCTTCTCGTGCTCGAAGTGCTTGTTCAGAAAATCGTTGATAGTCATGGACCGCAGCTTTGCACGGAAGAATTCCGTCTTCTCTTCCACTTTCCATGTGCTCAGGGCCCGGGTAATGTCGTTGACATCGATGGGCGGCGCGTACATCAATGTTCGGATCATCAGATCCTGAAACCCCTTGACCTCCTTGTACAGGCGCTGGAAGGTATCCGCATCCTTCCGGCTGAAACGGCTCATCGAAGCGTGGGTCTTGGCCATGTCCGTGTGGATCGTAAGGGCCGTCCCATCTTGGAAGATCGAGCCCATCTGTACGGGTGGATGCCCGTACGTGACACCGTCCGGCCCGCTGACCAGATCGAGGTCGTCATAGACCGGGCAAAGCCCTACAAAGGTGTGATAATTGCTGTGCAGGTTGTGAAGAAATCCGACCCGCGTGTAGTGCTCGGTCGAAAGCCCCCCCCCCTCCTCCAACCGCCTTTCCAGGACCAGCACACGCCATCCGCTCTTGCCCAGATACGTAGACAGAGCCATCCCGTTGTGGCCGGCCCCGATGACGATGGCATCGTAGGTCTCTCTTTCCATATTCTCTCCCCCTTCTCCCGTATCAACAGGTTCCTTGCACTCGGACTGACGCTCAAGAACCTACAGCGAACCGCAACGACTGTGCATCATGCGCAAACGAATCACGCATAGGGGGGCGTCCCCCTGTCCCATTCGGTCACGTCGCTCTGCGTATACACCTCGAAGATCACGTTCACCATATCCGCGTTCTGCATCAGGAACCGCATGTCACCGCGGATCCTCATGGTACCGTTCAGGCCCACCTCGACCGGATCCACCATCCCCGCGGCCACACCCTCGAAGACACTGGCCGGCCCGGTGATCCGGTAGTTCAGCCCCTTCTCAGTGATTTTTTCCGGAGCCTCCCTGTACTCGGCCACCTTTCCGTCCAGGAACCGGATCAGGAAATGCTTCACCGTCCCCTCTGGAACATAAGGAGACTTCCCGTCGCCGACCACTTCCACCACCACTCTCCACTCGCCCTGAGGCACCTTCTTCGAGATGTCATCCCGGCTGTTGGCCAGTCTCACCATGGCCTGGTACCATTCCTCGCTGTAGATCACTGGCATCTGTTACCCTCCTTCATGGAACCGCTGGCGTTGCCTCGAGTCCTACCGCTTTTCGCGAACGATCTTCCTGTATTTCTCCAGAGTCTTTCGCGTCTGAGACTCCATGATCTTCGGACTCAGACGCTGGACCCACCACAAGACCTGGGAAAGAAACTGCCCGGAGATAATGCCCTTGTTCTCGGCCACCCCTCTGAGTATGGCGGCGGCACAATCTCCGGGGCTCATCCTCATCTTCGTCAGGCCCGAGGGCGAGACAGAGAAGAGGAGATCCTTGCTCGTATTGACATAGGCCACATTGTCCTCAAAGGGTGTGTCGATGAGACCCGGACAGGCAACGCTCACCTTAACGCCCAACTCGGCCGCCTCAGCCCGCAAGCCTGCCGACAGCCCTACCACAGCGTGCTTGGTCGTCGTGTAGGCCGTGAGAAAGGGAAAGGGAACCAGCCCGGCTGCGGAGGCGATATTCACAATGTGACCATGACCCTGTCGGATCATCACCCGGTAGGCGGCAAGCGTCCCGTAGATGACGCCCCACAGGTTGATGTCCACGATGCGCCTCCATTGCTCGAGCGGGATGTCCTGGAATTCGCCGCTGACACCGATGCCGGCGTTGTTGAATATGTAATCCAGACGCCCTTTCTCCGCAGCGGTCCTCTCGACGAGATTCCGCACGTCTTCTTCGATCGTGACATCGAGCAGCACCGCCTCAGCGCGGGCACTGGAAAGACGCATCTCCTCTGCCACGCTCCTCGCGCCTTCCAGGTTGATGTCTGCAACCACCACATCCGCTCCGTACTTGCCCAGCTCTTTACAGAGCGCCTTGCCAAGCCCTGACGCACCACCCGTTACAACCGCTGTCTTATCCCTGTAAATCTCCATCTCTTCCCCACGATTCTCTTGCCCGGATTGTCCCGCATCCCTCTACTGTGATTTCGGTAGCGGTTTCGCGCTAAGCCCCACCCGTATGGCCCTTGTGGCCGATTCCACCTCCTCGGCGCATAGCAACGCGGATTTCGCGGCAAGCTCGACTCCGACCGCCCCTGTCCCCACGTCCACGCCGACGAAATACAGGCCCTCGATGGGAGAACGCATGGACGGCCGGTCTCTACCGCTCTGGCCGACCCGCTGTGCAAGTCCTATGCAGGTACCTTCCTTACCGCTCCAGAGCCTGATGTTTTCCGGAGTGACCGTCCGCTTCCAGAGAGTGTGTTGCCGGAGGTCCGGAAGAAATCGCTCAATGGTCTTGAGGAATGCATCGACCCATGGTTTCCAATCCGTGTCCGGCCAGTAGGGCACCGGGGTCATGCAGCATAGGAGCTGTTTTCCGTCTGGCGCCAGGGACGGAATCAGATTCGTGGGAGAGGTCAGCCACAAGGTGATCTCCGCCGGCACTTCTCCCCTTTCCAGCTTCTTGTAGTATCCCAGCGTATCGAGGGAGGGGATATAGGTGAAGAACTTTAAATCCGTGATCTTCTTGTCCAGGGCGATCTGCACGGCTAGGGAACTCATGGAGTACTCGAGTCCTCGAACACGATTCAGGTACTCCGTAGAGAAGTGCTCCTCACCGACCAGTTCCAGGACCGTGGGTTTCACACCGGCATTGCTGATGACCACTGGGGCTTCGATGGTCTCGCCGTCCTCGAGTTCCACACCTGTTACACGATTTTCCTTGACCACAATTCGCTTGACCCTCGCCTGCCTGATTTCGCCTCCAGCTTTCCTCAAGCCTTTTTCGTAGGCATCAGCGATCCCGCCACATCCTTCCACCGGATACCCACCCCCCTTGGTCTGGAGCATCTCCTTCATGATCGGGAAGAACTCTGCCATCGAGCCCTCCCAATAAGGAATCACAAGGGCCGCGGTAGCAAAGCAAGCAATGAGAGCATGAATCGTCTCGTTGTCCGTATAGCGAAGGAGCCAGCTTCGAATGTCCTCGTCTTCGAGTCTTTGTTCGAATTCTCTCCTGTGCAGCAAGAAATCCTTGGCTATGCAAGTCCCCATTCTAATCAGTTCAAACCAGGGCACGCCTGCCTTGTGCATGCCCCTGAGGGTCTTCAGAAGCGACGAGAGCGAAAATTCGATCTCTTGTCCGTTCAGGCTCATGATCGCGTTGTCTTGCTTCACCCATTCGATCGGTTCGCCGATCTTCTTCGCCAGTTCCGCGTGGCTGCCGTGCTCGGCCCGGGGGAAGGCGTGCACATAGGTGGGAATTTTGAACCCGTCCTTCTCGAAAGAGGAACACCTGCCACCAACGAGCTTGTGAGACTCCAGTACCAGCACGTTGCGACCCCTGCGGGCAAGAAGCGCGGCCACCCCGAGCCCGCCGATGCCGCCGCCTACGACGATCACGTCAACTCCCATTGGAGACACCCTCCTTTTCGATCCATACGGAGTGGCTGACCATGCCGAAATCCCGGGTTGCATTCACCAGCAGGTCCCCCAGTGTGCTGCAGGGCAGCGCAACAGACTCGGATTCCCAATAAATGTGGATACTAAGATCTGTCTCCACACTCCCGTGGCGGTAGATTCTCACTTCGCGGGGCTGGCCCTGTTTTCCGGCCCCTCGCATCTGCTTCAGGAGCTCGGCGATCATCTTCCTCTCCGCATCGCCGATCGAACGCAGCGTGATGATCTCGATCCATCTCATTCTAGCGCTTCCCCGATCCCTTCCTGTCAAATGGGGTACTCGCACAACTCGTGCCAGGATAATAAATTATTAAATATCAAAATGTTAACAAGAATTTGAATTGCTTTCTTGTCCCATAGGACAAATTAGGATATCCTATAGGACAATTGCTATTCCATTTGTCCTATAGGACGCAACCGATACGTAACTGACAGGGCTCAAAAGGGAAAATCGTGCGAGTCGATGAAAATGAGTTCTACAGGCAGACCACCATGCGGATCTGCGGCAGCCTGAGCATAGAGACATCGTTGGGGCGCAGTTTCGACTACATTCGAGGTTATCTGCCCGTCACAGAGATGCATCTCCTGCTCTTCGATCCAGGACTGGATCTCGTCCGAACCTTCGCATCCGTTTCCTCAGAGGAAGGGGAAGATTTCGGAAGGATCCTGCCCATGCCGGAGGAAACCAGGGACGCCAGGATGGCCAGCTGGATATCCATGAAGGAGATAGAAATCGTCAACCAGCCCGATCTGCGGCCTGAGGTGGGCGGGATACTCCGGAAGCACGGGCGGAGAACGGACATCTCCATGATGGCCGTTCGCCTCGAACTCGAAGGGAACCGGGTGGGACTCCTTCTGATGATCACGAACGGAACGGACAAATACACGGAAGAGCACGGGAGGCTCATGCGCCTGCTCCACGATCCTTTCGCCGTGGCCATGGCAAACGCCCTGCAGCACGAGGAACTGGGCCGGCTCAAGGACATGCTGGCCGACGACAACCGGTATCTCCGCCGTGAACTCCTCGAACTCTCCGGGTCGGAGATCGTTGGAGCCGATTTCGGTCTCAAAGGGGTCATGGAGACCGTGAAGCAGGTGGCGTCGCTCGATAGCCCGGTCCTGCTCCTCGGGGAGACGGGTGTGGGCAAGGACGTCATCGCGAACGCGATTCACTACTCGTCCCGCCGAAAGGAGGGGCCTCTCATCAAGGTCAACTGCGGCGCCATCCCCGACAACCTGCTGGACAGCGAGCTCTTCGGGCACGAGAAGGGGGCCTTCACCGGGGCGATCGCTCAGAAGCGCGGCCGGTTCGAGCGGGCCCACAAGGGAACGATCTTTCTCGATGAAATCGGAGAACTGCCCCCACACGCCCAGGTCCGGCTTTTGCACGTGATTCAAAGCAAGGAGATAGAACGCGTGGGGGGGACCAGCTCAATCACGGTGGATATCCGGATCATCAGCGCCACAAACAGGAATCTGCTGGAGATGGTGACCTCGCACCAGTTCCGCGAAGACCTCTGGTTCCGCCTGAACGTATTCCCCATCATGATCCCTCCCCTGCGGCAGAGAAAAGGGGACATCCCGGCACTGGTGCATTATTTTCTGGAACAGAAGACCAGGGAACTGAAGCTGGAGAAGAACCCGGTCCTGTCCCCTCGAGCCATCGACCCCCTTATGGCATACGATTGGCCGGGCAATGTGCGGGAACTCGAAAACCTTGTCGAGCGCGCGCTGGTGCAGTACAGGGGCGGCATGCTCAGCTTCGAGAATCTCGTTTCGACAAAGCATCCCAACGCAGAGCTCCCCCTCCCTTCCTCTCAGAATCGCGAGCTCCTGAAACTGGATGAAGCCGTCTCATTGCTCATCCGCCGAGCCCTCCAGCTGGCAAAGGGGAAAGTGAGCGGCCCGGGTGGTGCTGCAAGCCTACTCGGAGTCAACCCAAGCACCTTGAGAAAGAAGATGAAGAAGCTGGCTATCCCCTACGGAATGAAGAAGGGGTGAGGATATCGTTTGGAACATGCTTACCACTGGTCCTCTATAGACTCCCCAACAGTAAAGAATGGTATGTTATGATACTCTAATCTAGTTATATAATTTTATTCTCCACCTTCGACATTGACAGAGTCAGATTCTTATGCTAATAAGTATTCATATTTAGAATGAGATTCGCACAGGGGGGCCTACTGACACTTGATGCTATCATATCAGGCGCTTGAACAACCGAAACGCCGAGTCCCAACCAATGAAGGAGGCAACAAATGTCGCCCAACAAGACAGCTTCCAAAGGAATCCCGAAGGGTTATATGGCAACGTACGGCAGGCTTCCGGGTTCTGAAATACCCGAAATCGCCAAGCGCGTCTACACAAATGCAACCCTTTACGCAGCAACCTACTTCACCGATCCCGAAGCTCTCGCCAGGATGCTTCCCGATCCTTTGGAGATCAACCCTGCGCTGCCGCCCTTCATCTCTGCAGTCCTCTTTTGTCCGGACGATTACTACGGCACGGACGGAAGAAACGCGCCCTACAAAGAATTCGCCTTCTACCTTCCCTGCAAGTACAAGGAACATCAGGGGGTTACCATTTACCCGCTGTTTCTTGACGGGGAGTTGTCGGCTGGGCCGCTGACCCATGGCCGGGAGCTCTACGGATATCCTAAGGAAGGCGCAGCGATCCATGTGCACAAACGTGGCAACCGAACGAACGGTACAGTCATTCGAGAAGGCCTGCCTCTCGTGACAATCACGACGACTCGCAAAGAAGAGATCCCGGCGGAATCGTCACCCATGGCCCAGGTCCAAACAGTCCTACTCGTGAAAGAAATTCCGTCCTGTGATTTCACGGGTTACGACGTACGGAAAATCATCGGTTGCCGGTTCAGCGATATCCTCGAACTTACAGGGGCATGGAACGCGGAAGGCACTTTGACGTTGGGCTGCAACGAGAGCGAGTCCATGGCTGATTCGCTTCCAATCGTACAGCCGGGCCCTTGTTTCGAATTCACCTTGCGCGGCATTGAGGGGGCCGGAGCGGTAAACCCCAATGCCGCCTTTGTTGTCGAGGATTTGCTCGCCTAACCGGCTCACGGTCTCATGAATCTCGATACAGCTCTTCTTGATTGGAGGGGCTCGAAATCAATATACCCCGCGGAAGAGAGAAATGGCGAGGTACCTACCCGGCTGTCCATCCACCATCAAGAGGGATGATTGCTCCGGTCATGAAGCTGGACGCGTCCGACGCCAGATACACGACAAGGCCGACCAGTTCTTCCACCTGCCCCCACCGTCGCATCGGAGTCCTGTCCATGATGACCTGCGATATGGCTTCATTTTCCTGGGCCACTCTGTTCATGTCTGTGGCAAAGAAGGAAGGGGCGATCGCATTGACGGTGATACCCCGCGTTGCCCACTCGAGGGCAAGGGACTTGGTCATCGCATCGATTCCCCCCTTGGAAGCGGCGTAGTGGGCCATGAATTCGGTGGGTGAAGAGCCCATGATGGATGAAATGTTGATGATTCGGCCCGATCTGGCCTTGTACATGTACTTGCCGATTGCCTTTGTGCAAAGAAAGTATCCCTTCAGGTTGACGTTGATGATGCTGTCCCACTGCCCTTCTGATATCTCCAGAAATGGCATGAACATCCCTTGACCCGCATTGTTCACCAGGATGTCGATCTTTCCGAATCTGTCCGTCGTCTGTTCAGCCAGGTTCTGGATCGACTGAAGGTCCGTGATGTCCGTGGCCACTGCCAGGGCCTTCCTTCCCATGTTCCTGATTTCATACGCAACCCGATCAAGGTCTGCCTGGGTACGGCTGGCCACGACAACATCGGCCCCCGCCTCGGCAAGGCCCAGGGCGATCGCCTTGCCAAATCCCTTGCTTCCTCCGGTCACAACGGCGACCTTTCCGGTCAAATCGAACATCTCAAGTGTGCCTTCTCTCATTCGACGTGTATTTCACCCGTCCCCTCTATCTTGCCCGGGTTGATTCCTGCCGGCGTACTCTTCGTCGTGTCAGGAACCTCTATGTGGTATTTGTACGTGCCTGCTTCGTTGAAATGCAAGCTAATGGTCTTGCCGAGTGGTATGAATTCCGAAAGGTAGCAGTTCTCCACCTCCTTGAATCCGGAGGGAGCATCCGTTGCCCTCATGCACGCCTTTGCACTCTCCTTGAAGGTTACCCTGATCTGCCTCTCGGGCACCCAGTTCACCCAAATGACACAAGTACCCTTCGGAATCTTCACCGCTTGCGGAAGGGCCTCGATTCGACTCCCTGCAGCACCTTTCTCCTGCTTGATCCGGATGACCTGGCACACCTCGGTCTCTGCCCAGACCGCTGTAGACACGGCAAGGGCAATGAAGCCCGCAATCGCTCCAACAGCGACCAACGTTCTTGTGATGCTCATCTTGTTCATATCACCCCTCCCCTGATTGGAAATGTAACGCTTTCCCCATCCATCAGCTGGCCAGCCGTTTCCCACGCCATCCCCTTCTCCCCTAATAGATGGTCGTCCTGTAGCTTCACCTTTCCGTTGTCAGCGACGTGCCTTCCCTTCTGAAGAACCCTCTTGACGTCTCTTTGAGCGTCTGCTGTTCTTTGCTGAGCCGGCAATCTATCGGCTATGTGCCTCTCTTCTCTTATGGTGGCGGAGTCTTGCGAGCGGCGGGCGACAATGCCTGAGGCTCCACCATGGCCGAAGGGAGCCACAGTCACAGACAACGAAGCAGGGCCCCGCTTCGTCGCTCCGGTCACAAGCTTCGCCGTTTCCTGCTCGTTTACGAACTCCTTCTGGGGAGAAATATGACGGCATGGCAGGGCGTGGTGACGCCCTGGGTGTCTGTTTCACACCAGACATCTACCTCGACTACGTGTTCTCCCCCCTTTTCGTACTTGCCGGTCACCTTGCCCTTCACGGTCATAGTATCTCCCAGCAGGGCCATCTTTCTCATCTCGATCTTGAACTTCTTGAGCCAGCCCTCGGGCCCGATCCAATCGGTCACCAGCCTGCCCAAAGACGCCGTGAGGAACCCCGTGTTCACAAAGATGTCCGGCACGCCCTGGCTCTTCGCGAACTCTCGATCGTGGTGAACCTGGTAGTAATCCTGTGTGCCGCTCACCTGCTTGCAGAATCGCGTCATGTCGAGCTTGAGGGAGTAACTGGTCGGCACCTCTTGCCCAACCTCCACTTCATCCCAGTACAGCTGCTTCCGTTCCATCTCGCAACTCCCTCTACTCTATCCCTCTTCTGCTACCTGTTGGGGCGACCTGTGGCTGAGCGCGAGGTTTCTCACAAGCAGCACATCCTCGCCTCTTTGATTCTTGTAAAGGAACTCCAAGACGATCCACCATGCCTTCGGGTCGATCTTGGTGGATTTCACATATATGTCGGCTACCCTGCTCATGAAGCTCAATTGATCCCCGACCCGCACGGCCTGGAACCACTCATATTCCTGGGACATGTTGATCACAAAGGGCCCCGGCGTTCGAGGCATGCGAGGCATCATGACCTCCTGAAACCCCGGCATCATCATCCCGAAGATGGCAAAAGGGGGCATAATCACGCCTCCGTGTTTCGTCTTCGCAGCGTACTCGGGATCGAGAAAGAGAGGGTTTTCATCATCCACCATATCGCAGTAGCGATAGATGGACTCGTACTCGACCGGGTACTGATAAGAAATCTCTTCGGACCACATGCCTATAAGTTCTTTTGCCTCCTCCAACATCTCTTCCGGTGTTTTCTTCTTCTTGATGGGCATTAAGAAGACCTCCTCTACCGAATGACTATGCAGGCTCGAATTGCGGAACCTTGAAGCCATCCCTTCGCTCTTCAAAGGTGGCCTTCACGGCCATCCCGACCCGAACATCCCCGGGCTTGCAGTTCACGATGTTCGTCATCATCGTAGGGCCTTCCTCCAGCTTGATTACGGCCACAACATATGGCAAATCTCCTGCATAGGACTCGAACAAGGGGAAACATGCGATCGTGAAGGTCACCACGGTGCCCTTCCCGCTGGCCGCTACCCACTCCAGATCCGTGGAGTAATCATCCACTGCCCACTGGCGGGCGTAGAAGAAGTACTTCCCGGTGTTCCTGTTGCGCTGCAGATACAGCTCCTCGCGTTGAGCTGCATCCCAGTAAGGACGCGAAAACTCTGTTATTTCCGGAATCGGTTTCTCACTCATGAGTGCCTCCCGAGAATCAACGTGGAGTGGTCTGCCAACATGCCCCCGAAGGTATGCACAATGGCCGTATTTGCACCTTCCACCTGATGATCTCCCGCCCGATTCATCACCTGACGGGCACCTTCCACAATCATGCAGATGCCAGAGGCGTCCCCGGTGTGCCCGCTCGAACAGAGGCCTCCAAATGTGTTGACCGGCATATCCCCCCCCGGATCAGCGCGCCCGTCCTCATAGAACGCTCCCCCCTTGCCTTCTTCACACAGCCCGAGTTCCTCAACGAAAAGCAAAGGATGGATCACAAAACCGTCGTACAACTCAGCCACATCGATATCTTTGGGGGTCAAACCCGCCATCTCGTAGGCCCGCTGGCTGGAGAGTTTTGCGCCATGCGAAGGCCGCGCGGGGCTCTGACTGATCGATGCATGGGTGAGGCACTCTCCCATCCCCAGCAGGTAGGCAGGCTGCGGGTTGAGGCGTTTGGCCATTTCTTCTGATGTAACCAACAGCGCGCCACCTCCTTCACATGGGATGGAGCAGTGAAACTGATGGAAGGGCGTCGAGATAAGCGGGGATTGAAGGACCGCTTCTACCGTCAAGGGCCCCTTCTTGTATGTGATAGCATTGGGGTTCTTGAGCGCCCACATGCGTTGCGACACGGCGACTCTGGCCAATTGCGCTTCCGTGGTGCCATAAGTGGCCATGTGGTGGGTTGCCGCCATCGCATTGATGCCCACAACGCTCGGGCCATAGATCCACTCGAATTCAGGGTGGCAGGTCATCTTCGACATGATCTCGCCCGTTCCCTGGGTCACCTTGGCGAACTTTCCGGCACCTATACATAGCACACTGTCCACCTGCTCGGTAGCCACGGCAAGGGCGGCGCGTTGAACCATGATTCCGAAGGTGCCCCCCCCTGCGTTCATCGTGTCCGCAAAGTAGGGGATTACCGCCAATTCCTCTGCAAGCTTCTCATGGGTGTAGAGATCGACTCCCTGCAAAGATCCCTGCCCCGCAGGAGCGGCAAGTATTCCCTGTATGTCGGCAGGCTTGATGTCCCACTCCTTGAGGAGTTTCTGCAAAACGATCCGGTACATGCCGAGGGCATCCTGCTCCGGATAACGGCTCGACGGTATGTCGCTCACAGCCGCGATGGCAACCGGCCGGGAAAATCGTCTCCTGCTTGTGCTCATGCCGGCTTCTCCTTGTCTCCCAGCTTCCGCCCAAACCTACTCTCTTGGAAGGTCCAACCCCAGGGTAGCGATGATACCGCCCTGTACCTCCCTTGGACTCCACAACTGCTGTTAATCAGGAATCTCCAGCCGGCATTCGCCCAAAAACTTGTTATGCTTGGACGTGTGTCCGGCCTTGTTCCGGACCTGCGAGAAATTTTATTTGTCGTCAGAATATAATTTACCAACAGAATGTTATTCCGTCAATAGAAAAATTCCTTCTTTTGCAGGAAGGATAACCTCCTCTGCCCACGAGAAATGCAGGTCAGCGAGCAAAGTCGAGTGGAAAATGAAACATCGCGATATTCAGCTGACATCGTTTGCCTTATATTCTAAATAGCATTCTGTATATAAATGCTATTCCGCATTTGGCCCGGTCATCCTCCCGGTCATCGGACGCCGTAAGGAATGCGAAAGCCGACCGTCGCCATTGGGCTCGGTCCGGTAGTCTCGGAGTGGCTGCAGTGCCCGTGAAGGGCACAAGGTGTCGCTGATTCAACCGAACAAACACCTTGGTAGCTGAATTCAGAGGTACTTCAACAATCCTATCTCGACGCCATCTTCCGTGGAGTAGGCTCAGAACAACACTTTCTCTGTTTTCAATTCCGCTATTCTGTCCTCCGCCAGTCCCAGTAATTGCTGAAGGATCTCGTCATTGTGTTCGCCGAGCTTTGGGGCAGCACGATTTGGCACCGGCGGGGTCTCGGAAAACTTCCAGGGATGTTGGATTACCCAGGTTTTGCCGATGGTGTGATGGTCGATCTGTTCAAAAAGGCCGAGTTCTCTTATGTGCGGATCATTGAAAAGGCTCTCGCTGCTGTGTGTCAAGGTGGCAGCTACACCTCGTTTCTGAAGCATATTCATGATCTCATCGTTTTCCCTTTCCATCGTCCACTCGCCGATAATCCGGTCCAGCTCATTCTGATTCTTCAGCCGGTTCGAATTCTCTGAAAAGCTCTCATCAGCAACTAAGTCGTCCCTTCCCATAGCCTTGAAGAGAGAACGCAACTCCTGTTCATTACCCACTGCGATGGCAACCCACTTGTCTTCACCGCTGCATCGATAACAGTTATGCGGTGCCATGGCGCCGTTTCGGTTTCCCTGGCGCATCGGGTTCTCCCCGGTGAGAATATAATCCAGCAATACATCACCAATGAGGCTGCTGATAGAGGCGGTGGAGGACACATCAATGAATTGCCCCTCGCCGGTTTCCTTGAGATGTACCAGGGCCGTCAGTATGGCAAAGGTGCATGTCATGGCGCTCTTTACATCGATGCTGGCAGCAAAGGAGCTGGGCATACCATCGTGATAGCCGGTCATGTGATCGACGCCAGCAAGGGCCGCGAAATTCGGGGCATATCCCTTGTATTTTCCTTCGGGTCCGGTCTGCCCACAGGCGGATGATGATACATAGATGATGTTGGGCTTTATCTTCTTGATGTCCTCATAACCCAGTCCCAGACGGGGCATGACCCCTGGACTCATGCTCTCCAACATCACATCAGCGGTGCCAATGAGTTGCTTTGCGATATCAGCGCCCCTGGGGTCCCGGATGTTAATGGTCACATTCTTCTTTCCCATGTTCACATAGTTGTACATTGTCGAGCTTTCGCCGTCCGGATTGATCTGGTAAAGAATATCGAAAAACCGGCACTGGTCAGGGGACCACATGCTCTCTACCTTGATGACTTCTGCCCCCAGCATGCCGAGCATCCGGGTCGCCATGGGTCCTGCAACAGCTGACCCGAATTCGACGGCGCGGAATCCCTTCAGCGGTGCATCGCTCATATCGAATTTCTCCTTTCCTATATCACACCTTCATGTCTGAGTTTCTCTAACTCTTCTTTACTGTATCCCAGCTGCCCGCAAAATATGGATTCATTGTCCTGCCCCAGCAGCGGTGCCGCCCGATCAATGGCCGGCGGCGTCTCAGAAAACACGGAGGGAATTCTCGGGAACTTCATTCTTCCTGCTGCGGGATGTTCGATTTCCGTGAAGAATCCACGGACCTTCATCTGCTCGGATTCCACGACGTCTTTCGGCGTATTCACGGGTGTAACCGTGACCCCCAGGCTTTGCCCCTCCTGCACAATCTCACGCCGTGTTCTATCCTTCATCCATTCATTGATCCGATGATTGATTTCCGGCATCTTGGCCATGCGGCTCATCCGGTCCTTATAGGCGTCGCCCTTTGCCCACTCCGGATCCCCCATCAGCTTGAGAAGATTGACCCATTCATGCTCCTGGAGGAATCCCAGCGATACATAACCATCTTTGCACTTGATGATGCCGCCCGGCGACCTCCTGAAATTCTTCGCGAGCCGATCCACATACGTATTGAATTGCGGATACGCCGTGTGCTCCAGTCCAGTGAGATAGACTTGAATTCCCAGATTCGAGGCCCTTATCCGCTGTCCCTGGCCGGACGATTTTCTCCAGATGAGCGCTGCCAAAAGAGCCTGGGCCATGACCACACCGCAATCGTAGGCCTCAATATTTCCACCAAGTTTGACCGGCTCACGGGACAAATCATCTGACGGAATCGGGTAGAAGTTTGCCTGGCCGCTGAGGTGCGAGATGTTGATGGGGTATGCTTTGTAGTTCTTGTAGGGACCGGTTTCCCCGAAGTCGGTAAGCGAGGCCATGATCAGTCCGGGATTCGCCTTCTTAAGCTCATCGTATCCCAGACCCAGAGATTCGAACCTATCCGGCGGACCATCCTCGATCAAAATGTCAACGCTCTTTACCAGATCTTGGAAAAGCTTCCGTCCCCCCTCTTGCAGAATGTCTAACGTAATGCCTGCCTTGTTGGCGTTCAGAAATAAAAAGAGCCCGCTCTTCTCAGGATGGGGAACACCTCCTGGAAAGCCACCCATAGTCCGCGCTTTGTCCCCCGTTCCGGGCGGCTCGATCTTGATGACTTCTGCCCCAATTTCGGCCAGGAGTTTTGCGCCATAGGAAGCACTGATCCCCGCGCAGCATTCCAGAACTTTGACCCCTTCCAACGCCTTCTTGCTCATGATGGTCTTCCTCCGGCCACCTTTGTCTGGGAATTTTATTCTCTGTGAGAATCAAATTTATTATCAGAATTCGATTCTGTCAACAGGAGTCGCACCCGCCAGATGGACCCCCGTCGTTTCAAGCCCAGGGAGTGGCTCGGAGGCCTAAATTGCCCCCGCTTCTTTGAGTGCATGGATTTCGCTGGGATCAAAACCCCAGTCTGCCAGGGCGCTCTCCGTATCCGCACCGATCTCGGACGGGTAACATGCGATTTCGCATTTTGTCCTGCTGAATCTCGGTGTTGGGGCCGGCTGGACCACACCCTCTATGTCAACGAAGGTCTTGCGAGCGGCGTTGTGAGGGTGGTTGATTGCCTCATCGAAGGACAGGACCGGTGCGAAACAGGCGTCCGTGCCCTCCATGGCTTCGGACCATTCCTGGCGCGTCCTTGATCTGAAGACCCCTGCGAGCTTTTGCTTGAGCCCGGGCCACTTGTTCATGTCCATTTGGTTCCTGAAATCCGGGTCTTCAATCCCGGTGAGGCGTATCAACTGGGCGTAGAACTTCGGTTCAATCGAGCCGACCGCCACATATTTCCCGTCAGAGGTCTCATAAGTGTTGTAAAAGTGGGCCCCTCCATCGAGTATGTTCGTACCCCGTTCAGACCACAGGCCACCACTGTGCAACCCGAAGAAGACCGCCATCAGCGCCGCAGCCCCGTCCACCATAGCCGTATCCACCACCTGCCCCCGACCGGACTTCTGTGCTTCCAAAAGGGCACATACGATACCAAAGGCCTGGAGCATGCAGCCGCCACCGAAATCACCCAATAGGTTAATGGGTATGGTCGGCTTCTCACCCTGTCGCCCAATGGCATGTAACGCTCCTGACAGTGCAATGTAGTTTATATCGTGTCCGGCCGCGTGAGAGAGGGGTCCTTCCTGACCCCAGCCTGTCAGACGACCATACACGAGTCCCGGGTTGCGCTTCAGACACTCGTCCGGGCCAACACCGAGTTTTTCCATCACCCCTGGCCTGTAGCAGCGCATCGGCCTGTTCGACATATTTCAGGACGGCCTCGGCGCCAACAGGAGTCGTGAGATCGATGCCCACGGAACGGCGGCCTCGATTCAGCACCTCGTATTTCTGCTCGACCATCGGCACCTCCCCCTTGCGCAATACCCGGAGGATCTCTGCGCCCATGTCGGAAAGCATCATTCCGCAAAAGGGCCCGGCACCGAGGCCCCCGACCTCTACGACTCTTATCCCTTTGAGCGGTCCCACGCGTTCCCTCCTACTCCGTGGCACAAGTCCGGGGTTCTCTCTGGACCTTGCGACGCCGCGCTTTTTGGATATAGAACACGGCAATCCAACCGGCTTCTCGATTTTTCAGATTCCTCTTGACTGAATACCATTCGAGATATATTATATGATTCGAAACACAAATGTCTATCGCTTTTTTCCTGCCGGAATCTTTGCAGCCTGTATGCTACTGAAACTTTTCATGTTTTCAGCTGCTTTCTAGGAACTAGATAAAAGGAAACAGTCGCGAGGAATGCCATGGGCATAAAAGAGAGAAAAGAACGGGAGAGGCTGCATAGGATACAGCAGATCAAGGATGCGGCCAAGGATCTGTTTTCGGTGAAGAGCTATGCATCCACAAGCATGGAGGAGATCGCGGCAAGGGCCGAACTTGGGCCGGCAACGATCTATCAGTACTTCAAGGGGAAGAAAGACCTCTATGGGTCTCTGAGTCTGGAGCCTCTCAAGCGGCTTGCTGCAGAAGCTGAAAGAGCCTCGAAGGACAAGAAGGCCCCGCTTGCCGAAAGGCTCGCAAGATGCTCAAGGGCAATTTACTCCACCTATAGAAATGACCCGCTCGCACTTCGGATCATTCATGACTTCCTACACCCGGATGCCCGCACGGACCTCGGCGATCTCGCCTTACTCGAAGAGCAGAATGAACTCGTAAGGAGAGGAATCTCCGCCATCGCCGAACTTTACAGAGAAGGGATCGAGAAGGGAGAGTTCCGCGACGGCGACGCCAGGGTCTATGCGCACTTACTGTATTCCACCGTCACGGGCATCATCATATGGGAAGAGTCCAAGAGGAGAAGCGACCCGAAGAAGGACTACCTCCTGCCAACGATCAATCTGTTTCTCGAGATCTTCACAAGAGGGATATCCAGGTAGAATACATCAGGCTCGAATCGCTATTGTTCCTTGCCTCGATCCCAGGAAAAACCGCTCCGCCTACGATGAGCAAGAGACACACGCAACTAGAAACCATTGGGCTCCGTCAGAACCCGACTATCGTTTGAGTCTGAAGGGCCTTGTAGTATGAAATCAAGACCAAACCATAGAGAGCGGCGGTCACCAGGACCACTCCGACCAACGCCGCCGTCTCTGACGTCAGTTTGCTCTTGACACGTTCCCAGCCGGCACTCCAGTCCGGGAAATCCACAAAGTCCCAATTCCGTCCAGAAATGCTGCGCATCATGATCATCACCTCCCTCGGGCCTGCTCGGACTCTGTTGTATTCTTACAGCAATCACCGTGCCGTGCGAAAGAAACCCGATGTCCCCATCTATCTTGTTGATAGATAAGGAGTTTCATTAAATCGCCAAAAGACCACACAGCAACCAGTCATTATCCCTGTCACAGGTCTTTACACTTCGTTAAGACTTTAGGCGCCTGTTCTCTACCCTACGAGCTGATTCCCACTGAACCCCTGCCCTATCCTGCTTATGATGCGGCACAAGGCTCGTTGGTTTTCGAGCAGGAGATGACGCAGACCGATAATCCCGGAACTACAACTTGCCTTTTCACCGGGAGGACCCCCTGGGTTCTTAGGGGCCCCGTGCCCCCTGTTCCGCTCTTCCCTTGCCGTTCTTCGCATGGGCGGCAAGGGAAGAGCTTTCCCCATCTCTCGGCATTCCTCAAAGATCCGGCCCAAATGAGCGTAATCTCGATAGATGAGGGACTCTTTTTCACGCTATTCGAGGGTCCATCTTCCGGGAGGAATCTGCCCGCGTGCGGGGGAGGAGGATCTCTTCAACGATGTCCGGTCCGGGAGCCAGGGTAGCGCAACCCAGACTCATCGAAGTCCGGGAACCGCCACTGGTTACGGTAGGCTTCCCTTGTTTCCTTTTCTTCCAGGTCCATGAAATCGTCAAAGCAGAGCCTCCAGAGAACCTGTTACAGACCGTGCATCAGGTTGAGGATCCGCCACATCATTACGACTTGCTCTTTTTGTTGGTGCCGGTTTTCAGAAGTATTCACCCACCATTTTCAAAAGCATTCACCCCCCACCCCATGTGACCGGAAGGAGGTTTTTATCACGTCATCTTCGCCTCTGTCGAGAGCGACGGCCCGGGGCGACCGTTTCGTCCGGGGACGGAGCGGAAGGGGTTCCGAGCCGTGGTTTCATCCGTGGCCTGTATGATTCTCCCTCGATCACGAGATCGTAGGAGTTGTTGGTGAAGCGGTCGATAGCGCTCTGGGCGCGTACGGGGTCGGCGAAGGTGGCCAGCCACTCGTCGGGTCCCCGGTTGGAGGTGACGATCATGGAGCCGGAGCGATGGCGCTCGGTCAACAGTTCGTAGGTGTCCCGGCTTTCGGTGGAGTCCATGGCGTCCAAGGCGAAATCGTCGACGATGAGCAGGTCGACGGCGATGAGTTTGCGCAGCTCGGTTTCATAGGAGTTATCGAGGCGAGCGTGGCGCAGGCTCTTGAGCATCTGGTCGGCGCGGACGGCCAGGACCGAGTAGCCCCGGTGGCAGGCGATGTGCCCGATGGCATGCGCGAGGAAGGTCTTGCCCACGCCGACAGGGCCGACGATGGTCAGGTGGGCGCGTTTTTCGATGAAGCGCAGGCTGACCAGTTCGTTGAGCAGGACCTGGTCGTAGCTGACGCGGGCGGAGGTGTCCCATCGTTCCAGGGACATGGTGGGCTCCAGGCGTGCCCGTTGGGCGCGGATCGTGGCCGCTTGCCCGTCCCGGCGGGACGCCTCGTCGGACAGGACGAGCAGCAGGAAGTCCTGGTGGGGCATCTGCTGCTGGCGGGCCAGGGTGATACGCTCGGGTAGGGTATCGAGCATGCGGCCGAGCTTGAGTCTGCGAAGCACGGTTTTCAGGTCCTGGGAGACGATCTCCGGGGTCATGAGGGCTCTCCTTGCGGTTCGGGGTTGGCGGATGCCTGCGGGAGCAGGGCGTATTGGGAGGGCGGCCGCAGGTATCGGCTGGCCGCAGGGGTTCGTGGTACCGACGGGGAGGCAACCGGAGGGAGCGGCAGTTCAAGCATGCGCTCCAGACGGCGCACGTCGATCATGGGTGTTGTTGAGTGGCGGAATATTCTGACGTGAACGGGGAGGGATTTTTCGGAATGGATTGACGAAAAGCGAGAGAGTATCGGATTATCTTGGGCCTCGTGAGAGGCTTTTTTTATGTGAGATGGGGCAGAGGATGCTGGCACACCCTCTGCCCCGAAGCGATGTTCCGGGGAGACCCCGGAGCAACAGAAGATACTGCCTTGATACTCTTTGTGGACGTCTGCGTCAAGAAGGTTTTCGAACTGGGCCGGAAGTTCCCGTGGCCCCGTCCGTCGAGCTGTCCCCGGTGCCGGGGGCGCCTCTGGGGGCATGGATTCGTGGGGGCCTATTTCGAAGGCTGCCATGAACCTGTCCTTCTTCGGCGATACCGTTGCGCGGATTGCCGGGTCCTGATCCGACTTCGTCCCCGTGGATACTGGAGCCGGTTTCAGACGTCCATCGCAACGATCCGCGATGCTTTGGCCCAGAAGCTCTTCAAGGGCCGCTGGCGGCCGGATCTTCCCCGCAGTCATCAACGGCAGTGGCTCCGGGGGCTTTGCCGGCACGTCCGGTTCCATCTACCGGGCTGGACGGCGGGTTTGCTGGAAGCCTTCGATACGCTCGCCGCCCTTGGGATTGCTGCTGCAAGCCGTTCCATTGAATCCGAAAACGCCTTTGTTTCTTGAGCCACCTACCGAAGAGTGCCCTTGTGCGGACCCTGCGCAGGGTTGTACATCGCAGGGAACGACAACCCAGAGGGAGGTGGACGATGAACGAAGAGCAGAAGAAGCGGATTGCGGTCTTTCGGTTCGGGGTGATCAGCGATTTCGTCAACCGTGCGCAACTGGAGCGCAGGGAGAAGCAGCGGCTTCTGGAGCAAAAGAGCGCCCAGAGTTGGCAAATCCCCTTCTCGGGGCGCACCCGGTTGACCCCGTCGACGATCCTGAACTGGATCGGCCGCTATGAACAAAGCGGGGGAAAGCTGGAGAGCCTCTATCCCCAGGACCGTAACGATCAAGGGATATCCCGGGTCATCGATGCGGAGACGGCCCAGGCCCTGGTGCGGCTTCGCAAGGAGATGCCCCTGCGGCCCGTCACGAGCCTGATCGAAGAGATGGTCCGCAGGGAACTGGTCTCCCCCGGCGTGCAACTCAAAGCCTCCACCGTCTACCGTCTCCTGCGGGAGCAGGGCCTGATGAACCTGCGCCAAGCCGCTCCCGTGGACCGGCGCCGGTTCGAGAGCGAGTTGCCCAACGATTTATGGCAATCGGATATCATGCACGGCCCTGCGGTCCTCGTGGAAGGCAAGAAACGCAAAACCTATCTGATCGCCTTCCTGGACGACATGAGCCGGCTGATCCCGCACGCGGAGTTCTACCTGTCCGAGAGGATCGACAGCTACCTGGACGCCCTGCGCAAGGCCCTTAGAAAACGAGGCCTCCCCCGAAAACTCTACGTCGACAACGGTAGCGCCCTGCGGGCCCGGCTTCTGGAAGAGATCAGCGCCTCCCTGGGCATCGCCCTGATCCACTCCCGGCCCTACACGCCCCAGGGACGCGGTAAGATCGAGCGGCTGTTCCGTTCCCTGCGCTCTCAGTTCCTGAGCGCATGCACGCGGGAAACTCTGGCCGAGCTCAACCACGCCCTGGAGGAATGGATCCGAAATGTCTATCACAGCCGCCCGCACGGCAGCACGGGGCAGACGCCCCTGCGCCGATTCACCGAGCAGATGGAGTGCATCCGGCCCGCACCCCAGGACCTGGAGGACTACTTCCGCAAACGGGCCCTGAGAAGGGTGGCCCGAGACCGCACCGTCTCCTTGAACAACCGGCTCTACGAGGCCCCGGTGGCCCTGATGGGAAAACGCGTCACCGTGCTCTACCACGACCACGACCCCGCACGCGTCGAGGTCCGCTTCGAGGGCCGTTCCTACGGATTGCTCTCCCCCGTGGATCTGAAGGTCAACTGCCGCGTGCGCAGGATCCGCTATGAACTCACCCTGGAAAGCACGGGACAGACCCCCATGAAGACCGGCAAGCTTCCCTTCCGGGCAAGCGGGCAACAGGAGGAAACCCCATGAAGGCAACCTACTGCACCTTCTTCGGCCTGTCCCGCGAACCCTTCGGCGCGGAACTCTCCCCCCAGGAAATCCTGCAGACCCCGGAGGTGCTCGCCGTTGCCGACCGCTTTGATTACGCCCTGCGGCTGGGCGCCATGGCCCTGGTCACCGGTGAGGTCGGCAGCGGCAAATCCACTGCACTCCGGTGGGCCACCAGCCGCCTGCACCCTTCCGAGTACGTCGTCTTCTGGGTGACCGCCTCCGCAGGATCCATCCTGGAGATCTACCGCCAGCTTTGCTCCGAACTGGAGGTGCACACAGGATCCTGCTCCCGGGCCGTCATGATCCGGATCATCCGCCGCCAGATCGCCGAGATCGTCACCGCACGAAAACAAAAACCGGTGCTCATCATCGACGAGGCCAGCCTGCTCAGACTCGATGTCTTTGCCGAACTGCATACCCTGACTCAGTTCAAGGGAGACTCCAAACCGCTCCTGCCCATCATCCTGGCCGGGCAGAACAACCTGGTTGACTCCCTTCTGTACCGTACCTCGCTGCCTCTTTCCTCCCGCATCGTCGCACGCAGCCACCTGGAGGGGGTCTCCCGAAAGCACATGGAAGCCTATCTGGTCCATCACCTCAAGATCGCAGGCATCAAACACCCCCTGTTCTCCGAGGCCGCGGTCACGGCCATCCACCAGGGTTCCGGAGGGCTCTTCCGAAGAGCCAACCACCTGGCCCGTGGCGCTCTGATCGCCGCAGCCAACGAAAAATCCCAGCAAGTCTCCCCGGAACATGTGCGTATCGCTTCCACGGAACTGATCGGATCCCCAACCCTTTTGCTCACCCTCGGAGGTAGGAACCATGGAAAACCTGGAAGCCGCAAAAAAGGCCTGGATGCTCTGGCATCTCCTTCAGGATCTGGAAGCCCTTCTCTGGGAGATCTATCACGAGCCCTTCAGCAAGTTCTTCCATCAAGAAACCCAGGAGGAATACGAGGAAACGTAGGGTATCGACTCGGGCCTGTGCTCGCCCAAACGAGGGGGGGAACCTCGCCTCCCCACCCTCGTTTGCCCAGGTCCAGGGAATGCCCGGGGGGATCTATGCACATGGAAAATTGACTCCAGAATAATCTGAAAAACCCGTGCCGATCGCTCCAAAATAATCCGAAGAACTTTCTCAAAATAATGTGACGCTCAACACATGTCGACCTCCAGGGCCAGGGCGCAGGCCTCGTTGACGCGCGGGTCCCCGGAGCGACGGCAGAGGCCAAGCAGGGCGTAGACGCGCCGCATGCGGGTCCACGGAAGTGGGCCGGCCAGGAGCGCCTCGGTGAAGCGATCCACCGCTTCTCCGTGCTCCCGGGCCCGGTTTCGGAAGAACTCGATGTCGCGCAGGGCACAGGCGGCTTTTCCCGGCGGGAAGTCGGCCGGATCGGTGGAACGGCCTCCGGGAGGCTTGCGAGGATGCACTTTGATCAAGGTCCGGCCATGGTAGAAGCGCGCCGTGGAGCGATCGGCGACCGCGTCCAGGGTGTAGCCGAGGAAGGCACGCGGCAGGGAGTAGAGCGCCCGGGCCACCGAGGCGTGCTGGTCGCGGGCCACCTTCGGGGTGGCGTGCAAGGGGATGTCGTAGGGCTCCGCGGGGGCGGGCAGCAGGAGTCTCTTCTCCTCGGCCTCAAAGTGTTCCCGGGGCATCCGGAGCGTGCGGGTATGACGACGGAGCCCGTAATCGCTCAGGCACCACGTACGGGCATGGTCGCGTGCTTCCAGGATCGTCTGGAGCTTCTCCCCCGCGAAGCAGTCGTCCCGTGTGTGGGTGATGGATTTCTCGACCCGCCCTTTGTCCCGAGGGGCACGCACCCTCGTGGGGTCGACCAGGAAGCCGCGGTTCTGGGCGTACTCCAGGAAGGCCGCCACCAGGCGAGCGCCGCATGGTGTTGATTACCTTGCATATTTGACAGGGAATTGACGAGATAATCTGACCGGA
>CAYLMK010000017.1:0-118598 GCA_964384945.1 uncultured Thermodesulfobacteriota bacterium | reverse complement strand
TCAATCGGATGACTTCCTGATGCCGGAGTTCCAGTTCATCATGGGCCTTACGGAGATCCTGCGTCCGCTCGCGGACCAGTTCCTCCAGATGCTCACGGTAGAGCCGATTCTCCTTCATAAGCCGGGCCTTCTCAAGTGTCCGTTCGATGACGACCTCAAACGCTTTTGCATCCTCGACCGGCTTTATGACGTAGTCCCATGCGCCGAGGCGAAGCGAATCGACGGCGTTCTGCACGGTACCGGTGCCGGAGACCACGATAACGGGTGTCTCCGTGCTCTTCTCCCGAAGTGCGGCGATCATCGAAAGCCCATCCATCACTGGCATCCTCAGATCGGCCAGGATGAGGTCGGGCTCTTCCCGACCAAAGGCATCGAGCCCCTCCCTTCCGTTGGAGGCCTCGACGACACAATAACCGAGATCCTCCAGCAGCATCCGCAGGTTCAGGCGGATCAATTCTTCATCGTCCACAATCAATACTTTTGCCGACCGGTTCATGTTCTTCTCCCCCCTATCGGCAGCCTCACCTTGAAAACCGCCCCGCTGCCCGGTGTCGATTGCACCTCCATGAGCCCCTTGTGGTTCTGGGTGACGATCATGTAGGACACCGAGAGGCCGAGGCCTGTACCCACGCCGGGCTCCTTTGTCGTGAAGAAGGGTTCGAATACCCTTCGGCGGATATCCTCCGCCATGCCGGGTCCGTTGTCCTCCACCTCGAGGACGGCATACCTGTCCTCGCTCCAAAGCCTTAAGATGATCCTGGGCTTCCTGTCCGAGGGCGCTGCGGTCATAGCCTGAGCCGCGTTCTTGAGGAGGTTCAATATGACCTGCTCTATCTCCACAGAGACCATGGGGATTTGGGGTATGTCCTGATAGTCTTTGATGATGTCGATGCTCCTGAAGTCGTACTTCTTCTTCAGGTCGTAGTCGCTCGCCGCAAGCTCCAATGCCTCATCTACGATCCGAGCAAGCGAGGTGAACTCCATCGTTGTAACAGCCCCGCGGCTGAACTGGAGCATGTTGGCAACGATCTTCGCCGCCCGGGACGATGCCGTGCGAATGCTTGCGATGGCATCCGATATTTGTCGCCTGTCGAAATAGGCGCGAATTTCTTCGAGATTCAGGCCGAGTTCTTCAGACGCCTGTCGGTTTGCGTGCAACTCAGGCGAGATCCTGCGCTCGATGTTTTGTGCTGCCTGGATGATGATCCCGAGAGGGTTATTGATCTCATGGGCCATCCCCGCGGCAAGGCCGCCTAAGGACATCATCTTCTCGGTCTGCACCATCAACTCCTGGGTACGGGCCCTTTCGGTCACATCCTCGATACGCAACACCGACCCTTCGACATGGTCTCCCAGAAGCGGGTAGAGCATGAGATCATAGAAGCGGCGCTCGCCCTCCTTCTCGATGAGGAGCTTCTCCATGGATGAGGGGCGACGTTCGTCCAAGTCGGTTTCCATCGTGATGATCCAGGGGGCGAAGTCGGGTAGAAGATCGGCTATGGGTTTCCCTATAGCCTCTCCTGCAGGTATGCCGGTAAATGCCTCCGCCTGGCGGTTCCATTGGGTGACGGTGCGGGTATTGTCCATCCCTACCAATAGGGAGGGCATGGAGTCGATGATGTTGGAGAGGTAATTCTTCAGACTATTGATCTCGGCCTCGGCCTTCTTTCGCTCCGTGATATCGATCGCGGAGCCCACCAACTCAACGACATCTCCCGCGTCATTCAGGACAGGGTGCTGCATCGCCTGAATATGTTTGGCCGCTCCGCTGGGCAGCACGATCCTGAACTTGATCGAGGTATCTACTTTTTCGCGGACCGACTTCTCATATTCCCCATGCACTTCGTCATAATCCTCCGGGTGGATTTGACGAGCAAACGCTTCCCTGGTCGGTAAACCTTCTCGCAGATCGAATTCAAAAATCCGGCAGCATTCCTCCGAGGCGTAGACATACCTGTCGCTGGCCAAATCGTAAGCCCAGCTGCCTGTGTGGCTCAGCCGTTGCGATTCCGCCAGATATGCCTCGCTCTGCCGCAGGGCTTCCTGGGCGCGCTTTCGTTCTTTTCGTTCCTGGACTTCTTTTAGGGCGCGGTTAATAGCGACTGGCAGCCTGGACAGGTGGCTTTTCAGGACGTAATCGGTCGCTCCCTGCTTCAGCAGATCGATGGCAAGCTCCTCGCCCAACGCGCCCGTGACGAATATAAAGGGTGTATCAACTGCATGCTCCAGCCTTAGATTCAACGCAGTGATACCATCAAAGGCCGGCAGAGAGTAGTCTGATAGAATTACATGGGGCGAAAAAGTTGACAGTGCCATGATATATGTCTCTTTCGTTTCTACTCGCTTCGCAGAGAACACCATGCCTGTGTTTTGAAGTTCAAACTCTATCAACTCTGCATCGCCTGGTACGTCTTCAACAATGAGAACACGCACGTTGTCGGTCATGCCTTTCCCCTTTCAGCCCATCGCCGGGGGAAAAAGCTGGCACCCCAGTCAATAGGGAGGGCTGTTCGTCAGCACCCAGTAGCAGCCTATCTCGGTTACCGCTCTGGCGAAGTCGGCAAAGTCAACCGGCTTTACGACGTAACTGTTCGCCCCCAGCTTGTAGCCTTCCATTCTGTCCCGCTCTTCATTGGATGACGTCAAGATCACCACGGGAACGGCTTTCGTCCGCTCGTCAGAACGAATCTTTTTGAGTACTTCCATCCCATCGATCTTGGGAAGCTTGAGATCGAGAAGTATCACCTTGGGGCGGCGCTCCTCCGATTGACCCGCTCTGCAATCGACATTCTCCATGATGTACGCAAGGGCCTCCGCGCCGTCCCTGAGCACGTGCACCTTGTTCGCGAGATTACGCTCTTTCAGCGCCGCAAGCGTCATCTCAACGTCTTCCGCTTTGTCCTCGACCAGAATGATCTCGACGGTGTTCTCTTGCATCCGTCACTCCTTTCTCGCGAGGGTAAAGTAGAGCGTAGCGCCTTCACCCACGTTTCCCTCAGCCCAGACTCTCCCGCCGTGACGGCGGATGATGCGGTCCACGATGGCAGGCCCTACGCCGGTCCCCTCGAATTCGTCACTGCTATGGAGCCGCTGAAACACACCGAAGAGTTTGTCATAGTACTGCATATCAAATCCTACGCCGTTGTCTTTGACGAAATAGACGTTTCTTCCTTCTTCAGGATAGGCGCCCGCCTTGATGGTCGCCGTTTCCCTGGGTTGCGAGAATTTGATGGCGTTGGACAGAAGGTTCACCACGACTTCTTTGACGAGCGTCGGATCACCCAATGCAGGGGGAAGCTTTTGTAGTAATAACTGCACGCGGCGTTGCGGGTACAGCAGACTGAGTTCTCTAAAGCTGTTTCCCACGAGAGACTCCATGTCGATAAGTGTGGTGACCATTTCCTTTCTGCCCAACCTGGAAAAGGCGAGGAGATCGTCGATGAGCTGACCCATTTGCCGGGTGTTGCTGCGGATGACGTTGAGCTTGCGCCTCCCCTCCTCATCCAGCTTATCAGCATAGTCCTTGAGCACCATCATCGAGAAACCATCGATCGCCCGAAGCGGGGCCCTGAGGTCGTGGGACACCGAATAGCTGAAGCTCTCCAACTCCTTGTTCGCGGCCTCAAGCGACCGGTTGGCGTCCGACAACTCTTTCGTGCGCTCTTCGACGCGTACCTCCAGCTCGGCCAGCAGTCTTTCAAGCATTTCTTGCGCCTGCTTGCGTTCCGAGATGTCGCGCGCAATGGTTGAGGCGCCGATGATCTGGCCCTGAGAGTTTCTGAGGGGCGAGAGCGTCAGCGACACAGGTATCGGTCGGCCATCTTTTCTGACCCGTTCTGTTTCATGGTGCTCGATACGCATCCCCTTTCTGATGTGCTCGAGGAGCACTGCCATCTGCTCCTGCTGATCAGGGGGCATGAGCATGGATACGGGCCTGCCCAAAGTCTCCGCGGCAGAATACCCGTAGAGGCGTTCGGCCCCGTCGTTCCAGCTCGTGATGGTGCCGTCCAGATCTTTGCTGATAATCGCGTCATCGGAGGATTCGACGATGGCCGCCAGTCTCCAGCGCGCTTCCTCGGCCCTTTTGCGCTCAACGATGTCGCGTACAAAAACGACAACTTGGCCGGCGGCGATGGGCTGGTACTGAGCGCTGATTTCGACGTCAAAGAGGCTGCCGTCTTTCCGTCGATGGAGGGATTCGAAACGGTACGGCCCGAATTCCGCGATTCTTCTCATATTGGCGGAGATCATCTCGACATTATGCACTGCCTCTACATCCGCAATACCCCTGGTTAGGAGTTCCTGCTCGCTGTAACCGCTCATCCGGCAATACGTCTCGTTGGCCTCAAGGATTTGTCCTTGCATGTCAGTCCGAAGGAAGCCGTCCATGGCCGTCTGGAGCATGATCCGGTGCCGTTCTTCGCTTTCATGGAGATCCCGGTGCGCCAACAGGCTGGTCAGGACGTCGCCCATACGCCGGGCGATCTCCTCCAGCAGCTTCCGCTCGTCTGGCGTCCAGACGCGCGGATCCGAGCACTGGTGCAGGCCCAAAACCCACGGCTTGCCTGTTTTCGGATATAGGGCGATCATAATTTTAGACTTTTCGCCGAAACGCGCTATTTCCAGGGGGTAGTCGCCTCCGGGGCCAAGTGTTACCGCCCCGCTTGACGCAAGATACAGTTGAAAGTGCTTGGCATTATCTGGGGCGGCGGGAATCACGCCTTTTCGTGCCGGATATCCCGGTCGGGTGCGTTCCATGGCCGACTCAAATGAAGGGGCATCCGGATCGCACGGGTAGACCAGAAAGGCACGGTCGCACGCGAATATTGACAGCATAGCATCGAGGACATCCCTCATCATCTGCTCAAGGTCGCTCGCCCCCTGCATGGCCCGGTTGATCCTGTCCATGTCTTGAAAGAACCGGAGAGTTTCCTTACGTTCCGTGATGTCGCGCGCGGCGGCGAAAACACCGGTCACCTGACCTGCTTCAGCCCTGTACACAGAGGCATTGAAGAGAACAGGCGTAATTCTCCCATCACGGTGGCGTATCTCAAGTTCGCAATCACGCACCAGACCTTGGCTAAATGCCTCACGGTACCCGCTCCTTGCTTTCTCTGGTTCCGTGAAGTACTCGGAGAAGTCAGTGCCGATCAATTCCCATCTTGTATGCCCGGTCACTTGCTCCGTTGCAGCGTTCACGTCGCTGATCTTGCCTTCAGAGTCGATCGTAACGAGGGGGTCGAGGCTTGCCTCGATCAAGCTCCTGTTGTACTCGCCCGCCAGCCGCACGGCGTCCTCGGCACGCTTGCGTTCGGTAATATCCATCACGGTGCCCACGATTTGAACGGCATCTCCCGCGCTCTCCAGGACAGGGTGCAGGATCGTGTAAATATCTCTGACCGTTCCGTCGGGCGGCACAATCCGGTACTCATCGAAGGTATCTACTCTTTCGCGGACAGCCTTGTCCAAGCTCTTGCTTATCTTGTCGCGATCCTCCGGGAGGACTTGTCGAAGCAGTCTTTCCCTGGTCGGTAAACCCTTCTTGGGATCGAATCCGAAGATGCGAAACATTTCCTCTGAACAGTAAACAATCTTCTCAGCGGTGGCGTCCCAGGCCAAGCTGCCGGTGTGGGTCAGCCGCTGCCCTTCCGCCAGATAAGCTTCACTGCGTCGCAGTTCGGCGGTCCGCTCCGCCACCTTTCTCTCGAGTTCGGCGCGGGCTTTACGAAGCTCTTGCTCCGCCCGCTTGCGCTCGGTGATGTCATGTACCATCCCGACCGATTTGACGATCCGGCCCGTATGATCCCGGAGGTGCTCGCACTTTTCGTGGACGACGCGAACCTCACCGCTCGCTTTCCTTACGACGCGATGCTCGATCTCGTAGGTGTCCCTCCCCTCGCGTAGGGATCCCGTGTAGGCATCATCCACCGCTGCGCGATCGTCCGGATGGACTGCCTCGAGAAAGGCATCGTAGGTCGCACCAAATTCCCGAGGCTGCAGTCCGAAGAGTCGATAGACTTCGTCCGACCAGGAGAGGCGGTTGTTCACGAGGTCGAGCTCCCAGCTCCCGAGATGGGCGATCTCCTGGGCTCGGTTCATCTGCCTTTGGCTTTCCCTCAGAGCCTCCTCGGCCGCCTTTCGCTCGGTGATGTCGCGGAAGACCAGAACGACACCCATGGCGTTGCCCGCTGTGTCCCTGATAGGGGCGCCGCTGTCGTCAATGGGGATCTCCTTGCCGTCTCGAGAGAGGAGAAGCGTGTCGTTGGCCAGGCCGACGGTCATCCCTCTTTGGAGCACCTTCGTGACGGGATTATCGACCGCCTCGCGGGTCCGTTCGTTGATAATGTTGAACACCTCCGTGACCGGTTTCGCGGCAGCCTGAGCCAGGGTCCAGCCGGTGAGCCCTTCCGCGGCGTTGTTCATGAACGTGACCCTGCCGTCCTTGTCGGTAGCGATGACTGCATCCCCGACGCTCGAAAGAGTGCTGGCCCAGCGCTGCTCGGTCTCCCGCAGCGCGGCGGTCGCCTCAAGCTGCTTCAGTTGCTTGAGGCCCATCTCTGCCAGCAGCGCGGCGAATTCTGAGAAGTATTCAAGAAAAGGCGGCAACTTCGATTCCTCTATGACGGGGATCTTTTCGACGGCCTCCATGTAGGGCGCTTCGTCAAGGCCGAAACGTGTCGCCTGTTCCAAAAAGGAGTCTCTGTCGGGCGGGCGAAAGAGGAACTGACTGGCAATAAGATTGGCGACGTGTTCGCCACCGACGGTAATCGGGCTGGCTGCGACAACCAAACCGTTCCCGCACCCGAAAACGGTGTATTTCTGTCCGACCCCGACCTGGTTTGCGAACGCGGTGTCGCTCTCAACGCATTGCTGCGCCATCCCTTCGTTCACGCGGTGGAACTTCGTGCAAATGTCCTGCCACCCCGAACAGGTGATGATCGTGCCTTCAAGATCGATGAGGGCGGCAGGAATGCCCGTCGCCGCATAGATGAGATCATTGAGCCGCTGGACTTTCGCCACCTCGATAAGGTCGGAGAATTTGTAGTTCATCCCTGAGGCCCCCAAGAGAGCGGAATGTGCAGCACGGTTGGGAATATTCCGCCGCGTTCGAGTCTTTGTCATCACAGGCTTGGTGTCACAAATTCAAGAACGGTGGGTCCCGTTCAGAAACCCGATCACAAAAGCTATGCTGGATTTCGGCGGAACCTGCAAGCACATATGCACATGGTCTGCCATCAGGTGCCCCTCCAGCAATTCGAGGCCTCGCTGTCGGCATAAATCCCGTATGATCTCTCCCACTCGCTTCCGAATGTTCCCGTACAGCTTTTTCTTTCGATGCTTCGGGACGATAACCACATGGTATTTGCAGTCCCATCCGACGTGCGATAAGCTTGCCCAGTCGTGCATAGGCTCTTCCTCCTTCCCCATTCGGAGCTTTCCCGGAGGAAGAGCCTATTTTATTTCTCCCCGGATCGGTAGAACCTCTCCGGATCCTCCGCCAGAGGCGGTGGGTTTAGAATAGAACTGAATTAAAGCCTTCCTCAAGGATGTACGCCGTCAAACCTTGCACATGTCCGTGTACTGCAAGCCGGAGCCGGTGAAAGCCATCGTCCCCTCTCGGAAAGACATTCTCATCCAAGCCCATCGTCTTTTTCGGCTTTTGCGGTCTTTCTGAGGACGAAGCCGCCAGTCGTGGTCCGTTCCTGATCTGGTCGCTTCACGAGATACAGAACAATTGCCAAGTATGGTAACACGCTTTTCCCATATTTAGTGAAACGAAGAACGGAATCTATGAACTATTCAATTTTGAAGCATATTCATGCTGTGGCACGAAACTGGCTTTTCAAGAAGCCGAACGGCATATTCAAAGAGGGCGTGGCATGCAATGGGTTTCGATTATCATTCTGCTGTCTCCTTCAGGAAGCAATTGACAATTCATTCTTCCCTATGGAGACAGAACTGCCCCGGTATTGCCGGAGGCTCCATATCTTGGGAGGACGGGGTCATGACAGAACGAGGCAGACAGGGCTTGATCTGGAGAGTTGCCTATTTCTCCTTGTTATTGCCGAACCGAAACTACGCCGAGGAGCGCGGCCAGGGAGGGGTGCGAGCTGCAGTTCGGCACCGATCCTCTCGGCGCTTTCCGTTCACAGGATTCCTTATCGAGAAGCTTCTTCCGATAGCCGCTTGTGGCCTTTCCCTGGCGGCTCTCGGGATCTTCGTCCCACAGCGGGCGGCGGCCGGCGAGGCAACGGCGTATGACACGAATGCCCCGAGTGCGGCCAAGCGCCAGTGGGAAGCGTCAGCTCGTTGGGAGAACGATTATTTCGGAGGAACCGACAGGTTCTATACCAACGGTATCGCCCTCGGCGCATCACACACGGGCCCGAGTTGGATGGATCCGGTGGCAAACTGGCTCCCTTGGGGACAAGGACGCCGCACTGTGGGGTATGAGCTGGCGCAGGCAATGTTCACGCCATCGGATACTGACCGGCCCTTCCCTGACCCGAATGATCGGCCTTACGCCGGAATTCTTGCCTTTGGGCTCACGTTGCACGTCGATCGACCGAATTCCTATCACGGACTCAAATTCGTGACCGGAGTCCTCGGCCCCTGGTCCCTAGCTGAAGAAACACAGACTTGGATTCATGACCTCATCGGTAACGATGAAGCGCAAGGCTGGGATTACCAGTTGGAGAACGAACCGATCTTCAATCTGGCCTACGAATACCGCCACAAGTTCCGACTCGCCGGCCAACGTAACCGATGGTCGGCGGAAATCCTGCCGATCGGTGGCGGCTGGTTGGGCAATATGCTGACGCAGGGCGAATTCGGGGGATTCCTGAGAGGGGGCTACAATGTGCCGGATGATTTCTGCGCGTCGCTGGTGCGCGGCATGGGGTTTATGCCACCGCCGCGCAACGCAGCGCAGGCCGGACCAAAGTCAGGCTGGGGATTCTCCGTCTATGGCGGCCCATTCGGCACTCTCGTCTTGCGGGATATCACGCTCGACGGAAATACCTTTGAGGGCAGTCCGAGTGTTGACAAGAAGCTCTTCGTTCCGGCGGCAGGTTTCGGCGCGACTGTCGGCAATCGGCATTTCCAGTTTGAGCTCAGCCACGTCTTCTGGGGCGAGGCATTCGATGGGCAGGAAGACAACGAGGAATTCGGTTCGCTCTCGATCAGCTATTTCTTCTGATTTGCAGAAGGAGACAGGCACGCGAGGCTACTCCCGCAAGGCCGCCTTCTTCTTGATGCGGTCGGTGAGCCTGGCCACCTCGCGTGACAACGGCGCGTTCTCGGGGTACTCCATCGAGAGCTGTGTCAGGATGGCGAGCGCGTCCTCCATCCTGCCGTCGCGAAGCAAGGCGATGGCCAGCAGGATGCGGGCAAACGGGCCATAGTAGACACCGTGCTCGGCGACCAACTTCATCGCCTCAACCCCCTTCCGCTTGCTGCCTTTGATGTTTTCGAACCGCACGAACCAGCGGACGAAGAACGGGAGGCTGCCGATCACGTACTCGTAGCAGCCCACGTTCAGGTAGGCATCGTAGACCGGCGGATCGAGGCGGAGCAGTTGCTGCGCGTACCTGTTGGTTTCGCGTTCCATCCGCACCCCTTTCCATTGCCGCCGCTCCATGAACCCGGTGAAGTCGGCGGAGACCCCGGACGCCATGCACATCGCGAAGAGGGCCGTCCGATCCTTGGGATCGACGGCCAGGCGCGCACGCGCCCGCGTCCTGGCCTGGTCCAGCGCGGCAAAGAGCGCCCGCTTCACCTCGGGGTCGGGCTCCTGCTTTTTACCCTGCCCGTCCACCATGTTTGCGTCGTCCAAGAAGAAGTCGGTCTCGAGGATGTTCAGCCGATCCATCTCCGAGAAGAGGTAAGCGACGCCCCTGATCGCGTAGACGAGCGGGTTTTCCGGGTCGGCTTCCGTTTGCCGGTCGAGCAGGCTGTGCGCTCCCACGAAATCGCTGTTGTACAGGCGCTTGAAGATGCTCTGAAAGGGGTCGCTTGACATGGAGAGGTCCAGCGCTTGCGCGGCGTCGACCGTCGCGATGAAGACGCTCGCCAGAAGGACGATCATTCGCACAACGCCGGCCTTCTGAATGGTCTGCCTGAGCCTCAACGGAATTGCCATCCTCATAACGTGAAAGCCGCTGTCCAATCCACCGGGCAACCCAGGGGTCGGCTACGCCGGAGTCGAGTCGAGCGATTGTCCGGTACCCGGTCCTCCCGCATCGCCACCGGTGCTGGCTTCACCCCGAAACCCGGGGAACGTTTCTTTCCTCGTCGTGGTTGCTCCTTCGGGCTTGAATATCCCGCTTGTTTTCTTAAGAAGCCAGTTTCGTGCCATCAGTAGGAATACGTATTAAAAGCAAATAGTTGCTAATAAGTCTGTTCCACAATTCACTAAATATGGAAAAGTGCGTTACCATATTTAGTAGATGCTCTATATTTCGTGAAACGCTTGATTGGTCCGAGTTACCCTATTCACGGGGTGTCGATCTCCTAACTGCCTGAAAACGGTCGATTTCGATTAAGAGGTCTTCAGCACAGGCGTGAGATTTCAAGCCGAGATCCTTTGATGGCACGAACCTCGCTTATTAGCCTGAATCAGGCATGAAAAAGAGCATTCCGATCATAGTAACTTGAGAGGCTTGATGCATCCGGATGTCGCGTGGAACTCGTCTTGATTGGGGAAGCCCTGAGGCAATTTCAGCACCGGCTTTCCCTGTGGGCAAGCCGGCTCGCCAGGGATGACATTGAGGCTTAGGGAGCAACCAATGGCACAAAGAACTGACAAGAAAAAGAATTACAACAGTGACACCCATCCGGCTAGGGGTGCATCGATTCGGCAGGAACGTGACGACGTACGGACGGGAACGAGTTCCGGGGCGCTGAAGCAGGCCGTACTCGAACACCTTCAGTATGGTCAGGCGCGCATCCCGGAGCTTGCCACGCTAAACAACTGGTACATGGCCGTCGCCCATACGGTGCGAGATCGGATGCTGGCCAATTTTATTCGTGCGGGCGAGGGATTGCGACGGTCGGATGCGAGAATCGCATGCTACCTCTCAGCGGAATTCCTAACGGGTCCACATCTCGGAAACAACCTCCTTAATCTTGGCATCGCCGACCCGATGCGGACTGCGCTGAAAGAGCTCGGAGTGGAACTGAACGCACTACTCGACCAGGAGGAAGAACCCGGTCTCGGAAACGGCGGCCTGGGCAGGCTTGCCGCCTGCTATATGGACTCGCTCGCGTCATTGAGTGTGCGGGCGATCGGGTACGGTATCCGTTATGAGTTCGGTATCTTTGATCAGGAAATCCGCGACGGATGGCAGGTCGAAAAGACCGACAAGTGGCTCCGTCTGGGAAACCCATGGGAGATCAGTGAGCCCGAGATCTCTTATGAAGTGAAGTTCGGCGGCCGGACAGAGCAATTCCGGGACGAAAACGGGCGTTTAAGGGTCCGCTGGATTCCTCATCAGGTGGTCAAGGGAGTCGCCTATGATACGCCTGTCCCGGCCTACCATAATTACATGGTAGTCCTGCTGAGGCTCTGGAAATCAGAGGCAGTCGAGTCTTTCGATTTTCAGGCATTCAATATCGGTGACTACTTCAAGGCGGTTGAAACGAAAGTCGTTTCCGAGACCGTGAGCAAGGTCCTCTATCCCAACGACGAACCGGAAATCGGAAAGACCCTCCGCCTTGCGCAGCAGTATTTCTTCGTTTCCTGCTCGCTTCAGGACATGATCCATATCCATCTCCTGAGGGGAAAGAGCCTTGAGACTTTCCACGAGAGTTTTTCTGTCCAGCTCAACGACACCCATCCTTCAATCGCCGTTGCAGAACTGATGCGGCTCCTCATTGACGAACATCAAATGGACTGGGACAGGGCGTGGGAAATAACGCAGCAGACCATGGCCTACACCAACCATACACTGCTGCCCGAGGCCTTGGAAAAATGGCCGTTGCCGCTTTTCAGCCAGTCACTCCCCCGGCACCTGGAGATTATTTATGAGATTAACAGGAGATTCCTTGACGAAGTCCGCCTGAGGTTCCCCGGAGATGACGTCCGGGTTGCACGCTTGTCCCTCATCGATGAAAGTGGTGATAAGTATGTGCGGATGGCTCATCTCGCCTCGGTGGGGAGCCATCGCATCAACGGCGTGGCGGCACTGCACTCAGACCTTCTCACCAAGACGGTTCTTAAAGACCTGTATGACCTTTATCCCGATCGCTTTGTGAATGTGACGAACGGGGTGACCCCAAGGCGCTGGGTGGCTCTGAGCAACCCGGGACTCACAGGGCTCCTTACAAGGACCATCGGCGATCAGTGGATCAAGAATTTTGAAAATGAGATCAGGAAACTCGAGCCCTTTGCCGGTGATCCCGCGTTCCGGGCGGAGTGGGAAGTTATAAAACATGACAATAAGACCAGACTTGCAGCTCTTATAAAGGAAAGGACAGGGGTCACTGCGGATTCCGACTCGTTGTTCGACATACAGGTGAAGCGGATACACGAGTACAAGAGGCAGCACCTGAACACCCTCCATATTATCACGCTTTACAATCGCATCAAAAAAGACCCGAAACAGGAGATCGTGCCCCGCACCTTTATCTTCGGCGGAAAAGCCGCGCCTGGCTACTTCATGGCAAAACTGATCATCAAGCTGATCAATTCCGTTGCCGAGGTGGTCAACAACGATCCTGACGTTGGCGGAAGGCTCAAAGTTGTCTTCTTTCCCGACTTCAACGTGAAGAACGGGCATGCGATCTATCCTGCCGCAGATCTTTCGGAGCAGATATCGACTGCCGGGAAAGAGGCCTCGGGTACGGGCAACATGAAATTCTCGATGAACGGTGCGCTCACCATCGGTACCCTCGACGGCGCAAACGTCGAGATTCGTGAGGAGGTCGGAGCCGAGAACTTCTTCCTCTTCGGGCTTACCGCAGGGGGAGTCGAGGATCTGAAGGTCAAGGGTTATCATCCCCGCGGCTATTACGAGTCAAACCCGAACCTCAGGGAGGCGATCGATCAGATACGGTCAGGCCATTTCTCCCGGGGGGACAGGGAACTTTTCGGACCTTTGGCAGACAACTTGCTGAACCATGACCCGTTCATGCTTCTGGCAGACTACCAGTCCTATATCGACTGCCAGGACAGGGTCAGTTCTTCATACCGGAATCGAGACAACTGGTTGCGCATGTCGGTCCTGAATGTGGCCCGCATGGGGAAGTTTTCGTCGGACAGATCGATACGGGAATACTGCGAAAATATCTGGAAGATTATACCCGCCGCAGGGGGGTGATGAAACAGGGGTCAGGTAACAATTACCCGGGTAGGACATGATGGATACAATGCGGGGGAACAGTTTTCCTTTTGGGGCTGAGGTGCAGGACGGCGGTGTCAACTTCAGCGTCTTCTCCAAGAACGCCGACGCGGTGGAACTGCTGCTTTTTCAAGGCGCGGGAGATCCCGCGCCCGCGCATGCGATCTCGCTTGATCCGAGCTCGAAAACTGACAGACAGCATTATGTGAATTATACCGGCTGTGGAAGCATGCTTTTTGCGGGCAGTCCGATAGTTCGCCGCGTGATCATCGAATGGCTGATCCTACGCGTGCTTCAAGGTGGGAGCCAGGGTTTCGTAACATGCCAAGAGGCGGCATGTTCACGTATCTATGGCGCAGGTTAACCAATGAAACAGTGCAATCTGGAAAGGAGGGTGCTATGAGATGCTCGCACAGAAGGACGGTTTTGTCGGTTGTCTTGTTTGCGACGTTCCTCATGTTCGGTGGCTTGGTGGCGGTCGAGAAGACGTTCGCCGGGCCCCTATTGGTGCGCGTGACCGGCACGTTTCTGTCTCCTGGGGCGGCCAAGGGTGAAGAGAACGTTGTTGTGTTCTACTATCGGGGGGTAGAGTATCCCTTCATGACAGACGAAGTGAGAATGCTGGACCCAAAGGTCAAGGAGGCAATAGAAGTACTTCGGAGAATCGGTAAGCCCTACGTTATCGTTTACGGAGGCGACGATGCCATCGCTGCCATAGGCGAGCATGGGACGGTGGGGAACAAGTATACACTTGAAGGTCTCGTTTACGCTGCTGACAGGATCTTTCAGCTCCACTCTTCGACCTTCATGCCCAAGCCCGAATGAGGGCTCTGAGAGCCTTGTTGCACAATCAACGAACGGGATATTCAACGAGTCGATTCCAATTCTATGTGCTCAGGTCACTTCACAAAATACGGAATAGTTACTGATTATGGTAGTACGCTTCACCATATTAGGAAAACAAAAGAGGAGAATTCTACACAACTATTTGATTTTATTGGAGAAAGAATTCTGGCACGCTGTTTGGTATTAGGGACCGCAGGTGATACCGGAGGATAAATGCCATGAAATGGGTTGAGACTATCACTTTGCGGGCCCCTGGAAACATCAATAGAGAACTCGTGCACGAGGTCCTCTTGCAGCGCCCGTTTAATTTATCACGATTTCCGCGTCCAATTTTATTGACGTTCTCATGGAAATTTTGAGGAAGGTAATGATGACAGCTAATCCTTACTCAAGACTATGCGTGCGGATTTCTGTGCTGTGGTTCCTTCTGTTCGTATGGTGTGCCTCTCAGCACGGCGTCGTCTTCGCAGTTGAGGATCAGAAGCAAGCGGAACAGGAGGAAAAGGATACCTCCCCTGAGCCCCCGACTGCGGAAGACGAGGAGCGATACTTCGGCTCGAGGGAGGGCGTGCCGAGCAAGGTCCTTGCCGCCCCAAAATACTTGCTCTTTCCCATCAAGTACCCGACAAAGAAGGCCTTGATCTGGGCCGAGCGCGTGGACTTGCAGAACCGCGTGATGGACTTTTTCTATTTCAACGATGAGCGGACAGCAGGATGGCATCCGAATGTTACCGTTGGTGGCAAGACCACATTTGGGATCGGCGCGGCGGTATTTCACAATGACGCGTGGAAACAGGGCAAGCAGTTTCGGCTTTCTTTCCTTTACGGAGACACGGACGAATGGGGGATGGATGGACTGGTCAGGTATCCCCGGCTGGGTACAGATCGGTTGACCGGAAGCCTGGTCGTGAAGGCTGGAGAGGGCAAGGAGGAGGATTTCTTTTACAGCTTTGTGACCGGGAAGACCGGGAACACAACGACGCAGGACGACCGGACAACCTATGACATTGACAGGGCGGGGCTGGAGTTCGACCTCGCATATGAGCTCAGCGATGTCTCCAAAGCAGCGATCTCGTTTGCCTTCGATTTTGCCGACGTGGAAGAAGGGGCTGACAAGGCAGTTCCGTCTATTCCTGTGGGCGTTGAAGGGGCGTACGGGGACGAGCACTACTACGTGGGAGGAAACCTCCGGTTTCTGCATGACACCCGGGACAGCGATTACCGGGCAACACGCGGATGGTTTGTCCACTTGCAGACCGGGATTCGCTGGAATATCGAGGGAAGAGATGGAGAGGACCGGCATTTGGACCACTACCATTGGAGCGCGGACGTCCAGCGATATCTGAGGTTGTTCTCGGTATTCCGCTCGGTCGTAGTCCGTGCCAAGATGGCCAAAACAGAGCCATTAGGCAGTGAGGACGGCGCGCCTTTTTACTTCCAGCCTGTTCTGGATGAAGACAACGCGCTTCGGGGGTTCGAGCGCGGACGGTGGCGGGACCGAGGAGCGATCCTGTTCAACGTGGAGTACAGGTATCCGATCTGGGACACTTGGGATGGTGTGGTCTTCCTCGATGAGGGGCAGGTGTTCCGAGAGTACGAGGAACTCAGCATGGATGAATTCAAGTGGTCTGCTGGGCCAGGCGTACTGTTTTCCGGAAAGAACGGATTCCTATTCCGTCTCCAGGCCGCGTGGAGTGAGGAGAAGGAGCCACTCGTGCTCTTCAAGATGGAGCAAGTCTTCTAGAGAGGGGAAGACGGAGGAGAAGAGGACATGAAGAGACCCCTTGTCTATCTGATCCCAATGATCTGGATGACACTGGCCTGTTGGGTTGGGCCTGGGGAAGGCTCGGAGTCAGCGTACTCGCCTGATACCCCGATCCTGCGGCAGGACAATGACGACGCCCCGATTCCTGCACCTGCGCTGGACGAGGAAGGGGATTACATTTTCTGGGACGGTGTGAATGCCATGGTGTTCCTCCAGGTCGAGAAGACCCTGGACATGGGGTTCGTGGGCAGAAAACTGGGAACCTGGATGGGCCTTGCCGGCCCCGTCGAGGCTGAGAACGTGAATGTCCTGGACGAGACGCCGGACTCGACGTGGTTTGTCAACCGGCATGCGCGTCACCGAATGAGCGAAGAGGAACTGCAGCAGGGGCCCAACCTGACCGGCGGGCCCGATATGCAAGAGGGGCTAACCGTTATCAGCGGTAAATCCATAGGGTTGTCCCCCGGCTTCGTGGTCGAGGATCGGAAAGGAGAGCGTTTCATGGTCAAGTTCGATCCTCCCCGCTTCCCGGAGATGGCCACGGCCACCGAGATGGTTGCATCGAAGTTCATGTATGCAGCCGGCTACAACGTTCCTGAATACTACATCATCAACGTGGCCCCGAAGCGGCTCGCGATAAACGAAGGTGCAAAGATCACGGGCAAGTACAAGAAGAAGCGGCCCATGACAGAGGATGATCTGGCGGAGATACTCGGTCATGCGGCTCGCAGCCAGGACGGCACTTACAGGGCGATTGCGACGAAACTGATCCCCGGGGAGACGAAGGGCCCTCCACCGACCACCGGTCGCAGGAAGGACGATCCGAATGATACGGTCTTTCATCAGAACCGGAGAGAATTAAGGGGGTTGCGGGTCATCTCCTCCTTCATCAACAATACGGACTCCAGGAGGGGCAACTACCTGGATACGTATATCGGCCAAAATCCCCAGGGGCATTTGGTCCATTACATGCTCGATTTCTCTGCCTCGATGGGTTCCGGAAACATCGGGCACAAGGAGCCGAAATACGGGAATGAGTACTTCTTGGATCCGGGAATCGTCCTCATCAACTTCGCCACCTTGGGATTTTGGGTAAAGCCATGGGAGGATCCCGGCCCGGCGGCGTATGAGTCGGTGGGCTTTTTCGAGGACGAAATCTTCAACCCGAGACGGTGGAGAACGAGCTTCCCGAACCCGATGTTTGAGCGGATGACGAACCGGGATGCCTTTTGGGGGGCCAAGATTGTTGCTTCCTTCACAGATCAAGACATCCGGACCATCGTGAGGGCCGGCCAGTGGAGCAACCCGGCCGCACAGGACTACGTGGTCGCAACCCTCATAGCGAGAAGGGATAAGATCAGCCGCACATGGTTCGACGTAGAAAGGATCAATCCCCTGGATTGGTTCGAGGTATCGAACGAGGAAGGGCATGAGGCTCTTGTGTGGCGGGACCTGGGTGTGACGGCGGGCGGAAGCGATCCGGACAGGACGACCTATAGATACCGACTCGCCGAGGTCATCGAGGAGAAAAGGCGCAAACGTCTCGGCACGAATTGGCATGTCACCGGGCACCGCCGAATCCCTCTCCCGGAAACGATCTCTGACGGGGACCGTCGGGATGAGAGTAGTGTTTGCGGCATTACCTTGGAGACAAGCCGGGACGAGGGCAAGTCGTGGAGCCCTCGTCTTACCGTATACGTTTGTCGTGACCCGGCGGGCGGGGAATACAGGGTTATGGCTCTGCACAGGGAGTCCTGACCTTTCCCCGCGTTGCCAAGGAAGGATTTCCATCCTGCACCCTTGCAGGCCTCGGGCGGGTGTTGCGTTCGGCATGCCCCAGACAAGGGAGGGCCCCAAACAGGAGGCTTTCCGCTCCCGGGTCTATCTCAGGGCATAACTTCAATCGTTCCCCGTTTCGGGGGGGCCGCGGGGATTCGACGTGACGAGGAAACCCTCGGTTCAAAGCGAGTTGCGTGCGCCGGAGACAAACGGGACTCAGCGGCGCGGTTCCGGACCGGGATCTGTTGTTCACGCAAGGGCGCTCGACCTCACCTCCGGGATCCTCGTGATGATGCTCGGTTGCTGGGCAGCGGCTCCCACGAGAACGCCGACACCTATGGATCCCTCTGCAAACACGGTCACACTCGAGCTGGTCTCTTGCGCCTTCATCGATCCACCCGGCCAGGAGAGATTCGATTTCTCGGGGCTCGAACGAGCACCCGGAAAGGGCTTCTATTTGCTCGACGATAACCGGGACGGTATCTATTTCTTCTCGGGACAGATCCGTGACACGGTGCAGGTGGAAGAAGTCGCCGACCTCTCGGGACTCCTCGGTACGGAGAAGGGCGACCTTGACCTGGAATCGATTCGGTCGAACGGCGAAGGCAAGTTTGTTCTCGCACACGAGAAGGAAAATCGGATAATCCTCTGGGATCCAGCGAAGAAACAAGCAGATTTCGTTGCTCCGAGATCCGTTCAAACGCTCTTCGACCTCGGGTTTACTCCGACTCACGGATTAGAGGCTGTCTGTTGGGCGGATGAAGATGTCCTGATGATCAAGGAGACCAGGCCTGTGCTTCTGGTTCGCGTGTCCCTACCGGATGGCATCGTCGAGGAAGTCACGCACATCAGGGCTCCTGAAGAGATCGCCGATGTGACCGACTGCCTCTATATCGATCCAACCCTCTATCTTCTCTATCGAAGCGGTTGGCAAATCCTGCTCGCGGAGCGAGACCGGGACGAGTACGTCGTGCGGTCGATATGGGATTTCTCCCGGATCAAGCGCGACCCACGCTTCGACTATTTCATCCCCGACCCGGTGACCAGAGTGCACAGGGAAGATTGGGGGGTGGCCGAGGCCCTGGCAATGGACGATGACTATGTTTATATAGGCCTCGACAACAACGGCGAACCCCTTCGTTCGTACGAAGGCGAGAGACGGGCAACCGTCATCGTCTTCAAGCGGCCCAACAGGGGAGACTGATCCCGTGCCCCTCGGAATCTCCAAGACCCTCCGATGCCCGGTTTGGCCAATCCATCCGCAGATGGCGGGCACATCTCGAAGGGGAAATCCCGAGCGCTGTCGTTTTCGGATCTCTGCTCCCCAACGGGACGAATCATGAATCCGGGAAATCGCCTCAAGGGCATCTTCGATATCCGCAAGTCCGAGCTTCCCTTCGCACTTCTGATGTTCTGCTACTTCTTTCTCGTAATTACCAGCTTCTGGATTCTCAAGCCATTAAAGAAGTCCCTCTTCATCGAGTTTTACGATCGGCAAGGATTCGATCTCTATTTCTGGCACCTTTCCGGTCCCCAGGCGGAGTTGGTCGCCAAGATACTGAACATGGTCGCGGCCTTCCTTGCCGTTGTCGCGTTCACCTGGTTTGCGCGCCGCTTCCGGCGCCAGCAGTTGACCTTCATTTTCACGTCCTTCTTCCTGGCAAGTTACGTGGCCTACTCGTTCGTGATAGATTCTTCTGGAGACTTCACGGTTTGGTCTTTCTACCTGTTTGGAGATCTCTTCTCGACGTTGATGGTTGCGACCTTCTTCGCGTTCCTGAACGACAGTGTGTCCTCCGACACGGCCAAGCGCTTGTATGGCATCGTGGGCCTCGGCGGGGTCCTCGGCGGCCTCCTCGGCACGACCATGGTCCGGGGGCTGATCGAGAAAATCGACATTGCGGGTTGGCTCTGGGTCACGTCGGGCTTGGGTCTGATGATTCTGGGTGTGGCCTGGGCCGCCGGCCGAAGGATCGAGCAAACCTTAGGGCCGGAGCCGGCACAGAAGATCGTGCAGGAGAGGGAATCCGTGCAGGTCAATCCGGCCGCCGAGGGCGCTCGACTCGTGTTTCGTTCGCCCTACCTGCTCTCGATCGCAGGCATCGTGGGCCTCTACGAGGTCGTTTCAGTGGTCATGGACTTCCAGTTCTCTGCAAGCGTCAGCCACTACTTGGACGGTCCCGAGATCGGGAAGCAGTTCTCCACGGTATTCGCGATCACGAACGCCGTGGCCATGTTGGTGCAGATCTTTATCACCAGCCCCGTTATGTCCCGGCTTGGCGTCCACGTCGCGCTCCTGGTGCTGCCCGTTGCATCTCTTTTCGCCTCCCTGGGCTTCATGGGACTCCCCCTCCTCTGGACGGGAAGTCTTCTCACAGTAGCCGACAACGGGTTCAGTTATTCCATCCATCAATCGGCAAAGGAGGCCCTTTACGTCCCCACCACTCGAGACGAGAAGTACAAGGCCAAGGCCTTCATCGACATGTTCGTACAACGTCTGGCCAAGGCGCTTGGGGTCGGGGTGAGCCTGGGAATCACGATCGTGTTCCGGGACATCTCTTCTGTGCGCTGGCTTACCCTTTTCACCCTGCCGGCATTCGCCCTGTGGATCTATGCGGCGCTGTTTGCGGGAAGGCGGTTTGGGTTGATGACCGAGAAGGCTGCCGGTACCTCGAGTCTTCCTCGGTGCCGTTGAGGTGACCTTACGTGGCTTCCCCTTCTCCGGTGCAGCGGGCCACATTCGTCCGAATATGGCCCGCTGCCCTTGTCCATTAGAAGTTGCCCCATGGATCGTACTGCTGCATGGTCTTCCAGTTTTCCTGGCCGGCCACCATTTCACAGGGTGCCTTGTACGGGGACCCATTGGGTGAAACAGTTGAACGTCCAAAGAATTGAGCCGGACGGGTCCTTCCGACCGGAGATGGGAAGATCCGGATCAGCCGTTGATACTCTCCATCGGGCCTCTCACAGAATTTCCTCGCTGGAAGGCCGTCGAAGCGGGATTCTTTCGTTACGGAATGCTCAAGGAAATGGTAACCCCAAGTGCACGGTCGCGGCCGCCCACCATGGGCAAAACCGACACCTCCTTCCCGGATTCGCCGCTTTCCCTCTGTCTTCTCCGCTCTCGAACGATAGCATCGGCCACGCTAAAGCCCTGGATCGCACCGCCCACGACATCCGCGAGATAGTGTTCTCCTGCACCCAGGCGCTGGTAACCTATTGCCGCTGCGAGCAAGTACAGCGGTACTCCGACCCAGTGTCCATAGTGGTAGTCTGCGAGCCGGGCCACCCCAATCGCGGCAGCAGTGTGGCCTGACGGAAAGGACGAACGGGCATCCAAACCGAACATGTAACCGTTTTCCCCGTTCGGTTGCGGCCGGTCACCGATGTATCGGAGGGCCGTGATCTCCGGGAAGATCGCGGTGCTGAACGTGGCCATATCCACGGACAGATCCGCCAAGCGGTCGTTCCGGATCCCCCGGGCCAACGCGTACATGGGGGCCCAGAGTGCCGGGTAGAGCTTGCCGCCAATGAGGTCCAGGGCAGAATCTGCCACGGTATCTTCCCCGATCCGATTCTCTCTGCACCAGTCGGAGACCTCCCGCTCCTCGATGAATGACGCTGCAAGGGAAGGCGAACTGTAGACGAAGATCCGCAGACCTTCCCATGTGAAGAACTGCCCCTTGTATACGGAAGGAATTCTCCAGATCGCTTCACGGCAGTCAGAACCCAGGGATCGGCCCCTCTGCTGGGCCGAGGTCGCGGTGCCGCCATCACCACGGACATCCGAGATTCCTCGTTCCGAAGGTTCTGCTCCGCCATCAATCGGTCCGCCGAGTAATGAGGCGAGGAACAGGGTGAGGAACAGCAGGCAAAGGAGGGGAAATGAAGATTCTTCACGGATAGTCGGCGTTCGCAACAAGATCCCTCCCTCCCACCTTCGGAACAGCGGAGCCCTCTGCCGAGTGCACACGCCGCCGTTTTTCGTCTGTTGGCCGCGCCTACTCAGGTGCCGCTCCCTCAGAAACGAATCCTTCTCGAAGCTACGGGCGAATATTACCCTCTTGGCGGGCCGTCTTCAATGGACGTTCCCCGCAGGAGCGACCAGGTAAACCCCGAAAAGCGGCCTAAACCTGGAGGCTATGCAATTGATCTGCCGCCGTGTTTTCATTAGAATGTTTACGGTCGCATAGCTGTGACCGCGGCCCGGCAAACGCGCCCGGCGGGAGTTCCGTGGAGCACGAAGGGGCCGGTTCAGATTTACTCAAAGGCCCCTCAAGGACGAGGGAAGCTCCTTCGGCGGCGCGCAAAACATACTCGCAACAGCGTTTATGCCATCGGGAAAGGCGCTGATGGAGGGACGCGCAATGAGGCAGACCCCCGGGGCAGCCTTCTCCGAATCACCGCGGGTTTGGGGGCCGACTTGGTTAGAGATCGAAAGGGCGGAGGTCTGGCCGACAATCCAGCGGTTTCTTTACCTCTACTTTCTCCTTGTCTCCTTCGTCGCCACCAAGTCCCTTCGGGACGCAACGTTCCTGGATGTCTACGGCGCGAGGGGCCTTCCTCTGATGTACATCCTGCTGGCGGCATTGGTTGCGGCAAGCGGCCTGTTTTACAACCGGGTCGTTGATCGCGTCCCGTCCAAGACCCTTTTCAACGCTTCCCTGGGCGGGGCTCTCCTGGTGCAGGTTCTGTTTTTCTTTCTCTATGCCGCAGGATGGCCGTGGGTCTCCTTTGTCTACTATCTGTTCGTAGTCGTCCACGGGGTACTGATTGCCCAGTACTGGCTTTTCCTGGCACGCACGTACGATATCCGCAAAGCCAAGCGGTTGATGGTGCCCATCGGCGCGGGGGGAATCCTGGGAGCCATCACGGGCGGCGTCCTGGTCCGATTCGTCGTTGCCGACTTCCCCGTCCATTTTCTCCTGCTTCTTTCTGCCTGTTCCCTCGGGATCTGTCTGTGTCTCTATCAGAAGATGTGGCGCGGCCTCTGCCCCTACCGCACGGTCATGCCCGGCCCCCTCCGCATGAGCCAGACATGGATGGTTTTCAAGGACCGTTATCTTCGGAAGCTCCTTGCCGTAGTCTCTCTGGTGGCCGTGACAGCGGTCCTTGTCGAATACCAGATGAATATCCTCGTGGAAAGGGAGTATGGGACTGCGGCGAGGATGGCCTCTTTTTTTGGGTCCTTCTATCTGCTCTTGAGCTCGGCAGCCTTGATGGCCCAGTTGTCTCTTGCAGGCCCCGTTTTGAGGAGATCCGGCGTGTTGACGGCGCTCATCCTTCTCCCTCTTGGGATTACCCTGGGCGCCATAGCACTTGTCGTGGTGCCGGTCCTGTGGATCGCGATGGCGATCCGCATCTGGGACGGAGGAATCCGCCATTCTCTCTACCGGACTGCTTCAGAAATCCTCTACCTTCCGCTTTCCGAGCTGGAGAAGGTCAGGACGAAGATCCTCCTCGATGTCTTCGTGCCGAGGCTGGCCGAAGGGGCGGCCGGCTCACTGCTGCTCCTCGCAACGCAAGTCCTTCGGTTGCCCTCTGTGTTTCTGACCCTGGCCCTGGCACTGCTCAGCGGTTCGGCCTTCTTGATCGGCGTGAGTATGCGGCGGGACTATGTCGAGAGGCTCCGACAAAGAATCGAGACATCCCCGAAGGAACTGGCAAGGGCCAGAATCGACTTTTCGGACCAGACCACGCTGGCAACCATTTCCCTCAACCTGAACAGCCCGGACCCCTCGAACGTGGCGAGCACCATAAGGATCCTCGCAAACGCGGACCACCTCGACCTCGTACCCCCCGACCTGATTCTCCATCCCAGCGTGGAAGTCAAGAGAGAGGTGGTCCGTGCGCTTCGGGAAACGGGAATTGCGCCGGACCCGAAGCCCCTGCGCGAGCTTTTCCACCATCCGGACGCCGAACTGGCAGCAGACGCCATCCGGATCTTAGCCCGTTCGTATCCGTTCGAGTTCAACCAGGACCTGGAAGGTCTCCTGCGATCCGACCGGCCCGAAATCCGAGCGGCGGCGGCCGCGACCACTGCCTGCGGAGAGAATGAGGCGTACAGGGCCAAAGCCTATACGACGATCCGCCTGATGGCCGAACGGCCGGGCGAGCGGGGTGCCCCTGAGCGACGGATAGCAGCCGGGGCGATCGGCAGGATAGGTAGGCCCGAGTACAATCGCATCCTCCACCACCTACTCGAGGACGAGGAGGTGGAAGTCGTCAGATCCGCCATAGATGCGGCCGGCAGGACTCATGATCTTCACACGGTCACGTACCTGATAGACCTCTTGGGAGACCCCCGGTTCACCCAGGCTGCGAACCAGGCACTGAGCCGCTATGGGGCCAAGGTTATCGGGACCCTCTTCGACTTTCTGCGGGACGAAGCCACCCCCTTTCGAATCCGTGTCCAGATCCCGAATGTCCTCAGAGAAATCCAGAGCCCCGAGGCATTCGAGATCCTGCAGTACTGCTTGGTCGATTCCTATCCGATGGTGCGTTCCCGGCTTCTCGGGGCGATCCACAAGATGCAACGGAGGAACCCTGCTCTTCGTGTAGACAGGTACAAGGTCCAGGAACAAACCCTCGCAGAAATCAAGGGCTACTTCGAGCTCCTGAACCATTACCACACGCTCTACAGCCAGGGCGCGCGCCGGGAGCCCCTCGTGTTCCGTGCACTCCGGGAAAGCACAGAACTCTCGCTGGGCAACGTGTTCAGGTCCCTGGACCTCGTGTACCCAAAGGCAGCTTTCTACCGGGGCTTTCTCTCTGCCGGGAGCGCGCAGCCGGATCTGCGACCGTGGGCTGAAGAGATGGTGGACACGGTGGTCAGGAGGCCCAAATCGCTCAGGGAGAGCCTGATGGCGATCATCGGCAGCGAACCCCTTCCGGCAAGAGTGGAAAAGGGAAGTCGGCTGTTCGGCTTTGAAGCTCAAGGGATCGAGAAGACAATGGAAGATCTTTGCACATACCCGGACCATTTTCTTGTCGCCTCAGCGCTTTACAGTCTCTATGAATTGAACTTTCGCGAATTGTTCTTGCGTGTGAGAGATCGGGTGGACCGGCGATCGAGGAGGATTCAGGATACCCTTGCCTTTGTCTCACAGAGATTCGAGGGAGGAACGTCCTAGGATGCTTTCTATCATTGAGAAGCTTCTCGCCCTTGAGAGGGTTGAGATCTTCAGCACTCTGACCCTGGAGCAGTTGAGCCAGATCGCGGAACAGACACCTGAGGTGTCGTTCAAGACAGGAGACCTACTCTTTCGTGAAGGGGAGCCCGTCGATTGCGTCTACTTCATTCTCCGCGGCAAAGTAAACGTGAAGCGGCAAGGAGCCGAGGCGGTCATCTTTGGGGAAAACAGCCCCCCTGTGGGAGGATGGGCCATGTTCACGGATCTGGAAAGCGACTTCACCGCGGAAGCAGAAGAGAATTGTCTCACCCTTCGTCTTTTTCGGGATGACTTCCTTTCAGTCATGCACACGTACCATGAGATCCCGATCAATCTTCTCAAGATGACGGCTCGAATTCTCATGAACAGGGGCGTTTCCTTGGCCTACGTTGCAGACGATCCCCTCTTGACCCAGATGGGCCTCCGCCCTGCCCGCGAGCACCCTGCAGCAGCACCTGGGGGCAACAAACCGACAGAGGGCCGAGCGTCCGGAAAGGAGGACGAGCCCTAGGTCTTTTCCAGCCGGCACCCCGTTCCTTTCAGGAGCCAAGTTCAAAGCATGACCCCTTAGATCCTTTCCAGACAACCTACACCTTTCTTCGGGCATGTTCTGTGGGCGGCCGGGGGAGCTTCCCTTGTCCTCAGGGGTCTTCAGGAGACCCGAACACCGGCCCCTTCGTCCTGCGGGAACTTCCATCTGCCCACCGTGCCGGTCCGAGGACAATTCGCCAACCCAAGCTGGTGCAATTCTTTGGCCGCTTGATTCTTTTGCCCCGATAGTCCCCGCACAGGAGCCGAGGCCCCCTGGGCCTTGGCTCCTCTTTGTGCGCCGGGACCAGCCCTTTCAACCGGTGAGCGAAAGCGAACCAAGAAACGAAGACAGACCTACCACGTGCTTCATCTCCCAGGCGGACTGCAAAAAGAAAACGTTGCTGACTGAAACGACCGGCTTCCATCCGGACAACGTATGACCCTATTTCAAGCCCGATGCTACAGCGTCGGAGTCCAATTCCATGTAATCAGGCCACTTCATGATATACGGAACAACTACAAACTATGGTAATACGCTTTGCCGTATTCGGTAAATCTGAAAAGAGATTTCTTATATAACTCTTCGATTTTATTGAAGAATAAATGCTGGCACGCCATTTGGTATAAGCCACCGCAGGTGATATAGGAGGATAACTGCTGTGAAATGGGTTGAGATTATCACTTTACGGTCCCCTGGAGACATCGATAGAGAACTAGTGGATGAGGTTTTGAAGGGGGTAGATGAGTCTGATTCTGGTATCCCAAACCACCTGATAGGAATAGCGATATATCATCACTCCGTGGTGGAAACCGATTTGAGCATCCATATCCAATGGAAATCGGAAGTGGAGGGCCGGAGCAAGAGCCCCCTGGGGCTAAGGTTGTCTTCTGTCTTAAAGCCCTTGGGGCTGCTGAATCATGAAGTATGGGTTGAGACGGCTGCCCGAGAATTTGTTGCTCGCTCTCAGGAGAACCCCAAGCCACAGCATCTCCTTACGGCCAGGAAGGAATAGAAGAATGACGAAAAGACTGAGAAAAATTTCAATCGTCGCCTTTCAATCAATTCTCGCAATTTCACTCACGGCATGCTCAGGGGAAAGGGACAAGCAAACAGACGACAACGCTGTCCCCGTGCTTGTTGGGGGAGTCCAGAAGGTTCAGGAGCGGGAAACCATCTCCGTGAGCGGGACAATCTCCACCCCAGACTCGCCGGCGACTGTATCGTTTCTCGTGTCGGGAAAGGTTGTCTTGGTGGGCCCGCGGGAAGGCGATTATGTCAATAGCGGGCAGAGACTTGCGTCCATCGATCCGACAGATTACCAGCTGACCCTTGCGGCGGCCAAGGCACAGACAGAAACGGCCGAAGTCGCGTATGATCGTGCCGGGGATGAGCATCGACGGATGAAAATGTTGTACGACTCGAATTGTCTTGCCGAAAACGATTACCGGAGATTCAAGGCTGCGTTTGAATCCGCCGGACGGCTATACGACCAGGCCGTGGCCATGGAAAGACTTTCAAAGAAACACCTTGCCGATGCGACCCTGTGTTCTCCCGTAAGCGGCTTCATCTCAAAGCGATCCGTTGAGCCCGGCGATACGGTCCCTGTGGGCCGACCGGTTTTTGAGATCGTCCAGATGGACCCCGTGGAGGTGAATGTCGGCGTGCCGGAAACAGACGTGCACCTCGTCAGGATTGGACAAGAAGCGGCGATTAAGGTCCCCGCCCTCCCGGGGAGGTCATTCGAAGGCACGGTTCGCATCGTGAACGTTTCCGCAGATCCCGGTACCCGGACTTACATGGCCAGGATCACCGTGCCGAATCCCGAGCACGTATTGCGCGTCGGGATGGTGGCGGAAGCAACCATACGCGGGGACCGGACGGTATCCATGGTCACGCTCCCGGGGGAGGCGGTTGTACGCGATCCTCAGGGAGCCACACAGGTATTCGTCTACTACCCCGACCAGAAGCGCGTATACACCAAGCGGGTGGAAGTAGGAGCCGTAGTCAATCGAGACGTCGAGATAAAGAGCGGACTTTCCGGGGACGAACAGATCGTACTGGGTGGCCAGACAAGGCTCACAAACGGACAGACCGTATCGGCAACGGAAGGCCAGACCGGCGGCAAATGAATCTATCCTGAGAGGAACACCATTCATGAATTCAATAAAGTTTTGGCTTCGCTATCCCGCCGTCACCCTCATATTAGCGGCAATGATCGTCATCGTCGGCGTCCATGCCTTCCTGAAGATGCAACGGACGGAAGATCCGACGATCACCATCAGAACCGGAATCGTGGCTGCGCTGTACCCCGGAGCGACCTCCGAGCAGGTGGAAAAACAGGTAGCGAAAACCCTGGAAAAGCACATCTTCAAATTCCCCGAGGTGCGGAAGGAAAAGACATATTCGACGAGCCGTCCCGGCGTTGTCATCATCAACGTCGAACTGGAGGACAACGTAAAGAACTCCGACCAGTTCTGGGCGAAGCTGCGCCACGAGATGAACCTGGTCCGCAGTACCGAACTTCCCGCCGAGGTCATGGGGCCGGTGGTCGATTCCGATTTCGGCGATACCGTCGCCATGCTGATAGCCGTCCACGGAAAACGTTACGGGTACCGAGAGTTGCGCGATCATGCAGACAAGATCCACGACGAAATGCGCACCGTCCGTATAGTTGGCAAACTCGTAACCTACGGAACGCAGGGAGAGGAAATCTGGATCACCAGCAGCCTCGAAAGGATCGCACAGTATTTCGCCGACCCGCGCCAGGTGGCGAATGCCCTGATGCAGCGGAACGTCATCCAGAGCGCGGGACATTTCGAGGCAGATCGATCGAAGATCCCCATGAGGACCACCGGGATCTTTAACACCGAAAACGAAATACGGAACGTCCTCGTCGACGTTTCCAAGGACGGCCATCCGGTATATATCAAGGATTTCGCAGACGTAGAGCGCCGCTATCAGGACCCGACGTTCATGGTGCGCTACGACGGCGACCCTTGCCTTCTCCTCTCGGTCGAGATGCAGAAAGGAAAGAACATCGTCGAACTCGGCGAGGCGTTGGGAAATGTATTCCAGCGGCTCAAGGTGCTGCTTCCCCCCGACGTTCATATGGACCTTGTTGCCGACCAGCCGGGGGTCGTCAAGGAGCGGATTGCCAGCCTGAGTCACGAATTTGCGTTGGCGATCCTTGCCGTGATCATCGTCACCATCGTACTCCTCCCCCTGCGGGTCGCCCTCATCGCGGCCCTCGCCATACCGATAAGTCTGTGCGGCACCCTCGGAGTCATGGAGGCAATGGGGTTGGCCCTGCATCAGGTGTCCATCGCGGGGCTCATCGTGGTCCTCGGGATCGTGGTGGACAACGCCATCGTGGTTATCGACAATTACGTCGAACTCCTGGACCGGAAGGTGCCCAAGCCGGAAGCGGCCTGGAGAAGTGCGAGCGATGTCTTCGTCCCGGTCCTCGCTGCAACCATCACGATCATCGCCTCCTTCCTGCCGCTCCTGATCATCACAGGCTCCGTCGGCGAGTTCGTCATGGCGCTCCCCATCACGGTGGCGGTCGCGTTGGCGGTTTCGTTTATCGTGGCGGTCTTCATCACCCCCCTGCTCTGCAGCTTCTTCATCAAGAAGGGGCTGCACGACCACGACGCCGCGGAGGCCCATGGCAAGGAGAAGAAGGGCCTGCTCGACCGGCTCCAGGATGGATACGGAATATTGATCAAACTCTTCATGAACAGAAAGTGGCTGGCCTTGACCCTCGGCGGGGGCGCGGTCGTCGTCGGCGTCATGCTCTTTGCATTCGTGCCGCAACAGTTCTTCCCTTCCGCGGAGCGCAACCAGTTCGTGATCGATGTCTGGCTGCCGCAGGGGACGCGCATCGAGGCCACCGACGCAGTGATGGGACGGATCGAAAGAGCTCTCGCCTCCAGCGAAGGAGTCGAACACTACGCCGCCTTCGTCGGCCAGAGCGCCCCGAGGTTCTATTACAACGTCAATCCGCAGCAGCCCGACGGCGCCTACGGCCAGTTCATCGTCAATACCGCCTCGGTGAAAGACACCGCCCGGCTGGTGAAGGAGTTGCGGCCATCGCTGGGAGCATTGGCGCCGGAGGCCATGGTGATCGTGAAGGAGCTCCAGCAGGGGGCCCAGATGGAGGCGCCCATAGAGGTGCGCCTCTCCGGGGACGATATCGCGGAACTGAAGCGGTTGGGGGAAAAGGTACAGGCGATTCTGGAGAGTGTATCGTTCTCCCTTTTCGTGCACAGGGACTACTTCAACGATTCCTATAGGGTCGACTTAAATGTCAACGACGAGCTTGCAAACCGTCTCGGCATAATGGACTCGTCGGTATCGCAAACCCTCTACGGGGCATTCGACGGTGTCGCGGTCGATACCTTCTGGGAAGGGGACCGCGCCGTTACGATCAAGCTGCGGCTCGACCAGGCCTCCCGCTCTTCCTTCACGGACATCGGCAATACCTATGTCGAGTCGGAACTGACCCGGGCACGGGTCCCTCTTCGCGCAATTGCTACGTTGGCACCTGAGTGGCAGACCGGCAGGATCGTCCGCAGAAACGGGGTGCGCACCTTGACGATCCGTGCGTTCGTGAAGTCGGGGTACTACGCCTCGCAGCTCCTGGAGAAGGCGATGCCGCAGATCGAGGCCCTGGAGCTGCCGGCCGGCTACCGCATCTACTACGGCGGCGAAAAGGATAACCAAGGCGAGGTGTTCCCCCAGATGATCGTCGCCCTTGCAATCAGCTTGCTGGCGATCTTCCTGGTCCTTCTCGTGCAATTCAGAAACATCTCTCTACCTCTTGTGGTGATGGCCTCGATCCCGCTCACCCTTTTCGGGGCGATGCTCGGTCTCGTCATCACGCGCAATCCGTTTGGTTTCACTTCTTTCATGGGCCTCATCGCCCTGTGCGGCATTGTCGTGCGAAACGGCATCATCCTGGTCGACTACTGCAACGAAAGAATCGCCGGCGGGGCCGGCCTCGAGCAGGCTGCGCGGGAGGCAGGGGCACGCCGGCTGCGGCCGATCTTTCTCACCTCGATGGCTGCCGCGGTAGGGATGGTACCCATGATCCTCTCCGGATCAAGCCTTTGGAGCCCCCTGGCGAGTGTCATGTCATTCGGCCTCGTGTTCTCGATGATTTTCACCCTGCTCGTCATACCGGTGCTTTATGTTCTGGTGAAATCGCTTGTCGCAAAGCCTCCGGCGGCCCAGTTCATGATTGCCCTGGCACTCCTCCTTGGATCAGGCCAGGCCCTCGCCGAAACACGCACACTGGCCCTCGATGAAGCGATTGCCCTGGCAGTGTCGCAAAACTCGTCCCTTAAAATCGCCGGCTCAAAGGCCCGGGAAGCCATCGACAAAAGGAAGAGTGTCCGGGCCGACTATTTCCCCCATCTGTCGAACGAATCGACCTACTTGCATCTTTCCGACACCCAACTGCTTAGCATTCCCGCGGGCAGCATGGGCACGGTACCGGGTGTCGGCCGTTTCCCCGTCGAGGATGTCCAAATCGATCAGGGCTCCAATGATTTTGTTTTGACCGATACCATTATCACCCAGCCTCTGACGACACTACTCAAGATACACCAGGCGGACAAGATCGCCATTGCAGACCAGCAGATTGCATCTGCCGACTTCGGTAAGGCCAAGACAGATGTTATCTTTGCCACCTACAGTCTCTTCTATGGCTTGCTGATCGCCCGGAAACAGAGGGACGCCGCCTCTGCCGCGGTCGAAGCCGGTGAGGAAGCCCTGCGTGAAGCGAAACAGAGTGTGACTGCGGGCACCGCGCACGAGGTCGCCGCTATCGGTAGCAGCGCGGCTCTCCTCCAGAACAGGCACGTCCTTCTTTCGGCGGAGACTCGGATAAGCGATTTCACCTCCGAACTGAACGACCTTCTGGGCCTCCCTCTCGACACGGATATCGATCCGCTCGACCCACCTCCACCCGAGACCACCTCACGATCCCGTGAATCGTTCCTGCAGGAAGCCCGCGAAAAGAACCCGGAAATAGAGGCTGCACAAGAAGCGGTGAAGAAAGCGGGAAGCGGCCTAAAGGCCGCATATATTGACTATGTCCCCGATACAAGCCTGTTCGGCCGCTATTCCTATCAGGACGGCGCCCCTTTTCTGACCGACGATGTCGGGGCCTTCGGTGTGAAAATGACGTGGAACATCTTCGATTGGGGTAAGCGGCAGGATGTTGTTGCTCAACGCAAGGAGCAACTCACACAGGCCAAGGAAGACCTTCGCCGCGTTGAAAGACGGATCGAGGTGGAAGTAGACAAGGCATACAGGAAACTGGAAGAGACAAACAACCTGATCGCTGTCACACGCGAATCCTTGGCGCTGCAAAGAGAAAACCTGCGCCTCAAAAGCAAAGGGGTCGAGGCGCGGACAGCTACGCAGGTTCAATACGCCGCAGCAGTTGCTGCAGTGAAGAAGGCCGAGTATGAGGAACTGCAGGCTCTTCTTGGTTACAGTCTCGCCCTAGCGGATCTGGAGCGCATCGTCGGTTCCAACGCGAATCCTTGACCAGAAGGCCAAGGAGCAGCCGCCAAATCAGAGGAGATCAAACCGGAGATACCCGGAGCCTGGCAGGTTTTGAGAAATGAGGACGGAGGAATCCATGCCGGTAGCTGATTATGCGACATGCTGTGAGATGCTTGATAGGGCGCGGAAGGGGCGCTATGCCTATCCGGCCATCAACGTAACATCACTCACGACGGCGAATGCTGTGCTCCGGGGACTCGCGGAGAGCCGGAGCGACGGTATCATTCAGGTCTCGACAGGCGGCGGCAGCTTCGCCTCGGGATCATCGATCAAGGACATGGCGTTTGGCGCGATTTCCATAGCCGAGCACGTACACCGCGCGGCCGAACGATATCCGATCTATGTCGTTCTCCATACCGATCACTGCCAGGCGGACAAACTTGATACATTCGTCCTTCCTCTCGTGGAAGAGACGGAACGGCGAAGGGCAGCCGGCAGGCCCAACCTTTTCAACAGCCATATGTTCGACGGCAGCGCCCTGCCACTCAAAGAGAACCTAGATATTGCCATCAAACTCATGGAGAGGTTTCAGAAGAATGATCTCATCCTTGAGATCGAGGCGGGCGTGGTCGGCGGCGAGGAGGATGGCATCAAGGGTGAAGCGGGGGCGAAACTCTATACCACGCCCAAGGACACTCTCGAAGTTGCCCGCCGCCTCAATGCAGTCAAGGATTGCCGATATCTCCTCGCCGCGACCTTCGGTAATGTTCACGGTGTATACAAACCTGGCCACGTGAAACTCAAGCCCTCTATACTCAAGGACTGCCAGGACGCCGTTGTGAGACTATACGGTGAGACGGCCCGTTTCTATCTCGTATTCCATGGCGGCTCCGGGTCAGAACTGCGTGACATCCATGAAACGCTCGATTACGGCGTGGTCAAAATGAATATCGACACGGATATTCAGTATGCCTTCACCCGGCCGATCGTAGAACATATGTTTAGGAACTACGACCGCGTGCTCAGGGTGGACGGCGAAGTCGGGGACAAGAAAGCCTATGATCCCCGCACGTATCTCTCCCTGGCGGAGTCCGGCATGGCAGAGCGGGTCAAAAAGGCGGTGACCGAACTCAGGGCTGTCGGGACGACCCTGTTTAAGGCATGAAAGAGGCGCTCATGGAGCAGGCAAAGGACTTCATAATACAACGGCTCGGCGATTGTACCATTCCATCCCCCATGAGTGGCGTCCGCTTCACCGACGATGAGGAGCATATCCTCCTTCATAGCGATCTCGCTGTGATCCGGCGTTACCTCGATGCAGGCGCTGTGCCTCCGGGATTTGAGACGGCCGGCCCGAGGAAGAGGATATTCTTTGACCCGTCGAAACTTGCTTGCGGCATTGTTACCTGCGGCGGCCTCTGTCCCGGGCTGAACGATGTCATCCGGTCCATTGTCCTGAGTCTGCATCATCACTACGGCGTTCGCACTGTCTATGGTTTTCCGTATGGGTACGAAGGCCTGGCGCCGAATTACGGGCACAAACCGATTGTACTCACTCCCCAGACTGTGGCGCAGATCAACGAAATGGGCGGAACAATGCTGGGCTCCTCCCGCGGCGATCAGGAAGTCTCGGAGATGATTGATGCTTTGGAGCGTATGAAGATCGGCATTCTCTTCTGCATCGGAGGAGACGGAACGCAGAGGGGTGCCCTGGCCATCAGCGAGGGAGCGAGGCGGCGCAGCCTCAGGCTCAGCGTGATCGGTGTTCCCAAAACGATCGACAACGACATCTCCTATGTCCAGACGACCTTCGGCTTTGAGACAGCCGTCTCGGAGGCCAAACGGGCAACCTGTGCCGCGTACGCCGAGGCCCTCGGCGCACGAAACGGCATAGGCCTGGTTAAGTTCATGGGCCGAGACTCAGGCTTTATTGCCGCCTTCTCCGTGCTTGTGGACAACCAGGTAGACTTCTGTCTTGTACCGGAGGTCTCTTTCACGCTCAATGGTTTTCTTTCTTCCCTGAAACAGCGGCTCGATCGGAAGGGACATGCGGTAATCGTTGTTGCAGAGGGCGCAGGTCAGGGTCTCTGTGAGGCTACTGGCGAGCGGGACGCCTCGGGCAATATCAAGTATGCCGATATCGGGATATTTCTCCGTGACCGGATCAAGGAGCATTTCAGGCGTATCGGCACGGAGATCAACCTTAAGTACATAGACCCCAGTTATACGATCCGGAGTCAGCGGGCGAACCCGCACGACTCGGCCTTCTGCCTGCTGCTCGGCCATAATGCGGTACATGCCGGCATGGCTGGGCGAACTGGCATGGTCGTCGGTTTTTGGAATCATGAGTTCACCCATGTTCCGATCCCACTCGCCGTCGCGGCTCGCAAGAAGCTAGATCCAGTAGGCCGCATATGGAGCAGCGTCCTCGCATCGACCGGACAGCCTGCAGCGATGCGCTGAACAGGTGAGAGAATGAGACAACAAACGATGATGCTCCCCCGGCATAAGACAAAGATTGTATGTACCATCGGACCGGGGTCGGAATCACCCGACGTTATGGAAAAGATGATACGAGCAGGCATGAATATCGCCCGCCTCAACTTTTCGCACGGCGGTTTCGAGAGCCATCGCAGCATCGTCCGAAACCTACGATCAGCCGCCCATAACGCCGGAAAGCGGGTTGCCATCATGGCGGACCTGCCCGGGCCTAAGATGCGCATCGGCCAGATTTCCAAGGAGCCTATCGAGTTGGGGATGGGCGAGACTTTCACCCTAACGACGGACGACATCGTGGGTGACCGGAGCCGGGTTTCCGTCAGCTTCTCCCGGCTACCGCTGGCGGTGGCACCCGGAGATCGGTTGTACCTCAACGACGGTCTCATCCAGCTTGAGGTCGCAAAGGTGGAAGGGGCAGACGTCCTGTGTCGGGTCCTGGTGGGAGGCGAACTCCGTTCCAAGAAAGGGTTGAATCTTCCCGGCATCGATCTTGGCATTGGAGCCTTCACCGAGCAAGATCGCCGCTGGCTTACGTTCGCCAAGGAGCAGGGCCTCGACGCGGTCAGTCAATCCTTCGTTGAGGGCGCCGCAGACATTACCGCCGTTCGTGAAGCGGCAGCCGATCTCGATTTCCATCCGTTCATCATCGCCAAGATCGAGCGCTCGAGGGCTTTGGATCATATCGATGAGATTCTGGAGGTGACCGATGGAATCATGATCGCCCGGGGGGATCTCGGGGTGGAGATTCCGATCGAGCAGATCGCCCTGGTACAAAAAAGACTGATGGAGAAAGCGAATCTCAAGGGGAGACCCGTCATCACGGCCACGCAGATGCTCGAGTCCATGACAGGGAACCGGAGGCCCACCCGGGCAGAATCCACCGATGTGGCCAATGCGATCCTGGATGGGACGGACTGCGTCATGCTTTCCGGGGAGTCGGCCATGGGCAAGTATCCTGTGGACGCGGTGGCCATGCTTGCCAAAATCGCAGAGGCCATTGAGCCTCATCGGCCCGCCCGCCATGTGAGAGAGGCACTGAAAGATCTTGGCCGTGGCGGTAAGGTCAGCCTGGCAGACCTGATCGCTTTCAGTGTTGAAACAACACTCGAGCGCATTTCGCCGGCCGCCGTCTTCGTTCCAACGCGCAGCGGGTCTACAGCCAGAAGCATCGCTCGTTTCAGGCCGCTCGTCTGGATCGCAGCCGTCAGTTCCCAGGAGTGCACATGTCAGAAACTCCTGTTCTCCTATGGGGTTTACCCGGTTCATGAGCCGGAACACCCGGAGGACTGGAAGTCCTATATTCATGGATGGATGCATGATCATGAAGTGGAGGGGGATTTTGCTGTTCTGACGGAAGGACCGTCAACCAAGCACCCCGGAGCCAACAACCGGTTGGAGATCATCGATCTTCGTCTCAAGTCTGAGTGAGGTCAATAGGGTTTCTTCGCACAGCGTCGTGGTTCTTGAGAGCCGGTGACGAAAATGTAAGGAGATTATTGTGGCAATGATAGTGAAGGCAATTGGACGAGAGATCCTGGATTCGCGAGGCAACCCCACCGTGGAGGCTGATGTTTACCTTGATGATGGAAGCATGGGCAGAGCCGCGGTCCCTTCAGGCGCTTCGACAGGTGAGCACGAGGCGGTTGAGCTGCGTGACGGGGAAAAATCCCGCTATCAGGGGAAGGGGACACGCAAAGCGGCCCAGCATATCAATAGCGAGATTGCAAAGGCCGTAAAAGGGATGGACGCGACCCGCCAGGCAGATGTGGATCGTAAGATGATCCAGCTCGACGGAACACCGAACAAGGGCCGACTCGGGGCGAATGCGATCCTGGCTGTCTCCATGGCGGCGGCACGAGCGGCCGCCCAGTCGAAAAAGAGACCGCTCTACCGGTTTCTTGGAGGTGGATCGGGTTGTTTGCTGCCGGTCCCGATGATGAACATCCTGAATGGAGGGCGCCATGCCGACAACTCGGTGGACTTTCAGGAATTCATGATCGCCCCATTCGGGGCCACAAGCTTTTCCGATGCCCTTCGCATGGGCGCTGAAATCTTCCACACATTGAAGAACATACTGAAAAAGAAAGGATATTCAACGGCCATTGGAGACGAGGGAGGGTTTGCTCCGAACCTCAAATCGAACGATGAAGCCCCGGAAATGATTCTCGAAGCCATTACACAGGCAGGATACCGGGCCGGTACGGACATCGGTCTGGCCCTCGATCCGGCCTCGAGTGAATTCTTCGATTCGGGCAAAGGGAAGTATGTGTTCAAGAAATCGGACAAGACGGAAAGGCAGTCCGAGCAGATGGTGGAATTCTGGTCGAATTGGGTTCGGCAGTATCCGATTGTTTCCATCGAAGACGGCATGGCCGAGGACGACTGGAAGGGCTGGAAGCTGCTCACGGACGCCCTGGGGAAGAAGGCCCAGCTCGTGGGCGATGATCTGTTTGTGACCAACACCGAGAGACTGGCGCGGGGAATCCGGGAGGGGATCGCCAATTCCATCCTGATCAAGGTGAACCAGATTGGAACATTGACCGAGACTCTTGGGGCCATGCGAATGGCGTCGGAGGCAGGTTATACCTGCGTGGTTTCCCATAGGTCGGGCGAGACAGAGGACACCTTTATCGCCGACCTTGTTGTGGCTACCGGCGCCGGTCAGATCAAAGCGGGCTCTGTGAGCCGCACCGATCGAATTGCAAAATACAATCAATTGCTGCGAATCGAGGAAGAACTGGGGACTTCGGCCAAGTTTGCAGGAAGAAAGACATTCAGACAATAGAGAACGTATTTCGAGGAAACACGACGGCTGCTGTTCCTGCAAGGGAGGGGGCATGAAGATTTTGAGCACGCCCCGTATGGAACGATGCATTGGCTGTCACTCCTGTTCCCTGGCCTGCGCCCGTCTGGTTCACAAACAGCTTTCCTGGGATAAGGCGGGAATCCGGATCCGCTCGACGGGAGGCCTTTCCACAGGCTTTGAGGCCAAGCCTTGCCTGGCCTGCGACCCGGCGCCTTGCACAATGGCCTGTCCCACGGGGGCCTATTCGCAGCGAAAAGGGGGCGGTGTGGTGGTGAAAAAGAAGCTCTGTATTCGCTGCGGGGCCTGCGCGCGGGCTTGCCCGGTTGACGCCATTTACCTCGACCCGTCCGGCGAACCTTTCGTCTGCATTCATTGCGGCCGGTGCGTGGCATTTTGTCCCCATGACTGTCTGGAAATGATTGAGGTTCCAGCCCCCACGAGTGTGGACGATGGCCAAAAGGAGCTGGCGCCATGATCAGGGATCACTTTCGAGTACTCGAAGTAGACCTATCCACCGGCCGGGGCAAGATCGAAGAGATCGAAGGCCGCAACGCATGGGCGGGAGGAAGCGGCCTTGCGGCGCTTCTCTTCAGCCGCAGGGGCTTTGCCGACCGCGGATGGAAAGATCCGACGCAGCCCCTGATCTTCACCATCGGCCCCCTCACGGGATACTTCCCGCTGATGAGCAAGGTGGTCTGCGCCTTCAAATCGCCTTACCACGATCAATATGCCGAGAGTCACGGCGGGGGTCGCTCGGCCCTGGCCATGCGGTTTGCCGATTTGGACGCCCTGGTGATCACCGGGAAGGCCAAACGTCCGAGTTGCGTGGTGGTGGGGTCGCGGCATCTGGAAGTAAAAGACGTGCATTATCTTTGGGGCAAAAGCGTCCAGAGGACCGGCCTAATGCTGCGGGGGATGGCGGGCGGATCCGGGCACCGATCGATTCTCCGGATCGGACCGGCGGGGGAGAACTTGTCGGCCATGGCCTGCATCAATGTGGATACCTACCGCCACTTCGGCCGTCTGGGGGGCGGCGCGGTCATGGGGGCGAAGAATCTGAAAGCCATCGTGATCGTGGGAGACGGGTCCTTCGATCTGCCCGATAACAAGGAGTATGCCCCGCTCTTCCAGAAGATTTACGGGCAGCTTACGGAAACGAAAATGATGGAAAAGTATCACAACCTGGGTACGCCCGTGAACGTGGCGGTGCTGAACGGGATCAAGGCTATGCCGTGCCGGAACCTCCAGCGCACCAGCGACGAGGGCATCGCCGGCATTACAGGAGAGACCTTTGCCGAGCGCACCCTCCTGCGCAACACGGCCTGCGCCGGATGCCCGGTGGGGTGCATCCACCTCGGGTTCGTGCGCGAAAAGTTCATGGAGCCGAACCAGTATCTCTACCGGCAGGTTACCTACGACCACGAACCCATCGCTTGCATGGGCGCCATGCTGAGCGTGATGGATGCCTTCCAGGTTCTGACCCTCCTGGAAACTGCGGAAAAACAAGGACTGGATGTGATCTCCGCCGGAGTCGCCCTGGCATGGGCGACAGAAGCTTTTGAGAAGGGCCTCCTTTCAGAAAAAGAGACCCTGATCCCGCTGAAGTTCGGGGACGCCGCAGCCTATGCCCAGGCGGTGAAACACCTGGGTGGCGGGGCCAACGATTTTTACCGATTGCTTGGCCAGGGGACGCTCAAGGCGGCGGAACGGTTCGGGGGAACGGAGTTCGCCTGCGTCCTCGGCCAGGAGATGGCGGGATACGCCACAGGGGAGGTATTCTTCATCTCCCAGGCATTGGGACTGCGCCATTCCCACCTGGACGCCGGAGGATACTCCTTCGATCAGAAGCAAGAGGGAAAGGACGCTCAGGCAGACCGGATGGCTGCGGTACCGGCGAACCCCGCTCAGAAGCAGAAGCGGAACGACGCAGAACGGGCCGCGGATTTTCTGGTCCAGGACGAGAAATCCCGGGTGTTTCTCACCTCCATGGTCTCCTGCCTGTTCGCCAGGGAAGTGTATCGAGAGGCGGTGTTGGCCGATTGCCTGAACGCCGCAGGCTACCGGAGCCTTGCCGAAAATCTGGACTCCGTGGCCGGGACGATCCAGAAAATGCGTTGGCAAATGAGGATTCAGACCGGGTTTGACCCCTCGTCCGTGAAGATCCCCGAGCGGTTCAAGCAGGTAGTCACCTGGAAGGGGCCGGTTGATGTGAATTACATGGAATCTTTGCAGAAGATTTACGGCCAGAGGATTCGGGAGATGGCGAAATCGGAGGGAAAGGTTCTCCCTGAAGAAGGTGAACCAAAGGAGAAGCGTCATGCCTAAGGCGAAAAGCATTTACATATTTGGTGCAGAACCTCAATCAGGGAAATCAATAGTCCTGCTTGGGATCATGGAGATCCTCTCCCGGCATGTCCAAAAACTGGGCTTCTTCCGCCCTCTCGTCCGTGACGGGGAGACTTGCGACGAAGCCGTTCGCGTGATTTCCGACCGTTACCACCTTCCTTTCCCCGACCGTGTCAGGTACGGGATGACCTTAGAGAGGGCCCGCCCCCTTGTGGGCGAGGAAAAATACGACGAACTCCTGAAGAGAATTGTTGAAGAATATGCGTCCTTGGACTCTGAGTGCGATGTCGTTGTATGCCTGGGAACCGGCTTCCATGATATACCACCGGGTCTAACCCTCGACTTCAACATCGACGTAGCCAACAACCTTGGCGCGCTGGCCGTCCCTGTGACCACGGGATACGGGCAAACGCCGCAGGACGTCATCCGCAGATCTTCCGTGCTGCTCAGTTTGTTGGAGACCAAGAGGTGTGATGTCCTCGCCCTTTTCGTCAACCGGGTCGCCCCGGAACGGGCGGACGACATTCTAGGGCTGGCGGACAAAGGCAAGACCCGGGTTCCGATCTTTGTCTTGCCCGAGCTTGGCGTGCTGGCCAGACCCACGGTGGCGGAGATCGCCGAGGAACTCGGCGCCACCCGCTGGAGCGGAGACCCGGAGAGTTTCAGCCGGGACGTGGAGGACATAAGAATCGGGGCCATGGAGCTTCCCAACTTTCTCGACTATCTGGGCGAAGGGACCCTCGTCATCACCCCGGGAGATCGATCCGACATCATCCTGGGAAGCCTCATGGCCGACGCCGCCGGCACCTACCCACGGATCGCCGGGCTCCTTCTGACAGGCGGCTTAAGGCCTGCCCCGCAGGTGCAGCGCATCCTCGAAGGGTTGCAGAAGTCGCCCGTCCCTGTCCTGACGGCGCAGGCGGACACCTTTGTGGTAGGGACGCAGGCCTCCCGGGTGCGAGGGAGGATCCGGTCGCAGAACCCCCGAAAGACGGCCATTGCGCTGGCGCACATGGAAAAGCACATGAACGCTGAAATGCTTTACCGGCGAATTGAGCTATCCCGGCAGGAACGGGTCACGCCGATCATGTTTGAGCATACCCTGGTCGAGAGGGCCAAGTCGAATCGAAGGCATATCGTTCTGCCGGAGGGAACGGAAGAGCGCATCCTGCGGGCGGCCGAAATCCTCCTCCTTCGCGGGGTGTCGGACTTGACCCTGCTGGGCCCCGTCCAGGAAATTGAGCAAAAGGCGAGTTCCCTGGGCCTTTCTCTTAAGGGGGCCAGCTTTCTGGACCCGGCTGATCCGGGAGCCAGGGAGGGGTATGCCCACACCTATTTTCAGCTTCGCAAGCACAAGGGGATTTCCGAGCAGATGGCCTTTGATCTTGTGGCCGATGTGGCCTACTTCGGAACCCTTATGGTCTACCACGGACATGCGGACGGGCTCGTCTCGGGAGCGGTGCATCCGACGGCGCACACGCTGCGCCCGGCCTTTGAAATCATCGGAGTGAAACCGGGCTTCTCTCTCGCCTCCAGCGTATTCTTCATGTGCCTCCCCGATCGGGTACTCGTCTTCGGCGACTGTGCCGTGAACCCGGACCCGACCATGGAGCAGCTGGCGGACATCGCCACCAGCTCGGCCGAGACGGCGCGGGCCTTCGGCATCGAGCCGCGTGTGGCTATGCTCTCCTACTCCACCGGGGAATCCGGGAGAGGGGCGGATGTTGAGAAGGTGCGGGAGGCGACCGGGCGGGTCCGAAGCCTGAGGCCCGATCTGCCAGTGGAGGGACCGATCCAGTACGACGCCGCAGTGGATCCAGCCGTGGCCCGGGTCAAGTTGCCCGGGAGCCCCGTTGCGGGCCGGGCCACAGTCTTCATCTTTCCCGATCTGAATAACGGCAACATCACGTATAAGGCCGTTCAGAGGTCCGCCAATGCCGTGGCCATCGGGCCGATCATTCAAGGCCTCAAACGGCCCGTCAACGATCTCAGCCGCGGCGCCACGGTGACAGACATCGTGAATACGGTTGCCATCACAGCGATCCAGGCGCAGGCGAAGGGGGCCGGCTCATGAAGGTCCTGGTCATCAACTCGGGAAGCTCCTCGATCAAGTATGAAGTCTTCGAGGTCTCCGACTTGTCTATCCCATCCTCTGGTTTGCTGGAACGGCTCGGGGAGACCGAGAGCCGGCACACCCACCGCGCCTACGGGCCATCGGGCACGGTCAAAGAAACCGTGCGCTCGGGACGGGTGGGCAACCATCAGGAAGGGTTTGACTTCATCTTGAAGATGCCAGCCGACGCTTCCGCGATCCAGAATCCGGGGGAACTCCTCGGGATCGGTCATCGAGTAGTCCATGGAGGAGAGGCATTTCGTGAGCCGGTGCTGATCGATGAGAAGGTGATGGAAACGATTCGAGAGCTCATCTCCCTCGCGCCGCTTCACAACCCAGCGAACCTTCTGGGGATCGAAGCGGCCCGGCGAGTTTTTCCGGGAGTGCCTCAGGTGGCGGTTTTCGATACGGCTTTCCACCAATCTATGCCGCCCCATGCATTTGTCTATGCAATACCCTACAGCCTTTACGCCCTTCATCACGTCCGGAGATACGGCTTCCATGGAACCTCCCATCTCTCGGTGGCCAAGAAAGCTGCGGCTCATTTGGAGAAGCCTCTCGCCTCCCTGCATCTGATCACCCTCCATCTTGGGAATGGGGCGAGCGCGTCGGCGATCCGGCAGGGACGGAGCGTAGACACGTCGATGGGCATGACCCCCCTGGAGGGTTTGGTCATGGGAACCCGTAGCGGGGACCTGGACCCGGCTGTTCCATTTTACTTGAGAAGAGTGACCCGAATGCCGGAGGGAGACCTTGAAGGGCTCTTGAATAAAGGGAGCGGTCTGAAGGGGATTTGCGGGGCCAACGACATGCGGGAGATTCTCCGGATGGCGAAAAGCGGAGAACCGCTCGCCCAGCTTGCCCTGGAGGTTTACTGCTACCGCATCAAGAAGTATATCGGCGCCTACTTCGCAGTGCTCGGCCGGGTCGACGCCGTGGTCTTTACAGGCGGCATCGGCGAAAATGCCGCCCCCGTCCGGCGACAATGCTGCCAGGGGCTCGAGGCGCTCGGAATCGCGGTGGACGACAACAAAAACGAGAAGACTTACGAAGAGGCCCTGGAAATCCAGCAAGACGGCGCTCCCCTCAAGGTCCTGGCGGTCAGGACGAATGAGGAGCGGGAAATTGCCGAACAGACCATCAAGCTGATCGAAAACACGAGAGGGCAACACGCCGGAGTGTCATAAACTTCCTGTCGGGCAAGCGCTATCCAAGGGAGGTCGGTGAAAAAGCGAAGCGGCCCAGCGAATCCCCAAAAGCATGTGGCGGGACGCTCTTTCGGGACTCAAACTTCATGGCGAAGATGATCATCAAGCTGATCCATTCTGTCGCCGATGTGGTGAACAACGATGCTCATGTGGCCGGGAGGCTGAAGGTCATCTTCTTTCCGGACTTCAATGCAAAGAATGCTCAGCATATTTATCCCGCCGCAGATCTCTCGGAGCAGATATCTACCCCAGGAAAGGAAGCTTCAGGAACGGGGAACATGAAGTTCTCCATGAACGGTGCCCTCACGATCGGCACCCTTGACGGCGCAAACGTCGAGATACGAGAAGCGGTCGGACCCGATAACTTCTTTCTCCTCGGTCTTACCGCGGCAGAGGTAGAAGACGTAAAGTCAAAGGGTTATTCTCCTCGACGCTACTACGAATCAAACCCGCACCTCAGGGAGGCCATAGATCAGATCGAATCAGGGCATTTCTCGCGTGGAGATGGAGGACTCTTCAGGCCGCTGGTCGACAATCTCCGCGACCATGATCCTTTCCTGCTCCCGGCGGATTACGAATCCTACATCGATATTCAGGATCGGGTCAGTTCCGCCTACCGTGATCAGGTGAATTGGATTCGTATGTCGGTACTCAACGCGGCACGAATGGGGAACTTTTCCTCCGACCGCTCAATCCGCGAGTACTGCAGTAAGATCTGGAACATAGAGCCCCCCACAGGGGACGAGGCCTTTGCGCCTGGCGTGACTTAACAAGAACACACTGGAGATATCTCATGAAGTCCTGGAGTCGATCGAGCGCAATGTCGAATACTAACCACAGCAACGTAGAGGGTTCGAGCTACCCGTTGGGAGCGACCGTTTCTCTCGAAGGAGCCAATTTTTCCGTCTTTTCTAAACATGCGACAGGGGTCGAGCTTCTTCTCTTCAATGGCAGGGACGACACAAGACCCGCGCGCTCGATCCGCCTCGATCCGGTTTCTAACAGAACATATCATTATTGGCATGTATTTGTTCCCGGCGTGCGGTCCGGGCAGATTTACGGTTACCGCGTAGAAGGACCCTCAGATTTTGCCGGGGGTATGCGGTTTGATCACTCCAAGGTCCTTCTCGATCCTTATGGCCGCGGCGTTGTTGTGCCTGCGGGGTACGATCGCATCGCCGCAGCCAATGAAGGCGATAACACGGCTACAGCAATGAAAAGCGTGGTGGTGGATCCGTCAACGTACGACTGGGAAGGTGACGCCCCCCTGAAGAGACCCTGTTCGAGAACCATCATATACGAGATGCACGTGCGCGGGTTTACCTGTCATCCGAGTTCGGGCGTCAGCGACAAGAAGCGCGGCACATTCGCGGGACTTATCGACAAGATTCCCTATCTTCGGCAACTCGGGATCACTGCAGTGGAATTGATGCCGGTCTTTCAGTACGACATTCACGACAGTCCCCCTGGCAAGACCAATTACTGGGGTTATGCACCTGTCTCGTTCTTTTCGCCCCATCTGGGGTACAGTTCGCGTAAGGACCCGCTTGGGCCCGTGGACGAATTCCGCGATATGGTCAAGGCTTTGCACCGGGCTGGTATCGAGGTGATTCTGGATGTTGTCTTCAACCACACTACCGAGAACGACCACCGAGGGCCAACGCTGAGTTTTCGCGGCCTGGACAATAGCATTTACTACATCCTCGATAAGGACCGTTCACGATACGCAAACTTCACCGGCACCGGCAACACGCTCAATGCAAATCATCCGGTTGTTCGGCGTATGATCGTCGACAGTCTACGCTACTGGGTCGAAGAGATGCATGTGGACGGTTTCCGATTCGATCTTGCGTCGATCCTTGCCCGCGACGACTCCGGCAGTGTCATGGCGAACCCTCCGGTGCTGTGGGACATCGAAACGGATCCGTTATTGGCAGGAATCAAATTCATAGCCGAGGCATGGGATGCGGCGGGCCTGTACCAGGTGGGAAGGTTCATCGGGGACAGTTGGAGAGAGTGGAACGGCATGTTCCGTGACGATGTCCGCAGGTTTTTTATAGGAGAAAATGGATCCGTTGCACGCTTTGCCGACCGCCTGGTCGGCAGCCCGGGAATTTATGGCCACAAGGAGCGCGAACCCGAACAGAGCGTGAATTTCGTGACCTGCCATGATGGCTTTACCATCAACGATCTTGTCTCTTACAACGAAAAGCACAATGAGGCCAACGGCGAGGAAAACAGGGACGGGACAACCGACAACCACAGCTGGAACTGTGGAATCGAAGGCCCTAGCCGAGATTTGTCGATAGAGAGGTTGCGGAACCGGCAGGCAAAGAACTTCCTGACCGTCACTTTGATCTCGATCGGGACGCCGATGATACTGATGGGCGATGAGGTCAGGCGGACTCAAGGTGGAAATAACAACGCTTACTGCCAGGATAACGAAACAAGCTGGTATGACTGGAGTCTTTTGGAGAAACACAGTGATCTTCAACGTTTTGTAGCGATGCTGAATGCGCACCGTTTGCGGTGCCTGCGTGATATTGATCCAGAGCACCACCCGATGAGCCTTAACGAGCTCATCCGGCAAGCGAGCAAAGAGTGGCATGGGGTAAACCTTCATCTTCCTGACTGGAGCTATCATTCGCACAGTCTGGCGTTAAGCATTAAAATCCCTGAGGTAGAGATACTCATGCACCTGATTATGAACGCCTACTGGGACCCGCTTGATTTCGAGCTGCCCTTGGCCGGTAAAACCGGTTCGTGGCGGCGATGGATAGACACATCCCTCGACCCTCCAGAAGACATAGTCGAATGGGGGGCATTGCGGGAGGTCCCTGGTTCTCGCTACAAGGCAAAGGACCGGTCGGTCGTTGTGCTTCTGGCAGACCATTCAGGGACTGGACTACAGAAATAGAACAGGGCCGGTTTGTTCTCCTCCTGCGGGGATGGGCAATGAACGCCAGTCATGCTTGCCGCAGCGGGCAAATCCTCATTAGAAAATGGCTGGGCATTTCGAGATGCCATGAGGCCAAAGTCGCGGATGCGGGCGAACCCGTAGCAGAGCACGTGGAGGAGGAAGCGACGGACGAACTCCAAGGCAGGGATCTTGATCGGCCTGCAGGTCCCCGGGTTTTGCTTATCCCTGGCACGGAAGGTCGAGGCAGTTTTGACCTAAAGGCATTCAGCTGATCATCCTGTCCTTGCCTTTCCAGAACTTCTGCTTGATCTCCTTCTTCATGATCTTGCCCACGATCGTTTTGGGGAGGTCCTCCCAGAACGAGACGGCCTTGGGACACTTGTACCCTGCAAGGGTCTTCTTGCAGTGATCGATAATCTCCTGCTCGGTGGCCGTGGAACCAGGTGTCAGCACCACCACCGCATGTACGATCTCCCCCCATCCCTGGCGAGGGGAGGATACCACCGAGCACTCCTTCACGGCGGGGTGGCTGTAAATCACATCCTCCACCTCTTTCGGGTACACATTTTCGCCGCCCGAGATGATCATGTCCGCCTTCCGGTCGACCATGTAGATGTACCCGTCTTCATCCATGAACCCCAGGTCTCCCGTGTGATACCAGCCGCCCCTGAGCACCTCGGCCGTCAGCCCCGGATTCTTCCAGTACCCCTTCATGATGTGTTCGCCCTTGGCGCAAATCTCGCCGACCTCACCCGGACCGAGGGTGTGATCCCGTTCGTTCACGATCCGGACGCGCGAACAGATCGAGGCCTTCCCCGCACTCGAAAGGTACTTCGCCCTTTCTCCTTCCAGGAAGTGATCCTCGGCGCCAAGCACGCTGATGGCCGCACCAGACGTCTCGGTGGCCCCATACCCCTGGAAGAATTTGTTCCCGAGCCGTTTGATGCACTTCTTCAGAACTTCCTGCGGGAAGGGGCTGCCTGCGTAGCTCAGCATCCTGAGGCTGGAAAGATCGTACTTCTCCAGACCGGGATCCTCCACCATCCATCCGTAGATCGTCGGCACCAGATTCATATGGGTGCACTGTTCCTCCTCGATCAGCTTGAAGATCGTATCCAGCCTTGGCTTTCGATTGATACAGACCTTGCCTCCGACGAGGAGCATCATCAGGATCGGCCACCATGAAACGTGAAAGATCGGGAGCACGAAGCAGGTCGAATCCTCCCTGGTCAGGCCGAACTGAAGTGCGGCCGCAATGCCGGATAGCATCACGCCGCGGTGAGTCAACATGACCCCCTTGGGCGTTCCCGTCGTGCCGCCCGTATACATGAGGATGGCCAGGTCCTCCTCACGTACATCATAGATTCCGGGGTCCGGCTCGATATCCGTTGCCCTGGCGACCAGCTCGTCGTAGGCGTGCCATCCCGGAACGGGACGATCCAGGGAAACCCAGCTCCGGATGGCCGGGAGCCGATCTCTGAGGTCGGCGATGCGACCTTCATACCCGTCGCCAATGATGAAGATCGTCGCTTCACTGTCGTTCACGATGAAGACGATCTCTTCGTCCCCAAGCCTCACATTGATGGGGGTAACGCTCATCCCGATTTTGGCGGAACCGAAGTACGTCTCGAGATACTTCGCGCAATTGTCCGCCATGATAGCCACCCGCCCTCCCTTTGAGGCTCCGAGCCCTGTCAGGGCATGAGCGCAGCGGTTGACCCGGCGGTTCAACTCCCGGTACGTGCACCTTTTCCCCTCGAACACCACGGCAGTCCTCTCGGCAAATTGTACGGCTCCGTTTCTTGGGATATCGCCAAGGGTGTACATCCATTCACCTCCACTCACTGCCAGGGCGACCCAGGACCGATCCAGGTCCTGTGTAATGGCAAGCCCCCATGCTGCATGAGGCTTACGAACGCTGCTTCATCCCTCAGGTCCACGGCGTCAGGATGCCGTCCCTTATTGCGTGTTGATTCGTCGTATCGTCGTATCGATTCCGAGGAGACGGCCGAGGTTACCGCCAAAGATCTTCCGCCTGTCTTCTTCGGATATGGGCGGGTATCCGTAGCCTTCCTGCATGTCCTCGGGTATCTGGAACTCTCGCCACCCTTCCACGGCACACTTGACCTGTACGGCGAATCCCGCGTAGTCCGTTCCCCATATGATCTTATCCTTCCCAATCCAGCGCAAGGCTTCGCCGATGATTTTAGCGAATTTCCGCGGAGCTGTGATCGCCCACGGGACGAGGAGGCTGAGACAGACGTACAAATTCGCGTGCCCCATGGCCAGCATGTTCAGTTGGTCACAATAAGGGTACCCCATATGGAACGCCACAACCTTCAAATCAGGAAAATCCCGGCACACATCATCAAGGAGTATGGGGTCCGCATACTTGCTCGCCTGCGGCGGACACCATGACATCCCGGTGTGAATATCAAGAACGATATCCAGTTCCTGGCATTTCTCATAGAAAGGCCACAACTCCGGGTCATTGATACAGGTATCCTCGGTACATAGGTATTTGAATATCTTTGCTTTCTTCTCCTTTGCCCAGAACTCCAATTCCCTGATCGTGTTCTTCACGCCCTTGAACTTGATTGGGGACATGTTGGCTTGATACATGAATCGGTCGGGATTCGATTCCACGATCTCGGCCATTTCCCCATTCGTAGAGAAGCGACCCGTGTATCCACAGGTATCCATACACGATTCCGGCAAGAGGCAGGCAATGTCCACGCCGTACTTGTCCATGGCGCGCAGGATACCGGATGGATCGGGGTCTTTCTGCATTTCCCATTCCTCAAGGCCTTCAGAAACCCTCGCCAGGTTGTTCGGGTGCGTGCCCGTGAGCAATGGCCTTTCAATATTTTCAATCGCCTTCCACCACATCCGATACCCTGGGAAATACTCATAGTAGGAACCGGTCGTCCCGACAAGGTGGGGCTCCGGATCAATCTTGAAGAACCCGCCATCATCAAACTTCTTCTTCATAGTAGAATCTCCTTTCACGGCCGTTCTTCTGCATCGAATCAGGCAATGAAGTGTCTATCCTCGCTATCTTCCCCTTATCTCTTCGTGAGTTCGTCGAGTTCCGCTCCAGTGTATTCCCAGGTCTTGGAAAGATTCCTGCGTCCCAAATCTGAGGCTATCTGCCATACACGGTGCTTCAGCGGTACTATTGGGCGCCTTGAATATTCCTCAATATGCTCCTCCTGTCCTGTTCTCGGGTTCTTGACACACCGTACCCGGAGCATTGCGACAAACCGCATGATACAGCCGAGGTTGCAGCGGCTGCATCGGATGATGTCCTTCTCTTTCCCTTCCCTCACCTTGTTTACCCAATCAGGATCCGCAAGTTGCTGACGTCCCTGCAAAACCATTTGCGCCTTACCGTTCTTAAGCACATCCACGACATTCTCCGGATCATGAACGGATGGACACATGACCGGAATCTTCACCGAAGCCTGAATGATGGCGGCTTTGTCTATGACCTGCCCTTCTTTGTTCGGCAGGAAGTCACTCATCGCCTCATACGAACCATCGGACAGGTCGATGAAGTCCGTGCCTTCTTCCTCCAGTCTCCTCGCAATCTTTGCGGCATGATAAGGATCATACCCGCCAGGGAGATCGTCGGAGGCGGAGAATCTCACCCCTACCGGATAATCAGGACCCACATGCCGCCGCACCGACCTGACCAGCTCCAGCAGGAAACGAATGCGATTTTCAAAACAGCCGCCGTATTCGTCCTTCCTGAAATTGGACCGCTCGACGAGGAAGGTGTGCACCAGATATCCATGACATGCGTGAATCTCCACCCCATCATATCCTGCCAGCTTCGCAAGCCGAGCTCCCTTGCCTTCATCGATAACGAGTTGCTTGATCTCTTGCTTTGTTATTTCTCTGGGTGGTTCCCCCATCATGTGCATGAACGGCATCCTGTCCACAAATTCGAGGAATGCCTCAGGTTCCTTGTCTATATCGGGTATCGAGCCATAGTATCCTGCGTACCTGGCCATCCCTTGTAGCACTTTCATATCACTTATGCCGTTGATTGTCTTATGGAGCTGCCAGCGCCAGGGAATGGGAGAAGCCGAAACAGGTTCAGCTGCACCTAAGTCACTTGTTCCCTGCCTGCCGGGCCCTGTGAAAAGCTGACAGAAAATCTTGCCCCCAAAGGAATGAACATGCTCCACAAGCTCTGACTGGAGCGGCACATACCGATAATCGGTCAAGTACGGATTATTATACTTCCGGTACGTGTCGGCACAGGGAAGCTCTGACACTGCCTGCGCCTCCGTGATAATGAGACCTGTGCCGCCTTTTGCCCGGGCAGCGTAATATGCCATCTGCTGCCTGCTGACGAAATGATTCGGATCGGTATAGTTGCAGTTCATGGGTGCCATGACGATACGGTTCTTGATCTCGCACCCATTGATTCTAATGGGTTCGAAGATCGGTGCGTATCTGCTATTGGTAACGCACCCTTCATCCGTCGAGTGTTTCTCCTTCAATGGACCGCCTCCTTCTCTTTAGGATTTCTGAGTTTCTGTCAAGGCATGTTTCTCGCGATTCGACGAGCCATTGCGCACCACAGCCGTTCGGGAAGCGTCCGACCAAGCACGTAAAGGATCTTGTTCCCCAACCCCGGAACACAGATCACCGTATTTCCCTTGTGCAGTTCGCGCAACGACACCTCAACCACCTCCTCGGGCTGCATCCACCGCATGAGGGGCTTGTCTTTCATCTCTTTCATATCCACGCCGATGCTTCTCCCGAGATCCGTTCGAGTGAACCCGGGCAGCAGGCATTGGACTTTCACCCCGAAATCCCTGACCTCGCAGTGGAGGCTTATGGAAAAGTTCCTCATGAACGCCTTCGCTGAGCAATACGTCGCGCTGAGAGACATGGGGGTAACCGCCTGGATCGATGCGACGTTGATGATCGCTCCTCTCCTCCTCTCGATCATTCCCGGGAGAACGGCGTGGGTGAGCTTCATCGTCGCAACGACATGGACGAGAACCATCTTCTCCTGCTCTGTGATAACCTGTTCGTAAAAGAGACCCTTGCTCGTAAAACCGGCGTTGTTCACGAGGACATCGACGGGAGAGATCTTTCGTACGCGTTCCGCGAGGAGATCCAATTCCTTCCTCTCGGTCAGTTCGACAATGACCACATCGGTCTTGACCTGATACTCCGTCTCGATCCGGCGAGCGACATCTGCAAGCAGGTCCCGTCTCCGCCCGGTAAGAATCAGATCGCAGCCCTTTTCTGCCAGAGCGTGCGCGTACGCGGCACCAATGCCGCTCGTTGCGCCGGTTATCAGGGCCCTTCCCCTGTCGATGGGCATCGATGACCCCTCCCTTATGCCTTCGTTTTTCACGCCTACTTCGACGCAGTAAGCACCCGTCATTACGGGAATACCAACTTCTCTTCAGGTTTCGCTTGCCTTGCCATCAGGATGGATGCGCTAACGAACCTATTTCCGTGACCTTCGAGGAAGGCACCACATCTCAAACCAGGCCTCCGTTCCACTCCCCCGCTCCGGACTTCGGCTCAACAGGAGACCTCAGCCGCTCTCCTTGAGGAAATCCAGAACGGCCTTGCTGAACTTTTCCGGCTGTTCCAGCATAGGCATATGCCCGGAATTTTCGACGATCTCGACCCTGCCTGTCTTTATGCACTTCTTCATGGCCTCCGCATGATTCAGGCCCACCAGCCGGTCTCCGGTGGCGAAAATGCCGAGGACCGGCAACTCCATCCGCTTCAAGTCCTCCCGCAGGTCCACTACCATGCCGGCCTTTAGGCTCCTGACCTGTGGCCGTAAGGGCGTTCTCATGATGTCTTCGACTAGGGCGTCGAAGTCTGCTTGCGTCTTCTCATTTATGTTGCTGAAGAAATTCTTTGCGATCCATCGTCCGGTAAATTTCTTCAGCAAGAAGAGTAGGGGCGAGAAGAAAGCTCCGATACTAATCTTTGGGGTTCTCGGTACGTGGGCCGCATTTCCGACAAGAACGAGCCTTCTCGTTCGCTCCGGATACTTCACGGCAAAGCAAGTGACAATGATCAACCCGAGCGAGAATCCAACCAGCGTAGCCCGGGATATACCAAGGGCATCCATAAAGGCGCGGAGGTCCTCGACGAATGTCGGAAGGCTGTAACCTTCAGGCGGCTTATCGGAATCTCCGTAGCCCCTCAGGTCCAGGGCGTATACTTGATATCCGCCTGATCCAACCAGGGTAGCCGTGAGGTATTTCCACTGCCTCTTTGAACCCACGACGCCGTGTATGCAAACAATGGGTTCGCCCTCACCCGCAACTTCGTAGTTCAGTCTTACTCCATTCGCAATTATGGAAGCCATGATCACCTCCCTCTCCTTTTCGCTGCGCCGATGCCGGAACCACCGCCTGTCACGATAACCGACTTGTCCTCAAGAATGCTGGTCATCTTCACTCCGTTCCTTGATTTGAGAGGCTTAGGCCGGCACTATCAAGCCGTACTTGGCCAGCTTCTCCGGCTCGATCAAATAGCCGAAGGTCTTCTGGACCAGATAGGGGACTGCCTTGTTCACCATCCCCGGCACCTCCTCGACGTTGTGGCGGCGGTGGGCCTCGACGAATTCGTCGGGTGCAGCTTCCGGGAAAACGAAGGTGCAGGTCATATTGGTCCGGTCCCCGGCTTGCTCCACTTCGCTGAGGATATAGATCAGAATTTCACCCTCCGTGTCGATGATATTCAACATCACCGCAATGCTCGTCTCCTTGGGGGGGATAGGGGAAGTATCCGGGGTGTCCAGGCGGATGCGGTACGCGGCAAGCTTTCCCAAGACCTTTTCCCAGGCGATATGTATGGCGCCGGGCCCCGCCACCTTCTTCTCCCATTGCAGCCCGATATGGGCCGGATGCCACATGAGATAGGATGCATGGTCGAAGTTCGTCAAATACCAGAAGACCATCTCGGGCGAGATGCCCCTGAAGCTATGTTCCACCACCACGTGCTTCGTTCTCCGCCCTGATTGGTCACGCCAACGGCGCAGTTCCACTTCGTGGTCCGCGGCCTGCAACCAGTCATTTACTGTGATTTCCATGCTTTCCCCCTTCCTGTTAACCGTTGTAGAATCCGCTCCCCCTGTCCAGTCAATGGGGTCCACCTCTCCCGGATGCCCCTTTCTGATGATGTCTGCGTACACTCGATCGAGAGCGGCTGGATTGTTGTCATGTATGACCAACGTGGAGAATCCCGCCCAAAGGGCCGCACGGGCGATCCCCGAGCCCATGAATCCCGCGCCCTAAAAACCACCAGAACATTGATCTCACTCACGGAGTCCATGCTGAAGCCTTTTACCATCCGATGGAGGGAGCGCGTTGATAGGAGGTCTCTAAGACCAGGACTTTGGCAGGCCCTGGAACTGCATGAGCATATTCCTGCACATTTCGTTTGAGATGGGCGAGAATTGGAGTTGGAAAGCGTCCCGCAAATACATCTGGATCGGATATTCATTGCAGATACCGTAACCACCAAGTATCTCGGCACCATAGCGCGCCGCATGCATCGCGCCATCGGCAGCTACCAGCTTGGCCATGGTCGCCTCGAGATGGTACGGGTGCCCATTGTCACAGAGCCACGCGGATTTGTATGTCAGGTTCCTCGCATTCTCGATGTTGACATACATATCCGCCAGGTAATTCTGGAGCGTCTGAAATCGTCCGATGGGCCCGCCGAACGCACATCGCTCCTGAACATACTTCAAGCAATACTCGTAGATTCCCTGCATGATCCCAACGCCCATCATGGCGACGCCGATTCTCTCCGGATTCAGTATGGTAAGGATCTCGTACCAGGCGTTGCCTCGGGTGCCCAGCATGTTCTCCTTGGGTATTTCAACGTTTTCATAGAAGATCTCCACCGAATCGCAGTGGCGGAAGGTGATCTTCGGAACGCGGCCGATCGACACTCCTTTCGCCTCGCGGGGGACCATGAAAGAAGTCAAGGAACGAGAGGGCTTCGCATCCTTTTCCGTCTTGCAAACGGTAATGAGGGAATCGGCGACGTGCGCCCCGGTAATGAACATTTTGTGTCCATTGATGATCCAGCGATCGCCCTTTTCCTCCGCGCGAGTCCGCAGTGCGCCGAGGATATCCGTTCCACCGCCGGGTTCGGTGAGGGCCATACAGGTTTTGAACGTCCCCTCTGCAATCCGAGGGAGGAATTCCTTCTTTTGTTCGCTCGTACCCAGTTCATTGATGAACCGGACACCGAACCCGATAGTCACTCCTATGGCATTGGCAACCGAGAGGGACTTCTTGCAGATCTGCTCGAAGCCCAGCATGAGATCCACTTGTCCGAGGCCGAGCCCGCCATATACCTCGGGTATAGGCACGGCCATGACGCCCAGGTCCACGAATTTCCGCCACAGATCGTCCGGTGGAAAGTCGAGATTCTCATCCATCCACCGAACGTACTCGTATCGGAGTTCCTTCTCACAGAATGTCCTGAATGTTTCCGTCATGAGCTTCTGTTGATCCGTAAGGCTGAAATCCATCGGTTCTCTCCTCCTCTTCACCGTCACGGGTCGGGACAAATCGCGCGAGGCGCTGGAAGCGTATTCCATACCGCACCGCCTTAAGCTCAGATCTGAGGTAATCCTCTCGTCCGTGCGATGATCTTCTTTGCTTTTTTGTCCAGCGATGAGCCGCGCAGCCAGAGCTCGGGGAAGTACTTCTCCTTGCCTGCCGTCACATTGACGGAGCACGTTGCCCATCGGGCCTCCTGTAGGTTCATGACGCACTGATTACACCGGACGCAACGCACGATCTCTTTGACCTTGCCGGCCCGGATCTTCGCCGGCCAGTAGGGGTCCGCAACCGCCTGCCTCCCCAGGGAAATGAGATCGGTGTTGCCGTCCGTCACGGCCTTTGCTGCCGTCTCCGGATGGATGAAGCCCGGAGTGATGACGGGAATTCCTTTCCCCGCCCTCTTGAACCCGGGGCCGTATTGAGTAAACTCATTCTCACCGTCCGGGAAGAAGGCTCCTGGATTCTCGTACGACCCTTGCGAGATGTTCACGAAGTTGATCCCCGCCTCATATGCCATGCGGACGAATTGCTGCGCTTCTTCCGTGGTCACGCCATCCTTCATCAACTCATTGCCCGAGAAGCGGGCCCCCAGCGGGTACTCGGGGCCGAGCTTTGCCCGTGCCTTATGGATGATATTCACGAGGAACCGGGCGCGGTTCTCCATAGACCCGCCGTATTCGTCGATCCTCTTGTTGGTCCTTCGCGACAGGAATTGATGGATCAGGTACCCATGGGTGCTGTGGACCTCCACGCCGTCAAATCCCAATCTCGCCGCCGCCCGAATTTGGGCCGCCATCCGGTCTTCAAGATCCACAATTTCCTGTATCTCCAGCTCTCTCGGCGTTTCGCCTTGGACATAGTTCTTCATGTCCGGCATGGCCCGCACCAGCAGCTCGGTGAATTTGGAGTGGAACTTTGCGTAATCGTCATCGTTCAGACCGGCAAGCTCATCGAGCCCGCCATATCCCAGTCCCCTGATCACGTCGTCGATTTCCGGCGTCCATCTGCGCAGCTGCTTGCGAAATCCTTTGTTCATGTTGCGGTAATCAATGCTCATAGGGACCGGAGAAGGAGCTCCTGCAGGGACATCATGACTGTCCGGTCCTGCGTGCCCCTGGCGGCCCCAACCCGGGCTGAGCTGGATGAAGATCTTGCAATCGTCGTAACTGTGTACCAACTGAACGAGCTCACTGACAAAGCGGTAATACCTCTGGTCGCAGAAAAGCGCGGGATTCAATGAGTCGGATCCCCTCCAGCGGTGTGGATTCATGACGAAGCATTCCGTGAAGATCAGCCCGAACCCTCCCCGCGCACGGGCCGCATACCACGCCAGTGTCTGATCCGAAACAAAGCCGTTCGGACCCGTGTATCCCAAATTCATTGGAGCCATCGCAATCCGGTTCTTGATGCTTACGTTTCCGATCCGAATCGGTTCAAACAGAGCTTCATAACTCATTTTACTCTCCTTCGTTTCCTACACATGGCTCTGATCAGTATTGAGCTACTGCTGCCTTGCAGGGACCACAAGACGGCTGTGCTGCATTAAGGAATGATCCGGATCATCGACAGCAAGCGGTGATTTGCTTACGGAATCAAGGCGAATCCCTAAAGCGCACAATCCACCATTCATATTTCTTATGAAAACTGGCACTGTTGACATCTCGCGCACTCAACGATGTCCTTCTTTCGTCCGGCCTTGACCTCGGCCGGCCAGAAACGGATCTGCGATCGCCTGCCTTCCCAGCGATACGATGTCCACCGATTTCTCCTTAATCGCGTCTTACGCGTGTACCCCATGTTCATGGGCGCTACATGCGGTTCTTCTGTTCGAGATTCCCTATACGAACCGGCTCAAGAAGTGCCTCGTGAGCCACATTACCCCTCCTTTCTCCGAGTGCTACTCCATCCGTATGTCGCCAAGATTCACGCTCTTTCCCAATTCGACGGTCAAACGCTTCTTTTCGTAGTCCCGAAAACCGATCTCGATTCGATAGGTGCCGCATTTCTCCTCAAGCCTGTCGAACTTGAAGTCGCCGAAGGCATCCGTCACGGCCTTTGCGATCTCCTCCGAGCCTCTCGACAGGGTTACGTCGGCACCCTCGGCGCAGTCGACGATTCCGTCATGTGCATACGCCACACTTCCGGCGATGAAGCAGTCGAAATACCGATACAAATTCCTGTAATAGACACGAGGACGTGTCCCATATTCCGGATGGAGGACTTCGAGTTTCTCGGATTCGATTCGTTTCTGCATTTCATCGTCTTCGGCCCGGAGATAACGCAGCGCACCGGTCGGGCAGGCCTGCACACACCGTGTTTCCTTCCAGCCACTGTCCAAGAGATGGGCACAGAGAGTACACTTCTGCGGCACCTCCGCTGCCTCATTCCAGAAAATGACCCCGTACGGGCAGGCTGCGACCAGGTCCCGCCGGCCTCGCGCCTTGACCGGATCGATAAGGACGACACCGTCTTCGCGCCTGTAAACCGCCCCGTCCCTTCCGCTCCGGACACATGGTGCTTGGTCGCAGTGCATGCAGGGAATGGGCAGATAGGCGACATCCATCAAAGAACCTGAGCCCCTTTCCTTCCTCATGATGTTCATCCACCGGTGGCCGTGCCGGGGCTGTGGCGCGGAATGAGGCGGGAAGTCATTGTCCACGAACTCATCCTTGCAGGCGAGAAAGCAGTTGTTACAGTCCTCGCATCTTTCCACATCGATGATGAGATAGCATTTCTTCATCCTATGCCTCCCCTTCCCACTTCTCTACCTCGATCAGGCTGGAGCACGCAGACATGGAGTGGGATTTCTCGATGATACACCGCTTCGAAGAGAGGAGATTCACGCATCCTCCACGGTCCGCGGACCTGCCGGGCTCGCCGACCGGATCGTACACGGCCGATGATTCGTAGGAGTGTACCGTACCGGCGGGGACCCGCTCGGTAACCTGGGCAGCGCAGATGACCTCGCCCCGGTCGTTGAAGAGCCGGACGAGGTCGTTCTCCTTGATTCCCCGCTTTTCGGCGTCCCTCGAGTTGATTCTTGCTATCCAGTAATAGTAGCCGTTGATGAGCACCCGATGGTCCTTTACATCGTTCACAAAGCCGTCCTTCCCGTCGTTTTGGGTGTGAAAGGTGAAGCGAGGATGAGGAGATATGAGAAACAGGGGATACTTGTCATAGAGCCCGGTGGTGTGGTGTCCCTCCCAGGAGGGGATGTACTTGGGCATGACGGGCCGCTCCGGATCGTTCGGGTCAAAACGCTCGAGGCTGGAACAGACAAACTCGAACTTGCCCGATTGGGTTTGCAGTCCCATGCCGTACTCTTCTGTGAAATCTGCCGGGAGGGGTGCCAGAGCCGGGGTGTCCTTCTTTTTTCCCTCGGCAAACCAACGCATGCCGACAGGCCCGTATTCCCCCTTCCCGTTCTTCTCAGGAGCCGGAACGACATAGTACCCCTTTTTCAAGAATTCCTTCCAGGAGATCACCCCGGGTAGATCGGTCGCGTCAAAGAGCCTCTTGCACCAGTCGAACTGGCTCATCCCCTCGGAGTACTGTGCACTCAAGCCCAGCCGTTCCGCAAGTTCGAGAAAGATCTCGTAGTCCGATTTCGATTCTCCCAGAGGCTCGATGCACTTGTGTTGCATGAGCATCACCCGGTGATTGCACACCAGGAAGCTGTGCGTCACATATCCGCCCGCATGAGCGAACTCGCCGATGTCCCATCTCTCAAAGCTGGTGCATGCGGGCAGGATGATATCCGCGAACTTGGCCTCCCCCTCGAACCATATGGATTGGTTGACCACAAAGGGAAGCTTGTCCGTCCGATAGGCCTCGACATAGCGGTTCGACTCACTCATGGTCCCGAAATGAGAACCACCGTATTTGTAGTACACCTGGACGCGCGAATGGCCCGGCTGTGGGTACTGGAATTTCTGAAACTGGCCCTCAATGGTCAGGCTGTCCGTCGGGTACCCCTCACAGTGGCCCTCCAGAATGGCCTCCGGGATCTTCAATCTCGGAATTCTCTGCGAAACGGTATTCATCGTGGGAAGCTGCGGCATGCGTTGATACAGGTTCACCGCCAGCGCCGTACCCTGCAAGTCGCCGGACATACCGCCCTCCGCATAGCCGGGGAAGAAGAAGGTGGTGTCGAGCGGGGTTCCGGCCTGCATGTTGCCCATATTGACGCCCGGCTTGCCCAGCCCCTGCATGGCGGCCAGGCAGACCATGCACCGCGCCCACTCGAGACCGGTGGGGTTGCGGCATGCGCCCCCCAGCCCTATACCGCCGCCACCGGCAGCCAGGTAGGTCTTCTTGGACGCCCACTCGCGTGCCAGCGCCCTGACATCCTTGGCGGGGATCGTCGTTTCCCCTTGCTGCCACTCGGGCGTCTTCGGGATCCCGTCTTCCATGCCGAGGACATAGTCCTTCCACTTGTCAAAACCGGTTGTCCGCTTGGCGACATACTCCTTATCGTAGAGATCCTCGGTAATCCACACATAGGCGATGGCCAGTGCCATGGCATGCTCTGTGGTCGTCCTCGGTGCGAACCATTTTCCGCCAAGCCACGCAGCCGTATGATTGTAAAAGGGATCGATGTGGACAAACTTGATGCCGAGCTCTTTGAGCCACCGGCGGCGAACGGTTGCTTCCATGGCCCCATAGGCGCCTGCGGTCGTCTCCGGATCGCTCGACCAGAAAACCATCATCTCACAGTTCTTGAGTGCGTCCTCCACGGTGCCGTACGGCTCCTGCAAGCCGAGACCCATGCTGTTCCCCCAGTGGTGCATGGCGCCCCAGTACCAACCCTCCCAGCTGTCCGGGTTGTGAACGTTCATTGTGGCACCGACGCTGTTGAAGAATCTCCGCGCGCAGCTCAGGTAATACCCGATGTTCCCCCACATGTGGTGCGAGCCGTGGCTGTAAAAGATGGCGCCGGGGCCGTAATCCCGTTTGACCCGCTTGATCTCGCCGGCGACGATATCCAGCGCCTCATCCCAGCTTATGCGCTCATAGCCCGAGATCCCACGGTTCTCGCAGTTTCGCTCGCCCTTCGGGTCGAAATCGACCCGCTTCATGGGGTAAAGGATCCTCTCCGGGGAGTAGACCATGGACTTCATGGCAAAACCGTAGGGAGAAAGCGTTGTCTTTCTGGGTGGGGAGAAACTCCTTCCCCTCGCATTGATTGTCCAGGGCTTTGCATCTGTCTCGTCGAAGTCGATGGGCGTGATACGAAGGATTTTGCCCTCCTTCACATAAACGAAGACCGGTCCGGCATTGGTCCCGCTGGTATATCTCTTGACCCCGTTGCCCACATCGGTTCCGTAGTCCATGCCGCACATCATCATTATGCTGATGGTCATCATGAACCACGAGGCGAGCTCGTCGGAACCCTCCATGGTGATCTTCACGTTCTTCATGGCGTTGATCTGCTCGAGCTGGTCCCTGTTTGGAACCAGCAATCGCGAAGCCAGCTCGGAATTCTCGTAGGTCAGGAGGATATCCGGTTGCGGATGAATCCCGCTCCTGGAACGGATCCTTCCATCCGTAAAGGTTATGTACCTGCCAACGGAGTTGTCCTTCACCTTGATCTGGGCGGTGAAATTTCTTTCCTTGAGCCGACTCCTAAAAGATGGATGCCTCCATGCGGTCCACCGCAGCAGTTGCGGCAGGCCGAACAGAATAATCGATAGTTTTATGTCCGCCAGTCTCATACGACTCCTCTCCCCTTTGTAGCAGCGACAGGGCATGTTTCCTACGATAAAGATCGCGTCAGCGCTGAACTCTTTGGCCTTGAAAACAGCAGATCACATCCCCAACGCGATACTTGCTCCCCGGTGTCGTACGCCTGGTGTCAACAATCAGCTCACTCTCTCATGAAAACATTGAAGCCGAGGGCCTCATGGAGGGCTGCGTGGACCCTGTTGCAGGCCCCCATCTCTTCGGAAGCAAGGTCGCGGTAGAGATCGAGGGCAGGTCTTGCCGACCGGGCGCTCTCCAAAACCGCTCGGCCGGCCGCTCTTCCCGAGACGAGCGACGATGTGATGCCTTCGCCGCCGCGCAGGAAACCGCCCGCCTCACCCGCGAGCAGGAGGCGATCCCTACCCAGGCAGTAATTCTTCCGGGCGGACATGTCGGTAAGGACGATACCGTGCCTGGAGACTTGACGTTCCACCACGAGGCCGTGGTCTCTTTCCAGGTGACTCCGGAAGGCCGCAAAATACTCTTTCACCGATTCCCGTTGCCGGACACCGGTAACAACGACGATCTTTTCGTCCTTGTGGAAGACCGTGGCAAAATAACCCGTTAGGCTTCGATCCATGAACAGGTACAGCCATCCGGGTTCCAGGGCGGTTTTCCCTTCATAGATCTCCTCGTAATTCGGGAGCAGCCCGACGGTCTTCTCGAACCCGGGAAAAGCAGCCCTTCGAACCCGGGAGAGGGTTCCGTCTGCGCCGATCAGATATCTCGCCCGAACCGAGACCTCCTGTCCCAGATGCCGCAGTTTGAGAACGTACGCGTCTCGCTCCGTTTCGAAATCATCAAAACGGCAGTTGTCAAGGACCTGTGCGGCCGTTTGGGAGCAGAGCCAGTAGTCCAGTTCCGCCCGCCAGGTATTGAGTCCTTCTTCCCCGAGGCCCAGCCCCTCGTCGAAAACCGAGAAAGGAACCTCCATGACAGGGCTGTCGACGGCTGCGTAAATGCGGTTCCCCCGGATGCGCTCCGGGCTGCACAGAACCGTCTCGGGAAGCTCACCGAAGTTATCGGCAAGGAACTTCCGGGAACCGGGGAAGAGGATTCCGCTGCACATCTTGTATCTCGGCAGCGTGTCGCGTTCCACGATCAGGGTGTCCAGGCCCGATCCGCTCAGCACCCTGGCCGCTCCGGCTCCTGCGGGCCCGGACCCGACGATGACTACATCGTATGCCTCCCGAAGTTCCACGGGCTCGTTCCTTTCCAGACTTCCCCCGCGTCCTCCTCTCGGTTTCACTGTCCTTCACTTGCAGTATTTCTGGAATCCCCCAAGGGAGAAGTCGTTCATATCCAGTACTGCGTTGAAGATGAGCAAGGTGTCCGGACGCATGTGCGCAATGATACTGGCGTGATCCCTGCGGGAGTCCACCATCACGTGCTCGGTCCATGCGAGGAACTTGACCTTTCCATCCTCGCTTTCAAACCCGGACGCGACCACGAGCTCGAACTTCCAGAAGTTGCCGGCGCGGTCGTGGACCAGTTTGTATGTGGGCCCCCATGTGTCCGCGGTGACCCAGATGTACTGAGTCCCGTAGTTGTAATAGGGATCCTTGGCCTTGGCTTCGAGTATGTAGACAGGCTGCTTGGTGTAGACGATGTTGAGGGGAGACCACGGCACGCCCTGCCAGTTCTTGTCGCTGTAACCATACTGCGCGATGGGGCGGTTCTTGGACATTTCCCATTCGCCCTTCTCGGTGACCTCAATTTTTACGGGCTCCGGGCCGGGGAAAGGGACCAGGGCCTCTTGCATGCCCACCAGCCTCCACTCGAAAAGAGGGATCTTTCCGTCATAGCAGAGGATGTCGTCCACCGCGAAATCCGAACCCACGAACCCATCGGAGCGGTTGGCCGGGGTCGTGCGCCGCACCCTGCGAATGGCGGGCAGGTAGGCGAAATTGACGTCCGCCTGGGCCGAGAGATAGCGCCAGAGCATGATCGCAGTGCCTGCCAGATCGTAAGGCTTGCGTACGGAGATCAGCGAGTATCGCTCGACGTCCTTCGGATTGTCGTATTTGGCGGCGCCCGGGAATCCTGTCAAATAGGCATCGCGGAAGAAGGTCTCGATATCACGCTCCAGACCCGAGCCCCTGCCCACCCACTGAACGACCGACGTGAACTTCTTGAACCCGAGGATATACGGTACGTATTGCTTGTTGTAGATGATCTTGACGGCGGCCTTGGGGTCTTCCGGATCGACCTTGGGGAAGGGAAAGCCGATGATCATCTTCGCCATCTTGCCTGTTCCGGCCTCGACGATAATGTTGTCCTGGTCGAGTTCATACTTGCCCACATTGTTTTTGAAACTCGCCAGAGCATGATCGGGAAAGTATTCGGCTATGTTGTAGCCCGGGTTCTGAACCCTAATAGTCATATCTCCCTTCTTGATTTCCTCCAGAAGGTACTCGGGGACGAGGCCTTCGGCCTTCTGCCAGTTCGTCTTGTCGATGACCTCCGCCGTCGGCTCATCCGCCCAAAGGGCGGTGCGGAGGCCCAGCAGAAGGGTGATCGTCATCATGCACAGCCAGAAGGATTTGAACGTTTTCATCTGCCCGTCTCCTTCAAGGGTTGGTTTGTGGGAAGGATTACACGAAGACCATCTTGTTCTTGTTATTCCCACGCGGCGGGAATCCGTTAGCACACCATGCCAAGGGATCCCCGCGTGCACGGGATGACAGGGCGTCTGCCGACGCCCTGTCAGTTGAGCAGATAGCTGAAGATGAAGTTCACCTGGTCCCGGTCCCGGAAGACGCCAAACCCGGTGAAGTTGCCCACGATCGCGCTGTACTGGAGCATGAACCGGAAGGGCTCCCGGATCAGGTTCACCGAGGGCTGAAGCAGCCAGGCCCCTCGCACGTCGTAGCCCGCCACCATCTGCGGCGTCACCTTGCCATTCAAGTAGGTCGTGTTCACCAGCCCCGTGATCGTGCCCTCCAGTTCGCGCACGGCCGGGAACTCGGTCGTCTTCGGATACATCGGTACCGCCTGCCGCATGCGCAGGTCGTAGTCCGGCACCCACTGGCCGAAGTACTGCATCGAGACCATGAAGGTCTGGGTCTTGTTCAGGGGCCGGATCCAGACGTTCTTGTCCAGGCCGATCATGTACCGCAGGAAGTCCTTATCCGGGATTTCCCCGTTCTGGGGGATCCCCGGGATCCCCGGAATCTGGATCGGCAGCGGCTGGATCGGCATGTTGATGTCCGGGATGAAGACCGCCTCGTTCCAGAACCAGGCCGTCTCAGCCCGGAACACTGTGTCCGTCACGGACTCCCAGAAGTTGAGCGCCCCCCCCGTGATCTGTATGTCGTCGAACCGCAGCTCCTGATAGGGACTGCCAAGGGGAGGCGGGTCGGGCTCGATCACAAAGACCGGGCTCGGCAGGTCCATGAAGGTCTTGTAGTGGGCCACCGAAAGGTTCATCCCCCAGAGCATGCCCATCAGCCGCACGCCCCAGCGGCTGTTCGACAGGTCCTTGTCCGGGTAGATGATCCGCTGCTGCAAGGGCGGCGGCAGGGCCGGCAGGGGTGCGGAGTAGGCCGTGCCGTAGGGCGCCAGGGGCGAGACATGGGCGTCCCAGGTGCCGGGCACCCAGAAGCCCTCCAGCGTGAGCGAGTCAGTCGGACCCACGGTCCCGAAATTGTAGCTCCCCCGGAGCATCCAGAGCGGGATGCGCCGGTCGTCCAGATCCTCGAAGATGCCCCCGTAGGTGTTGTCCAGGGGGTTGATCTGGTCGAGCAGCCGGAAGACGTCCGTCTCCCCCCAGGCCAGGTTCTGCTTGCCCAACCGGAAGAACCACGGCCCCCGGGAAAGATCCACGTAAGCCTCCCAGAGGTCGTAGCTCTCCTTGAAGCTGTCGATGTTCTCCTTGTCGTTGTCCCGTACATCCTGGAAACCGTCGGGCCCCACATTATAGACCGCTTCGTAGAGGAACCGGCCCACCAAGTGGTACTTCGTCCGCAGCTTGAGCCACTCCAGAGGCTTGAGGATATCGAGCCCGGCCTGGAGCTTCTCCAGGTCGTGGTTGATCTCGAGATAGGCGATGTTCCGCCACTGGGTCAGGTTGCCCACGGCGACCTCGGCCGGAGCCGTGAACCCCTCGGAGTCCTGCAGCCGCAGCGAGACCCGGGACTGCAACTTGGCGATCAACTCCAGGCTCCGCTGGTCGTCGATCGCCACCGCCTGCGCCGCCTCGGCCACGATCAACAGAACCAGCAGACAAGATACGGTCACCCATGCTGTCCGCTTCGCACTCTTCAATGTCATCATTGCTCGGCCCCCCTGATTGCGCTTCATGGCTACGGCATTCTTGAATCTCGTCTTCCTCCCCCCCGATTTGCGTGGTCTGGAACTCCATTCTTACCCGAACCTACGACAGACCGGCGAAGGCTCTTGCCATTTCCGGTTCCAACCTGGGTGCTAATCGTTCTGGGTAACTTAATAAAAATACCCACAAGTACTTATCGTGAAGCTTAGCAAATAGCTCTCATGCTGTCAAGCTTTTTTTCGAAACCGCGTCTGTGAAAAATAAGTATTGTATATTAGTTATTTACAAAAAAAAAGAAAGCCCATCGAATTTTTTTGTTGACATTTTTCTGTAAGGAAAGTACATTTGATGTATCGGACCCAAGAGGTATTGTCATTAATCTATTTGCAGGGCTCCCGGACATCCGATCCGACGATCCGCCCAAGGAAGGTTCTGTTGGTCATGTACGCCAAAAAGAAGACGCTGGAGCAACAAATGAAGGTGTCCGAGCTTTCCAAGGAATCGAAAGTCGCCCCATCCGCCATTCACTACTATATCCGGATGGGGATTCTTCACCGTCCCACCAAGGCCGGACTGAATCTGCACCTCTATGACGAAAGCCATCTGGCCAGGCTGCGGCTGATCCGCCAGCTCAAAGAGAAGAAGGGCTTGTCCCTGGCCGAGATCAGGAAGGTTCTCGAGCGAGCAGGTGAGCCCGCGGAGGGATCAGCGCCCTCTGCGGATGGGAAGGCCGAAAGCAGGCAATTCGCTGCTGCGTCGGCCGCAGAGGGGCAAGAGGGTGGCAAGAGCGAGGGGCAGGAGAACCGGGAGAAGATCTTGGACATGGCCATCCGGCTCTTCTCGGAAAGGGGATACGAGAACACAAAGGTGAGCGACATCATCGAAGCGCTCCGTATGGGCAAGGGCACCTTCTATGTGTATTTCAAGAACAAGCGGGAACTCTTCCTCGATTGTATCGATCGCCTGGGGGTCGCCATCGTCCCGAGGGAGTCCTGGAACGAAATCCGCCAGGAACAGGACTTCGTTGCCAGGAACAAGAAGAGAGGCATCGCATTCCTCAAGGCTTTTCCCGGGTACCGAGGGATCCTCAATCTGGCTCGAGGCGCGATCGGCGGGGCGGATCCGGTCATGGCTCAGAAGGCGATCGAGGCATTCCGGGTGTTGAGCAGGCCCATGCTGAAAGACCTGAGGCGTGCGGTAGCCAGCGGAGCGGTCAGGATCAACCACGACGAGGCCTTCACCGCCTTCCTGCTCCTGATCATTGCGGAGGCCTTCGGGTACTGGCAGATGATTGATCCGAGATACTCGATCGAAGAAGCCGTGCAGATCATCACGGACATTATGCAGAACGGGTTGGTCGATACACCCCCGTTCATCAGCGAAAGGGGCTCGAAGAAGGGTCCGCCGGGGGAGGTGGAGGACCGCGCCCGTGTGAAAATCCGCCTCAGGGACATCGCCGTCGATGGCAGCCGTGCCCTGCGGGGCCGCATGGGCGACGCTGAGGCGGACGTGGACCTGAACAGGCTGTCTGCCGCGAGCTTTTGCGAAGAGGGGGAACGGCTCCTGGCACGGCTGAAAACCCGAGAGGGGCAGGAACTGGAGATCGAGGTGGACGGAAATCGCCAGCTCTCCGGCGTGGCGGCCTTCGGTTCCATGCGGATTCCGTTGAAAAGCATTGTATCGCTCCAGTTCGGGGAAGGCTGACACCTCAGGCAAGTGAGCAGCCGATGAAGGCGTGTGAAGTGATTCCTGACAGGGAAGGAGAAGACCATGGCAAAGGCAAAGAAGGTTGCGAGCAAGAGCAAATTCCCGCATCTCCTGGGACCCAAAACGATCGGCCCGGTCAAGCTGAAGAACAGCATTGCCCTGGCGCCCATGAACGAGACCTTGTCCGGCGCGAACGGCGAGGCGACGGAGCAGATGCTCGCCTATTTTGCCGCGCGCGCGAAGGGCGGGGCCGGGCTCGTGAGCACGGGCGCTATCATGGGCACCAAATTGGCTTCGAAATTCGTCTGGGGGAGGAATCTGTACTGTTTCCACATGGGCCATGTGCAGGGCCTGGTCCTGCTGACCGATCGGATCCACTATTTCGGAGCCCATGCGTCCGCCCAAATGACCATCGGCTTCGGCCGCCAGGGCCACTCCCATGATCACCACGAACTGGCACCGGCTCCTACGGCCGGACTTCCGTACGAAATCGCGATGGAGAAGTCGGCGGACCATCTGATGGCCGCCTGGAAGAGGGTGGAGCACCCACGGTCGTTCCTCGTGGGCCAGATGACCCGGGAGATGTCGATCGACGAGATCCGGAGCGAGCAGAAAGAGTTTGCGCAGAGCTGTCAGATGGCCGTGATCGCCGGCTTCGACGTGATCGAGATCCATGCACCCCACGGGTACCTGGAGCACCAGTTTCTCTCACCCTTCAGCAACAAACGGACGGATCTGTACGGAGGCGAGTGGAGGAACCGCAAGCGGTTCATCAACGAGATCTGCGAACAGGTGCGCTATGCCTGCCCAGGAGTCGCCCTGGGCGTGCGCATCAGCGCAGAGGAACACATGGAGGGAGGCCTGACAAGGGAGGAGATGATCGATGTGGCCCAGGATCTGGAGGCCCGGGGTGCGGATTATATCAGCCTCTCGGACGGCGCCGGCTACGAAGAGGGGGGCCATCTGATCACGAGCGGTGACCGTGCGGAGCACATCCCCGGGACAGGCAAGGATTTCAAGAAGGCTCTCAAGATCCCGGTCATCGTGGCCTCCCAGCACGACCCCGTCAAAGCGGAGAAGGACATGGCCGCCGGGATGTTCGACATCTCCGCCCTGGGGCGGCAGCTCTTCATCGATCCCGAGTACCCGAACAAGCTCGCCGCCGGACGTCCCCAGGACATCGTCCGGTGCAAGCGCTGCAACATCTGCCTGATGAGGTGCCTGATGGGGTGCGGTCCCCGATGCCCGCACAACCCGGTCCTCGGCCGGGAGTATGCCTTCGACGATTACAAGATCGGCGCAATGAAGAAACACGAGTCCATCCTTCCGAAGGGTGCGATCAACGCCCCGATGCCCGCCCTGGACCGGCCTTGGTGGAAGAGAGAGCTGCCGGTGCTCGAGAAAGGCTGGAGACCCTTCCGCGGCCCGGGCCCGCGGTAACATGAGCGACCGAAACGATGGGCGAGTGACAGAGAACTGTGAGGAGGCTAACCATGAGCGGAACGTTTCCCAAGGACGACTACTTCAAGATCGATCCCGAGTGTCACCTGATCGGGGACATGGGGCCGATCAATCATTTCCCGGGGGTGCAGATGTGGTGGCGGGCGATCGACAACATCAGGAGACCTCTCCTGACCGGATGTCCCCCGAAGATGCTCGACAGGGCGGCACAGGCCTTGGGCATGGAAGCATGGGAAATGGAGAAGAACGCGGACCCGGAGAGTATCCTTCGGGCCATGGACAAATACGGGATGGACATTGCCTGTCTGCTGCCGGAGTCGATGATGGACTCGACCGGCTATACGAGCCGCTGGGTAACGAACGGGGAGATGGCACGGGTCGTTGAATCCAATCCGGACCGGTTCCTGTACGAGCCGAACCTCTCGCCGATCAAGTTCAAGGGCGTGAAGAACACGATCTGGGAGTTGGAGTACTGGGTGAAGGAGAAGGGGGCCAAGCTCTTCAAGTACTATCCCCCGGAAGATACGTACATCAACGACCCGGACCTCTGGCCCCTCTACAGAAAGGCCGAGGAACTCGGGATCGTGCTCGACATCCACACCGGGTTTTCCTGGGTGCCGCCGGGCAAGAGCAAGCACGCCCTGCCGATTCATCTCGACGACGTGGCCCGCGACTTCCCAGATTTGAAGATTGTGGCCTTTCACATGGGCTACCCCCATTGCGACGACCTGAACATGATCGCCATGGGTCACCCGAATGTGTATGTCTCCCTGAGCCTCTTGGTGCCTTGGGCCCTGACCGCGCCCCGGAAGTTCGCGAAGATCTTGGGCGAGGCGATGCGCTGGGTGGGGCCTGAGAAGATCATCTGGGGCTGCGATTACGCCGGTTTCGGTATGCAGATCGGTCTGGCGGTCCTCGGAATGCGGGAGTTCCAGATCCCGGAGGACATGCAGGAGGGATACGGGTACCTGCCCATTACCGATGAAGACCGAAGGAAAATCTTCGGCGGGAACCTGGGCCGGCTGCTCGGCATCGACACGAGCAGGCGAAGGATGAAGGTCTGAGGGCTCTGGGCAAATGAAAGGGTTTTGCAGAGCCTCCAATAGTCGTTATCCCCGTGCCCGCCTTCGCGGGGATAGGCTCCAGCGGGGATCGCTTGGCTTCGGGTGCTCAAGGATTCCCGCATCCGCGGGAATGACGCAACCGAGATTGGATCGGGAGGACACAGGCATATGAGTAAAGGAAGACTTGCGATTGTCGGCGTCGGCGAGGTGCCCACGGGGATCTATCCGGAGCGGTCCCGCTGGGACATCATCTATGAAATCTGTATCCAGGCCGTTCGGGATGCGGGCGTGCACAAGAACGACATCGAGGGCGTGATCACGGTTGCGCCCCAGGCGCAACCGCGGCTCGCCGCCGAGATCTCCTTCGGCAAGATCCCGGAGGAGCTGGGCCTGAAAGGGTGCAAGGACGTCTGCATCTGCAATGCGGGCGGCGCCTCTACCTCGAACTGCCTGCGCATGGCCGAGCAGTGGATCCACAGCGGGCTGGCTCGGATCGTGCTCATTCCGCACGTGACGGTCCACTCGACGATCCCGGTTGCGGAGCTGATCAGCTTCTTCGCCACGGCGGGCATGGACCTGCAGTGGGAGTATCCCTTCGGAACGACCTACAACGGGGTCATGGGCCTCATGGCCCAGCGGTACATGTACGAGACCGGGACGACCGAGGAACAGATGGCATCCGTGGTGGTGGCCCTGCGGAAGTGGGCGGCCCTGGACCCGAACTCCATGTTTTATCGAAAGCCGGTTACGCTCGAGGACGTTCTCTCCTCCCGGATGATCTCGACGCCGCTGCGCAAGCGGGAGTGCAACGTGCTCGGGGACGGCGGGGCGGCCATGGTGGTGACCTCGGCCGAGCTGGCCCGGGAGATCACGGCCACCCCTGTCTACAAGCTGGGCGAGGGTGCCGCCTATTTCTCGGCGTGCCCGATCCTGCGGGATGGGGAGGCGGTTCACAGGGGTTGGCGCGAGTCCGCCCACAAAGCCCTGAACGAAGCGGGCGTTACCCTGAAGGACATCGACATCTGGAACCTCTACATCGCCTACCCGTTTGCCATCCCCATGATGCTCGAATCGATCGGCGTCTGCGAGCGGGGCAAGGCGGGCCAGTTCATCCTGGAGGGGCACACTTCGCCCGGCGGGAAGTGCCCGGTCTCCACCATCGGAGACGCTGTGGGCAGGGGCCACACCGGTTCGGGGGTGAGCATGGCCACCTATGTGGAGACGGCCCGCCAGCTCATGAGCAAGGCCGGGGAACGGCAGGTGAAGGGGGCCAAGTACGTCTTTCAAAACACAGGGGGCGGTTCCGGGATGAACAACATCGCGACCGTCTGGGGGAGGGAACTGTCATGAGCGGATACAACAAGCCCTTGCCGGCCGTACAGCCGTGGACAGAGGAGTTCTGGAGGACCGCGAGAGAGCACCGGCTCCTCATCCAGGAGTGCAAAGACTGCAAGCAGAAGATCTTCTACCCGAGGAAATACTGCCCGGAGTGCTGGTCCGCCAACGTGGGCTGGTCCGAGGCGAGCGGAAAGGCCAGGGTTTACAGCCACACGGTCACCATGGACATGGTGGAGCCCAAGTTCATGGGAGATCTCCCGTATGTGCTCGCCCTGGTGGACCTGGAGGAAGGCGTGCGAATGATGACCCGGATCGTGGAGTGCGACCCGGAGGCGGTGCACATCGGGATGGAGGTGGAGGTGGTCTTCGAGGACGTGACCGAGGAGTTCTCGCTGCCCATGTTCCGGCCCGTTGACCCCGCGTTGAGGAGGGCTGTGGCGGACAAGGAGGAAGCCACGAAGGAAGGGCCGGGCGCGGAAGCGGCGATGCGTCCCGAGACCTACCGGACGATTACTTACGAGATCGGGGGAAAGGGGAACGCGATCTGCAGGATCACCTTGAACCGTCCCGACAAATACAATGCCATCGACCGGCAGATGGCCCGGGAGCTGATCGACGCCTTTCGAAGGGTGCGGGAGGTCCCCTCGGTGGGTGTGGTGGTGCTTTCCGGGGCCGGCAAGTCGTTCTGCACGGGAGGCGATCTTTCCGTATTCCCTTCCCTTGCCGAGCACCAGAGTGCGATGAACTGGCTCGCCCACGAGGGCCTGGACGTGCAGAAGGCGATCACGGGGTGCGAGAAGGTAGTGATCGGCAAGATCCACGGTTACTGCCTGGCCGGCGGGCTGGAGCTTGCGCTCTGCTGCGACCTGCTTTATGCGACCGCGTCGGCCAGGATCGGAACGACGGAGATCAACATGGGCATCCTGCCGGGCTGGGGCGGCACAGCCCGGCTGCCGAGAAGCATGCCGGTCTTCCGCGCCCGGGAGGTGGTCTACAGCGGCCGGAAGGACTACACGGCAGGGGAGATGTACGAGATGGGCCTGCTGACGCGCGTCTTCCCCGACGATGCGTTCGAGGAGAAGTTCGAGGAGATGGTCCGGCTCATCGGGGCGAAGAGCCCGATCGCGCTGCGCATGGGCAAGGAGGTCATGGAGCGCTCTGCGGAAGGGGGGAGCATCGAGACGGCCCTGGCCGTGGAGCGGAACGGGATCCAGTGGCTGCGGAACAGCCCGGAGCTTTTGGCCGCGATGGACGCATTCAAGGGGCAGCCGGACCGGCTCACCCAGCAGCAGAAGAAGAGCAACATCCAATCCGACGTGAAGAAGTAGGGGAGCAAACCATGGACTTCGGGTTTACGGAAGAACAGGAGATGCTGCGTGCCGAGATGCAGCGCTTCTGCAAGAAGGAGCTTTCCCGCGAGTATGTCCGGTGGATGGATGAGCACTGCGATTTCGTTCCGGATGAACTGTGGGAGAAGTTCAAGGAAATGGGCTACTTCGGTGCACAGGTCCCGGTGGAATATGGAGGGCAGGGACTCGGGGCCGTGGATGCGATGATCATGGCCGAGGAGGTGGCCACTGCGTCGGTTGCCGTTCTACTGGGCGTGGGTGCAACGAGCCTGGGCTCCTCCGTGATCCTGAACCTGGGGACCCAGGAGCAGAAAGAGAAATACCTGCCGCTGCTGGCGAGGGGAGAGCTCAAATTCGCCCTCGGGCTCACCGAGCCCGGCGGCGGAACGGACATTCTGGGGGCCATTCAGACCCGCGCCGTGGACGAGGGGGATCACTGGCGAATCAACGGCCAGAAGGTATTCATCACGGGCGCCCACAGGGCCGACTACATCACGACCGTGGCCATCACGAAGCCGGAGGCGAAACGGACCCGGGGCCTCTCCATCTTCCTGGTGCCCAGGCCCACCGAAGGCCTGACGACCCGGCTCATCCCCAAGCTCGGGTGTCACGCGGCCGGCTGCAACGAAGTCGTCTACGAGGACGTGCGCATCCCCAAGGAGAACCTGGTGGGCACGCTGCACAACGGCTGGTATGAGCTGCTCGCAACGCTCAACCCGGAGCGGATCGGTACGGCCATGCTGAGCCTTGGGGTTGCCAAGGCCGCGTTCCGGGACGCCTTTGAATACGCCCAGGAGCGCCACGCCTTCGGCGGGCCCATCGCCCGCTTTCAGAGCCTCCAGCACTACCTGGCCGACATCGCCATCGAGATCGAGAACGCGAGGAACCTGATCTACAAGTGCGCCTGGCTTTGTGACCAAGGGAAGCCGTATCACATCGAGGCCTGCATGGCCAAGATCGTGGCGGCCAGGGCCTCGGAGAAGGCGGCGATCTGGGGCATGGAGATCCTCGGGGGGTGGGGGTATGCCATGGAATACGACATGCAGAGGCACTTCCGGGACTACAAACAGATGGTCTTCTCCCCCATCTCGGACGAGATGGCCAAGAACATGATCATGCAATTCATGGGGTATCCGAAGTCGTGGGCTTGAGAGGTATGAAATGTACACCCTCGGAGACATTCCCAGGAAGAGCGCGAGGATCCGCACGGATTTTGAGGCCGTGGTTTTCGAAGGTACGAGGCTCACCCACAGAGACCTCAATGACCGGGTCAATCGGCTGGCCGGCGGGCTGGTCAAAAGGGGGTATCGGCGGGGCGACCGCGTGGCCGTGCTGGCCGCCAACACCCACAAATACCTGGAGATCTACTTCGCCGCAGGCAAGCTCGGCATGAGCGTCACCCCCCTGAATTTCCGCCTCTCCGACGCCGAGATCGCCTACATCGTGAACGACAGCGAGGCGGTCTGTTTTCTCTTGGGCGATGAGTACGAAGAGAGGGCCCTCGGCATGAAGGCGGAGTTGTCACGGATCCGGGACTGGATTTCCCTGGATAAGGAGATGGAAGGCGCCCTCTACTACGAAACCTTGCTCGAAGGGGCCTCCGCCCGGGAACCGGTAGTGGACGTGGACGAGGACGAGTTGGCCATCCTGATGTACACGGGCGGCACCACAGGGCTTCCCAAGGGAGTCCTGATGACGCACCGAAACATCATGACCGCCGTGATCGCCGCCGCCCTCGGCTGCGGCTTCCGGTACGACGACACGACCTGCTTCGTCCTGCCCCTGTTCCACGTTTCCTTCTGGCCCGCCCTGGCCGTCCTGCTCGTAGGCGGAAAGGTGGTGATAAACCGGAAGCCGGATCTGCGCGAAATCTTGAGGCTGATCCAGGACGAGAAGTGCACCCACATCAACATGGTACCCACCCTCTACACGTGGCTGCTGGAATACCCGGATCTCGAGTCCTTCGATCTGTCGAGCTTGCGGCTCATGTCGTACGCAGGCAGCCCTTTTCCCCCCGAGGTGCTGAAGAGGTGCATCCAGAAGTTCGGTGACCGGTTCATGCAGGCCTACGGGATGACCGAGGCCCTCGGCGCGAGCGGCCTTTCCCCCTGGGACCACGTCCTGGAGGGAGAGCGGTCGAGGCTGCTGGCCAGTGCCGGGAAAGAGTCCCTTTGTGCGGACCTCCGTGTCGTGAATGAAGAAGGGCTTCCGGTCCCGGCCGGAGCGGTGGGCGAGATCGCGATTCGCGGCAAACACGTGATGAAGGGGTATTGGAAGAACGAGGAGCAGACCCGGAAGGCGATCCGGAACGGATGGTTCCACAGCGGAGACATGGGCTACATCGACGAGGAAGGCTATCTCTTCCTGGTCGACCGGAAGGCGGACATGATCGTAACGGGTGGAGAGAACGTCTACCCCAAGGAGACGGAAGACGTTCTCTACGAGCATCCCGCAGTTCTGGAGTGCGCCGTCGTTTCCGCGCCCGACACACGGTGGGGCGAGAGGGTGCAGGCGGCGGTCGTTCTCAAAGCGGGCCAGCGGGCCACCGCCGAAGAGCTGATCGAACACTGCAAGAAGAGGCTGGCAGGGTACAAGTGCCCCAAGGCGATCGAATTCTGGCAGGCCCTGCCGAAGACGCCCATCGGGAAGATCCTGAGAAAAGACGTGAAGAAGAGGTTCTGGGAGGGCCACGCCCGAACGATTGGATGAGCCGGACCGAGTCCATGGTATTCGTGTTGAACGAGCGGGCCGAGATCGCCGAACTGCTCGTCGGTTGCGGACGAAGACGATCGGAAGCCCTCGAACCCTGCGGTCCTCATCTTACGTGCGTCGATGGCCGCCCCTGGTACCCGAAGTCGTGGGCTTGACGGGATTGGAGGCCGACTACCTGCGCGCTCGGAGAGATACTCATCGCCAGCACGAAAATCTGTTCGGGTTTTGACACCGGCGTTTTTTTTGCACACAGCATGATCGAGGTGAGATTGATGCGTTCGACTGACGATGAAGGGCAACCGGAAACCCTCGAGCCGGATGCTGACAACACCCGGATGAGAAGGGCCAATGCGCGGAAACAGCTCATTGAGCTGCGGCGACCCAACCTCGGCAAGGAAATCACAGACCACCTGCCCACGGTGAGAGTAGACTCGGACATCCTCGATCTGTACTCGGAAGTGCAGCCGCTGGACGAACTCGTCGGCGCCATGAGAGACAAATGGATGCTGATAAAGAAAGTGGAGATCCCGAAATGGCGCAGGAGGAAGAAGCTCAAAGATTACGGTTGGGGCCTCACGAAGAGTGTGATCAAGATGGACCTCCTCCAGTCGTTCTCCAAGGGTTTTGTTGCCCGGAAGCGGCGGGAAGATCTCGTGCGCTTAAAGAAGGAAATCAGGGAGTTTGCTTCCGGGCTGGGGTACATTTGTGGGTTCACAAGAATCGACAGGAGATTCATTGCCGACGGCCGGGATGACAAGTTCCCCTTTGATACCGCACTCGTACTCGGAATGGAGATGGAGCGCGACCTCCTCGACCAGGTCCCTCATCCCGGTGACAGACTCTTCGATTTCGAGACCTACGTGAGATCCGGGCAGAAGGTCTTCGAGGTGGCGAAGTTCATCCGGTCCAGAGGATTCCGGTGTTTTGCACGCATTCCTTTCGACGGCTGGGTGAAGTACCCTGTGCACGCGATCAACGCCGGCCTGGGTGAACTGGGGGCCAGCGGGGTCGTCATCACCAGGGAGTTCGGCCCCCGGGTGCGGTGGACCATGGTCAGCATCGACGCCGAGCTGGAGGTCGACCACCCGGTGGATCTCAACATGGCAGCGTACTGCGATGCCTGTCGAATGTGCATCCGCGCTTGCCCGGGCAAGGCGATTCCCAAGGAAAGGATATGGTGGCGAGGTGTCCTGAAGCGCAAGATCAACGATACGAAATGCTATCCGTTTTTCCTCAAGTACGAGGGTTGCGGCATCTGCCTCAAGGTCTGCCCAATCCACCGGTTAGGATACGCCCAATGCATGAAAGCCTTTCAAAACCGCATTTCCACACTGCCCGATGGTTCCCGTCCGACCACAGGAGGTCCCAATGCCGGTACTCGCTCTGCCTAACCCGAGGTACCGTCTCGTGGACAAAATCACCCCTTTTGACGAGAGGGACAATATCCAGGCACGCCAGGAACTGGATCCGGGCACTCCGGAGTGGAAGCTGTACTACGCCACACATCCGGAGTGGGAGAAGAAGGATCTGGAACTCAGGAACATGCCCGGCATAGGGTCGGTGGGCAATCCCCTGGACCTGCCCTTCCTCTTGGAGGAAGCAGGATTGGCAATCCAGCTGGGCAGGGACGACGCGGTTGAAGGGGCGGTTCAACCGGTGAGACAGACGATCGAACCGAGCAGGGCAGCTGAGAAGATCAAGGGCTTTGCCCGCCACCTCGGAGCGGACCTGGTTCGAATCGGCCCGCTGAACCCGGCCCATGTGTACACCCACATCGGCAAGACCAAGTTCTTCCCGGAACGAAAACGAGGCACACCCATCTATCTTCCGCACCGGCACGCGATCAGCATGGCCGTGGGGATCGACCCGGGCCTGATCAAGACCGGACCGGTCCTCTCCGAAATCGTGGAAGTCGTCCGCGTTTACGTCAAACTGGCAATGATCTCAAACGCCATCGCGGGCTACATTCGAGCGCTTGGCTATCCCGCCCGTGCACACAATCTTTTCAACTACCAGGTTCTTTGCGTTCCGGTGGCGATCGATGCCGGGATGGGCGAGCTGGGCAGACACGGCCTGATGATCACCAGAGAATTGGGATCTTCTCTGAAGATAGCGGTCGTCACCACCGACATGCCGCTCTGCCACGATTCCCCCGTCGACATCGGGGTCGAGGAGTTCTGCAAAGACTGCAGGATATGCGCCACGACCTGCCCCTCCGGAGCGATCTCCTTGGGTCAGCAGACGGTTCATCGAGGCGTTCTCAAGTGGAAGATCCGTCCCGAGGCTTGCTTCAAGGTCTTCAACGAGACAGGCACAGACTGCGGCGTCTGCATCGCCTCGTGTCCCTGGACAAAGAAGCGCACATGGTTCCACAGACTGGCGACCGACGTTGCCACGATGAAGCACGGGGCGGGTTGGTGGATGAGCCGGGCGGAAAGAATCGTCTACGGCAAGTTCAGACCGAAGGCCGTTCCACACTGGTTCGAAGAACCCGAACCGATCTGGAGGAAGTACAAGCGGTTGCTCTAGATTTTCAGGGGCTGCGAGCAGATGGTCTCTCCCAGCATCTCGGCCAAAGACGCCCAGGAATTCGAGCATGCAGTCCCGGAAGATCATGCGGAAGGAGGCGACCGAGATTCTCTGTCTGGGCTTGGCCGCGTGAGTTCACGCATTCATCCCCCGCGAAGAAAGGAACAGCGATCGTGCAGACGAGCCAGCTCCTCTCGGAGCTCACCGAGGCCATTGCCGACTTGAACGAGCAGACCGTGCTGACGTGTCTGGACCATTGCCTCGCCCGGTCCGTCCCTGCTCGTGAAATCATCGGCACAATGTCCGCCGGCATGGAGAAGGTGGGCAGGCGCTACAAGGAGGGGGTCTTCTTCTTGTCCGAGCTGGTCTTTGCAGGCGAGATCTTCAGGAACGCGATGGAACGTCTCAGGCCCCTGATCGGAGACGCCAAGGCGCTCAGGCAGAAGGAGAAGGTCTTGGTGGGCACCGTGAAAGATGACATCCATGATCTGGGCAAGAACATCGTCATCATGATGCTGGAATCCGCCGGCTACGAGGTGATCGACCTCGGAGTGGACGTGCCGCCGGAGAGGTTCTTGGCGGCGATCCGGGATTCCGGCGCACGGCTCGTCGGTTTGAGTGTCCTTCTCACGACCGCCTTTGCGTCTCTGAAGAGCACAGTGGATAGGATCACGAGTGCCGGCCTCCGCGACCGCGTGAAGATCATGATAGGCGGGAGTTGTACCAGCGAGAGGACGAGAGACCAGGTCGGGGCCGACTACTACGGATCGAGCGCGGTCGCAGCCGTGGACATCGCTGAAGAGGTCTTTTCGAGCAAGCGAGTTTGATACGCGCTCCGAGGGAGGGGCACATGGACTCTGAGGAGAGAATACAGGCGGTCATTGCTCTGGAGATGCCCGATCGTGTTCCTCTCGCGCCTTTTCTCGACCATTGGGCGGCCACCTACACGGGACTGACCAAGGCCGAGCTCATGTCAGAGCCGGAAAAGCGGATCCAAGCGGTCATGAAGACCGCCAGAGATTTCGCCTGGGACATGACTTACGTCGGGAACACGATCGATCCTTCCTTGCTCAGGGTCGGGGTGCCGCAACGGCTCAAGCTGCCCGGGATCGATCTGCCGGCCGACAGCGTCCATCAGTTCGAAGAAAGGGAATTCATGCGGCCCGAGGATTACGCCCTGCTGGCCGGTGAAGGGCTCGTTCCGTTCCTGCCCGCGATCGTCGGCAGAATCTATCCGGAAATGACAACCCCCGATACCGTGCTGGCCAGTCTTGCGGTCAGCTTGGAAAGCCTTGGACGGCACTCGCAGCGGGTGCGGGAGGCTGGAATGGTTCCGGCGGTCGGCTTTGTCCTGCTGCCGTCCTTCGAGTACTTCAGCTTTGCGAGAGGCATTACGCAGGGTTTCTCGGACTTGCGCCGCCGTCCGAACGATCTGAAGAGGGCGGGACAGCGGTTCGCGCAGGATTTCCTGCAAATCGCTCTGCGGGCAGTTTCCGAAAACGGCGTGAAGAGAGTCTTCATCGGGGCGAGCCGCTCGTCGCCGGTCTTCATTTCTCCCGCTCATTTCGAGGAATTCGTGCTGCCCGAACTCCTCTTCCTTGCCAACGGCCTGATCGATGCCGGTGTTCAGATCGTATTTCACTGTGACACGAGCTGGACGAAATTCCTTCACTACTTCCGCCGATTCCCCCGCGGCAAGTGCGTGATGATGCTGGACGGGAGTACCGACATCTTCCTGGCCAAAGAGGTGCTGGGGGATACGATGGCGCTTCAGGGCGACGTCCCCGCCCTGCTGCTAGCGGAAGGCGCGAAGGACGAGGTTCGGACCTATTGCAGGAGACTCATCGAGAAGGCGGGATCGGGCGGAGGCTTCATCCTCGGATCCGGGTGCTCCATCCCGGCAAATGCCAAGACGGAGAACGTCATGGCGCTCACCGAGGCCGCTCAGACATGGGGCCGTTATGGGTGATTCCGAGGCCGAAATGCAAAAACCCAGACAAGGGTTCTGCGAAAACCTGAGCCGAACTCCGTGAGCGCCACACAGCTCGCGCCAACGCGTATCGGAGGGATTAGAGACTATGGGACTGCCGACCTCGAAGCGTTCCAAACCGGTTAGAGAGTTGGGAAAAGTGGCAGGCCCGAACATGGTTTCCACATCCCCAACCGTGTGCGAAGCCTATGCGTACAGCTTTTCACTGAGTATCGACTGGGTAACGAGGCCGGATGTGGTTGTAATGCCCAGGACCACGGCCCAGGTTTCGGACATAGTGAAACTGGCGAACCGCTACAAAGTGCCCATCACCCCAAAGGGCGTGGCCGGCATGACCGGGCATGGAGGGCCACTGCAAGGAGGCATCCTTCTGGATTTGACTCACATGGACGACATTCTGCTGATCGACGAAACCAATATGAAAGCGGTTGCAGAGCCTGGCTGCAGCTTTTTTCGGTTATCACAAGAACTCTTCAAGAAGGGTATGATGTTGCCCACCGCGGAATACGGCTGCGGCCCCAACGTTGCCGCCTCGGCCATAACGCCTGTCCAGGGCTTCGGCAAGACCCGATATGGCCGGAACATCGATCTCGTGGAAGGCTTCGAGGTCGTTCTCCCGCAAGGCGAGATCACGCGAATTGGGTCCATGGCGTACATGGATACCGATTTCGGCCCGTATTTCCGCTACATCACCGGACCGGATCTGGTGGGTCTCTTCACTCAGTCGAACGGCGCCCTCGGTATTGTCACCAAGATCGCCTACCGCTGCTTGAAAAGGCCGCCCCACTGGACCTTTTTTTGCTATTACTGGCCTCTGGAGAAGATCGAGCAGTGCGCAAAGGCTATGATGGAAGCGACCGCTTATGAGCTCTTTGACGTGCACATCAACGATAAGTGGAAATTTGAAGGATTTAGAATTCTCACAGGCCAATCACTGGTCCCGGATGACTGCTATTTCTGTGTAGTATTCGGCTTGAACGCCTTCAGCCAGCAGGAGCTCGAAGGAAAACGGAAGGCCGTGGCAGCGCTCTGTGAAGACCTTCAGGGAAAGATGCTCCCCGGCATCGCGGAGACTTTTTTCGATGCATGGCCCACCTTCTTCTCCCCTGCGACCCACCCGATTACGGCACAGCTGGTGGACGCCGCCTATCAGGCAAACAAGAGCGGATATATGTACATGTATGATAGCATGAATTATCCCCTGTCATGGTTCCCCGAAGTATACCTCAAAATCCTGGAAATCGCGCAGAAACATCGAATCCACGGTCCCCCGAGACTCACCGTGTATGACGGCTTCCCTGTGAAATCGCAACTCATGTGCTCGCAGACATGGGCGTTCGTCAACCGGAAAGATCGGGAGTGGATGGATGCGATTCACAAATCAAAGGACGAACTGCGGGACTGGTTCGGAAAGAGAGGGGGCACCTATCAGCAGAACTTTCCCCCTCTCCTGCCCGAGTTCACCTGGACCAACCAGAGCTCCGCCCACGCCCTGCTCAGGAAATTGAAGAAGGTTCTTGACCCCAACAACATTCTCAGCCCGGGAACATTTTAGGTGGGGACTCCGCCATGCCGGACTTCAAGAAATGGAATCTGGATCAGTTCAGAGAATGGATCGACTTGTGCCTGCACTGTGGGTCCTGCTACGCAAGAGGTCCCATCGTTCCGCACAACTGGCGCGAACTGCCTCCCCATGAGTATGATTCGCCCTTTAAGAAATGCCCACCTTTCGAGTATTACAAGTTCAAGAACTACTCCCCTCAGGGAAGGCAGGTACTCGCCTCAGTCATATTCAATAACCGATATGAAATAGATGATGAAGTCGTGAAATCCATGTACACCTGCACCTCCTGCGGCATGTGCAATCAGATATGCATCCCCTACCAGCCGATGTACACCGCGCTCGCCATGCGAGAGCTGATCAGTGAAACTTCAGACAAGATCCCGCAGCGCCTCAGAAAGATCTCCGATAATGTCGAGCACAGGGGCAACATGTTTGGCCGCAAAGCGCGCCCCAAATCCCTGGAGCAGCTTCAGCTTCCCCAAAGAGGACCGAACGTCTATTTCGCGGGATGCCAGACCACGTACCTCCACCCGGAGCACGCGCTCGCTGCCGTGAGGATTCTACAGTCAGCAGGAGTTGAAATCGCACATCTCGGAAGCACGGAACGCTGTTGCGGTGAGATTTTCAAGCAGACAGGACGAATCAACCTTTTTAGACGGCATGCCCAGGCGGCTGTGACGGCACTCAAGCAAGCCGGCGCCACCCGTGTGGTCCTCTCCTGCCCGCACGGTTATTCCACTTTCAAGAATGATTATACGAATCCCCATGTCGTCGGAGAGTTACCGTTCCAAGTCCTTCACATCACAGAGGTCATCGCGGAACTTATGGAACAGGGACGGATTCAGTTCGCAAACCAAATGAACAAGACCGTCACCTATCACGATCCCTGCTTTCTCGGAAGGCATTGCGGGGTGTACGACGCCCCGCGGAGGGTATTGGGGGCCATTCCCGGCCTTCAAATCAACGAAATGGAAAGACACGGGAAATGGTCCTGGTGCTGTGGAGCCGGTGGCAAGGTCACTCAGAACGCATTTCCAGAGCTTGCACAGGAGACGGCGAGACAACGGCTTTTTGAGGCCAAAGCCTCGGCCGACTCGCTCGTTACAACGTGTCCCAGTTGCCATGCTCACCTGCAAAGAACAGCGCAAAGGGAAGGCATCGATATCGAAGTCGTTGATCTGGCAATGCTGGTCGCTGACGCCATGGGGGTGAGCCAGCGAACAAGCACAAGAGAAGATATCGCGTAGCACACGCAAGATGGGGGAACTATGTGGAAGGGTGGGGAGAGGGCTCGCAAACGGTCCAAGGATACAACCGTGGAAAACAGGGCGGTTCTCATTACCGGAACATCAACGGGTATCGGCCGGACCACTGCCCTCCATCTGGAGAGACTGGGGTTCACGGTCTTTGCAGGTGTGCGCCGGGAAAAAGATGCAGACGCATTGCGGCAGAATTCCGGAGGTAGGCTGGAGCCGGTGATCATCGATATGACCGATGCAGGTTCCATCAAGAAGGCATGTGAGATCGTATCTGCGTCCTTCGGGCACACGGGCCTTTTTGGCCTGGTGAACAACGCCGGCGCTCCGCTCGGAGGCCCCCTTGAGTTTCTCGTTCTCGATTCTGTTGAGAACGTGTTTCAAGTCAACCTCTTCGGTCACATCCGCGTCATTCAGTCCTTTTTGCCTCTCCTTCGCAAACAGAAGGGCAGGATCGTCAATATCGGATCCATCGGCGGCATCTTTCCGGCGCCCCTTTCTGCTCCTTACGGCGCCTCAAAGGGAGCAATGCACACACTTACGCATGCACTGAGAAGGGAACTGGCTCCCCAAGGTGTGAAGGTGAGCCTGGTCATTCCTGGGAATGTCAGAACGGAAATCTGGGCGAAGACCGCGGAAATGACTGGAACCGTGACTTCCGATATCGAACATTGCTACGGCGAGCTCATGCGCGGCATGAATGAAACCGCCAAGAGAATGGCTTCCCGCGGGACTGCGCCTGAATCAGTCGCGAGGGTTGTCGCAGATGCTTTGACCCGAAAGGAGCCCAAAGCTCAATACATCGTAGGGCTGGACGCAAGACTGCAGGTAATCGCTTCTGTATTACTCCCTCATCGTTTGTTGGATCGCATGATGATGAAGGCGGTACAAAGGAAGTCATGATGCCACGGCCGGGCTGGGATGGGGATACACCCATGACAGAGATCAACCGATCGGGCTTCATCCTCCATATGCGCCATTCGGCTACGAGAGAACACCAGCAGGCTGGAGGAGATGTTCGGTAAGCCTTTTGATACCACCATGGGGGTTGCACGGTTGATCTATGCTGGTGTTTTCGACCGCTATCCCGGTCTGAAGATCTTGCTGCCGCACATGGGGGGAGGGTTACCGAGCGTCTTCGGTCCACTGGATTTCGGCTATCGCCTCGGGTAGGAAGGGCTGCCTCCCGGCCAGGAAGGGACGTACGAGCGCAAGCCGAGCGAATACCTGAGGACGAACCTCTACGTGGTTACGATGGGGCTCTCCGCAGCAGGCGTCAGGCACTGCATTGAGCTCTTCGAGGTCGATAGGGTGCTGTCCGGGAGCGATTATCCTGCTGTGCAGATCAGTCTGAAGGAGCACATCGCAAAGGGGCTGGGCCTGAGCGCCGAGGGCGGAGAGAAGATCCTGTGGAAGAATGCAGACCGCCTGCTTCTCCTTGGCAAAGGGGACGCTTGAGCTCCTGAACATGGAGAGCCTGTCAGCAACTCGGGGCGGTTTACGGGTCAGACTCATGAAACTGAAAAATAGAGTGGCCGTGGTGACCGGCGGGGGGCGGGGGATCGGCAGAAGCATATGCCTCGCCCTGGCACGTGAAGGCGCGAAAATCGTGGCCGCTTCGAACGTGCCATCAGAGGTTCAGACCGTCTCCGTGGAGGTGTCGGCAACAGGGGGACAGGCCTTGCCGATCTTTTGCGATGTCACGGATCCGCTATCCGTGAAAGATCTGTTGGCTAAAACCCTCGCAGTTTTCGGAAAAGCCGACATCCTGGTCAACAATGCCGGGGTAGTGGGCAAGCGGTTCTTCGTTTCCGAATATGACGACGACACCTGGCACAGCGTCATCGACGTGAACCTCAACGGCGTCTATCGGTGCTGCAAGGCATTCTTGCCCAAGATCATGGAAAGCCCACATGGACGTATTATCAATATCGCGTCCATTTCCGGTAAACAGGCGAGCCCGACCAACGCGGCCTACAGCGCATCGAAGCATGCCGTGATCGGCCTTACCAGGACGATTGCCGCTGAGCTGGGGCTGCTGGGCATCAGCAACGCTACGGCCAATGCGATCTGCCCGGGTGTCGTCAACACGGAGATGCTCACCGGGCCGGGCATGATTCTGGATGAACTCTCTCGGGTGCTGGGTGTTTCCCGTGAGCAGGCGCTGGACGATCGGGTCAAAACAATGTCGATCCAAAGAAAGATACTGCAACCGGAAGAAATCGGCGCCATGGTCGTCTACCTGTCCTCCGATGATGCATGCAGCATCACGGGGCAGGCAATCAATGTATGCGGCGGATCTGTATTCTATTAACTCGAGTGTGCGATAGATGGGTCACGACCTTATTCCACAGGCAGGAAAGGAGCGGAATATGAACCACGACATCCTTTTCGAACCGATCAAGATCGGAAAGGTTGAGCTCAAGAATCGTCTCGTCCTTGCGCCGACGAACACGAACTTCTCGAACAACCATCTGGCAGGGGATCAGACCGTTGCCTGGTACGCGGCCCGGGCGAAAGGCGGCCTGGGGCTCCTCGTCTTCGAGGCGACCCCGGTCAGCCCCCTGGCAGCCAGGACCTCCATCTACAACATCCACCACCTCTGGGGGCCGGAACACGTTGCCGCCCTGTCGATCCTTACCGAAACCGTACACCGGCACGGGGCCAGGGTGTTCATCCAGCTCTCCCCGGGGCTGGGGGTGCAGGCTGCCGGCGGGGACTCCGGCGTGAAGCCGAAGGGGGCCTCCCCGGTCCGGATTCACATGCAACTCGGAAACCTGCCCAAGAGCCTGGTCCGCTGGTATGAAAAATACCCCAACAGGATTCCGGCCCTGGAGGGCCAAGCCCCGGAAGAACTCACCAAGGACGAGATCGAGGACCTCATCCTCGATTTCACGCGTGCCTGCAGAAAGGCCGTTCTCTCCGGATTCGACGGAATCGAGATCCACTCGCCCCACGGGTATCTCGTCCACGATTTCCTGTCTCCAAGGTACAACAAACGATCGGACGCCTATGGGGGCACCCTGGAAAACCGCATGCGTTTCCTCTTGAGGCTCATCCGGGGAGCCAGGGAGGCCCTGCCGGAGGACGTGGCCCTGGGTGCGCGACTCTCGGTGGATGAGCACAACGAAGACGGAATCCGGTTCGATGAGATGCGGAAAGTGGCGGCCGCAGCATGCGGGGCAGGATTGGACTACCTGCATGTCTCGGATGGGTGCTACGAGCAGGCAAAACACTTTCTGCCGGAGGAGGACGGCACCATGCTTTCCGGGGCAGTCGGGTTCAAACAGGAGGTGTCTGTTCCGGTCGTGACCCCCTGCCTGCATAATCCGGACAATGCGGCCCGTGCCGTTCTGGAAGGCAAGACAGATCTCGTCTCCTCTTCACGCGCCTTCATCGCCGACCCCGAGTGGGCAAACAAGGTCCGGAGGGGACAGACGAAGGAGATCAAGAAGTGCGTTCGATGCAACCGGTGCATCTTTGAACTCTTCTCCGGCCGTCCCATACGATGCACGGTAAACAGGGAAGTCGGACGGGAGAGATTTCGGCTCGGAGAGTTGATGGAGGCGGCTTCCGCCCGATGAGGGCATGCGCATGCTCTTGGGTAAGGCCAGAGATCGGCAAGATTCTTACCGGCCCGGCTCATAGCCGGAAGCAGGACGGCGGGCGAGATCGTGGATGCAGAGAATCCCAATAACCTACGGCCGGACGGAATTCACCGAAGCGCCTGCCGGATGTGTCATGGCGGTTGCGGCGCTCTCGTCCATGTCCAAGGGGGAAGGGTCGTCAAGATACAGGGGGACCCTGAATCTCCCTTGAACAAAGGCAGGATGTGTGTGAAGGGCCTCTCGAGCATCGAGCACCTGTACAATCCGCTCAGACTCAGGCATCCCCTGAGACGAACGGGAAAAAGAGGGGAAGGAAAGTGGAAGACCATCTCGTGGGATGAAGCGCTGGAGACCATCGTCCACAAGATCCGGGAGATCATCCAAAGCTTCGGACCTGAGTCTATCGCCATCGGCACGGGCACGGGAAGGCATCACTTTATGCACGTGCTGCGCTTCGCAAATGCCTTGGGCACACCGAACTGGTGCGAACCGGGGACGGCGCAGTGTTTCATCCCGAGGATCCTCACGGGCATGATGACCTATGGCGATCTCCCGATCTGCGATTACTATGGGGACGTGAATCCCGGGTGCGTCCTCGTCTGGGGCCACAATCCGGTAATCTCAGGGCCAGACGGCGAGATCCAGTTCAGGGTGAGAGAGTGTCTGAAGAAGGGCGCCAAGCTCATCGTCGTGGACCCCAGGCAGACCGAGTTGGCCCGAAAGGCGGACATCTGGCTTCAGGTGAGACCGGGCACAGATGACGCTCTCGCCCTGAGCATGCTCAACATCATCATTCGAGAGGAGATTCACGACAGGGCGTTTGTCGAGAGATGGACCTCGGGGTTCGAGAAGCTCGCCCGGCGCGTCGAGGCCTTTCCGCCCGAATGGGCCGAGCAGATCACCTGGGTTCCCGCCGACAAGATCCGTGCTGCTGCCCGGTTGTTTGCCCAGACGAGACCCGCCGCCCTGGAATGGGGAGTGGCCCTGGAACAGACGCCCAATTGTCTTCAGACGGTGCGCGCCGTAGCCCTGCTCCCGGCTGTGACAGGAAACATCGACGTGCCCGGCGGCTGGATTCTGGGTATGCACGCCGTGGGCGACCCTCCCCTGCTGGCGGAGAATATCCCTGCCGACCGGGCGGGCAGGCGGATGGGCGCGGACCGGTTCAAGGTTCTCTGCGGTGCGCAGGCTCTGTTTCCGTCGGCCCATATCCCGACGCTCTTCCATGCGATCCGAACAGGGGAGCCTTACCCCATCCGGGCGTTTCTCGTCTTCGGCAACAACGCACTCGTGACGTACGGAAACAGCAGGCGTGTTCACGAAACTCTGATGAGCGTCGACTTCCTGTCGGTCATGGATATTTACATGACGCCCACCGCGGAACTCGCAGACATTGTTCTCCCTGCTGCCACGTGGCTCGAGGTGGACCAAGTGGTCACAGTCCCCTTTGTCGCAAACAACGTGGCTCTTGTCCAACAGAAGCTCACCCGCGTCGGCGAAAGCCGGCCTGACGAAGAGGTCTTCGTGGACATCGCACTGCGGCTGGGGCTCTCCACCGGTACCGTCCCGCTCAGAGAAGTCTATGACCGCCAGTTGGATCCGCTTGGAATCACCTTTGACCAGCTCCGGGAGAAGGGGTTCGCAACAGTTCCTCTGCAGTACCGAAAGCACGAAGAGAGAGGCTTCTTTCTGACGCCTTCGGGCAAGGTCGAGCTTTACTCCCAGTACCTGGAATCGCTGGGATACGACCCCCTCCCTCACTACGAGGAGCCCCCGGAGAGTCCGGTCAGCAGGCCGGATCTCGCGGAACTCTATCCGCTGATCCTGACCACCGGAGGGAGGATCCAGCAGTTCTTCTGCTCAGAGCACCGCCAGATTCCTTCGTTACGAACAAAGTACCCGGATCCGCTGGTCGAGATCCACCCGGACACGGCCGCCCGGCTCGGAATCCGGGAAGGGGACTGGGTGTGGATCGAAACAGTCCGGGGCAGGATCCGGCAGCGGGCGAGACTCACCCAAATCCATCCTCGAGTGATCAACGTCCAGTACGGCTGGTGGTTTCCGGAAGAGGGAGGTCCCGAGTACGGAGTGTGGCGGTCGAACGCGAACGTCCTGACAAGCACGGACCCGCCCTACGATCCTGCTCTGGGCACCTACCAGCTCAGGGCTCTCCTCTGCAAGGCCTACAAGGATGAGGAAAACGCTCCCATGTCTTCCGAATGGTCTGGATTCCTTACATAAGATATCAAGGCTGGAACAATACCTGAGTCAGAGAGGAAAGATCGTGCTCCTGACCGTCCGCCGATTTCGTATCGTTGCACTTTCGTAGCGCTCCATCTCCCGGCGGCCCTTCTGTTCGTCAACGAAGCAGAGCAGGGTGCCGCCCAGGAGGAAGAGGATCAGCAGCGACCCGATGCTCCACCGGGAAGCCGTCTGGGCCACCGCCGCCGCCTGTTCCGGCGAGGGGGCGGGCGGCATGAGCGCCCTCTTTGCGGCAAGCCCGGCCAGCCCGATCAGGGCCGGCCCCACAATGGCGGCGAACTTGCCCAGCATGTTATAGAACCCGTAGAATTCGCCCGCCTGGCCTCTGGGAATCAGGCGCGAGTAATAAGATCGCGAGAGGGCCTGGATCCCCCCCTGGACCGTTCCGATCAGGATCGCCAGCACGTAGAACTCGGACTTCTTCGTCATCAGGATCGCCCAGACCGTGATGAAGACGTAGACGCCGATGGCCAGGAAGATCGCCTTGCGCACGTTCCATCGCTGCCCCAGCCTGCCGAAGAGGAGCGCCGACGGAAACCCCACGAACTGGGTGATCAGCAGGGCCAGAATGAGGTCGTTCGAGGCAAACCCGAGGGAAAGACCGTAGTCCACGGCCATCCGGATGATCGTGTCCACGCCGTCGATGTAGAGCCAGTAGGCCAGGAGAAAGAGGAAGACGGTCTTCAAGTGGCGCCTTTTCCGTGCGGTCTCCAGCAACTGGCGGAACCCGGCGGAGAACATGTTGCCGCCCCCCGCCGCCCGTGGAGCGTGAGCGGACTCTTTCACCCAGAAGAGGGTGAACAGGGTGAAGGCGCCCCACCAGATCGCCACGGTCAGGAACGACAGCCGGACCGCCGTCACGGACGTGACGCCGAAGATCTCCGGATGCAAGACGGCAAACACGTTCAGGGCGAAGAGAAGGCCGCCTCCCAGATACCCCATGGCGAAGCCGAGCCCGGAGACGAAGTCGATCCGGTCCTCGCCCGCCACCTCGGGCAGGAGAGAATCGTAGAAGACGTTGGCCCCGGAAAAACCGAGCACCCCCACCGCATAGACCAGGATGGCCGCCTCCCAGTGCCCCTGCCCCACCAGGCTCAGGCCGGCCGTGGCGAGCACGCCCAGGTAGGCGAAGGCCAGCAGGAACCTCTTGCGGGCCGTTCCCCGGTCCGCCACGGCCCCCAGCACGGGCGCCATCAGGGCGACGGTAAGTCCCGCGAGGGAATTGCCGAACCCCAGTTGCGCCGTACTCGTGTTCACATCCGTGCCGGCGCTCCAGTAGGACTTGAAGAAGACCGGGAAGAACCCGGCCATCACGGTCGTGGCAAAGGCGGAATTGGCCCAGTCGTACAGGGCCCATCCCCAGATCTCTCTCGATTTCCGCAAGGTCAGGCGTGCTTCTTCACATAGTCACGGTAAAGGGTGAGATTCTCCCGGATGAGATCCGGAATCGGAAGCTCGTACGGGCATTTCTCGACGCACTGCCCGCACTCGATGCAGGTCTCGGCCTTCTCCATGTTCGCGCCGACCAGGGCGATCGTCATCGCCGGGGGCAGCCGCTTGAGAAACGCGCGGATACCGATGGCCGTCGGGATGTGGATGCCCTGATCGCAGGGCATGCAGTATTCGCAACGGCGGCAGAACCTCGTTCCGAGCTCCGAGCGAATCTGCTCCATTTCCTCCAACTGCTTCGCCGTGAGGGCCTGCCGCTTCTCGTAGAGCCCGACAATCTCGTCCGCTTCCTGCTTGGCCCTCATGCCCGGAATGGGAAGGACGTTCGGGTGCTGCTGCAGGAAACCGAAGCAGAGATCCGCCCGCTCGAGCACGCCGCCCGCCATGGGCTTCATGCCGATGACGCCCATGTCCAGCTCCGCGGCGACCCGGAAGAGGTCCTCTGCAGCGTCCTGCTCGATGAAGTTGAACGGGACCTGGACGGTATCGAAGCGGCCCGTCCGGCAGGCCTCCGCCGCGATCCAGACGTTGTGGGAGCTCAAGCCGACGTAACGGATCTTCCCGTCGGCGCGGGCCTTGTCCAGGGCCTCGCAGGCCCCGCCCGGGGCCAGCACCGCGTCCAGGGTCTCCCGGTTGGCCACCTGGTGGAGTTGGTAGATGTCGATCACCCGGGTCTTCAGGTTCTCCAGGCTCAGCTCCACGTGCTTGGCCGCCCCCTCCGCATCCCGCTTGAGCGTCTTCGTGGCAAGGACCACCCGGTCCCGAAGGGGCTCCAGGGCGGCCCCGATCTTCCTCTCGCTGTCCCCGTACATGTTGGCCGTGTCAAAGAACGTTATGCCCAGCTCGAAGCAGTGGCGCAAGAGCGAGACCGCCTCCTCCATGCCCAGGTTGATGATCGGGATCCCTCCGAACCCCACCTCCGAGACCGTCAGGCCGGTTCTTCCCAATCGAACCTTCTTCATCGTCTCCTCCAAGCCCGTCGCCCGCCCAAGCGGCGCGAGCCGGTTGTGGTCCCTATCCGGAAAGGATACGGGGGCCCGCCGTCGTTGTCCAACATCCCGCCGGCAAAGGGGCGGGGTTGTCGGTCTGCGTGGTCCTCGGCGCAGGCTTCGACCCGGCCCGCTGGCCCCGAAGGTTCATAATGTATATAATGCAGCCTCTCTATCAGCGGAAGAAAGGAGAAGCGGCAATGAAGACGAGCGGCATCGTTGCGGTCGTGACGGGAGGGGCCTCGGGGTTGGGAGAGGCCACGGCCCGCGCCCTGGCCGAGGGGGGCGCGAGGATCTCCATCCTGGACCTGAACGAGGAAGGGGGAAACCGGCTTGCCTCGGAACTGGGCAAGGGGGCCGTCTTCTGCAGGACGGACGTCACCGACGAGGCGAGCGTGCAGGCCGCGATCGACAGGACGATGGGCGCATTCGGGGCGATTCACGTGGCCGTCAACTGCGCCGGGATCGGGTGGCCCTCCAAGGTCCTCGGCAAGGACGGGCCGATGCCCATGGACCTTTTCAACAAGGTCCTCCAGATCAACCTGATCGGCACCGTGCATGTGATCCGGCTCGCCGCCCAGCAGATGCTGAAGAACTCGCCGAACGAAGAGGGGGAGCGGGGTGTCGTGATCAACACCTCGTCCACCGCTTCCTTCGAAGGGCAGATCGGACAGGCCTCCTACAGCGCCTCCAAGGCGGCCATCAACGGGATGACCCTGACGATCGCGCGCGAGTTCGCGCAGCACGGCATCCGTGTGATGACGATCGCCCCCGGGCTCTTTCGCACCCCCCTGCTGATGGCCCTGCCGGAAAAGGTCCTGGACGCCCTGGGCCATATGGTCCCGTTCCCGAACCGCCTGGGAAAGCCGGTCGAGTTCGGCATCCTGGCCCGGCACATCGTCGAGAACCCCATGCTCAACGGCGAGGTCATCCGGCTGGACGGGGCGCTCCGGATGCAGGCCAGGTAATCGGCGGGCGGACAAACCTCAATCCCGGAGGGAAGGAGGCTCACATGGAACGATCACCGCGGGACGTTTCGGGCATGCTTCTTGCCGCGGCCGCTGCAATCGTGTTTCTGTTCACTGCGTGCGGCAGTGACGACGATTCGAGCGCAGGGGCGGAAAAGGTGTGTGCGCCCTTCACTTACTCCGGCTTCAGCTATCCGGAGTACGCTAGCTACACGAAGACGTCCCAGTACGTGAGGATGCCGGACAGAACCCAACTGGCCGTGGATGTGTTCCTGCCCGCGGACGGTCCGAGACGGTCCTCCTTCCCGGTGGTCTTGCAGTACACTCCCTACGCCCGGGCCATGGTCGACCCTGCGGCGGGCGAGGTGACCACCGACTTTGCAAAGACTTCCCTGGGAGAGCTGCTGCTCTCTTACGGGTATGCCCTCGTCGCGGCGGACATGCGCGGGACCGGCGCCTCCACCGGCGAGCAGGGCCCCTTCACGCCCATCCTCGGGCAGGACGGAAAGCAGCTCGTCGACTGGATGGCGGCGCAGCCCTGGTGCGACGGCAACGTGGGAATGGTGGGGGGATCGTACGTGGGCTGGAGCCAGTTCGCCACGGCCCGGAACCGGCCGGCCGCGCTCAAATGCATCACGCCCGAGGTCATCCTGACGGAGGGATACACCGAGGGCTTCCGGCCCGGCGGGATCGCGGCCATCAACTGGATCTCGAGCTACAGCCAGCTCCTCCAGGCCTTCAACATGAATGTGGCGTACCCGGACTACGGCCTGATGCCGGCGGCCCCGGCCTTTGACGAGGACCGGGACGGCGAGTTCTGGGACGAGGTTCCCACGGCCGATCAGGGGGATCCTTCGATCTTCTTCGATGATTTCATCATTCCGCCGATGGGGATTCATTACCCGGACCAGGTCAAAAGGTTCCTGCACAAGTATTTCTGGGCCACCTTCGAACACCTGTTCAACCCGACCTTTCAGCAGATCGCGGACGCGATGCCCTTTTTCGACAGCCACTTTCTTCCCCCCTGGGAGAACCTCACCTTTCTGGACGGAAGCCCCGGTTACATGATGAACGAAATCAAGGACTCCGGGATCGCCATCTACCACATCGGCAGGTGGTACGACGCATTCTGCAAGGGCGCACCAATGACCTATGCCAGCACCCACACGATGGTGCCGAGCAAGCTGATCATCGGGCCCGGCTACCACCAGGGCATCCCGGACGCCTACCTCGAGTACTTTTCATACGAAGGGGACTTTGAGGAGCAGAACAACGTGGAGCGGCTGCGCTTTTTCGACCGTTACCTCAAGGGCATCGACAACGGGATCGACAGAGAGCCCCCGGTCTACATTTACGTCATGAACCAGGGATGGCGTGCTGAAAACGAGTGGCCTCTGGCGCGCCAGGTCGTGACGCCATACTTTCTGGACCAGGGGAGGCGGCTCGCAACGACCCGAACCGGCCAGGGGGCGGACGATTACGACGTGGACTTCACGCACCGGTCCAGCTACGGCTCCACGAACTCGGACCGGTGGATCATGATCGGCTACCCGGACTCGCTGATGATGCGGACCGACAAGGACGCGCAATGCCTGACGTACGAGACCGAGCCGCTGGCCGAGGACACCGAGGTGACGGGCCACCCCATTGTGGAGCTTTGGGTCACATCCAACCGGCGGGACGCAGATGTCTTCGTCTATCTCTGCGACGTGGCGCCGCAGGGAGAATCCATCTACGTGGCGGAGGGGCAGCTCAGGGCCGGGTGGCACCGGCTCTGGGAGGACGACGACCGCGTGGACGGGGTGATGGACGTGAAACCAGAGCTTCCCTGGCACGGATACAAGGAAGCACAGTGGGTGGACGAGGCCCTGGACAGCGTGACACCGCTCCGTTTGAGGTTCGAGATGGTCCCGGTCTCCTGGGTCTTCAGGCAGGGCCACAGGATCCGGATCGCCGTCGCCGGCGCGGACTACCGGAATTTCGAGTTGAATCCGCGCCTGGCCCCGGACGGGACCCCGGAAAACGCGCTGCCCACGACGTTGACGCTCCACCGCACGGCAACCCATCCTTCGCACGTCGAGCTGCCTGTCATTCCACGTTGAGGGGCTTCCAATCGGAAACGGGAAAGGGGACGACCTGCCCGGTCGGTCGGACGCCGCTCCGAACAGGCGATTTCTGGGGGGAGAGCCATGACGCAGAAGGCCACGGGAACGCTCACGGTCGGCAACATCGCCCGCGTTGCGGCCATACGCTACGGCGATCGGGAGGCGATCTTCTGCTCTTCGACGGGCAGGAGGTTCTCCTTCCGGGAGGTCAACCACCGCGTCAACCGCCTCGCCAACGGGCTCCTGGCCCTGGGCCTGAAGAAGGGGGACGTGGCCGCCTTTCTCTGCACGAACCGGGCCGAGATCGTGGAGATCTATTTCGCCCTGGCCAAGACCGGCATCATCGGCATTCCCCTGAACTACCGCCTGGCCCCCGCGGAGATGATCGAACTCATGTCCCACTGCGGGGCGCAGGCCCTCCTGTTCGACCCCTGGTTTCCCGAGATCGCGGGGCAAATCCGGGCTGCGCTGCCGCAGATCCGGCACTTCGTGGGCATGGGCGAAGGCTTGCCCGGCTTCGCCGTGGGCTACGAGGACCTGGTCGCGCGCTCCTCTTCCGAGGAGCCGGCCGTGGAGATCTCGGAAGAGGACATCCAGTATCTGAACCTGACCTCCGGCACCACGGGCCTGCCCAAGGGGTATTTCCTCACCCACTACAACAACGCCAACGCTCTCGTGATGGCCATGATTCACGACGTGACCCGCCGGGACGTCATCCTCACCGTCTTCCCGATCTTCGGCAGGGTCGGCTTTGCATGGTGCGGAATCGGGATGTACACCGGCGCCAGGAACGTGATCCACCAGTTTCAGGCCCAGAAGATGCTCGAGCTGATCGAGTCAGAGAAGGTGACGATCTCCAACTGGGTTCCCACGATGGCGAGCTTCGCGCTGGCCCTTCCCGAGGTGGACAAGCGAGACCTCCGTTCCTTGCGGGCCCTGGTATTCGCCGCATCGCCCCTGGCGCCCAGCCTGCGCGAGGAGGTCAAGCGGCGCATCTGCCCCAACCTCTACGAGTATTACGGCCTGCAAGAGACCGGGATCCTCACGCAGATGGGGCCCGAGGAGAAGGAGAGGAAGCCCGACTCCGTGGGCCAGGTCATTTTCTCCGCCGAGGTGCGCGTCGTGGACGCCCGGGGAAAGGATGTGCCTGTCGGCGAGGTGGGCGAGGTCATCGGCAGGGTGCCCACGGCCACGGCCGGCTATTTCAAGAACGAAGAGAAGACCCGGGAGGTGTTCCGCAACGGGTGGGTTTACACGGGAGACCTGGGAAGATTCGATGAAGAAGGCTTCCTCTATCTCGCCGGACGGGTCAAGGACATGATCATCTCGGGCGGCCAGAACGTCTTCGCCGTGGAGGTCGAGGCGACCCTGCTCAGCCACCCGGCCGTGGCGGACTGCGCCGTCATCGGGCTCCCGCACGACACCTGGGGCGAGATGGTCTCCGCCGTGGTCGTCAAGGCGCCGGGCGCGTCCGTCACGGAAGAGGACCTGATCCAGTACTGCAAGGAGAGGATCGCAGGCTTCAAGGTCCCGAAGAAGATCATCTGGACGGACGCCCCGCTTCCCAGGACCCCCACGGGCAAGGTAACCAAGTTCGTGCTGGTCGAGCAGTATTGCACAAAATAACCCTGGAGCCGAAATGTCTTCCGAGCCCGTACTCCAAGAAACCCGCGGCCCTGTGTCGTGGGTCGTCCTCAATCGGCCCGAGAAGCTCAATGCTTTCAGCACAGAGCTGGCCCGCAAGGCCCATGAAGCGCTCTGCCGGGCGCTGGCGGACGAGACGACCCGGGTCGTGGTCATCACCGGAAAGGGAAGGGCCTTTTCGGTCGGGGCGGACGTGACCGAAATCGCCGCCGACCCGGATCCTGCGGGCCGCATCGACATCATGGCCACCATCGCGCACAAGGCGATCGCCGAGATCCGGCAGGCTGCCAAGCCGGTGATCGCGGCCGTCAATGAGCTCGCGGCCGGCTACGGCACGGCCCTGGCCCTTGCCTGCGATCTCCGGGTGGCCACCGAAAGGCTCCGCCTCCACTACGCCTACTCTCTCATCGGGCTCACCGGCGACGGAGGTGTGAACTATTTCCTCCCGAAGATGCTCGGGATCTCCCGAGCCCTCGAAGTCGCGCTGACCGGCGAGGCGATCTGCGAGGAGGAGGCGCGCAAATTCGGGATCGTGAGCAGGTTCTACGCGCAAGACGCCTTCCTGGCGGAAACGCAAGCCCTGGCGGAACGGATCGCCCAAGTCCCGCCCAAGGCCGCGGCGGCCATCAAGGCGATGATGTACGCCTCCCGGAATGCGGATCTCCTGTCTCATCTGGCGACCGAGAAGGCCTTCCTGACCGAAATGGCCGGGACATCGCAGTTCCTCGATCTGATCCGGAGATTCCGGAAATGAACGGACTTTTTCAGGGCACGCTTCTTGCTATCTCGCGGAGGGAAATGTAGTCTTACAGGGCCCGGCAGACTCGCGGCGAACCGATTCTTCGAGCCGGTTCGACTGGTTAGCACGAAAAAGACTCGGAAAATGCGACCGGCAGATCACGAGACAGTGGATCGGGAATGCCACATAAGCCGACGACTTTTCCTACGGTGGGGTTCCCTCGGCCTGCTTGCGACGGCCCTTCCGGGCCGTGCGATCGCAGCGGCCCTGGAACCCTCGACCTCGGAAAGGCGGCTGACCTTTTTCAACACCCACACCGGAGAAAAGCTCGAGGCGGTCTACTGGTCCAAGGGCAGCTACCGGAAACAGGCCCTGGCCGAGATCAACCACATCCTGCGGGACCACAGAACGGACGAGATCAAGGCCATCGACATACGCCTCCTCAATCTGGTGCATGCCCTCGGAGAGGCCCTGGACGCCTGTGCCCCCTTTCACGTGATTTCCGGGTACCGTTCTCCCAAGACAAACGCCCTCCTGCGGGCCGAAGGCCACGGCGTGGCCAGGAACAGCCTGCATCTGGACGGCAAGGCCATCGACATACGCCTGCCGGGCTACCGCCTCGCCGATCTGCGCCGGGCGGCCATCCGCCTCAAAGGCGGCGGCGTGGGGTATTATCCGGCGCCGGATTTCGTCCACGTCGACGTGGGGCGGGTCCGCTACTGGTAGGCGAGCGGCCCTTCCTTGAGCGCCTCGTCGAGCGGCCCGTCCCGACCGTACACATCGTCGCGAAAGCACAGTTCGCCCTCCGCATCCACCCAGGCCGTCCAGTACAGGAGGTGCACCGGGATGGGCTCGGGGAGCAGGACGGTTCGTGTCTTCCCGCTCTCAATCGCCGAGAGGATCGCCTCCCGGGTCCACTTCGGATTTCCCCGCAGCACGTAGGCCGCCAGATCGACCGGGGCCTCGACCCGGATGCAGCCTGAGCTGAAATCGCGCCGGCTTCGCTCGAAAAGGTTCCTCGCGTCCCGAAAGAAGATGAGACCCATAGATGAGAAAGGCGTCCGTGAGCAGGATCTCCAGATCGGCCAGGACCGCCGGCTCGGGCGTTGCCCCTGCGGAAAGGACGTTGTCCACGCTCTCGAGCAGGGCCTCGAGCACCGCCAGATGGTAGACATCCGGCGTCAGCCCCTCGAGCGAACTCTTCCGGATCGAGGCAACGAGGCTTTGTGCCTGCGCGGAACGGCCGTCCGGTTCCATCCATGCGGGCCGGAAGGCTCGATCCCTGTAAAAGCCTGCGAGCACGGCCCGCCCGCAGAGGGCCTCCCTCCTGCAGAACGAAGCCCCCTGCCCCTCCTGCTGGCGGGATACCCGTTGTTTCAACTCCTCGCTCACGCGCCCGATCAGGTCTTCGGACGAGGCGTTCTCCAAGCCCGCACAGAGGAAGAACCAGCCAAGCAGAAAGGATGCGAGGGGTATGCGGCTTCTTCTGCGTTTCCGAGAGGCCAAGGGCATCCGATCTTCTCCGTTTCTGTTGGGCCTGGAAAAAAATAATACTATCAGATCTGGGACTTCCTGACGATTTGTGATAGTAGAGCGATAATTCGGCAAATAGAAGAAGGGGGCCCTTTGTCGGACCAACCGTGCCGGGACGCCCTGAAGGAGTGCTTTCGCGGCGCCCTTCTCGGCACCATGGCAGGCGATGCCCTGGGCATGCCGTTGGAGGGCATGTCGAATGCGGTGATCCGGGCGCGCTACGACCGGGTGACCGAGATGCTTCCCGCAAGGCGGGGGCGGGGTACCTACACGGACGACACCGAGATGACGATCGGGCTCGCCGAGGCCCTGCTTGAGACGCCGGGGCGCCTGGAGCCGGATCGGGTGGCCGCACGCTTTGCCGAGAACTTCCATCAGGACCGTGGGTACGGAGGAAACGCGCAGAGGATCCTTTCGGCAATCCGGGACGGGATGGGTTGGCGCGAGGCCGCATCGAAATACGCCCCGCCGGGCGGTTCGTACGCGAACGGGGCGGCCATGCGCGTGGCGCCGGTGGCCCTCGCCTTCTATCGCGATACCAAGGCCATGGTTCAGGCCGCGGCAAGGCAGGCGGAAATCACGGGCCACACGCACCCGATCGGACGAATCGGGGCCTGCCTCCAGGCGATCGCGGTCCGCTGGGCCATCGCAACCCGGGTTCAGGGCGCGGAACTGGATGCGAGGGCCTTCCTCAAGAGCCTCAAGCTGGCCGGCCCCAAGGAGTTCGTCGACGCGCTCGGCTGGATCGCCGAGAACCTTTCGGCCTCTGCGGAAGAGGCCGCCCTTTATCTGGGAACCGACGCGAAGGCCTCCTGCTCCGTCTCCGCCGCCCTCTGGGCGGTGCTCTCCAGCCCGCAGGACGCGGAGGCCGCGATCATCCGGGCCGTGAATCTCGGCGGCGACGCGGACACCATCGGCGCAATGGCCGGCGCCGTAGCCGGCGCCCATCACGGCGCGCAAGCCCTTCCCCCACGCTGGGTGCAGGCGCTCGAAGAGGGGGAAAAGGGGAGGGATTATATCACCCGGCTGGCGGACCGGCTCCTCGAAATCGCCGCTGCCGAATCCGTTTAGCGGGAACCAACCTGGCGGCTTGCGTCATAGATCCCCTTACGGTGCTAGCCATTCCGGGCTTGACCCGGCATCCGGTCTCCTTGCCTTTCCGGATTCCTGCCTTCGCAGAAATGGCGGCTTTTGAGGTCGCAATATGCGTCGAGCAGCGTCGGACGCTCTACACGGGCATCGGCGGGGAAACGCCACGGTTCCGGGCGCACCTCTCGGGGTTCGCACCCGAGCCGAAACGCTCATGAATCCCAGGGATTCCTCCGATGAATGGATAGATGGGTTCATTCCAATCGAACCTCCGTGACCGCTTTCCCACAAGGCTGGTTTCTATGCGGATTTTCTGCTGGCTGGCAAGGGCGACCTGTTACACCTTCGCCGTGTCCCTGATCAGCGTGCTTGCAGGACAAGCCGCCTCCCTTTACGGGTTTCTCTATTTCTACGGCTACCTCTACATCCAGGAATACACCGCCTTTCTGAAGATCCTTCCGGAACCGATGGTCCATGCCCTCGTCGGCTTCCTCGCGCTCACCTCCTTCGCCCACTACGTCTGTTTCGGGCTCGCCCGGCTCTTCGGGCGCCGGTGGGAACTGGGCAGGCTGCGCATCATCAACGACAGCGTGCGCGGGATGAGCCTTGCGACGAACCTCCCGCTCGACAAACTCCACGGTCTCTTGCATGCCCTGTCGCGATTTCCCCTGTGGAATACGGTAACCGCGGGAATCCTTGGGCTCACGCTCCTCCTGATCCTCCTCGGCCTCGTGGCCGTCCACGGAGCCGGGTTGGAGCAGATCCTCCTCGGGGTACGGGCGGGCCTGATCGCCCTGCTGGTCTATCTGTACATCACCTACGTGGTCTCGGACTTCCTCACCCTGGCGTTGCGCTCGCAGGCCAAAAAGACCCTCCATGAACTCGGCGAGAGATTCCGGGAAACTCACCTCTTTTCCCTGAGGGGCAAGTTCGCCTCCTTTGTAGTCTTCCTGCTGCTCACGCTGGTCGTGATCAACTCCTTTGCCCTCAGCACGCACGAGGATGCGGGACGCAACGCCGTCATCGCCCTGTTCTCGGCCATGAGCCTGCTCATCTGCACGCTTCTCGTGGCCCTCTATTTCACCTCCATTTACCGTTCCATCGAGGAGGCCCGGGCCGCATCCGAGGAACTGGCCTCCGGCGGCTCCGGGGTTGTCTTCTCGGGCAGCCTGGACCGGGAATTCATCCTGCTCAATCAGAGCATGATCGCCGCCGCCGAGGAAGTGAACCGGTACCGAACCAGGATGGAGGACCTGGTCCGGCAGAAGACCCGGGACCTGGAGAGGTCGCTCGAAGACCTGCACGAGAGCGAGCGGCGCTTTCGGTCGATGGTGGAGAACGGTTCGGACATGATCACGATTCTCGACGCCGGAGGCACGCGGCGGTACGTCAGCGCGACGAGCAAGCGGATCCTCGGATACGAACCCGAGGAGCTTGTCGGCAAGAGCCCCTTCGAGCTCGTTCATCCGGACGACCTGCCGCTCGTGCGAGCGCGTTTCGAGGAAGGACTCGGAACCCCTGGACTCATCCGCACGATCGAGTACCGCATGAGGCGCAAGGACGGCTCCTGGGTCCCTCTGGAGACGGTCGGAAAGAACCTTCTCCACGACCCGGCCGTGTCCGGGGTCGTGATCAATGCACGGGACGTCACGGAGAGGAAGAACGCGGAAAACGATCTGCTCCGGGCCCATCAGGAAATGGAAAAGGCAAACCGGCAGCTCGAGCAGGCCATCCGGCACGCCAATCTCCTCGCCCTGCGGGCCGAGGAGGCCAGCACCGCCAAGAGCGAGTTCCTCGCCAACATGAGCCACGAGATCCGCACCCCCCTGAACGGCGTGATCGGGATGACCGGGCTGCTTCTCGAAACCGACCTCACGCCCGAGCAGTACGAATACGCCAGGACGATCCACGCCTCGGCCGATGCCCTGCTGACCCTCCTCAACGACATCCTGGACTTCTCCAAGATCGAGGCCGGACAGCTCGATCTGGAGATTCTCGACTTCGACCTGCGGGCCATGGTCGAGGATGTCACGGACATACTGGCCATGCGCGCGAACGACAAGGGCCTGGAGTTCTCCCTGCTCATCCATCCGGAGGTGTCCGCCCTGGTCCGCGGAGATCCGGGCCGTATCCGGCAGATCCTGATCAACCTCGCGGGCAATGCCATCAAGTTCACGGAACAGGGGGAGGTGCACATTCGGGTGACCGTGGAGAAGGAGACCGAGGAGCGCGCCACGTTCCGTTTCTCCGTTACCGACACCGGCATCGGAATCCCCCCGGACAGACGCGACCGGCTCTTTCGGTCCTTCTCGCAGGTGGACGCGTCCATCACGCGCAGGTATGGGGGAACCGGCCTGGGCCTGGCCATATCGAAGCAGTTGGTCGAGCTGATGAACGGCCGGATCGGCTTCGAGAGCCGGGAAGGCAAGGGCTCCACCTTCTGGTTCATGATTGAATTGGAAAAGCAGCCGGCCGGACAGACAGACGCGAGGGTGCTGCCGGAAAACATCCGCGAGGCCCGGATCCTCATTGTCGACGACCATGCGACCAACCGCATGGTGTTCCGGGAGATGCTGCGCTGCTGGGGCTGCCGGTTCGAGCAGGCGGCGCACGGAGAGCAGGCCTTGGAGATGCTCCTGCGGGCCCGGGAGGGCGGGGACCCGTTTCGGGTCGCCCTGGTCGATATGCAGATGCCCGGCATGGATGGAAAGACCCTGGGGAAGAAGATCAAGGAAGATCCGCGGATCCGCGACACCCGGCTCGTCATGCTCACCTCCGTGGGGGGTCGAGGGGAAGCCGCCGAACTGCAGCAGATCGGGTTCGCCGCCTACCTTCCCAAACCGGTCAAGATGTCGCAGCTCCATGCCTGTCTGGTCACCGTGCTCGGCCGGGCAACGGCGCCACACCCCGTGGCCGGCAGGCGCGACCGGCCAATCATCACTCGGCATACGCTGCGGGAGGAGAGGAAGCGCAGGGCCCGCATCCTCGTGGCCGAGGACAATACGGTCAACCAGAAGGTGGCCCTGCGCATCCTCGAGAAGCTCGGGTATCGGGCCGACGCCGTCGCCAACGGAAAGGAGGCGCTGGCGGCCCTCGGGACGATCCCGTACGATCTCGTCCTGATGGACGTTCAGATGCCGGAGATGAACGGATTCGAGGCCACCCGGGCCATACGGGATCCGGAATCCGGAGTCCTCCGGCACGACATCCCGATCATCGCCATGACGGCCCATGCCCTGAAGGGAGACCGGGAGACATGCCTCCGGGCCGGCATGGATGACTACATCGGGAAGCCCGTGACCGCCCTGGCCCTGAAGGATATGCTCGATAGGCACCTGGCCGGCGACGGCCCTGCCCGGCTTGCTCCGGAATCCGAGGCCCCCAGGCGAAAGCCCGTGCACATCCAACGGATTCAGGCAATCGCGGACGGAGACCGGGCCTTCGAGGCCGAGCTGATCGAAGCCTATCTTTCGAACACGGAAGAACAGCTCAAGGCGATCGAGTCGGCCGTGCACGAAGGCGACCGGGAGGCGCTCAGGTGCCGGGCGCACTCCGTCAAAGGAGCGAGCGCGAGCGCCGGGGCAAGCGGCATGCAGCAGATCGCACGCCGGTTCGAGCAGCTCCGTGTCGACGACGGCCCGGATCCTGCGCTTCAGCTCCTGGCCGAGATCCGGTCCGAATTCGAGCAGGTCCGCCGATTCTTCAAGGCCTACCTGGAATCCCGCACCTCTGCCCCGGTCGACACGGCCCGGGAAACGCAGTAACTCTTCCGGCCCACGGTTCAAGCACCCAAGTCGCCCCGCTTCCGCCGTACCTGCCGCGCCTGCGCTTGACAATCAGGAAGCCGCAACGAGATAGTTGCTCGTCCGCGATTCCCGCGGGGCCGCTGCAGACGTGGAGAGGCATTCGGGCATGAGAGCATTCTGGAAATGGCTGAAGGGGGACTTCCTGGGCATCTTCCGCGAGTTTCGGGTGAGCTATCTGCCCCCCCTGATGGTCTATTTCGCGGCGGGCGTCTCGAGCTTCACCGGGATCATCGAGTCCTTCTTCGTCAAGGAGGAGCTCGGTTTGAGCGCCGCCTTTCTGGCCGGCCTGGGCTTCTGGGCCGGCATGCCCTGGGCACTCAAGATGCCCATCGGACACATGGTCGACCTGGCCTGGCGCTGGAAATCGGGCTTTGTCTATCTCGGGGCCGCGCTCATGGCCGCGAGCCTCCTGATCATGGTGGGACTGACAGGCTACAAGGAGTCGATGGCCGGCCTCCTGCCCGCGGACGTCTGGTACATCCTTTCCGCCCTGCTCGCGCCGATCGGGTTCATGCTTCAGGACGTGGTCGCGGACGCCATGACGGTGGAGGCCGTGCCCGCCTTTCGCGAGGACGGAACACCGATCCCCCAGGAAGACCTGCCGCGCATGCACGTGACCATGCAGACCCTCGGCCGCATCGCGATCGTCGGCGGAGGCGCGCTCGTGGCCGGGCTCGGCGGATGGCTGGCCAAGGTCTTTTCCTACGCACTCATGTACAAGATTTCCCTCCTCATCCCGATCCTTTCCGTGGCGGGCGTCACCCTGGGAGACATGATGAGCCGGCAGAGAAGGAAGCGGCTCCGGCGGCAGGGATTCAAGGAGGATGAAATCCAGCGGATGCTCACGCCCCAGGAGGGGAAGCCCTCCCCGAACTGGTCCATTCTGGGCGGAAGCGCCGTCTTCGTCGCAGTGACCCTGGCGGTCGGACTCTCGCAGCTCGGTCTCAAGGAGGAGATCATTCTGTTCGGGTCTCTGGGCATCATCGTGTTCCTGATGCTCCAGCTGCTCCGGGAGATGGAGGCGGACAAGAGGAGAGAGATCCTGGGCATCGCCGTCATCGTGTTCGTCTTCCGGGCCATGCCCACGCCGGGCGCGGGCGCCGGGTGGTGGCAGATCGATGTGCTCGGTTTCGACGAGGCCTTCTTCGGCACCTTGCGCCAGATCTCGGCCATCCTGGTCATCGTCGGCATGGTCGCCCTTCGGGGCTGGATGGCCCGGCGGTCGGTCCCCTATATCGTGGTCTTCCTGTCTCTGTACGGCACGATCATGTCCCTGCCGTACCTCGCCATGTTCTACGGGCTCCACGAGTGGACCGAGGCGACCTTCGGCTTCGGCGCCCGCACGATCGCCATCATCGACACGATGGCCGACTCCCCCCTGGGGCAGGTGGCCATGATCCCGATGCTGGCCTGGATCGCCCGTGAGGCGCCCCGGAGCCAGAAGGCCACCTACTTCGCGGTGCTGGCCGCTTTCACCAACCTGGCCCTGTCGGCCAGCAACCTGGCGACCAAATATGTGAACACCATCTTCGTCATCGAACGGGGCCGGTACGACGAACTCGGAAATCTCCTGATCTGCGTCATCCTCGCGAGCCTCGTTCTTCCCGTGCTCACCGTGGCGGGATTCTACCGGATGCAGGCGAAATACCGGAGAGGGGCTGCCGCGTAGTGCGGCAAAAGAAGTCCCCGCCGGTTCTCCGCTCGGGACCCCGGCACCCGGGTTCTTCAAGATCTGCCGACCCGGATGAAGGCATGGGGGCTGCGCCGCGATCGCGGAACCCTCGGCTCCCGGGCTCGCTTACCCACCCTCGGTCAGCTCGGCCGCGGCCGCGGCGAACGCCTCCAGGTCGGCGAGGTTTTCCCGAAGCAGGCTGAACAGGATCCGGTGGTCGATATCCGTGTAGCCGTGCACGAGCCTGTTCCGCAGCCCGGCGGCGCGGGCGAGTCTGTCGCCCAGCACGGATGGAATGAGCCGGTTTTCTGCGAGAATGAGCGGAATCTCACGGAGTTGGAGCGGTTTTCGAAGGCCCCTGGCCGCCACGATGTGGTTCCCGGTGTCCAGCATAGCCTCCAGGGCAAGCCGCAGGAAATGCTCGGCCAGCGCCTGATCCGTCTCCGAGGCCAGGTAGTTCTCCCGGGGCTCGGCAGCAAGGACCTTCAGCTTGCGGAGGGCCTGGCGAAGCTTGCTCAGGCGCGTGGCCACGATTTCCCGGTCAATCAAGGAAGCGTCCCTCCCGGATCTGTCTGAAAAGAGCATCGTCATAGACCCTGGAGAAAAAGCGGAAGTCCAGCGCCTTCTTGACGGCTGCCGCCTCGAAGGCGATCCTCTCTCGTTCGCTCGCCGCATACACGAGCCGGCCGTGGCGAACCACGCGGTCGGCGATGATCGGACCGGCCGTGTTGAGGACTACCAAATCCACGTCGTCACGCCCGCACACCTGTTCCAGCTCCGAGGCAACCCGGATCCTCGTGCGCCGGTCCCGGCCCGCATGGAGATCCAGGAGCGCGGCCAGGTCCAGATCGCTCAGGGCGCTCTGCGTCCCTTTTGCGTGAGCGCCGTGGAGGTAGAGCAGGACGACCGGCAACGACCGGCAACGCTCCGCCAGTGCATCGGCAAGACGGTCCACCTCCTCAGGGAGCAGCACCCGCGGTTCTTGGATCGTCGACACGAGCCTCACCTGTTTCCCTCCTGGTCCTCTTCTACCCCAGGCCGGACGCGCCGTCAATCTCTCGAACCCGCCGCGGCCGTTCGAGTCCGCCGGGCGTCGGCATCCCGGCGGGGCGCCTCGGGGTCGGACCATCCGCCCCCGAGGGCCTTGTACAGGGCGGCCAGGTTCGTCGCCAGGGTCTGCAGTCGCCCGAAGCCCCCGGGCAGCAGTCGGGGCCGCCGCAGCCTCCGGCCGGACAGTCTGCGTCGGTCATACAGGATTCGCCCGTAGAACAGGTGCAGGGTCCGCCCGCATTGCAACTATGGGTGAGCTGGTAATCCAAATGGAATTCGCTCCTCCGTCAGGTATTTCTTACGGGTCGTATTTCATCTCGGCCTCATCCAGCATCAGACGCGCGATCGTCCTCATCCGCTCCATGGCCCTTGACTTGCCGATCGCCTGGCCCAGAAAACTCGCCTCGATGATCCGGGGATCCACGTAAATGGCGCCAAGCCACTTCATCTCTTTCTTTGAAAGCGATTCGATGATTCTTTCCTCGACATCCTCCGAAGGTATCTTGTTGAGGATGACACGGATTCTGGCAATGCCGATGCCCTCGGCCATGTAACGGATTTTTTCGGCCAGGGCGAGGGACTCGAAGGAGGGTTCGACGACACTGAGTACCGTATCGACCCCTCTCTCCACGCCCCTGCCGAAGCTCTCAACCCCGGCCTCATGGTCCGCCAGAACGACCTCCTTGTCTTTCAGAGCCAGTTTGAGCATGAGGTCCCGGGTTACGTCCGCCATCGAACAGGCGCAACCCTGGAACGGGTCCTCGATTTTCCCCACCATCATGAATCCAAGGCCATTGCTCTGCAAAAGGAATTCGGAAGGAATGTCCTCAAGAGAAATCTTGTCTCTTGCCAGCCATTCGGGGTCCGGTTCGGCCCCACCCGACGAAAAACGGCGCAAGAGGTCCAGAAGAGGCCTTGGCTCCTTGTCCAAACCGAGCATTCGGAAGAGCCCCGGATTCGACTCATCCGTGTCCAGGACGAATACGGAGTAACCACACTCCTTCAAAGCGTTTGCCAGCAGAGCAACGATTGTGCTCTTTCCGGCCCCCCCCTTGCCGCATACGGCTATCTTCTTGATGACGTACCTCTGTTGCCGCGTCCTGGCCTGGGCCCTGAGGAATTCCCGGATTCTCCTGGAAGCCTCGACCGCTTGCTCCTTCGTCGTTGCCACGCACAACCCGCAACGGATGCAGCCGTCTCCTTCGTAGAAAACCGCGCCCACCGGGCAATGAAACAGCGGCATTCTCTTTCCACCCATCGCGCAAGGTGCGGCTCGCAGCAGACGGTTACGCTGCGGCTCACCCGCCCGGCTCGAAACTCACGTCCACAAAGGGTCTTCCCATCTCCGGGATGTGCTCCGGAGGCCGAACCAGCTTCAACTTCAAGGCCTGATCCGGACAATTCACGACACAGGCGCCGCACCCCATGCACTTTTCGGCATCGACAGCGACCCTTTTCTCATGCCCGTTCATCTCCATGGCGAAGAACGGACATTTCGTGACGCAAATCCCGCATCCCGAACATTTCTCCCTGCTGACGACGCACAGAAACCGGCTCGGGGAAATAATGTCCTTGACGGCAAAGCTTCCTGTCCTGGTTGCCGGCCAGTTGATGTCGCAACAACACGAACAGCAGTTGCAGATGAACTTGACGTCCCGGTTGTTGTCCACCGTGTGATAGATCGGGGACTTCTCCAGGATCTCCATGTTCTCGAACACCTCTTGCCATCCCTGATATCTGCCCACGCCAAGCACTTGAACGTAATAGTCGGCCGCCTTGTCGAAGTGAATGCAATGCCCCTCCTCGGGGCGGGTGCCTTCATGCACGGCACAATGTCTGTCATTGACCATCAGTCTGCAGCCGCAGCGACTTGTGCTGAGCCTTCCGTCATAGGCCTTGAGAATCTCGCGAAGATCTTCACACGGCATCGCGCCCGGTATGTTCTTGACCGCTTTCCATCTCGGCAGAACCCTGACCCTGCGCGACTCCTTCCCCTCCTCGGCCAGGTAGAGAGCGATCATTTCGAGGTACGATTTCTCCGTCCGCAAGGCCTTGAACAGTTCAAAGAATTCTTCTCCGCGCTCGCCGTCGAATTCCGGATTGGCGCATCCATAATCCTGAATATGAACCATGCTGGAAGGGAGCTTCCATTCCCCCTTGCCCGATACGAGCAGGGCGCCTCTTCGTACGAGCTCTCGGATGCTCCTCTCCACCTCTTCCCTGTCCCGGCGCAGCGTCTCGGCGACCTGCTCCGCGGTGGCCGGCATCAGGCGTATGATTTCGGCTTGCTCCACAGAAAACATCCTCTTCAGAATCTGCGGCGCGCGAACCTTGTCCGCATCCACAATCCGCCCCGCGAGTTCGACATAGATCGGTTCTATATCGAATCCCGGAGCTTGCAGACGGTTCTCTTTCCCTTCCATTCTTTCCATCCTCCATGCCGATGGTTCCTAGAGAAGCTTCGCGCCGTGCTCCCCGAGCAGATCGCGAAGCAGCGACCGGTGACAGCGGTCCTCGTTCTCGCAATAACAACCTACGGAAAAGTCGGTTTGATGCGAAAGGGCGGCCAGCACATCAAGCAGCCGCGCGTTTTCCGGCTTGCCCATTTCGGTGCGATACCGCTTCGCATAGGTCCTCCACCGCCTCTCGGTGAAGGGTTCCAGCTTGGCCCATGCGACCAGCTCCGCGCTCGGGGCCAGATTGGGAAACCAAACATCAAAATAATCGAGAGAACCGTATTGGCTCTTCCTCACGCCGCGAGGCGGCCTTCGAACGGTGCCCAGACGGAGCCCCTCGCCCGGTACGCGAGGGGTACCCAACCGAACGATGCGAACGGCCATCTTTCAACCCCTTCGGTTACGCCAGCGGACCGACCGCCGCCCCATTCCCACAGATCCGCCGGACAGCCTCTGCGGCGCTCGCCATCGCGCCCTCCATGCCGATGCCGAAGACGTCCCCGACGAAGGAGATCCCCTTGAGCCGTTCGGCCCGTCTGCGGAAGTCGATGATGCGGCCGATGGACCCGACGGAGCAGGCCGCCATCACGTACGGATGCCGGACCACCAACCCTTCCTCGACCGAGGACGAGACGCCGGGCAGCATGACCTCGAGATCCTTCCGGGCCTCCCGGAGGATGTCCTCGTCCGGCTTGCACACCCATTCGGGGGGCATCTGTTCTCCGGGCCACAGGGTCAGGATTGCGTTCCCGCGCGGGCTCATTTCAGGAATCTTGTTGTGTTCGTCCACCGCAAAAAGAAAGGGCCTTTGCAGGCCGGGATCGGTGAAATAGCTCCACACATCTGCGGGCAACCGGCGGTTCAGGAAGAAGACCGGCATCACCTGCGGGGTCACGGGGATGGATTGGAAGAACCTCCGCTGTTCCGCCAGTTCATCCGTCAGCAGGGAGGCAGCCGCCGGGGGCGTGACGGCCACAACGACATGATTTGCCTTCCGGACCGAACCGCTTCCTTCCAGCTCCGCCCCCACGACCCGTCCTTTCTCCACGACCACCCGCCTGACGGGGGCCTCAAACCGCACCGGGAGTCTCCTGGCCAGTTCTTCGGCCAGGGAAGCGATTCCCCCCGTAAGGCCGACGAAGCTGCTGAACATCGTGATGCGCAGCGAGCGGACGAAATCGTAAAGGCTCATTTGGTCCAGTGCCGCTCCGCTCTCGGATGCACCGATCGTTGTGAGGATGAAGTCCCGGAGCGGCTGATCCGCAGGCGCTCCCCATATTTCCATCATGCGAACATTGTCGTACTCCGGGATATCCCGTAAGGTATGATAGACCGGGAAGCGGCGGCCGAGAAAAACGTACCGGAGAATGAACCAGGCGAGCTTCGCGTTTCCTCTCCAGCCCAGCATCTTGAGATAGGGCATCCGGTGGTCGTACAGGTACAGAGAACCGTCGCGAAGGGCGAACTGCACCTTCTTGCCGCTGATCTTTCTTTTCGTGTTCTCCAGGTTGACGGCTCGTATCAATTCAAAGCCGTAGCGGGAGCTCGTATGGAAGAACTGGGCCCCCACGTCGACGCGGTCACCCTTGTGCACCAGCGTGACCATGCGTCCGGCCGGCCGGTCGGACGCTTCGAGAATCTCCACCTCGTATCCGCATCGGCGCAGCCAGTAGGCGGCCGAAAGCCCCCCGATGCCGGCCCCGATCACCACGACCTTTTTCGCGTCCATCCCTGCCCCCCTTGGCGAAAAACCCCCGGCGCCAGCCCTCGCTCACCACGCTTAACCGCACAGCGCCCGGATCTCTTTGCGGAATGACGGCAGGGGATCACAACCGGTCTTCGTAACCACCACGAGGTCCTCGTTTCCGTACACCTCCGGGACAAGCTTCCCCTGCACCACGCTCACGCCGCTCCAATCCACCTGCCAGATTTCGACGGCCAGCACCATTCCCTCCTCCAAAACCGCTTTCTCGCCCCGGGCGATCATGGGCGGCTCGTGCAAATCCAGGCCCATGCCGTGTCCGATCTGGTCGTCCGATTCACCCGTCATGGCGATGCCGGCCTCCCTGCACTCCTCCGTAATCATCTCGACCAGGGAACCGGATTGGATTCCGGGCTTGATGGCTGCCATGACCGAGGCCTGGACGCGGTCCACGGCCTCCGACATCTTCAAGGCTTCGTCCGGAATCGGACCGACATGGAACACGCGGCCGCAACTGCCCCGGTAGCCTTTGTAGGTGGGCAGAGGTTCGAAGGCGATGCGGTCGCCGACCTTTATGGATACCTCGTCATAATAGGAGGGGGTATCCGGCATCACGATTCTTCTGCCCGAGGAGGTCGCGATGGGAGGCTCGCAGTCCTCGGTATACTGCAGAATGGCATTCCGAAACATTCTCGCCACATCGCGCTCCGACATGCCCAGGCGGAAATTCGCCACAAGGTCCCCATAGGCACGCACCACGGCCTGCGAGGCCTTCTTGATCATTTCCACCTCGCAGGGGGACTTGATCATGCGGCACTTCCAGATCAGGTCGCACGCGTCCACGAGAAGGGCATCCCGGAGTTCGCTTCGGAAGAGGTCGATGTCGTTAACGGGACGAGGAATCCACATGGTGCCCCAGTAACCGCTTTCCAGCCCGACCCGGCCGCGGCCGTATCCGAGCTCTTTCACGAGACCTGCGATCTCGGCGGGAAGGCTTCGAATGGAATCCGTTACGTGAGGCTTCAACTGGAGACGTATATCCGTCAGGTAGGTGTATCCCTCCACCACTCCTGCGAAGAAATCAGGAACGACGATGACAGGGTCCTGGTCCAGGGGCAGAAGGAACACGGCCGGCTGCAGGCTTCTCGTGCTCCAGTGCAGGGATTGATATCCGGTGAAATAGCGTATGTTGATGTGATCCCAGAGGACCAGCACATCGATCTTCGCTTCCTCCATGTATGTCCGGGCCCTCGACACACGACCGTCGTACTCGCTTCGGGGGAAATCCGCGTAAAGCGGCGAAGGCCAGAGCCTTTGTGCGTGCCGAATCAACATATGTTTCCTCCTTTCCGTTGCGGTGTTGTCCGATGCTCTATACGGGCATGTCGGCCGGAAATCGCGATTCAGCAGACCGTTGCGGTCAGAGAACCTCGAGAAACCCTTCCGTATCCGGCGCGCCGCCCTCCTTTTTCAAGCGTATCGCTTCCCGGAGGGCCTCGTGGCGCCTCCGGGTCATGGGAAGCCCCCAGCAGAACCCCACACTCATCGCGAGAAGCAGGGTCGTTCCCCCCGAATAGGCCATCCGCAGGCACAGCAAGCAACTCGGGGTCTGTTCCTGGCCGGGAACATATCCGATCCGGCCCAGGATCACCCCCGCAAGCCACATGGCCAAGGCCGAGGCGATCTGCTGGGAAAGCATGACGGCCCCGCTGTACAGGCCCTCCTTCCTCCTGCCCGTCAGGAATTCATCCACCTCGACGACATCGGCGATCATGCTCAGGATAAGAACGAAGAAGGCCGCCAGCCCCGAGGAGGCCAGGAAGAGCGCCCCATAGAACCGCAGAGGCGTGGCAGGGCCCACGAGCCACATGCCGATGCCCTGATCGAGAGCCCACACGACCAACAGCAGAATATAGGCTTCCCGCTTTCCGAGTCTTCGGGAAAGGTGATTGACGACCGGAATCCAGACAAGCGTGCATCCGCAGAGAATGAGGAAGGCCAGGCTCTGCTTGTTCTCCGACATGCCCAGCCAGTACTTCATGAAGTACACGAGAAAGCATCCTGCAAAATTGACCGCCATGGCCCCCATGGAGATGAGGCCCAGCGTATACCGGAAGGACCTGTTCCTCCAGACGGCCCGGGCGGCATCCCTCAAATCGAAGCGGACATCCTCCGGGGCGAGTTCGTATCCGCGGGTCACCTTCCAGGAAACCAGGATGAGGGGAATCGCCGACCCGCCGAGAAGTGCGGCCGTCAGCGACCAGCCCGCTTTCGCACTTCCGAGGGTTTCCGTGAAATGCTTGACCAAAACGAGAGGAAGGCCGGCACCGGCAATCGCCCCCAGCTCGCCGAAGACGGCACGAGAACTCACCAGCGCTGTCCGCTCGTCGTAATCCTGCGTCATTTCGGCAGCCAGGGCGGTGTAGGGTACATCCAGAAGCGTAAAGACGGTGAAGAAGACAACCACGAGGCCCACAACGTAGATCAGCATCCCCCTCTGCCCCCACCCCGGGTCCAGGTACAGAAGCCAGGATACGATCCCATACGGAACAGCCGTCACAAGCAGGAAAGGCCGTCTCCTGCCCCACATCGTTTTCAGTCTGTCCGACCAGACCCCAACCATCGGGTTCAGCACCGCTCCCCAGAGAAGGCCGACGAGGACGACCGAACCCGCTGTCGACGGATGGAGGTGTATCACATCGGTCAGATAGAAGAGGAAAAGGAGGGTAAACATCGTCCAGATCAAGGACTCGGACCCGGCCGCCGCACCATAGCCCCACTTGACCCCCTTCGGGATCTTTTCCTCCCTTGCCATCGCCTTGGCACCCATGAACGGCCCTCTGCGCTGCGACTCCGCAGCCCGGATCTCTGGACTGCGGCTTCCCCGCCTACTTCGGTCGCATCAGGTTCTTCATGCTCATGTTCTCCCTGGAGAGCCACAGGGCCGGATAGCTCGGGAACCACCCCATGGTGCTGTGCACATCCAGCCAGTTCGAATTCTGGTCCCGGGTGTTGTAAAGCCCCAGGGGTTCAAGCAGGTAGATCTGGGATTCAATGCTGCGGTAGAGCCTCCCCTTCTGGTCATACATCTCCCAAAGGAAGGGCAGAAGCGTCTCTTGGTCGAAATAGGCGACTCTCTTGCTGTAAATGTAGTTGCGGTCCAGCTGTTTCATTTCCAGCACCCAGACCGGCCTCCGCTCAAACCTCCGTCCCTTCCATTTGAATTGATCCTTGCTGTCGAAATAGTCCGCCCCGTCCGACCGAACAGCCGACACGAGAAACTCCCGCTCCCCGACCAAACGGTACTCGTACGGATAGCGGTCCGGCCGCATGTCCTGGGCGAATCCCCCCACGTCGTCAAAGGTGACATCCGACGTCCCCACCTGATCCTGAGCGTCCGTGCTCGAGAACTTGCGAATCCTTCTCAAGAAATTGACGTAGACGAGAAGGTTGGTGCCTTTCCGGGGGTCATTGTAGAATGTGGCATGATACACGTTGCCATAGTCCTCCCGCGGGGACGTGACATTGAACAATTGAATGAGTTCCTCACCCTGCTCCTGCGCCTGCTTGTCGAGCCATCCGTAGGGCGGATACAGAACGCGGCCCTCGGTCCTCAGCCAGTAGTAGTAACTCATGCCGCGGCTATCGATCCGGTAGGAGCCGTTGACCCCTACGTAGAAATCGTACATGACGAAATTGTCGTGGTCGCCCTTCCGCTTTCTGTAGTTGTAAATGATCTGCATGGCCTTGTGGTCGCCCGACGGCCTCGGAAAGGGAAATCCGCTCACGAAGCTCTCCGGAAGGATGTAGCCCTGGCTGTCTTGCCTGGTCTTCCCCATGTTCTCGAGCGTTGCTCGCGCCGCAGGCAGGGCGTGATAGCACTGCCGCGTCGGCACGACCTCAAATTCGGTGAAAAAGCCGATGTGATTTGGAAGATCCTGGGCACCGGGCTCGTTCCATCGTAGGTAATGATAGGGGGTCATGAGGTCCTTGAACGGCAACTTTTCCTTGTCCTCCAGCGAGTATCGTCCGGGCTTGATCTCCGGGGCGATCTTGCCGACAACGTCCGGAGCCCGGAATCCTACAACCTGCTCCCAGGCGCTCTTCATTTCCTCCACGTCGTAGATGACCAGATCCCAGGCCTCCTGCGGCATGAACTGCCTGAAGTTGTCGCATTTCGTGAAGAACGGGGAGGGGTCATCCAGAAGGTCCTTGACCTTCAGGATATCGGCAACCGGGGCAAGATACGGTTGAATGGCCCACAAGGGGGGCGCGGTAATGAACACGGCTGCCAGAACGGCCAGGCCCAAAAGACTTTTCTTCATCTCGGCCTCCTTGAGTGCTCGGTGGGACCTTGATGGTCCGGCCTGCTCGTCGAAAGGGCGTTCTCATCCCCATTTGTACTTCACCTTTACGGCGATGTAGTCCTTATTCCGGAAGAGCCAGAGACTCTGGTTCTCTTCGTCTCCTCCCAGAAACGACGCCTCCAAGGAGTACGTCATTTCGCTGCTATAGATGTATGTAAGGGACGGAATCATCATGTACCCCTTGTTGCTGATGTCGTAAGCGACGGAGAAATCCGGAACCAGGCGGCCGTTAAAGTACGACGTGCTGAGATAGAGCGTCGCGATGTACGAATCCGCATCCGGAGGGTCGGAGAGTTTGAATCCGGATGGATAGTCCATGACCCGGCCGTAAATGAACTGGGGCATGATCGAGAAATACGCGCGCTCGTTCAGGGCGTTGATCTTGATCTTCCAGTCGACGCCCAGTCCCGAGTTCAGGTAATCCGACTCGACGTAACGAGATTCATCGGCGTCGGTGAACACCTTGTCGAACTGGTACAGGACCTCGAGACGGACCAGAGGGCTCACCCCCCCCAGAAACATGGGCGCGATCGCCTGCAGGTCCCGACTCCATGTTGCGCCCAAGAATCTCTGGCGAAAGTATTTGCCCCGATAGATCGGGTAGACGATGCTGGTCCCGTCCGATGCGGTGCCGAAAGCCGGAACCGCCTCTCCAAAAAGCGGCTTGGTCCATTGCGAGATCGGATGCTCGACGAACCCCGTCGCCAGACTGCGCCCGCTGTTCTCGATGCCGTAAAAGCCGTTCAAATTGAGCAGACTGTCCCAGAAGCGGACGCTCAGGCGAACACCGTATTCGAATCCTTCGGCGGAGAATTGTTCCGGTTCCTCCAAGGTGGAGTCCAGCGGGCCGATGTACATTTTCGGGGTGCCCAGCAAGGGATAGAGGGGATTGTCCAGCACATAGGAGGCTGCCCAGATCCCTCCGGCTGCATTTCCCGTCGTGTAGCTCTGGTTCGGAATGAATTCGGCATTGGGATTGAAAATGAACTGGAGACCCGTATCCTGAAGCCCTGCAATCCCAAGCCTTGGCCACCATTCCGCCCGGATCAGCCAGATGGGAATAATGGTGGTCTCGAATTCCACATCCGAGAACCCGCGCCGTTCATCCGACGGATTGATCTGGTCCACGATTCGGAAGAAATCCATCTCTCCCCACGAGACGATCTGTTTGCCGAAGCGGAACAGAAAATCCCCGGGAGTCCAGGTAGCATGAGCTTCCTTGAGCACCTGCCAGTGTCTGTCGTCGATGAAGAGCCCGTCCCTGGAATCATCGAAGAGCTTGTCGTTCCAGGATCGGTCGTCGTGCTTGAGGGGATACACCAGATCCATGGTCAGAATGCCGGAAACGTAACAGAGCAGGAAGGGAGTGGGACTGTAATCCGCCTCTGCCAGAACCGTGAAGAGGGCCTGCTGCAGTCCCTCCTCCGTGTCGTAGTGATCGCCCTTCAAGCTGAACTGTGCGGTCTGCGAGGCGAACGCGAAAAGATTCAGAGGTTTGTCGAATACCGTGAACTGCTTCGCCGCCACCGTTCCGGCCGAAGAGAGGCCCAAAAGGAAAACAAACAAGGCGGTATAAAGGACGGATCGCCTCATGGATCACCCCCGAACTGGTTCTGGTTCGTTGCCCCCTCATCCCTTGGGACCTGTATACACCTCCTCGAACTGCTCGGCGCCGGGCGGAACGAGGTTTGCCTGCTTGTCGGTCTTCACGCAGACCACGGCCGGCAGCGCATGTTCCTTGGCCCTCCGAACCGCGCCTTCCAGGTTGTCCAGTTTCTCCACATATTCGCCGTAGCACCCCAGACCCTCCGCCACCTTGTCCCAGCGAACCGGAGACTGCCGGCATCCCACGACCTTGGAGGGGTCACCGAAATCGAAGATCTGCGAGATCTCCTCCATGCACCAGGACTCTTCCGCATGAACGATAACCGTGATCTTCACCTTCTCCCGTAACGCGGTCTCCAGTTCCATGAAGTTGAACCCCGCAGCGCCGTCGCCGGTGATCACATAGACATCGCGCTCCGGATTGGCGAGCTTGGCCCCGATCGCGTAAGGGATGCCGACGCCCAGATGCCCGAACTCGAACAATCCCAGGGCGGTACGCGGGACCGTAAAATCCGAAAAAACCCCGTTGAACAGGCTGGTGTTCCCGCCGTCCCCCACGTTGATGGAATCCTGCGGGAAGACCTTGCGCGCAATCTGAATCGACCGGACCGGATGGATTCTCTCGCCCGTGTGGGCCTTGACGGGCTGCATGTTCTCCTCCCGCCACTGCCGGTCGATGATCCTGTAATCCTTGAGCTTCCCCTTGGCCGAGGGTCCTGCACCCAGCTTCTCGAGTTGCTCACAGAGGACCCCGAGAGCGCTCTTTGCGTCTCCCACAATGCCCCTGAAAATGGGCCTGTTCTCCCCCAGATTCCTCGGGTCGATGTCGATCTGGATGATCTTCTGGGAGTCGAGGTCCCCCCAGTACTTGTCAAAGGGGAGATCGAGTTCCCCCAGACGGGAGCCCACAACCAAGACGACGTCCGCCTCTCTCCTGGCCGCAAAGGCGCCCTTGCCGTATCCGAAAAGATAGTTGGGATGGTCGTTGGGAACCGCGGAGCGCCCCGCCATGCTTGTCGTGACGGGGCAGTCAAGAATCCGGATCAGCTGGAGGAGTTCATCCCAGGCTCCGGCGTTGAGCACGCCCGTTCCGGCGAAGACGAGGGGGTTTTCGGCCCTTGCCAGGATCTCGGCCGCCTCCCTCATCTGCCGCTCCGAGGGCTCTACCGGCCCTGCCCGATACTGGTGCGATTCGAGAAGCCGCACCTTCGATTCGTCGCCGACTGCCGAACAGATCGAGTCCGGCAGGTCGATGTGCACCGGTCCCGGCCTTCCCGCCGTCGCTTCCCGGAACGCCTTTTGGACGATCTCGGGGATCCTTTCCCAGGCATGCGCCACCGCCGTCCACTTTGTGACCGGCCGGAAGATGTCGGTCTGGTCCATGCCCTGGTACACCCCCGAACGGGCCGGATAGATCACGCCCGTTCTCCGTTGGGCGGTAATGGCGATGACCGGCACACCCTCGGCCTTGGCGCAGATGATGCCCGATACCAGGTTGGCCATGCCCGGACCCGCGCCCGACAAAACCACCGGGATCCGGCCCGTGGTCTTGTACACCCCTTCGGCCATGTGAACGGCTGCGGCCTCATGCCGCGGCGGGACCAGGCGTATACCGTAATCCGCAAGGTGCAGGAGCAAGGGGTCATACCCGAAATCCGGCAGGCCGAAAATCCGCTCGACCCCTTCCTTTTTCAGACATCGAAGCAGCAGTTCCCCACCCGTAATCTCTGCCATCTCAAGCCTCCTCCTTTCTGCTGAGCGAGCCCGGAGGCATCCTGAAGATCCCCGATAACGACCCTTGCCCCGGCCCCCGTGAAACGAAATGCCGTGGCGAGGCCGAGCCCGGACGCCACGCCCGTGATCACGGCAACCTTGCCATTCAGCGAAAACATCGAGTCTCCTGGTAAATTAACTGAATATTCGGTGAATAGAATACCCCAAAAAAAACGATACGTTTTTCACCAATTCGAGACTCACGACCCAGACCTCGTCCTAACTTCCGAATCCGCTTGGGGTCTGATTATCAGCAATCGGGGGGATTCTGTTCTGATCTCCATGCTTCAAGAGCGAGAAGGTGATGGCCTTCAAGTACTCTCCAATCTCTTCCCAACGGTCGCTAGGACCCATCACGCTTCGCATGAAACTGAGCCCTTCCTCAATGGCGATGATCAAGTCTGCCATCTTGCCGGGCTCGGTCACCTGGATAAGCCCCGCATCCCGATAATGGCTTATTTCCGTGAAAACAATATCCCGCAATCGACCAAACATCTTCTGAAATGCGGTACGAATCTTTTCGTTTCGAAAACCGAGATAATAGCAAACCGCGAAGACCGAATCGTCGATCAGCCTGTCGTATTCCACTCCGAAGAGGGTATTGAAAAACGCTTGAAAGCGCTCTTGGGGGTTCTGGTGCTCGTCGATCTTCGGGAGGAAGGCTGTTTCGTACTTTTCAACGATGGAATCAACTAGGGCAACAACGAGTTCTTCTTTTGTAGAAAAATAGTGAATGATCAGGCTCGGGTGGACTTCGAGCTTCTTGGCGATCTTGGCGATGGAGGCCCCTTCGATCCCTTCTTCGACGATCACCTGATAGAAACTGTCGAGGATCTCCCTCTTCCTCGAATCCCCCTTGCTTCTTCTCGCCATCGTAATCTTTCTCATGTTTATTCACCGAATATTCATTTAATAATTCTTTTCGGATGAATTTGTCAAGCAAATTCTTGCAAAACCCAGTCTGACGGGCAGCCCAAGGTCGGGAGTTTCCGAGAATTTCCTTGACAAGAGAAATAAATTCAACGAATATTCAGTTAATTTTATTCCATTCTCTCATCATGAGTTCCCCACAAACCCCCAGACCATTCCTCGGCTTGGTCGGGGAATCACGAAGAGATACAGGGAGGATTCTCAGATGAAGATCAACGCTGCCGTTATCAGGGAGAAGTCGGGTCCGTTCACCCTCGAGACTCTCGATCTGGAGGACCCCAGGGACGATGAAGTACTGGTTAGAATCGTTGGGTCCGGCGTCTGCCACACCGACCTGGCCTGCCGCGATCAGTACATACCGGTGCCCTTGCCTTGCGTTTTCGGGCACGAGGGGTCGGGTATCGTAGAAAGGGTAGGCAGCAAGGTCAAGAAGGTTGTGCCCGGCGATCCTGTCGTCCTCAGCTATTCCTGGTGCGGCCAATGCCCTCCCTGCAGGAGAGGCCAGGTCGGATACTGCCTGGACCTCGTGAAATGCAATTTCAGCGGCGCACGTTTTGATGGGTCCACCACAATGAAAAAGGGCAGGGAAGTCATACACGGAGTGTTCTTCAGCCAGTCTTCGTTTGCCGACTATGCGTTGGCCTCAGAGCGCAACGTCGTAAAGGTTCGCAAAGACATACCCCTGGAGATCCTCGGCCCGCTCGGGTGCGGCATCCAGACCGGGGCAGGGGCCGTCATGAACTCCCTGCGCGCGGAACCGGGATCCTCGATCGCCGTCTTCGGCACGGGGTCGGTGGGTCTGAGCGCTGTCCTCGGGGCGGTTGTTTGCGGTTGCACGACGATCGTCGCCGTGGACGTGAACGAGGAGCGTCTGTCCACGGCCAAGTCTTTCGGAGCAACTCACACCATCCGTGCCGGGGACGAGAGCCCGGTCGAGCGAATCCGGGAGATCACCGGAACCGGTGTACAGTATTCCCTGGATTGCACGGGGCTTCCGCCTGTTCTGCGGCAGGCCGTGGACTCGCTGACGCTCACCGGCGTGTGCGGGGTAATCGGCGTACCGCCTCCGGGGGCCGAGGTGAGCCTGGACGTGAATTCCATCCTCTTCGGCCGTACCGTTCGCGGCGTCATCGAGGGCGACTCCATTCCGGACATCTTCATTCCCCGGCTGATCGACCTTTACGCTCAGGGCCGTTTTCCCTTTGACCGAATGATCCGGTTCTATCCTTTCCGTGAAATCAACCAGGCCGCCGAGGACTCGGAGAAAGGGCGGGTCCTGAAGCCGGTGCTCAAGCTGTGAGACATCCCCGATGGCAGGGCAATCGGGTCAGTACGGATGAGGAAGGATCGAGAGAACGGGGGGATTCCGCTGATGAGCCAACGAGATCGGGTCTTGCACGGAATGCGGAGGGCCATCCTCCTGTGTTGCATGTGTGTGCTTGCGCCGGGCTCCG
>CAYLMK010000016.1:0-119108 GCA_964384945.1 uncultured Thermodesulfobacteriota bacterium | reverse complement strand
GAGAATACCTCTAAATTTCCTGTCTCATGCCCCGAATAGCGAAAGTGGGGCTAGCCCAAAGCCGGCAACGAGATTCTCGAACCCCAGTAGGAACCCGGTCTTCAGGTGGTGTTCGGCCCGCACCCTGCTTGCCTGCCGCCCCAGGGGGGGACAGGCAGGCCGGATCAGCCTGCGCGCCGTTCGATTTGCTCCGGAATCGGTGTTCGATTTAGTGGGGAACCAGTGCTCGATTGGCCGCTGAATACGCATTCTGGATCCCCCCTCATTATTTCCGCGATCTTGGCCGTGACCCTCTCGAGGCCGTTCACAAACGAATAGCACGCGCTATCGTGGATGAAGGCGCCCGGCCGGAGCGCCTCCGTGATTTCCTGTTCGAACGGATCGATCTTGACGCGGGTTTTCTTGGTCATCGCGCACTTCGCCTGGTTCTGCGACCGCCCCTGGAACGAGTGACCCCGGTCTGCGAGCCCGACCCGGCGCGGGCCGCCTTGAACCCGGAGTCGTCTCCGTGATGGATGAAGATGTGCCCGCTCAAGGTGCCGTCCTCCTCAAGTCGGGCCCAGCCTCTGCCGCTCGCAGGGTCGCACTCGTCGTTGCCGTCCCAGGTGAACTCCACGAACGGGCGCCCGTCTCGCTCCCCATGGCGGCAGTCCATCCAACCCTCAACCGCGATGAAACGGAAGCTGCCGGAGGTCCGGGCATCGAAGCTCAAAAACGCAGGCCCCATGAGATCGAAATCATCCTGCTCCCATTCGTCCATTTCGGAGATGCGCCACTTTCCGGCGATCTTCACCTCTCGTCCTCCCCGGGCTCGCGCACCTCGATCCGGGGTTCAAGATCGATCTCGTCGTCCGGGACGCAGATGATGCGGATTCCCCATCCGGCGTATGTCGTCAGAAGCCGTCCGAACTCCTCCCATGAGAGTTCGTGGTCGTCGATGTAGATGATCGGCTCGTTGTCCGGTCCGCCGTCGCTCACCACGCAACGCAGAACATCGCCCCGCGGGGTCCACTGATACCCCTTCTCGGAGTACTCGATCTGAGGCTTCCCCGGCGGGATCTCGATCGCCACGTGCTCGTACTCCTCCCGCAGCCGCTCCGAGGCCTCGAGCATGTCGTTGAACCGATCGAGGATCTCCTGGTCCGTCATCTTGTAGACTTCGTCGCCCAGATTGAAGTGGGTAGTCCACACCCCTTCCTCGGCGTACTCGATGACCGCTCCGTCGGCCTCGCGGGTGATCCGGACCTGGTCCAGGGTTGCCACATAGGGACGTTTCAGGCGCATAGGATCTCCCCCTGTTTCTCTTCTCGCCTGCAGGTTCTGCGCCCCGGGCCACAAAACGTCGAAGGCTGCCGCAGCCGGCCGTCCCCCCAGAGAGCCCAGACCCTCCTGCACTCTGGCGGTCTTGCCTCACAACCTGGGGACAAAGCTTCTCACGCCACTGAAACCGCTATGGCATTGCTCTCTCGGTTCCCCATACCACATTCCGTCTGTTTTCACTTCGCCAGAGCCTCGATGAGCTTTTCGAGCGCAGCCTTGTGCTTCGCAGGGTTCATCTTGCGGATGTTGCCAAGTTTCCATTGGATGGCCGGAAGTTTGTCCAGGTGATCCATGCCCATTCGTTCCCACTCCGGCTCGCCTCGCTTCACCGAAATGAGGAATTCCTTCTCATCGTTATCAAGAGCCCGGACCAAGGCTTGAGGCAGGTCCCTCTGGATCTCAAGCAAGTCGTCGAGAGACACTTCGCTTCGGATCATCCCTCTGAAACTGTCCGCATACAGTTGCCTGATGTCTTGAAGCCTGGGGGCCAGGAGTTCGCTCATGGGTCGATCGTGCCCTGCAAGATACACCACGAAGGCCCGCCGGACCTTACGAGTGATGCCGGTGCCGTCAAGAAGAAGCTTGACGTCGAAGAGGTCCCGGGGATGTTGTCGATCCAATGCAGCGCAGAGTTTACCGCCATAGAGATCAGCCACCGACAAGGTTTGAGCTCTAACGAAAGCCTCGAAGTGCTCCTGCGCCGCAGGGCACAGGTCTTGCTTCCGGGGCGGATATACCGATCCGCGAAGAATCAGGCTTGGTTCGACCTTGACCACGGCATCTCCCGTCGAGACGACAAGCTTCTGAATCCACTCCTCGCTCCGAATCTCGCTGACCCGCGAGGCCGGCACTCGTTTCAAAATATCGCCTCTGATGCACATGAGAGTATCATGGATCTCACGAAGAGCCTCCTGCCGGGGCTTCAACGAAAGATAGGTCAGGTCGATGTCCACGGACACGCGCGGCAAGTCTCGCACGAACAAATTGATGGCCGTGCCGCCCTTCAGAGCAAAGCATGAATGCCGGTCAATTTCTGGAAGGCAACGCAGAAGCAACCGCACTTGGGCCTCGTAGCGGGAATCAAACAACAGACACCCCCTCACGCTTGGGCACGGTTATCTGGTATTTCCGGTTGAGATGGCCCTCCTTGTAGATCTGACGTTTTCCCTTGCCGAGGTCGACTCGCGAGGGATCCAGGCTCCCAAACCAGGAATGCCCGATCGTCTCAGCGCTCCATAGAAACAGTCGTTTGACCTTGGCTGAGCGGCAGTTCTCCAGAAGCTGCTGAGCGACCTCCGGCCGGAGTGTGTTGAGCCCTTCCATCAGCTGGTGGGCATTCCTTATGTCTTCATTGTTCCTGGCTCGCCGCATCTCTTCCATGATAGCCCGCTCAGCACTTGAGACGGCGACATCGAATCCTCCGCAGTCCAGCTTGGTAGTCGCCTTGTCTGGAATACGCTCGAATAAGGACAAGCAAGAATGCTCAATGTCGACCTCCCACCGATGATTGCGAAACCACGCCGGCAACTGCTCCGGCTTGTCGCTTATCAGGATTACCTTCTTCTGCCGCCCTACCGGGACGAAGTGAGCGCGTCCCTGTAACTCCAGTGCGGTACGTCCTCCGACGTGCACGGTCATGCCGAGCTGGGTCTGCAGGGCGTGGAGAGCCCCCTGCCACCGCACCTTGGCCCCCGGCTGGATGAAGGCCCTCGACCCGAACCGCACCAACCACCCGGATCCCACATGCCAGTCTGCCAGCTTGCTGGATACACCCAGTCGATTAAGCCACGCTTGGGTTACAACCGTAGACTTCGGCCACTTCCGAAGCACGAGGTTCATTTTCACTGCTTTTCGCCTAGCCAACCTGGGTATTCTCACGCAAATCCGAACCCGATACTGTGCTTTGGTTCACTTTTCTATGGAATAGTACAGGAATGCTGGCTGTTTGTCGAGAAAAACAAACTGGACTTCTTGTTGAAGAGAACCATCAATTCCAGTGTCCAGAAGGGACCCAGATCCCCCTGCCCTTCACGATCCAAACGGCCACGGTCAACAAGTTCAAGAATCGGTGAACAGGCTGGCCAGAAGGGCCTCGATGCCATCGAACTTCAGCCCGTCTGCCTGGATTTGCAGGAACGAGACCATCGCACCCGAGGAGGTGACCGTCGTCAGTCCTCGCTCCCCTCCCTCTTGGGATCTTTTCGGCGCGGCGGGCACGACTCCGGATACATATTGCGAGGAAGGCCCGGGGGATTCCTGATCCCCTGGGTCTTCGATCACGCCTATCGAACTCGCAAGACAGGAAGGACCAACGCCGGGCCTTTCCTTGACCGAAGAGAAGCGATCAAGTCCCTCTGCAATAAGGCACAGGTCAAACCGTTCGGGTTTCACGCCTTGAGACATTCGGGAGCATCGGTCATGGACAACAACAACGTTCCCATCGGTGACATACAAAGGATCCTGGGCCATGAGAGAGGAAATTCTCACACAGAGTCTCACACAGCCCGCTCTTCTCAAAGCAAGAGAGGGTTGAGCCCGTGAACCCAACCCTCGCCAACCAGTTGATTTTCAATCGGATTTTTGGTGCCGGAGGTGGGAATCGAACCCACATGAGGCCAGGCCCCGGGGGATTTTGAGTCCCCTGCGTCTACCAATTCCACCACTCCGGCACAAGGTCTGCCCAGATGTTTACTTGTATTTTGAACTCGCGGGAATGTCAAGAAAAGGAGGGAACCGAGGCCCCCTTGGCCCCCTTCCATTTCGAGGGGCAGACAGGAAATGTGATCATCGCGGCGGGGGCAAGCCACCGGCAATTCAACCTTCGTTCCGGCGGGCCAGATCCGCGGCTTCGAGACCGGCTCCTTCTGGACCGTTCAGTTGATTTGGGACGGGGAATAGGAGAAACTGTCCGCGAAACGCGGAATGCAAGTAGGGGCCATATCCGTGTTGGGTATGGCCCTTTTCCCTTCCAAGGGTAGGGGGGGGGTCATTTTCCCAAGCTTCTGCAGCCAGAAAAGAAGGAGTGACCATGAAACGCGGATGCAAAGGAGCACTTATCATCCTCGCGGCCGTGCTGACGTTTGGAGGATGCAAAAAGCAGCTGCCCGACGCTAAGGCGCCCGAGACAGCGGCCGCCACCGACCAGGAGATCGCGGCGCTTGTAGACGGCGTGCCCATTTCTTCCGGCGAACTGGAAGCCTCCGCCAGGGGTCAGCTCCAGAAGCTCATGGCACAGATCTACCAAGTCAAGAAGGGCGCACTGGACGGCATGATCGCTGACAGGCTGATCGAGAAAGCCGCGAAGAAGGAGGGAATGAGCAAGGAGGAATACCTTGCCCGGAACGTGGATGCCAAGGCCCCCGCACCGACGGAGGAGGAGATCCGAGCGTTCTACGACCAGCAGCAGGGCCGCATGCAGGCCCCCTTCGAACAGATGAAGGAGAGAATCGCGGACTATCTGCAGGGCACCCGCCGGAACGAGCAGAGGCAGGCCCTGGTGGCACGTCTGAGAAAAGAGGCGGATATCAAGGTGTTGCTCGAGCCGCCCCGAACCGAGGTCTCCCTCGATAATGCGGCCTACACAAGCGGCGACGCGACCGCCAAGATCACGATGGTCGAGTTTTCCGACTACCAGTGCCCTTACAGCCAGCGGACGCAAGCCACGGTCCGCAGGGTTCTGGACGAGTATAAGGGAAAGGTCCGCTATGCGTTCTTCGACTTTCCTCTCTCCTTTCACCAGAACGCCATGAAGGCGCACGAGGCCGCCCGCTGCGCCGGCGAGCAGGGGAAGTACGCCGATTACAACCGGAAGCTGTTCGAGAACCAGGCGCGTCTGAGCGTCGAAGACCTCAAGAAGTACGCCAAGGACCTCGGCCTGGACACCCAGGCCTTCGACTCGTGCCTGGATACCGGCAAATCCGCCGCCGCCGTGCACCAGTCCATTCAAAAGGGCAGCGGCGCCGGCGTCTCCGGCACTCCGGCCTTCTTCATCAACGGGATCCTGATCAGCGGCGCACAGCCCTTTGAATCGTTTCAGGAAACCATCCGGGCAGAACTGGAAAGGTAGCGCACTCTCCCGGTCCGGGAGAAAAGGCGGGAGGGCACCCGGAGGCCTTCAAATGTTGCGGGCCACCTCGTTCGCCGCGGTCATGGCATCCAGGATCTCGCCGATCCTGCCGGCGTCCCCGATCACGTGCACCTCCTCCACCGCCTCTTTCAGACCCTGAGAGAGATCGTCGTTGCTCTTCCTCCCCATGGACACGATGAAGGTATCATAGGGCAAGCTCTCGGCAGAGCCTTGGTCGTCCTCGACAACCACGTCCGTCGCGAGGATCGCCTTGAGCCTTCTGCCGGTCAGCACCTTGGGATTGCCCGGTGAGGTCATGGGAATGTCGCCGTCTCCCCGGCATACGTTCAGGTCGGTCAGGCGCTTGAGGACGAAGAACCGTCTCAGCACGGAAACATTCGGGGCGATCTCCGTGCCCTTTCCGAAGAGCGTCACCTCCTTGCCCTGCTCGGCCAGGGCGATGGCCAGTTCGCAGCCGTACCCGAGCCCCTGGATGACAACCCGGCGTCCCACCCGGTCCGGCTGGGCCAGTGCCTCGGTGTGGGTCATCACCCCGAACCGGCCCTTGGCCTCCTCGGGCAGGCTCATGGTGGCCCCCACGGCGACGATGACCGCGTCCGGGTTCATGGCCTTCACGTCCTGGCTTCGCGCCCGCCTGCAGACCCGGACATCCACGCCGAGCCTTGCCATCTGACCGGTCAGATACTCCACAAGGTTTCCGAACTCCGAATTCAGGGGGTTTCGGGCAAGGGTCGCGACCGTACCGCCCAACCTTCCCTCTTTCTCGAGCAGGGTGACCCGGTGGCCTCTGCGCGCGGCAATTCTCGCGGCTTCCATGCCGGCCACGCCTCCGCCGACCACCACCACCTTCTTCGAGACCTGGGCAGGCACAACGTCGTCCGTGTTGCCCATTCGGGGCGGTGTGGGGTTGACCGTACAGCCCCGGTCGCAATTGCCGAACAAGGGCAAGTCGCCGATGCACTTGCGGATCTCCGCGGACCGGCCCTCGAAGTATTTCTTCGGCGTTTCAGGGTCCGCAATCAACTGGCGTCCGAGATAGATCAGGTCCGCGCAACCCGCCTCCAGGTATTTCTCCGCCATTTCCATTTCCAGGATTCTCCCCACACCGATCACCGGAACCTTGGCGGCCTTGCGGACGGCCGCAGGGAAACGCATGTAATGCCCGCGGGGAACATAAAGAGACGGGATGTTGTTCGGATTGTGCAGTTGCGTGCCCATGGTGACATCGAAGCAGTCCACGCCCGCCTCTTCCAGGATCGGGACCGAGTACTTGATCGTGTCCTCCAGGGTCACGCCGTCGGCGCCGTGGAGCTCGTCCACGCTGATCCGGATGAAGACGGGGTAGTCATCCCCCACGGCCTGCCGGATGGCCTGGATGGTTTCGGCGGGGAAGCGCAGCCTGTTTTCCCAGCTTCCGCCGTACTTGTCGGTACGCGTGTTGGTGAAGGGGGACATGAATCCTCCCCAGAGGGATACGTACCCGTGGGCGGTGTGCAGCTCCACGAAGTCGAATCCGGCCGCCTTGCATCGCTCGGCGGTCTTGACACAGAGCTGCTTGATTTCCGCGAGTTCCTCCAGCGTGAATGCCTGCGAGGGGATATCCGCGCCGAAGATCGCCTCGAAAAAGCTCATTCGGCCGAAGGGGGGCGGGGAAGATCCCTTGAGGACGCCGCCCGCTCCGATCTGGGCGCCGATCTTCATCCCGTATCGGTGCACCTCGTCGGTGAGCTGCCTGTAGCCCGGAATGTAGCTGTCGTCGTGGCAGGTCAGGGGGCGGGGGAACATCATAGGAGGCGTGCTCATCATCAGCTCGAATTGATCGGGCAGGGGGTTGATCGTCCCGGTCAGCGCAAAACCGGCGCCTCCCCTGGCCCTGAGCACGAACCACGCGATGGTGTCGTCATTGACCTCGCACCTCGGGCCGTGGGGGTTTCCCAGAAAAGGAGGAAAGCCGATCCGGTTCTTGATCTCCATGTTCTTGATTCGAATCGGTTCGAGGATCTTACGGCCCATCTTCGCACCCCTTTCTCCGGTTGAGGGATCGTTTTCTACACCAGCGGGTCCCAGCCGATGTACTCGGGCGACGTGTCCAGCGGGGAGAAGTGGCTCTTCAGGGTGGCCTCCAGCATCTCCGCCAGATCCCGGACCTGCCACCCGTCGGACTTGTGGATGCTGCGCACGATGCGGGGCTGGGAGAACAGGTAGATTTCCTTGCCCCGGACGCCGAAGACCTGGCCGGTGATGCCGGAGGCCGCCTCGCCGGCCAAAAACACGGCCAGGGAGGCCACGTCCGCGGGGCGCATTTTTTTGAGCTTCTCGACCCGTTCCCTCTGCGCCTCCGTCTCCGTGGGGATCGTGGCGGTCAGGCGGGTCCAGGCAAAGGGGGCGATGCAGTTGGAGGTCACGTTGTATCGCTTCATCTCCATGGCCGTGATCTTGCTCAGGGCCACGATCCCCATCTTGGCCGCGCCGTAGTTGGCCTGGCCGATGTTTCCGATCAGTCCGGACGTGGAGGTGAAGTTGACGAAACACCCGGACTTCTGCTCCCGCATGCGAGGAGCCGCAGCCCGTATGCAGTGGAAGGTGCCCTTCAGGTGCACCCCCACGACCGCATCCCATTCCTCCTCGCTCATCTTGAAGACCATCCGGTCGCGCGCGATCCCTGCGTTGTTGACCACAATGTCGATCCTGCCGAAGCTGTCGAGCGCGGTCTGCACGATTCGGTGCGCGCCGTCCCAGGAGGCGACCGAGTCCGGATTGCTCACCGCCTCGCCGCCGGCGGCCTTGATCTCTTCGATGACATCCGCGGCCACGCTCGTGTCTTGCCCCTCCCCCCGGTCGGTGGAGCCCAGATCGTTGACGACCACCCGGGCCCCCTCTCTTGCCATCATCAGGGCGATTTCCCTGCCGATGCCCCGTCCCGCGCCCGTCACGACTGCGACCTTGCCGTCAAGGTACGCCATGTTCTTTCCCCCCTTTCCGAAGGAGCGTTCATTCCTTTTCTTGAGCGGACCGTCCGGGTCAGGCTTCGCGGCGGATGATCAGGGCGCAGCTCACGCCGCCTCCCCCGCAGATCGCCGCAACCCCGAGCTCACCATCGGCGCGCTTGAGGGCGTGGTACAAGGTGGTCACGATGCGCGCGCCGCTGCATCCCGTCGGGTGCCCCAGCGCGATCGCCCCTCCGTGCACATTCACCTTTTCACGGTCCCAGCGCAGGACCCTCTCATTGGCCAGGACCTGCGCGGCGAAGGCCTCGTTCACCTCGATCCGATCCATGTCCGAGAGCCCCATACCCGCCCGCTTCAAGGCCGCAGGGATGGCGACGCCGGGCCCTTCCCCCATGACCGCGTTATCCACCGCGACGGAGACGTGCGCCACGAAGGAGAACAGAGGCCGCAAACCCCGGGCCTTTGCCTGTTGCCGGGTCATCATCACCAGGGCGCACGCCCCGTCGGTCATGCCGCATGCGTTCCCGGCCGTGACCGACCCGTCCTTCTTGAAGGCCGCCCGCAGGCCGGCGAGCTTCTCCAGGCTCGTGTCCCGCCGGATGGACTCGTCCTTGACGAACCGGAAGCCGGGCCTCTTTCCCCTTGCCGGCACCTCGACAGGGGTGATCTCCTCGTCGAACCAGCCGTTGTCCTGGGCCTGGGCCGCCTTTCGGTGGCTCGACAGGGCGTAGGTATCCATTTCTTCTCTTCCGATCCCGTACTTCTCGACCAGGTTCTCCGCGGTCATCCCCATTCCGTACCCGACAAACGGGTCCACCGAATCGCCCCAGCCGTCCTGCAGCACCTTGTCCCCCATCCGGAACCCCTCCCAGCGTGCCCCCTTGAGCAAGTAGGGAATCGTGCTCATGCTCTCCATCCCGCCGACGATCATGACCTCGGCCTCTTCGAGGCACATCATCTGGGCAGCCAGGAGAGCGGCCTTCATCGAGGAAGGGCACGCATCGTTGACCGTGGTAGCGTGCACCGAGGAAGGCACTCCGGCAAGAAGGGCTGCGGTCCTGGCCGGATTCGGGCCGTTCCCCGCCTGCCGCGTATTACCGTAGAGAACCTCATCCACCTCCGCCGCGGCCACCCCCGACCTCCGGAGCGCCTCGCGGATCGCCTGCCCTCCGAGCTCGTAGACCGGCATGTCGCGCAAGCTGCCCCCGAAGTCGCCCATCGGGGTGCGAACCGCGCTGACGACCACGATGTCTTTGATTTCCATCCGATTACCTCAAATGAGGCGTGGGTGCCTGCGAAGCAATCCGCCCGAACTATAATACCAACCCTTTGCGCGGATCAACCGCGCCGCCCGCTGCGACCCGCCCTCCACTGCGGGACCGGCACCCCGGTCGACGATCTCTCATCGCCTCAAATCCGGGGATGGAAGGCATCGGTGAAAAAAATATTCCTTGACGGCTAAGGTTCTATATTGGTATACTTTTGCTAAAGAAGAATATTTACCCATTCGGATCAACCCCGTCGGAGGAGTTGCCCAACATGGCGGAAAGCTCCCCATTTTCCAACGCAAATCGAGAACACTGGCTGGCGGAAGAGCGGAAACTGGCTCATCGAATGCAGGAGGCAATGTTCCCGGGCGGGGAACAGGCGATCGAGAAGCTCGCGCAACAGCAGAAACAGCCTGTCCGGCAGCTGATCGCGAAGCTCATCGACCCGGGGACCTCGTTCCTCGAACTCGGGATACTCGCCGGGTTCGGCATGGGCTACCCCGAGGCGCAGGATGTCCCCGGCGGGGGCGTGGTCACGGGCATCGGCAAGATACACGGCAACTGGACCATGATCGTCGGCAATGACAGCCGCGTGAAGGCGGGCGCCTACTTCCCGATCACCCTGAAAAAACATCTCCGTGCCCAGGCGATCGCGGAGAACTGCGGCCTGAACTGCGTGTACATCGCCGACTCGGCCGGCGCGTTTTTGCCCATGCAGGACCAGGTCTTCCCGGACGACGGCCAGTTCGGGAGCATGTTCTACAACATGTGCCGCATGTCCGCAGAGGGCCTCAAGCAGATCACCCTGTCGACCGGCGGGAACACGGCCGGAGGCGCCTACATCGTCTTTCTGGCCTGCGAGTCGGTCATGATCCACCAGATGTCCTACTCCTTTCTCGGCGGCCCGCCGTTGGTCAAGGCCGCCCTGGGGGAGGAGGTGACGGCCGAGGAGCTCGGCGGGGCCTACGTTCACACACACATTTCCGGAGGTTGCGACCACATCTGTCAGTACCAGGATGATGCGATCGGAAGGGTGCGGGACATCTTGGCCCACGAGCCGGGGCAGAAGGCGCATATCGACCGACGCCAGGAGGTCGCACCCTACCACCCGATCGAGGGCCTGTACGACATCCTGCCCGAGAATATCTATCGCGCCATCGACGCCCGGGCGGTCATCGCGCACATCGCCGACGGGTACCCCTTTCGGGAGTACAAAAAGGATTACGCGCCCGGACGGGGCGACAACACCATCTGCGGGAAGATTTTCTTGAAGGGCATTCCGATCGGCGTGGTGGCATCGAACAACAGCGGTATCATTTTCTACGAGTCCGCGCAGAAGGCGACCGAGTTCATCATCCGGTGCGGCAAGGACAAGACACCGCTCCTGTTCCTTCAGAACTCCCCGGGCTACATGGTGGGCACTGCATCCGAGCACGCCGGGATCGGCAAGTACGGCGCGAACATGGTGCGAGCCGTATCGAACGTGCGCGTGCCGAGGATCCAGATGGTGATCGGGCCGGACCACGGTGCCGCCAATTACGGCATGTGCGGACGCGCCTACAAGCCGCATTTTCTCTTCTCTACGATGAGGGCCCGCACCTCGGTGATGAGCGGGCAGTCGGCCGCCTTCGTGCTCCTCACCCTGGAAAAACGGAACCGGAAACTCAAGGGCAAGGAGATGAGTCCGGAAGAGGAGGAGGCCTTCCGGGAGAGGATGGTGGCCAAGTACGACGGCGAGGCGCACCCCTTCTATTGCGCGGCGCGGCTCTACACGGACGGCGTCATACGGTTCTCCGAGATCCGCGATGTGCTGGCCACGGCGTTCGAGGTCTCGCTGCTCAAACCGATCCCGGAGACGGTGTTGGGGAACTTCCACTTCTAGCAGGCCGAACGAGAAACGCAACAAACCGACGCGATTCACAAGAATGATTCCTTGCGGGAGGACAAGGCGATGTCACAGCAGCGAACGTTCGACTACCCGAGAAAGGTGACGCTGGGGGACATTACGGTCCGGGACGGATTCCAGCACGAGGAGAAGTTCATCCCCACCGGAGCCAAGCTCTGGGTTGCGGAACAGCTCGTCCTGGCGGGCTTCAAGCGGATCGAAGTGACCAACTTCGGCCCGCCCAAGCTGATGCCCCAGTTCAAGGACGCAGAGGAGGTGATGAAGGGGATCCGTGGCAGCAAGCTCCTGGCCGACAGGATCAAGGACCTGGAGATCTCGGCCGTCACCATCGGCGAGAAGGCCGTGGACCGCGCCGTCCAGGCGCGACAAGAGGGTTGGGGCCCGGACCGGATCGTGATGATGGTCTCCACGAGCGAGTCTCACCACAAGCGCAACTCGGGGACCACCCTCGCAGAGTACTGGAAGATCGTCGAGCGGGCCGTTCGGAAGGCCCACGACAACAGAATCAAGGTGTGCGGCACGGTGAGCACCATCTGGGGATGCCCGATCGAGGGCCCCACCGAACTCTCCAAGGCGGTGGAGTTCACCAAGCGCTTTCTCGATCTGGGTGCGGACGACATCGAGCACGCCGACCACGACGGGTCGGCACCCCCGAACAAGGTGTACGAGTACTTCAGCATGGTCCTGGATCAGATCGGCAAACCGGAACTCCAATTAGCGCACTTTCACGTGACCCGGGGATGGGGCCTCGCCAACGTTCTGGCCGCCCTTCAGGCGGGCATCTTCGTTTTCGAGTCTACCCTGGGAGGCCTGGGCGGACAGCCCGCGAATTTCGTGGACGGCGTCCCGGTGGGCGGTACCGGGAAGTATTATTACAAAGACCCGAACGTCGTGGGCCTGGTCTGCACCGAGGACATGGTGGTCATGATGGACGAGATGGGGATCGATACGGGCCTGGACGTGGACAAGATCCTCGACATCGGCCGCATGCTCGAGAAGATCGTGGGCCGCAGGCTCCGGTCCGAGTCGATCCTGAACGGAAGAATCCCCAAGCAGCCCAGACCGGAATTCAGGTAAGATGAACCTGGGAACAGTCCTTCGCAGGGAACGGAAGAAGCGGAAGCTCACGCTGAAGGTCGTTTCCGAAAAAGCGGGGATCTCGCAGGGCTTCCTGTCCCAGATCGAGAACGATGTCAGCTCGCCTTCGGTGGACACGCTGGTCAACATCTGCGGCGCCATCGGCGTCGAGGCCGGGCACATCATCAAACAGGCGGAGAAGCAGGAAAGGCTCGTGGTCATCCGTAAGTCCGACTGGGAAGACCTCGACTTTCCCCCTTCCGGTTTCGTGACGAGGCGGTTCTTCTCTCCGGAGAACAGGAGGGTGATCGACACCTCGGTCATAGCGATTCAGCCCGGCAGCGCCATCCCCGTGCGAAAGAACATTCGAAACGGTCAGGAAACCCTCTGCCTGCTCGAGGGTTCCGTCGAACTGGTGCACGGCGACGATGTCGTGGAACTCCATGCCGGCGACTCGGTGCACTTCTGGTCCATTCCCGAGAGGCAGAAGATCACGAACACCTCGAAGGCGGTGGCCGTGGTCTTCTGGGTGGGAACAATTTGACGGCCGTCCGGGTACCGGCAGTCAGAGACCAGGCCCCCGCCCCCAACCCCGAAAGCCAGCGATCCAGAGGATACACGCTTGTCTTGCGCCGGCACCCGTTTTCCGTGTAGAGTCGTGAGGAAAGGTTACGATTCGGGGGGAACGGGCGTGGACCCAACTCGTATCCGTTGTTCTCTCGAAGACCCGAAGGTCAGGTCCTTGCTCGACCGGCTCCACCATGAGGCCAAGGGCGATGAAATTCGCTTTGGCCTCAGGCTGCTTCCGTACCTGGCCCGGCGACTTCTGGGGCGGAAGCCCTCCTTCACGCGCCAGTACCGGCGCATGGCAGACCTGAGCATCTGCCTGTCGGCCGAACAGGGGGTCTTTGCCTACGCCGCGGCACGGGCCATCGCCGCCCGAAGGATCGTGGAGTTCGGCACATCCTTCGGGGTCTCGACGATCTATCTGGCCTCAGCCGTCCGGGACAACGGCGGGGGCCTCGTCATCGGTTCGGAGTTCATCCCCTCCAAGGCGGAACGGGCAATGGCCAACATCGAGGAGGCGGGACTCGCCGGTTCCGTCGAGATCCGGGTGGGCGATGCCGTGCAGACGCTCGCCGACCCGGGCGGCCGCATCGACATGCTGCTCATCGACGGATCCAAGGACCTGTACCTGCCCATCCTGAAAATGCTCGCCCCCCATCTGCGCAAGGCAGGGGTGGTCCTCGCCGACAACGTGCTCTCTCCGTTCATCCGCAGGACCCTTGCCGAATACGTGGCCTACGTGCAGGACCGCCGAAACGGCTTCGTTTCCGTGACGGTGCCCTTCCCGGACGGGTTCGAGGTTTCGGTCAAGATCTGATCCTCCCCTCCTTCCCGAAAAACCACTCTTCGAACGCCGCCAGGCCTTGGGGGACGATTTCCCGGATCACGTCCTCGAACCCGTCAAACAGAAGGGTCCCGTGCATCGCTTCGCTGTGAGGCAGCTCACGGGCCGCCACGAACTTGGCTAGAAGCGTTGTGAGGAACGCCTCCTTGTCGAAAACCGGGGAGAGGCCGAACTCCTCCTGAAACCGTTGAACGAAATCGAGAGGGAGTCCCGCAAGGCCGTCGTAGAGGGCCACACGCGTCTCCGAACTGCCCAGGAAATCGTCCCGTATCGACTCCGCAAGCACGCATTCCGCACGGAGAAACCGGACAGCATCGCCGGGACGGCCCGGGCGCGCACCGGCGACCCCAAGGAGATCGAAAAGCCGGGTGATCCCCGCCTCGTCCTCGACGAACCGGGCCTCCCGCTTGTCTTGACTTACCTCCATGCGCACGAGACCGCCCCGGCGTGAACAGAGGGCTCTCCATTCCTGCGCCGCACCGCGGAGGCCGCTGTCCATCAGTCGGGCCTCGATCTGCCGCACGAACGTCTTCGCCAACGGGCCCGGCTCATTCGCGCAGCATGCCGCCGCCCGGTAGAGGCCGATCTGTTCCCTACCGAAGCGAAGGACGAGATCGATACGCCGGCAAACATTCTCCGGCAGTCCCTCCCGGAACGCAGGGCCCTTCTCGATCTCATCGAAAAACGCCTCCAAGGTCTCCAGGAGCCTGTCCCGTTCGAGGCGCAGCACGTCCTCGGGGAAGATCCGGCCTGCGGTTTCGCGCAGCAGGAGCATGCCCGAGAGGTGGCTCGCCACCAAGCTCCACCCTCGGGCTTCGTCCCAGCGGGCCGGAGGCGAACCCGTTCCCCTGATTCCCGACGAGATCCTCACGCTCCTCGACATCACGGCCCGATGGAGCTGGTCGAGGATCCGGGCCTTTTCCTCGGGTTCAGACGGAATCGAGCCGGTGCGATCGCACACACCGAGGAAATGCAGGTAAGCATCCTCCAGGATGGAAAACCGATATCCGCTCTTGAGGAGGTCGCAGAGCCTGCGGAAGAAATCCTCGGCCGGGCACCGCTCCGTTGAAAAAAGCCGCTCTTCGGGCAGGGTCATGTTGAAGACGGGGTGGGCGAACTCCGGAAAGCCGGGGACCTCGAACGTTCTTCCTCGGAGCGCCCCCGCCCTGCCCTGCCCGACCATCTCGTCGAACAGCGGCGTGCCTGCGGGGGCCAAGAGGAACGGGTTCGGGTCCGGGTAGAAGTGGGGATACGACCAGCTCAGGTGCTCCAGGGTGATGAGCTTCTCGAAAAGGTCGGACCAGCGTGTCGCCGGGTTGGAAAGAATGACGAAATGACGGTTCGAGACCTTCAGGTCTTCGAGTCGGCCGACCACCTCCTCAATCTCTCCCGGGGTGTAGCCGCCGGGAAGGCCCTTGGCCAATCGCGCAAGTTCCCGCTCCGAGAAATCGTCCGTCCCGATCTCGAAGGAGCGGATGTGTGCCTGCGCCGCCCGGATGGCCTCGAGCAAGGCCGGGTCAAACACCCTCTCTCCCGAGTTGCCTCCGGTCAGGAAGGAAGGGATGCCGGAGGGAACCGTCTTCAGGCGAAACGGCCTGCCGGAGAGGCCGAGGAAAAAGGACCTGGCCCTCGCAGGGGCCAAAAGGAAATCATCATCCGACAAGGTGATCTGCAACGCCTGCCGCCTCTCCTTTTCGCTGAGGCCCTCTGTCTTTCGGATCTCTTCGACTCGCTCCCCGTAGGCGTCGAGGAGGCGGAAAATCATGCTCTCGCTCATGGCCCTTACCTGCGAGCCGTGAACCTTGATGCAGAACGCGCACCGGTACGGACAGCCTCGGGTCGTATGGAGATGAAGCCCTCCGCTCACGTGTCGCTTGCGTAGGAACCCGAGATCCACGCCGCCGCTGAAAACCGCATCCAGACTTCCCACCCGGTTCTTGCGATCAAGCTCCGAGACGAGAACCGTTTCGCCGGCTCGCAGGAACAGGCCTTCCATCCCCTTCACCCGGGAGATCTCCGCTTCGGACAGAGCCTGCCCGGCGCGTACAGATCCCAGAGCGGCCAGAGTCTCGCCGAATGCGAAGTCCGCGTCGCCTCGGATGAAGACATTGCCCTCGGGGAGAAACACCGGCGCCTTTTCGGGGTAGAGGGTCACCAGAGGCCCGCCCACCGCGATCAGGACCTCCCGGTCCCTCGATCGGATCTCCCGGAGCAGGCGCCTAAGCTCCTCCAGGTAGAAGTCCATGGCCGTGATCGCGACGCAAAGGGGCCTCTTCCGCAGGATTCGGTCGAGCCTCTTGCGGCTCGCCTCGAGGACGGCCTCGGGAAACGGCCCGGGGGCCGCAAAGGGCTCAAGAAGAAGGGAATCGACGTCAACACGAAATCCCGCCCGCTGAAGAGCAGGGGCCATGTAGAACGCCGCCGGCGGCACCGACGAAAACCGCCTCTGCCGCCCTTCGAGGAGAGAGGCACAGTGGACGAACTGCACGAGTCCCCGGGTTTCGCCCGATCCCGCTGCCGGATGGCGGCCACCGGATGCGTTTCGATCCGCTTGCCGTGGGGGCGGGCCCGGCACGCGTTGGGCTCCAGCCTGGTTCGCGGCCAAGACGGCGCGGGCCGCAAACGCTGCCTGGGCCTCCGGATCCTCAGAAAGCCGCCTGGATGGAATCTCCCAGAGCGCCTCGACTTCTCCCTCCCCCGGGAGAGAAACCGAGAGAAAGCCATCCCCCTCGTTGAAGTCCGAGACGACGATCCTTCCCGTGAGCCTTCGGCCCGTATACCGGGAGGCGAGGGCTCCGGACACCGTCTTGAGGAGCCTCAGGTAGGAGGGGGTCAACCGCCCGCAAGGCTCGAAACGAGCCTGAGGGGACAGGTCCTTGAGAAGCCACGTACCGGGAAACCCGTCGTGCCCGGCAGGGGTCGATTCCTTCTTCCCCCTTTGCCCTTTCTTGATCTCCACGAGCCTCTCCGAAGGCGAGGTGGCAGGGCACGCTCTGGGCCCTGGCCCCTGCTGCCCCCCTTTCCCGCTTCGACCTTTCTCGCCTCCCTTTCCTCGCCTTCAACCTACAAGAACACTTTTTCCTTGACAACGTTCGTCCATCCCGGGTACATATTGTGCACCGTGTCATTTTCGCATCTTTGAAGGGGCTCTCCATCCTCGACACCCATGACCGACATCGTATGGAACGATCGTCAGCGGCCCTGCCCGATGAATGGACAGGCACGGAGCCGGTCCCCGGTCCTTACAAACCCGGAAAACCCCAGACCAAAACCCTTGCGTGATCAGGAGGCGGACGAATGGGTCACTACCAGGATCTCTGCGGCATCGTGGGTCAGCCGTGGGTGTTTGCGGACACCGATGCGCTCGAAGCCTATTCAGCGGACAACAGCTTCGTGCCTCCCGGGATGCCCGAGTGTCTTGTCAAGCCGGCCGGAGTCGAACAGGTCCTTGAGACCGTGCGCTGGGCCAACCGCTGCGGGACCCCGTTGATCCCGGTCAGCTCGGGGGCACCGCGGATCCGGGGCGACACGATTCCTGCGCGGGGAGGCGTGGTCGTTGACCTGGAGCGGATGCGGAACGTGATCCGGGTCGACCGCAAGAACCGTGTCGCGGTCCTCGAGCCGGGCGTGACCTTCGCGCAACTCGCGCCGGTACTCGAAAAGGAGGGTCTCCGCCTCGCCGGTCCTCTTCTGCCGAGGGCCAACAAGAGCGTGGTGGCAAGCGTACTGGAACGGGAACCCACCCTGATGCCCCGCTACCATTGGGACATCTCCGACCCCCTGTGCTGCATGGAGGTCGTTTTCGGCTCCGGGGAAGCCTTTCGCACAGGGGAGGCGGCCGGGCCGGGAGGACTTGAGGGGCAGTGGGCCATCGGCGGCGCGCAGAAGTTTCCCCTGGGGCCCCATCAGGTCGATTATCACCGGCTGGTCCAGGGGGCCCAGGGCACCCTGGGGATCGTGACATGGGCGACCGTCAAGTGCGAGCTCGTTCCCGAGATCCGGAATCCCTTCTTTGTGGCTGCCCGGAGGCTCGAAGATCTGTTCGGTTTTGCCTACGAGCTGACCAAGCAGGGATACGGGGATGAACTGTTCATCGCAGACCGGGTTCAACTGGCGGCCCTGCTCAAGGAAAGCGGGATGCACGCGGATTTCGACGAGACCCGGGAGAGCCTGCCCGACTGGATCCTGGTTTTCTGCGTTTCCGGGGGCAGGTGGTTCCCCGACGAACAGGTTGCATACCTGGAAAAGGACCTGAAGCGGATCGCCCAGGGGCAGGGACACAGCCTTCTCCGCGCAGTCGGAAAGGCGACCGCCAGCCACATGCTGACCCTTCTCGGAAGGCACTCGGGAGAGCCCTACTGGAAGTACAATGTACGGGGGGATTTTCGAGAGATCTTCTTCGTCGCGACGCTGGACCGGTCGCCTCGCTTGCTCGCGATCCTGAGCGGTGCGGCCGAGGAGGTCGGGGTCCCGAGGGAGCGGATCGGCGTCTATCTGCAGCCGATGGTGCAGGGGACCTCCTGCCACTGCGAGTTCGATCTTTACTTTGATCCCCGGGACGGCAACGAAGCGAAGAAGGCCAAGGAACTCTTCGAGACTGCGAGCGCACGCCTCATCGCGGCGGGCGCCTTCTTCTCGCGGCCCTACCCGGCCTGGGCCGACGCGGTTTACGCATCCAGGCCCCGGTTCGTTGATTCCCTGAAGAAGGTCAAGTCCGTCTTTGACCCCAACCATGTCATGAACCCGGGAAAGCTCTGCTTCTGATCCGCCCCGGCGCGACCCGACGAGGAGAACGACACATGGCATTGGAAGACTATCGGAACGATATGATGCGCTGTGTGAGGTGCTCGGTCTGCAAGTTCATTCCCCTCTCCTCCCTGATCAAGAGCTGGCGGTTCGCCAACGGCTGCCCTGCCAGCGCGAAGTACCACTTTCACTCCTATTCGGGGGGAGGCAAGTTGATCGCGGCCCTGTCGCTCATCGACGGCAGGATCGACTACTCGGACGCCCTTCTGGACATCGTCTACAAGTGTTCCATGTGCGGGGCCTGCGATCTGGCCTGCCGGGTGGGGACCGACATGGAGCCGCTCCAGATACTCCGGGAGCTTCGGTTCAGGGTTTTCCGGGAGTACAAGCAGCTTCCTGAACACATTCACATCATGAACAGCATCCGTAACTACGACAACGTGTGGATGCAGCCGCGCTCGCGCAGGAAGCACTGGTCCGCGGACCTCGCGGTCAAGGACCTGAGCAAGGGCAAGGAAAAGGCCGAGGTCCTCTACTTCGCCGGCTGCACGTACAGCCTGGATCCGAACCTTCAGCAGGTGGCGCGGAACACGGTCAGGCTCCTGAAGGCGGGCGGCCTGGACGTGGGCATCCTGGGAACCCGGGAGAAGTGCTGCGCGAGCCCCGCCTTTCAGATCGGCAACGAGGCGCTCTTCGAGGAGTATGCGCTCGACAACATCGAGACCTTCAACCGGCTGGGGGTCAAGAAGGTCGTCTCCTCCTGCGCCGGCTGCTTCGGCCTGTTCAAGACCCATTATTCTCTGCTGGGGAAAGAAATGAACTTCGAGGTGGTCCATGCGATCGAGGTCCTGGATGACCTCATCCGGCAAGGCCGGATCGAGCCCAAGAAGAAGACGGCTCTGCGGGTGACCTACCACGATCCCTGCCACCTGGGACGCCTCTCCGAGACCCGCATCCCTTCGGGCGGAAAGGAGGAAAGGGTGCTCGGCGTGCTTCCCGTGAAGGACATTCCCAAGGCGATCGGCATGCAGGGCGTCTTCGACCCGCCCAGGAACGTGATCCGGAGCATTCCCGGTGTGCAGCTTCTGGAGATGGAGCGCGCGCGGGAGTACAGTTGGTGCTGCGCATCGGGAGGAGGGGTGAAATCCGCTTTTCCGGAATTCGCCCTCTGGTCCGCATCGGAGCGGCTGGAGGAGGCCAAGGCGACCGGCGCAGAGGCGCTCGTCACGTGCTGTCCCTGGTGCGAGAAGAACCTCAAGGACGCAGCGGACAGCCGAAACGAGGCCTTTCCCGTATACGATGCAACCGATCTGCTCATCCAATCCCTGTAGTCTGCAAGGAGACCGGCCATGGCACTTCCGAGGGACGTCTACCAGGTTTTCTCCGATATCGTCGGCCCGGAGCATATCGCGGATGAGCCCGTCATCCTGGACGGCTACACCTTCAACTGGCTGGTGGAGTTCCACCCCGGACCGGGACCGGGCAAGTTCATGAACCACCGGCCCGAGGCGATCCTGCTGCCCGGCAGCGTGGAAGAGGTGCAGGCGGTGGTCAGGGCCTGCAACGAGCGAGGCGTGAAGTACAAGGCCATCAGCACCGGCTACGGAAGTCACGGATTTCCCCAGCAGGAGGGGGTCATCCTCCTGGATCTCAAGCGGATGAACCGGATCATCGAGATCGATGCGCGGAACAAGTTCGCCGTGGTCGAACCTTACGTCGTCTGGGCCCAGCTCGAGGCCGAGGCCCTCAAGCGCGGGCTCTTCACGACGCCCGTTCAGGCAGGCTCCCAGGCGTCGGTCCTGGCGAACGTGACCTCCGGCTGGGGAATGAACGTCATGGGCAACCACGGCGGCCACAATGGGCGCAACTGCCTGGGCGTCGAATGGGTCCTTCCCACGGGCGAGCTCCTGCGGCTCGGTCCGGAAGAGGGTTGGTTCTGCGGGGACGGCCCGGGCCCGAGCCTCCGGGGCATCATGCGAGGCCATTGCGGCGCCCAAGGCGGCATGGGCGTCTTCACCAAGGTAGGCATCAAGCTCCACCACTGGCCCGGCCCGCCGGAGTTGCCCACCGAGGCGGGCGGCATGTTCTCGGGATACCGGTTGAAAGAACCGCCGGAGAACGCCATCATGTACAGCCCTTCCTTCAGGACGTACGAGGACCTGACGAATTTCCTTTACGGTCTCGGGGACGCGGAGATCGGATACGCGATCATGCGCGCCGGGGAGCCGGATCACTTCATGTCGATCATGGCCGGCGCCCAGGCCAACAAGACGGTGAAGGAATGGCACGAGTCCGGATTGATCGAAGAGGCGGTCAGGCAGATGCCCCACCCGGTCAGCGTCTTGCTCTTCGGCCGCAGCGCGGCCGAGCTTGCCTACCAGGAGAAGGTGCTGCTCCGGGTGATGGAAGAATCCGGGGGCTGGATCCCCGAGTTCTCGCAAAACCCCATGTTCGAGGACATGCGCAGAAACGAAATGATTCTGACCCTCGTGGGAAACGACACCCACTTCATCCACCACGGCGGCGGTTTCGTCATCGCCGCCGGCTACCAGGGCACCGCCGCCTCGGTCGTCAAGCACATGGGCCTTCCCATGGAACGATTGAAGAAGAAGTACATCGAAGAGGGGAAGATCGTGGCGGACGGCCTCGACTCCACCTATCACAACTGCTTCGACAACAATGCATACGTGTACATGGAACTCGAATACCACTACGACGCGGCCGACCCGGAGTCGGTGAATGCGGCCCGCAGGCTCGTCACCGAGGAGCGGGACAACGACCGCGAGGAAAAATCCGGCTTCGAGCCGAACGACATCGCGCTCTGCATCGGGGACTATACCAAGACCCTGCAGGAACGGATCCTGGACATGGGACCGCATTACGGGAACTTCCACGTCTGGCAGGAGAAGATCAAGCGGGCCTTCGATCCCAAGGACGCCTCGGACAGGAGCAATTACGGGGCAGGGCTCCTGGGCAAGCACCTATAGCCGGGGAAAATCGGACGGGTCGGCAAGCTGGGCGGGTGCCGGGATCCCGGCCGGCCCTGTTCCCCCCCCACCTTTTCCCAAGGCTCTCAGGACCTCGAAGAGTTCGCGGTCAGGGCCGGGATGAATGCGACTGCGGAGACCGCCTGCGCCAGGCACGTGATCCCGAGAACCAGAGCCATGTCGGCCTGCAATTTCAAGCCGATGAAGCACCATGGGAGCGCGCCCGCAAAGCCAAGAAGGCCGAGAAACAGGACCTCTCCCCCCGGCCCTTCCCCCGCTGCCGCCGTTGCCTCATTCGCACCGCCGGGCAAACGCGCAGCCTGAGCCGTTTGCCGGACCAGCAGGATCCCGAGCACGGCGCCGAAGCCTGCGCCGGCCACTCCCGCAGGAACCGCGACCAGGCTGACCGGCCAGCCCAGAACCGTCATGAGCGCGAGAACCAGGGCCTGCGCCGCCGCGACGGATAGGGTGACGAAAAAACCGAAGCGGACCGAACGCAGGAAAAGCAGGCACGCGACGAAGACCGAGGCCAGCGCGAGGGCCAGGGTCTTCCGGTAGCAGCCCCGGGTGCCGTCGTTGACCATCTTGACCTTGGCGAGCAGGCCGCCCCCCAGGCTGAAATCAACGTGCTCGGAGGGGTGTTCGTCGATGTACCGCTGAATCGCGCAGACGTATCCGTCGATCCGATCCGCGTCGCTCTTCTCGAAGAAGGAGGCGACCGTGGCCTGGTTGAACGGCTGGTCCACCAGCACGTCCAATTCCCCGGAGAAGGTGAGCAACTTCGAGAGGCCCGCCATGTCCTCCTTCGAGGCCGGCACGGTCCACCACTTGGGATTGCCGTCCAGCAGGGCGATGCGCCCCATCTTCACGATCCAGTCAAATGCAAAGCTTTCCCTTGCAATCCCCTCTGCCTTGAGATGGGTGCTCACGTCCCCCATCTGGTTGATCGCCTCCGGATCCAAAAGCCCGCCCTCTCCCTTCGCCCTGGCGTGCACGAGAAGGGTGTAAGGACCGATAAACCGCTCGGCGAACACGCGGAAGCCTCGATTCCAGGGGTGGGAGGACCGGACATAGTCCGGCCCGGGCACGTTGCCGCCCACCTTGAGATTCCAGGCACAAAGAACACCCAGCGCGAGGATCAGGGCCAGGGCGACTGCCGCGCCGCGTCTTCTTGCTTGCGCGGCGCGGATCACCTTCCCCGCAAGGGCCCGGCAAAGGTCCGCCGGCCGCTCCTCCGCCGCGCCGGCAGGACGGCCGAGCAGGGACATCAGGACAGGACAGACCAGAACGACCACCCCGAAGGTGCTCACAGCCCAGAACAGGCCGAGCCAGCCCGATTCGCGGATCATGGGAACATCCGCAACGACCGAGGAGAGGGCCGCCAGGCCGGCCGCGGCAACCGAGGCGGCGACCCCGGTGTCCCGATAGGCGAGGGCAACCGCCTGGGCCTTGGTCCGCCCCGGGGCGCTGCGCCTCTGGTACGCTTCGACGGCGATCGCACCGCAGACGAGAGAGACGATCCCAAGCAGCAGGGGGAAGAGAAAGGCGGCCGGGCTCAAAACCAACCTGCTTGCGCCAAAGGCGCCGAGCCCCCAGAGCACGGAGAGGGCGAAGGCAAAGACCGGCACCAGGGCCCACCGGAAGCTCCGCAGATGACCGACAAGGAGCGCCAGCATCAGGGCCACCATGACGGCCGCGGCGACCGGTATCTGCCTGCGGGCCATGGATGTCAGTTCCGCGGCGAGAAGTCGATCTCCGGTCAAGTGGAGAATGTGGTTCGGGTCCTCTTCCTTCAGCTTGAGCCGCGACACCAGATCGAGGAGTTCCTGATGGAAGCGTTCGATTTCACGGTTCGTGTACCGCTCCAGGGAAAGGCCTTTCCGCTCCTCGCCGGTCATCTGATTGTAAGAGAGCTCCGCCTTCGTCTTCAGGTTCGTGATGCCCGCCGAGATCAGCGTCGCTGTTCCGTCGAAGGAGACAAAGTGGCCGATACCCAGAGGGTTCACCGCCACCCTCCGTTTCACGGCCAAGAAGTCCTCTTCCGTTTCGGGCGAAACGCGCCCGAGGATGGGCTCCCCGACCAGCCCTTCGGCCGTATTGTCGTAATGGTTCAGCCCCGTGGCCAGAGAGAGGATCTTCCTCGGCATGATCTTCTCGACGCCCATCAACTCCCGGGTGATCCGCTCGACCTTCTTCATCGTCTCCGGGTTGTAGACATCCCCCTGCCGCACCTCGAGAATCGCGATCAGGCTCTCCGCCTGCGTGCTCATCGCGTCGATGGCGCGCGATGCCTTCAGGAAAGGGTGGCCGCCCGGAATCATGGAATCGACAAGGTTGTCCTCCATCCGGATGTGGGCGGCCTCAAGACCCAGCAGTAACGTCCCCAAGAGAAACAGGATCACCACGGCGCTTCGGAACCGGAGGGCCAGCGAGACGACGCGTGAAAAGCCCTGGGCCTTTTCTCCGACGCTCCTCTGCTTCATTCCTCGCGCTCCTCGCCCGAGGTCAGCGCCAGTCCATGGCGCCGCCCCGGATACGGCAGAAGGTTCCGCCCTGCCCGACCGCCAGACCGTGCGCCTCCCCGGAGGGGCCCCGTTTGAGATCCAGGCCGCTCAGCCAGACCCGCCGGACCGTTTCCGGAACGTCGACCTCGCGCCAGGTAGATCCTCCGTCCGACGTCTGGATGAGATGTCCTCCCGAGCCGGCAGCCATACCGAACCCATCGACCATGTCGAGGCAGTAGAGGTCCGGCTTCGAGAAACCGGTGTCCCCCACGACCCAGGACTTTCCGCGGTCCTTCGAAAAGGCGAAGGTGCTGTCGATGCCGGCCGTATACAGCGTGCCCGAATCGTAGACCACGTCATAGAGAACCCTTCCCATCATGGCATTTTCGTCGTAAAGGGATGTCCTGGTTTCCTCCCACGTCCGGCCGCCGTCGTCGGTGAGGAAGATCCTTCCCATATCGCCCACGACGCAGATGCTGCGGGCATCCATCATGGCCGCTGCGAACAGGTTGAGTTCGTCGAAGAGGCCCGCGGTGGTCTTCAACGGCGACGGCAACCAGGTGGCGCCCCCGTCGCTCGTCACGAGGACCGTCGTCGCCTCTCCCACCGCAACGCCGCGGTACGGGTCGAGAAAGTCCACATGAAGGAGGTGCGACTCGACGCCCGTCTGCTGCGGTTTCCACGAATTCCCGCCGTCCGTGGAGTGAAGAATCGTACCCGCCTGCCCCGCAATCCAGCCGTTCCGGTCATCCGGAAAGCACACCGCGGACAAGGCGACGCGGGTCCGGCTCTCGACCAGCCTCCAGCTCACGGCCCCGTCGTCGGAGACGAAAACCCTCCCCCTGTCCCCGACCATGACGCAGGCCTTTTCCGACAGGACGGCGGACCCGAACAAGCTGACGCCGATCTTCACGGAATCCGTCCGGGCCGCTCGAGGCAGGATCGCTGTCAGCAGAAGGAAGCAGAGGAGAGCCGTTGCAGCCGAGAAGCAGGGTTTCCTGGAATTCATAACGCGCCTCCTGGTTCGGCTCGGCCGATGCAGGGTTATACAACATGCTTCACAACAAGATCAACACCGTTTTCGGCACCCTCGGCTTCGTCCGCAGAGGGGCCGCCTCTGCGTGTGCGCAAGACCGGTTGGAACCCCCTGCGGTTTGACCATGGCCGCAGAGTCCCCTATTCTAGGGGCGATCTGTTTCGAAGCACCGCCCCACGATGCGCGAAGGCAGCTTACCAGCGAAAGGAGGAGGTTCATGCATCTCGATCCGCAGCGTTTTCGGGACCTGAACCCGGGCAGCCGCATTCTCATGGGACCCGGCCCGAGCGACGTCCCGGCAAGGGTTCTGCAGGCCATGTCCGCGCCCTGCATCGGCCATCTCGATCCGTATTTTCTCTCCCTGATGGATGAAACCCAGCAGCTTCTCCGCTTCTTGTTCGGAACCGAAAACGAACTTACCATCCCCGTATCCGGTACGGGCAGCGCAGGGATGGAGACCTGTTTCGTCAACCTGGTCGAGCCCGGGGATGAGGTGGTCGTCTGCGTGAACGGGGTGTTCGGAACCCGGATGTGCGACATCGTCGGTCGCCTCGGCGCCAGGCTCGTCCGCCTCGATTTCGAGTGGGGACGGGCGGTCGACCCGGACGCTGTCCGGGAAGCGGTCCGGGGCAAGGCACCCAAGATCGTCGCCGTCGTACACGCCGAGACCTCGACCGGCGCTCTTACCCCCCTGGAGGACCTCTCGAAGATCGCTCACGAGGCGGGCGCCCTGTTTCTGGTCGATACGGTCACCTCCCTGGGCGGCATGGAGGTCTCGGTCGACAAATGGGGCATCGACGCCGTCTACAGCGGGACGCAGAAGTGCCTGTCCTGCCCCCCCGGTCTCTCCCCCGTCTCGCTCGGCCGGGCGGCCATGAAGGCCCTCGATGCAAGGAAGGGCCCGGTCCCGAGCTGGTACCTGGACATGAGCATGGTCCGCAACTACTGGGGCGGCGAACGCAAGTACCACCACACCGCCCCGATCAACATGGTGTACGGCCTGCGGGAGGCCCTACGCATCGTTGCAGAGGAAGGGCTCGAGGCACGTTTTGCCAGGCACCGGCTCCACCACCTGGCCCTCGTGGCCGGAATCGAGGCCATGGGGCTCTCCATGCTCGTGCCCGAGGCGGAGCGGCTGCCCATGCTGAACACGGTGCGCATCCCCGAGGGGGCCGACGATCTCAAGGCACGTCGCGCGCTTCTTCAGCAGTTCGGCATCGAGATCGGCGGAGGCCTGGGAGACCTGGCCGGAAAGGTGTGGCGCGTGGGCCTGATGGGGCATGCCTCCTCGGCCCGCAACGTCTGCCTCCTCCTGGCCGCCCTTCAGACCGTGCTCCGGGGCATGGGGGTCAAGATCAGGCCCGGGGCCCTGGAGTCGGCCGCCGAGGTCTATACGAGGACGTGATGGACCCTGGGTTCCTTCGAAGGCTTCGGAAGATCGTGGGCAAGGAGCATGTCCGCTCCGGGCCCGCGGACCTGGAGGTCTACGCTTACGACGGCTCCCTCGCCCGGGGACGGCCGGGGGCCGTCGTCTTCCCCGCCAACACGCAGGAGACCTCCGACGTGGTCCGGGCCGCCGCGGATGCGGACATTGCCTGCGTGCCTCGGGGTTTCGGCACGAACCTTTCCGGAGGCAGCATAGCACCCGAAAACGGGCTCGTCGTCTGCCTGACCCGCATGAACCGGATCCTTTCCATCCGCACCGATCGGCGGACCGCGCAGGTCCAGCCGGGGGTTACGAACCTCGAGCTGCAGAACGCCCTCGCCCCGCTCGGGTTCTTCTATGCACCGGACCCGGCCAGCCAAAAGGTCGCCACCCTCGGAGGGAACGTCGGAGAGAACTCGGGCGGCCCGCGGTGCGTGAAATACGGTGTGACCAAGAACCACGTTCTGGGTCTGGAGGTCGTCCTGCCGGACGGCCGGACCGTGCGCACGGGCGGACAGGCGCTCGACCCCCCCGGCTTGGATCTTTGCGGAATCCTCGTGGGCAGCGAGGGCACCCTCGGGATCGTCACCGAGGTGACGGTGCGGATTCTTCCGATCGCGGAATCGGTCGTCACGCTCCTGGCCGTCTACGACCGGGTGGCCGACGCGGCGCACTCGGTTTCGGAAATCATCGCGGACGGCATTGTTCCCTGTTCCCTGGAAATGATGGACGCCCCGGTCATGCGGGCCGTGGAGGCGAGCTACCCCTGCGGCTACCCCCTCGACGCTGCGGCGGTCCTGATTATCGAGCTGGACGGACCGGCCGCCGGGCTGAGGAGGCAGGCGGACCGCATTCGCGAGATCTGCTCCTCGCAGGGCTGCCGCCAGGTTCGGGAAGCCGGGGATGCAGGCGAACGGGACCGCCTCTGGGCGGGCCGCCGCGGGGCCTTCGGTGCGATCGCACGGCTTGCCCCGAGCTATCTGGTCGCCGATTGCACGGTGCCGCGGACCCGCCTTCCCGAGGCTCTGGACCGCGTTCGGGCGGTCGCCGAACGCCACGGCCTCGCCCACGGGAACGTGTTCCACGCGGGCGACGGGAACCTGCACCCCCTCCTGTTCTTCGACTCCCGGGACACGGAGCAGCTTCGCAGGGTGCACGAGGCGGGCCGGGAGATCATGAAGGAGAGCGTGGCACTGGGCGGGACGATCACGGGTGAGCACGGGGTGGGGCTCGAGAAGCTCGAGGGCATGCACATGGTCTTCTCCGAGGACGACCTGGACGCCCAGCGGGCGGTTCGCCGGGCCTTTGACCCGGAGGGGAGGCTCAATCCGGGGAAGGCGATCCCCGGCCCGGCCCGCAGGCAGCCGGAGGAAAATGGGCGTCAGGGCCCGGAGATTGCCGGCGCTCGGGAGCTCGCGCCCGGAGCCGAGCGGGAGGCACGCGAAATCGTCGCACGGGCCTTCCGGGAACGAATCGCACTCCTGCCCGAAGGAGGGGGACGCTGGCGCGCTTTCGGGAATATGCCCGAGCGCGACCTGCTCCGCCTGCGAAGCGGGAGGATGACATCCATCATCGATCACGATCCGCCGAACCAGACAGTCACGGTGCAGGCCGGCATCTCGTTTCAGGACCTTCAGGAGGCCCTGAGACCGGACGGGCAGTGGCTGCCCCTCCGGCCCTTTCCCGGGAAGGCCACGACCGTCGGCAGCGTGGTCGCGCTCGGCGCCTGCGGCCCGGAACGGCTGCGATACGGAGCGCCCCGGGACCTGCTTCTGGGACTTCGGTTCGTGAGCGGAACAGGACGACTCATTTCGACCGGAGGGAAGGTGGTCAAGAACGTTGCCGGATACGACCTCGGCCGGCTCCTGGCCGGCTCGGCCGGAACGCTCGGGTTCCTGACGGAGCTGACCCTTCGCGTCGCGTCGCTTCCCGATTCCTGCAGCCTGGTTGAAGGCCGGGGGTCCCTGGAACGGATAACATCCGCAGCGTCGGAACTGCTCGGCTCGACGGTCGAGCCCGCGTTCGTTTCCGCAGAGCCCCTGAACGGCACGGACGCGGAGAAGGGGCCGCTTCTCGCCGGAAGGGCCTGGAGGCTTACGGTCGGCCTCGAGGGATTCGGCGAGACCGTCGAGGCCCAGACAGAGAGCGTCCTGTCTCGTTTGTCCCGGGCCGGCCTGGAGCAGGAAGCCCTCGGGGACTACGAGATCTATGAAGGCCCCTTCGCCGAGGCCCAGGAACGGCTCGACCGATCCCTCTTCCTCCTGCGTGCGGACCTCCCCATCGACCGGGTCGCCCGCTTTGTCGAAGCCGCGGCCGGGGCCGTACGAATGGAGGGCCTCTTCGTCGACCTCGGATGCGGAAGGGTGCGTGCCGGCGTTTCCGACATCTCGGAAGAGGCCTGGGAGCGCCTGTGCGGCCTCGCCGAAAGCCACGAGGGATACATCCTGCTGGAGAAGGCGCCCGATCCCTTCCGGAAGGCCCACGACGTGTACGGGAGGCCTCGAGGGGACTGGAAGGTCATGCACCGGATCAAACGAGCCCTGGACCCGAACCGTATTTTCGCGCCCGGCCGCCTGCCGGGCAGAGGGTAGCCGCAACCGCCCGTCCGGGAAGGCCCGCGATGAAAACAGCCGAACACGACCGGACGATCGCCCTGTGCAATCGCTGCGGATTCTGCCAGGTCGCATGCCCGACCTTCCGCGCCACGGGACACGAAGCGGGTGTGGCGCGCGGCAGGGTGGCCCTGCTGCGGGCGCTCGACGAGTGCCGGCTCGCATGGTCCAAGGACCTGGAGGAGCCCCTGTTCGCATGCCTTCTCTGCGGCGCGTGCACGACCCACTGCTTTTCCGCCGTACCGACCGCGGATCTCATCCTCGATGCCCGTGAGGAATATCTCGATCGGGTGGGACGCAAGAGGATTCACAAGCTGCTCTTCGAGCATCTGCTTCCGTTTCCCTCCCGGCTCAGACGGGCGGCCAGGGCCGTCGCCGTGGGCAAGAACAGCGGCCTTTCCTCCGTAGCCCGAGCCCTGGGGCTGCTGCGGGTCTTCGGACGGGACTTCCCGCAAAGCGAGAGGATCCTGGGGCGGATGCCGCGCTACGCGCTGCGCGAGAGGCTGCCGCCCGGAGCGTATCCAGGCCGGGGCCGGGAACTGCGCATCGGCTACTTCGTGGGCTGCGGCATGGAAATCATGAACCCGGGTGCGGCCGAGGCCTCCCTGGACATCCTCCGGCAGGCGGCCCGCGAAGTCCACGTCCTCGACAATGCCTGTTGCGGCCTGCCGGCCAGGTCTTACGGCGACAGGGAAGCGGCGAAGAGGCTGGCCGCGAAGAACCTCGAGGCGCTGACCGCCCTGCCTTTCGATCGGATCGTGACCGACTGCTCCAGTTGCGCCAGCTTCCTCAAACAATACCCGGCCCTGTTTGCAGAGGGCGATCCACTCCACGACAGGGCCAAGGGAGTTGCTTCCAGGGTTCGGGACATGGTCGAAGAGTTGTCCGGCGGCGCCGGCGATGCGGCCCGATTCGGGACCTCCGGCCCGATCGTCGTCACCTACCACGACCCCTGCCATGCCTCGCGAGGGCAGAGACTCACCCGTCCGCCCAGGGATGTCCTGGCTTCGCTGCCCGGGGTCGAATACCGGGAGCTGCCGGAGGCGGACTGGTGCTGCGGGGGAGCGGGCTCGTATGCCCTTTCCCATTACAAGCTTGCCATGAAGGTGCTCGACAGGAAGATCGACAACGTGCAGAAGACCGGCGCCGAACTGATCGCCACTTCCTGCCCCGCCTGCATCCTCCAGCTCGCCTACGGTGTCCGGAGGCGCAATCTCCCGGTCCGGGTGTGTCATCTCTCGGAACTCGTCCGCGAGAGAAGATCCGGGCCTGCGGAATGATGTGTGCTTGCTTCGGTCCCGTCCGTGCCCGCCACTTGACATCGGAACGGACATTCCTAGAATAGAATCTTTGATCAATTATTAGAATTTTCGTTCTATTCAGCCTGCGCTGCGAGACGGGATCGACAAGATCCTCCACCATCGCATGCCGGGGGAATCGAGATGCAAAGGTTACCCAGGAAGGAACGGGAACGGCAGCGGCGCGAACGGGAGTTTCTCGAAGCGGCCGAAGAGGTATTCTCCCGCAAAGGATTTCACAGCGCCACGATCCAGGAGATCTCCGAGAAGTCCGAGTTTGCCGTGGGAAGCATCTACCACATGTTCCGAAACAAGAACGAGATTTACGCCGCCCTGCTGCAGATGAGGACCGAAGAGTACCTGTCCCTGCTCGAGGACAAGATCAGGGACTCGGAGGACCCCGAAGAGAAGATCTGCATCCTGATCGAAACGAAGTATCAGTACTTCACCGAGCACAAGCCGTTTCTGAGGCTTTTCCTCGACCCCACCCTCGGTTCGGACGGAAATGTGCCATTCGACGGGGTCGAACAGCTCATCGCCAGGTATGAAGCCTATCTGGGCCTTTTGGCCGGGATTTTCAGGGAGGGCATCGAACGGGGGCTATTCTCCGGAAACGACCCCGTCGGCATGGCCCTTGCGCTCGAGGGCATGGTTCGTTCCTTTGTCACCTACTGGATACGCCACGAGGAGGACCAGGTTCCGCTCCCCGAGTTCCGCACCATCCGGGACATCCTTTTTGCGGGCATTCTGAACACGAAGAAGAACAGGAAGAAAGGATGATCATGAACATGCGGGCCCTTCTCTTCTTTGCCGCCGCCCTTCTGCTGCAGGCGGCCAACGGCTGCGTCTCCCGCGAGTCTCTCGTGCGGGACATCCGCGAAACCCGGACGTCCGCTTACAATCAGTGGGTGAAGATGCGCGAGGCGCAAGCGGCGACCGAGGTGACGATCAGCGGCAAGCTTCGCCTGGAGGATGCCGTGAAGCTCGCGATCCGGCAGAACAAGGAGCTGCAGGCGACCCTTCAGGAAAAGGAGATCGCCCGGGGGAAGGTCGTCGAGTCATACCAGGCGGCCCTGCCCAAGGTGAACGCTGAGGGGACCTACACACGCCTCGACAAGGTCAACACCTTCGATGTCGGGGATGTCTCGATCGCCCTGGGAGACGTGGACAATTATTCCGTGGATCTGACGGTTTCGCAGCCCGTCTTCCGGGGAGGCGCCATCGGTGCAGCCCTGCGCGCGGCCCGGCTGGCCGATCTGCTGAGCGATGAGGCGGTACGATCCGCCCTGCAGCGCACCATCTACGACGTGGCCCGAGCCTACTACGACGCCCTGCTGTTTCAGCACCAGGTGGACGTGAACGAAGATGCGGTCCGATCGGCCGAGGTCCACCTGGAGGACGTGAGGAAAAAACGGAGGCTCGGGGTCGCCTCCGATTACGATGTCCTACGCGCCGAGGTGGATGTATCCAATTTTCGCGCCGAGATGATCAAGCAGAAAAACAGCGTCGATATCGCCAAGTCACGGCTTCTGAAAGCCATGGGCGTCCTCCAGAAGAGCGACATCGATTTGGCCGATGAACTCGAGTACGTGCCCATGAAACCGGTCCTGGAAGAGGCCATCCGAATCGGCCACGAGAACCGGCCGGATCTTTACCAGGCCGAGTTGGAGGTCAGGCTGCAAAAAGAGGCGCTTCGGGTGGCCAAGAGCCGGTACTGGCCGCAGGTCGACGCCTTTTTCGAGCAACTGTGGGGAAAGCCGGACCCGAGATCGACAACCACCAACGAGTGGAACGATACCTGGAACGCAGGCCTTTCGGTCAACCTGTCCCTCTTCGACGGCCTGGGCCGCGAGGGCCGCGTCCACCAGCAGAAGGCCACGCTGGCTCAGAGCCGTTACCGCCTGGCGAACACCCAGGAGCAGGCCTTTCTCGAGATCCGTCAGGCCCTGCTTTCCCTGAGAAACGCCGAGGAATTCGTGGAATCCCAGAAGCTCAATCGAAGCCGGGCCCGGGAGGGCCTGCGATTGGCCGAAGTTGGGTACCGGGAGGGAATCGCCTCGGAGGTGGAGGTTTCGGATGCCCGATCGGCCCTCACGACGGCAAGCGGGCTGTACTACGAATCCGTTTACGGCCACGCCGTCAGCCGTCTGAACCTTCAGCTTGCCATGGGAATCCTGGGCCCCGGGCCGGGGGAGGCCGGACGGGGCAGTGCGTACACTCCCGACCTTTCGATGTTCGGGGAGACCGGCACACCCGGCGAGGCGCCCGCACAGTAAGGAAGAGGAAACATTCAACCAGTCCGAGGAACCCGCATGCTTCTTTCTGACACCGCGATTCGACGTCCCGTGACGACCCTGATCGCCATGGCGGCCCTGATCCTCTTCGGATGGATCGCCTTCCGCAACATGGGCCTCGACCTCTTTCCGGAGGTCGACTTCCCGTATGTGACGGTGACCACCACACTCGTCGGCGCCAGCCCCGAGGTCATCGACATGGATGTTACGGATGTCCTCGAGGAACAGATAACGACCATCGAGGGCATCAAGACGATCCGTTCGCAAAGCTACGAGGGAGTTTCCAGGATCTTCGTCGAATTCGAGCTCGACAAGGATGTGGACGTAGCCGCCCAGGAGGTCAGGGCCAAGGTGAACCTGGCCGAGCGCGACCTGCCGGACGACGTGGACAAGCCGATCGTGGACAAGCTCGATGTCGCGGCGCAGGCGATCATGTGGATCGCCGTATCGAGCCGGGGCGACTACGCACGTCTTGCCCAGTACGCCGATAAGGTTGCCAAGGAGAGGCTTCAGTCGATCCGAGGCGTGGGCATGGTCCAGACCGGCGGATTGCGCGAACGGGAGATTCGCGTCTGGCTGGACCCGGAGAAACTGGAAGCCAGGGGACTGACTCCGCAAGATGTGGTCAGGGCCATCAAACTCAAACACGTCGAACTGCCCGGAGGCCGGGTCGAAAGGCTCGACAAGGAATACAGCGTCAAGATCGAGGGAGAGTATTCGTCTGCGGAAGAACTGGCGGGTCTCGTCCTGGCTTCCCGGGATGGGGCCGTCACGCGCCTTCGCGACGTAGCCAAAGTCAACGACGGTATGGAGGACCTTCGGACGGTGGCCCGATTCAACGGGGTCCCGACCATCGGCCTGGGGATTCGGAAGCAGTCTGGCACGAACACGGTTGAGGTCGCACGGCGGGTCAAGGCCGAACTGAAGGAGATGCAGAAGACCGTTCCCGAAGGAATTCACCTGGAAGTGGCCTTTGACTCCTCCGAATTCATCGAGGCCTCCATGAAGGGCGTGCAGGGGGACATCCTGTTCGGCATTCTGCTGACGTCCCTCATCATGTTCCTCTTCCTCCGCAACGTCCGCATCACGATGATCAGCGTCGTTGCCATCCCGATCTCCCTGATCGGGGGGTTCGTCGTCATGTACGCGCTCGACTTCACCATCAACAACATGAGCATGATGGCCATGTCTCTGGCCGTGGGCATGGTCATCGACGACGCAATCGTAGTGCTCGAGAACATCTTCCGCCATGTAGAGGAAGGGGCCTCTCCGATGCACGCGGCCGGCGCCGGCACGTCGGAAGTGGGGTTGGCCGTAATAGCGGCCACCTCTTCGATCGCGGCCGTGTTCATCCCCGTCGCCTTCATGAAGGGAATCGTGGGCCGGTTCTTTTACCAGTTCGGCCTGACCGTCGCGGTCACGATCGCCATCTCGGCCCTGGTTTCCCTCACCCTTACCCCCATGCTCTGCTCGCGACTGCTCCAACACGAAGAGAAACACCATCCCCTCTACAACCTGCTCGAAAGAGGCTTCCAGTCTCTGGATGTAAACTATCGCCGCCTTCTGGGCTGGGTCACGCGCCACAGGGCGTACACGGTCCTGATCGCCCTCGCCTCCTTCGCAGCCGGCATGACGCTCACCCCGTTCATCGGCAGGGAGTTCAGCACCCAGGATGATGAGGCGCGCTTCATGCTCCGCTTCGAGATGCCCACCGGCACTTCCATTTACAAGACGGAAGAGCGGTTGCGGGAAATCGAGCAGATCGTATTCAGCCAGCCTGAGGTCACGCACGGCTTCTCGGCGATCGGGATGGCAGCGGGCGAGGTGAACAAGGGGCTCATGGTGGTCCATCTGAAGCCCCGGGCCGAGCGCAAGGTGCACCAGACCGAATTCATGCGGCGGCTCCGCGGCTTGCTCGCTGTTCACAAAGACATGACCTCTTCCGTGGAATACATGTCGATCTTTGGAGGCGGGGAACGCCACGCGGATCTGGTGTATATCATTCAAGGCCCCGATGTCTCCGCGCTGGCTCAGGTGAGCGACCGGATCGTTCCGACCCTGAGGAGTCTCGGAGGATTTGTGGATGTGGACACGGACCTTCGGATCACCAAGCCGGAGGTCAAGGTCCGCATCGACCGGGGGCTTGCGGACGATCTCGGGGTGGATGTGCGTTCCATCTCCCAGGACATCTACACGCTTTTCGGCGGGGTCGAGGCCGGCAAGTACAAGGAGGGAGGGGAACGATACGACATCCGGGTCCGGGCCCTTCCGGCGGTCCGCGACAAGCCGGAGGACCTCTACCGGACCGCAGTCCGATCGATGGACGGCACCCTGGTCAAGTCCTCGAACCTCATGACCATCGAAGTGGGCCAGGGGCCCAATGTCGTGAACCGGTACAATCGGCGCAGGGCCGTGACCATCTACACGAATCTCGAAGACAAACCCATGGGCCAGGCCCTGGAGGAACTCGAAAAGGCGACGCAAGAGATTCTCCCCAAGGACGGCAATTGGGGGGCTGCCACGACCGGACGCACCCAGGCCTTCCAGGAGACCTTTGTCTACATGCGTTATGCCATGATCGTCGCCATCGTGATCATCTACATGGTTCTTGCGGCCCAATTCGAATCCTTCATCCACCCCTTGACCGTCATGCTCTCACTGCCGCTCTGCGTCATCGGTGTGTTCGGGCTGCTGCTCATCACCGGCAACACACTGAACATCACATCCTATATCGGGATCATCATGCTGATGGGCATCGTAACCAAGAACGCGATTCTGCTCGTGGACTACACGAACACCCTTCGCGCACGCGGGATGCAGAAGGTGGAGGCCATCCTGCAGGCGGGGCCCACCCGGCTCCGCCCCATCCTGATGACCGCAGCGTCGACGATCATCGCCGTTCTGCCCGTGGCCCTGGGCATGAGCGAGGGAGGCGAGTCGCGAGCGCCGATGGCGATTGCGGTCATCGGGGGCATGCTGACATCCACGTTTCTCACCCTGCTGGTCATCCCGGTCGTCTACCTGCTTCTGGACGATCTGGCTTCCTGGCTGAGGAGACGCTTCCGCGCTCCCGTTTCGGCCATGAGCGCCCGAGGCGCCGATCGAACCGTCCGGTAGAGCCGTCCGCCGGCAGAGGCGACCCTGCGAACGATGGCAACAAGGAGATCCCGATCGATGAAAAAGATGACAATGGCGGCCGTCCTTCTCACGGGGGCAGTGGTTTTCGCGCACCATCTCGGATGCGGTTCCGGCGCGGAAAGCGGTAAGCGCGAAGTCTCCATCGGAAAGGAGGCCGCGCTGCAGCCCAAGACCGTCTCCGTGGCAGAGGTCACGAAGCGCGACTTCGACCGAAGCGTCCGATTCACCGGAACCCTGCGACCCGAAAACCATGCCGGCCTCATGGCCCTGGTCGAGGGAACGATCGAAAGCCTGCCCGTGGAAATCGGGAGTCGCGTCTCACAGGGACAGATGCTCTTTCAAATCCGTCTTGCGGACTACGTCTTGAGGGTTCGGCAGGCCGAGTCGGCCATTCAGGTGGCCGAGGCTGCCGAGCAGACCGCACGGGTGAACGTCGAAGACGCGAGGCGGGAAATGCTGCGGATGGAGAACCTTTACAACGAAGGGTCCGCCACCGAACAGATGCGTGATCGGGCGCGCACCGAGCATGACAGGGCCGCCGCCCTCCTGGAACAGGCGCGGTCCGCGGTCGTCCAGGCGCGGGTCGGCCTGGACACGGCCCGACAGGCCCTCGAAGACTGTACCGTAACCGCCCCTTACTCGGGCTTCATCACCGGCAAGTTCCGCGAACAGGGCGAATACGTGCGAAGGGGAGAGTTGGTCCTGGAGATCATGGATCTGGCCAGCCTGGAGGCGGAAGTCGCCCTCCCCGAACGATTTTTCGACAGTGTTTCCCGAGGCTCCACCGTGAGGATCGATGTGGGCTCCGCAGCAATGCACGTGGAAGGGGAGATCGTCGCCGTCAACCCGAAGATCGACCCCCAGACCCGCACCTTCCTGATCAAGGTCCGGGTGCATAACGAGGGAGAGCGGCTCAAGGCCGGGCTTTTCTGCTCAGGGCTGCTGGAACTCCCGCCCGTCCAAGGTGCGGCCGCCGTGCCCTCGGCTGCGGTGCTGAACGACGAGGGACGCTCCTACGTCTGGGTTGCGCACGCAGGACAGGTCAAGCGCAGGCTCGTCCAGGTCGGGGTGCGTGCAGGAGGTTTTGTCGAGGTGACGGGCGGGCTCGAGCTCGGCGAACAGGTGGTTGTCGAAGGCCTGGGCGGCCTCATGGACGGCACCCCGATCCTCGTGACGGAGTAGGGATTCCCCCGCCCTTGCTGCCGGCCGTGACGTCTCGACCGGCTCCCCATCGGCGCGCAAAGGCGCGCGAAGGAAGAGCCGGCTGGGCCGCGGGCCGACTTTTTTCTTGCCCGAGGGACCGCTGTCTGATATGCAATAGGATACATCTATACGAGGCCCTTTTCCTGCGCCGTCTCCCGCACCCGGCTTCTCCAGTGAAAGAATCCCTCAGGTCGATCCGACGCCTTCACAGGGTTGGCCGTACAGAGCTTTCCGGAACCCTGGGGGGAGCGGAAAGCGCCCCGCGTCTCTCTCCGCGGACGAGGCTGCGCAGGACAGAGAGGATCCTCGGAAGCCGCGAGGTCATCCTAAGGAACAGGGGCGAAGAACGCAGCCCCTTGGACAGACCGGCCGGGGAGGGCCGGCTCCATGCAGAATTCGCCCCCATGCGACGAGGGTTTGCGGGAGGAGACTGCCCGCCTGAAAAAGCGGCTGGCCGAACTGGAGGCCCTGGAGGCAAAGCATGTCCGCGTGGAGAGAGACCTCCTTCAGGCAAGGCGGGACCTCGAGGAGAGGGAGCGGTTCCTGTCGAACGTCTTCTCAAGCATCCAGGACGGCATCAGCATCCTGGACAAGGGGCTCAACATCCTTCGCGTCAATCCGACGATGGAACGGTGGTACGGCCACGCCATGCCCCTCGCGGGCAAGAAATGCTACCAGGCCTATCACAATCGCGACAGGGCTTGCGAAACCTGCCCGACTCGAAAGACCCTGCAGACGGGAAAGGCTTCCCACGAAATCGTTCCCAAGACCGGACCCGGGGGCAGGCAGGTCGGATGGCTTGACCTCTACAGTTTCCCTCTCTTCGACAACGCTACGGGTCGGCTGGTGGGCATAATCGAATATGTGCGGGACATCACGGATCGCAAGAAGGCAGAGGATCAATTGCTCCTGTCGCAGAAACTGGAGGCGGTCGGGAGGCTCGCCGCGGGAATCTCGCACGACCTGAACAACCTGTTGACCGCCATCGGGGCTTACGCCGACCTGCTCATGATGGACATCCCGGAGACGGATGCGGCCAGACTGCAGGTCCTGGAGATCCGGAACGCGGTGGAACAGGCCGCCGCCCTGACGGGGCAGCTCCTGGCCTTCAGCCGAAAGCAGGTGCTCCAGCCGAAGGTGCTCGACCTGAACGCGGTTCTGGGCTCGATGGAAGGCATCCTCAGGCGGCTCATCGGAGAGCACATCGAGCTCGACATCCGGCAGGCGGCGCAACTGGGTCGAGTCAGGGCAGACCCGGGGCAGCTCGAGCAGGTCATCTTGAACCTCGCCGTCAATGCCCGGGATGCCATGCCGCAAGGGGGCACCCTGACGATCGCCTCGGCCGACGTAGACCTGGAGGAGGAAGCCCTGCCGGGGCGTTTGGGAATCGAGACGGGCCCCTACGTGCTCCTCACCGTGGCCGACACGGGATGCGGGATGGACGAGGAGCTCCAGAAACACATTTTCGAGCCCTTCTTCACAACCAAGGAGAGGCACAAGGGAACGGGGCTGGGCCTGTCGACGGTCTTCGGGATCGTCAAACAGAGCAAGGGAGGCATATCGGTTGCCAGCAGCCCCGGGAAGGGCGCAACCTTCCGGGTCTACCTGCCGCGGGTCCCGGATGCGCCTTCCGAAGAAGAGCCCGGCGCCGAGCCGGCCCGCTCGCTTGTCGGAACCGAGACCGTTCTGCTCGTCGAAGACGACGCCTCCATACGCAAGGCGGTCCGTCAGGCGCTTCAGAGAAGCGGCTACCGCATACTCGAAGCCCCCAATCCCGGCGAAGCGATCCTCATCTCGGAGCAGCACACGGGTCTCATCCACCTGATGCTGACCGACGTTGTCATGCCCAGAATGAGCGGCCCTGAACTCGCCGAGCGTCTGGACCCGTGGCACCCGGAAATGAAGGTCCTCTATATGTCGGGGCACACCGAAGAAGACGTCCTGGAGGATGCCATCCTGCCGCCGGGAGCCGCCTTTCTCCGAAAGCCCTTCGCGATTCAGGGCCTTCTGGAACAGGTCAGGCGGGTCCTCGACACACCCAAAGCCCGCAGCGGCGGGAACGACCGATGATGTTTCGCTATTCCAGGGAGGGAGTATCGGTAAGCTCGTAGAGCACCCCCTTGCCGCTCTTCGGGTGGAGGAAGGCGACCCGGAAAGGGCCTTCGAGGACCTTGCTGACAATCTTCAGGCCCTGCGACTCCAGCTTGCCGCACAGCGCCCCCACGTCCCCGCAGAGGAGAGAAACATGGTGGAGGCCGCCCCCTCTGGCCGCGAGAAAACTCCCTGCCGGGCCCTCGGGACCCGTGGGTTCCATCAACTCGAAGCAATCCTCTCCTATCCGGACAATCGATGAAATCTGTTTCATCATCGGGACCTCCATCCGCCGGACCTCTTCCGCGCCGAAGGCCTCTCGAAGGAAAGCGAGCGCCTCGTCGATATCCTTTACAACGATCCCCACATGGTTGATGCCTTTGATCATGCCGAGCCTCCTCCTGCCCTGGTTTGCCTCGCGGTTGTGCGTCCCCGAAACCATGGTAGCATGTCCGGCGAGGTCCTGCGAGTTCTTGCTTGCAGAAGACGCGGACGGGAAGGAGCGGGTTCGACTTGGCCGGCTCGAACGTGCTACACTGTGAAAGTTTGAGACCCTCTCGAACAGGAGAACACCATGGAGAAGCCGAACGGCCGAGAGTCCTTTCAGGGCACGTCCACCTATGTGGTGGATCCGGAACTGGCCAAGATCGTCAACATCTCGATCGCCCTCGAGATGCCGCTGCTTTTGAAGGGAGAGCCGGGAACCGGGAAGACCCTCCTGGCCCATGCCCTTTCGGAGAGCCTCCGGATGCGGCTCATCGCGCTCAACGTAAAGAGCAACATGAAAGCCGTCGATGCCCTCTACCAGTACGATACCCTCACCCGGCTCAACGACAGCCGATTCGCCGACTCGGGGAGAGACGTGAGCGACATCAAGAACTACATCCGCATGGGGAAGATCGGTCAGGCCTTCACCGCGACGGACCGGGTCGTGCTCCTGATCGATGAGATCGACAAGGCGGACAGCGACTTTCAGGACGACCTGCTCGACGTGCTCGACCAGATGACCTTTGATATCGTCGAGATCGACGAGACGGTGAAGGCCATCCGGCGCCCCGTGGTGGTCATCACCTCAAACGCAAAGAAGGACCTGAGCGACCCCTTCCTCGGCCGCTGCAACTTCCACCACATCGCGTTTCCGGAGCCGGCCTTCATGCGGCGGATCGTGGAGGCCCATTTTCCGGATATCGAAGACCGCCTGGCCAAAGCGTGCATCGAAACATTCTACAGGTTGCGTTCCCTTCCGCAGGTAGAGAAGAAGCCCGCAACGCGGGAGCTGCTCAACTGGATTCGCGCCCTCCGCATGGATCCCGACTTCGACCCCAAGGTCCTCCAGCAGAACAAGGACATTCCGTTTCTCGGGGTGTTGTTCAAGAAGAGCGCCGACTTCATGCAGGCCCAGAACTGGAGCGCGTACTCGCGATAGGCGGAGCCATGTTTGTTGCGTTTTTCTACGCCCTCCGGAATGCGGGGATTCCGGCCACGCCCACCGCCTTCCTGCGCCTGCAGAAGGCCCTCCATCTCGGTCTGGTCGAATCGCTGGAGGACTTTTACGTGGCCGCCCGGTCGATCATGGTGAAGAGCGAGCGCTACTTCGATCTCTACGATCGCATCTTCGCCCACCATTTCTACGGCGTGGAACAGGGAGAAGACTGGGAACGCGAACTCGAGGAATCGATCCGGTTGCTCCTGAACGAATGGCTCCGTGATCCGAAGGAGCTCGCGGATCTGCTGGGCATCGACCCGGAATCGCTGGCCGAACTGAGCCCGGAAGAGCTCGTTCAGTACTTCCTGGACAGGCTGAAGGAACAGACGGAGCGGCACGACGGAGGCGACCGCTGGATCGGAACAGGCGGGACTTCGCCGGTCGGTCATTCCGGCTTTCATCCGGGCGGGATGCGCGTGGGCGGGACCTCCCGGGGCAAATCCGCCGTCAAGGTGGCCCTGGAACGACGCTACCGCGACTACACGCAGAACACCCGCCTGACCTCCTCCCAGATCGGAGAGGCCCTGAGGCGGCTGCGGCACATGCTGCCCGCAGGGCCGAAGGACCGGCTGGACATCGAGGAGACGATACGCCAGACGGTCAAGCTGGGCGGCGAGATCGACATCGTCTTCAAGCGGAGCCTTCGCGACCGCCTGAAGGTCATCCTGATGATCGACAACGGCGGCTGGAGCATGGATCCCTATGTGGAGGTCGTGCAGACCCTATTCAACTATGCACAGGCGCAGTTCAAGGAACTGAAGATCTTCTACTTCCACAACTGCGTTTACGACCGGGTCTGGGAAGACCCGCAGCGCTGCCGAAAGCCTTTCGTCACGGCCGAGTTTCCAAGGCTCGACCCCGCCTACCGGCTCCTTTTCGTCGGGGACGCCGCCATGGCGCCCTACGAACTGGAGCACCCGCGGGGTTGCATCGACTACAGCGAAAAACAGTCGCGGCCCTCGATCGAGTGGCTGAGGTTCCTCGCACACGTTTTCCGGCACTCCGCGTGGCTGAACCCGATGGTCACGTTCGCCAGCGATTACTCCCACGGGTCCTACACCCAGCGCGAGATCGCCAACATCATTCGGATGTTTCCCCTGAGCTTGGACGGCCTGGAGCGTGCGGTCCATCACCTGACGGCGGATACCTGACCGCCCCGGGCGACCCGCCTATCCGGCGGCCCGCCTCCGTGCCACGTTGAGGCGGTTCCTTCCCAGCCTCTTCGCCCGGTACAGAGCACGGTCGGCCGCCTCGAGCACGGCCATGACGTCATCCTTCCCCGATCTCCCCTCCGCCATGCCGCCGCTGACCGTGACACACAGATCCGCCTTGCTCTTCTTCCGGACGCCGGCCGGGATTCGCATCTGGGCGACCGCCCCCACGATCTCGCGCCCCGTTTTCTCGGCGTATGCGAGCGAAGTGCCCGGAAAGACGACCAGCAGCTCCTCCCCTCCGTAACGGCAGGTGATCCCCCGGGGGAGGGCCCTTTCGCGGACCTTCTGTGCCACCTCGTAGAGAACCCTGTCTCCGACCGCATGACCGTACCGGTCATTGACCTGCTTGAAATGATCCAGGTCGAAGAGGGCCAGCGCGAACCGTCTGCCCAGCGACCTGGCTTTCCCCTGAAGAATGCTGTTCCCGTGTCCCCGATTGTAGATATTCAGGAGCGGATCATAATGGGCATGGTGAAAGAGGCTGGTGGCCAGGTTGGCCAGCATCATGAAGACCAGCGCAATCGGCACCAGGTGGAGGAGCAGGATCTCCCTGTCCGACCCGCGGACCGCAAAGGCGATCGAGAGCAGGACGAGGAAGCCCGCGATCGACCCGGCATACGGGTCTGCCCTCCGGAAAGAAAGAACATACGCCGTCGCGGCGACGATTCCGTTCAGGACGAGAAGGAGCAGCAACGGATGCTCCAGCATCCAGGCAAACCGCGCCTTCATCGCTCCGGAGAGAGAATCCATACAGAAAATCAGGAGGGCCGCCTGGATCAGTACGGACAACGCCAGGCACAACCGCGTCAGGAGCTTGGGGAGATAGGAGGGGACAAGCGCAAGAAGCAGGAGATCCGCGCTGTAGATCAGGTAGAGGAGCAGGTGGATCCCTTCATCCTTGGCGATCCTGAGGGTCGCCCCACCGGGCGTCTGGAACCCGATGAAGGTGAGCATGCTGAAGACGCCCATCATCAGGAAAAGGAGGCTCGCGAGGAGAATCTTCACATTGTAGAGGCTCCGGTAGGTCAGCAGGGCCAGCACGAGGGCCACGAGGTAGAGAAGCAGGGATTGATAAAGGAAAGGAGCGGACAGCAGATAGGGTCGGATCCGGCTCCAGGTCTCGAAGGGAAACATCTCGAGCAGGAACAGGCCGAGGATGGCTCCCGACAGAACCCAGAAAGGGAGGGCCCCGCCGGGAAAGAGGAGTCTGTTCATTTCGCCCAGGAAAACGGAGGGGGTTCGGGACGGCCGGCTAGCTTTCGACGGGAATGCCCGCATCCGCCAGGTTGAACTCTACCTTCTTGATCTCCTCGAAGGAACGAACAACCTCCAGGATGTCTTCCTCGCTCCTGTGCAGGCCGGTGCTCAGAGGACCAGCGCTCAGGAATCTGCCGTGGATACGGGCCACCGAGCCGGATACATCCACGTGGATCTGCATTCCTCTCGTGCGATCCTCTTGGGCGAGTTTCAGCTGAATCCTGCAGGCCAGGGCTCGCTCATCGATCATCTTCCTTCGTTCCGGGCTGTCCAGAAACTCCGGTTGTTGAACCGCCGCTTCGATCATCGAACAGGCGGTCTCCAGGCTCAGGAATTCGAGGTTGATCACAGTGTCATACAGCGAGGGGTCCAGCCAATCCACGTTATACAGGAACTTGGTCCACTGTGCCCGGTTCTTGTCCACCTGCTCGATGTATTTCAAGGCCTCTTGTTCGGTCAGTCCCTGTTTCTCCCGCACCGCGCGTACCCGGTAGGCCATCGGAGCGATCAGCCGGACCTTGAAGACCCCGGGAAGATCCTTCAGGAGCAGATGCCCCGCGTGCCCATGATAGATGAAATCCCCTTGCCGCGCCCGTTCGGCGAGGGCCGCCTGAATGGCTACCAGGTACAGTCTGCGTTCCTCGGTCCCGCCGAGTCTCCGCTGAATCAGGCTGGGCACCTTATGAAGCTGTTGGTCGAGGAGGCTCTCGGCAATCCCGTACCGGGAGGCGGCATCCCGTATCACTTCCCGCGAAAGGGTGGGCAGGTTCAGACGATCCGCAAGACGCCCTGCCAGCGCTTCCCCCCCACTCAGCGTTCCCCTGGATATCGTCACGATCGCCATGCTGTACCCCTAATGCCCTTGGCCTCTGCGCGCGTCGGTTCCTCGGCGGATTCAGTCGATCGATTCGGACAGAATCTCCTGGATCTCCCGGAGTTCCTCGATCACCTCGTCCAGGACCGACTCGCCCCCTTCCTTCTCGAACGGGAGTTCCGGCTGTCCGATCCTTCCGTATCCCAGTTCCTTCAGCTTCTTGCGAGCGCCGTTGATCGTATACCGCTCCTCGTAAAGGAGTTCCTTGATCTTGAAGATCAGTTCCACGTCGCTCTTTCGGTACAGGCGCTGCCGGGAACGGCTCTTGGACGGGTTGACCATTTTGAACTCGGATTCCCAGTAGCGGAGAACGTAAGGTTTCACTCCGGTGATCTCGGCGACTTCACCGATCTTAAAGTAGAGCTTGTCCGGAATCGGGTAGGTCCTGTTCGCCGCGACCTTGTTTGCTACGACGCTCATGGCGATACCCCCTGTCTGTGGGAACTGGGCGTACATCCTGCATCACCCTCCCCCCCCCGCTCACTTTCCCCGCCTACGGCAAATCCTCCCGCCCGTCGTTCATGGACTTCTTCAGTACCTGACTGGGCTTGAAGGTGAGCACGCTCCTTGCGGTGATGGTGATTCCGTCACCGGTCTGCGGATTCCTCCCCTTCCTGGAGTTCTTCTCCTTCACCATGAAGGTGCCGAAACCCGAGATCTTCACCTTTTCCCCCTTCTCCAAGGTCTCCTTGAGAATCTCGAATACGCTCTCAACCACATCGGAAGACTCGGTCTTCGAGATGCCCACTTTCTCGTAGATGGCCGCCACGATATCTGCCTTGGTCATGAATGTGCCCTCCCCCCGAGCAAATGGACGTTTACCGAAATCCTGCCATTTCTCTGTCTGTCTCCTGCGAGACACGAATTCAGCGAAGATGGGCCCTCAACCCCGGAAGCAGCCGCCCCAGGAAGTCCTCCTGAATCTTGTTGATCTCCTCGTCCGTCAGGTTTCTCGTTGGATCCTGATAGGTAATCCGAAAGGCCAGGCTTTGTTTGCCCTCCGGAACGGGCGGGCCCCGATACAGATCAAAAAGCTCGATCCCGGTGACCCGGGCATCGGAGAGAGCGCGCATCGTCTCGATCACCTCTCGATAGGTCATGGAATCGTCCAGCACCAGAGCAATGTCTCTCTGTACGGGGGGTCGTTTCGCAAAAGGCCTGTAGGTCCTTGTGCGGCCCATGCATGCGACAAGGCTTGCGAATTCCATCTCAAACAGGTGGACATCCTCCTCGATTCCAAAGGCCTCCTGAACTGCGGGATGGAGCCTTCCCGCATACCCAATCTTCGTTGTATATCTTAGAATATCACCGGAACAGCCTGGATGTAAACAGGAAATTTCGTCCGTCCGATCCCATCGGAATTCGTCCAGACCAAAGGCAGCGAGCAGAACCTCCAGGCAGCCCTTCAGGTCGAAGGCATCGATCGTCGCGTCCGGCTCATTCCATCTCCTGGCGTAACGCCTGCCCACCATGACGCCCGCCAGCATCTTTCGTTCCTGCGGAAGGCCCTTGCCCGAAGAGGGCAGATACACCCGTCCGACTTCGAAGAGCCGGAGGTCCCGGTTTCTCTGCCGCACATTCCTTGCAACCGTTTCGAGAAGCGGCCCGACGAGCGTGGTTCGCAGGAACCCCTGCTCCTCGCTCAAGGGATTCTGAAGCGGCACCGGGACGCTCCTGGCGTCTCCGGCCGGGAAACCCAGCTTCTCGAGCGTATCCGGCCCGCCGAAGCTGTAGTTGACCACCTCGCAGAATCCCATCCCCACCAGGACGTCCCGGGCGAGGTCTTCCGCGCATCGCTCCGGATCGCTCCTGACAACCGAGACGGGGGCCTTCGGCATGTGCGTTGGAACCGCATCGTATCCGTAAAGCCGGGCCACCTCCTCCACGATATCCATTTCCATGTTCACGTCCGGCCGGAACGAGGGGGGTTCGACCTCCAATGCATCTTCCTGCTCATCCCGGACCGCCATGTCGAGCCCTTTCAAATAGCCCAGAATTCTCCCCTTTTCGATGGATGTTCCCAGGAGCCGGTTGATTCGGGAAACCGTTGTACGGATGCGTCGTTCTCGGTAGGGGATGGGGTAAACATCCAGCGCACCGGCCAGGACTCGGCCCCCTGCCAGAGCGCTCATGAGAGCGGTCGACCGGTCGGCTGCCCGGAGCGGGCCCTCCCGGTCGATCTCTCGTTCGAACCGGAAGGATGCCTCCGTCGAAATCCCCAATCGCTTTCGGGTCCTGCGTATTCCCCGAGGCTCGAAGAAGGCGCTCTCGAGGAAGACACGTGTCGTGCCGTCGCTGATCTCGCTCTCCAGGGACCCCATGATCCCTGCCAGAGCCACGGGACGGCGGGCGTCGCAGATCAGCAGATCGTCCCTGCCGAGCCTTCGTTGCTGCCCGTCCAGGGTCGTCAGGGTCTCCCCCTCCCTGGCCATGCGAACCACGATCCGGTTGCCTTCGAGTCGGTCCAGGTCAAAGGCGTGCAGCGGCTGACCCAACTCCATCATCACGAAGTTCGTGACGTCCACGATATTGTTGATGGGCCTCAGCCCCACCAGGCTGAGGAGCCTGCGCAGCCAGAAGGGGGAAGGGCCCACCCTCACCCCTTCGACAATGCGCCCCACATACCGGGGGCAGGCCTCGGGGGCCCGGATCTCGATCGAGCTTACCTCGGCGCTCGAAGGAGCCTGCTCCACGAGGGCGAACCTCGGGAGCCGGAGCTTCCGCCCTTTTCCGGCGGCTATTTCCCTCGCAACGCCGACGACGCTGAGGCAATCCGGGCGGTTCGGCGTCACTTCGATATCGAGCACATCGTCCTCGAGCGCAAGGGCTCGCTCCAGTGCAAGGCCCGGCGACGTGTCCGAGGGCAGCTTCATGATGCCCTCGTGGTCCTCCGAGAGGTCGAGTTCGCGTTCCGAGCAGAGCATCCCTTCGGAGTAAATCCCGTGGAGCCGGGTCGCCTCGATCACCCTGCCGCAGGGAATCGAGGTGCCCGGGACGGCAAGGGGAACGCAGTCCCCCACGGCCACGTTCCCGGCGCCGCACAGAACGGTTCGGTCTTCCTTTCCCGTGTTGATCCGGCATACCCACAGCCCTGAGACCGACGGATGCGGCTCCAGGGAGACGATCCGGCTCGTGATCACGCCCTGCAGGCCGGGTTTTACGGAAACGCATGCCGAGACCTCCAGCCCCTGCCGGGTCAGGAGTTCCGCAATCTCCTGCCCCGTCTCTTCGATCTCAACGTATCTCTTCAACCACTCCAGGGTGACTCGCAACGGCAAGAGCCTCCTCAGGCATCACTCCGGGAACGTGCAAACGGACGGCCCCGGGGTCTCCCTTTCAGAACTGCTTGAGAAACCTCTGATCATTCTCGAAGAACAGCCGGATGTCGTCGATGCCGTATTTCAGCATGGCAATCCGTTCGATACCGGCTCCGAATGCGAAACCCGTGTAATCGTCCGGGGAATAGCCCACGCTTCGGAATACCTCCGGGTGAATCATCCCTGACCCGAGGACCTCGAGCCAGCCGGTCTGGGAACAGACCCGACAGCCCCCTCCCCGACAGAGAAAACAGCCGATGTCCACCTCCGCGCTCGGCTCCGTGAAGGGGAAATAGCTCGGCCGGAAGCGGAGAGGAACGTCGGGTGTGAACAGGGCCTGGCAGAAGACGGTCAACACGCCCTTGAGATGGCTGAAGCTCACCTCCCGATCCACCAGGAACCCCTCCACTTGATGAAACATCGGGGAGTGGGTCGTATCGGAATCACACCGGTAGACCGTCCCCGGCGCAATCACCCGGAAAGGGGGTTTCCTGGCCTTCATGGTATGGATCTGAACGTTCGATGTGTGCGTTCGGAGAAGCACATCTTCCGCGAGGTAAAAGGTGTCCTGCATGTCCCGGGCCGGATGATCCCGGGGGAAGTTCAAGGCCTCGAAGTTGTAAAAGTCCAGCTCGACTTCCGGTCCTTCGGCCACCTCGAACCCCATCCCCTGAAAGATGGCGACGATCTGCCGGGTCACGAGGGTGAGCGGATGATAAAAACCGCGGCAAGGCGTCCGACCGGGCAACGAGATGTCGATGCGTTCCGCGCTTACCTTCCGTGTTCGTTCCTCCTGCCGGATCTTCTCTCGCCGGCCGTCCAGAAGGTCGCTGAGTTCCTGCTTGATCTGGTTCGCAAGGTTTCCCAGGGCGGGCCGCTCCGACGCGGGAACGTCCTTCATGCTTCTCAGGATCTTCGTCAAGGCCCCTTTGCGCCCCAGAACCTCGGTCCGCAGCCGGTCCACCTCCTCTACGGTCGTCGCCGAACGCAGGGCCTTGACCGCATCTTCCTTGAGAGCGAGCAACTGTTCACGCATGCGTACGTACCGCTTCCTGCAGTCCCCTTCCCGCGGCGGAATCCGCCCCCCCGGCCCGGGGCGGCAGATCCTTCTTTACGGTCTCCACGATCCGCTCGAATCCCTTCGGGTCGTTGACCGCCATGTCGGCAAGAACCTTCCTGTCCAATTCGATCCCCGCCCTTTTCAGGCCCCACATGAGCTCGCTGTAGGAGAGGTTCGAAAGGCGGGCCGCCGCGTTGATCCGCAGGATCCAGAGGCTTCGCATGGTCCTCTTCTTCGCCTTTCGATCCCGGTAGGCGTACGACCAGGCCCGCAGCAGGGTCTCCCGCGCCTTGCGGAAGGTTGTTCCCCGGGCCCCGTAGAAGCCCTTCGCCTCCTTCAGCAGTTTCTTTCTTCTCCGAAGAGCGGTCTTTCCTCTCTTGACTCTTGGCATGGTGTGTTCCTCTTTCCGGAGGCTCCGGAGAAACGGCCTTCTGTGACGTGCGGTCGCTCCCCGCCTTCGCAGGGACACCTCCGCGCGTCTTGCATCCGCGCCTTGCTCGGCAGCCTCTCAAGGGGCTTGTGTTTCGACACTCCCTCGGGGTTGCGGCTCACTTGTACGGAATGAGCCGTCGTACCTGGGCCTCGTTCGTTTCATCCAGGATCCCGGACTGGCGGAGATTCCGCTTCCTCTTCCGTGATTTCTTCGTCAGAATATGACTCTTGAACGCCTTGTAACGACGGATCTTTCCCGTCCCGGTGACGCGAAAACGCTTGTGCGCGCTTCTGTTCGTCCTGATCTTCGGCATGATGAACCCTTCCTTCGATTTCTCCGACCCTTCCTGCGGACGGGAGGATCTTCAAGGTCGACCCCTCACGGCAAATCGTCTGCATTCCGCGGGGACTACGGCTTGCCGGGGGAGGAGGGGCGGAGAATTAGAATCATCCTCCTGCCTTCCATTTTTGGCCTCTGGTCGACGATGCCGATCCCTTCCACGCCTTCCAGAACCCTCTCGATGACCCGGTCCGCCATGCCCGGATGGGCGATCTCTCTGCCCCGAAACTGGATCGTAACCTTGACTCGGTTCCCTTCCGAAAGAAATCGTTTGATGTTGGCCGTCTTGTACTGGATGTCGTGCTCTTCCGTCTTCGGTCTCAGTTTCACTTCCTTGACGACGATGACGGCCTGCTTTTTCTTGGCGTCCTTGGTCTTCTTGGCCTGCTGATACCGAAACTTCCCGTAATCCATGATCCGGCAGACCGGCGGACTCGAGTTCGGAGCCACCTCAACAAGATCCAAGCCGCTTTCTTCGGCTGAGCGGAGGGCATCTTCAATGCTCACGATCCCTGCCTGCTGCCCTTCCGAATCGATCAGCCGAACCTCCCTCGCCCTGATGTCACGGTTGATTCTGACCCCGTCCTCTTCCTTTTTCGGTTGTCGAAAGTTCGTCATTCCCTCCTCTTCCTATTGGGGCTGTCGATACAGGGGCGTCTCAAGGCGCGGCGTCCAGTCCACGTGAAACTAGCCGGCTTCCACCTCGCGACCGCCCACATCCTTCTCAAGGCGCTCCAAAAACCGCTCCAGGCTCAGTCCCTGCAGGGTCTCACCCGACCTCGTCCGCACCGAGAGCGTTCTCTCCTCGACCTCCCTGTCGCCCAGGATCAGCATGTAAGGGATTTTCGCCAGCTGAGCCTCCCGAATCTTCAGTCCCAGCTTCTCGTTTCTCAGGTCCGACTCCACCCGAAATCTCCTTTCGGAAAGGCGGGAGGCAACCTCCCGGGCATAGTCATGTGCCCGGTCGGTGATCGGCAAGACGATGACCTGTTCCGGAGCCAGCCAAACCGGGAAGGCTCCGTTGTAATGTTCAATCAGACACCCGAAGAAGCGTTCCAGCGATCCCATCAAGGCCCGATGGATCATGATCACCGGATGGCGCGCCCCGTCCTCGCCGACGTGGTGCAGGTCGAACCGCTCCGGGAGGTTGAAGTCAACCTGAATCGTCGAGCATTGCCACTGTCGTCCCAGGCAGTCCCGGATCTTGATGTCGATCTTCGGACCATAGAAGACGCCCTCGCCCGGGTCCACGGCATAGTCGAGCTCCGACTTCGCCAAGGCCGCCTTCAGCGCTCCGGTGGCCAGTTCCCAGTTCGCATCGCTCCCCACGTGCTTCTCCGGTCTCGTGCTCAGGAAGACGTCGAAGCGATCAAACCCAAACGTCCTCAAAATGAACAGCGTGAAGTCAATGACCCGCCGGATCTCCTCTTCGATCTGGTCGGAACGGCAGAAGATGTGAGCGTCATCCTGGGTGAACCCGCGGACCCGCAACAGGCCGTGAAGGACCCCGGATCTCTCATAGCGATAGACGGTTCCCAACTCCGCCCACCGTTTCGGCAGGTCCCGATAGCTTCGAAGGCGGGATTTGAAGATCTGTATGTGAAACGGGCAATTCATCGGTTTCAACTGATACGGCTGCGCTTCCACATCCATCGGCGCAAACATGTTGTCTCTGTAAAAGCCGGTGTGCCCGCTCGTCTCCCAAAGCTGAAGCTTGGCGACATGCGGGGTATAGAGGAGTTCGTACCCGCTCTTGGCGTGCTCCTGCCTCCAGAAGTCCTCGATGAGGGTTCGGACTTTCGCTCCCCTCGGATGCCAGCAAACCAGACCCGGACCCACCTCGTCCGAAATCGAGAAAAGATCCAACTCCCGGCCGAGCTTCCGGTGATCCCTCTTTTTCGCCTCCTCCAGGAGATGCAGATACTCCTTGAGCTCCTTCTTGCTCGGAAAAGCCGTCCCGTAAATCCGCTGCAGCATGGGGTTCCGCTCGTCTCCACGCCAGTAGGCGCCGGCGACGCCGGTCAGCTTGAAGGCGCCCAGGGCCTTCGTCGAAGGGAGATGGGGCCCCCGGCACAGATCGGTGAAGCCGGCCAACCTGTAAAGGGAAACCCGTTCGTCCTCGATCTCTTTCAGCAGCTCGAGCTTGTAGCGCTCACCCTTGTCCCGGAAAAAGGCGACCGCCTCGTCACGCGGCAGCACGAGGCGCTCGAACGGTTCGTCACGGGAGATGATTTCCCTCATGCGCTTTTCGATGAGAGCCAGGTCGTCCGGGGTAAAGGGCTTGGGACGGTCGAAGTCATAATAGAACCCGTTCTCGATCGCGGGCCCGATCGTGACCTTGACCTCGGGAAACAATTCCTGAACGGCACAGGCCATGACGTGGGACGCGCTGTGGCGGAGGATCTCCAAGCCGGCCTCGCTTTCCATCGAGATCCCCTCGAGCCGCCCGTCCTCCAGAAGGGGCCTGGCAAGATCCACGGGAACCCCGTTGAAGCGCGCGGCCACGAGCCCGGGTTGGGGCGGCGACTCGTTCTGACGCAGAACCTCGCCTGCGGACACACCCCGCCGGTATCTCCCCGGCGGAGCTTCTCCCACCCGTATCTCGACGGTCTTCTCGGATGCCGACGTGACTTGCATGTCGTGTCTCAACAAAAAGCGCACCGGGACACTCCCGGCCGCATCGCCGTAAACAGCCTCGAACGATCTTCCCCGGTACCCGAAGGGAAACCGCTGAACTGGCCTACGGATGGATTGTCATCCCAACACGGACCGACAGCGCAAAAAAAAGACATCCTTCCGCCGCGGCCGCTCGGCCCCACCGGTGGCCTCTCCTGTTCCGAAAAATAAACGACTTGCCCGCTTCGAGGTTCCGCCCGCTGCGCTCGATCCGCCTGTGCGCACCTTCGGAAACCCTCGCAGCGACCTCTGGTAGGCACGGGCGGGATTGAACCGCCGACCCCTACCGCGTCAAGGTAGTGCTCTCCCACTGAGCTACGTGCCTGCAATGCGATGTCGATTTTGCGCAAAAAGGTAATTCAAAATAGCAAGTTCTACCAAATCTGTCAACGATTGGATCAATTCTTCCCCACAATCCCCTCGTGTAGTTTCTCAAGGACTCTTTCCAACCCTTTTGGATCGGGGGTAAACTTGATGACCGGAACCGACAGGGTTTCCTCGATTTCCCTGATCGTCACATCATCAAGAAACCGGTCTTTCTCGCGACCCAGCATCACGTCGGGGACCAGAACCGTGGTGCCGGGGTGCAGCACCCGGGAACGCATCGCCTCGATCACATCCCTGCCCGTCAGCAGCCCCGTCACGCTCACGGAGCGCCCGAAAAACCGATTCCGGACCGGAACCAGCCGCAAGGAGGTTCGCGCAGAGCGATTGAGCCATTCCACATAGGGCAGCACGACGGGGTAGGCTGCCTCCCCTGTGAGGATCACGCACTGGCCCGATCCGCCTGTCCTCCTCGAGAGCCCTCCCCTTCGTTTCCGCCTCTCCCACTGCCGGTTAAACAAAGCCACCATGCCCACACCGTTCTCCCACTGCGGAAATCCCCCGTAAGCTTCCGCAGGCGGGAAGGGGCGGTTCGCCCGCCTGTAGAACTCATCGGAGGGGAAGACGAGAAGATCATCATATTTCAGTTTAAATTCATTTTGTAATACCCTTATTTTATTGATTATTGTTATCGCATCATTTTTCCTGATTCCACGGAGAGGACGCAGGCCCCGGACCTTCCTGTACCTCGTCAGCCCGACGGGAACGACTGCGATCGATGCAACCGCCGGGTAAAGGCCTGCAAGTTCGCAAACGGTCTTCTCGAGAACCGCGCCGTCGTTGATGCCGGGGCACAGCACGATCTGGGTATGCATTGTGATCCCGCAGCCCGCCAGCACGCCAAGCGTTTCCAAAATGGGCCGGCTTTTCTTCCGGCCCAAGAGCAAATTACGCACCTCGGAATCGGTGGCGTGCACCGAGACATAGAGAGGTCGGAGCTTGAGTCGACAGATCCGGTCCAGATCATCGTCTGTCGCCGAGGCCAGCGTAACGTAATTCCCGTAGAGGAATGAGAATCTGTAGTCCTCATCCTTGACATACAAGGAGGGTCGAAGCCCGTCCGGCATCTGGTCCACAAAACAGAAGAGGCAACGGTTGGTGCATCGCTTGGATCGCATCGGAGAGAAACGCAGGCCTCGAACGCCGTCACCGGAAAGCCGGACGGTTCGGCACCGCCCTTCCGGTCCCTGAACCTCCACGGAGGCTCCTTCCGCCCCCGCATAGAAGCGATAGTCGAGTTCATCCTCGACCGGGAACCCGTTGACCTTCACGATGCGCTCCCCCGGTCGGACGGCTTCGGTCACCGCGTTGCCCAGCGATTCGATCCAGAGCCCTTTTCGAGGCATGGCCGTGCGATCCCTCCGGTTCCCCCTCCGCGTTGCAGCGAGGTCGCCTTCTCTTCCGGGGCGCTTCCCCCCCCTTTTTGCCCGGCATCGATCTGTCGAGGGGGCAGAACCCTCGCCACCGATGCCCTCTTCTCGGGTTGCGGAAGATAGCAAGGCGAAAGGACAAAAAGCGAGGGGAGCCTCACCGCAGCAGGGAGCCGTGCGATGGCCTACCTGTCCATGCTCTGGCCGCTCGTCGTCATCAGCGAAAGCGAAACTTCGTTGTCGCTGACCCGTTCGATTCTGAAGGCGGATCCGCTGGAATGCAAAGCGGAAATCGCATCCACCAGGTCATGCAGCGTCCGCCGGTATTCCACCCGGAACACCACAGCGCTGCCAAATACTTCGTAAGGGGTCACCGAGCGGACATCCGTTATTCCCCGGATCAACTGTATCAGCTCCATGTAAGAACGAAACGAACCGACCCCTTGCACCCTCACGAAGAGCGCAACAGGTTCCCCGGCGCTCTCCTCGGCCCAGGCCAACCCAAGCGCGACCAGGTCCTCCCGGACCAGGGGAACCGAGAACGTCGCCTCCACATTGACGAAAAAGACCTGCTGGGCGGGCATTTCGGAAAGGATCCGGTATTGGAGCAGGTACTTCTTCAGCCGGGGTCCGAGTTGCTCCAGGACCTCCTGCCTTCCCGTGAGCGAGAAATCCAACGGCAGTATTTCCGTGAGGGCGTTTTCAAAGGCCTTCCGAAGAGCGTCCTCAAGGGCTTCCCCCCTTGCGACAGCGTATTCCTCCCCCCGGGTTTCCGCCTCTCCCTCCCCCTGGGCCGTGACGGTTTCACGATCACGAGCGCTTACGGCATTCGCCGGGGAGCCCAGAGACGCCCCGATCAAGAGAAGAAGGATCGCAGGGAAACGAACATGGGACGCCATCGTCTTACGCACGGAGTTCTCGAACTCTTTTCGCCTGTTTCGGATTCTGCATTATGTCATATGCACAACGGATCCGCCAAACAACCCATCCACCCTTTCGGCCAATTCCGCGCAGGGCCTCACGGAAAAATCCTTCGACATCTCCAGGATGGTCTCTCTTCGACTCGGCTCCGTCAGATGCAGATAGGCCGGGCACGGCCCCCGGAAGTCCAGAAGAATATCCCGCAACTCCTCCAGCCTCTCCCGTGTGGCCTCCCTTGCATCGACGACAATGTGCACGCTCGACTTCTGTGCGAAGCGGAGTTCACGCAGGGGCATGATCTTCGATGCGAGGATCTTCGCCGACCTCTTCCTGCCCTCCCCCCTCCTTCTCTCCGGCTCATCCTCCTCTTCCCCTTCCGCCTCCAGGGAAAGGTCGGAGAGCTCGAGCCTGCCCCGCACGATGATGGGGTCCTCATCGTGGAGGAAAAGCCCGCACTCCCGATACACATCCGGGAAGACGATCACATCCACCCTCCCCTGGACGTCCTCAAGGGTGAGAAAGGCCATACGGTCACCCTTCTTGGTCTGCGTCTCCCTGCGGGAAGCGACAAACCCGCCCACGGAAACCTCGCTCCCATCGCCGAGGCCGGGAAGATCCCGGGTTGCGACGACACCGGCTCGGCCCAGTTCCGCTTCGTATTGCTTCAAGGGGTGGCCGGTCAGGTAAAACCCAAGGGCCTCCTTCTCGTTTCCCAAGCGTACGGACAAAGGCCACTCCTCGACATCGGGAGGGGAAAAGGCGTCCTGCCGGAGCGGCGACGCCTGATCCGCCATGCCGAGTTCGAACAGGCTGGCCTGCTTGGACTGCTTCTCTGCCTGCATCCTGCCCGCCCTCTCGATGGTTTCTCCTGCGGCGCAGAGCAAGGCGGCCCTGCGTCCGTTCGCGAGGGAGTCAAAGGCACCCGCCTTGATCAGGGATTCCACCACCCTTCGGTGCACCTTCTTGGGATCTATCCGACAGCAGAAGTCGAAAAAAGAAGCAAAGGGGCCCCCGGCCTCCCGGGCGGCCAGAATCGACTCCACGGCCCCTTCTCCTATGTTCTTCACCGCCCCCAGGCCGAACCGGATACGATTCGAACAGACCGTGAAGTTCAGGGCGCCTTCGTTCACGTCCGGGGGATCCACCGGGATATTCGATTCCTGGCAGTAGTGAACATAACGGATCAGCTTGTCGGTGCGGTCTTTCTCGGACGTCAGCAGGGCGGCCATGTACTCCGTGGGATAGTGGGCCTTCATGTAGGCGGTCTGATAGGCAACCATCGCATAGGCCGCGCTGTGGGATTTGTTGAACCCGTACTCGGCGAACTGCCGGATCAGGTGAAAGATCTCGTCCGCCTTGTCCTGTCCGATCTTCTTCCGCTTGGCCCCCGCAAGGAAGGCGTCCCGGTGTCGATTCATTTCGGCCATGTCCTTCTTGGACATGGCCCTTCGCAACGTATCCGCTTCCCCCATCGAGAAACCGGCCACCCGCGTGGCGATTTCCATGACCTGCTCCTGGTAGACGATCACGCCGTAGGTCTCCTTGAGGGTTTCCTGGAGCGCCGGATGGGGATACTTGATCTTGGCCTTGCCGTGCTTTCTCTTGATGTAGTCGGCCACCATGCCGCTGTTCAGGGGACCAGGTCTGTACAAGGCCACCACGGCAATGATCTCCTCGAAATTCTCCGGCTTCAGCCTCGTGAGCAGATCCCGGATCCCCGCCCCCTCGAGCTGGAAGATGCCGTCCGTATCTCCCCGGGCGAGCAGTCGGTAGGTTTCCGCATCGTTCAGAGGCAGTGCATCCATGTCGATTCGCACACCCCGGCTCTCCTCGATCAACTCCACGGCCTGATGGAGGACGGTCAGGGTCTTCAAGCCCAGAAAGTCGAACTTGATCAGCCCGAGCTTTTCGAGAGGCTTCATCGAGAACTGCGTGGAGACGACCTCGGTCTTCTGGTCTTTGTAGAGCGGGGCGATGTCCTCGAGGGACTGGCTGGAGATGACGATGCCGGCGGCGTGTGTGGAGGCATGACGCACCAATCCCTCGAGTTTCAGGGCGGTCGCGAACAGGTCGGCCACCTTCGGGTCCTTCTCCATCACCTCCTGCAGGCCGGGCTCGGTGTCCAGGGCCGCCCGGAGGCTCACGTTCGGGCCTTCGGGGATCATCTTGGCCAGCCGGTCGACCTCTCCGTAAGGCATCCCCATCACCCGCCCCACATCCCGAACCGCGGCCTTCGCCTTCATCGTTCCAAAGGTGATGATCCGGGCAACGTTCTTCTCACCGCCGTATTTGTCCACCACGTACTGGATCACTTCCTCACGACGGTTTTCACAGAAGTCGACGTCGATATCCGGCATGCTGATCCGCTCGGGGTTCAGGAAACGCTCGAAGAGGAGGTTGTAGGCAAGAGGATCGATGTTCGTGATGCCCAGGGCATAGGCGACCAGGCTGCCCGCAGCGCTCCCGCGGCCCGGCCCCACGGGAATCCCTCGGGCCTTTGCATAGCGGATGAAATCGTAGACAATGAGGAAATAGCCCGCGTAGCCCATCCTCCGGATGATCTCTATTTCCTCGTCCAGGCGGGCCTGGTATTCGCGTCTCCTCTCTTCCGAAAGCGGCCTTTCCTCGCGCCGGGCCTTTTCCTCGTAACGCCTTTCCAAGCCTTCCAGGGCCCTCTGGGCCAGGTAACTGTCAAGCGTTTGCCCGGCCGGTATTTCGAAGTGCGGGTAATGATACCCCCCGAAATCCATGCGGAAGGTACACCTCTCCGCAACGGCCATCGTGCTCTTCAGGGCTTGCGGGACATGCCCGAAGGCTTCCCACATCTCTTCCGGAGACTTGACGTAGAACGCATCCGTCTGAAAGCGCAGCCTGTCACCGTCGGCGAGCAACCGGTTCGTCTGGATACACAGAAGCACGTCGTGGGCGCGGGCGTCTTCCCGCAGAAGGTAATGGCAATCGTTCGTGGCAACCAGCGGAATGGAAAGGGATTCGGACAGAGAAAGGAGCGCCTCATTCACCTTTCTCTGTTCCGGAATCCCGTTGTCCTGAAGTTCCAGGTAGAATCTTCCGTCGTCGAAGATCTCCCGGTACCCGGCCGCCACCTGCCGGGCCTGATCCATGGCATTCTGCTGGAGGAGGGTGGGGATCTCTCCGGCCAGACAAGCGCTCAAGGCGATCAGCCCCTGATGGTGGGCCCGCAACAGTTCCTTGTCCACCCGCGGCCGATAGTAGAAACCTTCCAGAAAACCGGCGCTGACCAACTTGCAGAGGTTGCGGTATCCGGTTTCGTTTTCCACGAGCAGAATGAGATGATGGGATGCCTCACTGATTCCCTGGGCGGATCGTTCATACCGGCTTCCGGGCGCGACATACACTTCGCAGCCCAGGATCGGCTTGATCCCGGCCCCATCGACCTGCCGGTAGAAGTCGACGGCTCCGAACATGTTTCCATGATCGGTCATGGCAGCCGCCGGCATGCCCAGCTCACGGAGCCGGTCACACAAGGTCCCGATCCGTATGGAACCGTCCAGGAGGCTGTATTCGGTGTGAAGGTGCAGGTGAACGAAGTCCTTCTTGGGCATGTTTCATCCGTCCCCGAAGCGGGTTGCCGATTCGGTGCCAGGCATCCGGGTTCGGGCCTTGACCGCATCCTCCCGGCGGGATGTCTGCCGATTGGGGAAGTTCCCCCCTTTTCTCACTCCCACTCGATCGTGCTCGGCGGCTTCGAGGAAATGTCGTACACAACCCGGTTGACGCCCTTCACTTCGTTGATGATGCGGCTCGAGACCGCTGCCAGAAGATCGTAGGGCAGACGCACCCAATCGGCCGTCATGCCGTCTTGGCTCTGGACCGCCCGCAGGGCGATGACCTGCTCGTAGGTCCTTTCGTCTCCCATGACCCCCACCGTGCGGACGGGAAGCAGTACCGCGAAGGACTGCCAGATCGATTCGTACATGCCTGCGCGGATCACCTCCGCCTCGACGATGCGATCCGCCTCCCGAAGGATCCGGAGCCTCTCTCGGGTGACCTCTCCCAAAACTCGGACCGCCAGACCCGGGCCGGGGAAGGGTTGACGAAAGACGATCTCGTCGGGCAGTCCCAGCGTCCTTCCCACGAGCCGAACCTCGTCCTTGAAGAGCTCCCTCAGGGGTTCGATGAGCTTGAGGTGCATCTTCTTCGGAAGCCCGCCCACGTTGTGGTGGGTCTTGATGACGGCGGAAGGCCCTTTGACCGATGTGCTCTCGATGACGTCCGGGTAGAGGGTTCCCTGGGCCAGGAACCGGGCGCCCCTTTCTTGCAAGGCCTTCTCTTCGAATACCTGTATGAATTCCCTGCCGATGATGCGTCGCTTTTTCTCCGGGTTCTCCACCCCCTTGAGCTTCCGGAGAAACCGATCCGCCGCCTCTACATACAGGAGCGGTATCTTGAAATGCCCTTCAAAGACCTCCCGGACACGCTCGGGCTCCTTGTCGCGCAACAGTCCGTTGTTCACGAAGATGCAGCGCAGCCTGTCCCCGATCGCCGTGTGAAGCAGAACGGCGACAACCGAGGAGTCCACCCCTCCGCTCAACGCACAGATCACCTTGCCGTCCTTGACGCGGGACCTCAGGGACCGGACGGTCTGATCGATGAAGGAATGCATCGTCCAGGACGCTTCACACCCGCACACACGGAACAAGAAATTCTTCAGGATCTCCCGGCCTGCGGGGGTGTGGTGGACCTCCGGATGGAACTGGACGCCGAAGACCTTCTTTCGGGAATCATGGAAGGCGGCGACCGGGGCTCCCGTGCTCTTCGCCACGCACCGGAATCCCTTGGGCAATCGCTCGATCCGGTCGCCGTGGCTCATCCAGACATGGATCCGCCCGGCCCCCTGCGTCAGCCCGGCAAACAGATCCCCTTCTTCCTCCACGGCGATCTCGGCCCCGCCGTATTCCCGCGTTTCCCCTCGGGCAACCCGCCCGCCGGACGCCTGTGCGATCCAGTGCATGCCGTAGCAAATGCCCAGCACAGGCCACTCCCCCTGGAGCAGGGCCGAATCCCCCTGGGGGGCCCCCTCGTCATAAATGCTCGCAGGCCCCCCGGACAGGATGATCCCGGAAGGCGCCAGACGCCGAATCTCTGCCGGGCGGAGGTCAAAGGGGTAAATCTCGCAGTAGACGTGGTGCTCACGAACCCGCCGGGCGATCAACTGCGTGTACTGGGATCCGAAGTCCAGGATGAGGATGGATCCCTTCAGTCGCTCCCTGTTGGTCATTTTTTCCTCATTGCGGGCCCGCACCCGCGGGTGGATTCTCTGCCGGGCTTGCGGGGAGGCGGTCCGGGCAAGGCGCCCGACGGGGTGAAGCCGCCGGGAACGCGACCTTGAAGCCGCACGGGGTCCGATGCAAACTCATTCCAGGCGGTAGTTCGGGGCTTCCTTGGTGATGATCACGCCGTGCACATGGCTCTCTTTCAGTCCGGAGGATGTGATGCGCACGAAACGGGCCTTTTCCCGGACCTCGGCCAGGGTGCTGCACCCGAGATAGCCCAGCCCGGAGCGGACCCCGCCGATAAGCTGAAAGATGCTGTCGGACAGGGGACCCTTGTAGGGCACCTTGCCCACGATCCCCTCCGGAACGAGCTTTCTGTCTTCCTGCTCGGCGTCCTGCGCATACCGGTCCCGACTCCCTTCCTTCATCGCCTCTAGAGAGCCCATTCCGCGGTACGTCTTGTAGCTTCTGCCCTGGTACAGGAAAAGATCTCCCGGGCTCTCGTCCGTCCCCGCGAACAGCCCTCCGATCATCACCGTCGCCGCGCCCGCTGCCAGGGCCTTTACGATGTCCCCGGAATACTTGATCCCTCCGTCCGCAATGATGGGAATGCCATGCTTTTTCGCGACGCGGCTGCACTCCAGGATGGCCGTCAACTGGGGGACCCCCACGCCGGCCACGACTCTCGTCGTGCAGATCGATCCCGGACCGACACCGACCTTGACGGCATCTGCGCCCGCCCGTGCCAGATACTCGGTGCCTTCCCCGGTCGCCACGTTGCCCGCAACCACGACGGCTTCCGGGAATTTCTTCTTTATGTCGCTCACCGCCTCCTTCACGCGCAGGGAATGCCCGTGGGCCGTGTCGACGAAGAGGATGTCCGCCCCGGCCTGAAGCAGCCTCTGCACCCTCTCCTCCCTGTCTTCCGAAACGCCGATCGCGGCCCCTACAAGCAGCCTTCCCATCCCGTCCTTCGAAGCGTCCGGGTATCTTCGGGCCTTCTCGATGTCCTTGATCGTGATCAGGCCCTTCAGCCGCCCCTGTCCGTCCACCACGGGCAACTTCTCGATCCGATGCTCGTGCAGGATCTCGATGGCCTGCTCCAGCGAGGTTCCCTCGGGCGCCGTGATGAGATCCTTGGTCATCACCTCCCGGATCTTCCTGTGAAGACGTTTTTCGAACCGAAGATCCCGGTTGGTGAGAATCCCGACAAGGGCGTTGTTCTCTACGATCGGCAAACCCGATATGTTGCGGCTTGTCATCACCTCCCGCGCCTCGGAAAGGATCTGGTCCGGGTGCATGTGAATGGGGTTGACGATCATGCCGCTCTCGTACTTTTTCACCCTGTCCACCTCAAGGGCCTGACGCTCGGGGCTGAGATTCCGGTGAATCACACCAATTCCGCCCTCCTGCGCCATGGTGATCGCCGTACGGGCCTCGGTCACCGTGTCCATCGCCGCACTCACCAAGGGAATCTTCAGACCGATGCCCCGGGTCAGCAAGGTTCGGAGATCGGTTTCGTGGGGAAGGATGCTGGCCTGCTGCGGCACCAGAAGCACGTCGTCAAAGGTGAGGGCTTCGGGGATCTCCTTCGGGTCGATTTCCATGGGCTTTCCCTCCTTCGCACGCCCTCTTGGCAGGCGGATACTCTCGCGGCGAGCCATGGCCTCCCCGGTCTCATCCAGGGCGGGAGGCCGACTTGCGGGTGAGTATAGCAAGATCGTGTTTTCCAGTCGAGGCGGGGCCCGAAGCCTCCACGCGCCGGGGGCTCCTGCCTGGACGGTTGACATCCTCCCCGGGCCTTGTATGATTTCAACCGGGATCGCCGGGGGCTCAGGATGGCAGATTCGGGCACCAGACTGGACGGACCGGAGCGCGGCATGTGGTCGAGCCGCCTCATGTTCATCCTTGCCGCCGCCGGCTCGGCCATCGGCCTGGGCAACATTTGGAAATTCCCTTACCTCGCCGGTAAGTACGGGGGCGGGGCCTTCGTCCTGATGTACCTGGCCTGCATCGGGCTGATCGGCATCCCCATTCTCATCGCCGAGATCCTCATCGGCCGGGCTTCCCGAAAAAACCCGGTGGGGGCCTTCCGTCTGCTCGGCAGGAGGAACCGGTTCTGGACCGCCGTCGGGTTCCTGGGGGTTGCCTCCGGCTTCGTGATCCTGTCCTATTACTCCGTCGTAGGGGGCTGGACAACGGACTATTTCACGAAGAGCGCCGCCGGGATCTACATCGAGGCCGACCCGGCGCGCATCGGCGAGCTCTTTGGCCGGATGCTGGCCAACCCCTGGGAGCAGGCGGTCTGGCACACGGTCTTCATGGCCGCCACGATGGGCATCGTGTTTTCCGGCGTCAAAGAGGGGCTCGAGCGCTGGATCGAGGTGCTGATGCCCCTGCTTTTCCTGCTCTTGGCGGTTCTCGTCGTTTACGGGCTGGCGGCCGGCGACGCGGCCGGAGGTCTGCAATACCTCTTCCTCCCGGACTGGGGCAAGCTGGTGACCAACGCGGCCGGGGAATACACCCCGAGGCCGATGCTCGAGGCCATGGGCCAGGCATTCTTCACCCTGAGTCTCGGGATGGGCGCGATGATCACTTACGGCTCCTACCTTGGGGACGGAGAGAGCATCCCCGCCTCAGCGCTCGTCGTCACCCTGCTCGACACGGCAATCGCCCTGCTCGCCTCGATCGCCATCTTCACGATTGTTTTCCAGTACGATCTCGACCCCACCGCCGCGGGGCCCGGCCTGGTCTTTCACGTACTTCCCCTCGCATTCTCCAAAATGCCGGCAGGCAGGTTCATCGGAACGGCCTTTTTCCTCCTGCTTTCGTTTGCCGCCCTGACCTCAGCCATCAGCCTTCTCGAGGTCGTTGTGGCCTACTTCATCGACGACCGAAAGTGGGCGAGAAGGACCGCCACCGTCGTGATGGGGACGGTCATCTGGGTGCTCGGTCTCTTCTCCGCACTCTCGTACAACCTCCTCGAAAACGTCACCCTCCTGAAGGACAAGGAGGGGAGAGGAATGCCGATCCTCGATTCCATCGACCTCATCGCCACCAATTACATGCTTCCCCTGGGGGGGCTCTTCATCGCCCTGTTTGCCGGCTGGTCCCTCCGGCAGGAAGTCAGGCAGGGGCAGTTTCCCCAAGAGGGAACTTCCAGGGTCACCTACGAGCTCTGGCTCGTTGTCACCCGCTACGCTGCCCCTGTGGCGGTCGGGATTCTCATCCTGTTCATGGTGGACAACCATCTGGGGATCGCGGAACGGGTCTTCGGGGGGAGGTAAGAGCCCGGGGCCTCGCGCACTCCACGCCTGGGCCTTGCTCTCGCGTACCCTCTCGTCCCACCTGTCCTGCATGACCGCCACGCACTCGGCACTGATCAGCAGGATGTTCGCCGAATAGAAGATCCAGAGTACCAGCACGATCAGGGTCCCGAGGGCCCCGTAGACGACATTGAAGACGGCGATGTTCGTCACGTACCACCGGAAGGCGAATCTCGCCAGGTACCAGAGATTGGCGCAAAGGAAACCGCCCGACAGGGCGAAACGAACCCGGATCTTGCGGTGAGGCAGGATCAGGAACATGGCGGTGAAGAACCCGATCAGGAGGGCGTAGCTCATCGCCCGGAAGGAGAGACTCTCGGCCAGGTATTGAGAAAGACGAACTCCGAGGACCGTAACCCCTGTATCCCGGATCGCACGGGTGAAGACGGTCAGATGAATCGACGCGTTCAGGACGACGCCTGCAAGGATCAGCGTGGCAAAGGAGAGGAACTTCATGCGGTAATACCTTCGCTTCCAATCACTTCCGAAAATACGATCAAACGAGTGCGCAAGACAGTAAAAGGCCGCATCAAAGACCCAAACGAGGAAGAAGATGCCCACCCCGCCCAGGGCATTGCGGTGTTCCACCACCGTCCGGATGTCTTCCATGACCTCCGCGGGGAGGTTGGGAACCAGTTCCCTGGCGAACGGTTCGATCTGTCCGTAGAGCGTGTCGGACGAGCCGGCGAAAAGCCCCCAGATCAAGAAAAGGAGGAAAAGAAAAGGGATGACCGAGAAGATCGCGTAGAACGAGATGGCCGCGGACAGAACCAGGCACTCATCCTTCCAGTAGCCGGTCCAGACCTTCTTGACCGTATCCCGCATGCGAGGAAGGACCTGCATACCGCTGCCCTCTCATCCCGAAATGCGATTCAGCGCCCGCCCGCCTGGCTCTTTCTCCGGAACACCAGGCGTATCGGGACCCCCGGAAACCCGAACCGCTTGCGGATCTGATTCGTCAGGTAACGCTGGTACGACGGATCCGGCTTCCGGTCGCTGTTTCCGAACACGAGGAAGGTGGGCGGCCTTCCCTTGATCTGCGTGATGTACTGAAGCCTTCTGAGCCGGGCTCCCTCCGAGGGCGGCGGGTTTGCCGTGACCGCCTCCTCCAAGAGACGGTTGAGCGGTCCTGTGGGAACGCGCATCGTGCTGGCCTCGTCCACGCGCCGGACCCAGTTCAAGGCCTGCACCACGTTGTACCCGGTGAGCGCCGAAATCGGAACAACGGGAGCGAACCGCAGGTGGGGCAGTTGATCCCGAACCAGATCCAGGGTCTTGCGTGCGCTTCGCCCCTTGCCTCTCACCAGATCCCATTTGTTCATCAGCAGGATAACGCTCTTCTCCTTCTCCAGGATATAGCGGCCGATCTGCGCATCCTGATCGCTGACCCCGTCCCCGGCGTCCAGCATCAGCAGGGCCACGTCGCAGCGATCAAGGCCTTGCAGGGCCTTGATGACGGCAATCTTTTCCAGGGGGAGCGTCACCTTCGCCCTTTTCCGGATGCCTGCCGTGTCGATCAGCAGGAAGGGGGTTCCCCTCCAGGCAAACGGCGTATCGATGGCATCCCGGGTCGTCCCCGGCACCTCGTCGACGAGCTGCTTGTCTTCCCCCAGCAGGGCGTTCACAAAGGTGGACTTCCCGACGTTGGGCCGACCCACTACGGCGACGCGGATCGGCTCCGCCGTCAAGGCCGCGGGGATCTCCGCGGAAGGGCCGGGAAGCCTCTCCACCACGGCATCCAGGAGATCATCCACCCCGATGCCGTGCTCCGCACTGATCGGGATCAGCGGTTCGAGGCCCAGGCGGTAGTACGGATAGACGTTCTCCGCATGTGCGCTCGTATCGATCTTGTTCACGGCGCACACGATCGGCTTCTCCGTCTTCCGCAGAACCCGGACGACCTCGAAGTCCTGCGGATGAACGGGCACCTTGCCGTCCACGACCAAGACCAGTACGTCCGCCTGATCCACGGCCCGTTCAATCTGTTTCCGGACCTTCTCGGGAAGCCCCTCCGCAGGCGCTCCCATGTCGAGCCCGCCCGTGTCCAGCACCCAGAAGGTCGCATTCCCCCATTTCGCCTCGCCCCGGTTCGTATCCCGGGTGACACCCGGCGTGTCCTCCACGATCGCCTTCCGAAGGCCGACCAACCGATTGAAGAGCGTGGATTTTCCCACGTTCGGCCGGCCCACGATCGCCACCAGGGGTTCCGCTCCGCCTCCCACGGTTTCGCTCCCCTCCGGTTTGTCCGATCCGGCCCCGGCCCCGGCGAACCCGCGGGAACCGCCCCTTCGGCTACCTGTATCCGAGGCTCGCGAGCCTTTTCGGATCATTCTTCCACCCCTTGGATACCTTCACCCAGAGTTTCAGGAGCACCTTGGAGCCGATCAGCGCTTCGAGATCGATGCGGGCCGCCGTACCGATCCGTTTCAGCATCTGGCCGCCCTTTCCAATCAAGATCCCTTTCTGGGAAGGGCGCTCAACGTGGATATTCGCCTCGATCGCAACGAGCCCGGACGGACCCTCCCCATCCTCCTTGAACGAAACGATCTCCACCGCCACTGCATAGGGGACCTCCTCCCCGGTGAACCGAAACGCCTTTTCCCGAATGATCTCGGCGCTCAGGAAGCGGAGGGGCTGGTCGGTGTATTGATCCGGGGGAAAGTAGGGATGTCCCTCGGGCAGGCTCTCCACGACGCGCTCCAGCAGGTCCTCCACGCCCTCGCCCGTGCAAGCCGAGATCGGCAAGAGCGTCCTTTCCGGATAAGCTTCCCGGTAAAGCCGGATCACTGCGGGTCGGTCCGCTTCCGCTACCCGATCCATTTTGTTGACCAATACGAATACAGGGGTCTTCGTCTCGGCAAGCCTCTTGCCGATGTACGAGTCCCCCTTGCCCAGCCGTTCGGCCGGTTCGACCAGGAAGAGAACGAGATCGACCTCCTGGAGGGTTGCAAGGGCGGTCTTCACCATGAACCGGTTGATTTCGTCCTTGGGCTTGTGAATGCCCGGCGTATCAAGGAAGACGATCTGGTAGGTCTCTGCGTTCAGGATGCCGCGTATGGGGTTCCGGGTCGTCTGAGGCTTGTCCGATACGATGGCCACCTTCTCCTGCAGCAGGCGGTTCAGGAGCGTGGATTTCCCCACGTTGGGCCTTCCCACGATCGAGACGAATCCGGCGCGAAACCCTCTCTCCTCAGCGCCCTTCTCTCCGATTCCTTCCCTTCGCATCCGATCCCCCGCCGCCTCCGTATCAAGAACTCTCGGCCGTCGGGCGTTCGCTGCAGGCGCACCCGGTATCCGGAAGCCGTTCCCTTTCCCCGGCCTCAGAGGGACCGACGGGCGACGGCGGAGAGGACAGGCCCAAGGGCTTGTGCCGAATGCCCGGGAAACCTTGGGTCCTGCTGTCTTCGACCCTGCACTGCACCGACCCCCTGGGAAGCCCGGGGTCTTCCTCCAGCCAGGCCTCCCGGTTTTGCAGGGCGCCTCGTATCTTTCCGATATTTCGGCCGCGGTGCCCCGCAAGAAGCGCACGGTCATGTGGATGGATTCGGATGCACACGGCCGACGAAGCCGCAAGGGCCTGCGGCATGGCTGCAAGCACCTTCTCGAGAAAGAGCGAGGATCGAACCAGATGCCCGAAAGATGGATGGTAGGGGCCGGCCAGCACCCCTGCCTCCTTGCACCCCAACTCCGTCTGTTCCTGCAACCCGATCCGGATCACCGGAACGTTCGCCTCCTCGAACCTTCGGAGGATGCCGGTGCAGAGAGAGACCGCCTCCTCGAGCTCCAGCGCCCTGTACGAGCCGCTCCGCATTCGTCGAGCAAGCTCGGTATCCCGCAGGACCAGCAGAGGATAGATACGCACGAAATGCGGCTTCAGTTCCGCCAGTTCCTCGGCGGTCCTCAGGCTTTCCTCCCCGGTGTCCTCGGGAAGCCCCACCATGATCTGGGCACCAACCTCCAGACCTGTCGCACGCACTCTCCGGACTGCATCTCGAGCCTGCCCGCCCGTGTGCCCCCTTCGGCTGGCTCGAAGAACTCGGTCGGACAGGGACTGGACCCCCAGTTCCACGGTCTCCACGCCCCGCTCCGCGAGAAAGGCGAGCTGACTGCGCGAAACCCCGTCCGGCCTGGTCGAAATCCGGATCGAATCCACCCATCCCTTCCGTAGGGCGGGGCGGCATGCCTCCAGGTAAGCCTCTTGCCGCGTCGGGGGCATCCGGGTAAAGCTGCCGCCGTAGAATGCGACCTGCCTGCGCATCTTGCCGTCGAGACGCTGTGATGGACGCAGGGCCTCCAGGCTCTCCCGCACCTCCTGCGGGGAAGGGGGAAGAGGGGTCCCGGCGATCAGGTTCTGATCGCAGAAAACGCAACGATGCGGGCACCCGGCATGGGCCAGGAAGAAGGGCACGATCCACGGCGGGCAAGAGGAGGGGTTCATGGTTCCGATGCGAAGGAAGAAGAGGCCCTCCCGGGGTCAAAGAAGCCCGAGCGGGTTCTTCTCCAGATCAAGCAAGAAGTTCTCCGCAGCGTCCTGCTCGGCTTCTTTCTTGCTTGTGCCTTTGCCGAAAGCCAGCGTTCGCTCATGCAGACGCAGATGGATTACAAATGTCTTTGCATGGTCCGGTCCGCACGCATCAGCGACTTCGTAAACGGGGGGCCGCCGGAACAGGGCCAGCATGAGTTCCTGGAGGCGGGTTTTGGCATCGGAGACGGGCCGCTGATCGGGGCCAGCTTCCTCCCTGACGGACACGAAGACGCGGCGGATGAAGTCTCGAACCGCTTCCAGGCCTCCGTCGAGGTAGATGGCTCCAACGACCGCCTCGAAGGCATCTGCCAGGATCGACCGTTTTCGTCGACCACCCATCCGTTCTTCCCCTTTGCCCAGATGAAGGTACTCGCCCAGTTGAAGTGTCCGGGCCGCCTCGGCAAGCCGCTTCTCCTTGACCAGGGAGGAACGAAGTCGCGTCAGTTCCCCTTCGGCCTCCCATGGAAAGGTCTCCATAAGCCATTCGGTCATGATGAGACCGAGAACGGCGTCCCCCAGGAACTCGAGCCTCTCGTTGTCGCAGCGGTTCCCGTCCGGGATTTCGTTGATCAACGAACCATGCGTCAAGGCTTCCTCGAGGAGGCGTCGATTCCGAAACCCATAGCCGAGTATTCCCTCCAGGTGATCGAACCCAGGAGGGGCGGTCAACCCCTCCTCCCCCGGCTCACCCGCTTGTCCCGAGGGAGGATTCGCTCCCCACCGGCGGTCCGGGTCGGGGATTCCGCGGCTATCGGACTGCTGCATGCCAGAACTTCCGGAAGTAGTCGATCCCTGACCAAACGCTCAGGATCATGGAGGCCCAGAGAAAATACATTCCTCCGAAATGAAAATCGATCCAAAGATACGTGTAATGCATACACAGGCCGGTGATGGCAAAGATCTGCAGAATGGTCTTGTACTTGCCGAGCTCCTCCGCTTCGATGACCACCCCCTGCGTGGAAGCCACGCCGCGCAGACTCGTAATCATGATCTCGCGGCCCAGGATGATCACGACCATCCATGCCGGAACCGATCCCTCCGAGCAGGCAACGATCATGATGAGGGCCGCCATGACAATGAGCTTGTCGGCCATCGGGTCGAGAAGCTTGCCTACCGACGAGGTCACCTCGTACCGCCTCGCCAGGTACCCATCGAGGTAATCCGTGACGGAGGCGAGAATGAAGAGAAGGGCTGCCAGCGCACGGTTCACGGGGGTCGGGAAGGACAGCAGGAAAACCAGGCCGGGGGCTGCGCAGATCCTGCAGACGGTCAGGATGTTCGGTACGCTCTCCATGCGTCTCGTCAATCCGAGGACCCCCATGGCTCTGCTTGCCCCCTTGGCTCGCCAGGGCCCTGCCGCCCCTTCGATGCCCTACCGTAGGACGTGAGCACTTTCTGCACATAGGCGCGGGTTTCCGGATACGGTGGAATCCCCTTGTGCTGGTCCACGGCGTTCTCCCCTGCATTGTAAGCGGACAAGGCCAGCGGGAGGATGCCCTCGTACTTGTTGATCAGCGACCGGAGGTACCGCGCACCACCCTCCAGATTGTCCGAGGGATGAAAAGGATCGGAAACCCCCAGCCTTCGGGCCGTCTCCGGCATCAGTTGCATCAGTCCCACGGCGCCCTTCCTGGAGATCGCATCCGGGTTGAAGTCGGACTCCGCCTCGACCACCGCCCGGAGCAGATCGGGATCCAGTCCTTCGGCCTGCGCAATCTTGTCGATGAGCCTATCATAGCTCTTCCGGGACGTTCCAGCCGTTGTCACGCCTCCCCGCCGGTCCCCCTCCTCCCTCTCCTTGAAACGGAAACGGGGGTCCACGGGTACGTTGGAGATATGGAGGACCCCCTGCTCATCCTGGAACCAATAGATGTCTCCTCCGGCGCGCGGGGCAAGACCTCCCCACAGGACCCCCAGCAAGAGCCCAACGCCGGCAATCCGCTTCAAGCCCAGGTTTCCTGTTCTGTCCTGCTCCGCCTCGTTCATTGCCATCCCCATCATTCAAAAAGACCACTGCCTTGTCAAACCCCCGCATGGGAGATTCCCCTTTTTCTCCTTCCCCTTACAGTTCGACTCGTTTTCTGATTTAATAAAGTGGCCGGGCATTGATGGGAGGAGACGGTTATGCGTTATGAGAGCGACTTTCTGGTCATCGGGGGGGGGATCGCAGGGCTGTGGTTCGCCTTGCAAGCGGCTCGACACGGCACCGTGACCATTCTGGCGAAGAAGGATGCGAGCGAGTCCAGCACGAACTACGCGCAAGGAGGCATTGCGGCGGTTTCGAGCAAGGAGGACTCCTTCGAGGAACATGTCCGGGACACACTTGTTGCCGGCGCCAACCTCTGCAACGAAGAGGTCGTCCGGGGGGTTATCTCGGAGGGCCCCTCCCGCATCAAGGATCTGGTCCGGCTCGGTGTCCGCTTCACCACCCGGAAAGACGCACGGATGAACGAGTTCGATCTGGGATTGGAAGGTGGGCACTCGAGGCGAAGAATCCTGCACGCCTCCGACTTCACCGGCAGGGAAATCGTAGACAAGCTGTTTCTGATCGCCTCGGAGAACCCGCGGATTCAATTCCGGGACTACCATATTGCGGTCGATCTGCTCGTCCATCCCAGGGACCGGGACGTTGCACCCGCGGAGAAGAGATGTTGGGGAGCTTATGTGCTTGATATTCGGCAAAACCAGGTGCACTCCTTCGTGTCCCGCACGACCGTCCTGGCAACCGGAGGCGCCGGCAAGGTCTACCTGTATACGAGCAATCCGGACATCGCCACGGGCGACGGGATCGCCATGGCCTACCGTGCCGGTGCGAGGGTCGCAAACCTGGAGTTCATCCAGTTTCACCCCACCTGCCTGTATCATCCGAAGGCCAAGTCCTTCCTGATCTCCGAAGCGGTCAGGGGAGAAGGGGGCATCCTGCGTTTGAAGGACGGGGCTTCCTTCATGGAAAAATACCATCCGAAGGGATGCCTGGCCCCACGGGACATCGTGGCGCGCGCCATCGACAAGGAACTGAAAAAACGGGGTGACGAATACGTCACCTTGGACATCACGCATCGGGACCCCGACTTCATCCGGACCCGGTTCCCGAACATATACAGCCAGTGCCTTGACCTCGGGATCGACATCACGCGGGATCCCATTCCCGTGGTTCCCGCAGCGCATTACACCTGCGGGGGCGTCTTGGTGGATGCAAAGGGTCAAACCGACATCCAGGGACTGTATGCCGTAGGGGAGGTTGCCTGCACCGGGCTCCACGGAGCCAACCGACTGGCAAGCAACTCCCTGCTCGAAGCCATGGTTTTCGCACATCGGGCTGCGGACGCCTCCTCGATGCAGGCCGAGGGGCGAATCGGGCTTTGCCCGACGCTGCCGGACTGGACCAGCGGACATGCGGTCGACAGCGACGAATCGATCGTGGTCTCCCACAACTGGGACGAAATTCGGCGACTCATGTCCAATTATGTGGGCATCTTTCGCTCCAACAAGAGGCTCGATCGAGCAAAACGGAGGATCGATGCGCTGGCGGGAGAGATCCATCAGTATTACTGGGACTTTCTCATAACGAGCGATCTCATCGAATTGAGAAACCTCGCCCTTGTGGCGGACCTGATCATCACCAGTGCCATGATCCGGAAGGAGAGCCGGGGGCTGCACTACAACATCAATTACCCCCTCACCGACGACGAAACGTGGCGAAGGGACACGATTCTCTGGCGCGGCTATCGATGAAAGGCGCCTTGACATCCTGCGGGAACGCGTTGTTAAATCAAAGCAGGAGGACAAGGGGAGGCCAGAGCCTATGCCGATCTACGAATATCGATGCCAGGATTGCAGGAAGAAATTCGAAGTACTCGTTCTGAAGGCGGAGGATGCGTCGTCTCTTCGTTGCCGCCATTGCAGCAGCGGAAACATGACGCGCCTCGTTTCCCGGTTCTCTTCGATCAAATCGGAGGAATCACGTTTGGAATCCCTGACCGACCCGAGCCGCCTGGCCGGGCTCGACGAAAACGATCCTGCGAGCATGGCCCGGTGGCTCAAGAGAATGGGAGGGGAATTCGGCGAAGACGTGAGCAAGGACGAAATCGATCAGATGGCCGACGAAATCGCCTCCGGAAAGGGCCTGGACGAAGGGCCCGGAGGCGGCGGCCTCGAGGGTCCCGAAGCGCCCTCCGACCTGTCGGACGACGGCTTCTGATCGTTTCGGACCGGTCTGTCGAAAGGCCCGGAACCCATGGGACCGCAGGAATCATCCAAAACGGAAAGAGAGGATGCGTCGCGGATGACGATCGCCGCCGGCCGAAAGGACGGTTGATACGCATGGCCAGCATGAGGATTCATACCTACCCCGATCCGGTGCTCAGAGCTACGTGCGCTCCGGTCGGAACCGTGACGGACGAAATCCGTCGCCTGCTCGACGACATGGCGGAAACCATGTACCTGAACAACGGCATCGGGCTGGCAGCCCCCCAGGTGGGGAAAAACGCCAGGCTCATCGTTGTGGACGTGGAGCGAGGCGAGAAGGGCGACACGCTTCTGAAGCTTGTCAATCCAAGGATCGTTGACAGGCAGGGAGAGACCAAGAGTGAAGAGGGGTGCTTGAGCTGCCCCGACCTGATCGTGGAAGTGGACCGCGCCGAGGCCGTCACCGTCGAGGCCCTCTTGCCCGACGACACGGAGACGCGCATCCAGGCCGAGGGCCTGCTTGCCATCTGCCTCCAACACGAAATCGACCACCTCGATGGGATCCTGCTCGTAGACCGCCTCTCGAGCCTCCGCCGAACCTTCTACCAGAAGAAACGTATGCGGGAAGATGCGAAATCGCCCGACGAAGAGGCCGACACCCGCTCGACGACCCAATCCGTCCTCTGAATCCCCCTCTCCCGCCGATCCGTGCGTCGCCTGCACGAACCGCATTCAGGGATCGCGAAACAAATCGGGACGAGCATGATCGAGAACCGGAATCCGGCGCCGTACTTCCTCCAGGTATTCTCCGTCAAAGTCCGCACAGATAACGCACTCCCGCTCCGGCGCCTGGGCCAGGACAGCGCCCCAGGGGTCGACGATCGCCGAATGACCGTGCGTCTCGCGCTTCGCGTCGTGCCGGCCGAACTGCGCCGGCGCCACGACATAGATCTGGCTCTCGATCGCCCTGGCCTGCAGCAGGGGCATCCAGTGCTCCTTTCCCGTGACCGAGGTGAATGCGGCGGGCACGAAGACGACCTGCGCACCCTTGCGGGCCAGAGCCCGGTAGAGTTCCGGAAAGCGCAGATCGTAGCAGATCGTCAAGCCGAAGGTGACTCCGTCCCGGCAAACCGTGGCGAGTTCTTGACCCGGCCGGACCCGCCCCGACTCGCGGTAGCTCGCCCCATCCGCCAGGGAAACATCGAAGAGATGGATCTTGTGATAGACCGCGGCCAGGGTGCCCTCCCGGTCGAGAAAGACGCTGGTGTTGTACGGCTTTCCGTCCGGTTCATCCGCAGGCCTGTAGAGGAAGCTCCCTGCCAGGATGTGGACCGCCCTCTCGCGCGCCAGGCCCCTGAGCGTCCTGAGGATTTCTCCGTCCATGCCCTGGGCCACACGAGGGCGCTCCTCGTCCGACCCCATGAAGGCGAAATTCTCGGGCAGGGCCACCACGTCCGCGCCGCGGTCGGCGGCCTCCCGAATTCTCTCGCCCGCCCTTTTCAGGTTGTGCGCGAGGTCCCGGGTGGAACACATCTGCACCGCGGCGAGCCGCAGCCTTCGGACTTCCGTCACTCCCCCTTCGCTCCGTTTCTCGCGCCGGGACGGGCAGGCGGCGCGCTTCTCAAGGCGGCCTGATAGACCTCCAGGAATCTCTTGCGTACGAAACGCTGAGGGTCCTTCGCATCCTTCTCGTCGAGGGAGTCGAGCGAAAAGACGGCCTTCGCCATGGAACGGTGCCCGCCCGCCGATCCGTAAGCGGAGAAGGCCGCCCGAAGCAACTCCCCGGCGCTTCGCGTGGTCCCGTAGTTCCTCGCCGAAACCACCACTCTGCGGTCGTAGATCCCGGAGACGACGGCCCACTCAATGCCCTCCACCTCCAGGCAGAAATCCGCAATGTACGGCACGATGTCCTCACGGCTCAAATCGTCCAAGTGAACGTAGATGACGTCCCCCAGGATCGAAGGGCTCTGAAATGCCTTGCTGAGCACGCTCAGGTCTTCCTTGGGCAGTTGGGGCCTCTCCATCCTTCGGATCAAACGATGGTTTGCCATCGGATAGAGAGAGGAGAAGGCCTTCAGATCGTTCTCGATCGCCTCCCTCTCCAGCAGGAGCGTATCGGTCTTGATGCCGTACAGAAGCGCCGTGGCCACCTTCTGGGTGATTCTGACGTCACCCGCCTGCAGGTACTCCTGCAGAATCGTGGACGTCGCGCCGTAATGGGGGCGGATATCTTTGAAAAGACAGACGGCGTTCTCGTTTTCCGGATGATGGTCGATGATGACGTCGACCCGGGGCAGCACCTCCCGAAAGTGGGAAGGCTGAACGTCCAGCAGCACGATTCGATTGTATTCGTTGAGTTCCTCGAGCCGGATCTGGATGACCTCGATTTCGAGCAGGTTCAACATGGCGATGTTTTCCGGCCTTGTCACCCCGCCGAAGGTGGCGATGGGCGCACTCACCTTGTTCCTGCCCAAGAGCACTCTCATGGCGATCGCGCTGGCAATTGCGTCCGGGTCCGGATCGTACTGCACGAGGAGAAGGACCCTCTCCTGGTCATGAAAAATCGAACGCAGCGCGCGCAGCCGGGCTGCACAGAGCGTCTTTTCGATTTCGTTGATCAGCCCGTTTCGAACCAGCTCGACCATCGGGACCGAGCGCACCCTCGGGTGCATCGACGCGGCGGACCTTCTCCTTCCGGCCTTCTCCTCGACCAGGGTGATCGCGGAGGCATCCGTATGGGCCATGACGGCCTGCAGGCTCTCCTCCCCCGCCTTCGCGTCCCGCATGAACACGGCGATTCTGTCCGTGGGGCAGATGCGAAGCCTCGCGTACGTCGCCCGGTGTTTGAACCTGCCCCTCCTGCACCGGGCACCGTTGCGGATCAGACGCTTTTGAAGCCTCGAATCCTCACAGAGGAACAGGGTATCTTGTCTGAGGCCTTGATCGACGAAATAGAAAGGGAGTTCGTCGTCGCAAAGGATGATGTTCCTCAATCTGCCTCCTCTCCCCCTGTCGCATCCGGCGGTGGGGTCGCGGTCGAAACCACAGGGGTGCTAACCCGGGCTCAGCTCCCGTTCAAAATATTATTCTATATCACTTTTCCCCCTGCAAAGCCACCGACGAGCCGGCCCGGATCCCCAGCCCGGGCTTCGATGCGCAAGGTTCTTGCGAAACCCATTGTCCGCCGCAAGAATCCAAATGTTGCGAAGGGAGGAACAGGACTTCATGCGACCCGGTGTGCAGGAACCGACAATTGTGAAATTGTTGTAACTTTTTTCATTTTTGTCTTTACCTATTCGTAAAGAAGTGTTATGATATGTGAAATTTCTCAAGGAGAATCAGGAGGCACGGTATGCCGGCTGTCAAGAAAGAAACCATGCTGCGGTCCAAAGACGTCGCGCACATCCTGGACCTTCCCCCGGACGACGTAATCTATCTGGCCCGAAAGGGCAAACTCAGGGGAGTGAAAGAGGGTAAGTACTGGAAGTTCAGGCTGCGCGACGTCAAGTACTACCAGAAAAAGCTGCAAACGGATTAGCGGCTCTTTGAACGAACCCCGCCGGACGGTTCTTCACTCCCGGAACTCCCGTTCGACTGTATCCCTGCGCATATCCGTGAAGCTGCGCTCCAGTTTCCGCGAAAAAGCCACCGGGTAGCTGTCTGCAGCAACCAGTCTTCGATAGCGACCGGGCAGGCGACTCATCTCGCTGAGTGTCCTTTCCCTGCACGCCCCGAGGGGCGGTAGATCGTGCAGGAGCTCGCCGCGCTCCAGCACCTTCCGCAGAAGGTGCCCGGAGTCCTCCGCAGGAGTTTCTTCAGCCAGGGCGATCTCGTCCCGGGCATACGCCCCGTCGGCATCCATCCGGCGCCACACCTGCTTCCTTCCCGGGTACGTCTCCTTCTCCTCGCTGAACTTCGCCCGGTAGATGACCCGATCCGGCCCCTGTCGCTCGACCAACTTGTAGACCGCCGCCAGGGCCGGCCGGTCCTGGGACGTCACCATTTCCGTACCCACCCCGAAAAGGTCTATCGGAGCGGAGGAATGCAACAAGTCCCGGATCTTGTATTCATTCAGGTCCCCGCTCGCCAGGATCCTCGTGCCCCGCAGTCCGGCCTCGTCCAAAATCCTGCGCACCTCTCGACTCAAGGCGAGCAGGTTCCCGCTGTCGATCCTGACGGCCTTGAGATCCTTGCCAACGAGCAGGGCGTTCCGAAGGCCCCGAATCGTGTCATAGGTGTCAATCAGAAGAATCGTCGAATCCGGAAAGACGGCGTGGTACTTTTCGAAGGCCTCGCGCTCCGAGTCGAAGGCCAGCGTCCACGAATGCGCCGCGGTGCCGTAAACAGGAATTCCGAATTCCTTCCCTGCAAATACGTTCGAAGTCCCGATGCACCCGCCGATGAAGCTGGCCCTTGCGGCCAGGACGCCCGCTTCCGGTCCATGAGCCCGGCGGGTTCCGAAGTCGATCACCCCCTTTCCCCCGGCGGCCTGCACCACCCGGGACGCCTTGGTGGCCACCAGGGTCTGAAAGTGAATCAGACTGAGGAGGAAGGTCTCGACCAGTTGGGCCTGAGGCAGAGGGGCGCGAACCTGCAGGACCGGCTCGTTCGCAAAGACGACCGTTCCCTCAGGCACCCCCCAGACATCCCCCTCGAAACGAAACCGGGAGAGGTACTGGAAAAAATCGTCCGGGAGATGGGCAAGGACGGGCAAGCGCCTGAGAAACCGCACCGCTTCTTGATCGAAGGTGAGGTGAAGGAGATACTCGACTGCCTGCTCCAGGCCGGCCGCCACCAGATAGGACCGATTCGCAGGGAGAGATCGAAAGAAGAGCTCGAAGGTCGCCTCCTCCTGCCGCCCGTGCAGATAGTAGCCCGCCGCCATGGTGATCTGATAAAGATCGGTCATCAGTGCGGGCCTGAGCCTGTCTCCCCCCGTGTACATCCTCACCTACCGATCTTTGAATCCATAGGACTTCAGCTTGCGCCAGAGAGTGTTCCGCCCGATTCCGAGCACCGCTGCGGCGCGCGCCCGGTTCCCCTTGTACTTGCTGAGGATGTAAAGGACATAGCGTTTTTCCATCTCTCCCAGGGTGCCTTCCGCGTCGAAGGGCGGCGGAAGCGCCAACGGGGGGTCGACTTCGGTGGAGAAGGGAAGGTCTTCGACCCGCAGGGTGTCGCCGGAGGCCAGCGCCACCGCTCGCTGCATGGCATTCTCGAGCTCGCGAACGTTCCCCGACCATCGGTTGCGCAGGAGAAGGTTCGCTGCGGCCGGGTCGATCCTCAGAGGCGCCTGCCTCGTCGTCTTCGCGTGCTTCTGAAGAAAGTGTTCGGCAAGGGGCAGGATGTCGTCCGGCCGCTCCCGCAAAGGCGGAATCCGCATGGAAATCACGTTCAGCCGATAGAACAGGTCCTCACGAAAGGCGCCGCGGTGAACCTCTTCCTGCAGATCCTTGTTCGTAGCGGCCAAGATCCGCAAATCGACCTTGTGCGCGCGATCCGAACCGAGGGGCCGCACTTCCCTCTCCTGCAGAACGCGCAGGAGCCTGACCTGGACCGGCAGAGGAAGCTCGCCAACCTCGTCCAGGAGCAGGCTCCCCCCGTACGTGGCCTCGAACAATCCCTTGCGGGCCGACGCAGCGCCGGTGAAGGCGCCCTTCGTATGTCCGAAAAGCTCGCTCTCCAGAAGGCTTTCCGGAATGGACCCGCAGTCGATCGCATGAAAGGGACCGTTCCTTCTTGGGCTCTGCGCATGAATCGTGCGGGCAATCAGCTCTTTCCCTGTACCGCTCTCTCCCTGAATCAGGACGGTCGCATCCACCTGGGATACCCGCTTGACCAACTGGAGGATCTCTTCCATCTGCCGGCTTCGGTAGACAATGCCTTCCGCCCGGAACCGTCTCTTCAGTACGCTCGACAGGTGCCGCACCTGGCGCTTGAGCCTCTTCCTTTCGAGCGCGTGGTGCACAACCCTCATGACCGTTTCAGCCTCCCAGGGCTTGACGATCACATCGTAGGCGCCCGCGCGGGTCGCCTCGACCGCATCCGCCACGCATCCCTGCCCTGTGAGCACGATGACCTCCATGGTTCCTTCCCGTGCCTTCACCCATTCCAGGATCTCCCGTGCCACGAGCCTGTCCCCCACGCGGAAACTGCAGAGGACGAGGTCGATCTCTTCCTCTTCCAGCCTTCGAAGGGCCTCGGCGGCACTCGCACACTCCAGTGCGACATGCCCCCTTTTCTCGAGGGATGAAGACAGGTTCGTGCGAACGGTCTGATGCTCGTCCAGAACGAGAACCCGAGCCATGGGAATCCTGCGAGTCTGGCGGCCTCATCCATGTCCCGACGGATGTGCCGCACAAAGGCCGGCGGACCAACCTCCGATGCCCCTTCCGTGCCTTCAATGTACTTGGCCCCGATTCCGCCTGTCAATCGGCCCCGAACGTCGCCGGATCAGGTCCGGAACCGTTCCGAAAAGATCGAACGGGAACTGCAAATAGGCCTGCCGGATCAGGAGGTTGCTTTCCCGATGCGGAGGTGCTATTCAAGCAGGCAGGAAGAAAGAGTTCCAGCCCATACCCCTCCGGCCTTCGAGCATTTATGACTGCCTTCTCTCACGCCCGCGTTGCGAGGTGGTTCCGAGCGAATCAACCCCTCCTTCGGAGCTTCCTGCTTGCGCTTTCGTGCCTTCTGACGGCCGCCTCCGCGGAATCCCGAGGGGATACGGCCGAAGAGGCCGCCTCTTGTGAGAGAATCGAGCGAGCCAAGTGGGGATCGAACCCGATGAGCGAGGATTCCCTCGCTCTTCTCCTCGACCTGCCTTCCGATCCTGGGAGAGAGGTTTCCGTCGCGTCCTGCTGGGCCTGCGGCCTTTGGGGGATGCCGCCCTCGCCCCCTGCCGGCATGGACGAGAGGACAGAGGAGGCGCTCCTGTTTCAAAGGGTTCAATGTTGCCGTGCCCTCGGAATGCAGAAAGAGGCCATCGAGGACTGCCGCAGGATGCTGCGTCGGTATCCGGGCGGCCGTCTCGTTCAGCATGCCATTCAATCCGTCGTGGAACTCCTCGTTCAGCAGGGAAACCACGACGCCGCGGCCCGTTTCTTTCAGGGGCTCGGTAGCGATCACCGGGAAGGCTTGACGCCGACAAGCCTTTACCTCATCGCTCAAAGCTTCTATGCCCTGGGAGCGGACGATTCGGCAGAGAGCCTGCTGAAAGAGATCCCGCCGGACTCTACTGTCTACCCCTACGCTCTCTACACACTCACCCAGGTCCTCTTCAGGAAAGGCGACGCGGATCGGGCGCTGCTCACGATCCGGGTCGTCCGGGATTCGCCCCCGCAAACGAATGCCCCCCCGATCTTAAAGGACATGGCGTCTCTCACACGGGCCAGGATGCTCTACCAGCAGAAGAGTTACGTTGAGGCCATCGAGGGCTTTCGCGACCTCGGGCAGTCGCCTTTCTTCCTGCCGGAGGCGCTGATGGGAACGGCTTGGTGCTACAAGGCGCTGGGGGATTTCCCCAGGTCCCTCGCCTACTTTCAGGCCGTCGAGGCATCGTATGCGGACGGGGACACCCTGGCCGAGGCCCACCTGGAAATGGCGCACGTATTCGCCCGGGCAAAAAACTACCCCGACGCCTTCCGGGTCTACCGCGAGATCCTCCACGACCTTCGCTTTCGGGTCTCGCAATACAAGAAGTACGGCGGAGATCCCGAGTGGTTGAACTGGCTGGCGGGGGTATTCCTGGAACGTGGCCGGGGTGGCCTTACGGACGCGGAGCAGGCCCCGATGATGAACCAGGAGGCAGACCTTCCCGAGGAGATGTTGCCCCTGCTCCAGAGGGAGAGGCACACCTCGCCCCGATTGAAGGAACTGCTTGGAATTCGTGATGCCCTGGAGCAAATCGAGGTCCTGTTCGAACGGACCGCCTCCCCCCCGTCCCCGGGGTGGACCGAGGGCCGAACCGGCTCCGTCGCCTATCCGCCCCTGGAGGCCCCCCTCCCCTCTCTCGAACCCTCTGTTTCCGCACTTCTGGATCTGTGTTTCGCCCTGCTGGACACGGAGTACCGAGTGACCTTCAGCGGCAGCATTCTGGACCTCCTGACGCAGGACGAGAGGGAGGCGTTTTCGCGCGACACCCTGAGCTTCTACCGGAGGGAGTTCGAAACGCTGCTCCTTCCGGCGGAGGCCTCGGAAGGCGCCCACGCCACCCTGGTGCGGCTGCAGGGGATCATCCGGCACCTGCCGTTTTCCCTGGAGGAGAGAGAGAGGGTTTTGGCCAAACTGGTTTTTGCGAAGCGGAATCTCGAGGCTGCCCAATCGGTACTCGAACAGTGGGCGGAAGGCGCCGAGGCCGCCTCCTCGAGCGAAACACAACCGACCCGCTTCTTGCTCCTCGACAGTTGGATGACCCTCGTCAGGATCTGCCTCTACGTACGAAATCTGGACGCCCGGTCTCCCGCCGTGTTCCTGCTCGATCACCCCTCGCTTGCAGAGCACCGGCCTTTTCCCCTCTCGTTTTCGGAGGAAGCCCTGCGTCGGCTCAGGCAGCGCACCGACAACCTGTGGCAGCGGCTCACACGGCTTGCGGAGCGAGAGATCCAGAACATCCAGACCCGCCGCCTCGATGTTCTCGAGGCGCTTCTGGCCAGGACGCAGTTCGATTACGCGGATGCCCTCGTCCGGGAGCAGGAGAGGATCCTCGACCGCTTGAAGGAAACCGGTTCCGAAGAACAAGACGAGACCGATCCGAAGGCAGGAGATCGAGAAGGGACAGAAGAATCCGACAGAGAGATCCGATAGAAGGAGTCTTCCCTCATGGTTGAATCGATGGACCGGCGATCTGGGCCGAAGGGGCGCCTTCTGGTTTTTCTTTCCGTCTCCCTGTTCTTCCTGATGCCTTTGTGCGTTGGTTTTCCCGGCCTTCCCTCCTTCAAGAAAAAGCCGAAGGAGCAACCCAAACCCGACATCTTCCAGGAAGCGGAACAGAACGCCGAGAGAATAGCCCAGGGGATGCGAGGCAACGAATCGGAGAGCCGGAACGCGTCCCAGATCGAGATCGTCGAGGAGGAGAATCAGAACCGAGCCCGCGCGATCCAGAAATACAGGGCGCTGCTGGCCGACAGGAAGCGTCTCGACCCGGCCACGCTCGAGGCGAGCATGCTCAACCTGGCACACCTGACCTTCGAGCAGTGTCTCGCCGATTACCGAAGCGCCGTGCGAGGCTATGAGGAAGACTACAAACAATATCAGCTCGGTCACCGGAAGGCGGAACCGGACATCCTGCCCCGGTACGATTTCCAGGCCGCACGGGAACTCTACCAGGCCTTCCTGGAGGCCTTCCCCGATTCCAAGCATCGAGCGGAGGTGCTTTACAACCTGGCCTACTCCTACGAAGAGGAGGGGGATCTGGACAAGGCCGTCGCCCTGTACGACGAGCTTGCCTTGAGCTACGCCGACGCGGCCTTCGCCCCGGAGATCTTCCTGAGGCTGGGCGAACACAATTTCGAGACCAACCGGTTCCCCAAGGCGATCGAGTACTACGAGAAGGTGCTGTCACTTGGAGAAAGCCCCCAGCACGAGAAGGCCCTCTTCAAGATCGGATGGTCCCGATACGTGATGGATCAGTTCGACAAGGCGCAGGAGGCCTTTGCACAGGTCCTCGCCCTGCACACGGAGCGGACAGCCGAGAAGCGGGGGGACCTCTACCTGGAATCCCTGGAGATCCTCGCCAAGATCCTGAGTGAAAGCGGAGGGGCCTCGGCGCTCGAGGCCTTTCTTGAGAGTCACGACAACCCGGGATACGGGCTCGATCTCTCGGCACAACTGGGCGCCTTTTTCCAGGAGACGGCGCGCTACGCAGAGGCGATCGACACGTACCGGCACATTCTGGAGGCCTATCCGAACACGGCCCAGGCCCCCTTTGTAGAGCAGTCACTCATTCAGGCCCTGAAGACGGAGAAAAGGACCGAGGAGGCCGAAGGCCTCCAGGCATCGATGATCGACCGATACGGCCGGGACACGGCCTGGGACCGGGCGAACCCGGATCCCGATCTGCGAACACAGGTGGACGGAATCCTTCAGGAGGCCCTGATCCAGGAACTCCTCGCCCATCACAAGCTGGCCCGAGAAACCAAGGACCCGAAGGAATACGACAAGACGATCGCACTGTACCGGAAGATGCTGGAGTATTTTCCGGAAGGGGAAAAGGCCTACGAGACCCGTTTTCTCTTCGCCGAATGCCTCTTCGAGGCCGGGAGGTTCCAAGAGGCGGCAGCGCAGTATGAACAGGTTGCCGCCGTGGATACCTTCAGCCGGTACCTGGAAAAAGCGGCCTCAAAGCGAATCCAGTGCCTGGAAGCATTGCGCGCAGAGGGAACAATCGATGCGGACACGCTTCTCGCCGCCTACGAGGACTTCCTGCGGATGGATCCGGAAAGCGACAAGGCGGTTCCCATACGGTTCAAGCAGGGGGAAATCCTGTTCAATGACCGCCGCTACGGTCCGTCCGCGGCGATCTTTCGTGAAATCATCGAAACACACCCGAAGCACAAGGACGTGCTTCGCGCCTGGATTCTGGAACTGGAGGCCCTTTTCGAAGGGGGACAATTCGAGGCGCTTGAACAGCGGGCGCGTGACCTGCTTGAACAGCCCTTCGCTCTGACCGAGGCCGAGCGAAGTCGAACGGAGCACCTCATCCGGTTCTCCCAGTTCCAGCGGGCGCACGCGGATCAGGAGTCCGGAGAGTACCTCGATGCCGCCAAAGGCTTCGAGACACTCGTTGCGGAGGCGCCGAAGATCGAAATCGCGCCGGATGCGCTCTTCAATGCCGCGATCTGTTACGAAAAGGCGGGTGAAACCTCCAAGGCGGCGGCCTGTTACGAGCAGATTGTGCTTCACTATCCGTCTTCGAAGCACTTCGCCGATGCCCTGCTCGCCCCCCTGGCTCACTACGAAAAGACCGAGCAGTGGGATCGGCTCCTGGTCCACCTGGACAAACTCTATCAACGGGATCCTCAAAGCCCTCTGGCGCAAGAGACCTGCTACAAGCTCGGCAAGCGTTTCTACAAGAACGAAAACTATGGGAAGGCCCGTGAAGTCTTCAGCCTCTACGTCGCGCACTATCCCGCGGACACTTCGCGCAAACTGGAGATCGCCTATCTCGAAGGCCGGATGAGCGAGGCGGAGGGGAACAAGCAGGCCGCGATGCAGGCCTACGAGCGTTTCCTGACAATCTACGAGAAGGAGGGAGCGAGCAACCCATCCCTCAGCGTGGATCCCCTTCATCTCGCCACGGCGCACTTCCGGACCCTGGATCCCGTCTATCAGCAGTACATGAGCGTCCGCCTGACCGAACCGCTGAAAAAGAACCTCGCCCAGAAGCAGTCTCTCCTCGACCGTGTCGTCTCGGGGTACATGGAAACGGTGAAATCCGGCGCGGGCGAGTTCGCCCTGGCCTCGGCCTTCCGCGTGGGGGAGGCCTACCGGGAGTTCGGGCAAAGCCTCCTCGACTCGGAAAGGCCGAAGGGATTGAGCGGGGAGGAAAAGAGCCTGTACGAGGAAATGCTCAACGAGCAGGCCGCTCCCTACCGGGAGAAGGCGCTGGCCGCTTACGAAACGACGCTGAAGCGGGCAGAGGAAAAGGCCGTGTTCAACGAGTGGGTTCTGGAGACGTACAGCCGGCTCAGCTCCCTCGACCCGGATCGCTACCCTCCGATGCTCCAGGATGCTCTGGTTTGGGAGGAGACGTGGCAGGCGAAACGCTCGCTGGTGCGAACCATCGACATTTCGCAACCCCGCGCATTTCCCTCGAAGAAGGCAGAATCCCTGCAAGCGGCCCTCGACCGGGTCCTGAATGACCTGCAGAAGGGAATGAAAGAAGGCGGATTGGACCGTTCGCAGATGCTCGACTCCGCCCGCCAGTTGGAGGATCTTCTCCAAAAAGAGCCCACCCTGCACGAGGTGTCCTTCAATCTCGGGATCCTCTACCAGACCCTCGGCGACGGGGAGAAGGCACGCAAGGCCTACGAGGCGGCCCTGAGGCAGCACCCCCGCAACCCTGTGGCCTATCTCAACCTCGGGCTCCTCGAACTGGAGGAGGGAAAGGCGGAGGCAGCGGAACGGAATTTCCGCGAATTGTCGCTGCTCAGCCCCACATACGCCGGGGCCTATTATCTCCTCGGGGTTTGCCAGGGGAATCGCAAGGAGTACGACAGGGCGGTCGAAAACCTTCTGAAGGCGGTGGAGCTTCTCCCCCAGTTCCTCGACCCGTATGTGGAACTGGGAAGGATCCAGTACAGCCTCGGCCAGGAGGAAGAAGCGAGAAAGAGTTTTCTCTCGGTCCTCGAGAACCCGAAGGCGAGCCCCCGCGTTCTCCGGAAACTCGCCTACCGTCTCATGGAGGCGGGCTGGACCGACGAAAGCATCACGGCTTACACCAGCATTCTCCAGGGCAAGGAGGCAACGTACGGCGACTGGAACAACCGCGGCGTGGCCTATCTTCGTCAGGGGGACGGCAAGCGGGCACGAAGCGACATCCTCCAGGCATCCGAACTGGATTCGGGCAGGCCGGAGGCCTTCAGCAACCTGGGAAAGATCTATGTCATGACGGGATCCTACGAACAAGCCGCCTCCTCCTTCCAGAAGGCGCTGGAGATCCGTCCGTCTTTCCTCCCCGCCTTGCTGAACGCGGCCCTTGTCTACGGCCAGCATTTGCACGACATCGAAACGGCGAGGGACTATCTCCGGCAATACCTGGACCGCGGCGGCACGATGAACCGGGAACTCTTCCAGGGATGGCTGGCCGGCGGGGAACAGGAAGAGCAGCGGGGGGAACCGCCATCCTGACAGGGAGCCATCGACGCGGGAAAGGGACCGCCTCCACTTCGCACGGCGGTTGTGGTACCCTGTTTCCATTCGTCCGCGGCCCTTTCCGTTTCGGACCGCTTGCGCTCCCGAACAATCAAGAAGGGGCTTCCTTCCGTCAATGGCGGCAGGAAGCATGACCGGCATGGGAACCCTGGGGCGACGACGTTCCAAGAAAACGAGAGGCTTGTTGCTGGCCGTTGCGATCTTCGTCGCGGGGGAGGGCGCTTTGCTTGCGCCGAGCGCCCTGGGTGACCCGGAGCCGAGGCAGGCCGCCGAAGAGGCGGGCAAGCCCCACAGGAAGCAAGGCGGGCGCGAGCCAAGTGCCAAGAGCGCGCTGCGCATGGAAGAGGTCGAGATTTACGGAGACGTGGAGAAGCCCAAGACCATGTTTGTCATCCCGAGAACGCCTTTCCGGTACAGCCGGAAGGATCAGGAAAAGGACTTTACGAAAGAAATCCTCGATCCGATGACAAAAGAGAGGCTGGAGGACACCGAGCGGTGGAGGGGTGCCGTCTCTCAACCATGATGCGTATGTAGAGGAACTCGTACCCGAGGAATCAGAGGAGGAAGGCGCAAATGCCGCTATCCGTGATCGAAGTCTTTCAGAGTGGCGGAAACTTCATGTACCTTATCCTTTTCGTTTTTTGCCTGGGGATCGCGATCATCCTCGAAAGGCTCTTTTTCCTTTACTACAAATACAACATCAACGCCCCCAAACTTTACGAACAGATACGCAAGACGGTACTCCAGGGCGACATCAAGCGAGCCATCGGCCTGTGCGACAATTCCCCGCTTCCGGCCGTGCTGAGGGCCGGCCTTGAGCAGTATCAGATCAAGCGGGAGGAGGTCCCCCCTGCGATGGAAGAAGCCATCCTCGAGGTCGCCCCCAAACTCCAGAGACGGACACACTACCTGGCCGTCGTGGCGAACATCGCCGTGCTTCTGGGGCTCCTGGGCACGATTCTCGGACTGATCGTGGCCTTTTCCGCCATCTCGAACGCGGAGCCGGGAGAGAAGGCCATCCGGCTGGCGAGCGGCATCTCGCTCGCCATGAGTACGACCGCCTTCGGGTTGGTGGTCGCCATCCCCTGCCTGCTCTTTCACGCCATTCTCCAGTCGAAGGCCAACCGGCTCCTCGACGAGATCGACGAATACAGCGTGAAGACGGCCCATCTGCTCCAAGCTCAGGGGAAGGGGGAGAGGGAGAGACCTTGAAGCCGAATCGATCCAAGCGCAAGACCTCCGTGCGTGAAGTCCTTTCCGCGGACGTGGACCTGACGCCGGTCATGTGCCTGTTCATCATCCTGGTGCCGTTGCTTCTCCTCTCCGCGGTCTTCGAGCGTCTTAGCGCCCTCCAGGTGAAACTCCCCGAGGCATCCACGCTCGAAAACACGGGAGAGTCGAAAAAGGATCCGACCGGCATCGTGGAACTGCGGCTTCTGCTGCGAGAAGACGGGATCGCGCTGGAGGGCACGCTCAGCCACGATCCGTCCGGGGCGGAGAAGGAGACCTACGAGGACATCCTTTACGATTTTCCGGTCCAGGGCGATCGCTACGACATGGAAGGACTTCAGAAGTCCCTGCTGGGACTCAAGCGGGAATACCCGAGGCATGAAGCGATTGTCTTCCTCGTGGATGACAAGGTATCCTACGACCTGATCGTCCAGGCCATGGATGCCTGCCGGCAGTACTACACAGTCAAAGACGGAGAAAAGCAAAGTTTTTCGCTCTTTCCGGAGATCGCGCTCTCCGAGGCCTTCTCCGAGGAAAAGGGCTTCGAGGGCCTGCGGGAAGGTACCCGGGAAATCGACAGAAAACTGGGAATCCGGTAACCCATGCCGAAAGAAACCATGATCCGAGTCGAACGGACCCGCCGCGATCGCAGCGCCTTCAGCGGCCGGTCGCCGATTCTGCTTACCCCTCTGGTCGATATGTTCACGATTCTTCTGATCTTTCTCCTGTTGAGCTACTCGACCGGAGGCCAGTTGATGCACATGGCACAGAACATCCTAATGCCGGAATCTCTCAGCCGCGAACAGCTCGAGCCGGCCGTGGAGGTTGCCGTCGCCACGGACAGGATCTATGTGGACGGCGAAGTGGTCATGGACGACCTCGCCGCATGGTACACGGAAACGAAGCTTCTCATGCCGCCCCTGTACGAGAACCTGAAGCTGAAGGCGGTTCGCTTCAAGAAAATGGAGGAGCAGGTCCCCCTTTATCATTTTGCCGGCAAGATCACCGTCCAGGCCGATCGGGCCCTGCCGTTTCATGTGCTGAAGAAGGTCCTTTACACGGCCGACCGGGCGGATTTTCCGCGAATCTCCCTTGCCGTCTATCAACGCGAGTGATGTCCGAGAAGCGCTGACCGATATGCAGCCAGAGACCGCACCCACGTTCCGATCCCAGCTCCACTACCCTCACGTCCAGTACGAGGAGAGGGTATTCACGCTTATCTTTCTCTGCGTTCTCCTTGCCGGCATCCTGGGCGCCCAGTACTTCCAGGGTATTCGTGTCCAGCGGACCGTCTACCTGCCGAAGCTGGAGGCAAGAAAGGTGGCCGAGATCATCCTGAAGGAGCCCGAGCCGCCGAAGCCGGTCGTGAAACCGGCCCCTCCGCCCGAGCCGCCGCCCGCCCGGAAGCTGACCCAGGAAGAAAAGAAGAAGCGGACCGCTCCGCCGCCGCTCAGCGCCGTAGGCTCGCCCAAGGCGATCCCCAAGAAGGAGGTCGACGTCAAGAAGATGGTTGCCAGAAAGGGCCTGCTCGGCATGCTGTCGAAGGAGAGCAACGACCCGTCCCTGCGGGCCTACCAGCCTTCGAAAAAGCGCGATGTGTCCAAAGAGCTCGATCAGGCGCTCAAGAGCCTGGGCACCACAGACAGGAAGGAGAACCCGGACGAGGACTTCCTCGGTGTAGGCAACCTCCCGGAGGTAGCAAAAAAAGGGACCGATATCGGCTACATCCTGGATGCGGCCAAGATCGGCGAGGTGCGTGAAACGCAGGTGGAGTTCTACGGCGGCATCGAGGAGCTACCCGAAGAAATCGAGGAAGAAGCCGAGGAGGGAAGGCAGGGTCGCGCCGCCCATGAAATCCGCAAGGTCGTGGCCTCCTACCTGGGCGGACTGCGTTATCTCTACAACAAGCAGCTTCGGCAGGACCCCACCCTGAAGGGAAAGGCAACCGTCCGGTTCGAAATCGCCCCCTCGGGTCACATCACGGAAACCGTGCTGGTCTTCTCTTCGCTCGGTTCCCCGCCCCTTGAGGTCGCCATCCTGGACAACATCCGCAAATGGCGATTCCCGCGCATCCCGGAAGAACGAGGTTCGGTGAAGGTTACCTATCCCTTCGTCTTCCTGCCGCCAAGCTCATGAGGATGACAAGAGACGCGGGGGTTTGCGGCGGGCAGGCCGGTCCGCATCGGGCGCAACCCCTCGGCGGCGGACGCGGGGGAGAGGTCCGGACCGTGTGAGCGAATCCCCGGCCCCGGTTTCTCATCTACTTCGCCTTCCGCTTTTCCGCCCTGCGGCCCTTCCCTCGCGGTTCCAGGTCCCCTATCTTGCGGCGGACCCGCTTTCCCGGATGGTGCGGGAAGTCCACGCGCAAGAAGACATTTTTCTTGAAGACGCGCTCGACAACCCCTTCTTTTTCCCCTTTTCCGAAGGGAAATGTGATTCGATCGCCGATCTTCAGTTCCGCCGGGCTCATCTCTGCCTCCACGGTCTCTCTAAAGTGCGAATATGCGGCCGGTGAATGTAAACAGCTTCGTTACGATGTCGTAGGCATACAGGAGGGTTCTCCGCATCCCCGTCTGGCGAACGTAGATGATGTCGTCCGGTTGCAGGTAGAAGTTCGCCGCCTCGCCCTTGGAGACGGCAACCAGATCCACAGGAATGATGTACTCGCCGTCGGGCGTCTTCCGTTTGACCACGCAATGCCTTTTCGAGGCCTCGATTTCCTGAAAGCCTCTGGCCATCGCGATCCCCTCCAGCACGGTGGTCGGTTTCTTGATAGGAAAGCTGCCGGGATCCCTCGCGAACCCGATGACATGGAATCGTTTTGCCTCGGGCACGTTCACCACGTCTCCGTTGCTGACGAGCACGTTGAGGCTTAGATCCCCCAGTTCCATCAGCTCGTACAGATCAATGGATATGACCTCTTTCGCGTCCTGCTGGTGAGGAAGCCCGGCCGTCGGGGAAGATCCTCCCGCCGGAGGCGTTCCCGTGTCGGCCGGCAGCACCGGCCGGATGTCCCGAATCAGGTAGGCAAGCTGGCCGGCGCGGGCGTCCGGCCCACCGGCCAGGGACAGGATGTCCAGGAACGTCGTCACGTTGCTTCGGAGGGTGTAAGTCCCGGGATCCCGCACCGCACCCACCACGGCGACCCGCTTGCTCCGAAACTGCTTGACCACGACGCTGACGCGGGGGTTCGGGATGATCTGCCAGCTCTTGAGCCGTTTCTCGATATTCGCCTTGATCTCCTCCACGGTCAGGTTCATCACGTTCATGTCGCCGATGACCGGCAGGCCGATCAGGCCCGTCTCCGAGACGCGGATCTCCACGCTCTTGGTCTCTTCCCTCAGCTCCCACTCGAAAATGCTGATCTCCAGCACATCCTCCGGGCCGACACGGTAGTCCTGGTACATCTCCGGAAGTTTCTCGAACGTCCCCGCAGCGAGTCTGCGGCTCACCTCGTCCGTGTAGGAGACCGGCGAGGCCACCATCGGTTCCGAAAGGACGACCGGCTCGCTCGAAGAGCACCCGCAGAGCAGGGCGAGCACCGCAAGGAGGAACCCCGGAACCTCGTGCGCGAAATCATTCCTTCCGGACCACCCGAGGCGACGCGAACATTTCATCCTCGATTCCCCTAATGCTTGCAAGGATTTGACCTGTCTATCCCTTCATCAGCCGCTCCGGCAGAACCCACGCCGTGAATCCAACGGAGCCGTGTTCTTCTCTAACACAACGATGAGGCCGATGCAAGGGATCCGAGCCTGCCGAGCCCGGGCGTCATTCCTTTGCATTGATCTGCCGATCAAGTAGTATACGCGTCGTGCTCGAGGAAGACTTCCTTGGGCGGCACCCTGAAAGAAAGGTACAAGAAAATGCATGCGAGAAAGGTTCTCATCATCGGGCTGGACTGTATGACCCCCCAGCTGGCTTTCGATCAGTACATCGGCAGTCTCCCGAATCTGAAAGCCCTGATGGGGGCTGGGTACTGGGGCAACCTGCGCAGCTGCGAGCCTCCGATCACGGTGCCCGCCTGGAGCTGCATGATGACGAGCAAGGACCCCGGTCAGCTCGGTTTCTACGGTTTTCGGAATCGGAAGGACTATACCTACGACGCCCTCTATTTCGCCAACAGCCTGGCCGTCCGCGAGCCCACGGTGTGGAACATTCTGTCCCGGAACCGAAAGGACTCGGTTCTGATCGGGATCCCCCAAACCTACCCGACGAAGCCGCTCAGGGGGCATCTCGTCACCGGCTTTCTGGCTCCTGACAACCAGAGTGCCTACACCTATCCGGATGAACTCAAGCAGGAGGTCGAGAGGGTGGCGGACGGCTACATCATCGACGTCAAGGATTTCCGGACCGAAAACAAGGAGTGGCTCAAGGAACAGGTCTACCGGATGACGGAGAAGCGGTTTCGGGTGGTCGAACACTTTCTGAAGACGAAACCCTGGGACTTCTTCATGTTCGTCGAAATGGGTCCCGACCGGCTCCACCACGGATTCTGGCGTTACTGCGATACGGGCCACCGACTCTATGAGCCGGGCAACCCTTACCGGAACGTCCTCCTCGATTACTACATCGACCTCGACAGGAAGATCGGCGGCCTTCTGGAGCGTATCGATCTGCGCAACACCTCCGTATTCGTCGTCTCGGATCACGGTGCCAAGGCAATGCAGGGTGGAATCTGCGTCAACGAGTGGCTGGCACGGGAGGGATACCTCCGGTTCAAGGAGCCGCCCAAGGGAGCGACACGGCTCCGGATGGAAGCAATCGACTGGGCCGGCACTCGCGTGTGGGGGGAAGGGGGCTACTACTGCCGCCTCTTCTTCAACGTGCAAGGCCGGGAGCCTCAAGGCGTGATTCCGCCCGAGGAGTACGAGAAGATGCGCAGCGAAATCGTCGAGAGGCTGGAGGCACTCGGCGACGAGGAGGGAAGGCCGATCGGGACCCGCGTCCATCGGCCGGAGGACCTGTACAGGGAAACCCGGAACGTGGCACCGGACTTGATCGCCTACTTCGGCGACCTGGACTGGAGAAGCGTGGGAAGCGTCGGAACCGGGTGCCTGCACACCTTTGAAAACGACACGGGCCCCGACGATGCCAATCACGACTACAACGGCATCTTCCTGTTCGCCGACCCACGCATTCCCGCGTCGGCCAGGGGGAGGGAACTCAAAGGCATCAGCCTCTACGACATCGCCCCTTCCGTCCTGGACTGCCTGGGCCTGCAGGTGCCCCCGGACATGCTGGGCCGCAAGATCCTGGACCGGGCGCGTCTGCAGGATGTGTAGGACCGCCTGGCCCGGCAACCGACACCACTCGATCAAGGAGGAAACACGATGGCTCAGGGCTTCACGCTTTGGCTGACCGGCCTGCCCGCCTCGGGCAAGACGGAAATCGCTTCGCGACTCGAGGAGTCGTTGCTCGAAAGAGGGTTGGACGCAGAGAGAATCGACGAAGGAGAGATCCGCGAACATTACTTCCCGCGCCTCGGCTTCGGCCGGTCGGAGTCGGAGGGCCTGGTGCGCTTCCTGGGGCATGTCTGCGACCTTCTGACGCGAAACGGGGCCGTCGCTGTGGCTGCGGCCGTCTCTCCCTTTCAGGAGACCCGGAACGAGATCCGGAGCAGGATCGGGACGTTCGTCGAGGTCTATTTGAAGTGCAACCCAGAGGCCTGCGAGCAAAGAGATGCGAGCGGCAACTACAAGCGGGCAAAAAGGGGCGACCTGAAAGGTTTTACCGGCGTCGATGCGCCTTACGAAGAGCCCTTGCGGCCGGAAATCGTCATCGACCGGCAGGCCGGCGACGTCGAGGAGGCGGTCCGCACCATACTCAGGACATTGGAAATCCTCCACCTGATCCCAAAGGGCGCCGGCAGCGACTACGATGAGGCGGAGGAGGAGAAGATTACCAAGAGGCTCAAGGACCTGGGCTATATCTGAAGCCCTTCTGGACGGACACTCTCTGACCGGAAACGATCACGGGAAAGGTCGCACCATGGGATTCCTCGACAAGGTTCGGAAAAAGAAATCAGAGCGCCCGCGCGTTTTCATTCTCGGGTTGGACGGAACGCCCTACGGCTTGATGCGGCGACTCATCGAAAGGGGCGTCCTGAAGAACATGGCGGAGATTGCGGCAAAAGGGGCTCTTTTCAAGATGGCGACAACCGTGCCGGAAGTCTCCTCGGTGGCCTGGACGACCTTCATGACCGGAGTGAACCCGGGCCGCCACGGGATCTTCGGGTTCGTCGATCTCAAGCCCGGCACGTACACAAACTACTTTCCGAACGCCACACATGTGCAGAGCCCCTGCCTGTGGAATCTTCTCGGCCAGACGGGCCGACGATCGATCATCGTGAACATGCCCAGCACCTACCCTGCACAGGAATTCAACGGAACCATGATCGCCGGCTTCGTGGCGATCGACCTGGAACGGGCCACCCATCCGAAAACCCTCGTACCCTGGCTGAAGCAGATCGACTACCGCCTGGACGTGGACGCGGCCCTGGCGCGCAAGGACAAGGAAAAATTCCTGGAGGACCTGAACGCCTCGCTGTCGATCCGGGAGAAGGTCTTCCGCAAGCTCATGACCGAGGAACCTTGGGACCTGTTCGCCGCGATCGTCACCGAAACCGACAGGCTCCATCACTTCTTCTGGGACGCTTACGAGGAGGAAGACTCTCCGTACCACGGCGCGTTCATCGACTATTACGCCAAGATCGACTCCATGGCGGGCCGCCTTTATGAGTCTCTCCGGGGGGAGGCCGTTTTCCTGGCACTTTCGGACCACGGCTTCGGGCGGCTCCGCCGGGATGTCTACATCAACCGGTGGCTGGAGGAGCAGGGGTATCTGCTGTTCGGTTCCGAAAAGCGCGAATCGATTGCCGACATCGATCCGGCCAGAACAAGGGCCTTCTGCATGGACCCGGGCAGGATTTACCTGAACGGCAAAAGGCGTTTCCCGCAAGGGTCGGTCCTGCCGGGCAAGGCAAGCGAGAGCCTGCGGGAAGAACTCGCTTCCGGGCTCGCGGGCCTGACCTTTCCGGCCGAGGGGGGCCCGGCCGAGCGCGTCCTGCAACGTGTCTTTCGACCCGAAGAACTCTACCAGGGACCCTTTCTCAGCCGCGCTCCGGACCTGATCCTGCTGGCGCGAGCAGGGAACAACCTCAGGGGGGCAACGGCCCGTGACAGCATGTTTGACTCCCAGGGCCCTTTCACGGGCATGCACACCCAGGACGACGCCTTCTTCCTGTGCGACCGACCCGCGGCCGAGCCGGAGGCCCTGCACATCCTCGACGCGGCGAAGACAGCCGTCGGCCTGCTCGATACGAATGCGGCGGAGACACTCGAGGGCAGGGCTGTCCTGCCCGGTTAGGGACCCGGAGATTCCTTGTACCACACGCCACGAATCACCTTGGCCTTTTCTCCGCACCGCATCGAGGCTCTGGCGCCTGCGGTCGAGCACATGCGCCGGCACGAGGCGATTGTTCTGGAAGAACCGGAGAGTCCTCTTTTCGTCTCGATGCTCAACAAGACGATCTCCATCGAAGACTATCTCCTCGAAACGGATTACCAGTTCCCACGGTTTGCGGAAGAATCCTGTCGGTTGCTCCGTGAACTCCATGCCGAAGGAAAGCGTATCCTACAGATCGACCCGTTCATGGACCGCCTCCAGGAGATTCATGAGCGCTTTGCGAGGGGGGACCTCCCCGGAGCCATACGGCAAGGCTCGGCCCAGCACGCCGTTTATTGGGCGGAGCGCCGCTGCACGGAGGCCCTGCTCGACTACTACACGAAATCCGCCGGACCGGATTTCGATGAAGTGGTGGCCTCGAGCAAAAGGTTCGCGATGGCGGACGCCGCGCGGGGCAGGCTGCGGGACCGGCTTCGCGCCGAGAGGCTGGCCTCGTTGACAGGTTCATTCGAATCGATCTACGTCGAGGCAGGAGAACTCCATGTCGCCCTTCTCCCGGATCTGCGGCGACGAATGCCCTCCGCCGTTCGCATCTTCCCCCTCTACTTGATGGATCGGGCGGTGCGGCAATTGGGCGGAAAGCAGCGGGGGCTCGGACCGGGAGATCTGCTCACCCTCATCTATGTGTTCCGGCCTGCCTACGAGGGGGACCGGGCGGACCTTCTGGCGGCCCGAAATCTCATTCACGTCAAGATCCTCAAGAAGAGCGAGATGGAGGACGAGGACGGGGCCTTCCCGCACACATGGGACCAGATCGAATCGAACCGGCTTGTCGCAGGGCTCACCTACCGGGAATGCCGGGCCTTGTTCCTGGAGATTCGGCGACTCGCAACCGACGAGGCCAAAGAGCGGGTCCGCGCCTACCGAGACAATCGGGCCTGACCCGAGTGCCGAGGCGCCTCGGGAGCGCTTGTCATCGGACCGCCAGATGTGTCATCATACCCCGGTCCTGCGCCGCGGGACCTTCCGAAGACCCGGATTTCACGAAGCAAAGACAGGCAGAGAATCAAGCGGATGGTTGCCATCAAGCCTTTCCGAGGTTATCGATACCCTGGAGAAGACCTCTCGAGGCTCATCAGTCCCCCCTACGACGTGATCAGCAGGACGCATCAGGAAGAACTGCTCGCGCTATCGCCGAACAATATCGTGAGGCTGATTCTCGGGGACGACCCCGGCGCGGAAGATTGCCGGCGTGACGTGGGCGGGATCAGCCGATTGTTTCAGGCATGGATCGCGCAAGGGATCCTGCAACGGGAGGACCGGGAAAGCATCTACGTTTACAGGCAGACCTTTGAGGCAGAGGGGAAAACGAAGAGAAGAACGGGGATCATTCCGCTCGTGAAGCTCGAAGAGTTCCGCGAGAAACACATCTATCCGCACGAAAAGGTCATTTCCAGGCATGTGGAGGACCGTTACGCCCTTTTGGAGGCCGCGCAGGCCCATTTCGGGTTGATCTTCGGCATTTACGAGGATCCCGAGAAAAAGGTGGACCGGATTCTGGACGAGATCCTCCGCACCCGGCCCCTGGCGACCGCTGCGATGGACGACGTTCTGCACGAACTTCGCAGGGTGGACGACCCGGCCGTCATCAAGTTCCTGCAGCGGGAAATGGACGACAAGAACGTTTACATCGCCGACGGTCACCATCGCTACACGACGGCGCTTCGGTACCGGAACGCGCATCCGGAACGGGAGAGCGCACGGCATGTGGTGATGGTCTTGGTGAATATGCACGACGAAGGTCTGGTCATCCTGCCCACCCACCGGCTGATCCGCAGAGACGACCACGACCCGCGCCGGATCCTCGAACAGATCGGAGAGACGTTCCGCGTGGAGCCCGTCCGCCGAGACGAGATGCTGGAGAAGATCCGGGGAGAGAAATTCTCGTACGGATTTTGGTGTGAGGGGGACGCCCACGTCATCCGGCTCAAGGACCGCAGCACGATTGCCTCGGTCGCCACGCCCTCCGCATCCCTGCGGCACCTGGACGTCACCGTCCTGCACGAGCTGATCCTCAAGCCGATCTTCCGCATCGATACCGATGACCCGAACGTGCAGGACAGGATCGCTTACGTGAGAAGCCTGCCCGCGGCCATGGCAAGGCTGTCCGAAGGGGAATACGCCTTCGGCTTCTTCCTGAACGCGGTAACCATGGGCGAGATCGTCCTGGTGGCAAGAGACAATCAGGTGATGCCCCAGAAGTCGACCTTCTTCTATCCGAAGGCTTACAGCGGTTTGGTGGTTCAGCGACTCGAATAGTGGTGCGGATCCGGATGGACCTTTTCGATGATCGCAGGCTCGAAGACCCGCTCGGGCCTCGGCGACCCGCTCAGGTATCCCAACCGATCCATCACAGGAAGAAATCGAAGGGCTGACTCGACGTATGCCCGGGGAAGGGAGGCGCAATAGTTGGGAGAGACGGCGTAGACCTTCCTCACGAAAGACTCCTCCAGACCCGGAAGCGCAGCGGCCGTCAAGCGGGCCGCCCGCTCCGGTGACTCCCGGATCAGGTTGCATGCCTTTTCGTGGAGCCCCAGGAACGCCTCGAGCCGATCCCGATCGCCCAGCAGTTCCCGCCGAACCACGATCCCGCAACTGGGGTTGAAGGGCCACAGGGCGTCAGGGGGCATCACGGTCCGGCTCCCGCATTCCCATTCGCAGAGCACGGCCAAGGGGGGCGTACCCACGGCGGCATCGAGCTCCCCTTTTCTCAGCGAATAGGGAATGAGGTCCGCCCACGGGGTGTTGACGATCTCCACATCCGTAATCGAATGCTCCGCCAGAAGAGCACGAAAGATCACGTCATGGATCGAGCCGGCGGCGGGAATGCCGACCCGCCTCTTTCGAAACTGCTTCAGGAAACAGGGCAGCCCGTCCGTCTCCGAAAGGCGCCGGAAAGAACGGCCCGCGACCATCACCGTCCCCTCCACATGCCCCCCTGCCACGCAGACCAGCGGCACGCCCCGGGCCATTCCCATCATGGCGGGGGGCAGCCCCATGTAGCCGAGATCGATCTCCTGCCTGTCGAAGGCGCAGACCATTTCGGGACCGGAACCAAACAGGAGCCAGCTGGTCTCGACCGCGAGGTGCTGTTCGACCCACCCGAGCTGCCGCAGAAGGTGCGAGGTGTGATAGAGCGTAGAGAGATAGCCGATCCGCAGCGGCGAGATCATGTTCAGCCCCCGGCAATCGGCAGAAAGAGGAAAATCGTCTCCTCGCCCCGTAAAGCCGGATCGGCCTTTCCGACATCTTCCCCTTCGACGAGGATCTTGACGAAAGGGCTCCTTCGTTCCGGGTTCTGCGGATCGAGCAGGAGTCGTTTCAGGGGCTCCCCGTGGCGCCGGATCAGCAATGCCAGCAAGCCGGAGAGGCTTCCCGCATAGTCGATTTCAACTTCCTCTCTCCCGACGATTTCTCTCAGTCCGGAAAGAAAACAGAGCTTCATCGCAAGGCTCTCCGGCCGTCGGGGCGCACGATCACGCGCTTCCGTCCCCTGTCCCCTTCGTGCGTGCCGACTGCTCCTGGTAGAGAGTCCACTCCTCCAGGCCGCCCTCAAGGTTCACCGCCTTCTCGAAGCCCTTACCGGCCAAGAGTCGCGCCGCTTCCCGGCTTCTCCACCCGAAGAGGCAGCAAACAACGATCTCCTGTTCCTTGTAAGGCAGCAGGGTCCGCCATTCCTCGTGGAGCCTGCTGTAGGGGATGTGGATGCCCTGCATGCCCGGATAGATCGACCGTTCCCATTCCTCCCGGACATCGAGAAACAGGACCGGTTCCCCTCGCCGGATCTTCGCCTCCAGGTCCATGACGCGAAACCCGTAAGGCAGGCCGGGCCTGGCGACGGCGGTCTCTCCCGTCCGCCCGCGAAGGCCGCAGAAGGCTTCGTAATCGACCAATTCCCGAATGGTCGGGTTCGCGCCGCATACGGGGCAGTCCGGATCCCGCCGTATCACCAGTTCCTGAAACTGCGTGGAGAGCAAATCACAGAACAGGAGCCGCCCGATAAGCAGCCTTCCGACGCCCAGAATGAGCTTGGTGACCTCGGTAGCCTGGATCGAACCCACCAGGCCGGGCAGCACTCCCATGACCCCGGACTCCGCGCAGGAGGGCACCAGTCCCGGTTCCGGGGGCACGGGGAAAAGGCACCGATAGCAGGGGCCCTCCCGAGCCGGATGGAAGACCGTGGCCTGCCCCTCGAAACGGTAGATCGCGCCGTGTACGAGCGGCTTGCCCAGGAGCACGCAGGCATCGTTCATCAGGTAGCGGGCAGGGAAATTGTCCGTGCAATCCACGATCACGTCGTATTCCGAGAGAATCTCCATGGCGTTCCGGGACGTGAGCCTCTCCGGGTAGGTCCTCACCTTGACCTCCGGATTGAGCGACTGAACCCTCCTTTGCGCAGAAACCACCTTCAGGGCGCCCAGATCGTCCGTGGAGTGGATCACCTGTCGCTGCAGGTTCGTCAGGTCCACGCGGTCCGCGTCCAGCAAACCCAGGGTCCCCACACCCGAGGCAGCGAGGTAGAGGGCTTGCGGCGAGCCCAGCCCGCCCAGACCCACAAGGAGCACCTTCGCACGGAAGAGCTTCTCCTGGCCCTCTCCCTGTACCTGGGGAAGGATGATCTGCCGGCTGTAGCGGACGTACTGCTCTTTTGTGAGTCTCATCTCATCCGACCCGTATATGTGACATCTTTTTCATTGTAGGCAATGCGACCCCTTTTCACAACGATTCCGGCTCTCCTGCCGGACGGAACCTCTCCGGTCCCCGCCCACTCGTCCTTGTACTTCTCATCCAGTGCATACGTTTCGGCGAGGCAGAACGCAGCAGCACCGAAGCCGGTCAGAAGAATGCCCGGAAAGCCTGCACGCTCGGCAACCCTCGCGCTCAGGCGGTCGTACACCCCCGCCGTGCGGGAAGCCCTGTTTCGGGCCAACAACGGATGCACCCTGTATGTTTCCATGGTCCACATCCCTTGTTGGGAACACAGCCTCTCCCTGGAAGATTCGGACCGCGCGCCCCGACCCGAAGAGCCGCGATCAATCTGCACACTCCCCCTGTCCGCCGTCAAGCCCGTGGAGGCGAGTCTCGGTCCGGGGCCTTGTGTTTTCCGATTGACATATATCTATTCTATATATATACTTCAGATATAGTCCCCAGGGAGTCGGGCCCGTCACTCCAAGCGCCTTCCGAAGGGAAGAACCGATGTCTGTCAGGTACGCAATCCTCGGCCTGCTGCACTACCAGGACATGCACGGCTACAGGATCAAACGTCACATCGAGCAACACTTCGGCCACATGTGGTCGATCAACTATGGCCAGATCTATCCAAATCTCAGGAAATTGGAGGACGAGGGCCTTGTCACCAAGCGGGAAGTCGCGCAGCGCGGATCGCCGGCGAGAAAGCTCTACTCGCTCACGCCAAAGGGGAGAGAGTCCTTTGCCGAGTGGCTGGCGTCCGAGCCGGACGGAACGATGCTCCTGCGGGACCCTTTCCTCCTCCGCTTCGTCTTTTTCGGTCACGGGAGCAAGGAGCGGGCCCTGGCGCAGGTGGAGGCCCAGATCCGGCTCTACGAGGATCAACTCCGGAAACGGCGCCAGAACATGAGGCGGTGGACCCGGCAGGGGGTCTACGTCAAGCAGATGGGCGAACTCGGCCTCCTGCTGAACGAGATGATCCTCGCGTGGCTCCGACAGAGCAAGAGGGAAATTGCCGCGAGTGGCGAAAGGGAGGAGACGGCCGAGCGCATCGACCTGACTCTCGACGGCTGACGTTTCGATGGAATTCCACGGACGGACCCTGGTGACGGGCGCCGCGGGCTTCATGGGAAGCCACGTGGTCGAGTTGCTGGCACGGCACGGAGTGCCTGTACGGGCGACCGCCAGGCCCGGAAAGGATCTTTCCTTTTTCACCAAACTCGGCGTGGAGTTTGTCCCTGCCGATCTGACCAGGCCGGAAGGCCTCGCCGCCCTTTTCGAGGGCGGGGTGGATCGGGTCTTCCACCTGGGCGCCATCTGCAACTTCTCAACCCGTTACCGGCAACTCCATCCGACCAATGTCCACGGTGTGGCGCGAATCACCCGCCTGGCCATGGAGGCCGGTGTCAAGCGATTCGTCCATGCAAGTTCCACGAGCGTGTACGGCCGCTTCCGAGGACGCCCCTTCCATGAAGACGACCCCCGCGAACCCTGCGACGACTACGGGCGGAGCAAGCGTGACGGAGAAGACGTGATCTGGCAAAGGGTGAAGCAGGGACTCCATGCGATCGTGGTCCGCCCCTGCACGGTGTACGGCCCTCGGTGCCGCGACGGCGCGGGAAAGGCCTTCTCCCGCCCCACTTCGATCCTGGCGATCCCCGGCAGCGGGAAGCAGATCCTTTCCAATGTCCGAGCAGAAGACGTGGCAGCGGCCATGGAGCACCTTTCCCACCGGGAAGATGCGGTAGGCCAGGCTTTCAACATCGCCGACGACAGCCGCCCGCGGCTGGAGGAGGCCCTGCGGTGGGCCGCCGAGGCCTTTGGAACCAGGCCGCCGAGGCTCCGCTTGCCCCTGCCGGTGGTCCGGGCTGCGGCCTGGCTGAACGGCGCCCTTGCGGCCTTGCGAGGCGGGATTCCGGACCTGGAGGTCGATGCGGTCAACTATCTTTGCGACGACTATCTCGTGGACAACACGAAGCTCAAGGCAACCGGCTTCGTGCTCAAATACCCTGACTTCAAGGAATCGATGAAGCAACTGGGGGAAGACTACGCCCGCGCGAGGCCTCACGACGGATAGCGAATGTTTGAGGGAGAGAGGATGAATCCGGTCATCGTCATCACGGGAGTGGCCCAGGGCATGGGTCGCGAAGCGGCCAGGTTGCTGGCCGCAAAGGGGTGGGACATTGCGGGGTTCGATGTCGATTCGGACGGAATCGAATCCCTGCGGACCGAACTGGCGCCCTCCGGAGCGAGGCATCACCTCACGGTCCTCGACATCACCGACCGGCCCGGCATTCGGGGCTTTCGGGACCGGGTTCTGGAGAGATACAACGCGGTCGATACGGTCCTGTCCAACGTGGGGATCGGATTCTTCGGCCCCTTTGAAGAGGTGAACCTCGAGGACGCGTTGCGATGCCTCGAGATCAACGTGATCGGAGCGGCGGCCGTCTTCCAGGCCTTTCTGCCGTCCATGCGGGCAAGACGGTCGGGAAAGCTCGTCGCCATGTCGTCTCTCGTGGGGCAAGTGCCCTTTCCCTTCGAATCCATTTACGCCGCATCCAAGTTTGCTCTCGAGGGCCTTGTCCTGTCCCTCCGGTACGAGGTCGAGCCGTTCGGCATCCGGGTCGCCCTGATCGAGCCGGCGCAGGTATCGACCGCCTTTGCGGCCAAGATCCACAGGCTGCCTCCCGATGGGTCGCCCTACAGGGACCGGGCAAGGCGGTTCATCGAAAGGGACGAGGAATTGATCCGGGGCGCTCCCGACCCCGTACAGGCGGCCAGGAAGATTCTCAAGGTCATCGAGCGAAAGAAGCCCGCCCTGCACAACCAGGTGGACTTCATGAGCACGGTGTTTCTCGGCTTGAACCGGTTTCTTCCCCGGGCCTTCCGGGACCGGATTCTCCTGAAGCACATGCACATCGAGCCTTGAAAACGGGCGTGGGGTCGCGAACCCCGAAACGAAGCAGGGGAGGAAGATCGCATGCCGGCTGAACAGGCCTCTTGCAGCAACCGCGCAGAATCACGGGTGGAGCGTTTGCGCAAGCGAATCGTCGACGCCCCGCAGGAGATCTGCGTCGAAAGGGCGCGTTTCCTCACGCGGTCGATGGCGAAGCACTGGCATGAGCACCCCCTGACACGGATGAGCCTGGCCCTGTCGGACGTGCTCGACAACATCTCGGTCATCATCCGGGAGGACGAACTCATCGTTGGATGCCGCACCTCGAAGCGGAAGGGAGCGCCGCTCTTTCCGGAAAACAAGTGCCAGTGGATCCTGGAGAATGTCGACCGCTTCGACGTCCGACCCCTCCAGAGGGCCCTGATCCGCGAAGAAGAAAAGCGGGAAATCAAGGAGGAGATCCTCCCCTTCTGGCACGGCAAGTGCGTCGAAGACCGTTTCCGGGAACTCCTGCCCCCGGACGTGGCCCGGGACCTGGACACGTTCGTCTTCACCATGATGCTTGAGATCACATATGGAATCGGCCATTTCACCATGGACCATCGAACGGTGCTGAGCCAGGGCCTCCGGGGCGTCATCCGGGAAGCGGAGCGACGACGGACAGGGCTCCCGCCTGGGCAACGAGCGGGTGAGAAGGGCCTGTTCTACGATGCCGTGATCCGTTCCCTGGAGGCTGCCATACGCTTCGCCCGCCGTTACGCCGACCTGGCCGACTCCATGGCAAGCACCGAGAAGGACCCGGCAAGAAGGGAAGAACTCCGGAGGATCGGCCGGGTCTGTCGTCGCGTCCCGGAGCACCCTGCCGCGACCTTTCACGAGGCGGTTCAGAGCATCTACTTCGTGCACCTGATCGCCCAGATCGAGTCCGGCGGCAACTCGGTTTCCTTGGGAAGGATCGACCAGATCCTTTCCCCGTATTACGAGGCGGACAAGGCACGCGGGCTCCTCACTCCCGACGAGGCCCGAGAGCTTCTTTCCCTGCTCTTCCTCAAGACCAACGAGATATGGAACGTCCTGGAGGAGGCCTACATCCCGGGCGGGGAAGGAACGGAGGGCAAGACCACCCAGAACGTGACGGTCGGAGGCCTGGGTCCGGACGGCCAGGACGCCACATGCGAGGCGAGCCTGCTCGGTCTGGAGGCCTATGCGGAGATCCGGACCGTCCAGCCGAATTTCGGCGTCCGGCTGAGCAGCAAGTCCCCCGAGCCGTTTTTTCGAAAGGCTGTCGAATACGCCAGAGACGGAGTACTGCTCCATTTCTTCAACGACGATGCGATCGTCCCATGTCTGGTCGAGGGAGGGCACCATCCCGCCGACGCGCGCGACTACGGTGTGGTGGGGTGTCTCGAGCCGAACGCCCAGGGCAAGACCTTCGGCTCCACCTTCGCGGTCCAGTTCAGCGGGATCAAGTGCCTTGAAATGGCCCTGAGCGACGGAAGGGACAACGCCTTCGGCCAGGTCTCCGGAGTCCGGACAGGGGATCCATCCATGCTCCGGACGTTCGAGGATGTCTGGAACGCCTACGCTGCCCAGGTCGCCCACTTCGTGAGGCAAATGGTCAGGGGCATGTCCGCCCTGGACCAGGCCATCGCCGAGCGGGTTCCCTCTCCTTTCGCCTCCGCCATGATTCAAGGCCCCCTGGACAAGGGCCTGGACCTGACCCGGGGAGGGGCGGTGTACAACTCCACCGGCGTCCAGTTCATGGGGTTTGCCAACACCGCGGACAGCCTTTACGCGGTCAAGAAGGCGGTCTTCGAGGACAGGACCGTCCCCCTCGGGCAGCTCGCGGCCTGGCTTGCCGACGACTGGAGGGGGGCCGAGGAAAAGAGGGCGTACTTCCTCCGGAAGCTCCCCAAGTACGGTAACGACGTGGACGAGGTGGACCGAATGGGGGCCAGGGTCCTGGATCACTTCTGCGACGAACTGGCCAAATACGAGAACTTCCGGGGCGGCCGGTTCTGGCCCGGGGTGTTCTCGGTGGGGTTCCACATTGCAATGGGGGCCTTCACGGCGGCGACCCCGGACGGGCGTTCCACGGGCGATATTCTCGGCAACGGCCTGACCCCGAGCACCGGAAACGCCTCGTCCGGGCCCACGGCCCTTGCGAACTCGGTGACCAAACTCCCGCTCAGGAGAATCCACAACGGGACGAATCTCAACATGCGGTTCCCTGGAAAGCGGATCGCCGCCGAGGACCTCCTGGCATTCATCCGGGGCTATTTCGCCAGGGGCGGCCCTCAGCTGCAGTTCAACATGGAGGATTCGCAAGTGCTCAAGGAAGCGCAGAAGAGGCCGACGGACTATCGCGACCTCCTGGTGCGGATCAGCGGCTACTCGGCGCACTTTATCGGCCTGAGCAAGAGGGCCCAGGACGAGATCATCGAGCGGACGGTGTATGAGTTGTGAAGAGGCTCTTCGCTGTCAGCTGTTAGCTCCCCCACCCACCCTCGCAGATACGTAGCCTGGGGCATGGGCTGGGAACGGAGGGAAAAGAGCTATGAGCTAACGGCGTAAAGCTATTCGCGGGCACGCGCCCGAGGAACGGCCAACATGTTCTCACAAGACAAAACGGGGAAGCGATGAGCAAAGTGACCACGATGAAGCAGGCCATCCAGGAACACGTCCATGACGGTGATTTTCTTTTTATAGGCGGCTACATCTGCAGGCCCCCCTTCTCGGCCATCCACGAGATCATCCGTCAGGGCAGGAAGGAATTGACCATCACCCGCAGCAACGCGGCCGACGATTTCGACATGATGATCGGCGCAGGGGTCGTCAAGCGCTTCATCGCAACCTTCCTCTCTCTCGGCTTCTTCGGGCTGGGCCGATGCTACAGACGTTCCCTGGAGAAGGGAATCCCCCGCAAGATCGAGGTGGAGGAGTATTCGAACCTCTCCCTGCCGATGATGCTCATGGCAGGCGCCATGGGCATGCCCTTCGTACCCGTCAAGGACATGGTCGGCACGGACCTGATGAAGGTGAAATCCTTCCTGGGCGACGACAAGTACAAGATGATCGATTCGCCCTTCGACGGGAGGCCGACACTGCTCGTTCCGGCCCTGAATCCGGACGTAGGCATCATCCACGTCCAGCAGGCGGACGAGAACGGGAATGCGCAGATGTGGGGGATCGGAGGTGACTGCAAGTACGGCGCCAACGCCTCCAAGAAGGTGATTGTAAGCTGCGAGCGGGTCGTCACGCGGGAAGTGATCGGAAAGGATCCCTCGCGGACCATCGTTCCCGATTTCAAGGTGGTCGCCGTGGTCGAAGAGCCCTTCGGCGCTCACCCCGGATATACGCCCGGATTCTACGACGTGGATTTCAAATTCGGTTCCCTCTATCAGCAAGCCTCCGATACGGTGGACGGATTCCAAGCATTTCTGAAGGAGTGGGTCTTCGACCGGGAGGACCGAGCCGCCTACACGCAGCACTACATCGAACGCTTCGGGTACGGAGCGTTCAGGGGCCTGCAGGCGAGCTTCGATTACGGATACCCGGTGAGTTACACTTACTGACAGCGTTCCGGGTCGGGGAGCGGAGCGGAGGGCCCCCCTTCCCCGGCGAACCTACTCGATCAGGGAACAGGAGCCATCTCCATGTGCGGACACCCGAACGACTACACCAAGCCGGAGCTGATGGCCTGCTGCGGGGCCAGAGAGATCCGGGACGGCGACCTGGTCATCGTGGGCACCGGGTTTCCCACGATCGCCGCCAACATCGCCAAGTACACGCATGCGCCCAAAGCCGTGATGATGCAGGAATCGGGCGTGTACGACGCCCGGCCGAGGCGCCCGGCACTCTCGGTGGGCGACCCGTGTCTGAATCCCGGCGCGGCGATGATCGGCGGGCTCACGGATGTGATGGGGATGTTTCTTCAGGGAGGATGGGTGAACGTGGGCTTCCTTTCCGGAAGCCAGGTCGACAAGTACGGAAACATCAACACCACGGTCATCGGGGAATACGACCGGCCCAAGAGCCGGCTGCCCGGAAGCGGGGGCGCCAACCCGATCGGAGCTCTGGCCCAGCGCGTCATCATCATCGCCCTCCACGATACCCGCCGCCTGGCTGAACGGGTGGATTTCATCACCACCCCGGGGTACATCGACGGCCCCGGCGCCCGGGAGCGCTGGGGCCTTCCTGAAAACACGGGCCCCTCCCTCCTCGTAACCAACAAGGCCCTGCTTCGGTTCGATCCGGAAACGAAGGAAGCCTATCTTGTCTCCTACCACCGCGGCAGTTCCGTGGACGAGGTCGCAGGGCTGACACCGTGGGATCTCAAGGTATCCCCAGACGTGCACGAGACCGAGCCGCCGCGGACCGAGGAACTGAAGGCGCTGCGTGAGATCATCGATCCCCTCGGAATGATCAGGATCTACGAAAAGAAGGGATACGTCTGAGCCCGAAGATGCAGGGGGAGGGAACATGGAGCACACGCGGAAACTCGCCGCATTTTGTGCCGGCATCCGGTTGGACCGGCTTCCCCGGGAGGTCATCCAGAAGGCGAAGTGCTGCTTACTGGACTTCCTTGCCAACGTGTACGGCTCCTTGGAACTGGACGCCGTCTCCCGGGTGGTCTCCTACATTCGTTCCCTCGGCGGACCGGAGACGGCCACCGCCCTGGGTTGCGGGTTCCGGACGGGCATCCATCAGGCCTCTTTCCTCAACGGCGTCGCCGCGGAGGCGATCGAGGCGCAGGACGGTCTGCGGTTCGGCGGAAACCACGCCGGAACCGCCGTCATCCCCGCAGCCCTTGCCCTCGCAGAGAAGATGGGGCTCGGCGGCAGGGATGTCATCGAAGCGGTCGTGGCAGGTTACGAGGTGGCGAACCGGGTCTCGGCGGCCGTTCACCCGAGTCACACCCTCTCGGGATTCCTGCCGACGGGCACGTGCGGAACCTTCGGGGCCGCCTGCGCGGCCGGCCGCCTGATGGGACTCGATGCGGAAGGGCTGGCGAATGCCCTGGGGAACGCGGGTTATGTGGCGCCCCTCTCGATGGCGGAGCAGCTGATGGGCGGATTCACGGTGAAAATCATCCAGGGGGGACAGGCCGCCGCCTGCGGCCTGACGGCCGCAGGCCTCGCTCAAGCCGGAATCACCGGCGCGCCCTACGTCCTGGAGGGCTCCGCGCTGAAGGGAGGCTTTACCCAGATCACGGTGCGGGGAGAACCCGCCCAGGAAAGGATGACGGACCGCCTCGGCGAGAAGTTCACGCTGCTCGATGTCTACTTCAAGCCGTACACGGCCTGTCGGCACACCCATGGGGCCGCCCAGGCCGTGCTGGAGATTCTTCGGGAGAACCGGGTCGACCCGCAGCGGGTGGAATCTGTGGACGTCCACACATACGGGATCGCCCTGCTGGCGGTGGGCAAAGGGATCGCCGAGAAGGACAGCTTCGTCACGGCCCAGTTCTCGATCCCTTACGTGGTTGCGGCCTGCCTCCTCGACCGGGACCTCGGGCCCGCGCAGCTCACGGAAAGGCGTGTGGCGGATCCGGTTGTCCTCGCCCTGTCGAAGAGGGTGAAGGTACATTGCGACGATCAGTTGAACCGGCTCTATCCCGAGAGGACCTCGAGCCGGGTCGAAATCGCCCTGAGAGGAGGGGCGAGGCTGGCCAGGCAAGTGGACAACCCCAAAGGGGACCCAAGAGACCCGATGACATTCGACGACCTGGCCGCAAAGGTCAGGCGCTTTGCCGGTGCCAGGGACCCGGAGAGACTGGAGAAGGCGATCGAAGGGACCCTCGAACTGGAAAAGGTCCGCCGCATCCAAGAATGGACGCAGCTTATCTAGGAAGACCCGAGCAAGGAGCCGAAATGGACTTCAACCTGACAGAAGAACAGAAGATGCTGATCGAGACCCTCCGGACCATGGGGGCAAGGGAAAACTTCAAGGACCTGGCAAAACGAGTCGACGCCACGGGCGAGTACCCCGCGCACCTGCTCGGAACGTTCGCAGAAATGGGCCTCTTGGGGATGGTGCTTTCACCGGAATACGGAGGCGGAGGCCAGCCGGCCATCCACGCCATCCTGGCCATCGAAGAACTGGCGAAGTTCAGCCCCATGATCGCCTCCTCGGTCTTTGAGTCGAACGTCGGGCCTGTCCGGGCCATCGACTTGTTCGGAACCGACGAGCAGAAGAAGGCGATCCTTCCGGGGGTGTGCAAGGGAGAGAAGAGCGTATCGGTATGCATGACCGAACCCGAGGCGGGCTCCGATCTGACGGCCCTGACGACGCGCCTTGTGGAAGACGGGGATGACTACATCCTGAACGGCCGGAAGATCTTCATCTCCGGGGCGGGACACGCGAGCCACTACTTTGTCTACGCCCGTTTCGGGGACACGAAAGGATACAAGGGGATCGGGGGCGTCATCGCGGAAAAGGGGATGCCTGGCTTCAGCTTCGGGAGACAGGAGGAGTACCTGGGCCTGCGGGGGATGCCCTCCTGCGACCTGATCTTCGAGGACGTTCGGGTGCCCAAGCGGAATGTCGTGATCCCGGAAGGGGGGTTTCCGAACATGATGCTCACCTTCGACATCGAGCGGTGCGGGAACGCGGCCATGTGTCTGGGCGTCGCAGGAGGCGCCCTCGAGGCGGCCAAGACTTATGCGCAGGAGCGTCACGCGTTCGGAAGGCCCATCTGCGAATTTCAGGGTGTTCAGTTCCCCATCGTCGACATGGCCATGAAGCTCGAGGCCGCGCGCCTTCTGGTCTACCGGGCGGTCATGGGCGCCGGCCGAGGCTTTCCGTCGATCTATGATGCGGCGGTTGCGAAGTGTTACGCCAATGAAATGGTGATCGAGGTCACCAACGCGGCCATGCAGGTCTTCGGAGGCTACGGGTACAGCAAGGAGTTCCCTGTAGAAAGGATGCTCCGGGACGCCAGGGCCTGGTGCGTCGCCGGGGGGACCGTTCAGATGCTCCGAATCACGATGGCGAGCCTCCTGTTCGGAAGGCGATTCGACCAGCGCAAGTGAACCGGCACTCTGCCGCTCCTCTTCCCTGCGGGGAGCGGCAACCCCTCCCTCGACCGTAAAGCCGACTCTTCTCTCTCTCAGTCTATCTATCTCCGGGTCGCTAAAGTACTCGGCCCGGACGGACGACCTTCCTTTACAGGCCGAAATGAATGCGCACGGAAGGGAGAGCGAAGATGAGGCTGCTTACGAGGTCGGATTTCGACGGCTTGGTTTCCGCGGTCCTGCTCAAAGAGGTGGGCATCCTGGACGAGTGGGAGTTCGTGCATCCCAAGGATGTGCAGGACGGAGCGGTTCGAGTCACCAAGAATGACATTCTGGTGAATGTCCCTTTCGCTCCCGGGTGCGGCCTGTGGTTCGATCACCACTCCAGCGAGATGGAGCGGCTCAACTTCCACTTTCCCTTCGAAGGCGCTTCCAAGCTGTCCCCGAGCTGTGCCAGGGTCATCTGGGACTATTACGGCGGCCAAGCGGGTTTTCCGGAGCATTTCGCCGAGATGCTGCGCTGCGTGGACAAGTGTGACAGCGCCGACCTGACCCTCGAGGAAATCGAAAACCCTACAGGATGGGTGCTTCTGAGCTTCATCATGGACCCCCGGACCGGGCTGGGCCGCTACCGGGACTACCGCATCAGCAACTACCAGCTCATGGAGCAGATGATCGAGTGGTGCGGATCCATGAACGCAGAGTCCATCCTGGAGCAGCCGGACGTGCGGGAACGGGTCGATCGGTACTTCGAGCAGAACGAACTGTTTCGGAACATGATCCGGAAAAACGCCTTCCAAAGAGGCAACGTCGTCGTCCTGGATCTGCGGCAGGAGCCGGAGATCTACTCCGGCAACAGGTTCATCCTCTACACCATGTTCCCGGACTGCAACATCAGCATTCAGGTGATCTGGGGCAAGGAGAAGAGGAACGTGGTCTTCACTTGCGGCCACAGCATCATCAACAGGACGAGCAAGACGGACGTAGGCAGCCTCATGCTCAAATACGGAGGCGGCGGACACAAGAAGGTGGGCACCTGCCAGGCCGCCATCCCGCAGGCGGACCGAATCCTGGGAAAACTGATCGAAGCGATGAACGAAGACGGATAGCGTCTCTTGGCACCCCCGCGGAAGAAGGACTGCCGCAAGGTGCGGGCCGCTATGGATTCAGAAGAGCCTCTTGAATCCGCATGGCGAACGCGGTGAGGGCTTCCGTCGCATCCGAAGGAAGTTCGATGAACTCAACCGCAATCTGATGCGTCCGGGCCGGTTCCTGGCCGGCCTCCTCGCCTTGCTTCCATTCGTCCGGCCGGATCGGGTCCACACGCACGACCCGTGCGGCTGTCCGCCATGCGTGCTCGGAATCGGGGAGCTTGAGTTCGATCAGCATCCGATCGTCCCGGCCGCAATGAAGCTCGTCCTCGAACCGAAGGCCCGTCCCGCTGAAGTCCATGAAGGGGTCCGGCTCCCTCCACTCCCCTTCCCAGGCAGGCAGCTCCGCTCCGGCAAGCCAGGCGCCGCAATCCCTTTCTGTCTCCCCAGGGGCCAAGACACGATACCGCAGATGGATACCACCGTACATCCGTGGGAACGAACGCTTGTCAGGAGGCACGACCCGCTCCGTCTCGACCCGAAGACGGTACCCTTGCGCTTCGGCAATCAGACCCTTGATCCGGAAGCGACGGTCCGGGCCGCCGTCCAGGACGAGTCGCATGCCCGGTGCCAGCCTCGGCTCCGGCGCCTCCAAGACGACCTCGCAGGGGCCCTTCCCTTGGCACGTTACGCGACCCTTTCGGATCACGGGGGGCGAGACGGAAAGGCAGACAACCTCAACAGGAACGTCTTGCAGTTCAAACAAGGAGTCTTTCATGGGCCCATTCGTCCAATGCGGTTCTGCGAGCAGCATAGGGGATGCCGTTGCGGTGTGTCAAGGGCAACGCGGGACGGCCGCAGTCGGAACCGGCGACCCGGATACCTTGATCGAAATGGCTTGATCTGCCCGACACGATGCATACAATGAGTTCTTCCAGAGGGACTCGCGCCTTCCCGGATTCTTTCCACAGCGGCTGCTTTCGCCTTTCAAGCCACGTGTATCCGAATACATGAGGTATATAAATTAATGAAAACAGTATATTATACTATTTAATTAAAGTAAATTATTCGTTTTATGAATCCAGGAAATGCCGCCATGGTCCCGAAATGATAAACCCGAAACGCTTCCAAGAAGAGTTGCTTGCCTGGTACAGGGACTCTCAGAGGCCCCTGCCCTGGAGGAAGACGCGGGACCCCTATGCGATCTGGATCTCCGAGATCCTGCTTCAGCAGACGCGGGTGAATGCTGCCATCGCCTATTACGAGCGTTTCCTGGGGAGATTCCCGACCCTCGCCCATCTGGCAGAGGCCCGGATCGAGTCGGTCCTTCAGGTCTGGCAAGGGCTCGGCTACTACGGCCGCGCCCGCAATCTCCATCGGGCGGCCAGAATCCTGCGGCATACGTTCGGAGGTCAGATTCCGCGTAAACCCGAGTCATTGGCGAAGCTGCCGGGTATCGGGCCATACACGGCCAACGCGATTGCGAGCATCGCCTTCGACGAGGACGTGGCCGTGCTCGATGGAAATGTGATACGCGTTCTGTGCAGGGTGTACGGAATCCGGGACATCCCGGACCGACCCTCCACCAGGAGGCGGCTCGAGCGGATCGCCGAGAGCCTGCTCCCCAAGGGACACGCCGCCGCCTTCAATCAGGCCATGATGGAGTTGGGGGCCCTGGTGTGCAGGCCCGACCGACCCGATTGCGCGTCGTGCCCCGTCCGGGGACTTTGTAGAGCCTGCAGGGAGGGTACGGCGGGCCTATTGCCCGTCCGCATCCCAAAACCCAGGATTCCTGTGCGGGTCAAGATCGTCGGAGCGATCGAACACCGGGGAAGGCTGCTCTTTGCGCGAAGGCCCCTGGAAGGCTTCCTTGGCGGACTCTGGGAACTTCCGGGAGCCTATCTCGAAGGCGAGGAAACCGCTCGACAGGGGATCGAGAAGCTCAGAAGACAGGTCGGCAGCCGCCTGAGACAAGTCCCGGAGGAGGAGGCATTTACCGTCCGTCAGGCTTACAGCCACTTCGAGGAGCGAAACCTCGTATTTATGTGCGAGGGAATGGGCGGAGTGAACCGCGGTTCGGAACAAAGGTACCGGTGGCTTCATCCAACCAGTTTACATCCTTATCCAATCACAGGGGCCACCCGAAAGATCGTACGAAGGCTCGAACAACGGGAAACAAAACAAGCCCAGAATGCCCGCCGGGGGAGGAAATGCCCGATCCTTTGAAGAGAAACCGACTGCGAAGCCTCCTGCTCCTTTCCCTTTGTCTCTCCACTGCTGCTCCGGCCCTGTGCCCTCACGGCTGGGCGAAAGAAATGCCGGTTCGGAGAGTGCTTTCGAACGGCATGACCGTCATCCTCCAGGAGAACCGCACCGCGCCGGTCGTTTCCATCCAGGTTTGGGTGAAGGCGGGAAGCAAGCAGGAAACAGACCGCGAGGCCGGAATCGCCCATGTTCACGAACATATGCTGTTCAAAGGCACGCAGAAGCGCGGTGTGGGCGAGATCGCCCGGGAGGCGGAGGCGGCCGGAGGCGAGATCAATGCCTATACGAGCTGGGACATGACCGTCTACTTCGTAAACATGGCTTCCCGATTCAAGGACAGGGGAATCGATATCCTGGCGGACATCATCGAAAACGCGGCCTTCGACTCCGAGGAGTTACGGAGAGAACTCGAGGTGATCCGTGAGGAAATCCGGCGCAGCAAGGACATACCGACGGCGAGGCTCTCCGAGGCCTTCTATGCCGCCGCTTTCAGCACACACCCTTACGGCAGGCCCGTGATCGGCTACGACGAGGTGGTCAGGGGCTTCACCCGTCAAGATGTCCTGCGGTTCTACCAAAAATGGTACGTTCCGGAAAACCTGGTCTGGGTGATGGTCGGAGATCTGGACGCGCAGGCTCTCCTGCCCGAACTGGAAGCCAGGCTCTCCCGCATTCCGAACCGGCCCGTTCCCCTGCAGGCAAGAACGGAGGAACCCCCGCAGTCGGAGCCGCGTGTGGTTCTACTCGAGGAGGACGCCAAAGAGGCCGCTCTGCAGATCGGATTCCACATTCCGGGCATCTCCCATCCGGACGTGCCCGCCCTGGACCTGCTTGCACAAGTCCTGGGCCAGGGGAGAAGCTCGCGCCTGTATTCCTCGCTGCGAATGCAAAGGCACCTGGTGAATTCGATCTCCGCCTACTCGATGACGCCAAGAGATCCGGGCCTGTTCATCGTCAGCGCGGGCCTGGAGGCCCCGGACACGGATCAAGCCCTCACGGGCATGCTGCAGGAAACCTTTCGGATGCGCTTCGAGCCGGTATCGGCGGAGGAACTCAAGAAGGCCAAAACCCAGCTCCACAGCGATTTCATCTACCAGCAGCAGACCGTTCAGGGGCAAGCCAGGGAACTCGGGACCTATGAGGCCATTGTGGGGGACCTCGGTTTCGGTGAGCAATACCTGGCCCGGCTGCAATCGGTCGGCGCGGAGGATATCCTGCGCGTTGCCAGGACCTATCTTCACCCGGACAACCTCACCCTCGGAGCACTCGTTCCGAAAAAGGCCTCCGAAGGGGTTTCGAAGAAGCGGTTGCTCAAGCTTGTGACCCGCACTTACAAGAGCATGGAAGACCGGTTTGAAGAAAAGGCGGGCGAAACGCACGGGCCGGAGGGTGCGGTTCTCGAGGTCCGGCTGCCGAACGGGGCCATCCTGCTCGTGAAAGAGAATCGGGCGGTTCCGCTTGTCTCGCTGCAGGTCGCCTTCCTCGGAGGGCTCCTCTCCGAAAACCCGAACGACAACGGGATCAGCAATTTCGTGGCCCGCATGCTGAACAAGGGCACGGAGACCCGGAGTGCCGAGGCCATCGCCGAAGAGGTCGAGTCGCTCGCAGGATCCATTTCGGGATTTTCGGGTCGGGACTCCTTCGGGCTGAGCGGCGAGACGGTCGCGTGGAATTTTCTCCCCCTGTTCGAGGTCTTCTCCGACATCCTCCTGAAACCCACATTCCCGGAAGAGTACGTGGAAAAGACCCGCAAGGATGTTCTGGCCGCCATCAAGAACCGGGAAGACAGACTTGACAGCCTCGCATTCCTTCTCCTTTGGAAGACCCTCTACCCCTGCCATCCCTACGGAATGGACATCCTGGGAACCCGCAAGAGCGTCAAGGGCTTGAACCGAGAGGATTTGCTTGCCTACTACCGGAAGCACGCAGTCTCCCGCAACGTCGTCTTAACCATCGTCGGAGACATCGACAGCATGCAGGCAAAGAAAGAGGCCGAAGAACTGCTGATGAGTTTGCCCGACGAGCCGTTCGTGCGTTCGATCGAGGCCTGCGACGCCGCTCCGGAGCGGAAGGCGGCGCAACAGGTCTCCGCGGAGAAACAGCAGGCCCATCTGCTCGTAGGCGCCAGAGGTGCGCGGCATTCCGACCGAGACAAGTACAGCCTCGATGTCCTGCATGCCGTTCTTTCCGGGCAGGGCGGCAGGCTCTTCACCGAACTCAGGGATCAGCAGAGCCTTGCCTACTCCGTAACGGCCCTGCACAGGGAAGCCGTGCATGAGGGCCTGTTCGCCCTCTACATGGCGACCAGCCCGGACAAACGGGAGACAGCGACCGATGGAATGCTCGAGCAGATCAGGAGGATCCGTGAACAGGGGATCTCTGACGAGGAGTTGGAGAGGGCGAAGAACTTCCTGATCGGAACCTACGAGGTGGGAATCCAGACCAATTCGGCCCAGGCCTCCGCAATGGCCTTCAACGAACTCTACGGCCTGGGCTATGCCGAGTACCTGGAATATCCACAAAGAATAGCAGAGGTCACGGCAAAGGACGTGAAGGAGGCAGCCAAGAAATACCTGTGTGCCGATTGCCTTTCCATGGCGGAGATAATACCGATAAATAAATAATATATTTTGACAACTTACATTGATAATCTAATGTATTGATTTATATTATGGTCGCTGGATTCCAGGGTACGGATGCCGCTTCTTGGGGAGAAAGAGCATGCACCTTTCACCCGAAACATTCCAAACGGACCACGAGGGGCACCGCTTCGACTTCATCTGGAAGCCCTTGCACCCGTAAGGGAACTTCGCATCCCAGGTGATGTAGAAGTGTACACACCTGTTGCACCATGGACCAAACTTCTCTTGCATCCGACAGGCCTGTATCCACAAGAACCGCTACTGAAACCGGCCCCGATGAACCGAGTTCCGCTGCGTCCAACCTCTGGGGGCCTTATCGGCATTTCCATACATGAAACTTAGGGCGCTGGATCCACGAAAAGGCCGGTTGCCGAGATCGATCGAGCCGGATCCATCGGTCCCAAAGGGTCAGGATCGTTTGCGGGTCGGGTCTGGCTAGGCAGCTTCCAACCCTCTGGACAGGTGCTTCTTCAGGAGGGTTACGTCCCTTTTCTTGAAGCGCCACTGCCGACCGACCTTGGTTCCCCGGAGCCTTCTGCTCCGGGCCATGGCATTGACGGCATCGGGACTCAAGTCGAGATGGACGGCTGCCTCCCGGCTGGTAAGGAGCGTGTAATTGGGTTCTCTCTTCTGCATGGCACCCACTCCTCGATACTCCCCCGGTCTGAGAAGGTTCGGAACCGGGCCGCATGGATTTTTGATAACACACTGCGTCAAAGGAGTCAAGCCCTCCCCGAGCGTCACCGCGAATCGTGAAAATCTTCCGGTGATGTGCTATCCCTGTCTTTCGACCTGTACTGTACACCGGACGGAGCACCGAACGGAGGAGGTTCATCGGGCATGAATGGGCAGAGAGGCGTTTCATCCGCTCAAAGCCCGGACGCCCGTGAAGGGTGGATCGAGGCAACCCTGCAGTTTGTGAACGCAGGGGATGAGGACACGGCCTCTTTCATTGCGGAGTGCGTCGAAAAAGGCGCCGCAGGAGGCCTGGAGGCGGCCGGAGATTTCGCGGGCGGGATCGCAGAGGACCCGCGATGTGAATCATGCGGGAGATCTTCGTTCGTCCGGGTCTACTTTCCGGGAGCCGTGGGAATTCAGGAACTCGTAGACATCCTGGAGGAACGAATCCGGGCGATGAAATATATGACCCGGTCTCCCAACATCTTCGCACGCATCATCCGGTGCAGGGGGATCGAACAGGAGGCGTGGGCGACGCAATGGCAGGAAGGGTTCCCTCCGGAGAAGGTGTCCCGAAGTCTCTGGGTTGTCCCCCCCTGGCGGACGCCGCGGTTGCCGTGTGACGCGCTGCCGATGGTCCTGGAGCCGGGCCAGGCATTCGGAACCGGCAAACACCCGACTACACGGCACTGCCTGGAGTTCCTTGAGGAGATCCGCGCCCAAGCAGAGGGGGAACTTCCATGGTCTTTCCTGGATGTGGGTTGCGGTTCCGGCATCCTTTCGATCGCCGCATGCAAGCTGGGATCGACACGCGTCGTGGGCCTGGAAATCGATCCGGATGCCCTTGCCGTGGCCCGTCGAAACCGGGCCTTGAACCGGCTTGTAGGGGCCATCCTGCTCGTGAACGGAACGACTGCCTGCTGCCGGGGCCCTTTCGACTTGATCGCTGCCAACCTCGACGCGAGAACTCTTGCGAGGCATCCGGAACCCATTTGGGGATCCCTGAGGAGGGGGGGTCTCGCCATTTTGTCCGGAATACTCACAGAGGAAGAACCCGAGATCCTGGCGTCCTTCCTGCGAGCCGGATTCGTCCGGATCAAAGAGAAAAGAGACCCTGAGCAGGGTTGGGTTTCCCTGCTCCTGGAGAAGCCCTGCAGGCCGCAAACCGAGTCGGACCCGAATCGATGATACCGACACACCCCGTAAGAAGGCTCTTTGTACCGGCAATCGAAAAGAGAGAGTCGAACATCGTCCTGGAGGGCCCCGCCAAGAGGCACGTCCGAGACGTTTTGCGCATGGGCCCGGGAGACTCTCTGCTCCTTTTCGACGGCAGCGGCGTTGAGTACCTTTCGACGATCATCGAGGCCGGTTCGCGAAATGTGACGCTTCGGATCCTGCGCACCCAACCGGGAGGTGGAGAGTCTCCTGTTTCCATACGGGTCGGAATGGCGCTGCTCAAGGCCAGCAAGATGGACCTGGTGATCCAGAAGCTCTCGGAATTGGGCGTGCAGCAAGTCTGCCCTGTTGCGGTCTGCCGTTCCGTCCCCGACCTCGACCCGAAACGCGCGGAGCGGAGAAGGGTGAGGTGGCAGACGATCGCTCAGGAGGCGTCGCGCCAGTCGGGCAGGTCCGGCGTAGCGGAGATACGGCCCGTGCTTTCTCTCGAGAACATGCTCAGGCAATCCGAAGATGCAGACCTCTCGCTCCTGTTCTCAACGAGTCCGACCGCCCGGCCTATGGGTGCATTGAGCACAGAGAACATCCGTCGGCCCGAACGGGTGGTCATGCTGATCGGTCCCGAGGGAGGATTCTCTCCCGAGGAGGAAAGGAGCGCTCAGAAAAAGGGGTTCCTACCCGTGGGCTTGGGCCCCCGCGTTCTGAGGGCCGAAACGGCCGCCATTCTGGCCGTGGGACTCGTTCAGTACCTTTTCGGAGACCTTGGCGGAAGCATGGAAAATGTCTCATCGCATGACGCATAGAAATCTTTAATGTACGAGGTCTTACAATGCAATATTCAAGCGAATTCTCGTGCCCCGTTTGCGGCAGACCGACCCGGAGCAAGGATCTGTGCACCTTCTGCGGAGCGAGCAGAAAGGACCCGGCGCATTTCGGTAACGAAGGCCGTCCACCCGCGACGGCGGACCCCGACTCGTGGCGCAACCAGGGAGTCGATCGTCTGCCATCCGAACCGGGCCCGACCCGGCCCCGGGAGGCGCCGGTCCTCGCCCCGAAGTTCGCCGGCTTCTGGATCCGCTGCCTGGCGTACGTGATCGATGGGTTTGTGCTCCTCGTCCTGCTCACCCTCCTGGTGGGGGTCGGGATCTTCGGCTATGCAACCGGATCCGAGACAGATACCGTGCACAGCTTCGCCTACAGTTTCTTCGAGAGGGATTGGGGCTTCCTCAATGTCGGGGCCTTCGCACTGAACATGGCCTATTTCACCTTTTTCATCGGCACCAGGGGACAGACGCCGGGCAAGATGGTCTGCGGACTCAAGGTGGTGAGGTTGGACGGCACTCCCGTCGGTTTCGCACAGGCCGCCCTTAGAACCCTGGGCTATTATTTGAATCACTTCACCCTTTGTCTCGGGTTCCTCTGGGTGGCCTTTGATTCTCGCAAGCAGGGGCTTCACGACAAGATCGCAGGTACTTACGAGATCCGGCTGGGCCTGGCAGAACTTCAAGATGGGCAATCGCCAACCTTCCCGGGGCCGTTGGGTAGCCGCTGAACCCGGACAACCGGATGTAAGCGAGAACCTTCCGATTCATCTTTCGCATCGGACCGTGTTGACAAGAGCGATTGTTTCGACTACCTTTTGCCTTGCTGAAGATAGTATTCCTTCATTCTGTGCCGAGGTAGCTCAGTCGGTAGAGCAGTGGACTGAAAATCCGCGTGTCGGCGGTTCGATTCCGTCCCTCGGCACCAAATGAAATCAATGGTTTAGCCGGAAAAGCTAAACCATTTTCTTTTTCCCTGGTTGCCGTTAGGTTGCCACTGGTTGCTTCATAACCGTGATCTTTTCCGGCCTCCCGGCCTGGCCGATGGTATCGAGTTCTGCTATCTCTTCCCGCTTCTCGCTCGGCATCCAATGAAAATATGTGTCCACCGTGATTTTGATGGAGGCATGGCCTAGCTGCTTGCTCACGTCCGCTATGTTGTGGCCGGCCTGAATGCGGATCGTGGCGTAGGAATGCCTCAAGTCGTGAATGCGAACGTGCCGGAGGCGAGCCCTCTCACATATCCGGTAATGCACCCGTTGCCGGATGTTGCGGTGATCGAGCGGAGTACCTGCCTGAGAGGCAAACACCCATGCCGGGAGTTCCCGGCCAGCCGCAAGAGCGGCCTCTTTCGCCTTCCGCTTCACCGCCTGTAGCGTGTCGGAGAGATGAGGCGTCATATCCACCCGGCGGATTTTCCCGCTCTTCGGCGTTGTGATCCTGGCCTCCACCCATGCACGCTTCACCTCGATGAATCCGCCGTGGAAGTCCACATCGCGCCACTGGACACCCAGAGCCTCGCCTAATCGCATCCCGGTTCGTGCCAGGGTCAGGAAGAAGGGATAGGAGTCCGGGTAATGTGCCTTGCAGGTTTCTAGGTAGAGCTCCAGTTCCTCTGCCGATAGAGGCGAAATCTCTTTCCCTAGCACCCGGTCCTTGGCCTTGAGGAATCTCCCTAGCCTGGCCGCCGGATTCGCCTGAACATGGCCGTCCTCAAGCGCATGGGAGAAGATCCCGGAAATGGCCGCCTTGATCTTCTGCACCGATCCGGGAGCCAGGCCGGAGTTCAGCTTTCGGAAGAGCAAGGTTTTCACCTGTTCCCTGGTTATCGCCTTGAGCGGCATCTTACCGAATTCCGGGAGGATGTGCTTTCTAAGTTCCATCTCATAGCCTCGATGCGTAGACTTCTTGAGAGCGGCGGAAACGTAGCCGTCCAGCCATAGCTTCGCGTAGTCCCGGAAGAGAATCTCCGGCCTCTCTTCCGGGTGCTCGATGCCGAAGGCACCTAACGTGAGCCTGGCCTGTATCTGTGCTGCTGCCTTCTCCGCCGCCTCCCGCCTCCCTACCCGTTTCGCCTTGCGCTTGTTTCCGTGCCGGACGAAGATCCACCAAACACCCGATCCAACCGGCCGCTCGCGTATGGACACACCCACGATTCAATCCTCCCTCTCCTCACTCTCGTCCTGGAGATGATACCCGGCCTGTTCCAACTTGGAACGGTCCCGGTCCGTGGCCTGGACGATGCTCCACCCGGCAACGTCAAACCACCCGTGAGCCTCACCGTCTA
>CAYLMK010000015.1:0-129534 GCA_964384945.1 uncultured Thermodesulfobacteriota bacterium | reverse complement strand
CAATCAGATCTACATCGACTGGGATAGTCGCCCCCCGCGCGGGGGCGTGGATTGAAACTCGTTATCCACAGGCCTATTCCCGAGCCGACCCTGTCGCCCCCCGCGCGGGGGCGTGGATTGAAACTTTTGCGGAGGCTGGAGGAGGCAATGAGGATGCCTCCAAGGCCGCCGGCGCCTGATCAATCGTGCGGAATCGGCACCCATATCAAGAACATGAGAACAACAAGGTTACTGCCTCGAGCTTTTCCCCGAAGGCGTGCACACGGGGCGGACGTGGTTACGATTGACAACTATAAACATTTTGTTTATTATCCCGGCATGATCAAATCATTTCGCTGCCGGGAAACGCAAAGGGTGTTTCACCGCCAATTCTCGCGGAAGTTCCCTGGGGGAATCCGGCAGCGTGCCTTCATGAGACTCAACGCGATCGATGCGGCGGTTCAGCTCAAAGATCTTCGTTTGCCGCCGTCCAATCGACTGGAGGCCTTGCGGGGAGAGCGAAAGGGGCAATGGAGCATAAGGTTCCATGATCCGTGGCGCATCTGCTTCGAATGGCATGAAGGCAATGCGGAACAGGTGGAAATCGTCGATTACCACTGAGGAGGCAGTATGGCCAGGAAGAAGATCGACCCGATACACCCCGGTGCGTATTTGAAAGAACTGCTTGGCGAAATCAACATGTCCCAGTACAGGCTTGCCAAGCAACTGGGTGTCCCCGCCATGCGGGTCAGTCTGGTTGTCTCCGGCAAGCGGCCGGTGACCGCGGAATTGGCCCTCCGGCTTGGGCGTTTTTTCGGACAGAGCCCCCGGTACTGGATGAACCTGCAGAGCCGCTATGACATGGATGTTGCGGAGGACGCCCTCTCCGAACGTGTGGCGCGTGAGGTCCGCCCGATGGAGGCGATGGGTTGACGGTGCGACGCTGATCCGTTTCTTCTTGACCCGCAATCGTGCGCTTGCCGTGTTCCGGCCGGCTCCTGGCCGACCTCCGGCACGAGAAAGCGGAAAAAGAGAGGCACGCGATGAACGGGTTCCGGGTTGCAGGGGAAGGACGCGCGAAGAACCGCAGGGTCGAACTGGTGAAAAAGGGGGCTCGGTAACCCCGACGGTCTCCGCGCCACGGAAAGAACCGCTCACCCGTCGGCGTGATATGCAAGTGCAGGGTCGGGCGCCTTCTCCGTTCGGTATGCACGGGCGGCTCGAATCCGCCCGGCAGCCGCAGCGGTGACGCGCCGAGGGGAAAACGCCCGTCCCGCCCTTCTGGGGAGGAGCCATGGCAGGATTCTATGGTCCGGAGGAAATCCTGGCCCTTTGCAGGAGGCTGGAAAAAACCCACACGCCGGCCGTGGCCGACGCGCTGGACGAACTCGGGCTCATGGGGCAGGTGATGGAGGCCGGCTTCACGCCCATCCTGCCCGAGGCCGTCGTCGCCGGACCGGCCTACACGATCGAGGAGGCCCGGACCGTCGAGAGCCGGAAGCTTTCGGACTACGACCCTGCCTTCGTCGCCGAGGCGCTCACCCTGCTCTTCGACAACATGCAGGCCGGCCAGGTCATTGTGATCAGCACCAACGGCTACCGCGGCGCAGGGGCGTTCGGCGAACTCATGGCCACTACCTCCAAGTACTACCGAGGGGTCAGAGCCGCGGTGGTGGACGGACCTATCCGCGATATCGGGCGGATCCTGGACATCGGTTTTCCGGTCTGGGCCCGCGGGAACATCCCTGCGGACTCGGTGGGCAGGGTGGACCTGGTCGGCGTGGGCCGGCCCGTCACCTGCGGCGGGGTCCGGGTCGAACCGGGCGACGTGGTCGTGGCGGACCGGGACGGCGTGGTCGTGATCCCCCCGGGTCGGGCGGACCTGGCCGCGGTCGTGGCAAAGGCCGAGGAGATCGTCGCGGCCGAGCGCCGGTCCCGCCAGGAGATCCGCGAAGGCAGTTCCCTGGTGGATGTCTACAGGAAATACGGAAAACTCTGAAAGCGGCTTCCCCGCTTCTCGACCTTAGCGCGAAAGGCTTCCCTTTGAACCCGCAAGACCAGCCGCCTTCGGGCTTTCCCCTCGGCATCCGCAACCCTTCCGGCCTGAGCGTGCAGGTGAACGCAAACGGCTCGATCCGGCGCATCGACCACGGCGATATCCTCATCAATCTTTTCCTCGGGACCGAGGTCGAGGGCGGACCGGCCAACCTCTACCTGCGGTGTCACGGTGCGGCCGTCGAGGCCACTGCGCTGCTAGGCCCCGGGAGCCCCGCCGCTTTCCACTTCGGGCCGGACGGCATGACGGCGTGCGGGCAATGGAAGGGGATCCGCTTTCGGCTCTCTCTCGCCCTGGCGAAATCGCAGCCGGCCTGGTTCTGGCATGTGGCGCTCTCGAACACCGGCGGCTCGCCCGAAACCCTGGACCTCGTCTACGCGCAGGACCTGGGCCTCGCGCATTACGGCGCGGTGCGGATCAACGAGTACTACACCAGCCACTATGTGGACCACACGGCCCTCCTGCATCCGCAGCGCGGCTTCGTCCTCTGTTCACGCCAGAACCTGCCCATGGGCGGCCGGAATCCGTGGACCGTGATCGGCTCCCTTGGCCGGGCCGTGCGGTACGCAACCGACGCGCTCCAGATCCACGGGTTTGCGGCGCGGGCCGGCCGGCCCGCCGTGGGGTTGATCGAAGGCCTGCCGGGAATCCGCCGGCAGCACGAGCACTCGATGGCCGCGGTCCAGGATGCGCCTTTGCGGCTGCAACCGGGCGAGACCAGGGAGAGCGGGTTCTTCGGCTGGTATGAGGCTCATCACGAACCGGCAACCTCGTCGATCGATCTCGCGATCGTGGACAGGGTCCTGGGCCTTCCCGAGGCGATTCCCCCGCCGCAGGCCGGCGGCTTCGCAGCAGGGGGAGAAAACCGAGGCGCCGAATGCGGGGGGACGACAGGCCGCGAAACCGGCAAGGGATCCGGGGCGGCCGGGTACGGTCCTGCGCGCCCCGTTGAGACCCTCTTCAGCTCCGCTCCTCTGCTGGACGCCCTGGACCTGAACGGTTCCGAGATCGAGGACCTCTTCGGCCCGGAACGCCGCCATGAGGAGCGGGAGGATGGCCGGCTCCTCTCCTTCTTCGCGGGCACCCACCGGCACGTGGTGCTCAGGGAAAAGGATCTCAAGGTCCTGCGACCGCATGTCCACATCCTGCGCACCGGCAGCCGCCTGACCCCTGACGAGGCAGCTCTCACATCCACCGCCTGGATGGACGGGGTCTTCCACTCCATGGTGACGCAGGGCCATGTCAGCATCAACCGGTTTCTCTCCACGGTTCACGGTTACTTGAGCCTCCTGCGGGCCGACGGCCAGCGCATCTTCGTGGAGACGGATCGAGGCTGGCGCCTGCTCGGGATGCCCTCCGCCTTCGAGATGACCCCCCAGGCCTGTCGCTGGGTCTACAAGCACCGGGACGGGATGACCGCTGTCCGCAGTGCGGCCGGCATCGACCGCCACGAAATGACCTTGTCGGTCGACGTGCTCTCCGGGCCGCCGGTCCGTCTTCTCCTCGTCAACCACCTGGCCGTGGGCGGCGACGACGGCAGCGAAGCAGTGCCGGCCCCGGTCCGGAGGGACGGGGAAGGCGTGTTCGTGGGCGCGCTGTCCGACACGGACCTGGGCCGGCGCTTCCCGGACGGCGGGTTCCACATCGCTCCCTTGCCCGGCACGTCCCTGGAGCGGATCGGCGGAGACGAGCTGCTCTTCTCCGACGGGCGCTCCCGCAATCAGCCGTTCCTCTGCCTGGTCACAGGCCGGACCTGCGCCGCCGCATTCCGCATGAAGGGCCGCCTGATTCCCGAGCCCGCTGCGGAAACAGCGGTGCGACACGGGCCGGGGCCGGCCGCGGCAGTCATCGCTCCGAAGACGGCGGATCCGAGGGAGGCCGGCCCGCCTGACGAAAGCCGGTTCTGGACGGATCTCACCGCCCGCCTCCGCATTCACCCTCCCGCGGGCAGTGCGCTCGCCGGTGAGGCGGCGCGCCTCGAAGAAATCGTGCCATGGTTCGTGCACAATGCGCTGATCCACTACCTGGCGCCGCGGGGCATCGAGCAGTACACCGGCGGAGGGTGGGGCACCCGCGACATCAGCCAGGGGCCGGTCGAGTTGTTGCTCGCGCTGGGCCGGCTCGATCCCGTACGGGATCTTCTGGTGCGGGTCTTCTCGGCCCAGAACCCGGACGGGGACTGGCCGCAGTGGTTCATGTTCTTTGACCGTGAGAGAAATATCCGGCCGCCCGACTCCCACGGGGACATCGTCTTCTGGCCCCTGGCGGCACTGGCAGCGTACCTCGCTGCCTCCGAGGACGCGGACCTGCTCGACGAGAAGATCCCGTTCTTTCATCCGGAGGGCGCTTCCAGGGCGGAACAGGCAAGCCTGTGGGGGCATGTGGAGCGCGCCCTGAACGTGATCGGCGCCCGGGTCATCCCGGGAACCCGGCTGGCGGCTTACGGCCACGGGGACTGGAACGATTCCATGCAGCCCTTTGACCCGGCCATGCGGGAGCGCCTGTGCAGCGCATGGACCGTGACCCTTCACGTGCAGACCCTCACCGCCCTGGCCGGGGCCCTGCGCTCGCTCGGCCGGAGCGAACGCGCCTGCGAACTCGAATCCTCGGCGGCCGCCGTCCGCGAGGAGTTCCGGCGCCGGCTCCTTGTGGACGGAACCGTCGCCGGGCTCGCCTATTTCCGCGAGGACGGCCGAATCGAATACTTCCTGCATCCTCGGGATCGCTCTACCGGGGTCTCGTACAGCCTGCTCCCCATGATCCACGCGGTCATCGACGACCTGTTCACCCCGGAACAGGCGAGGGATCACCTGAAACTCATCCGCCTTCGCCTCACGGGCCCGGACGGGGCCCGCCTCTTCGATCGCCCGATGGCATACCGGGGCGGCCCGCAGAAACACTTCCAGCGCGCGGAATCGGCCGCCTTTTTCGGCCGCGAGATCGGCCTCATGTACACCCACGCGCATCTTCGCTACGCCGAGGCACTGGCCCGTTACGGAGACGCCGACGGTTTCTTCCTCGCCCTGTGCCAGGCCAACCCGATCGGCATCCGCGCCCTGGTGCCCGCCGCCACGATCCGTCAGGCCAACTGCTACTACTCCAGCTCGGACGCGGCCTTCAGCGACCGCTACCAGGCAAGCGCGGAATACGACCGCGCCCTGAGAGGAGAGATCCCTCTCGACGGGGGATGGCGGATCTATTCGAGCGGCGCCGGCATCTGGACGAAGCTCCTCTTCTCCTGCCTCCTGGGCGTGAGCAGGCGGAAATCGTGCCTCGTCGTCGACCCGGTGATCCCGAGATCCCTGGACGGGCTCAAGGCGGAAATGGAACTCGAGGGCCGGACGTTCGAGATCACCTACCGTGTCAGGGCCGCGGGCTCGGGCCCGCTGGCCGTGAGCCTGAACGGCGGCGACCTTCCCTTCACCCGGCAGGCCAATCCGTATCGCACCGGGGCGGCGGAGATTCCGATGCGGGCGGTACGGGAACGGCTCCTTCGGGAGGAAGCGAATCGGATGACCGTGCATCTGGGCTGAGCGGCGGGCCGGCGTTTGCCCGGACCCTTCAGACCCTCACCACCGCTTCACAGGGGCACTGCCGGCAGGTGAAGCTGTCGGCCGAGAACGCCGCGAGCGGCCTGCCGCCCAGCTCGACCTTGCGGATCGGTCCCGAAAGCGGAGGCTGAAGCACGAGCCCTCCCCCGGGCACCTCGAGGTCCCCATCGAGCGAAATACGCAGGGTTTCGGCGTCCTCCAGCCGCATCCGGTAGGACAGGCTCCCATGGTGGGTAGGCAGACAGCCCACCTCCACGGTGAAACCTTCCTTGAGCCAGGCCGGATCCACGCCTGCGGCGACCACCAGGGAGTCGTCCTCCTCCCGTTCGTAGGCGAACAGGCTGCGGATCGCCAGGATGTACTCTGCGCTGATCCAGGCGTGCGGCAGGTCGCCCAGGAAGCTCGGGCTCCGGGGATCGCGCCAGGAGATCTCGGGCCACTGGTTCCAGGCAGGGATGCGCCTGTCGTCCAGCATGAACCGCGTGAGTTCCAGGGCCTCCTCCCGCCTGCCCAGACGCACCAGGGCCCCGATGATCCGGATCTCGTAGGCACTGTAGTTGCTCCACTCGACCGCGCCGCTGCAGCGCTGCCGGAAGCCTGCCATGTATTTGTCGAAGGTTCGGTTGATCTCAGGCCGGGGAAGGACCGCGAGTTCATCCAGGGGGCTCAGGGCGACCGAGGTGGCGGCAGGATCGAAATCGCCGAGTTCCACCGAGCCCGGAACATAGTCGATCCGATGCCGGGCGATCGCCGCGCGCAGAGAGGAGCGAAGATCCTCCGAGAACCTGTCCCGCACCCGGGCCAGCCGCTCCGCCTCGGCGCCGTCTCCCAGAATCTCGGCCATGGCCGCCGCATCCCGGAAGCCGCGGAGCGCCCAGAAATCGTCCCAGTAAGCGTGGACCGGATGGGCCATGTAGCCCTCGTGGCTCATGGATTCGGGCAGGATCCCGTAGAAGGCGCATTTTTCAGGGCCGCGGTACTCCTCGGTGAGCCTCTGCGCGAGCAGGCCCTCGACAAGGGCGAGCGTCTTGGCCACGGCGGGCCGCAGTTCCTCGAGGAAGCCCCGGTCCCGGGTGAACCGATAGTACTCCATGACGGCGTAAATGAACTGCCCGTACGCGTCGAATTCCGGCAACCACTCCGCGCCCTCCCGGTCCACGCAGTCCGGGATCCTCCCGTCCTCATCTTGAAAGCCCTTGTACCAGCGGATGAAGTCCCGGATCGGCTCGGTGTGCCCCAACCGGAGCAGGGACGCGCCCATGACGGCCCCGTCCCGGATCCAGGAGCGAGCGTAGCGCCGGGGCCCTGGCTGCAGCGCCGGGCCGTCCCGGTTGACGAGGATGTGGGCCGCTGCGGTCTTGAGGCAACAGGGGATGGCTTGGGCCCGACCCGGCAAACGGATTTCCACCGCTTCCAGGGCCGCCTCCCAATCCGTCACCGCATCCCGGAACGCCTCCGAAGGAGATGGGAGCACCTCTCCAACCTCCTGCATGCGGTAGGACGGGACCGCAAGCGCCACTTCCCCGGCAGCCTGGGGAGCCAGTTCGAGATCGAAGCGGAACGCGCCCGAGGCGAAGCCGAATTCGTCCTTTACGTCCGCCCTTTGCGGCAGTTCGCCCTCGGCCAGGGACTGCACCACCCCTCCCTGCGCAAAGGCAGCGGACCCGAAGCCCGCCGCTTCAGTCGAAAGGATCACCGCCTTCTCCCCGTCGATCCGGACCGCCCCCCCGCGGAAGGTGAGTTCGCGGATCGGGCTTGCTCCGCCAAAAGACCGCCAGTTCTGCCAGGTCGGTGTGACCTGGAAGGGCAGGATCGCGGCGAAGAACCTCACCGAAAGGCCTTGCGGAGTCAGGTTTTCGATGCGATAGCGAAGGTAAACCACCGGGCGGCCCGAAAAACCGGCGGTATACACGGTCACCTTCATGGCCAGCCGGTCGGTCCGCCACTGCGCGGAAGGTATGGGAAGGCAGCCCCGCTCAAGGTTCTGCACGAGCTGCGCATCCGCCCAGGTAATGAGCCGGCCTGCATCGAACAGGAAAGGGGCGATCGAGAAGGATCCCTTGGCCACCTCCACCATGCCCTCTTCATTCAGCAGGGCCTGCCCCTCGCCCCGGACGGTGCCGGCAGGGGTCCAGTAGGTCTGCCTCCCCAGAAGGTATTTCGGATAGAGCCCGGCCCGATGATCCCGGGCCACGGCCTCAAAGAAATGGTTCAAGGAGCGCGAAAAATCGTGGGGCTTGACCTCCACGCCTCGAATCCCGAAGCCGAGCCCGCCGCTGCTTCGGTTCAGGCGGAGGCGGACATACCGGGCCACCGTCTCCGGGAGAAAGAGGTAGCTCCGGTCGCTGTCTGCCTGGGAAGTGGCGTAGACCCTTTTCCACATCGCTCCGTCGGAGGAGACCTCGGCTTCGAATTCGCGGCCGCGGAGGCCGTCCTCCCAGTGGATGACCAGGCCGCCGAATTCCCTCTCCTGACCGAAATCGATTTGCAACCAGTGGGGCCGATCCGGAACCCCGCTGCGCCAGCTCGATGCCTCCGAGAAGTTGACGACGTTCTGCGGCTCATGGCCCGGGAGCGACCCGGATGCCGTGACCCGCGGGGTCGATCGGTAGGTTTCGTCCCGAAGGCGCAGTTCTTCGAACCAGACCGTCCCCCTGCCGCCCGGGCCCGCGGCGATGACCAGTTCGAGAGCCGCGATGTCGCGGGGCGGCCCGCCTCCCAGGGGCCCCCAGGCGAACTCGATCCGGCTCCCGCGAATCCTCACGGGCCGCCACTCCCCAGGGAAATCGAACGCCTCCGCCCGGTAGCGCCAGACGTTCCGGTTCGTGTCGTCGATCAGTTTGAACTCGAAATGGTTGCGCGGGGCCGCCCCCCGCACACGAAACCCCAGGGAGTAGCTCTCGGGAATCTCGAGGGCAAGCTCCTTTCGCGCGACGACAAAACCGCCGCCCCCATGAAAGTCGAAATCGAGGCGCATGGCCTTGCCCTTGACCCCCTCGTCCCGGGAGATCGCGAGCTCGGCCTTTCCGGGGGCGAAGGGCTTCCATCCGGAAAGGTCCTCGAAGTCGTCCAGAATCAGATCCCGCACCCTGCGCTCCCGCCGGCGGGCCGTCGATGAAGGCCCGTCCGCTGGGCTGCATGCGTCCTTCGTTCCCGGCTTTCGCCCGGACAGGCTGCCCAAGCCCACCGTTGTCGCAAAGCAGTCCTCGTTGTTGGCCCGGGCCGCTTGACAGAACCTTCTCAACAAGAGGTCAGACGGGGGTCGGAGGCCCGTCTTCGACGATCGTGCCTCCCAGGACCGCCTTCCAGGTCCAGTCTCCGCCGCTTCCGATTTCCAGCACCTGATCGTAGTCCCTCAGGTTCACGATGCGGTCTTCATCCTCGAACGTCACGTAGCTGATCGCGCGCTCCCGAAACAGTTCGAGCACCCGGTCCACCTGCTCGGTCTGAAGGGTGCTGCCCGGTCTGTCCAGGAACACAAAACGCGGACGGGCAATCAGGACGCGGGCAACGACCAGGAGTTTCTGTGCGTCCAGAGGCAGCGTGTTCTCCCAGTATTGCCTCTTGTCCCAGCCGCCGACACCCGTCTGGATGGAATCCATATGCAGCGTTTGCAGCGCCTCCAGCATCTCTTGATCCGTAACCTCGATCTCCCCGAGCCATTCTTCCACCGGGCCCTCTCGCTCCGGCCATGGGCGCATGAGCAACTCCCGGAGCGTCCCGGGGGGCAGGTACGGGAGTTCGGCCAGGAAGAGGACCTGTTCCAGGGGAGGCCGCAGAATCCGTCCCTCGCTTGCCTCCCAGAGCCCTGCCGTGGCGTTGAACAGGGCGGACCTGGCCGTTTCGTCCTTTCCCCGCACGAGAACGCGGAGGCCGTGCGGGATCTCGATCGACAGTTCGCGGATCAGCACCCGGCCGCTTCGGGGCGACCGAAGCGTAAGCCGCTCGTAGACAATCCGGGCCTCGTCCTTGACGGACTGCTGAGCAGCGGTGAGCTCCGCGGACTCCTCTTTTCCAGCCGCCTCCGCCAGGGCCCCCAGCCTCGCCGAAATGGCCGCATAGGACGAAAGGGACCCGAACTCCCTGACGATGAGCGAAAAGGCCCCGACCAGTTGGGTGAAGGCTATGGCCGACTGGGTGATCACACCGAAGTCCACCCTTCCGCTCATGAACAGGGGCGCCACGAGCAGGGCCGGAATGATCTGGATCAACCAGTTGTAGCCTGTCGTGAAGAAATTCACGTTTCGGTTCACGCGGATGATGCGAAGAAGGTTCCTCGCCAGATCGCTCAGGTTCCGCAGGTTGAGCTGGATGATGGGCCCTTCCCGTCGAGAGAGCGCCACCGACTCGGCATTTGCCCGCAGGTAGATGAGCGAGGCCCGGAAATTGGCCTCCCTGTCGAGCTGATCGTAATTCAGGCGGATCAATTGGCGGCCGAAGGTGTAAGTCAGCAGGGTTCCGGCAAGGGCATACAGCACCGAGACCAGGAGCAGGAGGGGACTGATGGACCACATGACGCCGGAGAAGGCGACTACCGTGAACGAGCCGTTCAACAGCATGAGCATGAACGAAAGGGTGCTGGTCGTGAAGCCGCGGATGTCATCCGCGATGCGCTGGTCCGGATTTCCGATCTCTCCGCGCATCTTTAGCCCGAAGTACACCCGGTGGTCGGCGTAACGGAACAGGGATTGGCGGGTGGCCCACACCCGCCAGAGCAGCCCGAGGCGCTGCTCGGTATAGCTGTAGAAGACGGAAACGAGGGTGGAGGCTGCGTAGACACCCACGGACAGGAGGGCCATCCGGACAAAGGTTTCGTACTCTTTATGCTCGATGGCGGTCATGAAGGCGCGGGCCACGTAACTGTTCACGACGCTCAGGCCGTTGGTCCCGAACATGAGGAGGAGAAGAGCCGCGAAGAGCCACTTCGCCCGGCGGCCGGCTTGCTCCGAGGCGAGGAAGAGCTTCACGCTCTGGACGAAGCTCTCCCAAGTGTGCCGATCGATCGGAAGCTTCTGTCTTTCCATAGGGATCACCCGGGATCGCCGGTAGATAAACGGTTTCGGCGATACTCGATTTCGACAGGAGGCCGGGGCTTAGAATCAAAGAGCATAGAGAAGTCCGCGATCGGGTGTCAAGAAACGGGATGTGGGCGTCCTGGAGATCCTCTGGAACCTGCCGCCGGCTTGCCGGGGCACAACCCCGCGGTGCATGCACCTTTGTTGACCCGTCTTCCGCCACCTGCTACTCTTCCAGCGTTCCAGGATGAACCTGCTGTCTTCAGGACGGACATGGCTCCCATCATCGCCCTCAATCCCGTATCGCCGGGTCCGGGGATCTCGACCCGCACCCGGCCGGCTCTCGCCGAACTCTCAGGCAAGACCGTCGGCTTCCTGAGCAACAACAAACCGAATGCGGACGCGCTCCTGGGCCGCATGGCGGCTCGCCTTGCGGACCGGTTCCGGATCTCGGCGCGGCACTACAACAAGGGCGCCCCATCCCTACCCGCTCCGGAAGCGCTGCTCGAGGAGATCGGCCGGGACTGCCACGCCGTGGTGCTCGCAATCAACGACTGAGGCTCGTGCACATCGTGGAGTGTCCACGATCAGATCGAGCTGGCCCGGCGGGGGTGCGCGTCCGTGGGTCTCAGCACCACACCCTTTCTCGGCCTCTCCCGGGAATTGCTGCGGCAGCAAAACGCCGCGGGTCTGCCTCTGGGAGAAGTGGGTCATCCGGTGGGAGGAATCTCCCGCGACGAGGCGGAGGCACGGGTGACCGCCGACCTTGTCGCAACGGTCGCGGCCGGCCTGACGCAGGGCCGGGTGGAAGGCGATTTCGATCCGACCCCTGCCGCCGAGAACCTGGAGGCCGAGCCGGCAGCCGACGAACTCGCTGCGGCCGAACGGTTTTACGCAAGGGGTTGGACGGACGGGCTCCCGATCGTGGTGCCCACGCGGGACCGCGTGGAGGCCCTGTGCAAAGGGACGCAGCGGGATCCCCTGGAATCCGTGGGCAGGCTCCCGCCGCGGAACGCCCCGGCCGCCGTGCAGAAGATTGCGATCAATGCCGTGATGGCAGGCTGTCTGCCGGAGCATATGCCGGTTCTCATCGCCGCCGTGGAGGCCGTGCTGGAGCCGTCGTTCAACCTCGCCGCGATCCAGACGACCACCCATCCTTGCGGGGTGCTGCTGATCGTGCACGGGCCCGTAACGGTCGGGCTGGGCATGAACGCGGGCGCGAACTGCTTCGGCCCGGGAAACCGCGCGAATGCAGTTCTGGGCCGGGCCGTCCGTCTGATCCTGCAGAACATCGGAGGCGCCATCCCCGGCTCGACCGACAAGGCAACCCAGGGCTCGCCGGCCAAGTACACGTACTGCATCGCCGAGAACGAGGCCGAGAGCCCGTGGCCGCCCTTCCGTGTGTCCCTCGGGTTTCATGCGGCCGAGAGCTGCGTCACGGTGGTTGGCGCGGAAGGCCCTCACAATATCAACGACCACGGATCCAGCACGGGCGTCTCCCTCCTGAACTCTCTGGCCCAAACCATGACCACGGTGGGAAACAATCACCTTTACGTCGGCGGGGACACATACGTAATACTCGGCCCGGAACACGCCCGAACCATCGCTCAGTCCGGCTTCTCTCGACAGGACGTTCAAGAAGCTTTGTACGAGCGGGCCCGCGTACCGATCGACCGCATTTCAGAGGAAAAGCTCGGCGAGCTGACCTCGTGGGGCGGATATGCGGACAGGCTGCCGGAGTGGGGAGGCCGCATTCCTCTGGTGCGTCAGCCGGAGCACATCCGTATCCTCGTTGCCGGCGGCCCGGGAAAGCACTCGAGCTGGTGCCCCACGTTCGGTGTAACCTTCAGCTCCACGCGCCGTATCGAGGCCGGATGCGGATGCGAGGCCTGCTCGATCCAGAGGTAAACCGGGTCGGGGCCGGGCTTTCCGACGGCTGGACAACGGATCACTGCGCCGGGGATTCTTCCGGGGCGCGCACCCGGCTCAGGGGGCCCTGCAACTGGTCCCGGTGCCATTGGGGATCCCACCACTCCCGCGGGTCCACGAATTCCCCCTGGAGAAGCATGGAGAAATGGAGATGGTCGCCCCCGGCCATTCCGGTGAAGCCGGTGCGGCCCAGGGGCATGCCCTTTTCGATCCGGTCCCCGACCCGCACGTCGATCTGGCTCAGGTGGCTGTACATGGAGAAGACCCCCAGCCCGTGGTCGAGAATCACGGTCTGGCCGTAGATGCCCAGGGAATCGGCGAAGACCACCACTCCGTGGTTGGCCGCCGGAATCAAGCTGCGCTCCAGGGAGGCCAGATCCTCTCCCTGATGCACCTGGTGGTCGATCTTGTTCCCCTGGTAGAGATAGGTACGCTTGTCGCCGAAGCGTGCCATGGGTTTCCCCTTGAAGCGTTCGAAAACCCCCTCCCAGAGCTGCTCGGAACGGCTCTCCCGGCAGATTTCCCTGACCTTGTCATGATTGGCCTGGCGCATTTCCCGGTTGATGCTGAGGAACGCATCGGTCAGGTCGCCTTGGGCCGAAAAGGCGGCCGACACCTGGCGCATGAAATTCTCCGACAGATTCATGTCGTCCTGCCGCCACGTCCTGGGCTTGAGATTCAGGGAAATCCGATTTCTGACCTCCTGGCCGTATTTCGGCCGGGCCGTCAACTCCACCTGGTACGGGGCGGCGGGCTCCCGGGGAATGGGAAAAAGCACCAGATGGTCGCCCTTGTTCCCGCCGGGAACGGGGAATCCCCTGTACAGGCGGTCCTCCACGACAACGCCGCTGGCCGCCGCGTCCTTGTTCAGGTGGTAGAGAATCAGGCCGGTGCCCCCGAAATACAGGAGATGGTTGACGTTCAGGAAGGCCAGGTTCAGGGGCACCAGATCGACGACCAGCTCCTTCTGCAGGAGCCGGGTCCGGCCCTTGAACCACTTCCGCCAGGACCGGTCCCGGGCAGCCACCGTGAACGTGGCCGGCCCTTCGTTCAGCCCCAGATCCTTGGCCACGAGCGTGAGAGGAATCTCCACCTCCTGACCCGGCTCCCCCTCGGGGGGGAAGGTGCGGCTGACGACCGGCCTGTCCTGGCCGTCCTGGCTCACCCGGATCAAGACCTCACGGAGGCCGCTCTTGGCGTCACCCGCCTTGACCGTGACCTCGGTCTTGGGGCCCAGCACGGCGAACTCCTCCGGCAGCGTGATCCAGGGATCGTCCCGATCCAGGCTGCGGAAGCCCAACCAAGCCAGGGGCACCGCAACCACCGCCACCAGCAGCAGCCAGACAAGCCGCCCCGTGTTCTTTTCCGAACGGTCTTTTCCGAATTTGAACATGGCCACAAGGTATCAACAATCGGCCCGAACCGCAAGGGCCCTTGCACTTCGATGAGTTCCCTCGGGGACGATTCGCTCATGCAATCGAGGTGCCCCCCTTCGGGTCTCTGCTTTCCGCGCTGCTCACGAAAAGGAACGCCGTTGCGAACCGCGGGGAGGGGACGCACCTGCCCGTCGGTCAGGCCGACATCGAGCGCGAAGCCGTTTGCCTCGCCCGTTTCCGGATTGACACGAATGCGGCAGGGAAGTCACGCCCCGGGACGCCCTGCGGCAGACCCGGGCCCGACCGTGCGCCGCTCGCCCGCGAGATCGTAGACCCGAAACCGGAAGATCGAGAAGAGCACGTTGAGGACCGCGTAGAGGGTGTCCAGTGCGACCTTGAAGATGCCCAGCTCGACCTTCAGGTCGTCCAGGATGTAGACGAGCCCGAAATAGGGCACGTAGAAGGCGGCGAAGATAACGAGGTATCCACCGAGAATCAGCCAGAAGTAAGGCCTTGTTTCATCCCAACTCCGCCGAAGGGCGTCCGGCGGGCTTTTGCCTTTCAGCAGGAGATCGAACTCCGCGAAGGAGAAGCGCGCGAGGGCGATGACGCCCGGGACAAGAAACAGCAGAAGCCCCAGCCCGGTGGCAATTCCCAGCAGAAGAGAGAGAACGAGGAAGGGCGACCAGAACCTGAGGCCGAGGAGCCAGCAGGATCCCACGGTGAGCCGTTTTTCCGATATGACGGATGCGATGAAGAAGATGACGCCGGCGGCATAGATCGGATAGGCCAGCAGGCCGATCAGCAGCGGAAGCCACTGTGACAGGATGCTTTCCTCCGCACCGGCCAGCGAGGCCGCCAGGCCGGCGCGAAAGAGTTCGATCGGGAAGACCACCGGGACGACGATGGCCAGGATGGAGACCAGGTGATTTCGAAAGAACCGGAAGCTGTCCGCGAGCAATCCCTGCAAAAGCATCTATTCCACTCCATGACGGCACCTGACTTCAGGCACAGCGCTATGGTGCGCCGCATCCGGCACAGCGCCGGATCAGGATTACCTGTCTTCATTGGGCCAGAGCCATTCGGACAAGTCGAGCGGGCAGCAAGAATCCGGGAAGGCTGAGAGACTGGATTCCGGGTCAAGCCCGGAATGACAGGCAACGGAAACGTACCTATGACCCGCCGAACCGGCCGTCCGCAACGTTCACCCTGTAACCTCGTTCCTTCAGCTCCTCCGCCAGTCTGTCCCGGTGGTCCCCCTGAATCTCGATCAAGTCCTCTTTCACCGTCCCCCCGGTCCCGCATTTCTGTTTCAGCTCCTTGGCGAGAAGCCGCATTCCGCCGGGGTCCAGAGGAATACCGGTAACGACCGTCACGCACTTGCCCTTGCGCCCCGCCTTCTCTCTGCGGATGCGTACGACCCCGTCCCCGGCAGGGGGCGACGCGGCCCTGTGGCACCCACAGTCTGAGATCGGCCTGCCGCATCCCGGGCACATCCTGCCGTGCTCGGTCGAGTAAACGATGCAGCCGTCCCTTTCCTCTTTCGATCGCATCATCCTGCCCCGCGGGCCCGAAAACCCCGTAGCGGTCGCCCTGTCAAAGTCCGTCTAGGCACCGGTCACCCTCGCGCGCTGCCCTCTCTCCCAGGTCCTTCTTCCTGCCGATCCTGTACGCATCCACCATCCCGAATAACCAGCAGAAAACGACCACGAACAGAAGGATTTGGATCGTACGGCTGTTCGATCCTCCGGATGCCCGGGCGGCCGCATCCGAAATGGCAGCCATGTCGATCACCCCTCCCTCCCACTGGATCTTTTCCAGAATGGCCAGGGCCTGTTCCACGGTCTTCTTCACGATGACGATCAGGCTGGCCGAGGCTGCAAGGATCAGACCGATACCTCGCAGGTACTGTTTCAGAAAGACCTGTCCCAGCCCGGGGAAGACGGCGCCGGAAAGAAACGCTCCCTTCACCGCGTGTCGCATCCGAATCGCCCCTGCAAAAGCCTTCCCATCGTCTCACACGGGAAAACCGCCCAGCCCTTCGAAATCCAGGGTCGCGAAGTGGTCCTCGACCGTCTCGGCCCTTCGAATCCGTTGCACCGTGCCGTCCTCCCGGAGGAGAAGCTCCGCGGAGCGGAGCTTTCCGTTGTAGTTGAACCCCATCGCGTGACCGTGAGCGCCCGCATCGTGAATGACGACGACGTCCCCCGGCTCGAGTTCCGGGAGCATGCGGTCGATCGCGAACTTGTCGTTGTTTTCACAAAGGGATCCGGTGACATCGTACATCACGGTCGGGCGGGCGTTTTCCTTGCCGACGACCGTGATGTGATGGTAGGCACCGTACATGGCCGGCCGCATCAGGTCGGCCATGCACGCATCCAGGCCGGCGAAGTTCCTGTACGTTTTCTTGATGTGCCGCACCCTGGCGACCAGGTAGCCGTAAGGGCCGGTGATGTACCTGCCGCACTCCATGAAAAGATCCAGCGGACCCCAGCCGCCTCCCTCGATGATCGCTTCGTAGCGCCGGCGTATCCCTTCGCTGACCGCGCGCAGATCGACGGGAGAGTCCTCGGGCCTGTAAGGGATGCCCACGCCGCCGCCCAGGTTGACGAAGTCGAACCGGATGCCCAATTCGTAAGAGATCTCCGCAACGAGTTGGAAGAGGATTTCCGCCGTCTCGACGAAATACATCGGATCGAGTTCGTTGGAGGCAACCATGGTGTGGATGCCGAACCGCCTGACCCCCTTGTCGCGGACTGTGCGATAGCCTTCGAAGAGCTGCGCCCGCGTGAAGCCGTACTTGGCCTCCTCCGGATGCCCGATGATCACGTTCCCCCTCTTGAGGGGCCCGGGATTGTAACGAAAGCAGATCGTCTCGGGCAGCCCGGCGCAGGCCTCCAGGACCGGAATGTGCGTGATGTCGTCCAGGTTGATGATGGCCCCGAGCGCCTTGGCCTTGCGGAATTCCTCGGGCGGGGTGTCGTTGGAGGTGAACATGATGTTCTCGCCGACAACACCCACCTTTTCCGCGAGCAAGAGTTCGGGAAGAGAACTGCAGTCGGCCCCGAAGCCCTCTTTCACGAGGATCTTGAGAAGATAGGGGTTCGGCGCCGCCTTGACGGCATAGTACTCCCTGAACCCCGGGTTCCACGAAAAGGCCTTGAGCAACGCACGCGCGTTTTGCCGGATCGCCCTCTCGTCATAAAGATGAAAGGGCGTCGGATGCCTTTCCAGGATCGAGGCCAGCGTTTCTTTGGAAAAGGGCAGTGTCTTTTTGTTCATTCCGCATCACCGATTCCGGAGTCTCGTTGGGAGATCGCTTGCATGTCCGCTCGCCATTCTACACTTTAAGGGGGGAATCGTCACGAAGGGCAGGGGGCAGCAGGAAAAACGGCGACCGGAGGGATCCCGAGGCGTTGGCACGCCGCAGTCTGTCGAAAGCATCGAGTGCACGAAGAAGCCGGGGGATCGGGGCGCTTGGCTCGCGACGCCCTCGGGAACCGGGCGCTTCCCCCCTGCTGGAAGGGGCCCGAGAAAACCGCGCCGGGACAGGGACCGCCCGTTACAGCTTCAGTGCCTCCTCGAACCCTTCCCGGATCGCCTCGGTGAGCTTCCTCGGCTCCTTTGCGTCCCCGAGGGTGACGACCTTCACGCCCGCCGTCATGACCTTCGCGGCCAGATCGTTGACGGGCCGGGACCCCACGGCCAGGATCACGGTGTCGGCCGGAATGGATTCCCGCCCCTGCTCGGTCTCCACGAGGACCGAGTCGTCCCGGATCTCGAGCAGCCGGGCCCCGCGCCGCAGGTCCACCCCCATCATCCGCAGACTCTTCATCAGGGGCCACCGGGCCGACCGGCCCACGTTGCCCGCCAGGCGGCTGACCATTTCCACCACGGTGATTTTCCTGCCCGCGTGATGAAGAAGCTTCTTGGCGGACTCGGGATTCTCGGCCGTGTGATACATGAGAAAGGTGAAGACCGCGGGGTCCGGCGTGCCCATGGCGGTCAGGAAGTGGGCCGTCTCGCAGCCCGTCGCGTTGCCGCCCACGATCACGACATTCTTTCCGATGTCCGGCACCCGCTCCATCAGCACATCCCACGCGCAGTGCACGTGGGGCTTGTCGATTCCGGGCACCCTGATATCCGCAGGCACGGCCCCCGAGGCCACGGCCAGGACGTCCGGCCTCTCCTTCTTGATCGCCTCCGGGGTGAGTGCGGAGTCCAGTTCCACCTTCACGCCGTAGCGCTTCATCCGGCCGCGCATGCTCTCGATGATTCTGCCCAGATCCGCCTTGCCGGGAGAGGCCTTGGCCAGGTTGACCTGGCCGCCCAGGACAGGCTGCTTCTCGTACAGGGTAACCTTGTGGCCCGCCTGGGCCGCCGTGAGCGCGAACTCCATGCCGGCCGGCCCGCCCCCGGCAACCATCACCCGCTTCGGGCGCGCGGTCCTGCGGACTTCAAGCTCCAGCTCCCTTCCCGCCCTGGGATTCATGATGCAGAAGACCGCAGAGGCGGAAAAGATGGAGTCGAAGCAGCCCTGGTTGCAGGCGATGCAGGGGACGATTTCGTCGAAGCGCCCTTCCTTCACCTTCTTTGGAAGCTCGGGATCCGCGATGAGCGGCCTGCCCCAGCAGACCATATCGCAGGCCCCGGACCGAAGCGCCCGCTCGGCGACGAACGGATCGCCGAGGCGGTTGGAGGCAAAGACCGGCACGCTCACCCTCTCCTTGATGCCCCGCGCGAGATAGACATAGGTGCCCGGCGGCACGCTCGTGTTGAGCTGCGGCACGTAGGTCTCGTGCCATCCGCCCGTGACATTGACGGCATCCACGCCCGCCTTGACGGCCTCGGCCGCGAAGATGCCGGCCTCCTCGTTCGTGTGGCCTCCCTCCATGAAGTCGTTCCCTGCGATCCGGACCCCCAGCGGGAAGTCCTTGCCGAGGACCTCGCGCACGCGGGCGATCACCTCGAGGCCGAAGCGCATCCTGTTTTCGATGGGCCCGCCGTACGCGTCGGTCCGCCTGTTCGTCACCGGGGAGAGAAACTGGCTGATGAGGTAGCCGGTGCAGGCCAGAACCTCGACAAAGTCGAAGCCCGCCTCCTTCGCCCGTCTTGCCGCCTGCACGTAGGCGTCTTGCACCGCCTCGATATCCTCCAGGGTCATCTCGCGCGGGGTCTCTCCGCTCAGCTTGCTCGGCACGGGCGAAGGGGCGATCGACGGCACGCCCGTTATCATGGAGAAGGCGGCCCGCCCCAGGTGAATGAGCTGGGTGGCCACCTTCGTCTCCGTGTGCCGGTGCAGCTCGTCGATAAAGACCCGGAGGGGCTCCACATACTGGTCATCGAAAAGCGCGGGCATGAACGGGGCGCTGCCCGCCTTGTCAATGGCGATCGGCCCGACGGTCATCAAGCCGACCCCCCCCTCGGCCCTCTCCCGGTAGAAGGCCTTGAAGCGCTCGGTCAGGGTATAGTCGTTCGTGTAGGCCAGGCCCATGGAGGGCATGACCGTCCGGTTCGGTATCTTGAGACCGTTGATCGTAATCGGCTCCAGAAGCTTGATGATCTCCATTTCGTTCTTCCTCTCGCATCGTTCGATCGTGTGCCCGTGCCCGATACGTTTCGAAGATTCCCGCTTCGGTCCTTCCGGGACGATCGATCGTGTCGTTCTCACTGCCCCTTCGGGAACGGGCTTTCCATCCCCTCCGGGAGCTTTCGGATCTGCCAGACCCCGTGCACGATCGATACGACCTCGCCGTTGGCGTCCTTGATCTCCAGATCCAGGCTGTAGTCGGCCTTCCCCTTCTCCTCGGCCTCCTTCTGGATCCGCTCCGCCTCTTCCTCGCCCATTTCACATTCGAGGGTCACGTCGGTTACGGCAGGCCGCCGGAACCGGATCGTGAGCTCCTTGACGATCGGAAAGAACCTCCGGGTGTCCAGGGCCACCCCGTAAATGGCTCCCCCCATGCATTCACCGATGGTGAAGAGCGAGCCGGCATACATGATCCCCACGTGGTTCACGTTCCCCTCGAGGGGCATCCGGGTCTTCACACGGCGGTCCCGCATCTCCAGCACCCTGAGCCCGGTCCTCCGGATGCCCTCCACGCCGGTTTCCACGTAGCGCGCCGCATGCCTGTATTTTCCCTCGATCATAGCGAGATCTCCAGATCCTCCAGCGGGTAGGCGGCGCAGGAATGGATGTAGCCGAACTGCCTGTCCGATTTTCGAAGGAGCACCCCGGCGGGCTGAAACACCTTTCCCGCAAGGAGCTTCACCCTGCACATGCTGCACTCCCCGGAGCGGCACAGGGCCGGGAGCACGTACCCGTGCTTCTCCAGCGCGGCGAGCAGGGACTCCCGCGCCTTCGCCGCAAATCCGCCCTTGCCCTTGACCTTCACCGTGAAGGTGTCTCCGCCCCTCACCCCGGCCGGCCAGCCGACATCGCGGGTGATGTCGGCCGGAGCGCCGTAGACCTCCCTGCGCAGCCTGCTCCGGGGGATGCCCAGGCCCTGCAGTTCGGGCAGGCAGAAGTCGTACATGGCCCGCGGGCCGCAAAGGTAGAAGGTCTTGTCGTCCAGGTCTCCCAGGATCTCCTTGACGAGCCTGCCCGTGATGAAGCCGCGGCAGCCCTCGTAGCCGTCCGGCGGCTCTTCGATCACCGGATAGTAGTGAAAGTTCTCGAATCGCTCCGAAAGCACGAGGAAGGTCTCGTGAAAGATCACGTCATCCAGGCTCTTGTTCCCGTAAAACAGATGGACCGTGCGGTCGATGCCGCATTCCAGGATCTCCCGGATCATGCTCATGAACGGCGTGATGCCGCACCCGCCCGCGATACAGACCATGGTCTTCTTGTGGAAGATCGGGTTGTAGGTGAACTCGCCCACGGGCCCGGAGCTCTCGAGTACGTCCCCCTGCCGGACACGGTCGAGCAGGTAGTTGGAGACCACCCCGTCCTCGACCCGCCGCACCGTGATTTCGTAGAAGCCGAGCTGGTTCGGAGGCGAGGCGATGCTGTAAGGCCGGCTGGTCCTCACGCCGTCGACCTCTACGGCGAGCGCGATGTACTGGCCTGCCTGAAAGGGGGGCAGCGGAGGATCTTCCGCAACCAGCCGGAACGTCTTGGTGCTCCCCGTCTCGTCGAAAATGTCCGTGACCCGCAGACGCATACGCGAGGGGTGCAGTCTCCGGATGTAGCGGTCCGCAAGGTCCCTGTCCGCCGTGTAGTTCACGCCGAGCTTCCTGCTCATCTCCAGCGCGTCGGCAACTTCCTGGTAGCCGTCGAAGGCCTCGAATACGCCCTTGCTCATGTTCAACCCCTTCCTATGCACCGAGTTCTTTCAGGATGTTCTTGGCCGCCGCCTTGCCCGACTCCAGGGTCGGCTGGAACCCGGGGTCCCCGGACCAGCCGCTCGCGAAATACAGGCCTCGGATCGGGGAGGCGCCCCCGGGCTGGAAGAACAGCGAATCCTTCATCTGCGCCTCGAAACCGTAAATCGCGCCGGCCGGATGGCCGAGGTAGCGCATGTGCGTCAGGGGCGTGCCCACTTCGAGCTCTTCGATCCGGTCGCGGATGCCCGGGTAGACCTTCTCCAGGATGCGCATCATGTTCTCGGCGGACCGGTACTTCTCCCGGAAGTATTCGGTCGGAGGAAGCCGAAGCCAGGGCTCGCCGAACTTCAGGGTCACGAGGCTCACCTGGCTGGTCCCCGGCGGGGAGAAGTCGGGGTCGGCGATATTATAGCAACTGAGCACCATCAGGTCGTCCTCCACGTGAAGATTCCGCATCCGGTCGTAGACCTTGTCCCCGATCTCCGTGTTGGACATGATGAAGCTCGTCGAGTCCCGGATGCCGATTTCCCCGGGCGCGCAGTCGAGCCCCATGTAGAGCGTGAAGCCGGACATGCTCAGGCTTCGGCCCCGCATCTCGTAATGGACCTGATCGGGCACGTGCGCGGGATCGATGAGCTGGAGATAGGTGGCCACGGGAGAGGCGTTGGACAGGACGGCCCGCGCGGAAATCCTCTCCCCGTGCTCGGTCACCACGCCCCGGACCGCGCCTTCGGCGACCTCGATCTTCTTGACGCCGCAGTTGAACCGCACCTCCCCCCCGTACGAGAGGAACTTGTTCACGATCGCGTTCGAAAGGGCCTGCGAGCCGCCCTTGACGTGATAGGCCTTGAATTCAATGAAGCTGAAATAAAGAATCGCCAGGTAGGCGAAGGACAGGCGGTTCGGAGGCATTCCGATGTAGCCCCAGTAGACACTCACCACCGCCTTGAGCAGGGGGTCCGAGAAGAAGCTGTCGAGCACCTCCTGGCAGTTCTTGAAGCCGTACTCGTAAAGGACCGGGTATTTCTGCCGGGATGCGTCCGGATCCTTGAAGTAGAAGACCGAGAGCATCTGCGTGGCGAAGGCGTAAAGCAGGTCGAAGAACTTCTCGATGGCCTCCTTCTCCTTGGGGAAGTGGCGCTGCAGCTCGGCGACCACCTTCCCCTTGTCCGTCGGAAGCCGCACATCGATGGTGCCCGGCATGACGACACGGAAAAGCTCCGGGATCTCCACGAACGCGAGGTCATCGAGCACGCCGAGGCTCTGCAGCATGGTCCGCAGCGGGCCCGGATTCTCCGGGGATCCCATCCCGCTCAGCTGGTGAAGGGCGACCTCGAATTCAAACCGTCCCCGGCAGAAACTCGTCCCGCAGCCCCCGGGGATGTTGTGCTTCTCCAGGAGCAACACCTTCAGGCCCTTCTGCGCCAGCGCCGCCGAGCCGGTCATGCCCGCGTTTCCGGCGCCAACGACCACCACGTCATAGTCCGGCATGTGTCTTTCCTTTCCGTTGGCAAAGTGGCTGCAAGTCCATCGGCTATTGGCCCTTAGGCTTTAGCTGTTAGCGCCTCCGCGCACCCCACTGCCGGAGAACCCGCCAAGGCTTGGCGGGCCGGGGGACTGACAGCGAATGGCGAACAGCGAAGAGCTGATTCTTTTCCCATTCACGCGCCTTTGAAGGTTCCTTTTCTTTTCTCGATGTAAGCGGAAATGGCCTCTTTCAGATCCTCGGAAGGCACGATCATCGAGGACCTGGCCGCATTGTACTCCAGCGACTCTTCCAGGCTCACCTCCCCATCGAACAGGAAGACCTCCTTGGCGCCCTGGACGGCCAGCGGCGGGTTGCCCGCGATCTCCTCGGCCATCTCCATCGCCTTCTGCATCAGGGTCTCCTCGTCCGGGTAGACCTCGTTGACGAGGCCCATTGCCAGGGCCTTGCGCGCATCGAACCGGTGCGCCCGGAACGAGATCTCCCGCGCATGGCCCGGCCCGACCGCCCTGGACAGGCGCTGCAGCCCGCCGATGTCGGTGATGAAGCCCAGCCTCGCCTCGGGCAGCGCGAACAGCGTGCCCTCGGAGCAAAGCCGGATGTCGCAGCACAGCGCCAGCTCCAGACCCGCACCGAGGCAGTGCCTCTGCATGACCGCGATCGTCGGCTTGAAAAGCCGCTCCAGGCGGGTGTGGATCGCCTGGACCCGCCTCACCTCCCGGTAGAACGCCACCTTGGCCGTCGCGCTCGGGGCATCCGAGACGACGGAGAAGAGATCGTTTTCCGGGCTCAGGTCCAGGCCGGCACAAAAGGACCGCCCCTCGCCTCGAAGGAGAACGACCCGGGCCTCCCTGTCCCGCTCGGCCTGCGCGACCGCCTCGTCCAGGGCGTCCCAGACCCGGGGGTTCAAGGCATTCCGTTTCTCCGGCCTGTTCAGCGTGATCGAGCCCACATGCCCCTGGCGCCCGTAGGTCACCTGTCCGCCCTGTCCCGCACTCGCCTCGCTCATGAAAGCCCCTTTCTCTCCGTAACGATGCCCCTCTCGCCTTATTTGCAGAACTTCTGAAAGCCCGCCATGGAGAAGTCATCCAGGTTCAGCCTCGCCTTCATGGTCCAGGGATTCTCCGGGTTGAGAATCTGCGTGATCGTGGCGTGCTTGTACCGCTCGTCGATCACGTTCTGGCCCGGCACGGCGATCACGGCCATCTTCTTGTCCGCGCTCTGCACGAAGGTGTTGACCATGTAAAGGGATTTCCAGTACTGGCCGGCCCGGTCGTTGACCACCTTGAAGGGGCAGGCGTACGTCTCCGGGCTCGCCCAGATGTAGTGGGTTCCGTAATTGTAGTAACGGTCTTTCGGGGTCATCTCGATGACGTAGACCGGCCTCTTCACCCAGACGAGGTTCGTGGGGGCCCAGGGAGCGCCCTGCCAGCCTTCGACCTCGTATCCGTAGATCACGCGCTTGACGTCCTTGGTCGTCTCCCATTCCCCGTATCGGTTCTGCACGAACGGATAGACGCCGGGCAGGAAAGCGATCAGGGCATCCTGCACCCGCAGCAGTTTCCAGTCGAAGGCAGGCACCTTTCCGTCGTACCCGTTCACGTCGTCCACGCATTCGTCCGATCCGATGAAGGCGTCCGAGCGGTTGGCCGCGCTCATGCGACGCACCCTCCGGATGGCCGGGATGTAACCGAAGGTGTTGTCCGCCTGGGTCGGGTCCAGGAATCGGTGCGTCATGATCGCCGTGCCTGCCAGGTCGTAGGGCTTTCGGACGACCAGGATCGAATACTTCTCCACACCCGCCGCGTTCGGAAGGTTCTTGGCCTCCGGGAAGCCCGTCATGGAGGCCCCCTGCCAGACACAGTCCACCTCCCGTTCGAAGCCCGCATGGGCGACCCAGATGAGCTGGAATCGGAACTTGAAGAAGCCGTTCACGTGCTGACCGTAGAGATGGTTGTACATGAGCTTCTCCACGACCATCGGGTCCTGCGGATCGAGATCCGAGAAGGGAAAGCCAACGAGGAAATGGGCGAGCTCTCCGGTCTGCTTGTCTATGATGCCTCCGTTCTGGTCCAGGCTGTACCTGCCTCGATTCGTCTCGAAGGCCTCGAGAACGTAGTCGGAGCGGATCTTGGTCGGGTCTTCGACGTCGAGTTCGCCCACGTTGAGGATGAATTCGCCCCTTTTCACCCAGTCGAGCACGGGCTCGGGCAAGAGGCCGTCGGCCTTCTGCCAGTTCGATTTGTCGATCACATCTCCGGGGACGACATCGGCCCGAGCCGCCGGGGCCGGCCACAGCCAGGTTGAAAGGATGATGAGGAAGAAACCGAGGCACCGTGATGTCATCGTCATTTCTTGTCCTCCCCTGTTCGAATGCAAACCCTGTTGGATACGAATGGGCAGCCCTTCCCTTTCCGGCCCTCAGTTGAGCAGGTAGGTAAACATGAAGGAAATCTGGTCGCGGTCCCGGAAGGCACCGAAATTGGTGAACTGGCCGACAATGCCGCTGTACTGGACCTGGAACCGGAAGGGCTCGTGGAGGAACACGACCGACGGCAGCAGCAGCCACGCTCCGCGGATGTCGTAGGCGGCCACCATCTGGGGATTGATGACGCCGTTCATGTAGTTCGTCCGCGCCAGCAAGGTGAAAACGTGCTCCGTCTCCCTCAGGCCCGCGAAATCGAGCGGCTTCGGGTACAGGGCCAGGAGCTGTTTCTGGCGGGAGTCATAGTCGGGCACCCACTGCCCGAAATACTGACCGGATACCATGAAGGTGGTCCGCGGGTTCAAAGGGCGCACCCACAGGTACTTGTCGAAGCCGAACATGTACCTCAGGATGTTCTTCTCGGGAACCGTCCCTCCCGTCGGGTTGATCGGCAGGGCGGTGATCCCGAGATCCGCCAGGTCGGTCCCGATCGCTTCGCTGATCAGATCGATCAGGGCCGGAGGCAGGGGGATGGACGTATCGGAGAACTTGAGGTTCTCCTCCGGGATGAAGACGGGCTCGTCCCAGAACCAGGCCGCCTCTCCCCGGAAGATGATGTCGGTCCGGGGGTCGCAGTAGTTGAACGACGCCCCGGTAATCTGCACATCCTCCCAGATCAGCTCCTGCCATGCCCGGCTCGTGCCGATCAGGACCGCGGTCCCCGGCTCGACCCCCAGCCGCGCCGTGGGCATGTCCAGAAACGTCTTGTAATGGGCGAGGGTGACATTGAGATTGTTGCCCAGGACGCCCATCAGGCGGACCCCCCACCGGCTGTTGGACATATCCTTGTCCGGGCGGTAGAGGAACCGCCGAATGCCCGTATCCGGGATCGGGGCGGCATAGGCCGTGCCGGAGGGCGCGTAAGGCGCGACCGTGACGTCCCATGTGCCCGGCACCCAGAAGGCCTCGATCATGGCCGACGAAATCGGACCGACGTCACCGAAGTTGTAACTTCCCCGCAGCATCCACAGGGGAATCCGCCGGTCGTCCAGGTCCTCGAAGGGCCCGCCGAAGGTGTTGTCCAGGGGGTTGATGGCATCGAGCAGTCGAAAGGTGTCGGTCTCTCCCCAGGCCAGGTTCTGCTTGCCGATCCGGAAGAAGAAAGGCCCGCGGGAAAAATCGGCATAGAATTCCCACAGATCGTAGCTCTCCTTGAAGCTGTCAATGTTTTCCTTGTCCGCCTCCCGGACATCCTGAAACCCCTGCGGACCGACATTGTAGACCGCCTCATACAGGAAGCGGCCGACGAGGTGGTATTTCGCCTGAATGTCCAGGGCCCGCAGCGGATAGAAGATGTCGACATCGTGCGCGAGGTTCATCAGGTCGTGGTTGAGCTCTATCACGGCCAGGTTGCGCCACTGGACCAGATTGCCGGCGGCGATGTTGATCGGATGCGTGAATCCCTCCGACTCCTGCAGGCGCAGGGAGCTGCGCGTCTGAAGCTTCCCGACGACCTCCAGGGTCCTCGCATCGTCGACGTAGACGGGCCAGGCCTGCCCCGCCCACCCGACCAGGCACAACCAGGCAAAAAGACCGACCCGCATCAACCCTCTTCGGTGCATCATGGTTTCCCCCCATCACGAGTGAATTCCCGAAGCAAGAGTGCCTTCCCGTCCTTCTTGTCTGCGCGTCTCCGAACACACCTCCCCTGCCCGCAATCCGCCGGGCTCAGCAGACCATCCGGTTGAGCCGGCCGCGAAGCCGGTCGGCCTCGGCAACCATGCCGTCGATCACCTCTTTGACCGGCCGGATCGCATCGATCAGCCCCGCAATCTGGCCGCACGGGATCGGGCTCATCTCCGGGTCCCCGATCTCGTAGGCCTTCTTGCCCCTGCCTCCGGCCACCTTTACGAGGATTTCTTCGAGGGTCGTGCCCCTTTCCTCCATGGCCAGCACCTCCTCGGCGAGCCGGTTTCGAAGGCACCGGAGGGGATTTCGGATCGACCGCATGACCAGGGCGGTATCCTTCTCGCCGCACCGGACAACCCGTTCCTTGACGGCGGGATGAATCGGGCATTCTTCGGTGGCCAGGAAGCGGGTCCCCATCAGCACGGCCTCGGCTCCCATGGCCAGGGCCCCGAGAAGCCCCCTGCCGTCGGCGATCGAGCCGCCGGCGATCACAGGCACTTGCAGGCGTGCCGCAGCCAGGGGGATCAGGATGAAGGAGGCCACATCGTCCATGCCTACGTGGCCGCCCGCCTCGAACCCGATCAGCGTGATCGCGTCCGCGCCCGCGGCCTGGGCCTTTTCCGCATGCCGGATGCCCGTGACCTTGTGGATTACCTTGACGCCGGCCTGCTTGAGCCTCGGCATCAGGGGCTCCGGGCTGCGGCCCGCCGTCTCGACGGCCGGGACGCCCTCCTCGCAGACAACATCGCAGAAGGCAAATGTCCGTTCCCTCACCTGGAACTCGGGAAGCATCGAGATGTTCACTCCGAAGGGCCGGTCCGTCAGATCCCGCATCTTGCCGATCTCGGCCCGAAGCGCCTCGGCCGTTTCGAACGTCTCGGCCGTGATGAACCCGAAGGCCCCCGCATTGCAGATCTCGGCCACGAATTCGGCCCGACTGATCCACTGCATCCCGCCGCACAGGATGGGGTGATCGATGCCGAGCATGTCGGTGATCTTGGTGGTGAAGACCCTTCCCATGCCCCCCTCCCATAAGCTATTAGCTGTTAGCTATTAGCTGTTAGCTCCCCGCCCCGCCCCGGTGTGTTCAGCACCGGGGGAGGAAGGAGAAGGCGCCCACGCCTGAAAGCTGGCAACGAATAGCTATTCGCTATTCACCCCACGCCCATTTCTTTCACCAGCTCCCGCATGATGATCAGTTTCTGAATCTGCGTGGTGCCGGCGCCGAACTCGATGCCCTTGACGTCGCGGTAGAATCTCTCGACGGGAAATTCCTTGATGAATCCGTAGCCGCCGAAGATCTGCATCGCCTTGTCCACGACCCGCATGCCGGCCTGGGAACAGAAGAGCTTCGCATAGGAGGCCTCCAGGCGCACCCGATCCCGGGTCTCGCATCGGGTCGCGGCCCAGTAAGTCAGGATCCTGCCGGCCTGCAGGTCCGTGGCCATGTCGGCCAGCATCTCCTGAATCATCTGGAAGCTCGCGATCGGGGCACCGAACTGCTTACGCTCCATGCTGTACCGGAGGGCCGCATCGAAGGCGGCCTGTCCGACACCGATCGGCGCGATCGAATAGACGATCCTCTCCCGGTCCAGGCCGCTCATCAGGACCCGGATCCCCTTGTTTTCGCCCAGCAGGACGTTCTCCGCCGGAACCTCGCAGTCCTCGAAGATGAGTTCCCCGGTGGGAGAACCGCGAACGCCCATCTTCTTGAGCGTCTTCCCCCGGGAGTATCCGGGGAAATCCTTCTCGACGATAAAGGCCGAGATGCCCTTGGGACCGGCATCCGGGTCGGTCTTGGCGTAGACCACGGCCACGTCGGCCACCGGGCCGTTCGTTATGAACATCTTGGTCCCGTTCAGGATGTACCGGTCCCCCTTACGCACCGCCCGGGTCCGCATGGACAGCGCGTCCGAACCGGCCTCGGGCTCGGTGATGCAGAGGGCCCCGATTCGGTTGCCTCGAATCAGGTCGGGCAGGTACCTGCGCCTCTGCGCCTCGTTTCCGTTTCGGAAGATGTTCTCGGTGCACAGGATCGCGTGGGCACCGTACGTGTTTGCCGTGGCGACGCACCCGCGCGCCAGTTCCTCCATGACGAGCACACAGGAGAGAAAGTCCGATCCGCTTCCGCCCAACGCCTCCGGGATGGAGATTCCGAAAAGGCCCAGGTCCGCCATCTCCCGAAAGCTTTCCTCCGGGAACCTTTCCTCTTCATCGAGCCTTGCGGCGCGGGGGACGACCTGGTTGTCCACGAACCTCGCCACGGTCTCCTTGAGCATCTTCTGATCTTCGGTCAATTCGAAATCCATCAAGACCCTCCCGTCATCTCCTCCCCAGCTGTCAGGCGTCAGCTCTCAGCCCTCCCCGCTTCCCCCCAAGCGGATCCCGGCGGGGGGTTGGCGGGGAGCTGACAGCTGAATGCTAACGCCTCATACCTCTCGCCTCGATTCCGTTGAAGATGAACCTGCAGAGGTCTTCGGTCAGGTCGTCCGGCGAGATTTCCTGCTGAAAGATCACGCCGGTGAGACAGACGTGCTCGATGCTTCCGAAGATCACCTGCCGTATCAGCTTCGGCGGAACATCGCTTCGAATCTCGCCTTCCCGCACGCCTTCCTCGATGATCTGCAGGAGGATCTTGCTGTACGCGCGGATGAGCTGGTACGTATCGCTTCGATAGTAGTCGAGGTGATTCCTCACCTCGAGAAACAGGATCTTTGCGAAGACCCGGTTGGCGGAATAGACGCTGATGTGGCCCCAGATGAGCTTTCGGATCTTGTTCAGCGCCCCTTTGATTCCTTTCAGGTCCCGTTCGAATTGAACGAGATACTGCTCGAGATACTCCTTGAGGACCTGATGGAGAAGGCCTCGCTTGTCTTCGAAATACTTGTAGATGAGCGCCTCTGTCACCCCGGCCCGCTTGGCGATCTCCGCCGTGGTGATGGCGCCGAACTCTTTTTGCTCGAGCAGAGAGATGAAGGCGTTGGCGATCTTGACGCGGCCCGGAGGAAAAGGCCGCGGCGGCGCGCCTATCCCGGCAGGGCTTCCGCCCTCCTGAGCCGGAAGGTTCTTCCCTCTTGCCATTTCCCGATCCGCCTCCCGTGAAAGACCTTAATGACCGATCGTGACGCAGATCCCTTCCGCCGCGAGGATCCTTTCGAACGCTTCCAGCCTCTTGCGGTCCTGCGAATCTCCCCCTCGGAAGGGGTATTCTCTGCCGAGGAATTCATACTTGGGCTTGCCCCATTCGTGATAGGCCAGGAGCGAGATCTTCTCCACGGGCAGCTTCGCCATGGTCTTCGCCACGTCCCTGGCATGTTCCGCGGAGTCGTTGTAGCCGGGCACGACGGGGATGCGCACCCATACCCGCGTACGGCCGGAGGCCGCTGTCCTTGCCAGGTTCTCCAGGATGAGCGCGTTCTCCACGCCCGTCCCCTGCCGGTGCATCGCAGAATCCAGGTGCTTCACGTCGAACAGGACCAGGTCCGTGTAAGCCAGGACCGCCTCGAGGACCTCCCAGGGAGCGTACCCGCACGTGTCGAGCACCGTGTGCAGAGACTTTTCCTTGCACGTTCTGAGGAAATGCAGGGCAAAGGCAGGCTGGTACAGGGGTTCCCCGCCCGACAGGGTGACCCCGCCGTCCGAGTTGCGATAGAAGGGCTCGTCCTGGCAGCATTCCCGGACTGCTTCCTCGATCGTCATTTCCCTTCCGGTCATCTCGAGGGTGCCCGCGGGGCATGCCTCCACGCATTCCATGCACAGGTCGCACAGCGAGCGGTGGATCCGCACCACGCCCTCGACGATCTCGACCGCGCCCCGCTTGCAGGCCTTCACGCATTCCCCGCAACCCCGGCACTTCTGCCGTCGGACCAGGATCTCGGCTCCCGGGCTCTGGGACTCCGGGTTCGCGCACCATTTGCACCGCAGGGGACAGCCCTTTACGAAAACCGTGGTCCGGATCCCGGGTCCGTCCTGGATGCTGTACCGCTGGATGCTGAATACGCGGCCCGTGTTCAGGCCGGCCGGCCTGTCCATGGGTGCGACACCGGCTTGTCTCACAGGCCACCCGGCGAACAGAGACTTTGAGGCGTTCGATCGATAATGGCTTCCTGGATGTTCTTGTCGAGATCGATGAAATAGGCGGCGAATCCGGCCACCCGGACCATCAGGTTCGGGTACTTCTCCGGGCGCCTCTGCGCGTCCGTCAGCAGGTCCCTGCCCACAGTGGTGAACTGGATGTGGTGAATCCCCAGATCGCCGAAGGTCTTCAGGTAGCGGGCAAAAAGCTCTGCATTCCTGCCGTGGAGATACTCGGGAACCACGGTCTGGTTGAACAGGTGATTCCACGTCTTCAGGGGATCCACCTTGGAGACCGACTTCAGCACCGCGGTGGGCCCTTTCTTGTCCCGGCCCGTCATGGGCGATACGGTGCCGTCGTTGAACGGATCGCCGGCCCTTCTGCCGTCCGGGGTCGCCGCGCACACGCGCCCGAAGCTCCACCAGGCCGTCGACGCGGTTCCGTCCGGGATGACGGGGGAGCCGAGATTCGTCTTGCACTTCATCGTCTCCTCGGAGACCCTCCTGGCGAACTCCAGGGAAATCAGGTCCACGTAATCGTCGTCGTTTCCGAACTTCGGGGCCTCCAGGCACATCTTCCGGAGCTTCTCCTTGCCCTGCCAGTTGTTGCGGACGGCCTCAAGAAGTTCCTCCAGGGACGCCTTCCTGTCGTCGAAGACGACCTTCTTGATGGCAGCCAGGGAATCGGCGACGGTGTTCAGACCGAAGAGCGTCACATCCCGGTAATCGGGCCGGTAGTTCCATTCCCGCACGTCCTGGGCCCTTTCGATGCAATCGTCGATCAGGGTGGACAGGAAGGGGCGCGGCGCGTATTCCCGGTAAAGCGCATCGGTGATGTTCCCGATGAGCACGAGCCGATGGATCACCCACTTGTAGTTCTCCACCGTCGCATCGAGCAACGCATCGATCGAACGGATCGTCCGCGGATCGATCTTGTTCGGGCCGGCCTTCTTGTAAAAGGGGATCGGGTCCGGTATGTCCAGGGCGGCATTCATGCACATGGGCAGGGGCACGCCGGCCGCCCATGCCGAGATGTGATTGAAGTTCTTTCCCGGGATCGTCGGCACCATGCAGTTGTTGATCGAATACTGCCTTGCGTCCTCGATGGGGCAGCCCAGATCGACCAGCCTCGGCACGTTCACCTTGTCGTTGAAAATGGCGGGCTGGGGCATCCCGGAGGCAAGCACCTCGATCGCCTTGTACACGAGTTGCTCGGGCATGCCGTCGTGCCAGCGCAGCGCCAGGGGCGGGACGATCGCGCGCACGCTCTTGACCGCGTCCAGGAAGATGTAGCTCATCTCGTTCGTGATGTCCCTGCCCTCGGAATCCACCCCCCCCAGCGTGACCGTCTGGTATCCCAAGGTGCCCCCGCCGAAGCCGGACCACAGGGGTGCGTGCAAGAAGCCCGTCTCCTGGAACTTCACGATGAGGAACTCGACCAGCTCCTGCGCCCGGTCCCGGTCGATCCTTCCCTCCTTCACGTCCTTCTCGTAGAACCGGTTCATGACCTGATCGAACCGGATACCGGTGCCGACCATCGGGATCTCGATGAAGTTGATGATGAGATGAATGAGCCAGTAGCTCTGCAGGGCCTCGTGGAAGGTGCGCGCAGGGTTCTCCGGAACCCATGCGCAGGCATCGGCGATCGTCTCCAGTTCCCGCTTCCGGGTCGCGTCTTGCTCCTTTGCGGCCTGATCCCTTGCCAGGGCGGCATACCTGCGGGCCCAGCGAACGGCCGCCTCCAGGGAGAGGGCCATGGCGTCCACTTCGTCCTTCTTCCTGACGAAGTCCACGCCTGTCAGCGACTCGGCCATGTACTCCTGGTCAAGCCGCGCCCTCCTCTGCCGCACTTCCTCCAGGATGCCCTTCAAGCCGAGCCGGAGGATCTTCTCGTAATTGGGTGTTCCGGACTCCCAGTTGAAGATCCAGAACACCTCCTTCAGTTCGTCCGGAAGGTATCTGCGCAGCATGTGGTGGAGGGAGAAATTGCCCCAATAGTCACAGATCTCCTTGAGCTCCCGCCTTCCCTCGTCCGTGAGCATGGAGCTGTAGACCTGGCCGGGCGCCGTGTCCCGGACGATCCACTTCCAGGCAAACTCCGGGTAGAAGGGGACGCTGTCCTTGTCGCGGGCGAAGTTCCCGACGATCATCTCGCCGGAACGTATGTAGATGGTCATCTTGTCCAGGATGTGCGCCAGGGCCTTTGCCCTCCGCATGGTCATCGGCTCGTTCTCGCTGGCCTTGTACGATTCCGTCAGGAGCCGTGCCCTCTCGAGGTCGAGCTTCCACTCGAAACCGGGCCTTGTGGCCCGCATCTCGTCCGTCATTTCCTTCAGCGCGATCTGCTGTGCCTTGATCGGGGTATCGACCATCAGGGCTTCCGTTCGTTGCGACATGGTTCCCGCTCCCTTCCTGCCGGAAAATGGTTGGTAATCATCACTATTCCGAATTTAACATAACTACCTGAAAAACATAAACTTTGTTTCTGCATTCGCATATTAATAAGCAAGTATGTTAGTTTTACCCACTCTCTCTCCGGTTGTCAAGGGGTTTTCACACTTGCCGGGGAAAGTGCTAAGACATCGTTCTATCACATTGATCTTTGTCCCATTTTCCGCTAATGTTTCCTGGGCTTCAGGCGATGTATTCGAACAGGCACCGCAAAAGGAGTCGGAGCAAAGCCTCAACGAATCCGAATCGTTGCCGCGAGCGAAGAAGAACATGAGAAGAGCGCCCCTTGTTCTGTTCCTGCTGATCGGGCTCTTTTCGGCAGGTTGCAGAAAAGAAGAGGTCTATTACGAGGGAAGATCCACGAGCCAGTGGATCAAGCTGCTCAAGGACAGGGATCCGGAGATCAGGGCATCCGCGGTGGTTGCCCTGGGCAAGATCGGAACGCAGGAAGACTCGGTCGTCCCGGCCCTCATCCGCACGCTCGAGGACAAAGACCGGGTCGTCCGCGTTCAGGCCATTATCGCCCTGGGCGAGATCGGCCCCGGGGCAGGGGAGGCGGTGCCGGCTCTTACCGAGCTCGTGAAGGACCAGGACAGGTGGGTCAGCCTGCACGCCGTGTCGGCCCTGGGAAAGATGGGCCGGGGCGCCAGGGACGCCGTGCCGGTGCTCATCTCGGCGCTGAATTCGAGGGACAGGAACGTACGGCTCCACGCCGTGGCCGCTCTTCGCGAAATGGGGCCTCAGGCGCGTGAAGCCGTGCCGGCACTTGTGGAGGCCCTCCGGGATGTTCGCATCCGAGGGGAGACCCTGGAGGCCCTCCGAAAGATCGGCCCGGCGGTTCCCGAAGCCGTCCCGGCCCTCATCGAGACGCTCCGAATCGAGGGGCTCAGCACCTTCGCCACCCAGGCCCTGGAGGGAATCGGCGGCAAGGCGCTTCCGGCCCTTGTGCGCGCCTTGAAAGACGATGACCCCAATGTCCGTCTTGCAGCGGTCAGGATCATCGGAAATCTCGGGCCCGGGGCCGGCCAGGCTGTCCCCGCCCTCATCGCGGCCCTGAAGGACCCGGGCAGGGGGGTCTCCACGGAGGCGGCCGTCGCTCTCGGCAAGGTCGGTCCGCGCGCCAAGGAGGCGGTGCCGGCGCTGTTCGAGGCCCTGAAGAATCCTCAGATGTACGAAGTCAGCATGAGGGCGCTGGAGCAGATCGGCTTCGATTCCAAGGAGGCCATCCCGGTGCTGATCGAGGCCTTGAAACACGAGGACCTGCGCGCTTACGCGGTCGACCGATTGCTCAACATCGGTCCGGATGCCGTCCCGGAATTGATCAAGGCCCTCGAAGGCGACTACGGGCAGGTCCGCGAGTACGCCGCCTATGTTCTGGGCAAGATGGGACCGGCCGCACGGGCGGCGGTCCCTGCCCTCACGGACGCCTTGTGGGACAAGGACAAGCACGTACGGGGCACGGCACAAAAGGCGCTCGAAGAGATCCAAAGATAGGCTCGGGCCGGCCGGCCCGCCGCTTCCCCGGAGCTTGCCCGCCTTCCTTTTTTGAGGAGCATGGAAGATAATACCCCCTTGCGGAGAGCGGCGGAACGGATTGGGTTATCGCCCTCATCTCAAAAGCTTTTTTATCCGGGAGACCCCGATGGTGCAAGAGACACCGAGCATGTCAGGATTTCGTAACCTTTCCGTCGAGGAGCGCCTGTCCCTGCTCGTGCAGCAGGGGGAGTTGAACGATGAGGACATCCAGATCCTCGTCGCCTCCCAGGAAGCGGTGCGGGTCGCTTCCACCACGGTGGAGAACGTCATCGGCGTCGCCTACATCCCGCTGGGCATCGCCACCAATTTTCTCATCGACGGCCGGCCGGTGCTCGTCCCCATGGCGATCGAGGAACCCTCCGTCATCGCGGCGGCCTCGAACGGCGCCAAGTTCTCCCGGGAAGGGGGCGGAATCACGACCGAATGCGATGAGCCCTGGATGATCGGGCAGGTGGAGATCCGGGACATCCCGAATCTGGCGGAGGCCCTGGATCGCCTCGCGAGCGAGAAGCCGGGCCTGCTCGAGCAACTGGATCAGGTTCACCCGCGGCTCCAGGCGAGGGGCGGGGGCGCCAGGGACATCGAGTTTCGCGTCCTGGACGAGGCGAGCGGCCACATCGCCGTGCATCTTCTTCTCGACTGCCGCGACGCCATGGGAGCGAACCTCATCAACACGGCCTGCGAGGCCATGGCCCGGACCTTTGAGGAGCTGACGGGCGGGAAGGTGGGCCTGCGCATTCTGTCCAATCTCGCGGATCGGCGTTGCGTGTCGAGCCGCGTCCGCATCCCCGTGAACGCATTTGTCACCAAGAACTTCTCTGCGGAAAAGGTGGCGGAAGGAATCGTGGCCGCATCGCGCTTCGCCGAACGGGACCCGTACAGGGCCGCCACGCACAACAAGGGGATCATGAACGGGATCGACGCGGTCATCCTTGCGTGCGGCAACGACTGGCGAAGCATCGAGGCCGGCGCCCACGCCTATGCCTGCCGGGACGGATCCTACAAGCCCCTTGCCGTCTGGAGGCTCGAGGAAGCGCAGGACGGCCGGTTCGTCGTGGGGGAACTCCGGCTCCCGATGGCGGTCGGAATCGTGGGGGGAGGCGTATCCGTCAACCGGGTGGCCCAGGCCTGCCTGAAGCTCATGAAGGTGCGGACCGCTTCGGATCTGGGCAGGATCGCCGCCGCCGTCGGGCTCGCCCAGAACCTGGCCGCGGTCCGTGCCTTGGCCACCGAGGGCATTCAACGCGGACACATGTCCATGCACGCCCGAAGCATCGCCCTGAGCCTGGGCGCAAGGGGCGAGGAGCTGCAGCATGTGGTCCGGGACGTGGTCAAGAAGGGGGAGATCACCACCGACGCCGTCCAGCGCGCGCTCGCCGACCTCAGAGGCCCGGACGCCGGGCTGACGCGAGCCATCCACAAGGCGCTCGGGTATGCGCTCGACACCCAGGAGGCGAGCGGGAAATGGTCGGGCCTGTCGAGTCCTCGGATCTTCGAGACGGCCATCGCGGTCGTTGCCCTGGACAAGGCGGGAGAATTCGAGAGCGCGGTGCAGAAGGGCCGGCTCTGGCTGCGAGGGCAGGCCATCCAGGACCATCATCAGGTTGCAAAGACCTACGAGCAGATGGCCTATTCGCTCGCCATGGAGCGATTCGGCGCCATCGATCTCTCCGATCCCCTGCTCTTCGATCCGGTCTTCCTCCGCAAGACCGAGACCCTGGCGGCCCTGGCCACCGTCGCCGGGCGCTCTCTGAACACGTACGTCCCCAAGGAACGGATTCTGAGCGGGATCCGCAACCTGACGAACACGGAAGAAAAGCGGGAGGCGATCAAGCCGTGGGCCCTCGCCGACGCGCTCGCCGTGCGGGTGCTCCTGGGAGACGGGGAGGCCGTGGAACCGCTTCGGGCCCTGCAGTGGGAGGACGGCTCGATCTGGAACAACCCGGTCTCGACCGCCCTGGCCTTCATGGCTTTCCGGGAAACCAACCGCCTGCGGGAGGCCCGCCTGGCCGCCTCGTTCCTGCTCAAGACGCAACAGGAAGCGGGATGCTGGAACTACGTGAGCCTGGACATCTGGGGCACATCGAGCTTCATCCAGGCCTTCTCGGCCGACCTGGAGTTCCGGAACAACGGCCTGCCGCAGGCTCTTGCGTTCCTCTTGCGGAACCAGAACCCGGACGGCGGATGGGGCTACTCGGCCGGCATCGTATCGGACAACGAATCGACCGCCCAGGTCCTCATCGCCCTCAACCAGGCCGAACGGTTCGAGGAAGACGGCGAAGTGAGGGGGCAGGTCCGGGGGACGATTCGCAAGGGCCTCGGGTACTTGAAGCAAAACGTCCGCCCCGACGGGCTCTGGTCCACATGGCAGTCCGCGGGCGACGCGGTCGTTCCCGACGTCCTGGGACACATCCTGGAGGCGATCCGGATCTGCGGCGGGGAAGAGCCCTTTGATTTCACCAAACCGTTCGCGTGGTTGAGCGACCGGCAGGACCTGGACGGCGGATGGATGGGGGGCTTCTACCGGAACTTTCCGTGCGTTCAGGCCTCCGTGCTCCGAGGCCTTCCCGCCCAACACCCGGTGGCCGTGAAAGGGCGAGCCGCCCTGGTGGCGGCGGTCAACGGCGACGGGGGCTGGGGCATCACGCCGGGGGCTTCCTCCTGCGCGAGCGCCACCGGCATCGCCATCACCGAGCTGTGCCGCTGTGACGCGGACCGCTATCGCAGCGTGATCCGGAACGGCGTGGTCTATCTCCTGGAGCGGCAAAAGGCGGACGGAAGCTGGCCGTGCAGGCCCGAGATGTACGGGCCGAGGCCTCTGCTCTTCTACGTGGAGTCCGTCTCCCATGCCCTGACGGCGAGCGGGCTCATTGCGGCTCGCTCCGCAGGCATTCATCCCTGACGGCGGCAAAGACCGGAAAGGCCTGTCCATGACCCACCGGCTCGTTTCGCCTGCGGCCCCGACCTCCGGACCGCGGCCGACGATTCAGCCGGGAGGAGAAAACAACCGATACCACGGTGGAGGAGTGCGCCTCGATGGAACAACGCAAGGTCCTTGACCCCGAGGCCGCGGAAGAGGGGGAGCAGATGTTCCGGGTGTGCTACCGGCTCCTTTCGGGCGCGATCATCGACCGCCTCAAGCGAAGGGAAGCCAATTCCCTCATTACCAATTTCATGCTCCTGCTCGCCTTCCACTTCGGAATTACGGACGTCGCGCTCCGGATGGCCGTAACCTTCGTTCTGAATGTGCTCGTTTACTTCATCAATGACTTCATCGACGTGGAAATCGATCTGGCCAACGAGAAGAAGGACCATGCAAAGGCCTTGTACATCAAGGCGCACAAGAGAACCGCCTTCGCGCTCATCGTCTGCCTGACCGCCGCCCTGCTGATCCTGACCCTGCTTTACAGCCAGAGCGTCTGTCTCGGGGTCATCCTGGCCCTGCTGATCATCTTCCTCTACACAGACTACTTCAAGAACATGGCCTACTTCGACATCATCGGCTGCTTCGTGTGGGGGCTTTCGATGGCCTGGCCGGCCATTCCGGACTTCTCCCCCAAGGGGATCCGGCTCATCCTGCTGATCGGGATCTTCACCGCCTCCTTCGAGGTCGTCCAGTGCATCAAGGACTACGATTCCGACAAGAAATACAACCTGCGCACCACGCCCATCGTGATCGGTATCCCCAAGGCCTTTCTGCTTGCCCGATCGCTCTACGTCCTGGCGACGATCTACACCGTTTTCATTCTGGGAGAGATCCAGGGGCTCCTGTTGCTGGTGCCCATTCTGTTTCGCACGGATCAGAAGATGGACGCATACTGGATGAAGCTCCGCGTGGTCTACGGGATCGTCTGGGTCACGATCATGGTGCGGCTCTACTTCGGCTGGTACGCAGGCTAGAGAGGCAAGAGAATGACCGAACGTCCCGATACAAGCAGGAACCTAACCGAAATCCGGAAGATCGAGCACCTGGACATATGCCTCAACGAGACGGTCGAGACCGGCGACCCGCTCTTCGAGGATGTGCACCTCGTTCATCAGGCGCTCCCGGAACGGGACCTGGGCAACTGCGACCCCTCCTGCACCTTTCTTGGGAAAAAACTCGACCTTCCCCTGATGATCGCCGCCATGACCGGCGGCTGCGAAGAGGCCCGGAAGATCAACGAGGCGCTGGCACGGGTCGCCGAGGCCGGGGGGCTTGCCTTCGGCGTGGGCTCCCAGCGCGCCATGATCGAGAGGCCGGAACTGACGGGCACCTTCTCGGTCCGGTCCGTTGCGCCTTCGGTCCTGCTGTTGGGAAACATCGGGATCACGGCCCTGAAGCAGATCCCGCACGAGCGTGTGGCCGCAGCGGTCGAGGCGATCGAGGCGGACGGCCTCTGCGTGCACATCAACCCGGCCCAGGAGGTCTTTCAAAGGGAAGGGGACGAGGATTTCTCGGGTTGCCTGGCCGCGCTGAAGAGCCTGTGCTCTTCGGTACGGTTTCCGGTGGTCGGCAAGGAGGTGGGCAACGGGATCAGCCGCGAGGCTGCGGAGCGGTTGAAGGAGGCCGGCGTGCAGGCCATCGACGTGGGAGGCATGGGCGGTACGAGCTGGACCCTGATCGACAGCCTGCGGTCCGGAAAGGATGCTTCCCGGTTCAGGGAGTGGGGGATCCCGACGGCGGCGGCCGTTCTCGAGGCCCGCGTCGGTCTGCCGCTCATCGCGACCGGCGGCATCCGCAGCGGCCTCCACATGGCCAAGGCGGTCGCGCTGGGCGCGGACATCTGCGGGATCGCGCTGCCCTTTCTCCGAATCCTCGCCAAGGACGGGATCGCGGGGGTCGAACGTTACGTGGAAGCCCTGAAGCGCGATTTCCGGATCGCCCTGTTCCTGACCGGGAGCAAGAACGTGGCCGAACTCCGACAAGCGAAGGTCCTTCTCGGGGCGAGGCTGAAGGCATGGGTGGATCAGAGGAACCTTGGCGGATAGTCTGGCCCCAGAACACTGCCCGGGGTGAATCCGGTACGATGCGACTTCGGTTCCGATGCCCTTCGATCCGATGGATCCTCTCCTGGACCCTGCTCCTGGGGCTTTTCCTCGAACTCAGCCTGCGCCTCGTCACCGCATGGAGGGAACCCAAGGGGCGGTTCATGTGGATGCTCGGGAAAAACCGCCTGGAGATCATGGGCCAGCGGGACGGATACCGGTTCTTCACGGGGAGAAAGGGGCAACGCGTGGAATACGGAAGCCTTCGGATCGATTTCAACAATCTGGGCTACCGATCCACGCGGAGGGAGATCCTTCCCAAGGGCGAGGACCTGTTCCGGATCGCCTGCTTCGGCGATTCGGTCACGCTCGGGCAGCACCAGCGGGACTACGAAGATACCTGGCCGGGGGCCGTCGAACGTCTTGCGAACGACCCCCCGCTGCCGAAGCGGGTGGAGGTCCTCAACTTCGGGATGGCCCATTACACCTACTCCACCAATCTGGTGAATCTCGCCCTCATCGGCGAGTACGTGAAACCGGACATCGTGGTGTTTCTGGTCGGGCCGAACGATTTCGTCTGTCTGTACACCCGCGGCTACGAACCGGACGGAAGCCATGACGGCCAATGGCTGCTTCCCATCGCCGATGCAACCTGGGGGTTTCACCCGATCGGGAACATCCTGAAGCACAGTCGCGTGGGCAACCTCCTCTACGGATCCGCGGCCCGGTTCCTCGTGTTCCTGGAAGCGACGAGGCTGTTCAATCTGAAGCTCTCCGAGGAGAACCTCACGGCCCGCCTGGAGAAGATGGCGGACCACCTGAGGACCTTCTGCAGGCTCTCCCACGCCCTGGGGGCCACTCCTGTCCTGTGCACGTATCTCTACGATGAAAACAGGCTGCTTGAGGCCCGGGGAGAAGAGGCCTTTGCGGTGCTCCATGCCGTGGACGCGACCCTGCGGGAGGTCGCGGAGGAGACCGGGGCCCTCCTCGTGGAGGCCAAGGATGCGATGAAGGACCACCCGGCCTATTTCCTCGACGATTTCCATCTGAGCGACGAGGGCGGAAGCCGGTTTGCCGGGATCCTGGTGAAGGCATTCGGGGATCACGAACTCCTGCCCCGGCAGGCGGTCGCCGGGCCGGCGCGGCCGCAATCGACGGACTGATCGACCATGCTCTTCCACAGTACCCTGTTTGCCATGTTCCTGCCCTTCGCGGTCGCCGGCTTCTGGTTTCTTCCCGCCGGCCTGCGGAAATGGTGGCTGCTGGGGACGAGCTACATCTTCTACATGGATGCGGTGCCGAAATACGCCGCGCTTCTGTTTCTCGTCACCCTCATCAACTATCTCACCGGGCTCTGGATGGACCGCTGGCCTGCCAGGCGGACCCTCGGCATCTGGGTCTCGGTCGCCTTGAACCTGGGCCTCCTCGGGTATTTCAAGTACGCCGGTTTCCTCCTGGAAACCTGCTCGGGCCTCGCCCGAATGATCGGAGGGGAGAGGGCCTTTGACGCGGTCGACATTCTCCTGCCCGTGGGGATTTCTTTCTACATCTTCATCGGGATGAGCTACTCGGTGGACTGCTACCGGGGGACCTTCCGACCGATTCGGGACTTCTCCCTGTTCGCCTGTTTTCTCTCCTTCTTTCCGCAGCTCCTCGCGGGCCCGATCGTACGGGCGGGTCAGCTCATCCCGCAGCTTGGCGGGCCCGTCTCCTTCCGGCGCGATCGTTTCGAGGCCGGGATTCGGCTGTTCATGGTGGGCCTCTTCAAGAAGATCCTGCTGGCCGACAAGCTCGCACCCATCGCGAACCAGGGCTTCTCCGGCATCCCCGGCCCGGCCGGGATGGACGCATGGGTGGCCTGCCTGGCGTTCACCTTTCAGATCTACTTCGATTTCTCCGGGTACACGGACATGGCCCGGGGGTGCGCGAACCTCTTCGGCTACGAGCTGCCGGAGAACTTCCGGCTTCCCTACCTGGCGCGAAACCCGCGGGAATTCTGGAGGCGATGGCACATCACCCTGAGTACGTGGCTGCGGGACTATCTATACATCTCTCTCGGCGGCAACCGATGCTCCAAACCGCGGATGTACGCGAACCTCATGATCACCATGGCGCTCGGGGGGCTCTGGCACGGGGCCGCATGGACGTTCTTCCTCTGGGGAACCTATCACGGCCTGCTCCTTGTCGCGCATCGAAGATTCGTCGAGGTGTGCGAACGGGCGCCTGCGCTCGCGGCCTTCCTTGAAACCCGCCTTGGCGGAGCGCTCTCGGTGGCGACCACCTTCCTGCTTGTCGCATGGGGCTGGGTGTTCTTCCGGGCCGGCACGTTTCAGGAGGCGCTCCTCATCTTCGCCTCCATGGCCTCTTCGCTGAAGTCGGGAACCGTCACGGAGATGCTGTTCGCCTCCTCCGTGCCGGCCTTCGCGGCCTGTCTCGTCTTCTACCATGCCCTGCGCACCTGGCTGAGCCGGTTCCGGGACGCGGCACCCTTCCTGCGCCGGCTCTGGACCTATGGGGCCGCGAGCCTGATGCTGCTTTCGGTGGTCTACTTCGCGAATTTCTACCCGGGAAAGGCGGAGGAGCATCCCGAGCCGTTCATCTATTTCCAGTTTTAGCGGACCCTTTTGAACGGCCTGCGGAAAGACGATTCCGGAACATGTTGCAGGAGAGACTTGGGGCATGAACCGTTCTGAGCCAGCTCCCCGGCCGGCAGAGGGAGGGGGTATGGATTCTTCGGGTGCGCAACGAGGAACAGCGGCAGGGGAGAAACCCCGGGTAGCGGGGTGGAAGTGTGCGACCGCCCTGCTCCTCATCCTGCTGCTGGGGGCGGCCCTTCGCTTCCATCGAGTGACGGAGCTGGAGCCGGCAATATGGGACGAGGGGTCCTACGCTCTGGAGGCCCGTTTTCTCTCCACCTTCTGCAGAGGGGTCTATGACAGCGCAAGGCGGTTTCTCGAGGAACGCTTGTCCGGCCAGGACGTCTGGAAGAGAGAAGTGGAGCTTCCGCGCATTCGCGAGGAAACCGAGGGGTTGCCCCCCAAGTACGGGCGCATCCTCCACGTCACGTTTGTCGCCGCAGCCAATCTTCTGGCAGGCGAAAGCCCGCACAACGGCAACGTGGTCAATGCGATCTTCGGCACCCTGACCGTGCTCGCCGTTTTCTTCGCGGGCCGGATCCTGTACGACGACAGGGTGGGACTGGCTGCGGCCCTGATCCTCTCCGTGATGGGCTACCACATCCACTACTCCAGAAGCTGCCTGGCCGAGGTAGACACGTTGTTCTTCGTCGTCCTTGCCTTTGTGTTCTATACCAGGAGCCGCTGCCGCTATCCGGGGCTCTCCCAGAAAGACATGGCCCTGTGCGGCCTCTTCCTGGGGATCGGATTCACAGCGCACAACCGCTGTATCGTGATCTTCGCCCTGATCTTCCTGCTCGAACTCCTGCTCTACCGGAAACCGGGCGGCATCGCGCGGGACGTCAGAAGAATGCGCCTCTTTCTCCTAACGGGCTTCTTCCTTCTTCCCGCCTTTCTCTGGGAGTCCTTCTACCACCTGGTTTTCATCCTTTTCCGTCGACTCCAGGTCCCCATGACCACGCCCACCTTCCTCGAGCAGGTCCTTTACGGATTCTGGCATTCGCTGCTCTGGGGATACGTTTCCGAGAATTTCCGCCCGGCCGGGTTCCTCACCTTCCCTTATCTCTACCAGCACATGAACGGCATCCTGGCCCTCGCGCTTCTCGCCGCAGGCCTCTTCGTCGCGTTTCGGCGTCCGTCGCTCGGGGACCGGATCCTCGGCGCCTGGTTCGCATTCCCCTTCGTGCTCTACAGCCTGACGAACGCGGGCCTGTCGCGTTTCTTCGTGTTGATCCTGCCGCCGGCCGCCATCCTTTCGGCTGCGGCCTTGTTTCCCGCCCCGGGGACCAAGGGCGCCCTTCCTCTCCTGCCGCCGGGGGCCCGCACACCCCTGAAGGCCGTCCTTCTCGCCCTGCTGGCGGTCAGCGGCGTCTTGTGCAGTTGGACCCGGGTTCTTCCGCCCGCCTCCGGCTATGCCGAGGCCATGGCGTTCCTGAAGAGGCAACCCACGACCCGGCAGATCGCAACGGGCGTGCCCCTCTGCCAGGTATACGTGGGCGTCGGGGACGTGGAGAGGCCGCCGGAAAGCATGGAGGCCCTCGAGGCGCTCTACCGCAAGGGATTTCGCTACTACGTGATCGATTTCAACCGTATCATCTACACTTACTACCAGATGAACCGCGTCGAGGTCATGGATCGGATCGCACAGAAGCTGGACCCCGTTTCATCGACGCCGAACGAGTTGATCCTCAGGCCGCAGAACGCCTTTGAAGGCAATCTGTATTTCTGGAAGACCCTTGCCATGATGAAGACGATACGAAAGGAGAAGATGGATCGGATACGCATTTTCGATCTGAAGGAGTACTTCGGACCCTTTGAGGAACCCTGACCGGCCCGTCCGGGCCCCTGTACGCTCTACGCCCGCCGATTGACATTGTGCAGGGCTTGTGGCTATCTAGAGAATCCGCCGTGGACCCGCGATGAGGAGGCATTGAGGAACATGTCATCGGAAAGCAAGCAGTCTCGAGAAGCCCAAAAGGCAGCCTATCAGCGCGCCATCCAGTCGCGTCGCAACCTGCTGGTCGAAAGAGGGGTGGACAAGGAACGGATCCCCAAGGACGCGCGCCTCCGACACCTGCGGGCGGAACTGCGAAGGACCATGAGGAGGGTCCGAGCCCTGCAGGCCCTCGAGCGGAAAAAAGAGGAGATGGCGCTTCTCAAGGCCCAAAAGCTCCAGGCGAAGCAAGAGGAGACGCCTGCCGATCTCCCCGAAGAAAGCAAGAAGAAGGAAAAAAAGGAAAAAAAGAAGGAAAAGAAGCCGGAACCATCCTGAGCGGCAGGCGTTGACGAAGCGCCGGTCCGAAGGCCCTCAGAAACGATAGAGGTTCAGCCCGATCTCCTCGCTGAACTCCCTTTCCATTTCCCCTTCCAGCCCCCGCACGACGACCTCGCAGGTCGCGCTGACGACCGCGGAATTCAGGTGCCCCCCATAGGTCAGGTGGTTCGCATCCGACAGGTTGACGTGGAGATGAAGGTACACCCCGTTGTTCATCCTCGAAATGTTCCCCGTCAGGCTTGTGATCTCGTGATCGCCCACCAGCTCCTTCCGAACATACTCCTTGGTGCGCGTCCTGAACAGGCCGATGACGGCGCGGTCGGTGGCGCCGATTCCCGATACGGTGCCGAGCCGGATGTCATGCTCCCGGCAGAACCGTTCGAGGACCGTCACGATCTCCTCCCCTTTGTCGATCCGAATGATCCAGTGTTTCCCGACGGCCTTGGCTTTCATGACTGAATTCTCTCGCTCCCGCGAAGGGCCCTCAATCGCCGGTTCACTTCTTTTTCCGTTTCGCCGGCTTCCCGGCCGGCTGGTTTCCCTTCTTCTTGACCGTGCTCGCTCCGGCCTTGCCGGCTCTCGACCTTGCCGACGCTCCGGCCTTCTTCGTCGCTCCGGCCCCGGACCGTTTCGCCGCCGCTCCGGCGGGCCGCTTCTCGGCCTTCCCGGTCGGCTGCGGGTCGGCCGAGAGGGCGAACAGGCCGGCCTTGACCTTCTTGAACCACCCCTTGTCGTTCTTGTAGACCGTCACCCGGACCTGCGCCTTGAAGTCCTTCGCGCGCGTCCTGTAGCCCTTCTCCTTGAGCAGGGCGTCACAGATCTCATTGATACCCAGAGGCCTCTTCTTTTCCCTGAGGATCTCAACGACCAGGGAAGCGAGAGAAGACTGCGCGATTCTCCCCCTCGCCCTGCCGGCCGCCTTCCTTGGAACCCTCCGGGACGTCTTCGCCCCGGCGGGTTCGAGCCGTCCCAGCGACTCGATCTGCTTGACGACGGAGGCGAGTTCTTTCTCGAGGCCGGCCCTCCTCGACTGGAGCCTTTCCATCTCCTGCTTCATCGGAATCGCGCGCTCCAGTTCCTCCACACTCACCGACTTGAGCAAGGCGACCAGTTCGTTCTTCTTCATGGGTTCCCCCTTTCGACAGCGGTTCTCTTCCGGCGGACGCCTTGCTTTTGCCCTCTCCGCGAGGCTCCGCCCGGTTCGGGTCGATCCGCATCGCGTCCTGCCTTGCGGCGCCCCCTCTTGTATCACCTCGGCGGACCGGTTGCAATCAGCCGGCCGAGGGCCGAAGCATCCGGTCGAAGCATTCCTTCTCGAGATGCATCGAGAGGTCCAGGACCTGGTTGACCATCCAGTGGATGTAGGCGTTCACCGACTTCTTCGTTCCCCGAATCGCCTGCGCGTTTCCGGACAGAAGCTGTCCGGCCCTGCGGCGGACGACGTTCATCAATTCTTCATGGGGCACCACGTGGTTGACGAGGCCGATCCGGAAGGCCTCCTCGGCGGAAAGCATGTCTCCGGTCATGAGCAGTTCCTTTGCCCGGTTGACCCCGACGAGGAGGGGCCAGATCACCGCACCTCCGTCCCCCGCCGCGATACCGACCTTGACGTGTGTGTCCCCGAGCCGGGCCTTGTCGGACGCATAGACGATGTCGCAGAAGAGGGCCAGCGTCACGCCCAGGCCCGCTGCAGGGCCGTTCACCGCGGCGAGAATCGGCTTGTCCACCTCCAGGATGTTCAGGATCAGCCTCCGGGCCTCTCGGAAGATCCGCTCCTTGGCCTTTTCCGGATCCTCCCCTTTTAGAAGTCCCCCGGAAATGTCGCCGCCGGAACAGAATCCTCTTCCGGCTCCGGTCAGGATCATCGCGTCCGCCTCTTCGTCCCTGTCGAAATCCGCGTACATCTGCACGAGTTCGGAATGCATTTCTGCGTTCACCGCGTTCAGGCACTCCGGCCGGTTCAGGGTCGCCGTAAGGATCCTCCCCTCCGTCTCGAATCGAATGAAACGGTACCCTTTGTAGTCGACCATTTCCGTCTCCCTTTTCTGAAAAAAACTTGCGTTCCGGCTGTCGACAGTTTCCCGTCGCAGCGGGCAGCCCTTTCAACCATACAGGGAAACGAGCCGGCAAGACAAGCGGGAGGCCTCTCGAGACCTTTCGGGGATTTGATCTGGCTCGATCCGCTGGCGTTTTCGACCTACGATCCGTACGTGCTCAATCGGCCGGAGGGCTATGCGCTGGGGCCGACCCAGCGGGCATGGCTTCAGGCCACGCTGGCCTCCTCCACGTCAAGGTGGAAACTCCTTTTTGCGCACAGCCTGTTCGGCGGTGGAGGCCCCGACTTCCCCTGCCAGCCCGGGAGAAGCTATGCCCGCGGAAACGCGAGTCGATATCTTCTCCCTTGACTTCAGCTGCTCCCCATTGTATTCGTATCTTGTTGTTTTCCTTGGGTGTTCCGGGAGTGAAAACCCTTCGGTCGGAAAGGAATGACCATGCAGGCGTCTGCGCTGATTCACAGAGGCCTTGTTCTGATCGCCGCCATGGCGCTGGGATGCGCGAGCGCCGCAAAGCACCAGCAGAACCTGGGCTCCTCAAAGGAAAGAGAGATGACCATCGGCATCGTCCAGAAAGAAATACGGGTCGGCATGTCGCAGGCGGACGTCGCATCGGCCCTGGGCTCGCCGAACATCGTGACGAAGGACGCGGAGGGCAAGGAAACCTGGGTCTACGACAAGATAGCGACCGAGGCGTCGTATTCCGGAAGCGGCGGCAGCCTGGGAGGCGCCGTCGGCGCAGGCGGGGTTGCGGGAGATGCCCTGATCTTGGGAGGCGTCGGCGGTTCCTACGCGAGAGGGGCCGGCGCGATGGCCACGACGCAGAAGACGCTCACCGTGGTCATCAAGTTCGACAAGAACTCCGGCCTAGTGGAATCGTTTTCCTACCACACGAGCAAGTTCTAGGCCCTGGACGGGAAGCGGCCCATGAAAAGAACGTGGCTCCTGGCTATGATCGCAGGCCTGTTTTTCGGCGGTTGCGCTACCGCATCCGGAACGCAGCCGAAAACGCAGCTTCAGATACGCGAATACCAGACCAGATCTTACGGCACCAACGACACCAAGATGGTGATGAAGGCCGTGCTGAATACCCTTCAGGATGAAGGGTACATCGTCAAGAACGCGGTGCTCGATCTCGGACTCCTGACGGCGACAAAAGAGATGAATGTGGAAGACAAGACCCAAGCTCTTCTGCTGAAGCTGCTTTCAAAGAACAAGGCCACCTGGCCCAAGAACTCGATTGTCGAGGCGACGGCAAATGTAAGCGAGTTCGGGTCGGAGACCCGGGTGCGCCTCAATTTCCAGATCAAGACGTACGACAACCGAGGCGGGGTGATGGGCGTGAAGCAGATCGAGGACGCCAAGTTCTACCAGGACTTTTTTTCGAAGGTCGACAAGGGGATCTTCATTCAGAGAGAGAACCTCTAGGAGAAACCGTCCATGACCACCTTGATCACCGGCGCCACGGGATTCATCGGCTCGGCCGTCACCCGCGAGCTTGTCGATAAGGGAGAGTGTGTCCGCTGCCTGGTGAGGAAGACGAGCGGCATGGGGAACCTGGACGGCCTGCGCCTCGAGTTGTTCTGCGGCGACATCCTCGATCCGCAGTCGGTCCGCCGCGCGGTCCAGGGGTGCGACCGCGTGTTTCACCTGGCGGCCGTCTACGCCAACTGGCTGCCGGACCCCGGAGTCATGTACCGTGCCAATGAACAGGGGACCCGAAACGTCCTGCAGGCATGTGCCGACGCAGGAATTCGGAAGGTCGTTTACTGCAGTTCCGTGGCTGCGCTCGGTGCCCACGGGAGAACGCCGGCTGATGAAACCGCCGAGTTCAATCTGCATGCCACGCGGGACCCCTACTACATCTCCAAGTACCGCGCCGAGCAGGCGGCTCTGGAATTCGTGCGTAACGGGCTGCCGGTCGTGATCGTGAACCCGACAGTACCGATCGGACCGCGGGACAGCGAGCCCACACCTTCGGGAGCCTTGCTCATCCAGATCATGAAAGGAAAGCTTCCGGGTTATGTGGACGGCGGCATCAATGTCATCGACGTGGCGGACTGCGCCAGGGGTATCGTTGCGGCCATGGAAAAGGGTCGGGTCGGCGAGAAATACATCCTTGGAAATCGAAACGTCGGGATCAAGGAGTTCTTCGATCTGATCGTCGCGGTAACCGGAATGGGAAAATCCCCCTCGATTCGACTCCCTGTGGGCGTGGCCGTACTCTCAGGCCATGCCTATGAGCTGCTTGCGTCCTTCACCCGGAAGCCCCCATTGACAAGTGCGTCCTGGGTCCGGGTCGGGAGCCACTTCTCCTGGTGGGACTGCTCCAAGGCCCGGACGCAGCTTGGGCTCGGAGAGCGGCCGATTGAGCAGAGCATCACCGAAGCAGCCCGGTGGTTCAAGGAAAACAGATATATCTAGCCCCCGGCCCCCAAGGTCGAAGGACGCTTTTCGCCCGGAAGGGCGGAGGCGTGCGTAGAACCCCGATCCGTCTCTATTTTATTCTCACCTCGATCTGCTTGGGCTTGCTCTCCTCTCGCTTGGGAAGCCGTACGGACAAGACCCCGTTCTCCATATGGGCTGAAATCTTTTCGGCATCCACGGTCGCGGGGATGGTGAAAGATCTGCTGAAGGAGCCGAATGCGCTCTCGATTCTTTGGTAGTTCTCCCGTTTATCCTCGAATTCGATTCTCCGCGTGCCCGAAATCGTAAGCGTGTCCTTGTCCAGATTCAGCCTCACATCCTTCTGCCCCAGACCGGGGAGGTCGCATGTGAGGGTAAATCCCTCTTTGTCCTCGTACGTATTTACCGGGGGCATCCACACTGCCTCGGAGCCTTCCCGCCCGGAATGTCTCGTGGAAGCCGAATCGCCGAAAAGGCGGTTGATATTTCTCTGAAGGGCATCGATGTCGCGGTAGGGGTCCCAACGAACCATCATGGCGCACCTCCTGTTCAAGTTGTTGATGAAATGGTACACAAGCAGGCAAGAGTTAATCATGGTGACCCGAGCGGTCAAGCCCCGCTCCCGAGTTTTCCTCCCTTCCCTTCGCAACTTTTTTCCCGGATTTGAGGACTTGACCGTCACCGTCTCCGTGATTATGGACAGGGTATTGAGGGCTGCGTGACCGAATCCGCTGCTTCTTCTGTCGGACGAGGAGGAGTTGAGGATGAAGGACTATTACTTCATTCTTGATGTGTCGCGGGATGCAACGGCGGACGAGATCCGGAGGGCCCACCGCAGGCAGGTCTTGCGTTTCCATCCGGACCGGAGCCGGGAGCCGGATCCGAAGAGATTTCGGGACGTGCAGGAAGCCTACGAGGTGCTTCGTGACGAGGAAAGACGCCGGTCCTACAACCACCAACTGAAGGCCCATGAAAGCCGTTTCGATTCCGCACCCGAGCCCGCCCATCGAGGTCCCTTGTCTCTCTGGGAGGATTTCGGCACCGTCCTGCCGGACATCGAAGAGATCCTCGATCACATACGGCGGGATTTCTTCGGCCCCGTCCGTAAGGTCGAATCCCTGAAGGACCTGAACGTGGAATTCATCCTGGATCCGGACGAGGCCGCCTCGGGCATCCGCGTCCCGTTGGAGGTTCCGATCTACCGTCACTGTCCCTTCTGCGGCGGCCGGGGCGACTCCTTCCCGTTCCCTTGCCTGCACTGCGACGGGAAAGGATGGCTTTGGGGAAAAAGGACCCTCACCGTAAACGTGCCTCCGGGCATCCGGGACGGCAGCGTCTTTCAGATTCCGATACAAAGGCTCGGAATCCGGCACCTCCACCTGAATGTCTGTATTCGCGTGGGGCCTGACTGATCCCCCTTCTCCTCGCGCGAGCCCCCTTCCCAAGAGCATCCTGCGGGCGGCACTCGACCGGGTCCGGGGCAATCAGGTAAAGTAGATGCTAGGAGGTTTCCGCGCCGGGACGGCCGCGGATGCGCATGAGGTAGGAGGGCCATGCCTTTGAAATTCGGTACGAGCGGAGTCCGCGGGCTGGTGGACGAGATGACGGACCGGGAGTGCTTTCTTTGCACCCGCGCCTTCCTCGAATACCTGAAACGGGAATCGGACGCCGAGAAGGTTCTCCTTGCCGGAGACCTCCGAGCGAGCACCCCGCGCATTGCCGGGGCCGTGGCCTTTGCGGTCCGCCGGGCAGGCCTGGCCTTGGATTTCTGCGGCACGATCCCGACGCCCGCCCTCACCTGCCTCGGGATCGAACAAAACGCGGCAAGCATCATGGTCACCGGCAGCCACATCCCGGACGACCGCAACGGCATCAAATTCAATATGCCCTGGGGCGAGGTGCTCAAGCCGGATGAACGGCAGATCGTCCGCCTCTACGAGGCGATCAGGGAAGACAGGGAGTTCCTCAGGGGCGAGTCGGGCCCCTTTTTCACCGATCAGGGCGCTCTGCGTCCGGAATACGGCCGCCCCCGCATGAAAGAGAGCCCGCTTGCCGGAAATCTTTACGAGCTGAGGTTCCTCAGGTTCTTTCCTTCCGGCTGCATGCATGGCCTGAGGATCGTCTTCTACCAGCATTCGACGGTCTCGCGGGAAATCTTCCCGAGGATTCTGCGCGGCCTCGGCGCGGAAGTCGTCAACGTCGGATGGTCCGGGGCCTTCGTACCGGTGGATACGGAGGCCGTGGAAGATGCAAACGGCCTGGCCGGCTGGGTCCGTGAGCACGGAGCCCATGCCCTGGTCTCTGCGGACGGCGACGGGGACCGCCCTCTGGTGACGGACGAGACGGGCAGGGTGGTGCGGGGCGATGTCCTGGGGATTCTCGCAGCGGAATTCCTGGGCGCGGACAGCGTTTCCGCCCCGGTGAGCTGCAACACCGCCCTGGAGCTGTGCGGCCGGTTCGGCAAAACCTTCCGGACGAAGATCGGTTCCCCCTACGTGATCGAATCCATGCAGAATGCGGTGCGGGAGGGATACGGCAAGGTGGTGGGCTACGAGGCCAACGGGGGCTTTCTGACCGCAACGGATATCCGAAGGCCGGGCTGCACGGGCTTGCTGAGGGCCTTGCCCACGAGGGACGCGGTTCTCCCGGTCCTCGCCCTCCTCTTCCTGTCTGTCGAGCGGAGATGTCCCGTCTCCGCCCTCGTCTCCGGGCTTCCCCCACGCTTCACGCACAGCGGCATCGTCAGGAATTTCCCGAGCGAGCGGGGAGCGCAGATCGTCGAACGATTCAGGAAGGAGGGGGCGACCCTCGCCGCACGGGCCTTTCAGGATCTTTTCGACCCGCCGGCGTCTTTGGACTTCACGGACGGCGCACGCATCGCCTTCGGTAACGGGGATGTCGTCCACCTGAGACCTTCCGGGAACGCGCCGGAATTGCGTTGCTACACAGAGTCCTCTTCGGCCGCACGAGCCGAGGAGATCAACGGGATGGCCCTGGAGAGGGTGCGCGATGGGGCCTTGTTCAGCCCATCCCCGTAACGTGGAAGACCCTGGGGAAAGAGCCCCGCAGCGGGTTTTCGAACGCAAGCACAGAAGCGCCGACAGGAGGTGACATCATGAGGAGGGTCGCAGCGGTGTTGGGAGTTCTTTCGCTCGCACTGCAGGGCTGTTCCTCGGTCTCCGTGAAACACGATTATGACCGGGAGGTCGACTTTCAGACCTACAAGAACTATGCGTGGTCGGAAGCGGAAATGCCGGACGACGAACTGGCAAAGAACCCCCTCGTCAAGAAGCGCGTCCAGATAGCGGTGGACAAGGTCCTCGGATCCAAGGGCTATTCGCTGGCCGAGACGGAACGGGCCGACTTCGTGGTCGTCGTCCACGCGGGGATCAAGGAACGCATGCGCATTCAGGACTATGGTCGCTACGGCTGGTACGACCCCTGGTGGGGGCCTTACGGCGGGCGGGTCGACGTGAGCTACTTTGAGGAAGGCACCCTGGTGATCGATATCGTAGACGCAAAGAAGAAAGAACTTGTCTGGCGTGGGATGGCCACCGGCATCGTGAGAAAGTACGCGAAACCGGAGAAGATGCAGGAAGACATCAACGAGGACGTGCGGAAGATCCTGGCCGGGTTTCCTCCCGGCCCATGAAAGGGGGAACATGAGCGGAGACAGAGAGAGAATCGAAGCCCTTCGCAAGGATGTCTTCCTGGCGCACGCCAACCGCGCACTGATCTACACCGAGGTTCTGCGGGAGATGCGAAGGGAGCTGGGAGCGGAACGGTCGGCCGCCATCTTCAAGCGCGCGCTCTACCATCACGGCGCCAACATGGCGAAGCGGATGGACTATCCGAAGGATCTCGAGGGCTTCCGGGACTGGCTGCTCGGGTTCCTGCCGGCGGGAGGGGAACTCAATGATCCTCACGTCGTGCGATCCGGTTCCGAAGAGCTGGTCGTCAGATTTCCCCGCTGCCCCCTCAAGGAAGCCTGGCGCATGGCCGGGCTCTCCCGGGCCGAGGTCGCGGACATGTGCGAGCACGCCGACGCCTTCGACCACGGATTCTTCGGCAGCGTCTTTGAGTACACCATGGATCTGTGGACAACCCAGCTGGATGACGCCTGCGTCCTGACCTTCCGGCCCCGAAGGAAGGCCTAGGAGAGGCTGCTGAAAGACTCCCGTCTGTGGCGTCCGGCGCCCTCCCTCGTCATTCAAGGTAGCGCAACTACGCCTCATTCCTCGGGAACCGGCGACATCCGGAATCCAGCCCGCAGGGAAGAAGGAAACCGGAGACCTCCCTTCAGAGGCTCGCGTCCGCCTCGGCGATCGCCTCTTCCAGAATCGCGAGCCCCTTGTCGAGCTGCGGTTCCGTGATGACGAGGGGCGCGAGGATTCTGATCACGTTTCCGTAGCTCCCGCAGCTCAGGGTGAGAAGGCCCCGGGCCCTGCAGGCGGAGACGATCTGCCGGGTCTGGTCGGCCGCGGGTTCCTTTGTCGCCCGGTCCTTGACCAGCTCGAAGCCCCGCATCGCCCCGATGCCACGAACGTCTCCGACGATCCGGTACCTGTCCATCCAGGCGCTCATGGCGGCCGCGATTGTTTCTCCGATCGCACGGGATTTCGCGAGCAGATTCTCCTTTTCGATCAGATCGAGCACGGCGAGCGCGGCGCGGCACGCCACCGGATTCCCGCCGAAGGTTCCTCCCAGCCCTCCCACATGCGGGGCATCCATGACCTCGGCCCTGCCCGTCACCCCCGCAAGGGGCAGCCCGGCGGCCAGCGACTTGGCTGTCAGCAGGATGTCCGGCGCCACGCCGAAGAACTCGCTCGCAAAAAGCCTCCCGGTCCTCCCCATCCCGGACTGGATCTCATCCAGGATCAGGACGATGCCGTGGCGCCGGCAGATCTCTTGCAGCCGGGCCAGGTAGCCCTCCGGGGGTACGATGAACCCTCCTTCTCCCGCTACGGGCTCGACGATCACCGCGGCGACCTGCTCGGCCGCCTGGTGGTTGACGAAGAAGTCTTCCAGGCGCTCCGCGCATGCGAGCCTGCAGTCCGGGTACGTCAACCCGAACGTGCAGCGATAACAGTACGGGTACGGCATGCGGTAGACCTCGGGCGCAAACGGGCCGAAGCCTAGCTTGTACGGTTTCACCTTGCTCGTCAGGCTCATCGCGAGGAGCGTCCGTCCATGGAAGCCCTGTTCAAAGGCGATCACGCCCGGACGGCCCGTGAAGTAGCGGGCGATCTTCACTCCGTTCTCCACAGCCTCCGCTCCGCTGCTGACAAACATCGTCTTCTTGGGGAAGTCCCCGGGGGTCAGGGCGTTGAGCCGCTCGGCCAGCTCGACGTACGGCTCGTACATGACCACGTGAAAGCAGGTGTGCAGAAACTTGTCGCACTGGTCCACGACGGCCTTCACGACCGACTCCGGACAGTGCCCCACGTTGACGGTTCCGATGCCGGAGGCGAAGTCGATGAATTCCTCTCCGTCCACCGAGGTGATCAAGGCGCCCTTCGCCTCCCTGGCGAAGATGGGGTGGATGTTGAACGGCCCCCTCGGCACGTTCCTTTCGCGCGCGGCCAGCAGATCCTTCGTCGTCCTTGCCATGGCTCGTGTCCTCGGTTCGGAAGTTTTCGGGGGCGACGATTGTATGCAGGCCAGCGAGGGCTTGTCAAAGAAAGGAGCGGGGCACGGGACGCCGGTTATCTGTGCACCGCCATCTTGAGGCATTCCTGCGACTTGTCGTAGTAGGAGACGAAGATCGTCCCGGTGCTGGTAACTTCGATGGACGTGAACAGGCCCGTGTTGCCCTCGGAATCTACGGTAACGGTCTCCCATCCTGTCTGGGTCTTCCGAGCGACCCGAAGATCGCCGCCGCCCTGGCAACCGTCATCCGTGCTCCTGCCGCAGTAATAGTAGCTGACGACAGGCTGCCCGTCCGGGCCGTAGGCGAGGGAGCAATACTTGCCGACCTTGTTGTGGGACTCGACGGTCTCCCGGACCCAGACCCCGCTCAGGTACGTGGCGTATTTCAGGTCCTGATAGCGATCGTCGTAGTAGGCGATGCCGAAGCCTCCCCCCGGCCGGCTGCGCGCGGAAAGGCTGCCCTCCACGCAATCGACCGCGGAGTCGACCGTCCGGACCTCCCAGCCGAAGTCTCCGCGGTAGGCAAACTTCACTGCCTGGTGGTCGTCCTGCACGTTGCCGCAGTAGACGATGGCCGGCTGATCGTCCCGGTCGAAGAGAAGATTCGTGTAATAGCCGCCGCCGTCCCGATCCACCGTCTCCGTGGTCCAGGCGCCGCCGGTGGAATAGGCATACTTGAGGTCCCGCAGGTGAAAGTCGTTGTAGTCGATCCCGGTCCCTAGATCCTGATAACTGATCCCCGCGAGACCGAACCCGTCAAAGGCGACGGAGGGCCAGAGACCCACGACCCCGGCCTCGTCCACAGCCTCCGTCTCCCAGCCCGCGCCGGTCCAGCTCGCCAGGAGAAGGTCGGACTGGAAAGGCCAATAGTACAGGGGGGTCCGGTTCCCCCCCACGTAAGCCAGCACCGGCCTTCCGGAGGGGTCCATGGTCAGGCCGCAGCCTGTCTGGGTATCGGTCTCGTGGACGGTCTCGATCTCCCAGGACCAGCCGTCATAGGCGGCGTACCGAACCCAGTACACGGTACCGGCGACGACGAAGTACGCAATGGCGGGTTGCCTCTCTCCGTTGAGGCGCATCCCCCCCAGCACACCGGCATTCCCGTTGTCGTCCACCACCTGGATGTCCCAGTCTCCCGAGATCTCTCTTCCGGGGATCACGTAGCCACCGCCGCCGGAACCGCCTTCGCCCACCTCTCCTGTGAAGCTCCCCGTTCCGCAGGCGGAGAACAGAACCCCGGCCAGAAGCAGCCAGGCCGGCTCGAGCCTCAGGGCATTCCGTTTCGTCATGATGATTCCCTATTGCCTCTCCAGGGCTTCGATTTCCGAACCGTCAAAGGCCACAACCTCCGCTCGGCCGGCCGCGGCGAGAAAATCCGGATGCACGTAACGGGCCTTCGAGGATGCAAGGGCCGCGCGATCCGCAATCTGCGACAGGCTCTCCTTGGCCTTCTGGAGATTCCCGTATCCTTCGTTGAGCACAACGAGGTTTGCTCTCGCATCGTCCAGGGTGGGATCGAATTCCAGGGCCTTGTGGAAAAAGAGATAGGCCTCCTGATCCTCCCCCTGGAGGAGCCGCAGGAGGCCGAGGAGGTTCTGGCTGGGAGCGTGCTGCGGATTCCGTTCCAGGATACGGTGCAGGACAAGGGACGCCAGATCCTTCTTGCCCTGCTCTGCATAGGCAACCGCCAGGGACTCCAGGAGAGCGAGGTTTCCCGGGTCCGCGTAGAGGGATTTCAGGATGGCCTCCGGGCTCTGTCCCGGACTCCCGTCGGAAGGGAGCCGCAGGCTTCCCCGGGTGATTCGCGGGGGAGGCGAGCCGTTGTGGAGAAAAGCGTAACAGGCAATCACCTCCGGGCAGAAGATCCCCAGATCGTAGGCCTTCTCCAGGGCCGCCTTCCTGTACCGCAGGGCCTTCTCGCGATACGGCTGGACCTTGTCCTGGACCAGCTTCCGGTACTGCTCCCCCTGCTCCGCGTCGAGTCCCTTGGGCTCGGGCGCTTCGAGGAAGAACCGGGAGATTTCGTCGTTCGCCTCCGCCGCCATCATCAGGGAGGCAATCGTCCAGCGCGGGCTGGAGTACTGAGCCACCTCCAGCCCTGCGGCCTCGACCGACTGAAGGGCCGCCAGCTTCTTCTGGATCAGGTCATTCTCGATCTTGTCCCCCTGGATGGCAATCCGCTTGAACCCTTCCATCTCCTCGCCGGCCCGGTAGAACCGGGCCTGCGCGGCAAAGGCCCTCTCCTCCGGCGTCACGCCGCCCGGGGAGGAGGCAACCTTGCGGGCGAACAGTTCGTCCAGCTTCTTGAAGACCTCCATTGCCTCGGCCCGCATTCCTTTCTGGACCAGGGCGTCTCCGTACAGGAAGGCCCAGTTCATCTCCCCGGGCTCCTGCTTCGCAAGCTCCCGGGACCGGGAGAGGACTTCCGAGGTATCGCCGAGCGCCTTGTACTGATTCAGAATCTCCTTCTCCACCTCCGGCCGCTTTGCGGCGGGCAGCAGGGGCAGGGCCTTCTGGTATCCCTTCACCGCAGCCAGGGGATCCCCCATCCACCCGCGGAGTTTGGCGGCCCGCATCAGGTGTTCGGTCTGTTCCTCGCCTCCGGCCCCTTCGGCAGCCTGTTCCGAATACGCGGCCGCGTTCGGAAAATCGCCCGCTTCCAGGTAGAAGTGGGCCATCGTGGCCAGCACGTCCTGCCGGCGCTTCGCATCCTGCGTCTTGGCCAGGACCTGTGCTCCCCTTTCGAGCACCTTCGGGATGTCATTCGCCTCCTTGCTCACGACGAAGAGATTGAAAAGGGCCAGTTCCTGGAGCCCGCTGTCCCGGGCCTCCTGGCCGAGGGCGAGAAGGGCCTCGTCCGACCCCTCGGCGCCGTCCTTGATCTTGACCGTCAACTCCTCCAGGTGCCTGTGCTCGGCGGCCGCCAGGATGTTGCCCACTTCCTTTCGAAACTTGGGATCCGCGATCCGCTCGTTCGCAAGCATGCCCCTGGCGTCCCGGATCAGCCCGTCCAGATCATCGAGGCTCTTGTGGATGTCCAGGACGAGGTGTCCGGCCGCCGCTGCCTCCTGGGACTGCGGATAGGCGCGGATGAAATCCTGGAACCCCTGCAGGGCCGCGCCGTAGTCGCCCTGCTCGTAAGAGACCCAGGCCACGTTGAATGCGACCTCGGGCGCTTCCTCGGCGGCCGGGTAGGCCGCGAGGTACTGGCTGCCGATCTGTCGCAGCCCCTGCCTGGCCTCGAGTTTCTGCAGATCGTCGAGGTCTTCCTGCTCCTTCAGGGATCTGTAGAACGAAGCGACCGCGCCGTACAGACAGTCCCGAGTCGACTTCTCTCCGGCCACCGGTTTCCCGGGGGCACTCTTGTCCGGAGAATCACCGGTCGGCCCGGCATCCGTATCCTTGTCCGCGACATCCGGGGCCGGGGGCTTCGGGGCGGCCAGCTTCTCGTAGACAAGGGCTGCCTGGAAATAGCGCCCTGCCTCATACAGGGCCTCTGCCTGGTTCTGCAGGATGTCGCGGCTCTGATTCCCCTGCTGGAAGAAGTCCAGGTAGTAGGCGTACGCATCCGCCGCCTCGCGGAACTTCTGCATGTCCTTCTTCTCGGCGGCCTGCAGGTGCAGACGGGTGGCCATGTCCCGGGCATAGACCTCGAATTCCCTCTTCAGCCTCTCCCTCTCTTCCGGATCGGTCCGCCAGGAGTATTCCGCCTGCTCCAGGACCCCGACCAGGGCCTGGACGTTCTTCTCCGGATGCTGCATCTCCTGCGCCCTCTGGGCACAGGCAAAGAGCTTCTCCGCGTACTCCGTATTTCTCGGCGTATTGCGAGAAAGAGAAAGCATGGTGCGGTACACGTCCGCGGCGGCCGACCAGTTCTCCTTGAGGAAATAGCGATGCCCCAGCTTGTCAAGCACGGCCAGGTACACGGACTTGGAATCGCTCAGGTCTGCGAAATACTGCAGCGCCTCCTCCGGGGGCTTGACCTCGGTGTAGCAATAGGCGAGATCCATCAGGGCCTCACGCCGCAGGTTGATCCGCTTGTAAGCATCGATCTCGGTCTTCATTTCATCGTACCGAGGGTCCCTTACAAGCGGCTCGAGCAGAGCAAGGGCCTCTGGAAATCTGCTGCGGTTGATGTGGCACCAGGCCATTTTGTAGCGGGCCATCCCGTGCACATGGCTCTCCGGCGCGGCGAGAATCTTCTGGTAGGACTCCTCCGCCTTGTCGAGGTCCATGGAGTCGAAGGAATGGTCACCGATCAGCAGGTAGGCCTCCAGCCTGTACGGGCTCTCCGGAAACCTCTCCACCAGGTCCTTGTAGGCATTGACCATCTTGTCGAACTGGCCCAGCTCGCGGTACTCGTGGGCCATGAAGAACATGACCTTGTCCTGGTAGGCGTAATCGGGAAACTCATCGAGGATCTTGCGGTACAGGTCGATCGCCCTTGTCTTGAACAGGTTCGCCTCCAGGACCACCACCGCCTTGGATTCCGTCGGGTTCTCGACCCGTTTCAAGTGGTAGAGGATCCGGGACTTCTCGATGTAGAGGTCCGCAAGCCGGAGATAAAGATCCGGCAGGTAGGGGCGGTGCATGGACTTCTGAATCAGGTCGCGGGTGCCCTCGATGGCATTCTCCACGCTCTCCAGGTCCCGGGAAAGCTGCCGGAGAAGCCGCTCCTGCTGAGCCTGCTCGTCTGCCAGGGCACGCGGCCCGGCGCCCGCCCACGCGACCACCAGGACAAGAACCACCATCCAACGGTATAGAACCCTAGGAGCCACGGCACACCTCGTCAGTTCGTATCCTGTTCCGCCGGATCCACCTTCACCAGCGACTCCTCCGGCCGGTTCTGCCCCGCCGCCGGTTCGTCTTCCCCCGCCTCCTCCTGTTCCGCCCTTTCCTTTTTGGCGGCCTTCTCCTGCTTCGCCTTCACCTTGCCAGCCGCCTTCTCCTCCTTTGCCGCTTTCCTCTCCTGCTTCAACGAGGCCGCATCCTTCTTTGCCACCTCGCCGCCCGCCGCCCCTTTCTCAAGCCACTTGTCGGGCATCTGGCAGTAGTCCTCGATGAAGAAGGTGTAATCGTCCAGCTCGTCGCTCCAGAATTCGCCCTGGAACTCGAAATAGGTGTTCCGAGAGAGTCTCGGGAGGCCTTTGCGGACCGCGGCCTCCCCCTCGGCTTCGAGGCCCGTCCGGTAGTACATCTCCTTGACCTTCTTGTACTGGTGCATGCCCGATTCGTAAGCGAGCAGGTTCGCCTGCTCCTGATAGTCGAAAAGGGTTCTCTTCAGGCGATCGACCTCCCGCTGCCATACCTTCTCACGGCGTCTGTCCACCTCTGTCGTTTTCAGTTCGTAGATGGGCCGGACATATTCGAGGAAGGAGGCGGAGAGGTTGAGTTCTCCGAGCATGCCGTTCTCAACGGCCAGCTCCTTGAGGTAGGCATCCACCCTCTGAACGGGCGGAAGACCCTCGAGGATCGCCCTCGCCTGCGGGTTTTCTTCGATCGGGCCCCGCACCTGGATACACCGCAGAAGATCGCCGTAGCGCTCCTGGAATATGCCGAGCGCGCCCTGGGCCGCCTCATAGTGACAGTACTGCATGTAGATGAGCGCCTGGAGCAGGTACTGCTCCGGCTTGAAGAGGCGCTCGAAGGCCGGGGCCGTGAAGGCGACGAGAAGTCCCATCGCCTTCCTGTAATCCTTCTCGCGGTACTTCGCCCAGGCCTCTTCCAGAATGACATCCGCCAGGGTGAGTTCCGGCGCTTCGATCTCCCGGTAGAGACGGTAGGCTTCCATGAATTCGCCCTGCTCGTACATCACGCGTGCGAGTGCCTTCTTCGCGTCGTTCCTCACCGCGGTGCTCACGCCTGGTTCCGCCGCAACCCACTCCAGTGTCCGGCGGCACTCCTCCACCTGGTCCGACTTCAGGGCCCACAGGGCCTCGAGGATCCTGGCCCGGTAGAAGTACTCCCCCTTCTCCTCGATCTTCTGCGCGTGGTTGGAGGCCCATCGCGGATACCCGTTCCGATAGTCCATCAGGGCCTGGTAGTACTGGACGAAATCGTTCAGCCCGGTCGGAAGCGCGCCGAACTCCTTTTCGTAGAGGAGTTCCTCCACGACGGTCCGCTCGTCAAAGACCTCCTCCCGGGTGATCTTCTCCAGGGCCTCGAGGGCCTGGATCGTGACGGCAGGCTCCATGGAAGACCGGACGATTTCCGCGTAGTACTCGGTGGCGAGCTGTTTGAGGCCCAGTTCCATCGCGCATGCCGCCAGGCTCAACTGGGCCAGGGAGTACCCTTCCTCGTGACCCTGTTTGTCCGCCAGGAACGCCCAAAAGCCTTCCATCGCCGCTCCGTAGCGCTTCTCAGCCATATCCTGGAGGGGAGGGTAGAGTTCCTCTACCACATCCGGAACCTCGATCGAATCTCCCTTCTTGGACCATGGCCAACCGCTCGCCTCTTCCAAGCAAAGGAAGAGGAGAAGCAGCGTCAAGAGAAAGACAATCTTCTGAATCTGCGTCGTCTCCTTCAAGGTCGCATCCTCGAAACGCCGTCTGTGAAGATTGGTTCGTATTCCGCCCATCTCTCACTCGTCCCCATACGAGAACTTGGGCATGCGGAAGTTCCATCCCATGCCCAGGGAGAAGTAGGCCGCATTGTCCACGCCGTCGATGAAGTTCATGTAGTCCCTCATGTCCAGCCGGATCGAAAAACGCTGGTTCAGGAAGAAGCGAAGACCCAGGCCGAAATTGGCCGAAAAGCAGTAGGTGGTTTCCTCTGCGTAGCCCTCGCTTCCCTTTCGTTCGAACTCCTCGTACTGGGCGATGCCGGGACCGCCTGTCAGGAAGACCTCCATCTGAACGACCTGTCGGTTCAGCCAGCTCATCTTCCCGTAGAGGGGGACGAAGACGACGTTGCTGTTCACCAGCATCTTGACCTCCCGGAACGAGGTCGGATCCGCGTCGAAGACCTCCTGCAGGTCTTCTTTCAGGCCCGTGTCGATGTTGCTCGAATAGAGAAACTGCAGGGCCTCCCAGGCGAAATGGTGGGAGAAGTGACGGGTGTAACCCCCGCCGAAGGTGACCCCCTTGTAGGAGGCGTCCATGGGCAGGACCCCGACGCCTGCGTGCAGCTCGTTCTTGAGCTGGTATGCCTTCTTCTGGACCGCGTACACCTTGCCCCCTTCCCCGAATCCGGCCTCCTGGGCCGCGGCCGACGCCAGGGGCGCGAGCACGGCACCGCACACGGCCATCCAGAATCCGATCTTCCGACTTCTCTTGCTCTTCATCCGTTTCTCTCCCTCGAGCCCGTGAATCAGAATCCCATGCTCTCGAACAGGAACGGGAAGGTCACGAGCACTTCCTCCCCGCCCTTCGGCCGTGGAAAGTTCCACGTCACGACTTGTGCCTGTAGACAAGAATGTAGATCGGAAGAGTGGCCTATGTTCGTGAATTTCACCTTTGCGTAGCGCACGGTTCCGTCGAGCTCGATCAACCACTCCATCAGGATCTTTCCCGAGATGCCGGGGTTGTGGAGCAGTTCCCGCTCGTAGCAATCCTGAATCTCGCCGAGATGGGTGTTGACCACCTTGAGCACCGCCTCCCGGCTCATGCCTCCGCGGATGGAAATGTTCGCCTTCGGCGGCTCATGGACGACGGCCCTGACCTCGCCGGATCCTTTCGAGGCCATGGCCCCGAGCGTGCCGTCTCCGTTCTTGATGAGCTGAGCCGCCCCCACCGTCTCGATCACATCGCTCGTGGGCACCTGAATCTCCGAGGTAGCCAGCTTTCCGGCCACACCGGCCAGGTTGAAGGTGGTCGTATCCGAGGGCACGGCCACCGCATCCAGGTTGGTCACGGCCGCAAGGAGGATCTCGCTGTTGCCCTTGGCATTCAGGAGGCCGGCGTCGGGGCTACCCAGGGCCGCGAGAAGTCCCGTCTGGGCTACATCCACCTGCTTCTTCCCGGTTCCCCCCCCGCCGCTCGCGCTTGGCTGGCTTGGCGCCGGCGCCTTCGGCGGCGTCGTGGGAAGGGTATGCTTCGTGGTGGCCTTGGGCTTGGGCGTGGGAACCTCCTTCTTCACCGGCTTCGGCTCCGGCTTCAACTCCGGCTTGACAACCTCCTTGGGCGGCGGAGTCGGCTTGAGCGTTTTCAAGGCATCCGGATCGATTCGGGCGAACTGGTCCACCCGGCTGTACCCTTCCAGGGTTCTGTCCGGCACGGCCAGCCCGACGACCACGATCAGCAGCAGGTGAGAAAGCACGGAGAGGGAAACCAGCTTGAATTGCCCGGCGCTGACCCTCGGCCTCAGGGGCTGGACCACAGGTTTCGGACGGGGTAAAACGTACCGAACGAGGTACCGGGCGGAATTCACCCGGAGCACGGCCCAGGTATCCGCCGGCATGGGAAGCCAGAACGACTTTTCCTTGAACCCGAACCGTCCCCGCCTCCCTCTCCCGAGGTCTGCCAGGTCCCGCGACCCATCCTCGGAATAGAGCCTTCCCTTGACACCTTCACGCAGGTGCAGCTCCGCAAGACCTCCGTTCCGGATCCTGACGAGCTCGAAGTCGGGAGGGACCCCCCCTTGCCTCTTCCAGAGACCACGGGGCCATCCCTTGCGGATCGTGAAGGCGCCCCCCCTCTCCAGATAACCCACCTCCTGCACGTCGCTTCCACGGAACCGCATCACCTCCAGCGCCCTGTGGTCCCCCCGGGGCGCCTTCGACGGCCTGTCCCGACTCGGGAACAGCTCCCTGACGAGAGAAAAGTAGGCAGCGTCCTGTTCGTCCTCTTCTATTTCGTCCCGGTCGCCTTCCTCGGCATGTTCGCAGGCCTCCTCGGGCCCAGGCTCGTCGATCGACAGGGCTGCGTTCGCCTCTTCGAGACACTCCCTCGTGAGGGTCGGGGGTGGGGCACCCGCCGGGGTTTCTTCCCGCACGGAGATCTCCGCTTGCGCAGGGAAAGGTTCCCTCGCCGTATCCGCGGCAAGCCCGTTTCCGGAGGCATCCTTCCCCGGAACCTGCGCCGGGACCTCCTTGTCCCGCAAAACGGCCTCCCCGGCCGGCTCGCCCAAGAATAGGGTCCGCGCGTCGGGCCTCCCGCCCGCCTCGGGACCCTTCGCCGGTTCGGCCGCAGCGGCAGGTTCCATCGACCTCGTTGCGTCCGGCCCCGTCTCAAGCGGAATCCTCTCTCCAGACCCCCCCGGCCCACGGATCGGGACGGAACGTCGAGACTCCTCTCCCACCGGGGCCGCCTCTTCCAGACCGAATCCGATCCACTCGTCGATTCGATCGGCCGCGGCTTCCCCCGCATCCGGCCGGTCGAACTCCTCCTGCGCATCCGGTTCACCGGTCTCGCTATCCGCCCGCAAGTTCCCGGCCTCCTCGCAGAGCCCCCAGAAGCCCCCGGTATCGTCCGGGTCGATTTCCGGGAGGGGTTCCGGCCCGGCCGCTTCGATCAAAGGCTGCTCCGCCGGTCCTCGTTCCCGGGCCTCGTGGGGGAACGTCTGCGCCCCGTCGCCCAGGGACGGATCTTCCGATCGAACCCGATCTGCGCGTTCCTCCTTCCAAATGCTCCTGGCATAGTCCAGGCGGATGCCTTGCACTTCCTCGGGGGGCGCGGAGATGACCGCCTGCCCGAGTCCATCCGCCGAGACGGGTTCCCCTGACAGCACCCGCTCGCGCTCCTCTTCAGCCCGCATTTCCCGTATCGGCGGAAGCTCTTCCTGCGCACCCGTCGCTTCCGCAGGGTTCGAAGCATCGAAGAATCCCTCAGCATTCAGGAGCTTCGCCTGAAACCGGTATTCCCCAAGCAAGAACGAATCCAGGGGCTGAACCTTGCGCGGGTCCTCGTGCCCCTCGTTTCCGTTGCCGCCGGCCGGGCTCCGCAACCACGCATACAGCGCCCCCCGGCATATGTAGACGTCCCAGTACCCTTCCGCTTCCGGGCAATCCGGAAGCGGAAGGTCCATTCCCGGCGCCCCCCCTATGGTGAGCCTGTCCTGCCCGAAGCACTGGTAGCCCAGGAACCTCTCCCGGTGGAACACAAACACCTGTATGGTCTCGCCCTGATAGTCTGAAGCCACGAACGCCTCCGCCTGATTCCTCACAACGCTGTTCGCCACGGGCCGCCTCGCCGGATGCACTCTTGCGCGCATTACGGGGACGGGTCGAAGGGAGCCAGGAGTTCCTGCCGGTAATCTTCGCGAACCTTCAGCATGGTCTGGATGTCGCTGTCCTTCCTTTCGAAGAGATACAGGGCGCCCGACTTCAAGGACTGGCCCATAATGAGTCTTTCGTCGAACTCCATGTGACGCGCCCTTTTCAGGGAATGCGTGATCGCCGCCTCCTCTCCCGGGGAACCGGCCGTCTCGTTCGCCCTACCCGGCAGGGCCAGGGCGAGAATGCCCGAAAGAATGCACAGGATCATTCCTTTCCTTCGAATCTCAGAAGCGATTCCCATCTTGTCCTCCTGATCGCATTCCCCATGGCACGGTTGCGGGTCACCGTGATTCGCCTCTAGTGTTTCAGCACGGCAAACCGGAAATTCGGATAACCGGCCATGGCCGCGGTCTTCATGACCTTGTAAACCGTATCGAACTTGTGCTGCCTGTCCGCCTGGAAGATGACGACCGGCTCGGTGGCATCCCGTTCCACCTCCCGGTACTTCTCCAGGCCCTTGAGCTCCATGAGCTGCTTGTAAAGGAGGACGATCTTGTCAGGATCGTCCTGGGTGTCGACAAACCGGCCGTCTTTGTACCGACAGACGGACAAGTCTTCCACCTTCAACTCGTTCTTGGTCAGGGTGATGTTGATGGCCCACTTGAATGGCTTCTCCGAGGTCGACTTGGGGAGTTCCATATCCTTGGAGAGGCGAAGGTTCTGATCCTGTGAAGAAAAGGAAAAGAGGAGGAAGATCAGGATGATCGTCATCACGTCCATCAAAGAGGTTATGTTCAGGGTCGCGGTTCCGTTCCTCTGCTGCATCGCCACCCGACGCCACGCTCTGGCCATCTTTCCGCTCCTCCTACCGGCATCATGGGCGGGGATCCCGGGGCCTTTGCCCTTTCCCCTTTGCCCTGTCGCCTTCCTAAAGCATTCCTGTAATCACCACGTTCGGGAACAGGTCGTAACGAACCTTGGCACCGTCCTGGTCCATCTCCTTCCAGCGGCCCGAATCCATTACGGCGATCACCTCCTGGTACTCAATGGAGGCGTCGGGAACGAGCAGAAGGGTGTCGCTCTTCGGGTATTGCTGCTTGCAGGCCAGCAGATGGTCGCTGAGGGCCTGCAATCCCTTGCCCTCCCCGGTCCGGGGAATCTCGGCACGGAGCCTGTCCAGATCGGAGCGGGGCAGGGTATCGCTCGATGCGGTGATCGTGAACGCCTCCGGCTGCATCCGCACCATCATGGTCACGGCGACCTCGGACTTGGCCAGATCGGTCCTGTCTTTCTGCAGGGCCGGCACCGAGGCATTGATCACGCTGATGTGGAAGAAGGCGGCGCTCATCAGCAGGAACGGAATCAACACCACGAAGAGGTTCATGATCGGAACGAGGTTGACGTCCTCGTCCCGCACAGCCAAGTCCATTCCCAGTCGGCTTCTGTCGCCCAGCGCCATCATGCCCTCCTTCCGCCTTCGATCGACTTCATCCGCAGGCGGACCTCCTTCTTCTCGATGTCGCGGTGCAGGGCGGAGATCTTGTTGAACAGGGCATACGCCTTTTCCTCGAGTCCCTCGATCATGTGAATCGCCTTGCTCTGCAGAAAGGAGTGGAGAAGAAGGCACGGGATGGCCACGATCAGGCCGAAGGCGGTGGTCAGCATGGCGATGGAGATGCCGCGCGCAAGGATCTCCTGTTTGGTGGCCGGGTCGGCCATGCTCACGCCCTCGAAGGCCTCGATCAGTCCGAAGATGGTGCCCAGCAGCCCCAGCAGGGTGGCCACGTTTCCAAAGGTCGCCAGGTAGCCGATTCGCTTGCGTATCATGGGCGCGGTCCGCAGCATCTCTTCTTCCATGGCCCTTTCGATCTCCTTGTCGCTGCGGTGCACCTTGAGCAGCCCGGCGCGCAGTACACGGCTCAGGGGATTGCTCTCCGCCCGCGCGCACTCCTCGAGGGCCCCTGCGAAATCCTGTTCGTCCAGGGCATGCATGAGCCCCTTCATGAAGCCCTCTTCATCCAGCCGGTAGCGAAGCCAGAGCGTGTAGACCCGCTCCAGGACGAGCGCGAGAGCCGCGATCGAGACCATCAGGATCGGGAGCATGAAGAATCCGCCTTTCGCCATTAGATCCATTGCCGTTCCTCCTTGGGGTTGCTCGTGCGGCTTGCGCCGCCGGGGATCAGGGGGCGGGGGTCCGTCCCCCCATCCGCCGAATGACTGTCTCCCAACATCCGTTCCTGCATTCCTTCACGTCCTGCTTCACGGTGCTCGCGGCGTCAGCACAACCCGGAAGTGGTAGGGGACCGTCGTATCCCAGTCATTCCGGTTGAAATCACTGATCTTGAACACGTAGAGCCCGGAGTTCTCCTGGCCCACCCAGAAGTCCTCGTTGTCGCCGGTCACGATGTGGATGACGTTGTCCTCCGCCTCGGTCTCGTCTCCGGCGCTTGCAAAGACCCGCGTGGAATTGGGTTCGTACATGAACCAGATGAACTCCACCGGAGACGGGGACTCGTTCCAGATTTCGACGAGCACGTTCTGCTCGCCCTGGATGTTGATTCCGTACCAGTCCCGGTCTCCTTCGAACTCGATGTAGCCCTGCACATGCTGGCCGCTCACGATCGGCACGTATTCGGTTCTGTCCTCGTCCGGCTCGTGGCTTCCCGGCGGCAGGGGCACGGCATGGACCTCAATCCGGTAAGGCACGTCCAGATCGGTGTCGTTGTTGTAAAGATCCTGGACCACGATGTAGTAGGTATCCCTGTCGAACAGGTAGAGCTGCGCCTGGATCTCCGTAGGCCCGTCCGTGCCGTCACGGTCCGCATCGCTGCGGGTTAGGATCATGTTCAGGCCGTTCAGGTCGGGCCTGTACAGGCTCATCGACAGATCCACCTCCGAGGCGGCCTCATTCGTGAGAGAGAAGTGATAGACCCCGGGCGTGGCGACAAAGACCTGGAACCAGTCCTGGTCCGCATTCGATCCGATATAGCCCGCCGCCGGCACACCGAGCACAAGGGGCGTCGCGTGGTTGCGGTTCTGCTGGTCGGTCGCGAAGTTGCCGTTCGGCTCGTTCGAATCCGGGTCCGGCTCGAAATGGGCCGTTACCGAGTAGGAATTCTCCAGGTCGGCTCCGTCGTCCCCCTCGTCCCGGATGCGCAGGTAATGCGCCCCGGAAGGCAGGGCCACCCGAAGCCAGTAGTCGGTGGGGTCCACCCCGGCCTCGACCACGAATTCTCCCTCCACGGTCTGACCGTCCGACCCAAGGAGGGTGCATAGCAGGTCGATGGGCATGCCCCCCGCACTCGTCTGGAAGGAGAGGTTGAGCAATCCGTCCCGGGGCATGTTCACCCGGTACCAGTCCTCGTCCCCCTGAAAGGAGACCCAGCCGGAAAGCGTCGCATCGAGGGCCAGCGGAGTAGCGTTCGAGCGGTTCTGGGCCGGCGTGGCGAAGTTGCCGTTCGGTTCGTTCGGATCCGGGTCCGCCGCGCACTCGACCGAGAGGTCGTACGGGAGGCTGGCGTCCGCATCGTCGTCGAGGGAGTCGCGGACCGAGAAATAGTAATAGCCCGGCTCCAGGAGCCGGACGTTCCGGCTCAGGACCGTGGGGCCGTCCTGCCCGTTCGCGTCGCTCAGGGTCAGGATCGCCGTTGTGCCCGAGGACTCGTACAGGGTCAGGATCAGGTCCGGGCTTCCGGGGAGCATGGTCAGAGAATAGGACAGGATGTCGGCCGTGCCCGGCATCTGGACCCGGAACCAATCGACGTCCGACAGGGCCTGGATCGCATCCTGGGCGAAACCGCCGCACGGCAAGGGGGTGGCCGACTCCGGGCTGTTGTTCCCGTCCCCCGCCCCTGCGGAGAGGTTCACGCGCAGGAAATACGGGTTCACCGGATCGGCATCGTTTCCCTGATGGTCGCGGATCACGGCAAAGCAGTACGGAAGAGCGGTGACGGTGAGTTCCAGGGTGATCTGCGTGAGGCCGTCGCCTCCGTCGGGGTCGTACCGCCCCCCCAGGATGCTCACGCCGTCGTCGGCATACACGGTGAGGGAGAGGTCCACATCGCTCGCCAGGGTCTGATTGCTCAGCTCGAATCGCACCGTGTCCACATTCGGAGGCAATTCCAGGCGATACCAGTCCGAATCGCCCACGTACTCGATGAAGCCCTGCTGCGTGCTTGCCGGCGACAAGGCCCGGGCGCCGGCTGCGTCCGTATCTCCCTGGGGCTCGTTGTCGGCCGTATGGCCCGCGGCCTTGATCCCGCCGGTCCCGCACCCCTGGGCCGAAAGCGCGAGGGCCAGGACGGCCAGGACAATGATCCCGGGATTCTTCCATTCCGAACGGTTCATCGTCAGATCCCTCCCGTGTCGCCTTGCGGACCGCAGGCCTTCGCCGGCCCGGCCCGCCCGGGTCTCCTAGTCAAACAACTGGAAGTCGTCCGGGGAAAACCGTATGATTTCCGGGATGTTGCTCGCCGGGACCGCGATCTCCGCCATCCGGTAGATCGGATAGTCCTCGGGGTCGTCCCAGGGGACCTGCGCAAAGTAGACACGCAGGATGTTGGTCCCCGGCGGCTGCTCCGGCGTCTCCCGGACCGGCCGGAACTGCACGTTGCTCACCTGGAAGTCGTAGCAGCGCCTGCTCGCCACATCGACGCCCCGTTCCACGATGCTGTAATCATAGGCCCAGCGTTCGTGCACCACCGGGTCGTCCGCCTCGGGGTTCGTGTGCCATCGCACTTCGTCCCCGTTGCGCTTCCCGTCGAAATCCAGGTCGTCGAGCCGGTCGTTGCCCAGGGGGTTCAGGCCCTGCTTGAACTCGATCCCGTCCGGGATGCCGTCCCGGTCCGAGTCGTAAATGTCTCTTGCGGTGCCCAGCCAGAGCTCCTCGCAGCTGTTCAGGCCGTCGCTGTCTTCATCGCTGATGGGAGGGATGCATCCGCAGTCCGCGGTCAGGGGGTCGAACTGGAGGCGCTTCTCGATCAGGTCGCTGCATGCATCGCCGTCGCTGTCCCAGAGGATGGGAGAAGTCCCCTCGGCGAGCTCCCGCTCATCCGGGATTCCGTCCCGGTCGCTGTCCTCGAGCAGCCTGTCCACGCCGGCACGAACGTTCAGGTTGGTCACGATGACGTTGACCAGCGTATAGACCCGTTGGATCGAGGTGTAATCGATCCGCAGGAAGTTGATTTCTTCGCCGTTGGCGAAGTTGGTGAAGGTTCCCTGGCCCAGGGTCGCCATGTTCTGAAGGAGCTGGCGGGCCTCCTCGGCAACATCGAAGGGGGTGTCCGGACTGTTCAGGAAGGCCGTATGGAAGCGGATCTCTCCCACGTCCAGGTCCTCGAGCATCATCAGCCGCTGGACATCGTCGTAGATATCCTCGTACCGGTTCGTGTCGGGCGGATAGGGGAGTCCGTCGCTGAAGAAGATCACGACGTAACGGGACCGGACCCGTTCGCCCAGGCCGGAGCCCAGGATATCGCCGCTCAGCAGGTTGGTGGCCTGCCCCAGGGCCCCCCGGTAGTTGGTCACGCCGTCCGCCTCGCGGAGCTGCATCACCGCGTCGTCGAGCTCGGCCGGATCCTTGGTGAACCCGCCCGTCAGATTGATGCTCGATCCGCTGAACCGGATGACCCCGAACGAGACGCCGGGATTGCTGTTGTATTCGTTGATGACCTCCTGGACCGCCAGGGCCCTTTGGGCCTCGGGATCGGTGAAGGCCATGCTTCCGGATGTGTCGATGATGAACAGAATCTTCACGGGGAAGACGATCTCCTGGGGGTCCTCCGTACAGAAGACCCCCAGCATCTCGGTGGTGATATTGGGTTCGTACCGGCCGAGGTCCATGTTGGTGCAGGCAATGTTGCAGGCACCCGCCAGGGACAGACACACCGCGACAAAGATCGTTTTCTTTCCCAAGGCCCTTCTCCCTTTTCTCACTCGCCGAACGGATCCGCCGTTCTTCCTGTCTCGCTCCCGCTGCGGTGTCACCCGCCGATGGAGAGCCGGATCCTGCTCTCCTCAAGGGCCCGCGGTCCCCGGCCTTGCGGCGCCTGCGCCGGTCCTCCTACTTGCTCCGCACCCTGGACTTCATGACGACGACCCAGGAGAAGACCAGCAGCAGCGGAAACGCGAAGGCAGCGGCGCCGCCCCGGCCGCCCGGAACCGCGGCGCACATCCCTCCACCCCCCTCGTCCGCGGCGGCCGAACCGGTCGCCCTCGGGGCGGCCGCATCCTGATCATAGTCACACGCATCCCCGAGTCCGTCCCCGTCCTCGTCCCACTGATCCGGGTTCGGCACATAGGGGCAGTTATCGACGCTGTCTGGCGAGCGGTCCTGGTCGCTGTCGTTGTCGCAGGCGTCCCCGTAACGGTCCAGGTCATCGTCCTCCTGCGCGGTATTCGGAACCAGCGGGCAGTTGTCCGCCAGGTCGAGGATGCCGTCGTTGTCGTCGTCCGGATCGCAGGCGTCCCCGAGGCCGTCTCCGTCGTTGTCGTATTGGGGCGGATCGGGAACGGTCGGGCAGACGTCCCGGGCGTCCAGGATGCCGTCGTTGTCGTCATCCGTGTCGCAGGCATTCCCCCCCCCGTCGAGGTCCGTGTCCTCCTGGTCCGAGTTCGCCAGGCCCGGACAGTTGTCGCACGCATCGCCCGCACCATCGCCGTCCGAGTCCATCTGGTCCGGGTTATAGGCGTAGGGACAGTTGTCCCGGACATCGCCGGGGCCGTCCTGGTCGTAGTCGTCCTCGACGTAGATCAGGTCGTCCTGATCCTGAAAGAGCAGGACAGGCCCCACGCCCCCGCACCCACAGCCTCCGCCCGGCACAGGGGGCGCGCCGCAGCCTCCGCAGGGACATTCGTCCGGAAGACCGTCCCCGTCACAGTCGTCGTAGAGCACACCGTGGGCAAGCGCCGCAAAATACAGGACGAGGGCACAGCAGAAGAACGGTACCGCGACCCATCTTTCCCAGCGCAGGAAAAAGGAACGTTGCGTCTTCATGGTGTCTCCTCCCCTTCTTGGAATCGCAGATGCACGTCGACGGGAGGAGCCTGTACGCAAGAAGCGTTCCAGGAGAGCGGCGTACGAGAAGGGGCCGGGCGTGAGAAAAAATTCTATTTGGAATCCAGGGGGATGGTGCCCGTTCGGAGCGGGCCCGCGGCCCCCGCTGGAAGGCGGTTACACGGCCGGAGTACACAAGCAGGGCGTAGGACGTTTCTCGATCGTACTTGAGGGTGCCGATTCTTGTAACCGGCGGGCAGTCCGGAAAGCGCCGGAGCGCGCGAAAAAGTTCTCAGTACGGGCGGACTCCGAACCAGTCTTCATGCAGCCAGAACGCCGCGAGAAATGCCAGGAGCCCGATGACCAGGAAGGGTATTCTCAAGTCCGCGGCCTCCAGCCGGGCCTTGCCCTGCAGGATCGCCGCAAAGGGGAGCACGCCGGTCTCGCGCTGGAACGCCTTGTAGGGGTCCCCCTTCTCCCGTGCCTTGCGGCGGTCCTGATGGTAAGAACCGAAAAAGCCCACGACGAAGATGGACCCGAAGAAGAACAAGTCCCCCAGGGAACCGTTCGCGAGGATATGGGCCAGGGCGAAACAGGACAAGGCCATGTTCATCGGGTGTCGCGTGACACGAAGCACGCCTTCCGCCCTCATCTTTCCGCCGATCATCATGGCCGGGCTTCGGTCCCGGATGGACAGGACAAGGAGCAGGAAGGCCAGGAGCATCAGTACGTACACCACCGGATAAAGCCAGCCCGGCAGGATCCAGAGAACGGGCCCCGCCTTGGGGTTTCTCGCAAAGAACGACACGGCTGCCCCGAACGTGACGAGCGAGACGAGCGTGTAGGCGCCCTGGAAACCGTTCGCGCCGAGTCTACCCACAAGGCGCGCCCGCAGCGGGTCATGGGACATCCCGATGTGCGTGGCCGCGAAGAGAACGCTCATCAGACTCAGTATCGCGAGTTCCATGTTAACATCTCCTTCTGTCGCCGCAGCCCATTCGGCTCCATTGTTGGCGAATGGCTGCTGGGGGTGAGGTATAAGGTATAGGGTGTCAGGTGTTAGGGTACCACTCTCCCCGGCGGAGCGGACCCTGTGAGCGAGGGAGGGCTCGGCACCCGACATCTTGAGACCTCATACCTCATACATTACGCCTTCTATCCATGGATTCAACGCCTTGCATGAGAAGGTTCGATCTGCCCCGGAAGCACGAAAGCAGTCCTCTCACCTTCCAGGTGCCGAGGATCAGGAGCATGAACAAGGTTCTCAGCCTGGCGGACCTCTCAAGCACTCCGATGGCCGAATTCGACATGGCGGGCGTATTGCGACAGGAATGAAGGTCGAGATAACGGACATACTCCTCATCCAGTCCGCTGACACGCGCGCCTTCCCGGATGAGGGCGAGGTACCTGCAGGAGGGGCTTTTCTCCCGGGAGACATACCGGGCCGAGTAGACCCTCGCGCGGACCCTGCGCCCGTCATATGCCGTCACGTCGACTTCCAGATGCCGGTAGGCCACGCCCCCCCACTCGTATCGGTCGAGCCGGGCGAACTGTTCCCCGGTCAGCCGGTGCAGAACTCCGTGAACGCGGCTGCCGGGGGCGTGCTGCACATTGGCGAAGGCCGGCTCGATCCATGGAAAGCCCCGGGTATTGAAGACGAGCCGGTAGTCGTCCAGAAACCCCGGCACCGATTCCAGGGGCGTGATCCTTCTCCTTTCCCGAAGCACCCGGGGGTTCATGTTACCCCCGTAAGCGAAATTCCAGATGCCGTCGCGACCACCCATTGTTCTATCCCTTCTCCTCCCGCGCCCCTGCCCCCCTGGGTGCCACTGCCCGATCCTTTATCCCTGGCTCAGGTCTTCCTGCTACATTCCAAACCGAGCGCATTACCCCGCATGCACGCTCGGTATTCGCCCCCAAGCACGCCCCCGTTTCACGGGTATCGAGGTTGCAGCATACGTTGCGGCAGGGGAAGGGGTCAAATGAGAGTGCAGCCCCGCGCTTCGCTTCGGAAAAGATGTGCTTCTCTTCTGCCGGCCCCCTTGGGTCCAATCTCCCTTCCCTCTTCGATCGGACACGGGGCCTGGTTGCTTTCCAAGCCTCCCTGGACAAGGGCCTCGGGTAACCCTATCTTGATTGAGAACCGTCCATCCACCAGGAACAGGAATCATGAAGAACATCCCGGATGAGCCCGCCTGCCGGCAACTCATGGACCGCTACGGCATGCTCCCGAACATCGTCAAACACAGCTACCGGGTCTGCCAGGTGGCCAGGTTTCTCGGGCTGGCCCTCACGGGGCCGAACGGCGGTCCGGATCCGGCCCTGCTCATCGCCTCTTCCCTCCTGCACGATATCACCAAGACCCGGAGCCTGAAGACGCGGGAGGATCATGCGGAAACGGGAGGCAGGCTGCTCGAGGAGCTGGGATACCCGCTCGTTGCCCGGGTCGTGCGCGGCCACGTGAGGATCGAGACAGCGGACAGCCTCGAGCCTCTCCGTGAGGTGCACATTCTGAACTACGCGGACAAGAGGGTTCGGCACGACACCGTGGTATCCTTGCAGGAAAGGTTCACGGATCTGCTGGAACGTTACGGGTCGACGCCGGAGAGAAGGACCCGGCTTGAGCAGATGCGGGAGACTGCGGTCGAGCTCGAGAAGAGAATCTTCCATGGAATCGAGCGCTCGCCGGATGACCTCAAGGCATTCAACGGCCTGTCCCCATTCGATCTCGAGACCCTGCCCCCGCAGCTCACATAGGGTCCGGGTCAGCCGGCATCGGGATCTACTATCGGGTTGAGGCCCGTGTCCGGATTTGAGCGCCTTTATGCTTCCGTCTCCTCCGGAAGCCCCCAAAACCTCTGAAGGACACGCATCGAAATCCTCTTCAAGCACGATGCGGCTCGGATCGCGGTTTTCGGCTCCTGGGCTCGGGGCGAGGCGTGGATTACCAAGGTTTCCTGGACTTCCGCCTGGCCCAGATGCCGCGGACGATTTCTCCCGCGATGCCGGCCGCCTTCGGCAGGGCCCTCCACCGGGCCCGCAGATTCTCCGAGTAAAGGAGCACGAGCAGGGCCTGCATCGCTTCCCTGACGCCGGAGGAGATGGGATAGTGGAAGAACTCCTTAGAGTATAAGCCCCTGAACTCGGTCACGGACTTGATGCGGCAGAAGTTCCGGATCCCGATCTCGCCATGGTAGGTCCCCACGCCCGAAGCCTTCACCCCACCGAAGGGCAGAGAGGGCAAGGCATAGGTGACCAGGCAGTCGTTGATGTTCACGGATCCGGTCTCCATGCGGCTCGCGTACATGCGGGCCTCTTCCATGTCCTGGCTGAAGACCGACCCAGAAAGCCCATACTGGGTGCTGTTCGCCATCCGGATCGCCTCGTCAGGCGTGTCGAACGCAACGATCGGAAGGATGGGGCCAAAGGTCTCCTCTTTCCATATCTTCATCTCCGGACGGATTCCGGTGATCACCGTCGGCGAGAAGAACAGCCCACTTCCGCGGTCGGCCCTTTTGCCGCCGAGATGGACCTCTGCGCCCTTTGCGACGGCATCCCGGATCTGCTCTTCCAGGATCCTCACCTGAGACTCCATGGTCATGGCCCCGACCTGTCCGCTGACGGTCCCGGACTCGACCCTTTCGGCGATGCTCAGAACCTTGCTCAGAAAGGCGGGGTAGACCGGCCTCTCGACGAAGCAGAACTCGACACCGGTGCAGGTCTGGCCGGAGTTGAAAAAGGATCCCCAGACAGCGGCGTGGGCCGCCCGGTCCAGGTCGGCCCTGCGGGTTACGATCATCGCGTCCTTTCCGCCCAGTTCCATCACCGCGGGCACCAGGTTCCGGGCCGCCGCCTCGCTCACCTCCACCCCGACCTCGGTGGATCCGGTGAAGAAGAGCATGTCGATATCGCGGCTCTGGATGAGGGCCCTTCCGGTCACCGACCCGCTTCCGGTCACGACCTCCAGGGCGTGCTCCGGAAGGCCCGCCTCCCTGAAGATCTCCTCCAGGATCTTGCCCGAGGCTGTGGTCTGGGAGGAGGGCTTGAGCACAACCGTGTTGCCCGCCGCGAGCGCGGAGACCACGGGGCCGGCGGCGAGCGTAAAGGGGTAGTTCCAGGGGGCGATCACCCCTACGACGCCCCTCGGTTCGAATGTGTAGTAGGCCCGCCGACCGGGCAGCACCATCGACCCCCCTACCCTGACGGGCCGCAGCAGTTTTTCGCTGCTCCTTGCATAGTAGTGAAGAACATCGCAGGTGGGAAACATCTCGGCCAGGAATGAGTCGAGCTCGGTCTTGCCGGTCTCGGAGCAGATTACGCGCGCGTATCGCTCCGCGTTTTCCGCCAGATGTGCGGCCGCCCGGCGGAGGATTCCGGCACGAACGGAAAAGGAGGTCTTCGCCCACGCCGGAAAGGCGCGCCGGGCCCGGCCGATCGCCTCGGCAACCTCTTCCGGGCCCATGAGAGGATACTCCCCTGTCTTCTCGCCCGTAGCAGGGTTTACGATCGAGAAGACGCCTTCTGCGGCTATCATCTTTCTCTGTGCCCTTTGCTTTTCTGCGCACTGTTGTGGTTCCATATCCAAACCCCTTTCGAAACCGAATCCGTGATCTCTGATTCTTTGATTCCTTCCACGCTCGTTGGATGCCTCTGGAGGCCCCGATGTTGGCGGGCTTCCGGACCCGGGTCCCGCGCGCGGGCAGCGGTGGTTCTCTCGAAATCGTCGGCGAACTAAGATATGATGGAAGGGTTCGGAACAGGCATGACGGGCTAAGGTTCCGCTCCCGTTCCGGCCGATCGTAGGAAGAGCCCTTCCCCTGTCGGCACGTTGACCGAGGAAAGCGTATGGGACTTCTGGCCAGGCTGCTGGGCAAGCCTCCGGCGATCCGCAAGACGATGGAAAAGGTTTACATCCCCATGCTGATGGAGGTCATGGACATCTCTCTGCCGCAGGCCCAGGCCACGTTTGTGAGGCTGCTCGAGGAAGCCAAGCATGAATCCATCGACTTCAAGACCGCGAACCTTCCCGAGAACTACGGAGATATCCTGATTTCCAAAGAAAGCGAGGACGAAGAGACCCGAGGCATGCTGGCATCCAGGAGAGAGGAGGGGGTCCGCGACCAGGATATCCGATGGTGGTGGAACCGGCACGACCTCGAGCGAAGGATGATGATGAAGGTGGATGAACAGCGGAGGACTACCGTCTACCTCCGCTACCGACAGGCCGGTCTCAGCAAGGAAGAAGCGGGTGAACGGGTGAGGAAGAGCTATCCATCGTACGGCGATCCGAATTCCCTCTCCGACACCTCACCCGAGGACAAACCCCTGCCGCCGGAACTGAAGCTCCGAATCGACTTCTACATCTCCAAGAGGAGGGAAATCGACCCGGACGCCTTCAAAGAGCAGATGGAAACAAACTCGACCTTCAACGCGCTGGTGAGAAAAGAGATTCGGAACGGCAATCTCTGATTCCCCACTTCAAGAACCAAACCCCTCCAACCACGGAAAGAGACCGAAGCGGCTCGCCAACCGGCCCGGGCCCCGTCCATGGCGAAGATCATGGGGCGCTGCAGGCGGCTTCCTTCCTGCCGGTCCTGAAGGGGCTCGCGTCGGCCTTTGCCTCGAACCGAGGGGGCGCCTTTCCGAAAAAGGGAAAAGTTTTTCCCGGCAAGCGCATGAGCCGCCCTCGCTCGATCGGCATTCTTTTTCGTAACTATTTGACTCGAAAGAATAATATTTTACTGAAGAAACTTGGCATCCTGCTTGCTTCTTGCCTTCTCCGCAGACCGGTAGCCCGGAATCAAAACCGAAACCGAGAGAGGGCTTCTATGAAATCGCATCGGTTCGCACTGGCGTCGTTCGTGTTTGTGACTTTTGTCTCCGCGGCGGGCATGGTTCATGCGATCCCCTTTGAAGACAGTGCTGCCGAGGCCCGCTGGATCTCGACGGACGGTAACACGCCTGCTTCGAACGGGTGGTTCCGCTTGGGTCTTCCCGATGTGTACGATCCGGCCCTTGTCACTCTTTTTGATATCACACTGGCCGGGCATGGCGACAACAGCTCCCACCCCATTGATATCTTCCTCAGTTTTGACGACAAGGCGACCTACACGAAGGTCGCCTCCTACAACGTACAGAACAACACAAGCTTCACGCTGGCCCTCGACATCTTCAACAACGATTTGCTCTATCAGGGAAATGACGTCGGCAATCTGTCCAATGTGTCTCTCGCGTCTTTCGAGGGGCTGGACCATTTCTGGCTGGGATACGGCTGCCACTTCTGGCATGATTCGTCCACGGTCAGGATTGACCAGGCCACCCCAACGCCCGAACCGGCGACCATGCTCCTTCTCGGCTCCGGCCTGATCGGCGTAGCCTATCTGAGAAGGAAGGGGGCGAAATCCCCGAAGTGACCGCGCGAAGGCGCGGGTGGGCGGGCATCCGGAGAGAGGATTCGGAAGGTTGATCCCGCTTGCGCTCCCTCCTCAGGGGAACAACCCCTCAACAGACAGGTACCTTTCCCCGGTGTCATAGCAGAAGGTCAGGACCGTCTTCCCCTCCGGGACCTCCGGCAGCTTCTTCGCGACCGCGGCCAGGGACGCGCCGGACGAGATGCCCACGAAGATCCCCTCTTCCCTGGCCGAGCGGACCGCGTACTCGAAGGCCTCTTCCTTGCTCACCTGGATCGCGCCGTCCAGGACCTTGGTGTGCAGGGTCTTCGGGATGAACCCCGCGCCGATCCCCTGGATGGGGTGAGGGCCGGGCTTGCCTCCGCTGATCACGGGGGACAGGGCGGGCTCGACGGCATAGACCTTGAGGCCGGGCCACCGCTCCTTGAGCACCTCTGCGCAGCCCGTGATGTGGCCGCCCGTTCCCACCCCCGTGATCAGGAAGTCGATCCCTTCGGGAAAGTCCCGGAGGACCTCCTGGGCGGTCGATCTCTTGTGCACATCGATGTTCGCCTGGTTCTCGAACTGCTGCGGCATCCATCCGTTCTCGGTCTCGGCCAGCAGTTCCGTGGCCCTCTCGATGGCCCCTTTCATCCCCTTTTCCCGGGGGGTCAGCTCGAATTCCGCCCCGTAGGCCGCCATCAGCTTCCTTCGCTCGATACTCATCGACTCCGGCATCACGAGAATGAGCCGGTATCCCTTGACCGCGGCCACCATGGCCAGCCCGACTCCGGTGTTTCCGGACGTGGGCTCGATGATCACGCTGCCCTTCTTCAGGATGCCCCGCCGTTCGGCATCCTCGACCATGGAGAGGCCGATGCGGTCCTTGATGCTTCCGCCGGGATTGGCCCTCTCGAGTTTCATCCAGACATTCGCCCGTTTGCCGTAGAGCTTATTGATCCGCACATGGGGCGTGTTCCCGATCGTCTCCAGAATGTTCTCGGCTCGCATCGCCTCCCCCAACAGAATGGTTTTCTGCGGGCAGCCCCCGGCCGCCGGGACGGCCCTATACCCTAGAAGATGCCTCTCGGCGCCATCGGGATCCACCCATGGGGCGGACCCACCCCACCCCCCCCGACAGAGCGGTCCGGCGGTCAATCCCCCCTTTTCACCTCGGGCGGGGTCGCCGCCTCCAGGCCGCGGGACATTTCGGAAAGCACTCCGAACAGGCTCAGTTTCCGGAACAGGCGGTATCGCAGGAACCCGACCGCGTAACCCATCGCATAGGCGAGGCCGTTGATGACCCGGGCGCCGAGCTTCTCCAGCCCCGAGAGTTCCACCAGAGGGATCGGATCCCCCTTGAATACCTGACCGCTCATGATCTCCTCCTTGGACAGGGCCCTTCCTCCCTGCCTCGCATACCTTCCGAATCCGATATCGGAAAGATGTTCTCTGTAAAGCATCGGGGCCACGTCGAAAAGCGGGATGATCTTGGAGAAATCCATCACCGGTCCCCTGAGAAGCAACTCCCTTCTGCCGACCGCGACCCCGGGCTTCTTCCGGTCCAGAAGGACCTCGTGCATGATGTCGCCCTCGATCGCGGCGTGGACGGTACCGGACCTCGCACCGTTGTCGATCGACACCCTGGCCGGCAACCTGCTGAAATCCATCAGGACCTTCTTTTCGGGGCTGCCCCGAAAGGTGAACAGGGCGCTCATGCGGTGATGGGACATCACGATCCTGACGATCTCCTGCATCCCTTCGAGCCGCTTGAAGAAAGAGGCAAGGATCTCCGTGGTCTCTGGCATGGCCGAACCGGTCATTTCTTCTCCCTCCTCCTCTTGATTACAATGTCGCGCAGTCCGTCGCAGACGGGCTTCTCGTCACAGGTCTCGCAGTCGAGTTCCCGGCATTCCACCTCGCCGTCCACCCCGAGGGCGAGCTTCTTGTGGCGCCCAGCGAGGATGGCCGCCTCCGTAGAGACCTGCGAGAGGGCTTCCACGTCGGGAGCGCTCCCGGTCACGAAAACCACCTCGACCCCCTCGATTCCCTCGAAATCGTGGGCATACGCGGCGATCAGGGCCGAGCCCACGGTCTTGAGCGTCAACCCCGCCGCCCTCCCGGCCTTGCTCACACGCACCCACAGCCTTCCGGGTACGGAGCGGACCATGTACCCGGGCAGCCGGTGCATGAGGTACTGGGTGTTGTCGAGCTCGAAGGGGTCCGGCGTATGATCCGGTCGTACGGCGAGCATGACCACCTGCGCAAAGGGATGCCGGGTCCCGCCCTCCATCTCGTCCAGATCCGGGCCGGTGATCGAGATCCTCCTGTTCCGCACCATGTCGAGCGAATGGCTGAGGAGAACGATCGCCTTGGAAGCGGTCGAAGGATGACCCAGCTCCAGGGCCACATCCTCGCCGAGGATGACCTCGGGGCGCCCTTTTCGCCTCTCCGAGAACCCGAACCTGGCGGAAAGCGCGGCGATGTCGTGGGGAGCCTCGCAGCATGCCGTCCTCTCCGTCCGCTCCGCCAGGAACTCGCGCACGCGGCCCAGAAGCGGCGTCATGTCCGCTACAACCTGTCGCTTCTGCGCCGACAGGTCCGCATCCGACGCGTTGGTTCCCACGGTATCAGGCATTGACCGGCTCCGTCGTTGCGGGTAAGCCCGGGCGATTGCCGCGTCGGCTTCGCCTCCTCGCAGTTTCCTGCACTTACGGATGCTGCAAGCCAACCGTGGCAGCCCCGGCACCACGGAATTCCTTCTCCCCTCCGGGGAGAAGGTCAGGATGAGGGGGCCCACCCACACCCCGGCCCTCTCCCTCAGGGAAGAGGGGTCGCCGCTTGGGCCCTCCTCCTCCCAATATCCGCACCCTGTTCCGGCGAGCCCGTCCTGGGCCCGAGGCGGTCAAGCATGACCGCCTGACCCCTTTCTTTCGCCTTCGCCCTTCTCCCTTTCGCCCTTGGCCTCTTCTACGATCCCAGCTGCGTGCCCTCGGCAAAGTCGGCGGCAATCAGGGCCGCCCCCAAGGCGCCCGCGAGCTGGGGGTCCGCACCGTTGAAGCGCTTCATCCTGATCTTGAGCTTCTTCTCGATCGCATCCTGGACGCCCTGGTTTTTTGCCACCCCACCCGTCATCACGACGTCTTCCACGATACCCAGACGCTGCGTGAGCGAAGAAACCCGAACGGCCAGGGACTGGAGCAGTCCCTTCATGATCCGCGGAAGCTTCACGCCGTCGTTGATCAGGTTGATCACCTCGCTTTCCGCAAACACGCTGCACATGCTCGTGATCGTGCAGGGGTCGCCCTCGCCGAAATAGTGCTTCTCCATCTCGCCGATCGGGACCTCCATCGAACGGGACATCGCCTCCAGGAACCTTCCGGTCCCTGCGGCGCACTTGTCGTTCATCGCAAAGTCGAGCAGGTTGCCCTTCGCGTCGACACAGATCGCCTTGGTATCCTGCCCGCCCACGTCGATGACCGTCCGCACCGAGGGGATCAGGAAGTGCGCGCCCCGGCCGTGGCATGTTATCTCGGAGATGTTCTTTGTGGCGAAGTCCACCTGCGTCCGTCCGTAGCCCGTGCCCACGATGTAGGCGACGTCCGAGGCCTTGACGCCCGCCTGGGCCAGGGCCTTTTCATAGATCTCGCGGGCCGTGCGCTTCGGGTTCGTCGAGCTCGGCCCGATGATCTGCGCCGCCTGCTTCCTGTCGATGAGAATGACCGCCTTGGAGGCGGTGGATCCGATATCCACTCCCGCTGTGATCGCCATGTCTCCTCTCCGATGCTCCAGCGTCCGTTGTTCATCCCCGCAGCTTGCGGGGGTAAACGATCTCGTTCACAAACCTCTCCACCTCGAAATACACGTCATCATAAGAAGTGACCCGCGGATCGAACATGTCGAACTCGAACACCAGCAGCGGGATGTCCGCCTTGCGGCACGCCTCCTTGAACAGGCCGATCCCGCCCCAGGCGTGCTTGCAGGCGATGTGGCCCGCAAAAATGCAGCAGTCCGCCTGGAAGGCCTCGAGCATGTGCATGAAGTCCTTCACGTAGAAATCGATGTCTCCCCGGAACTGGCGCGCCATGGGATGACAGTTGACCAGCTTTCGCGCCAGTCCGTAAATCATCGTGTCCGGCGTGCTCGTGTCGATGATGCCCTCGTTGGCGTAGAAGCCGAAGATATCGACCGGGACCGTCAAGCCCAGCTCGCGCTCGAACCAGTCGTAGATCTGCAGGTCGGTCCAGACCGCGTCCTGGTACCAGACCGCGCGGACCCGTTCCTGGAAGAACTTCTCCCCCCGCTGCGTGCGCTCCCTTGCCTCGCGCAGCAGGCCCTGGGTGATGTCCACCCCCTTCTGAGATCCGGTGAACAGGATCTGCAAGAGGAGCGTGAAGCCCACGAGCTTGCTCGACTGCGTTAGCGGCACCTGTTTTCTCCACTCCAGCCACTCCCAGATGTTCTCGGCCGTCTGGTTGGAGAGCTCGCACGCCTCCCGAAGGCGATCGTAGTCCATCCTGCGGCCCGTATTCTCCTCCAGGAAGGGGATCAGCTCCTTGAGCTGACCGGCCACGTGGAGGATCGTGTCCTCCTTGTGGTAGTAGGGCACATCGATCGCGAAGAACGGGGCCTCCCCGAGCTCGGCCATGACCTGGGTGCTCAAGACCTGCGCGTCGCACGGCGTGTTGATCCCGACCGTACAGACAGGCTTCGGGTAGAGCCCTTTATGGATCGCCCCGATGGCGAGCTTGTCCGCCGAGCAGCAGTCGGCCGGGACGCCCACCGCCTGCGCGCCGTCGATGAAATCGAGCGCATTTTGGCTGTTGCAGAGAACGCTGTGCAGAGCGCCGAGCAGCTCGATCGTGATCGGATGGACGTCCTGCAGAGCCCAGATCAGCTCCGAATTGAACCCCAGGTTGTACCAGACAAAGGGCTTGCCCGCATCCGCATGGGCGACGAACTCCTCCAGGTACACGGCCAGATTGCGGAGGAGCTCGTTCATCCCGTGGCTGTCCGGGTCGCCCCCGAAAAAGCCCCGGATCACGGGCATCGCCTCGAAGAGCTCCCGCCATTCCCGCATGTTGACGATGTCCTGTCGGTTCATCTTCCACCTCCTGCGGCCGCCTTCTGGGCCTTTGCGATTTCGATCTTTTCGAGAAAGGCCTGCACCCGGGTCTTGAGCTGCCCCGTGGGCACGATGTTGTACTCCCGTGTCAGCGACAGCATGGGGAACGTCTTCTCTTTGTCGATCCGGTGCATGAGGTTGTGCAGGTCCGCCCCCCAGGGATCGCAGAAGATGATCCGCTCGAAGATCACGCCGTCGCCGCGGACCTTCGCGTACAACTCGGTGAGCTCTTTCCAGCGCCTGGGGAAGTCGCCGATCATCCGTGCGCACGACGAACTGAAGAAGTAAGCCCGGCCGATCGCATCCAGGGGGTCCTGTGCGTTCTCGTCGATGGGCGCCAGCACCGACCGGCCGCCGAAGCACAAGAGATCCCCGACCACCAGCGCGCCCTGGCTCTCGATGGCCTCGATGTATTCCGGTTCGTCGAGTTCGGCCCCGACCATGACGAGCCGGCCCCGCGAGGAGTCGAGGCCGGGCCGCTCCCTGAGCGCCTCGATCAGCCGGTCCGCAAGCTCGATGAATGCCGCGGGCGGCATCACCTGGGAAGCGATATGGATCGACAGGGCCTCGGCCCCGGTCAACTTCGGGCGATCCTCGGCGCGCATCCCGTTGATCGTTCGAAGGCGCTCCCGGTTTGCGTTGATCTGCCGAATCGCCTCCCGCAGCTCGTCCGGCCCCGCCTTCACGCCGAACTGCTCCTCCAGGCCGGTCAGCAGCTTCCGGATCTCCTCCAGATAGTACCCGTAAAGGCTCTCGCGCGGATTTCGAGGAATCGAGAGAAAGCCGTGGAAGGCGATGTCCGTCTTCTTTCGAAACACGTCCGCGGACCTGCGAACGTGGTCGCAGGAATTCGAGGAGACCTCCCCGTCCAGGAAGTCGTAGTGCCCGTCGATGGCCAGGCTCATCACGTGCCTGGCAAAGGTGCACAGGCGGCTGCTCAGGTAGGCGTCCCCGGACGAGGAGTCCTCGGAGCCTGCACCTCGGAGCCGCAAGGGCAGCGCCCCGGCCGCCAAGAGGATCTCACGGGGAACGTAGTGGCAGAAATAACCTACCACAGGCCTTCCCGAGGCCTTCCATGCATCCACGTGCCGATTGCGTATGCCGCGGATCAGTCCGCTTACTTCGCGTAGGATTTCATCAGCCATTTTCCCTCCTGAATTGCCGTTCGGTACCCGGTTCCTGCATGGTGGTGAGCCCCCGCCAGAGAGTCCAGGTTGTCTTCCTCGCAAGCGATTCCAGGGCCTCCCTGGAGAAGATGACCTGGATGCCCCGGAAGAGCTGAATGATGCCGGTTGCGGACCCCAGGAAGGCCGCCGCCACCTCCCAGGGATCGACCTCACGAATCAATCCCTCCCGCATGGCCCGTTCGGCAAATTCGACCAGAACGCCGAGGCAGGCCCTCTCGACCCTCTCGAGGCTGGCCCGCAGGCCCTCGGAGCAATTGGCGATGATCTCCGGCGTGGCCTCGCTGAAGATCATGCGGTAGTATTCGCTGTGTTCGCGCGAGAAGTCTATGTAGGTCTTCAGATACAGGTCGATGCACGCCTCGAAGGGCAGCCCGTCCCGCCGGCTTTGACTCAGTTTCCGGAACAGAAGCTCGCCACCCTCCACACAGAGTGTGATGAACAATTCATCCTTGTTCGCGAAATCCAGATAAACGGCGCGCTTGCTGTAGCCGGCGCGCCTCGCAATCTGCTCGACCGTCGTTCCGTGGTATCCTCTTTGAAAAAACAGGCCTCTGGCCGCTTCGAGGATCTCGTGACGCCGGTTTCTGGCGCGGTTCTTATGGTGATTGTCCTGCATGAACATTGTCTGCCTGTTGGCTGGAATGAACTATATTCTATTACTTAACCTTATACATTCAGTCGGCATAGGAAAAAACATATCTATTCAGGTTAGTTGAGCGAGTAACCACCGGTTAGTAACCAGAGGTTACCTTGCTCTGGGCATCTTGTCAAGCCTTTTCTCGCCCGCCTCCTAACTGATTGACATCGCAACTGAAACGGCCGTAACCTTTTGTGCGAACCGACCATCCAATAGAAGGAATTCAGGGAGCGTGGACGAGTTTCTCATCCTTTGCTCTCCGCTTCGATCGCAACCTCCGGACGATGCCTTTCCCGTCTAACCTGAAACAGAGTGCGCCAACGAGGAGGTCTGCCCGTGTCAGCCCAACCCCCTGACCGGATTTCCCCCGGCTCGGCGGCCGTGATCGCCAACGCCGATTTCGTCGAGGCCCTTTACGAGCAGTGGAAGGCGGGGCCGGACTCCGTAAGCGAGCCGTGGCAGATGTTCTTCCAGGGTTTCGAGATGGCGATGTGTCCGCGCGACTGTGTCGCCGCCGACCGGGCTGCCGACCAGTCCAAGGTGGCCAGCCTGATCCACAACTACCGGGACCAGGGACACGCGATCGCCCAGCTCGATCCCCTCGGCAACAACCCCACCAGCCACCCCCACCTCGAACTTCGGGAATTCGGGTTCACGGAATCGGACCTGGACCGGGTTTTCGACACGGGCCACCTGGCCGGTCCCAAGCGGGCCAGGTTGCGCGAGATCATCGCCATCCTGCGGGATACCTACTGCCGCTCGATCGGAGTGGAGTATCTCCATATCCAGGACGTGCGGATCCGCAGGTGGCTCCAGTCCCGGATGGAGCCGGTGCGCAACCGGCCCGCCCTGACCCGGGAGAGGAAGATCGCGATTTTGAGGTGCCTGAACGATGCCGAGATGTTCGAGCATTTCTCCCACTCCCGTTACCTCGGGCAGAAGCGATTCTCTATCGAGGGAGGAGAATCCATGATCGCCGGCCTGCACCAGACGGTCGAACTCGCCGGGCAGCTGGGCGTGGAGGAGATCGTCATGGGCATGGCCCACAGGGGCCGCCTCAACGTGCTGGTCAACATCCTGGACAAGTCCTACGCGGAGATCTTCACCGAGTTCGAGGGAAACTTCCTTCCCGACACGGTGGGCGGAGACGGAGACGTCAAGTACCACCGCGGATACACCTCCGATCACGTGAACGCGGACGGAAGGATCGTTCACATCACGCTCACCTCGAACCCGAGCCACCTGGAGGCCGTCGACCCGGTCGTCGAGGGTCGCGCGCGGGCCAAACAGAGGCAGCGCAACGACCTGGAAACCCGGACCAAGGTGCTCCCCCTTCTCATTCACGGCGAGGCCGCCTTTGCCGGCCAGGGGCTCGTGGCCGAGACGCTCAATCTCTCCCAGCTGGATGGATACGCGACAGGCGGCACCCTCCACCTCATTGTCAACAACCAGATCGGCTTCACGACCCTGCCGAGGGACGCCCATTCGACCAAGTACGCGAGCGACGTGGCCAAGATGATCGAGGCTCCCATCTTCCACGTGAACGGCGACGACCCGGAGGCCGTGGTCTTCTCCATGGAGCTCGCCCTTCGATTCCGGCAGGAATTTCACAGGGATGTGGTGGTGGACATGATCTGCTACCGGAGGCACGGCCACAACGAGGCGGACGAGCCCATGTACACCCAGCCGGTCCTCTACAGGAAGATCAAGGACCGCCCCTCCGTGCGCAAGCTCTATACGAAACAATTGATCGACAGCGGAGACCTGACCGAAGAGGAGGCGGAAGCCTTTGCCGAGGAGTTCAAGGCCAGGCTCGAACAGGCTTACGAATATGTGAGGGAGGCAAAGCCCGACCTCGGCGTGCAGGCCTTCGAAGATCTCTGGCAGGGGTTGAACAACCCGTATTGCTACGACTGCGTGGCCACCGCCGTCAGACACGGCGAACTCGTACGGGTCGCCAGGGCGCTCACAACGATCCCGGAGGGATTCTCCCTCAATCCCAAGGTGGCCCGCAGGCTTCCGGAGATCTTCGAGAGCGTCAAGGAGCGCGGCCGGATCGACTGGGCCACCGCAGAGCTTCTCGCCTTCGGCACGCTTCTGCTCGAGGGCACCCCGGTGAGGCTGAGCGGGCAGGACAGCGCCCGGGGCACGTTTTCCCAGCGCCACGCCGTCTGGCATGACATGGATACACAGGAGCCCTACATTCCCCTCAACCACCTCGCCCCGGGCCAGCCGAAGTTCGGCGCTTACAACAGCATGCTCTCCGAGGCGGCCGTCCTGGGCTTCGAGTACGGCTATTCCCTCTCCGACCCGAGGAAGCTCGTCATCTGGGAGGCCCAGTTCGGGGACTTCGCGAACGGGGCGCAGGTCATCATCGATCAGTTCATCGTGAGTTCCGAATCCAAGTGGCAGCGGACGAGCGGACTTGTGATGCTGCTCCCCCACGGCTACGAGGGACAGGGTCCGGAACACTCGAACGCGTACCTGGAGCGGTACCTGGCGGCCTGCGCGGAGGAAAACATCCAGGTGTGCAATCTCACCACGCCGGCCCAGCACTTCCACGCCTTGAGAAGGCAGATGAAGCGCAATTTCCGAAGGCCCTTGATTATCCTGTCCCCCAAGAGTCTACTCCGCCACCCCCTGTGCGTATCACCGGTCGAGGAACTCCTCGGGGGCGGTTTCCAGGAGATACTCGACGACCCTCGCCCCCCTGCGAGGGCAAGGCGCCTGATCCTTTGCACGGGCAAGGTGTACTACGACATTTCTTCCCGGCGCGAGGCAGACGGCGTGGAGGATGTCGCGATCGTGCGCGTCGAGCAGCTCTACCCGTTCAGCGAAAGCGCCATGGACAGGATCCAGGGGAAATACGGAGGCATCGAGCAAGTCATCTGGGCGCAGGAAGAGCCCCGGAACCGGGGCGCGTGGACCTTCATGTTCCCGCGCCTTCTCGATCGTTTCCCGAACATCCCGGTCCGATACGTGGGCCGGGAGGCGACCGCAAGCCCGGCCACCGGATCCCTCCGGATCCACAAAGAAGAGCAGGACGAGATCGCGCGTCTGGCCCTGCAGCACGGCACGGGCCACGTGACCGTGGCGAAGTAGGAAGGCAAGGAAAAGGGGCCGGGATCGGCGGTCGGGATGGGGGAGAGGGAGAAACGGCTTTTGGCGTTCCGCTGCCGGCTGTTGTCTCCCATTCCCCACCTCCCAAAGGAAAGCCGGGGCGGGGTGGGCCAATAGCCGAGAGCTTCGAGCTCATGACGGAGAATCGGGTATCCCGAGGAGGTGTGAGACATGCTGGCCGAAGTGAAGGTGCCCGAGGTGGGCGAATCCATCACCGAGGGGACGCTTGTACAGTGGTTCAAGCAGGAGGGGGACATCGTCCGGATCGACGATCCCCTGTTCGAGCTGGAAACCGACAAGATCACCGTGGAGGTCCCTTCCGAGTACGCAGGCAGGATCAAGCCCCTCGTCCCGGCAGGCCGGACGGTCAAGATCGGACAGGTGGTGGCCGCCATCGACACGGATGCCGCTGTCGAGGCCGATGTCCCGCCGCCGCAGCCGCCGGCCGAGGCGGAGAAGCCGGCTGCCGCCCAGACCGAAGCCCCGCCCATCTCGCCGCCGGCCGGCGCGCCCCAGGCCGGCGCAAAGGTGATCGAGATGGCCGAACGGGAATCCCTGTCCCCTGCGGTCCGGCGGATGATCGAGGAATTCCGGCTGGACCCCGCGGCCATTGCCGGAACGGGCAAGGGAGGCAGGATCACCAAGGAGGACGTGGTCCGGCACTTGAAGACGATCCAGCCCTGGCAGGCACAGCAGGAACCGCCGGCCCCCAAGGCGCCGGCCGATCCCCGCCCCGCCCTTTCCGCCCCGCCCCTCTGTGCTCCGCAGCCGGCGGAGCGAGAGACCCGCAGGCCCATGAGCCCGCTCCGGCATCGCATCGCGGAGCGCCTCGTGGAGGCAAAGCAGACGACCGCCATGCTGACCACCTTCAACGAGGCGGACATGACGAATGTCTTTGCGTGGCGGGAAAAACACAAGCAGGCCTTCAAGGAGGCGCACCGGATCAGCCTTGGATTCATGTCCTTCTTCGTCAAGGCCTCGGTGGATGCGCTGAAGGCCGTCCCGGACCTGAACGCCCGGATCGACGGCGACGAGATCGTCCAGAACCACTACTATGACATCGGGGTCGCCATCAGCTCGGACAGGGGCCTGGTCGTGCCGGTCGTCCGGGACGCCGACAGGCTGGGCTTTGCCGGCATCGAGCTGGCCATCGCCGACATGGCCGAACGGGTCCGCACGAAGAAAATCACCCTCGCAGACCTTTCCGGGGCGGTCTTCACGATCTCCAACGGCGGGGTCTTCGGCTCCCTGCTGAGCACGCCGATCCTGAACCCGCCCCAGAGCGGCATCCTGGGCATGCACGCGATCAAGAAGCGGCCTGTCGTGGTGGACGACCAGATCGTCATACGGCCGATGATGTACCTGGCCCTGTCCTATGACCACCGGATCGTGGACGGCCGGGAGGCGGTAACCTTCCTCAGGCGGATCGTCGACTGCATCGAGAACCCGGAGCGGATGTTGTTGGAGGTATAGAGGGACATGGAAGCCTTTGATCTTGCCGTCATCGGTGCCGGACCGGGGGGATACGTGGGCGCGATCCGGGCCGCCCAGCTCGGGCTTCGGGTTGCGCTCATCGAAAAGGAGCCGAGCCTGGGCGGCACCTGCCTGAACGTGGGTTGCATCCCGTCCAAGGCCCTCCTGGAATCGAGCGAGCTCTACTCCCGGGCCAGGCACGCATTGGCGGACCACGGTATCACCGCCGGCGCGGTCCGTTTCGACCTTGCGAAGATGATGGCCCGAAAGAACCGGGTGGTGGAGGAACTGACCACGGGCATCGGGCTTCTGATGAAGAAGAACAAGATCAAGGTCCTCAGGGGATCGGGCAGGCTCGCGGGGCCGAGGCGGGTCGCCGTGCTCGGCCAAGGCGGAGAGCGGGAAATCGAGGCGGGCCACATCGTGCTCGCCATGGGAAGCGTCCCGGTCGAGCTTCCCTTCCTTCCCTTCGACGGCCGCCGCATCGTCTCCTCCACCGAGGCCCTCTCCTTGGAGAACGTGCCCGGGCACCTGGTCGTGGTCGGCGCCGGGGCGGTCGGCCTGGAACTGGGAAGCGTCTGGGGACGCCTCGGCGCGCAGGTCACCGTGATCGAGATGCTGCCGGCCATCGTACCCTTTGCCGACCGCCAGGTCTCCAAGGCCTTGGAGAAGTCCCTGACCAAGCAGGGCCTGGCCTTCCGGCTCTCGAGCAAGGTCGAAGGCGCCGAGGTCGAGGGAGACAGGCTCCGGGTAACGGTTCGAGACGAGAAGGGCCAAAGCGAGCCGATCGCCTGCGACAGGCTCCTCGTCGCGGTCGGCAGGAGACCCGCGACCCGGGGCGCGGGCCTGGAGGAGGCAGGCGTCCGTCTCGAGCAGAACGGGCGGGTCGCCGTCAACGACCGGCTCGAGACGAGCCTGCCCGGGGTCTATGCGATCGGCGACCTCGTCCGGGGGCCCATGCTGGCCCACAAGGCCGAGGAAGAGGGCGTGGCCGTTGCGGAGCGGATCGCGGGCAAGCCCGGCCACGTGAACTACCGGGCCATCCCGAACGTGGTCTACACCTCGCCCGAGGTCGCCCAGGTTGGCCTGACCGAGGAGGAGGCCAAGGCACAGGGCCTTCCGTACAAGTCCGGCCGCTATTATTTCAAATCCAACGGGCGCGCCAAATGCATGGGGGAGGAGGAAGGCCTGGTCAAGGTCCTGTCCCACGCGGAGACGGACCGGTTGCTGGGCATTCACATTCTTGGGCCCCGCGCCTCGGAGATGATCGCAGAGGCCGTGACCGCCTTCGAGTTCGGGGGCAGCGCCGAGGACGTGGCGCGTACGGTTCATGCACACCCGACCCTTTCCGAAACCGTCAAGGAGGCGGCCCTGGCAGTGGAAAGGCGGCAGATACACGGTTGATTGCCGCTCCATCTCCTGATCTGACACTGACACCAGGGCAGCGGACGGGCGGAAGCCCCCTGCGGCCCTCTGTCCGGGCGAGGAATCCCCGAAGGGCTATAGGTCGTCTGCGTGGATCAAGATCGGCCGCTCAGGCCCGGATTTCAAGCCCCAGTTCGCCGAGATCGAGAGGGATGCCCCGGGCGGGGTCCTTCTTGAAGGCGATGGCCTCTTCCGGGCACAGGTCCGGGCAGACCCCGCAGCCCATGCAGGCCTCCGGGTCGATCACTGCGAATTCCCCGGGGATCGACACGGCGCCGAAAGGGCACTTCGCCGCACAGAGCCCGCAGGCCTTGCACTTGTCCCGATCCACGAAGGCGAGGTATCCGGAAGGGGCCAGTTCCTTGACCGGTTTGCGAAAGCCGATCGATCGGACAACCCGGTCCACCTCGATGCCCGCGCAACAGCACTTGCAGCAATTGCAGATGGCGTAAAACTGACCCCCCATGGCGTCCTTGAAGTAGGCGTTGTGGACGTGACCCTTCTTGTGGCATGCCTCCAGGAGGTCGACCGCCTCCTGCCGGGTCACTCTCCGGGGCTGCAGGGACCTGGCGTGCTCGAGCGTGAAGGACGCGTAAGGTTCTCCCACGACCATGCAGACGTTTATCGGCTGACACGGGTTCTTCTTTTCGCTCCTGCACGCGCAATTCATGACCACGATCGAGTCCGGGTTCCGGATCGCGATCCGATTGTCGATCTCGAAGGGGATGACCTTCTTCGAGGTTTCCGGGGAGACGCACACATCCTGCTCCAGGGTGACGATCTTCTTGGCCGCGTCCAGGGGGATCACCTTGGCGTGGTAGCGGTCCGGTATGTAGGCAAAAAGAGAGCGGAAGGTTTCCCTTCTGGATGCCGGAACGTACCTGTCCAGCGCACGCAGGCCCGGGAGAAGAATCCTGACGTACTGATCCAGATGGGCAAGGTAGTAATAGGCGTGCAGGAACTGCCCCACGTTCTTCCAGCCGTGAATCTTGAAAAGATTCTTGGTGGAATCACGCATCGATCCTTCAATCTTCCGCTTGATGAAATCGCGCATCATCTCTTCTTGCCTCCTTCTCCCTTCGCCTTTGCAGGAAGGCTGCTTCCTCGGGCCGCAGGATCCACGGTCCTTTTCGGGTCAAGATCATCGGAGCAGGGTATTGGAAACGGGGCCCTTGATCAAGGGTTCGGAAGAGACCAGCGACGCGGATGCCGCATTCAGGTGCGCCGCCGTTCTCTCCTGCAAACGAGGCCCCGGAAGAACCGGGCGCGGGCCCGCCCGCTCGCCGGCCGTGGCCCTGCCGGCGCCTCGCAGAGGCGGAGCGGCTCATCGCAGCGGCCGCAGAGGTCGAACATCCGGCCCGCCTTCAGGATCTCCGCCTTGCGCCTTCCGATCTGCTCCGCGCCCTCCTCGAGGAGGCTCCCCAGGCGTGTCCCGCCCGCCAGGTCGTGGCAGCAGGCAAGCACGTCCCCCTGCCAGGTCAAGAAGCTGTGAAAGGCAAAGAGCCCGCAGCGCCCCGATACGAGGCCGCGCTCGCCGGGCACGTAGAGACCGGGGGCCGCGAGGTTGCCACCCCGGCCGTGGCAGGTTTCCATGCGGGCATGAACCCCCTCGGCCTTCCAGAACCGGGTGAAGTCCTCCGCTTCGTCTGCGTTGATCCGTGTCCGGATGCCGGCGACCCGGATCGCGACCCTGCCCCGGGCAAGCCGGATCAGGGCTCGGGTAACTGCCAGGGCCTCCCCAAAGGATACCCCGGGGCAGAGCCGGCGGAAGACATCTTCCCTCGAACTCTGGAAGGACACCACGATCGAGTTCGGACGCGCGAGGACGAGTCCTTCCGGATCGTCGCCCCTCGCCAGGGAGGCCGCATTCACCACCAGACGGAAGTCCACGCCCCTGCGGCGCAAGTCCTTGCAGAAATCGAAAACGCCGGGATGGAGCAGCGGGTCCCCCATGCCGGAGAAGGACACGAGGCTCTTCTGCTCTGCAACCACGCGGGCGACCGCCTCAAAGGTCTCCGAGGCCATCCGGCCGACCGGCCGCGCCAGGGCCTCCCTTGGGCAGACCACACACCGGTTTTCGCAGAGGCTCGTGAGTTCCAGGTCCACGGAGACGAAGCCCCAGTCAAGCAAGGCGCCTTCCCTCCCGCACCGCCTCGAGCCAACCCGTTCCGTGTGTCTCGTCCGGCTCGAGGTAATGTCCCTCGCTCCACTCATTCCAGGAGGCGATGAAGGTGATGGCCTCGTCGCTGCGCCGGCGGCTGAAGCGAACCGCAGCCGCGAGAAAGTCCCGAAATCGTGCGGGCCCGCCGCCCACGACCACGGGCCACCAGGGGTACCTGCGGACCCGCCGGCCGCCGCCGTGCAGGGCGCCACGGGGGGTCGCGTCCCATCCGGGCGAGACCGAGGGAAAGTACGGAATTCGCGCGCTCCGGAGAAGGCCCTCCCACTCCGACTGCCGCCGCGAGGTGAGAAGCCGGTAGTCCTGGAGGTACTCGCCCTTCCACTCCGGGAGCAGCACGTAGTGGCTCGCGCTGTCGAACCCGATCCGCCCGAGATCGCCCATGAGCCGGGGCGCGGGGTTCAGGGCCATGAGGTGGAGGTCCGGTGAGCCCCGGTCCGCGAGAACCCGCCTGGCCCTCCGGATCGCCTCCCGCGCGGCCTCGACTCCCATCTGCCGGACAAAGAAGGTGCTGTCGAAGATCGAGAAAAGCAGGCGCCCGCAGAGCCGGAAATAGTTCGGTCTTCGGAAGTACCTCTCGTCGAGATAGCGAACAAGTTCCAGGAAGTCGTCCGGGTCCGTATACACGAGCCGGTCCGGATGGATCCCGGAGTCGCTTGCGCGCTTGACGGGCAGCACCTTCCTGGGCATGCGGTTCGCCCACATCACCGCAAAGGGGAAGTCCCGGGACCCGGCGCCGAGAAAGCCCTGATCGAGAGCGTTCTCGAAGACCCGCTTGCCCCGGGACCAGAAGAATCCGTAGACAAAAAGGTCGACTCCATGGGAGCGGGCCAGGCGTACCTGCTCCGAGGCAGTCTCCGGAAGGGAATCGTCGTAGGGGCCGCCCAGCGGGACCCTGGGCTGCTCGTGGCCCGGGAAATGCGGCTTGGCCCCCAGCACGAGCTCCCACTCGCTCCACCCCGGGGGAAGCCCCCGGTCCCGTTCCGGACAGGGGTGCCAGCCCGGATAAACGTATGCGGCGACGGTTTCGGCCAAGTCGCCTCCTCGCTGCGAACCCGCGTCAAGAAAACCCCTCGTCGGTTGAGATGAGTATATGCCTTCAACGGGGCCGAGTGCACGCGTCCGGGCCCCGGCCCGGTTCGTGAGGTTCCTGTTGCCCGGAGTTCATTGACCCGCGACGGGCTGCTTCGATATACTGCATGGCTCCGACGAGCTTCCTTCTTGTTCCGACTTTCCATGGGGCCGGGTTGTCAAAGTGCAACGCACAAAAGAGAGGGGACGGACTATGAAGATTCTGGTTTGCACCGACGGATCGGAGGTCGCCAAGAAGGCGGTTGCGTACGCCGCCGACTTCGCCAAGAACTACCACGCCGACCTGACCGTGATGTACGTCATCGAACACGAAACGAGCATGAAGAAGCCCGTCTACGACAAATACGGCAACAAGACCCAAAAGGCGAAAGAGTTCCTGAAAGAGGCCGGGAAGGTCATCTCCGAACTGGCCGGCCAGGTGGCGGTGACCGAGCGGATCGCCGTGGGCCCCGTTTCGAGGGAAATCGTCCGAATCGCGAAGACCGAGGGTTTCGATACCATCGTCGTCGGAACCCGTGGATTGGGAGGGCTGAAACGAATGCTTCTCGGCAGCGTGGCCGAAGACGTCATCAACTATGCACACTGCCCGGTCGTGGTCGTCCGATGAGCTTCTCGAAAGGAGGGGACAGAATGAAGATCATGGTGTGCACCGACGGATCGGAATACGGGGACAAGGCGGTCCGGTACGCCGCTCAGTTTGCAAAGAACTACGGAATCGAGCTGACCCTTATGCACGTGATCGAAGATACGGTTACGCAGGAAGAGGTTCCCACCTACCCCGGATTCAAGCCGAAGCGGGACAAGGCGGAAAGGATCCTCGCGGACGCGAGGCAGGTGGCCGCGGAGGTCAGCAAGGACGTAATCTGTCGCGAGAGGATCGCGGTCGGACCGATCACCTCCGAGATCGTGCGAATCGCCGCGGTGGAGGACTTCAACGGAATCGTGGTCGGAACCCGGGGAGTTCGCGGGCTCAAGCGGATGCTCGTGGGAAGCACCGCGAGACAGGTCATCCGTCACGCCCATTGTCCTGTAACCGTCGTGAGATAGCGCGCTTCGCCAACCGAAGAACCGGAAGCGAATGGGTGAGGAGTCGTCACAGGGCAACTCGAGGCGTTTCGCCGTGGTTTACAACCACGACTTCGAGGCCTCCCCTCCGAACGAACCGCGTCGACGGTCTTCCTTTATCGAGGCAAACGAAGGGGTGGCGAGGACCGCGGCCGGGGTGCGCGACATCCTGGCCGCCCACGGCCACGAAACCTCGCTCAGTCCGGTCGAGGGCGACTTGGAGCCCACCGTCTCCCTGCTGCTCGAAGGCAGGGCGGATGCGGTCTTCAACCTGGTCGAATCCCTCGGCGGCGATTCCTCGCGAGAGCCCGAGCTGCCCGGCCGCCTGGAGGCGGCAGGCATTCCCTACACGGGAAACGGCCCTGCCGCCCTCCGGCTGGCCTTCCGGAAGGACCAGGCGCGACAGGTGCTTGCCGCGCACAGCCTTCCCGTGGCCCCCTGCCTGACCATCCGGAGGCTGCAGGAAGCCACGGACCGGAAGCTCTCACGGCTCGGCCTTCCGGTCTTCGTGAAACCGGCGCGCGCCGACGCCTCGATCGGGATCGATCCGGGTTCGGTCTTCCACAGCCGCCGCCGGCTGAGGAACCGGATCGGTTGGCTGCAGGAGCAGGTCCCCGGCCCGGTCCTGATCGAAGAGTATCTTCCGGGCCCGGAGTTCAATGTGGCCATCTTCCCCAACCCTTACCACGGAAGGTTCTCGCTGACCGAGATCGACTTTTCCCCTTGTCCCGGCGACCTGCCGCCCGTGGTCACTTACAGCAGCAAGTGGCTGCCCGGGGCGCCCGAATACGCCGCCTTCTCCCGGCCCTGTTCCGAGGCGGTGCCGAAGTCCCTCCAGAACGAGATCGTGCACATCGCCCGCGCGGCCTTCCTCGCGCTCGGAGGCACGAGCTACGGCCGGGTCGACCTGCGGCTGGACGCCGCAGGCCGTCCCACGGTCATCGACGTCAACCCCAACCCCGACCTTGCGCCGGACGCCGGGCTGGCGATCGCCGCCCGCGCGGTGGGAGTGAGCTATCCGGAACTGGTCCTCGCCATCGCGGCCGACGCATCCCTGAAGGAACGCCATGCACCTACGCCCCCTCTTGCCCTGCGACCGAGAACCTTTGGTTGCGCTACTGCAGCGTACTGATGCCTTCCGTCCCGAGGAAGCAAGCGTGGCGATCGAGCTGATCGACGAGACCCTCCGGAACCCGGAGCGATCCACGTACCGCTTCATCGTGGCGGTGGAGGAAGGCACAGGAGAGGAAAACGCCTATTTCGGTTATGCCTGCTTCGGCGCGACGCCGATGACCCGCCACACCTACGACCTCTACTGGATCGTCGTGGACCCGGACCAGAGAGGAAAGGGGATCGGACACCACCTGCTGCGCGCGCTGACCGCGACCGTGGCGCACAGCGGCGGGCGGATCCTCCGGGTGGAGACCTCATCGACCGAGCTTTACCGATCGGCCAAGGGTTTCTACAAGCGGGAAGGGTTCGTCGAAGGGGGGCGGATCCCGGACTTCTACAGCGACCGGGACGACCTCATCATCTACTACAAGGTGGTGGAGCCTGCGGACAGCGGTGCCTGAGGCCGGAGGCTTCCCGCCCGGCGACTCCGCCGACGGGTCGGCACGCAGAACCGCTCACACCTCGCCCCGCAGAAACCGCTCCCGAATGAGATCCCCCACGCGCATGCTGTTCGCCAGGATGGTCGCCGTGGAGGGAGCGCCGCCGGAGGTGGGCATGAAGCTGCCGTCGGTCACGTAGAGGTTCCGGACCTCGTGGGCCTGGCAGGCCGGATCCAGGACGGAACGCCCCGGATCGTTGCCGAAGCGGCACGTGCCCTGCTGGAGGTGATAGGTCGTGTCCTTCCAGGTCCAGGCGGAGACGCGCTCGGCGGCGGGCCGGATGGCCTCGAGCATGTCCATCCCGTGCCGGAGCATCCTCATGTTGACCTCGTCGGCCCGGGGGTGGTTTTGGAACGTGATCCTCGCAACGGGCAGGCCGAACCGGTCCCGCCGCTCCGGATCCAGATCCACGAAGGCCCCCTTCCAGGGAAGCGACTCTCCGAAGACCTCGAACTCCACGGTGATCTCCTCGAGGAAATGCCGGCGTAGCCTCTCCTTCAAGTCCTGCCCGAAGAGCCGCCACTTCTCGGCCGCGGCGAGGCGCACCGCCGCGTTGATCGGGTTCGGGTGCTCGAGGATGAAGTTGTAGGTTCCCCCCTTGGGCAGGACGAGGCCGGAGCCTTTCAGCCAGTAATCGTCCTGGACCGACCGCTGAAAGAAGGGCAGGTCCATGCCCTCGCGGCCGAGCCTGGCGATGAGTGCCTGCCGGTCGAAGACGGCGGAGCCTTTCGCCAGAGTGGAAAAGGTCAGATTCCTGCCCACGAGCCCGCTGTTGTTGGCCAGCCCATGGGGAAACCGGCTGCTTTCGGACAGGAGGAGCAACCGCGCGCTCTCCACGGCCGATGCGGCCAGACAGACGACGCGCGCTCTGACCCGGCGGACCTTGCCCTGCGCATCGAGGTACTCCACGCCGCGGACCTGGTCGGAGTCATCGACCAGGATCCGGCGGGCCATGGACCGCGGCCTGACCTGACAGCGGCCGGTCGCCTCGGCGGCCGGAATGAAGGTGACCAGACAGCTCGACTTCGAAGCGTTCTCGCATCCGTAGTCCCCGCAGAGGCCGCAATAGTTGCAAGGAGGCCTTCGCCCGAAGATCCGGGATGCGATGGCGCGGGGGGTGGGATACGGGTGATAGCCGAGGGAGCGGGCGGCGTCGTCGAACAGGAAGGCCGCCGGATGCGGCCGCAGGGGCGGCAGCGGAAAGGGGCGGTTCCGGGCCTCGAAGGGATTCACCCATGCCCTGCCCGAGACGCCGATCCGCGCCTCCAGCCTGTCGTAGTAGGGAAGAAGGTCTTCGATCGAGATCGGCCAGTCCGCGATGTCCGCGTTCTCGATCCCGCCGGTCCTCTCGGCAAGCCGGAAATCGGACGGCTGGAGGCGGTAGAAGAACCCGCTCATGTGGACGGTTGCGCCGCCCACGCAGGCGCTCGTCCATCCGGATCGGGTCCTCCTGGCCGGCTCCGCCTCCGAGCCTCGGATCGTGTGTGGTTCGTCGTCCAGATACGGGACCCAGAAGTCGCGGCGGCAGATCTTGACCTCGTCGTGGACGAAGTCCGCAGAGGTGTAGTAGGGACCCTTCTCCAGGATCACCACCCTGGCCCCTGCCTCGGCCAGCACCGCCGCCACCGGGGCGCCTCCCGCGCCGCTGCCGATGACCACAACGTCGAATTCTTCCGCCAAGGCCGCTTTCACCCCCGCGCGAACTCCAAGCGTCGCCCCCAAGGGACAGGGAACACCGTTCCCCGATCTTTCAGTCCTGGGGGCCCTCCTCCGGGGAGAGGACCATCGCCACCCCGTGCGGGTTCCACCAGCAGGAGCGCAGGCCGTCCGGTATGCCGATCCAGCGCCAGCCCGCCCGATCCCGGTTTCCCCCGTACCTGGGGTCGGAGAGATAGCCCTCCAGCGTGAGTTCCATGAGCTGCTGAAAGAACACGCCGCCGTCGAACCTGTCTTCCTTGAATTCGCCGGCCGCAAAGGCCTTGAGGATCGCATCCTGCTCTTCACCCGGGCAGGCGGCAAAGGGCCTGCCGTGTTTCTTCCCGGCGGACTCGTCGAGGCGGCGCGCGCCATGAGCGAGATAGTTGCGCACGAGCCGGAAGGATCTCTCCGTGAGCCAGCGATCCATGTATGCAGGCACCCCGGCCTCGCCGGCGCCGGGGAGGAGCCTCTCCACAGCCGCCGCAATCGTCTCCCGCTCTTGCGGCCCCAGGGGCCTCCCCTCCTCCGGGGCGGGAATCTCGCCCGCCGCGATCCTGGGGACCACAAGACAGGCACCTCCCAGCCCAGCCAGGCGGACGAGGATCTCTCTTCGCGTATATGCCATCGTGTGGATCCCTCTACGTCAGCTATCAGGTCTCAGCTCTTGGCTTTCGTGGCAGGCCCAGCAGGCTTCACGGTGTTCCCGCACCAGGGGACAATACCCTTCTCCTCGGCCTTCCGGGGGGATTCCTGAAGCATGGCAGTTCCCGCAGCGCAGCTCGCCCGCCTTCTTCAGGATATAGGTGCAGCGGTGCCTCAAGCGGCCGCCGGCATGCCCTCTTTCCCCGGCGTGACAGGTCGCGCAAGGTCTGGTTACCAGGCTCCGCGTCGTGTGGCGGGTGCCGCAGGCCGCGTGGCGCTCCAGGACGAGGCTCTCGAGGTAAATGAGCAGGCTCTCGGTCGCCTCGGGCTCCTTTTCCAGGGCCAGCCGGAACGACGGCATGGTGGAGCCGGGGAAGTTACGGGCAGGATCGAGCAGGCTCGTCTCGAGATCGTCCGGGTCCCTCCGGCCGATCGTCCTCAGGTCGGGCCCGAAATCGACGCCGCCTCGGCCTCCTTCCCCCAGCGGATGGCACAGCGCGCAGCCCAGGCCCAGGTACAGCCAGGCCCCCTGCTCCAACCGCTCCTGTCCGGCCTGCGCGCCCGGCACGTGGCACCGGGCACAGCTCGCCTGAAGGTGAGGCAAACGCATCAAGGGGTCCGCGTCGCCATGGCCGGCCCTCCCGTGCGCGGCTCCCGGCTCGAGTGCGCGGCCGACGCCGCCATGGCAGGCAGAGCACCCGACGCGGTCCGGAAGGTGTCTTCCCCGGCCCGGCCCGTGGCCCCGGAACGGAAGCGGGATCGTCGCGTCCGCCAGGTCGGCCCTCTCGATCCCCATGTGGCAGGTGATGCAGCGGTCCACTTCCCCGGCGCACGTGGTGTACTGGCGGATGCGGGTCGCATGGCCGCCCCCCGCACCGTTCCGGTCCAGGGAAAAGAACTGTTTCTGCAGGACCCGCCAGGGCGCCTGCCGCTCCCGGACGAAGACGAGCGCGAGCACGCAGAGGAGCGCGCAGCCGGCCACGAGAAATGAGAGCCGCAGGAGGCGATGCTGACGCGCCAGTTCGCTACCGGACAAGGGCCCATTCCTCCCAAGGCCAGAAAAAGGCCCAGAACGGACCGCGGCACCAGGCGACCAGCGTGAACCCGATCGCAGCGACCAGAAGAGCCGCGCCGGCCGCAAGGAATGCGGCGCGGGTCGACCGGGTCCGGACCCCGGCGGCCGCGAAGGCGGCGGCCGCCAGGGCGAGCATGCCGGTCGCCGGGTTGAGGAAATCACGGACGAGCGGCGGCTGCGATGCGAGCGCGGAAACGACCCGCGCGTCCATGAACAAGCCTTCGAGCAGAACGAACACGATCAGGGCGAGGACCAGGGAACATCCGACATACAAACGCCTGCCCTTTCCGCCGAGCCACCGTCCCACCCCGCCCGGCTCTCGTTCCAGAACGGGAAGGAGGAACAACCCTGCAAGGAGAAGCCCGGGGAAGATGAATCCGCCCACCGGCGCCGAGTAGCTCACCATTTCCTGGAGCCACAGGAAGTACCAGGGGGTCTTTTCCGGGTTGGACGGGTTGTGGAAGTCGGGCGCCTGGCCGAGAGGGGCCGGAACGAACGCGGCGAACAGAGAGAGCAAGGTCAGCAGGACCATCACGAGGACGGCCTCCCGGAGCAGAAGGTGCGGCCATGCAGGAACCGTCGCCTCGTTATCGGGTGCACCCCCGGGCTCGCGGGCGAGGCCTCCGTCCCTGCGGATCCGCCACAGATGGAGCGCCACGAGTCCGAGCATCAGGCCTGGCAGGAACGCCACGTGCAGCATGTGGAAGCGGATGAGCGCCGCATGGCCGACCTCCGGGCCTCCCAGGAGAATCCGCTTGAGGCAGCCGCCTGTCCAGGGGATGTAGTCCAGCAGGTTCGCCGAGACGCGCACCGCCCAGAAAGCGAGCTGGTCCCAGGGCAGCAGGTAGCCGGTGAAGGCGAGCCCCAGGGTCAGCAGGAAGAGCCCGAGCCCGATCGTCCAGTTGAGTTCCCGGCGGAAATAGGCGCCCGTAAAGGCGACCCGCAGCAGATGCAGGAAGGCGGTGAGAACCATGGCGTGGCCTGCCCAGCGGTGCAGGGCGCGAAGAAAGGAGCCGAAGGTGACCGCATACTCCAGGTCCTGGATGCTCGTGTAGGCCTCGCGCGGGCTCGGCACGTAATAGACCATGAGCAGGACGCCGCTGGCGGCTAGCACGCCGAACAGGGAGAGAGTCATGAGCCCGAGCCCGAGGGTTGTGCCGGGTTCCAGCGTCCGGGGGGAGACCCGGACCGCGTGGAGGTGGAAGAGGAAATTCCGTCGCATGGGATGGGTGAGCGTGTCCCCTTCTCCCGGGGGGCCGGGCCGCATCCCGCGCCTCAGGTTGGCCGGAAGGGCGGCCGCGTTGGCCAGGAGTTCCGAGAAGAATCCATTCACGCTCTGTCCTTATGCGGCAGCCCGACATCTGCCGGCCCTGCTGCATCGAGGGGTTCGCCCACGTCCACCCAGAGCCGGCCGTCCGGCTCGAGCCACACCCTGTACCAGGGCAGGGGGCGGCGGGCCGGCCCGGAGATCACCTCCCCCTGAGGGCCGTATTCGGCCCCGTGACAGGGGCACACAAATCCCTCTGCGGTTCTCCGAACCACGCAGCCCAGGTGCGTGCAGCGGCAGGAGAATGCGCCCATGCCTGCTTCGTCGCGCAGGACGAACAGATCCCGGTCCTCGAGCCAGGTGAGGGTGTTCATCCTGAAATCGGAGGGGCGGCCCAGGGGAAACCGCCGCGGAGGCCCCTGCTCGAAACCGGGTACGGCGAACCGCACGCCTCCGGCCGCGGCCGCGATTGCGCAGGCTCCGGCCATGACATGGCCGGCGCGCGTGAGGAAATCCCGGCGGGACGGGACATCGCGGCCGTATTCGTCCGGAGGCATGGGTGGGGGTTTTGCGGTTTCGGTCCGAGAGGGCGGCGTGTTCCGTTCTCCACAGGCCTCGTTCTGACACTGCGTTCGGCCCTGAACCCGGCCGGTTCAGGTCTCTTCTTTCAGAATGGGGGATATGACCGGCACCAGGACAGGCAACCCCATCTTTCTTCTGCACGTGAAGAAAATACTAGATGCATCACAGAGAATCAATCGTTTACGGCGCAAGCGGCCACGATCGCCCCGCGGGGACGGCCTGCCATAAAGTTAACCTCGATTTCGGGCGAGAACACATACATGGAAAGGTGCCGGAAGAGGATGGAGCCGTACAACCGAACCCGGGCCGTCAGGCTCGCCCAGTTCCTCGCCGCGTGCCTCCTGCTCACCGCCGCGGTCCTTGTCTCGAGGAGAGAAATCCGAGAGGCCCCGGAGCCGAATGCGTACGACTTCAAGCTGCTCTACCTGATCCTGTTCGACGACGCCCATGGCCCTGTCCTGCCCGAAGAGATGTTTGCGCGGAGGCTCGCGCACCTCGAGGCCGTGCTCGAGAGGGAGTCCTTCGGCAGGATCCGGGTCTCGCCCCGACTCACCTTTCTCCATGCGAGGGAACTCGGCGACGACCGCCTGGCCTATTCCAGCCGCGGTGTGGTGGACTGGATCACGGCCCTGGAAGCGCACTGCGCACGGAACGGGACGGACTACGACATCCTGGTCTTCTCTCCGGCCTCGGAGACTTACGGCCCGTGGTGCACGGACGGCCCGAGCCAGGGTTACAGCCGCAACGGCAGAAAATACCTTTGCATGGAGGCCTTTCTCGACCCTGCCCGGAAGGAGGAAGACGGCCGGGCCGCGGCCCTGGCCATCCACAAGATCCTCCACGGGTTCGGCTACAACCACATCTCGCAGGAAAACCGGCCTTCGAATCTCCTGGAGTGGAGCATCGGGTTGCCGAAGACGAGGATCCTGCCCCTCTCTCCGCGGGAAGAGGGGGCGCCGCTCCTCTTCGACAAACACATCATGAAGGTGCTCGGGTTCCTGCCCAGGAACGGCTTCGAGGAGGCGTGCCCGGACCGCCGGGGCCTCGTGTGCGAGGAGGAGAGCGGTTTCCTCTGCGCGAACAGCTACGACATCCGCTGCATCGATTCGGACCGGGACGACGTCGTGGATTCCGCGGATGACTATCTGTTCACCCCGTACGGCTCGGCCGGCGCCGCGGACACGGACCGGGACGGAATCCCGGACCGCCTGGACCTTTGCGACGGAGGCGAGGTCCGGGTCTTCGCGAACATCCGGCTGATGAAGAGCCGGGCGATCGTGGACCGGGACCGGGTCGAAATCCGCTTCGAGCCGGCCTCCCGGATCCGGGGCGTCAACCTCCAGCCCGCAAGGAACCTCGGAGGCTTCATCGGGTTCCTGAAAAAGGAGGTGACGAGAATCACGGGAAGTGAACTCTCGCTCGATGCCGAGTCCCTCTCCTCGATCACGAGGCTCAAGGTGTTCTACGACTCTCCGCAGGGTCCCTTCTACCGGCCCTTCTATCTCTACCGGGAGCCGCAGGAGATCGAATACGTGCACGAGAAGGAGTGGTACTACTTCTCCCGGTTCGGATGCGACATTCCCCTCGGGGTCCGCTTCTCCGACAGCTCGACCTATGACCGGGATCTCGACGGCCTCCCCGACGGGGAGCTTTTTCCCTTCGCCCGGAAGATCAGCGACGGCTATGACTGGGATTCGGACGGCATCCCGGACCTGGCGGACAGCCTGCCGACCGTGCACGGCCGGTGCGGCAACCGCAGCGTGAGAGGGGTCCCGGATTCGGACGGGGACGGCCTCTGCGACCCGGCCCTCTTCCGTTTCGCGGAAAGCGCCCCCGGCCTGATGGAGGGGGATCTGGCGATCTCGTTCCTTGAAGACGCCGAGGCGGATCGCTGCCCGTACGTCCGCGGCACGAACGGGGAGGGCTGCCCGTAAGTCCGCGTGAAGGCACAGGCGAGCGTGGCCGGCCTCCAGACGAAGACCATGAGGGAGATCATCTTCGGGCGGCTCCATCGGTCCACCGCCACGGAGAGAGGAAGCACGCAGACCGCTATCGTCGCGCACATCACGCTCGTGAGCGAGCCCAGGGCCTGGTCCGACAGGCCCCGATCCTCCTCTGGATGAACGGGATGAGGGCGCCGACGACCATGCGGTCCGCATGGTCGAGGAGCATGGTCGGGCAGAGCGGGGCGACCTCCCCATCCTGGGCGAGATGCAGGCTCACCGGTTCTTCCGGAAGGCTTCCGGGTACATCGATCGGGACCTGGAGCGACCTGTCGACGTGAAGTTCTCCGATGAGGAGATAGGTGCATGCCTGCAGGATTTCCGTCTCCCCGAACTTCGTGTCGCGACCGGCGTGCTCGTCGACCGGCACCGAACGGCCACGCAGTTCCACGAAGGGGCGATGCTTAAGCGCAGCCTGAAAGAGGCCGCTCTGCAGAGAAAGAGGGGAGCCCCAGGAAGAAGAACCGTATTGTCGGGCCGGGGCCTATCTCGCCGACACAGCGGTTCAAGTGGGCATCCGAGAGACGAGAAGGATTGTCGGCCGTTACGTGCTCACACGGAAGAACGAGGCGGCCGGCCGCCGTTTGAGGACGCCGTGTGTCTCTCAAGTTGGCCGCTGAGGATCACGGGCGCGTCTCGGTATCTTCGCCCCGCATGCAGGGTTCAGGTTGCCGGAGAAGGACAGGGAGGGAGGCCGTCCCCGTGCCGGCATTCGGCTTCCCTCTCTGTCACGACTGCTCTCACCAAAGAACCAAGCACGCGATTCCACCCGTTCCGTAACTCTCACGGCTCACAGGGATTCATCATGGGCACCCGAGTTGCCTGAAACTCAAACGGCAGACATACGAACGGCGCCACCCCCTCATCGGGGAGCATGTCGCCGTCCGCATCCGGGTTATAACCGGGTATCCATGTCGGGTAGATGGCGATGTCAACCGAAATCACCTGCGTGTTCTTCGTGAAGTCGGAGGTTGAGTACAGAACCCATATACACTCGATTTGGTCGCGTGGCGTTTCCTTCCTCATTGCGTATGCCACGGCCGTAGCCTTGGCTGTCGTCGGCCCTGTCATGACCGCTTCTCCCACCGAGTCGGAGAGGAAGTACGCCGACGGGCACAAGCCGCCCGCCGTCGGATCTGCAGAGATCGTCTGGAAATAGGATACAGCTCTCTTACCTGACGGGTCTATCGGGGAGACCGTTTGGACACCCCGAATGCCATACTGCTGGTTCACGAGAAGCCAGGCGCCCCCGGCCTTGATCGCCTCACCCTTTTCAGCGCCCCCGTAAGCTTGGTCGCCCAAAGGTCCAAGGGCCAGAAAAGCCCCCGCCACAATGGCAATTGCGGCCAACAGCGAAGTTTTCTTGCTGGTCATTGTCTTCTCCTTTTTTGTTGTTGCGTCCGATTGCTATCGATTGAGCCCAACAAATCGTCATCTTCTGTGCCGAAGCAGCAGCCGGTCGGAACGCCTCCAGAGGGCCTGGCGGGGCCCCTGGAGGCCTCGCATGGGCAGTTTTCGGATCCCCAGCCTCACGTAACTCACCCTCGACCGTTTGCTTAGGGAAGAATGGCGGTTTTTGGGCAGAATAGAGAGGAAGCAGGGCCGTGTCAGTGAACTGGGTCACAAAGAATCTGTGACAAGCTTCACAAAGCGGCTCGACCCCGAGCCGGTCCACCGGGTTTTGGGATGCTGTCTCCGGATTCTGCCGGATGAGGTTCACGGGCGAGGGCGCCGTGGCTTTGTTCGCGGGGGTCCCGCCGGCATGCGAGGACCGCGCGCAGCGGGCCTTTCACGCGGCCCTCGCAGACGGATATTCCGTGTCGCAGGTCGATACGGACCGCCTGCGGGCTGCCGTGGAAAAGAACGGAGCCGGGCTCCGCTGAGACTTTTTCCATGTGTACAATCTGTCCACGTGGTGGTGATAGGGATCCCCGCCTGGTGAGCCGCCCCCGCCCCCGGGCCTATCCAGATCAAGTACGCAAGGGTCCACTCCCGGATGGCAAGCGTCTCTGGCAGATGGGTTCCGCTGATCGGGTTGCCGGAAGTGAAGCCCCCTATCCTATCCAGAGCCTCGTGCCGACATGATTCAAGTTCTACTTGACTTTTTCGCAATATGGATGCATAATATCCGCATGTGGATAAGAAGAAAATATGAAGCTACCCTCTGCGAACTCTTCCGCCAGTTTCCCTCCGTCGTGGTCACGGGTCCGCGGCAAGTTGGAAAAACCTCCCTGGTTCGAAGGGTCTTTCCGGAACTCGAGTATGTCTCCCTGGACCTTCCCGCCCTTGCCGAGCAGGCGGAGAAGAGCCCGGGTTCATTCCTGGAAGATCGCAGGGAACCGATCATCATCGATGAAATCCAGTATGCTCCATCGCTCCCGAGGCATCTGAAAATAAAGATCGACGAAAACAAGACACCCGGCCGTTTCCTCCTCACAGGCTCCCAGAATTTCTCGCTCATGCAGGGCATCTCCGAAAGCCTTGCCGGACGGTGCGGGATCCTCACCATGCTGAACCTCTCCGCGGCGGAGGTCAGGGGGGCCTTCAGCGATTTCGAGGAGAGCCGCTACATCTTGAAGGGGGGATTTCCCGAACTCTACGAAAGGTCGGATCTCGATCCCCGCTACTGGTACGCCTCCTACCTGGCAACCTACCTGGAAAGAGACGTTCGGAACATCCTGAACGTGGGAAGCCTGAGGGATTTCGACCGATTTCTCCGGGCCGTGGCCGTGAGGACCGCCCAGGTCCTTTCCTATTCGGAGCTCGCAAGGGATGTGGGCATCTCACCCAACACGGCCAGACAATGGATTTCCGTTCTGCAGGCCTCGGGCCAGGTGTTTCTCCTGGAGCCCTATCATCGGAATCTCGGAAAGCGCCTGGTCAAATCACCCAAGATCTACCTGTGCGACACCGGCCTGGCACTCTTCCTCATGGGGTTCGAAACCTGGGAATCCGTGATCCGTCACCCCGTCGCCGGAGCGATCTGGGAAACGCACGTCGTGATGCAGGTGGTGAAGCACTACAACGCATCGGGCAAAAGGGTTCCACTCTGGTTCTGGCGCACGGTACAAGGAGCCGAAGTCGATCTGCTTGTCGAACAGGGCGGGAAGTTCGTCGCGATCGAAAGCAGATTCGCTGAGAACCCTGATCCGGCCAGTCTCAAGGGCATGCTGGCCCTTCAGAGGTTCTATGGCGAGGACTCCTTTGACAAAGGCCTCATCGCGTGCCGGACGCCTCATCCCTTTCCGCTGTCGGAGAAGGTAAGCGCCGTGCCCGGCAGCCTGATCGATCTGCACGTAACCTGACCGAGTTCCGCCTTCTACCACCCTTTGCACGACTGGCCGCCGTCCACGGGCAGGGTGATGCCCGTAATGAACTTCGACTCGTCCGACGCGAGGAAGAGCGCCGCGTATGCGACGTCCCACGCCTCGCCCTGGTGCAGCATGGGCACGGCCGCGTCCCGCATCCGGATGAGGTCGGCCTTGGCCACGCCCAGCCGCTCGGAGATCAGGTCGATCGCCATCGGCGTGTTGATGAGGCCGGGCAGGATGGCGTTGCAGCGGACGTGCCGGTGCGCATACTGCGTCGCGATGGAGCGGGTGAGGGCGTTGACGCCCCCCTTGGACGCGCTGTAGGCGAGCATCGGATAGGGCGCAAACCGGATGGAGGCAACCGAGGAGACGTTGATGATCGAGCCTCGCCCGCACTCGTCCATATGCGGCAGGACGTATTTGCACATGAGGTACATGGCCTTCAGGTTCGTGTCGAGGACCTTGTCCCAGTCCGCCTCGCTCAGCTCGACCGGCCCTCCGCCCTCGCCGATGCCCACGTTGTTGTGCAGAATGTCGATCGCGCCGTAGGTCTTCAGGCACGCCTCGGCCGCGCGCCGGCAGTCCTCGGCCCGCGTGACGTCGGCCCGCACGGCGAAGGACGTGCCGCCCTCGGCGGCGATCATCTCCCTGGTCTCCTCGGCCGATTCCAGCCGGTAGTCCACGAGCGCGACGGACGCCCCCTCGCGCGCGAACAGGATCGCCGTGGCCCTGCCGTTGCCCATGGTGTCGCCCGGCGTCGAGCCGGCGCCGACCACGATCGCCGCCTTGCCTCTCAAGCGTTCTCCCATCATCGATCTCCTTTCGGTTTGAGACAGGAACACTACCATACCGACCGTTCCGATATCCATAAATACCAGGGCCGGTCCTTGAAAAGCCCTTTTGCATTATCGGATAATCGGACAGGATCAGGAAACCGGGGGAACGGGACATGGACGCAGAGCCTCCGCTGAAAAGGCTCGTCTCGGCCCTGAGGAAGGCGCTGGAATGCAGCGCCGCTTTGCGTGAGATTTCGGAGTCGTCGTGAGGTCGATGCCATGCTCTGTGCGGTGATCGAAAGGCACGGCAAGGAGATCGAGAACCTGGTCTTCCGGGAGCGGGAGGCCCCGGTCGCGCGCGGCGAGAACATCCGCGTCCGCGTGACCGCGACGGCGATCAACCGCGCCGACCTTCTCCAGCGTCGCGGGCTCTATCCGGCCCCGCCCGGGGCCCCCCAGGACATCCCCGGTCTGGAGTTCGCCGGGTACGTCGACCAGGTCGGTGAGGAGGTCACCGAGTGGAAGGGCGCGGAGCCTGTATTCGGGATCGTGGCCGGGGGCTCCTACGCGGAGCAGATCGTGCTCCACCAGCGCCTCGCCGTCCGGGTGCCCGAGGGCATGGGAGCCGCGCAGGCCGCCGCCATCCCCGAGGCCTTCCTCTCGGCTCACGATGCCCTGATCACCCAGGGCGGGATGAAGGCGGGCGACCTCGTGCTCATCCACGCCGTGGCCGGCGGCGTGGGGAGCGCCGCCCTCCAGCTCGCGCACCGGTGGGGCGCGAAGGCCATCGGAACGGCAGGCAGTGCGGAGAAGCTCGAGCGGGTGGCCGAACTGGCGCCCCTGACCGCCATCAACTACCGCACAGAGGACTTCCAGGAACGCATCCAGAGCGAGTTCGGGCCGAACGCCGTGGACCTGATCCTCGACACCGTCGGCGCCGATTACTGGCAGAAAAATCTCGCCGTGCTCAAGACGTGCGGCAGGCTCATCCTGTTCGGCGTCATGAGCGGCCTGAGCGCGGAGACCCCCCTCGCAACGGTGCTCACCAAGCGGCTCCGCATCCTCGGCACGACCCTGCGTTCCCGTCCCCTGGAGGAGAAGATCCTGGCCGCCCGGGCCTTCGCTCACCAGGTGGTGCCGCTGATCGCGCAGGGGAGACTCGTGCCGGTCATCGACTCGGTCTTTCCCTTCGAGAAGCTGCACGAGGCCACCGCGCGCATGGAGCGAAACGAGAACACGGGAAAGATCGTCCTCACCCTCGCCTAGCAGCCCCCTGGAAACACGCCGTTAAGCAGACCGGTGCGTGTGAGGGGCCGCCGCCCTTCCACTAGAACCTGAATTCCCGGTTCTTGTCACGCATGACCTTCGTCACCATCTCTCCCATGGGCAGGACAGGCCTCTGTTCCTCCTGGGGCCTCGGAACCAGCGAGATGGACTCGGTCGTGCAGGTCGGGTAACAGACGCCGCAGCCGATGCACTTGTCGGAATCCACCTGCGCCGCCCCATTCAGCGAGATCGCATCCACCGGGCATCTGTCTGCGCAGGTTCCGCAGAGAACGCAGGTATCCTCGTTCACCCTGGAGACGTAGTTGGAGCGGGCGAACATGTTCTTCTCGCCCATGGCAAGAAGGCCGGTGAGGAACACGCAGGCGTCCTTGCAGCAGTTGCAGATCGTCTGCAGCTCCCCCTGGTAGTTGCCGGTGATGTGGACGAGCCCTTCTTCATTCGAACGTTTCAGGATGTCCAGGGTCTCGTCGATGCCGATCTGCCTCGCCATCCCTCGCTCGACCATGTAACGGCCCATGGTGCCGAAGTGCAGGCAGTTCTCCGTGGAGTGGCTGCAGGCTCCCTCGCCCGCATAATCCTTCATCAGCCGGCAGGGGCAGTGCGCCACCGCCTGATACGAAGTCCCCCTCACCAGATCGGCGACCCGCTCGCAGTCGGACACCTTCCGGGGATCCGACAGAGACGCCTCCATCGGGATGACCCGGGTCATCGGGGTCTCGGAGAGGCCTCCGACCTCGTGGAAGAAGGCATCGCGTGCGTAGACCCTCCAGAGCTTTGCGAGCTTCTCGGCCTCCGGCGTGCGCTTGCCAGGCCAGAAGGGGGTCTCGCTGAAGCCCACCACGCTGGGCAGGAGCCGATACACTCTCTGATCGCCCAGGGTCTCGGCAGCGACGGTCCCCTTGCTCGCCATCCGCTCGAGCATGCCTTGAAGGCTCTCCCTGTCCATGCCGGTCCGGTCCGCAAGCCCATCGATCGTCATCGGCAGAAAGGGAAGTTTCAGGGCGAGCTCCGCTTCCTTGTCCGTGTAGAGCACCTTTAGGATCTCGATCAGCTCGGGCGTCTTGGGGGCGCCGATGGGCATGGAGTTCAGGTGATCTACGAGTGCATCGAAGACGTGCGAGTCGCTCATGTCGGTTCTCCTTTGCGAATGTTGACGGAATGGATTGAAGGCGCCGCCAAGTCGAACGGCTTCGCGCCTCGGTCCGCGCGGCTACGCCGACCATTGCCGGATCACCTGGCGGAGCACCTCGAGATTGTCCTCCAGGACCCGGGGCTCCTTGTGAGTCTTGCGCAACAAGAACGACCCCTGTATCTGGGCCAGCACGAAATCGGCGAGCCTTTTCGAAGGCAGGCCCTGTCGAAAGATGCCGACATCCTTCCCCTCTTCGAAACACCTCTCCAGAGCCTCGGTGCAGGCCTTGAAAAACAGGCTCAGGGACTCCCGAAGGGGTTCGTGGATGGAGCTGATCTCCTGCGCGAGGTTTCCGAAGGGGCAGCCGAGCGCCCCGATCTCGGAGCGGCCGATCGCGAGCAGCCTGTCGAAAAACGCATCGATCCGCTTCAGAGGGTCGATGTCCTTGTTTTCGAGCGAGGGCCCGATGGCGACCGCGTAGAACCGGCGCATCCTTTCTCCGAGGACCTCGAAGGCCAGATGCTCCTTGCTTTCAAAGTGATAATAGAAATTGCTCTTGGTGACCGAGGCGGCGTCGAGGACGTCCTGGATGCTCGTGTGGTTGAAACCCCGGGTGTGGATCAGCTCGGCCGCCTTGTCCAGGATCTTCTGTCTGCTGCTCATTGCCCTCTTCTCGATGCTCAGCATCATGAGTGGAAAGGGCATCATGTCTAGGACCAACCGGTTGGTCCTAACTCTAGCGGATTCTCCGAGCGCTGTCAACGAAAAAAGGGCGCATGGAAAAGAAGGGGGCATGGTTGGAGGTGAACACAGGCGGATCGTTCTTCAGGATCCCGGAAACCGCCGGGTGCCTCTTGAACTCGCGGTCGAGAAAGAGCCGGACCCGCTTCCGGTCCCAGCCGCCGGGATGGGAGAAGGCCGTGTACAGAGAAAGGTCTCCCTCGTAGAATTCGCTCGTCTCGATCCCGGGTTCGGATCGGAAGCAGACGGGCATGTTGAAGATCGCCAGGTTCAGGAAGTCGATCCGGTCTGCGTGGGCTGCGGTAAAGGAGAGGGTTTTTCTCGCGGAAGCTTCGGTTTCCTCCGGCGTTCCGAACAGGAGGTACACGTACGTGGAGATCCCCGATTGTTTCAGGCTCGTCAGGGCCGCGGACGCCTCGTCCACCGTGGCTCCCTTGTTCATCGCCTCGAGCACGGCCGGGTCTCCGGATTCTATGCCGAGCTTGAGCATCACGCACCCTGCCCCTTTCAAGGCCCTGCAGAACGCCGGTTCGCCCAGGCGGCGGTCCACCCGGGTGAACCCGTACCAGGGAAGGCCGGGAGGCTCCGCACACAGGGCGTCCAGGAGTGCCGGGCTCACGGCATTGTCCAGGAGATGGACGAGCACGGGCGCCGTCTGCCTGGACAGGGCGGCCAGGTCGGAGACCACCCGGCGGGCAGGAACCGGCCGGTACGGGTTTCCCTCGGCCTTTTCGGGACAGAACGCGCACCGGTTCCAGTAACACCCCGCGGATCCGCTGTAAGGGAGGATGAATCCCGGGGATAGATACCGGTCCAGGGGCAGTCCCCCGTATTCGGGCGCTGTCGCCCCGTTCTCGGGGCTGTCCGCTTCCAGGATACGGAGCAGCTCGTCCTCCCCGGGACCCGCCACGAAGCGGTCCACCAGCCCGGCAAACCGGTTCTCCCACCGCGGGTTCTTCAGCCAGGAGGTGACGAGCCCTCCGCCGAAGATCACCTGCAGGTCCGGGAACTCGCGCCGCAGGAATCCCGCCATGGAGAATGCGCAAAGCGCCTGGCTCAGGTAGTTGACCGAGAACCCTGCGACCCTGGGCTCCCTCCGGCGGAACAGGGAGAGAAACCGGGCCCGGAAGTACGGGTAGAACGGGTTATGTTCCGGGTGCTCCGCTGCGAACAGAAGGTCCCGGCTCCTTACCGGGGAGAGCCCCTGCTGGCTGAAGTTGGCCAGCCCCACCGAGGTTCCGGCTTGGGCTCCGCGCGCAAGGACCCGCTCCAAGTCCCGAACCGCCCGGCGGTACCTGCCGATGTTCCGGTAGAGGTCCGGCTCTTTCAAGGAGGCGAGATTTCTCTCCAGGTTCCGGACGGCCCGTTTCGTCCACGTATCCCGTCCCTGTCCCGGCAAGAGCGGGGTCCGGGCCAGGCAAAGCAATCCCTCGATATTGGCGTCCAGAAGGCGGTGCTCGATGCCAGCCCTGCCCAGGAAGCCGGAGAGCCGGGCGATTCCGGCGGGCGGCTCGCAGGGTTTGGACACGGGCGGGTGGATGAGCAGGACCACAAGAATCTCCTTCGAGAATCCCCATACTAACACACGGCAGTTCCGCGCGTCTTCTCGGAATCTTCGGCAAGAAGACTTTCCGGAACGCATCGAGAAGGATTCCGGCCCGAATTGATTTATGCTTGGGCATTGTGCGAACTTGTTCGCATCAGGCGTCCGAACGCGCTGTGAAGGGGGGCATTGCAATGGATCCGGAACGCATTCCCGTCATCGTCGGCGTGGGACAGACCGTCAACCGGCCCCAGGGGATGGAAGAGATTCGGGAGCCCGCGGATCTGATCGCGGAGTCCGCGCGCATTGCCGCGCGGGACGCCGCGGCAGAGGGGGCCCTTTGCCGGATCGACCTGCTCGGCGTGGTCAACATCCTGTCCTGGTCGTATGCCGACCCGCCGGCCACCGTTGCGGACCGCATCGGCGCCCGGCCCGGCATCCGCTGGTACACGGGCGTGGGGGCCTGCGGTCCGCAATGGATGATCGCGGAGGCGGCGGACAGGATCGCTTCAGGGGGGATCAGGGCCGCCCTGATCTGCGGCGCCGAATCGTATGCCTCCCGGTCCACGGCCCGAAAATGCGGGGAGCGTCCGCCCTGGAAGCGTGAACCGGGAACCCTGACCCTGGCCGGGGACACGCGCATCGCAACCACACCCATCGAGGACCGGCACGGCCTGATCGTGCCGTCCGACATTTACGCCCTGTTCGAGAATGCCCGCCGGTACGAGTTGGGGCAGTCGCTGGAGGCGCACAGGCGGGAGATCGGCGAATTCTGCGCCGACATGAGCCGCGCGGCCGCGAAAAACCCGTATGCCTGGTTCTCCCGGGAACGGACCGCGGAAGAATTCTGCGAGGTTTCCGATCGCAACCGGATGGTCTCTTTCCCGTACGCCAAGCGGATGTGCTCGATGATCTTTACGGATCAGTCTGCCGCGGTCTTGCTGATGAGCCTGGCCGAGGCCCGCCGCTGGAAGGTCCCCGAGGAGAAGTATGTTTACCCGGCAGGGATCGGGGAGGCGTGGGATCTCTGGTACGTCACCCACCGCAGAAACCTCTACGATTCCCCCTGCGCAAAGGCGGCCGTGGACATGGCCCTGGCCCAGGCCGGAGCCGGACTCGATGCGATTGATTTCCTGGACCTTTACAGTTGCTTCCCGTGCGTCCCGCGGATCGTCCGGGATGAATTGGGGCTTGCGCCCGACGATCCCAGGCCCCTGACGGTAACCGGCGGCATGGCGAGCTTCGGGGGACCGGGAAACAACTACAGCCTGCATGCGGTCTGCAGGATGGCCGAGATCCTGCGGGAGCAACCGGCCAGGACCGGCCTGGTCCATTCCGTGAGCTGGTATCTGAGCAAACACGGGGTCGGCATCTACCGCGCCGGGCCCTGCCCGCAGCTGTGGAGGCGGGTCGATCAGCGACCTTTCTTCCGGGAACTCGAGGCCCTCCGGCCCCCCCCCATCGTCGAGGCGCCGGAAGGCGAGGCCACCGTGGAGACCTACACGGTCGGCTACCAGGGGGGGGAACCAAGTTACGGCTTTGTGATCGGCAGGACGCCGCAAGGGGCCCGGTTTCTCGCACGGGTGGAGGACGACGCGGCCACCTTGTCCGCCATGACCGCCGAGGAGGTGATCGGCCGGCGGGGCAGGGTCCGGCAATCCCCTGCCGGCGTGAACCTGTTCAGCCTCTGATCTCCTGCCCCGGAAATCGTGCTGCACAGCCTTGCTCCGCAATCGGGGACAGCGACCGATTCCCCGGCACGCCGACCATCCATTCGGGTTGAGGATACCGGTGGCTGTCCCCGCGGCTGTGTTCCACTCTGAGCCGTGGCTGCCTGTTTTGGGAAAGCGCACCAGTCTGCCTGGGCAGCGGAGAGATGCCGCCCTGAGGGTGCCTCCTCGCGATATCCTCGGAGAGGCTGCGGAGGCTTTCTTCCTTTGCCCTTTCAACCGCCGCCTCGACAAGCCCGGCCTCTGTCCTTTTGACTTTCCCGTCCGGATTCCCTATTAATTTATAGTTTACGGTCCCTGTCCTCGCCACCTGATCAATAGGGCATCTTTTCCCCCCCAAAGGAATCAGAAGGGTACACGAAATGTACGTCCCGCGAATGATGTGCCTGACCAAAGGCGTCGGCCGGCACAAAGAGAAGCTCGTGAGCCTGGAGATGGCCCTCCGGGACGCGGGCATTGCCCCCTTCAACCTGATCAAGGTATCGAGCATCTATCCGCCGGGATGCAAGATCGTCTCCCGCGCCGCCGCCCTGAAGATGCTGAAACCGGGCCAGGTCGTACACACCGTCATGAGCGAGATCTCCTCCGACGAGCCCCACCGGCTTCTTTGCGCCTCGGTCGGACTTGCCATCCCGAAGGACTGCACCCAGTACGGATATCTCTCCGAGCACCACGCGTTCGGCCAGACCGGCGAGTTCGCGGGCGACTACGCCGAAGACCTGGCCGCCTGCATGCTCGCCACGATCCTGGGCGTGGAGTTCGACCCGGACCTGAACTACGACGAGAAGAAGGAAATCTGGCGGATCAGCGGAAAGATCATCCGAACCAGCAACGTGACCCAGTCTGCGGTCGGGCACAAGGCAGGACTCTGGACCACGTGCCTGGCGGCCGCCGTCCTGGTGCCCTGAGCGGGTGATGAAGCCGGTAAGCGCCATCGAGCTTTACAAGGCCACTCCGAAGACAAACTGCAAGGAATGCGGGTTTCCGACCTGCCTTGCCTTTGCAACCTGCGTGATCTCGGAGAAAAAGTCCCTCGAAAGCTGCCCGTACCTGACCGAGAGAGCGAGGAAGGAACTGGGAGAGAGGATCTTCGAGCAGCAGAGTCAGGGCGTATACGTCAAGCGCGACCTTTACAAGATCACCGCAGACCACATCCGGGAGCGGCTGGCCTTGCACGAGTTCCGGGCGATCGCAGAAGGGCTGGGCGCCCGGTACGTGGAGAGGGGCGAAGTTCCTCATCTGCTTCTCACCTATCTGAACCGTGAGTGCCTCTTATCCAAACAGGAGATCCGGATCGACGGCGAGCCGGCCGAGAATCCCTGGGACAACATCCTGCTCTACAACTACGTGCATTCCTCCGGCAGCGAGCCGATCCGCGGCGAATGGATCCCGATCGACAACATCCCGGGCCACATTCCCAAGAAGCCCGAGCTCGAGCACGGCTGCGAGCGGAAGATTTCGGCGCACTTCGAGGGAAAGCCGGAGCGCCTCGAGCGGGCCGGCCGGACCCTGGCGGCGCAAAAGGTCGAGGATCCGTCCGGCGCGGACGTTGCCCTCCGCTTCCTGCCCCTGCCCAAGGTCCCCTTCTTCCTGCTATTCTGGGATGCGTTGCCGGAGGAGGGATTTGAGGCCAGGGCCAAGGTGCTCTTCGACCGTTCCGTTACCGGCTATCTGGACATCGAGTCCCTGGTCTTCCTGGCGGAGAGGTTTGCCGATGCCCTGATCCGGGCCGACGAAGCCGCGGGCTCGCCCGGGACGTGAAGCGGGTTGTGGGCCGGCCCGACACGATACGAAACCCTTGCAGCATGAGCTGAAACGATGAAATCGACGAGCAAGCAACTGATGTCCGGAAACGAGGCGATCGCCTGGGGCGCCTACGACTTCGGCGTGAAGGTGGCCGCAGCCTACCCCGGCACGCCCAGCACGGAAATCCTGGAAAACATCGCCCGCCTGGACGACATGTACGCGGAATGGGCCCCCAACGAGAAGGTGGCCCTGGAGGTGGCCATCGGGGCATCGCTGGGAGGCGTCCGGGCCCTTGCAAGCATGAAGCACGTGGGGCTGAACGTGGCGGCGGATCCCTTCTTCACGGGTTCCTACATCGGGGTCAACGGCGGTCTCGTCATCGTGAGCGCGGACGACCCCGGCATGCACAGCTCGCAGAACGAACAGGACAACCGCCATTACGCGCTGGCCGCCAAGGTGCCGATGCTTGAGCCGGCGGATTCCCAGGAAGCCTACGAATACCTGGGACGGGCCTTTGAGATCAGCGAATCGTACGACACGCCGGTGCTTCTCAGGGTCACCACCCGGGTGTCCCATTCCAAAGCCGTCGTGGAGCGGCGGGCGAAGAGGGAAGCGCATCTGAAAGAGCCCGCGTTCGTGAAGAACCCGCCCAAGTACGTAATGGTGCCCAACTACGCCCGCGGCCGCCACGATCACGTGGAGCGTCGCGTGCATCGGCTTCGCGGGCTTTCGGAGACGATCCCGATCAACCGGATCGAGTGGGGAAGGCGGGAACTGGGAATCGTCACGAGCGGCGTGGCGTACCAGTATGCCAGGGAGGCGAGGCCCCGGGCCTCCTTCCTCAAGCTGGGGATGACCTACCCCCTGCCCGTCAACCGCATTCGGGAGTTCGCGGAGGGCGTAAAGAAGGTCTTCGTGGTCGAGGAACTGGACCCGTATCTCGAAGACCAGATCAAGGCCCTCGGGATCCCGGCCGTGGGCAAGGAGCGTTTCCCGATCTGCGGGGAACTCTCGCCCGAGATCGTCGAGCAGGGCCTCAGCCGCAGGAGACCGAAGAAAACTTCCTCCGCGGCGGCCGTCCCTCCGAGGCCTCCGGCCCTCTGCCCGGGGTGCCCGCATTCGGCCACGTTCTACACGATCAAGAAGCTCAAGCTCCATGTGATGGGCGACATCGGGTGTTACACCCTGAGTGTGGCCCCTCCTCTGGAGACCATGGACTCCACCCTGTGCATGGGGGCGAGCATCGGCATGGCCCACGGGATGGACAAGGCCTTTGGGCCGAATCCGAAGTCCCGGTGCGTGGCCGTGCTCGGGGACAGCACCTTCCTGCACAGCGGGATCACCCCCCTGCTGAACATCGCCTACAACCGGGGGAATTCGACCACGATCATCCTGGACAACCGCACCACCGCCATGACCGGGTTTCAGGACCACGCCGCAACGGGCCGGACTCTGCGCGGAGAAGAAGCGCCCGAGGTCGATTTCGAGGCCCTGGGCAGGGCGCTCGGGATCGATTCGGTGCGAACCGTGGACCCCTACCGCATGAAAGATCTCGAGAAGATCCTCAAAGAGGAGGTGGAGGCGCCCCGCTCCTCGCTCATCATCGCCCGGAGGGACTGCCTGCTCCTGAAGCGAGGAGAGCGCAGGACGCCCAAGACCGTCGATCCGGACAAGTGCGTGGGATGCAATCTGTGCCTTCTCACGGGCTGCCCGGCCCTCAGCCGGACACCGGAGGGGAAGGCCCGGATCGACGCCGTCATCTGCAACGGATGCCCGATCTGCCAGCAGATATGCAAGCTCGGCGCGATCAGCGACCTTTCCTAGAATGGGAGACCTCAAGCCTTGAAAGCGCAGAATTTCTTTCTCGCCGGCGTAGGGGGGCAGGGGATCCTTCTGGCCGGAGAGATCCTTTGCCACGTTTTCCTGGAAGCGGGCCTCGACGTCAAAAAGAGCGAGGTCCACGGCATGGCCCAGAGGGGGGGATCGGTCACCAGCCATGTCCGCTGCGGGCCCAGGGTCTTCTCCCCGCTCATCCCGGAAGGAGAGGCGGACGTCCTGATGGGCTTCGAGGCCCTCGAGGCGCTGCGATGGATCCACTTTCTCAAGAAGGACGGCGTACTCCTGGTGAACAGGCAGCAGATCAACCCCACGACCGTGACCTCCGGCAGGATGAACTACCCTGCCCGCATCTACGACGTGCTCAGGAAGCGACACCCCCGCACGCGGGTCGTCGACGGCCTGAAGCTCGCCCAAAAGGCCGGTGATGTCCGGGCGGTGAACAGCGTGCTCGTAGGGGCCATCTCCAGGGAGGTGGACATCCCCAGGGAGAGCTGGGAGCGCGCGATCGCCGGCAGAGTCCCGGCGAGGTTCGTCGACCTGAATCTGCGCGCCTTCCGACTCGGCAGGGGGCGCCGTTAGACCGGAGGAGAGATCACCTTGTACTGGAACGAAGCCTACGAATGCTTGAGTCGGGACAAGCTGGAGGCGCTGCAGATCGAGCGGCTTCAGGGGCTGGTCCGAAGGGTCCGCCGGCAGGTGCCTTTTTACAGAAAGCGGCTCGACGAGGCCGGTATCGGCCCCGACGACATCCGCAACCTGGACGATCTCCGAAAGATCCCGTTCACCGCCAAGGCCGACCTGCGCGACAACTACCCCTTCGGCCTGTTTGCCGTACCGATGGAGGAAATCATCCGGATTCACGCCTCGTCGGGCACCACGGGAAAGCCGACCGTGGTCGGATACACCCGAAACGACATCGAGACCTGGGCGGAGGTCATGGCCCGCACCCTGGTCTCTGCGGGCGCGCACAGGGGAGACATCATCCAGGTCGCTTACGGGTACGGCCTGTTCACCGGCGGCCTGGGCGCCCATTACGGGGCCGAGAAGATCGGCGCCGCGGTCGTCCCGGTATCGACGGGCAACACGAAGAGGCAGATCACGCTCCTTAAGGATTTCGGGACGACCGTGCTCTGCTCGACACCCTCGTATGCCCTCTTCCTGGCCGAGGCGGCGGAAGAGAGGGGGGTTTCGCCCCGGGATCTTCCCTTGCGGGTGGGCGTGTTCGGAGCCGAGCCCTGGACTGGGAACATGCGGCAGGAAATCGAGAAGAAGCTCCACGTGTCGGCCATCGACATTTACGGGCTGAGCGAGATCATCGGCCCCGGCGTGGCCTCGGAGTGCGAGGCCAAGGACGGCCTCCATCTCATGGAGGACCACTTCCTGCCCGAGATCATCGACCCGGAAACGGGGGAGCCCGTCGCTGAAGGGCGGCTGGGAGAGCTGGTCATCACGACCCTGACCAAGGAGGGCATTCCCCTGCTCCGATACCGTACCCGGGACGTCACCCGGCTGACCCGGACCCCTTGCCGGTGCGGAAGGACCACGGCCCGGATGGAGCGCATCACGGGCCGGTCGGACGACATGCTGATCATACGCGGGGTGAACGTGTTCCCGTCCCAGATCGAGAGCGTTTTGCTCGAGATCCCCGAGGCGGCGCCCCACTACATGATCTACGTGGACCGGGAGAAGACCCTGGACTCCCTGGAGATCCACGTGGAGGTCTCCGAGGAGATCTTCTCGGACGAGGTCAAGGAACTGGCAAGGATCGAGAAGCGGATCAAGGCGGAGGTGGAGAGCGTCCTGGGAATCGGGGTGAAGATCAAGCTCGTGGAGCCCAAGTCGATCGCCAGGAGCGAGGGAAAGGCGGTTCGGGTCATCGATCGAAGAACCAGATAGGGGGTCAGGGATGATCGTGAAACAGGTCTCCGTCTTTCTGGAAAACCGCGCGGGAAGGCTCGCCGAGGTTACCGGCATCCTGGCCGAGCATCAGATCAACATCCGCGCCCTCTCGCTCGCGGACACGGCGGACTTCGGCATCCTTCGGCTGATCGTGGACGATGTGGAACGGGCCAAGGCCCTCCTGAAGCAGGAGGGCCTGACCGTGCGGGAAACCGACGTGGTCGCCGTGGAGGTCCCGGACAGGCCGGGCGGGCTCGCGCATCTCCTGGAGGTCTTCCGGGAAGAAAATGTGAACGTGGAATACATGTACGCCTTTGTGAAGGCCCCCTCCCGGAGCGCGGTCATGATCTTTCGCTTCGACGACCCGCACAGGGCCGTCGAGGCCTTACAGAGAAAGGGGGTTCGTACCATCCCGGGAAAGGAACTCTACCAGCTCTGAGGGGATCCGGAGCACGTCCGCCACACTTCCCGAATGCAAACGTATTTACTCACTGGACAAATGCCACCCCTCGCCTTGATCCTCTCCCCGCAAAGGGGAGAGGAAAAGGCGGAGGCAGCAATCCCCTCTCCCCCTCGGGGAAAGGGAACGGGTGAGGGGGAGTCCCGACGCATCGAATGTCACTCAATGCGTTTGTATCAGTACGGCTCCTCACCTGCGGCGGCTGCCTGCTCGGCGCGCATTGCCTGGTCCGGCTGTACGTTGATCTCCACGCGGCGGTTCATGGCCCGGCCCTCGGGCGTCTCGTTGGTGGCGACCGGCCGGGATGCCCCCTCGCCGCGCGTGGAGATTCGCGATCGGCTCACGCCGTTGCTCGCAAGTTCCTCGGCGACCGCCGAGGCCCTCTTCCGAGACAGATCGTAGTTGAACTCGTCCGTTCCGCGGCTGTCGGTGTGGCCGACCACCTCGACCTGCGTGCGGGGGTAGCGCTGAAGGACCGCGGCGAACTGGCGCAGCTTGTCGCGGGCGCCGGGCTGCAGATAGGCCTTGCCCGATTCGAACAGCACGTCGCTGGCCATGGCCACATGGATCTGCTCCTGTTCGAGCCGCAGGCGGTCTTGCTCGGCCAGGACGGCCTGCATTTCCCGGGCCTGCCTCTCCAGGTAGTTCCCGATAAAACCTCCCGCGATGCCTCCGACGACCGCGCCGATGGCCGCACCCTTCCAGGCCCCTTCCCCGCCGCCGGCGATGGCGCCGATGGCCGAGCCGGCCGCAGCCCCGGCCGCTGTTCCGGTGACCGCGCCCTTGGTCGCCCCGGTCTGCCTCTGCCACGTGGCGCAACCGGTCAGGAGCATGACGGCTATCAGCACCGCCAGGGCCTTGTAGAATCGTATCTTCATCTCTGCTCTCCTTTTTCAGCACGCTGGCTGCAAAACGATCAGACCATTGGCAGTATAGAAGGGAAAGTAGCGGGTCGTCAAGGAATCATCAAACCGAGCCCCGGCCTGGACAGAAAATCGGGCTTTGGGTAATCTGATTGCTTATTTCTATCGATAAGGAATTGTAAGGAAGGGAGAACGAGGGAATGGGCGACAGCCAGGATTTCCGCAGTCTCATCGAGTTCGCAATACGGGAAGAGCAAAAGGCGCAGCGGATCTACGAGGACCTCGGGGCGAAAACCGAGGCTGCTTACGCAAAGGCCATTCTCGAGGGCCTGCGGGAGCAGGAGGTTCAGCACGAAAAGAAGCTCAGGTCCCTCCTCGCCTCCATCGTGCCGAACAAGGAATAGTGGAACGGACGGTCGAATCGAACATGCAGAATCCTGATCGGCAGCGCGGCCTGGGTCGTCGGCTCAAGACAGAGATGGATTCCATCGGCAGGGACCTGGATCAGGCCATGCATCGGGTCATCGAGGCATTGGAAAAACGCAACGGGTTTTCCGCAGACAGGGTCTCGGAACGGCTCGTCGACCTCCTGGAAAGGGAAGAGGACCTCAACGAGATCTGTCTCGAAATCCTCGGGGGCAAGAAGGGGCCCACCCCTGAGCTGCGATGGGCAGGGTGTGCGCACCGAGTCCTGTCGTTGTTGTTCAGGGTCTGTGAGGAAATCACCGGCATCGCCGCACAGATCGGCAAGATCAACGAAGGCCCCGAGCTGCCGATCCGGCAAGAACTGCCCGAGATGGGCAGGATGGCATCCGAGATGCTGACCGGAAGCATCCAGGCGGTCCTGCGTCCCGACGCCGAGTGTGCCCGGAGGGTCATGGAGGAAGACTCCTGCCTGGACAGACGCAAGGAGGACTTCGCGAACAGCGCGGTTTGCCTCGTCAACCAAACCTTGAACGACTCCCGGGCCGTGGTTCCCTATGTCCTCGTCTCTCGGCATTTCGAGAGGATCGGGGACCATGCCAGCCACATCGCCGAAGAGGTGGCGTACTACCTGGGGGAAGAGCCTGCTTGAGGAAGGTTGAGGCTCCTGGCAAGGTCCGCGAGCCCGGGAAACAGCGCATTGAGCCCCCGCCATCACGACAGGATCGCCTGGGTCGCGTCCGCGGCCAGCGAGAGGCCGATGCCGGCCATCAGCATGCCCGAGAGAAGATCCGAATACCGGCGATAGCGGCTGAAGAGGCCGGAGGCGCCCATACCGAGCAGGAAGAGCCCGGGCAGGGTGCCCACCCCGAAGCAGAGCGACAGGGCGCCCCCGCCGAGAAACCCGCCCGCGGCCAGCGACCGTGCAAAGGCGGCGTAGGAAAGCCCGCACGGAAGCAGCCCCATCATCAGGCCAAGAACGAAGATTGATGCCTTGCCCCTTCCTGCGGTGACCTCCCCCGCCACCAGCCGGAAGGAGGGGATCTTGGCGGGCGTCGCGACAGCCATCCAGTCCGGTTCCCGGAGGATGCCGAGCCGGCAGAGCCCCAACAGGAGAAGCACGGCCGCGGCCAAGAGAGAGAAGGCAACCTGCGTGCGGGCGATCCAGACAAGCGGATCCCCACCGGCCACAGATAACAAGCGGGAAACCCCGGCACCGATCCCCCCCAGGAAGGCGCCCACACCCGCATACGTCGTGATGCGGCCCAGGTGGTAGAGCAAATGGGCCGAGGTCTTTCCCGCCTGCGCCGGTATCGCCAGTACAATCGGGCCGCACATCCCGATGCAGTGGCCCGTGCCCAGGAAGCCGAGGAGAAGGAGCGAATAGAGATCGAGGGTCCCCATCATGGACGTTCAGCATACCCGCCACGGATCGGTTTGCACAAGCCTTTCGATCGGGTATGATATCGGGTACACGCGATGCGAAAGGGAGCAAGAATGCCGATCGTTCCGCTTCGACTCGTCAAGATCCTCACCCTTTTCTTCGTCTGCGCCTGCCTTGCCGGCTGCGCCAAGAGCGACGCCCCTGACAAGCCCCCCGGCAAGGGCGGGCCCCTGCCCGCCGCCCTCGGCATCGACGAGACAGGCAGGCTCCGCTTCAGCGAGGCAGACAGATGCCCGGTCTGCGCCATGAAGGTCCGGGATCATCCGAAATTCGCCTGCGGCATCGAGCTCAAGGACGGCCGGACCTTCCACTTCTGCGGCACCGGTTGCATGATCCGGTCCTGGCTGCATCCCGAATACTTTCTGGGCGCCGGAAAGGACGATCTCGTCCGCTGCGTTGTCCAGGACTACTTCGAAGGCCTGCATGTGGACGGGATGTCCGCGATCTGGGTGGCCGGCTCGGACGTGATCGGCCCCATGGGGCCGGCCCTCGTTCCCCTGAAGGACGAAAAATCTCTGGAGGCCTTCCAGGAGCGTCACGGCGGCAGGGTCACGTTCCGGCTGGCCGACCTGGATGATGCGAAATGGGAGGCCATCACCGGCAAGAAGGCACTTCCCAAGGAACCATAGCGGAACGAAGATGAAAACAGGCTGCAGGCCGGACGATCGTCTCGGGCTCGCGCGGAACATCCTGCTGGGTTCCTGGGTCGCGACGGCCGCCCTGCTGGGGCTGATGGTTCTCGACTCTTCCCTGCGATCTTCCCGCGAGCACCCGTTCGGGCAGCCGCTTGTCGAACGGCTGTGGCTTTCAAACCTTTCGGTCGTCCCGTCCGGAAGGCCCTTTCGAAATCCGCAGGCCCTTCATCCCGGGGTCGATCTTCGCTTCTCGCCCCTGCTCCCCCCGGTCGAGGCCGAGCCCGCCGGCCTGTTGTTGACCAGGCCGGACCCCGGCTTCCTCGAAGGCAGATCCAAAAGATGAGGAACCCCCTTGACTCGGCCATGCTCATATGGGCCGGCCGGGATGCGGTCCGGCACCCGGGAGAAACCATCCTGGCCGCCTTCACCCTGTTCGCCCTGGTCGCATGCATCGCCACGGTTCTTCTGTTGACCCACGCCCTGGAGGGGACGGCCCGCAGGATCCTCGAAATGGGCCCCTCCCTGGTGGTAAGGCGCGTCTCGCCGGGCGGATGGGTTCCGATCCCTGCCGAAGAGTCGGAGAGCATCGCCCGCGACGTGCCGGGCGTGACGCGAGCCAGGGCACGGCTCTGGGGCCTTGTTTCGACCCCGTCAGGGCCCGTCACCGCCGTGGGGATCGGGGAAGCCGATCTCCAGGATGGGGAAGAGATCGGCCCTGTCCGGCTTCCTGGAAGAGGGGAGGCCGTGACAGGTCCGGGGGTATCGGCACAGGACGGTGACGCGCCGCTCGTGCTCGCCGGGGCCCGCACGATGTCGTTCCGGGTTTCGGCGAGGCTCCCTGCGAAATCCGGCATGACGGCTCACGACATCGTGGTGCTTCATGCAGAGGACGCCCGCCTGCTGCTCGGCCTGCCCGAGGGGCACGCGAGCGACCTGGCCATCGACGTGTTCCACCCGGAAGAGGAGGAAGCGATCCTGCCGGACCTAGCGGAGGCCTTCCCGTGGCCGGTCCGGATCACGACCCGTTCGGAGACGGTCGGCCTTTACGCAGGAGGGGCGGCACGCAGGGGGGGCATCGCCCTCGTGCTCGCCGCTCCCGCGATTCTGGCCGGAGCATTTCTGGTGGCTGGATCGGCCCGGGATCGCGTCGGCCGCAAGCGGGAGGTAGGTCTGCTCAAGGCCATGGGCTGGACCACCGGGGATGTGGTGCGTCTGCACCTGATCCGGGCCGTGGCGACGGGCCTTCCGGCAACCGCGCTCGGCCTGTGTGCAGCCTATCTGCTTGTCCTGTGGCCCGGCGCGAGCTGGCCGGGCGCGCTCCTGTTCGGATGGCACGGAAGGCCGCCCGGCCTGCACCTGAGCCCCTCGGGCGCCTGGCTGATCCTGATCGAGGTGGCCGCCCTGGCCTTCGTGCCCTGGCTCGCCGCCCATCTCTGGCCCTCGATCCGGGGCTCGGCCGCAGACCCGCAGGAACTGATCCGGGGAGGGGACCTGCTGGCATGAACCATGTCGGGCTGGAATGCCGTGAGGTCGCCTACGCGCCGCCGGGCGACCCGGCGCAGGCACCCGCGCCCATTCTCGATGGGGCGACTGCGAGCTTCGTAAAGGGCGCCCCCGCCCTTGTCACCGGGCCCATGGGCGCGGGGAAGAGCACCCTGCTCCACATCCTTGCCGGCCTGCTCAGGCCCTCTCGGGGCGAGGTCCTCGCAGAGGGAAGGCCCGTCTCCCGTTGGACGGCCGCACATCGGGACCTGTGGCGTCGGAGCGTGGGGATTGCCTTGCAGGCATCGAGCCTGTGGCCGGAGCTGACCGCACTGGAGAATGCCATGCTGCCCCTGATCCCGAGGGGCAAGCCCCTGGCAGCCCTTCGGACGCTGGGTCTCGAGGCCCTGGAGTCGCTCGGTGTCTCGCATCTCGCCGGCCGGAGCGCGCGGCTGCTCTCCGGAGGGGAGCGCCAACGGGTGGCCGTTGCGCGCGCCCTGGCCTCCCGCCCCGCCTTTCTCTTTTTGGATGAGCCCACCGCGCACCAGGACGCTGAAGGGGTAAGGCGCATCCTGGGCGCCGTATCTTCCGCTGTTTCCTGGAACGCCACGGTCGTCGCCGCTTCCCACGACCCGCGGGTCGCGGAGGCCGGCCTGTTCCAGGATCTGTGGCGCTTGACGGGCGGCCGCCTGGAGCGAATCCGATGATCTGGCACCCGCTTCTGCTCTCGGTGCTCGCGATGGATCTGCTCGCCGCGGCCTTCACGGCGGCCGCAGCCCTCTCCTCCTTGCAGATCGCAGGAAACTGGTCGCCGAAATCGGCGGACGAGGCCCAGATCGCGCTCGAACGGAAGGCAGAGACCGCCTCCCTCCAGGGCCGCGCCGGCTGCCTGCTCCTCCTCGGCTCCACCCTGGTACTCGTCATCGGAATCGCGGCGGTCCTGCCGGATCTGGTGCCGGGTGCGATGTGCGGGACGGGCGTGCTTCAGGCCACCCGGGGCGCAGGGGGCCGCGCCCTCGCCGTGCGGGCGCTGGCCCTTGGCCTGCTCGCTGCCTGGCACCTGCTCGACCGCATGAACCGCAGCCGGCCTGACTTCCCGCTGGCAACGGCCGCGGCCCGGGCTCTGCTCCTGGCAAGCCCGGCCGTGTTCTTGGCCGTCTGCGACACCGTCCGGGCCGTGCTTCGGCTCGACGTGCACCGCCCCGTGGATTGCTGCTCGATCCTTTACGACCGGCTGATAACGGCGGGCCCGGCAGGCGGAGGCCTCGAGATTCCGGAGTCGTATGTGCTCTGGGGGTTTGCCGTGGGGGGCGCAGCACTCCTGCTCCTGGGAATCCGGATGTGGCGCGCCTCGATGCATGCGGGAACGGGGATCGCGGTCATGGCCGGCTTCACGGCGCTCCTCTGGACCCCGGCGGCTGCCTCCGCGCTCGTCCGAACCCTGGCCGCTTACCACTACGGTGTTCTGCAGCACCGTTGCCCTTGGTGTCTCTTCCTGCCGGATCACGGACGGGTGGGCTACCCCCTGTTCGGCGCCCTGATCGTGGTTGCCTTGGAGGCAGGGGCGGCCCTGGTCTGCTCCCTTGTCGCGTCCCGCGTTCCAACCCTTGCGGACAAGGCCCGTGCGAGGACACGCGCGGCCGGCTTTCGGATCGCCCTGGCCACGGCCCTTTTCCTCGCCCTGTCCGGCCTGCCGCCCATCCTGTGGCGGCTTCGCTTCGGGGTATGGATGGAAGGCTGAGGCCCTGGCTTTTCCATTTTGAAGTGGAGATCACCATCTTCATGCGGGTCCCGAAAACGGCGCACCGGGCCTTTGATGCAACGACCGAGATCTGTATCATGATTTCCCTATCCGGTAGGCCGCGTAACCAGGGCGATGATTCGAGAGGGAGGCTATTGAGGGCAGCGGTTACGTCCGGGCAGGGTTTTCGATCGAACCCGAGACGGGGACAGAAGGCGCATGCAGGCCAGCGAGGATCTCACGGGCCCCTCCCTGGAAGACCCTGGGGCTGTTTGTTGATGTCCGCGGCGCTCCTTCTCCTTGCGGCGCTCCCTGCGCGGGCCGACAACGAGTACATGGTCTCCGAAGAGGCCCTTGCAGACATGATGGTCTTCGAGGAACACATCCCTTACTTCTGCCCGGCCACATACCCGGGGGAGCCCCGGCGCATGGACGCCAGCCAGCGTCCTTGGACGCTCCTTCCCCTGGTCGGGTACGGGCCGGACACGGGCGCGATGGGAGGGCTGGCGTTTTCGCACCGGAACGTCCCATTGGGCGGCGTGTTCCTCGACCTGAACGGGCTTTACGGGCTGGAAGGCACGCAGTCTTTCGGTCTTTCGCTTGGCAAGCGAGGGCTGGCGCGAAACCGGCTGCTTCTCCTTTTCCGAAGCCGATTCATCCTGAACCCCAAGAGCGAGTTTTACGGGCTCGGCACGAACGACCTGGGGCCCGACCCCCTGACGACCCACACGATTCAGGACGCCGGATTGGCTCTCACGGTCGGCTGGCGGCCCTTGAAACGAGTCGCCTTCAACTTTTCGCTGGGGGGCAGAAACGTTCAGATCTGGTGTCCCGAGGAAAACGGCACCGAGCCCTGCACGGCAGCCGAGTTCCCCCTCCTGCCCGGCATGGAGGGCGGCTGGGCGAGCTACCTCGGGCTTTCCATAATCTGGGACATCACGGACTCGATCGTGATGCCCACGCGCGGCTGGCGTCTCATCGTCAAGGCGATTCACACCAACAACCTCCTCATAGGCCGCTACGAGTTCACCCGCTTTCTGGGCGACGCGAGCTATCACATCTCGTTTCTCGACAGACGGATCGTCCTCGGCCTTCGCCTGAACGGGGAAATGATCTCGGGGCCGGACGGCCAGATCCCCTTCTGGGAGCTGTCCGAGCTGGGCGGGCGGGCGACCCTGCGCGGGTTTCCGCCCCACCGGTTCGTCGGCACGAAACGCCTGCTCGCGAACGGTGAGGTGCGCTACCTTCTGACGGAGTTCGAATTCAGGCGCCTGTGGCAGATCCGGATCGAAGGCGCCGTGTTCGGCGACGGGGGGCATATCTTCATCGATGAGCACGACCTGGCCGACGAGTTCGGCATGAGCGAGGAGGTGCTGGGCAGCCAGAGCGGCGGATTCCAAACCAGTTACGGAGCGGGGCTCCACATCGGGTTTTCGGAGTCCCTCCTGGCCCGGATCGATGTAGGCTTCAGCGAAGAGAACACCGGCCTGGTCTTCCTCTCCTTCGGCCAGATATTTTAGGGGAATCCCCTCGCTCAGAGCCCCTTCAACCCTCTACCCGCTCTTCCTCATGGGTGTGCGTACATGCAATTCCTGGGACAGGCTTTCCTTACGCCGTCACCGTAACCAAGAAGCCCTTCGGCTCTTCCCGGGAAGAGTCCAGGAGCAGGAAAGAGAAGAACAGAAAACGGAATTCGTCCTTATAGACACACGCCAACTCGGTAAGAGGGAAACAGCGCAAGCGGCAGGAAGTCGAACCCATCCCCACCGTGCTGGAGCCGGTGATCTCTTCCGAGGCCTTCAGGCGCAATTGGGCGCGGCTTATCCAATAACCCCGAGGTGATCCGCAGGATCCTGGAACACCTGGGCCTGTGGTTGGCCAA
>CAYLMK010000014.1:0-148765 GCA_964384945.1 uncultured Thermodesulfobacteriota bacterium | reverse complement strand
TCGATTCCGAGTGACCTGTTGTGGGTTCGTGCTGGCCTGAAGGTCTTTGCCTGCGCTGCGAGAAGCGGGGAGGGTGTCCGTGCTATGCTTTGGGAGAGGGAGGGTGGTTGCATCGAATCAAGCGCTCTTATCTTCGTTTACGGCCGGGACACCTGTCATCCGCACCAGGGGTTCCCGTTCAGGCAGTCAAGCGGCCGATCCTCGGTCTCCCACCCGGCGCATCGGCCGCACAACGCGCAGAGGAGCGAGGCGATCTCCGGGGTCCACCATTCCGCCCACGCGGTTCCTGCGCTGAACTCGATCTCAATCTCGATTATCTGCATGGCAGATTCCTTTTCGGGGCAGGCAACAGGTCACTCGCTCCCGCGCGTCCTCGCCGTCTCCACCGCTTCGGCCTGGAAATACTCCGGGGTCTTCTTCGTTCTGAGCACGCTGCCCAGGGCCTTCTTCAGAAATTGGGCAGCCGCCATGCACGAGTCGCCGCGGAACCCGCTTGTCTGGACCTCCGTGGTCCCGTCCGGGTGGAACGTGATCTGGATTGTCTTGCTCATTGGTTTCATCTCCTGGTGAGGGTGAGTCTGACGCTCCCGTCTGCACGGGTCGTCTCGTAGACCGAGAAGCCCTGTTTGCGGGCCTCCCGCTTCGCCTTCTCCACGCCGTAGGCCTGTACGAGTCTCTCCGCATTGCGGCCCAGTCTTTCGGTAAGCCCGCCCTGGCACCAGAAATCCCACAGGAGCCGGTATCCGGCGCCCCGCTGCCGGGCACTGACCACGCCCACCTCATAATCCGCGCCCGGGACTTGGATCGCGTGGTCGCACCTGCCCAGGTCTTCCTGCGAGAACCCCTCCGGCAGAGGATAGTCCCCCGCCCAGCGGCCGTACCACTTGTAGCTCTTCTGGTCTTCCTTGAACACGAACCCCAGACGCCGGCAGGCAGCGGCCAGGGCCGCGAGGTCCGTGATCTCGATCTCGATTTCGGCAACGTGACTCATTGTGCGGTTCTCCTTTGCCTTGTTCGGTTTACGGTTGCTGGGCTGATCCGCGGCTCGTCTCAGTTCCCGCAGACGATCCTGCGGTACGGGGTGGTCTCAGAGGGTTTGTCGTCCACACCGCGGCCTCTGCGGTGTGCGGGGACCGCCCTGCCTTGCGCCCATTCACGCAGGGCCTGGATCTTCTCCCTGGCCGTCCTGCACACCGGGACCACGAACTGGGCCGCCTCTTCCAGGCTTGTCCCGAGCATCTTCGCCACCCGGCACAGGGTCTTGATCTCCGCGCCGGTCCAGTCGTTGGTCTGGGAAGTAGCGATCGTCTCCGGGTCCACGCCGAACTTGGCACTGTAAAGTGCGAGGATGGCGCTGCGGGTCTCCTCGTCCGGGAGGTCCACGAAAAAGACGGCGTCCCAACGTTCCGCACGCATCCATTCCGGTGGCAATTGACTGAGATCGTTGGAGGTGGCGACCACGTATGCGGTCCCCTGCGGTCTGTCCGACATCCAGCGCAGGAGGATCGAGCCTACACCGGCCTTGGCGCTCCCGTCCCCCTGGTAGCCGTTGTACGCACTCGAGAGGCCCTTTTCGATCTCGTCGAACATGACGACCGAACGGCCCTGGGCGTCTATGATGTCGACCGTCTGCTGCGCCCTGGCCTCCGATTGCCCGACCAGGGCCTGGCCGGCCGCCATGATGCGGTTCACGTCCGCGATGATCGTGGGCAGGCGCACCGCGTTCCCCAGGGCCTTGGCGAAGTGCGTCTTGCCCGTTCCTGCAGGGCCCAGGACCAGGATCCCTCGGTACATCTCCGAGGCGATGCTCTTGAGCGCGAACTCCTTCATCCGGTCCACGCCCCGAAGGTCTTCGAAGGTCTCCTCGAACACGCCGATCTCCAGGGTCGATGACTGCCGGATCATGTCCGCCTTGGTGTGCGCCACGATCTCCGGGGAGAACTTGCCGCTCGAGACCACGGTGCAAAGTGCAGCCGCGTTTTCCGCCTCGAACCGCGTAAGCCCGACAGCAGCCTCGGCGAGCTGGTCGAGGAGCTCGGAGGACTGTTCCCCCAGGTTGGCGGCACCGGCTATCTCGACAAACACCTCCCGCAGTTCCTCCCGGGTAGGAAGGTCGAACGGGACCACCTTGAAGAGCTTGGAGAGTTCCACCGGGACGGTGACGATGGGGGAGACCGTAATGAGCGTCACGCCGTTGCTCGAGAGGGCCTGCCTCGCGTTCTGCAGAGCCTGCACAGTCTCGGCCCCGTCGATAAACCGGTGGAAGTTCTCCAGAAAGGCCACGGCCGGCCCGCGAATGCTGGCGAGGTGTGTCACCAGTTCCGCCGGGTCCTGGATCATCTGGCGCTCGTCCCCTGCCGGCACGAGACACTCGAGGCCGCGCAGGCAGTCCCAGCGGTATACGGCGGTTTGGCTGCTCCGGTGGTTGTCCCATTGCTGGATTTCACCGACAATGTTCGCCTCCGCCCGCTCCGGCTCCTGGGTCTTCACCCACAGGGCCGGGTACCCCGCGTTCAAATAGTGCAGAACCTTGATCTTGTTCGGGACGTTCATTGTGCCTCCCTGTTTGTGGGTTCGGCTGTCCGGCTGGTTTCCCACTTGGCGGGTTCTCAAGGAATTGGAAAAAGGCAGGGGGCGCTCAGCCCTTGCCGCCCACGGGCAAACGGCAAGGGCTGAGCGGGGGAGGCCTACCCGGGAGTTTGTCAGTGCGAGGAAGTGGGAGAAGACATGGGCGTATCAGGATTGCAGATTTGAGCCTTCCTGAGGCTCTGAGCGGTCGATGGCGTCGGCGTTGGGCGAAAAAGCCGGAAGGCTCACCCGCACTATGTCAGGTATGTACGAACGAAAGTCGTGAGTGGAGCAGGGTCCGTGTGAAAAGGGTCCCCCGTTTTTGAGTTCGAGACACCAAAGTGGGGTCGAAGGGGTTGAAATAGACTACATGGTCATTAGGCAGGAAGGGAGGAGAGGCAGATGAGATGAGCCATGAGTCAGGAGAATAAGAAGAGAGAGGAGAGCCAGCGGGTAGGGGAGAGGCCGTAGAGGAGGGTGCGTTCCGCTGAAAGCTGAATCCAATTCTTATAACATTTCCGGAATCAACACATCGGGCACCGCTCATGGTAGCCCTTTCTCGGATGGCAGGCCGAATTCCTTTTGCATGTCTGCACGCAGCGCATGCAGTTCCCTGTCTGCGAGCAGTTGTGCCAGAGCTTCGTCCTTCCGTTCGATCGCTTCGACGATGCGCTCGAGAGCGATCTGTGTCCTTTCCGTGGCGAGCGATTCTGAACCGATGTTTGCCTGCAGTCTGGGGAAAAAGGAAGTCAGCGTATTGAAGACGAGAACATACACTCTGTTCTTGGTGGCACATGCCAGAACCCGGAAAAGTCTCTGAGTGATCTCGTTGAGGCGATCCGGATTGCCCATGGCTTGTCGTCGCTGGGCGACGAGAGCCTTCATTTGCTCCAGTTGTTGCGGAGTGCTGTGGAGAGCGGCGAGGCGTACTTCGATCCTTACCATGTCCTCGCGGAACTGAAGGGCCTCCAGCAGGAAGCTCTCGTCTACGGTGCCGTCTTGCCGAAAAAGGTACGCTTCAAAGAGTTCCACGCCGCCTGTGATTTGGAGATCTTCAACCAAGATTCCCGACCCCTGGCGAATGGAGAGTAGACCCAGCGCCTCCAGCCTCTTCAGTGCTTCTCGGACAACGTGGCGGTCTGCGGAGAACTCCGTGGCCAGGTTGCGTTCGGTAGGCAGTTTCGTTCCCGGCGGGTATTTGCCATCAACAATGCGACGCAGAAGTTGTTTGGTAATCCCTTGAGAAACGGTCCGTGCTAAGTGGGTATTTCCGCTCTTAGCTGGTGCCATGAATCCCATCCGAAGTTATGGTGATCGCTGCAGGCAAGCACTCGGTTGGATTCCTCAGTGCTCCTCAAGATGCGAATTTTCACATATTGGAGGAACCATTAGACAGAGACAGGGGAAAAATGTCAAGGGCAAGGTCTTCAAGAAGGGGGCGCGCAGGGAGACAGGAGTCATCTCGTTTGCTGCAACATATCCAAAATATATATCAAGAACCTTTGCTTTCAGAAGGAGATCGGCTCTTGTCCAAAGGGACCCCGCCGGGGGTCCTCTGCAAGTCTTTGCTGCAGCCCCTGAGAAGCCATGATATTGGTGCATCCAAATGGCGTTGAGCAGAAAGTTTGAATATCGAAGACGAATTCCGCCACCTCACCCGCGTTTTGATAGCTCGCGTTGCTCGTAGGCTTTGATCTCATGGATGTACTGTGCCCCGATGGGCACGCCCTGTCTCAGACAATGATAATCCCAGACAGCGCCGAAAGGGAGACCTTTGAGTTCTTCCAATATCGCAAGCCGCTGCGTGAAATCAAATGCCTGTTCGACGCCGCGGAGCTGGTCGATCGGCTCGAGGAGGGCCATCAAGAGGGCGCGCAGCGTATTCCGCGCCCCGATCGTCCACGCTGCAAGCCGATTTATCGTTGCGTCGAAATAGTCGAGTGCGATGCGCACGCGCCTGAGGAAGCCGCCACGCACGATCTCCTGCGCGATTGCCTGTAAATCGTCATTCAAGATCGCGACGTGATCGCTATCCCAACGGACCCCGCGGCTGACATGGAGCAAGATCTCGGGTATGAACAATAGTGTTGAAGAAATCTTGTCAGCAATGGTTTCTGTTGGATGATAGTGTCCGGCGTCGAGCGTCAAGAGCATCCGACGCGTGGCCGCGTAACCCAGATAGAATTCGTGGGAGCCAACCGTGTAGCTTTCCACGCCGACGCCGAACAGCTTGCCTTCGATCGAGTCGAGGTTATAGCGGCGATCGATCTTCTGCGCAAAGACCTTGTCGAGGGAGTCTTCCAGCAGGGACCGGGGCGTCAGGCGATCAACCGGCGTGTCTTTGTAACCATCGGGAATCCAGACGTTGGTAACGCACGTCTCGCCGAGTTCGAAACCAAAGTGTTCGCCGATTTTGCGGCAGGCAATGCAGTGCTCAATCCAGAAATTACGGATTCCAGGATCGCGACTTGCCAGGGTAAAACCGCTGGCCGCCTTGGGATGGGAGAAACAAGTCGGATTGAAGTCTATGCCGTGATGGTTTGTCTTGGCCCAGTCAAGCCAGTTGGCGAAATGGCCCGGGGTCAGTTCATTGCGACCCACCCTGCGTCCCGCCGTCTCCGCGTAGACCGCGTGGAGATTGAGGCGATGGTGGCCCGGCACGAGGCTGTAGACCAAATCGAGGTCTCGACGCATCTCGTCGCCGGTGCGGGCCCCGCCGGGGTAGTTGCCCGTGACGGCGATCCCGCCCGTCAATTCGCCCCCAGTCTCGAAACCGCGCACATCATCCCCTTGCCAGCAATGCAAACTCAGGGGGATGGTCGATAAAGTCTCAATCGCTCGATCCGTGTCCACGCCAATCTGGGCGTAACGTTCCTTTGCGAGTCGATAGGCATCTTGAATCTGTGTCTCACTTGGAGACGGGCTCATGGTCTTTCTCTGACTAGCTTTGGGAGTTGTTTTCACTACAAAACCTCTAGAAAATGTTCTGTTGAATCTTCCAGGTCCTGGCAATGGCGCGAATTTCGTCGACGCTCAATCCTTCGGCCTGCTCGTGATTGACCAGGTTCATGTATTCGTAGCATGCTGCCGTTTCGGCGTAGTCGATCTGATCGACGGCGCATTTGGGCGAGATGTGCGATCGGGCCATGACGCCATGCTTACCCCAGATCACGACGCGATGGTGCCGCAGGGAATCGATCGTCGCCGCCATCAACTCATTCGAGCCAGGCACCTGGAACGGCACATGCCCGATGCCTTCCGGCAGGTGCACGATGAGTTCCGGCTGCCAGCGGAGCAAATGCCGGTTGAGATAGGACTCGTCTTGATAACGCGGAATGTGGCTGAGGTACGTCAAATGGCGGGGTTGCGCGTGAACGACGGTGTGAAGATCGGTGCCCGATCGGTGAATCTGGTCGCAGTGAATGGCCAGGTGCGAGTTGAATTCGGTGGTCAGACGTCTAAATGCCTTGTGTGGCGACGTATGGAGCACGCCGGTACTGCCGCCCTCATCGACCACCAGGCAGGCAAGATTGGAAGCGGGATCGGCGTTGATGTCGCGCAGGCGACAGCCTGATCCAGTGACAAGGAAGGTCTTGCCTGCCAACTGCGGCGCGGTTTGGGGCAGTTCGATCGTTTCGACAAGCGGGAAAGCTCGGTGCACGTCAATGGACCAGCTAATGCAAATCGAAATGTTTCCGGCCGCGCCTTCGCTCGCTTCGATTTCGGACAGACGGAGGCCTGCTTCACCGATGGACGTGATGAGTTGCTCCAGTTCAGTATGGAACGAGTCCGACATGATGTTATCGTCCTTTCAGAGTCCTTTTCGGGGTGAGCTATAGATGTTGCGCAATTCGCGCCTATTCTCTCGCATGACGCATTACCGATAGCAGTTTCGCATAGGCGTCCTGCCACGGGGCCGATTGTTTCGGTTCAAACACCTGCGGTGTGAACGATCTGCGCGCGATGGTGCGCGCATCGGATAGCGAGGCAACGTGTCCCAAGGTGACGGCTTGGATCAGGATGTTGCCAATCGCCGTGGCCTCGATCGGACCGGCTGAGACACGACGGGCAGTCGCGTCGGCCGTGAATTGATTCAGGAGACGGTTTTGTGTCCCCCCTCCAATGATATGGATCGGATCGAGTCGGTAGCCGATGATGTCCTCCATTGTCTCCAGGGTCCATCGATATTTCAGGGCCAGGCTTTCCAGCGTACAGCGCACGATGGCGCCGGGGCTTGTGGGCACGGGCTGGATCGTGCGGGTGCAAAAGGTACGAATACGTTCTGGCATATCTCCCGGCTTGAGGAAATCGGCGTGGTCGAGGTCGACAAGCGCTGCGAATGCTTCGGCCTGCTCGGCCATCGCCGTCAACTCAGCGTAAGAGAAAGGCTGGCCCTTGGCCGCCCACGCGCGCCGCGATTCCTGCAGAGGCCAGAGTCCCATAATGTTCTTTGAGAAGCGATAGCGTGCATCGACGGCCCCTTCATTGGTGAAGTTGTGCTCGAGGCTGGCCGCATTGATGATGGGCTCCGGCACGTTCGTTCCCATGATCGACCACGTACCGGAACTGATCCATGCGAAACGGTCATTCTCGTAAGGAAGGGCTGCTACAGCCGAGCCGGTATCGTGGCAGGCGGGCGCGATGACGCACATGGGCTGGGCGCGTGTTTCTTGGAGCACACCGGAGCCCAATGGCCCCAAGACCGTACCCGATGGGATGAGGGGTGGGAAGAGCCGTGACGGGATCCCCATCGCCTCCAGGAGGCATCGCGCCCAATCGCGTCGACGCGGATCGTAGCATTGGGTCGTCGTGGCGATCGTGAACTCCCCGACTTGTTGGCCGCTAAGCCAGTAGTTGAAGAGATCGGCCATGGTCAGGAAGCGATCTGCCAGGCCGAGGAGAGGCGAGTCCGCCGCCGCCATCGACAGCAGTTGATAGAGCGTATTCATCGGCATGAACTGAACCCCGGTCGTGTCGAAAATCTCTCCACGGGGTACGCGCCTGAAGGCTTCTTCGAGCATGCCATCGGTGCGGCTGTCCCGATAGTGATAGGGGTTCGACAGGAGCGCGCCGTTTCGGTCGAGGAGTGCAAAATCCACGCCCCACGTATTGAGACCCACACTTACGGGCGGCTCATCGCCTTGCGCGGCCCGGCTGAGGCTCTCCTTGATCTCGCTCCACAGGCGCAGCACGTCCCAGTGCAGGCCGTCGGTCAAACGCACCGGGTGGTTGGCAAAACGGTGAATCTCGGACAAGGTGAGCCGTTCGCCGTCGAACCCACCGAGAATGGCCCGGCCGCTTTCTGCGCCGAGATCGATTGCCAGATAGTTGCGTTGAGCCATGATTTCCCTACAGGGGCTTTCCGCATTCAGAAAAGTATGACGTGCACATCTCCCGGTCCGTGAACGCGCCGGATCATGATTTGTTCGATGTCCGCCGTGCGGCTCGGACCGGTGATCAACAGCATGGAAGAGCTGGTCCGATCCGGGTTTGGGAGGACGCGAAACAGGTCGTCGAGGTTTGTCAGGATCCGGTCAGGGGTTACCACCGCAATATGTACCGGCGGGAGGAGCGAAATCATGCGCGCTTCGTCGCCAGAGGAGAGCAGGACCAGCGTGCCCGTGTCGGCCAGGGCGTAGTCAGCTCCCGTGATCCCGACATCGGCGGTGGCGCAGAGGCGACGTAGCGGCTCCTCTGCGTTCAGCCGGGTGCGAACCCCGGGCAAGTCGGTGATCCCGCACGTACGCAGAATGGAAGCATTGGAGGCGACCGCAGTCCCGGTGCCGAGGATTGCCGACACATACGCGCAGGCATCAGCCTCGGAAGCAGGACGTTGGATCTTGCCGGCCTGTTCCTGCACAGCCCCGCAGAAGAGGCGGACGCGCTCCTCGCGATCGAGGGTGGGTACTTCCGAACGCACCGTGGGAGCTTCACAGCTCCGCTGGCGCGACGTGCGCTGCAAGGCGGTTCGTACGTCCCGGAGGATGTCATCACGCTGCATGACTGTGCCTCCGGGCCATACGTTCACGCCACAGCCGTCGGAAATTGCGCTTCGGCATGATGGGGAGGTCTCTTTCGCTCGTCCAGGCCTGTACCGGACCGATGTTCAATAGGGCCGGAATGCGGCGCAGCCAGCGGCCCGAGCGCAACACGCGTAACAGGATCGACCCCGTCTTCCCGAGCATTGCGTAAAGGCGCGGGTGGCTCATCACCCATGCCCAGACGCGAAAGCCGGTGCGCTCCTGCCACCCCTGCCCCTGCCGGGCTTTCGCTTGGGTGATCTCACTGCGCAGGTCGAGAAGCAGTCTCGGCAGGTCGATCTTCACGGGGCACACCTCTGCGCATGCGCCGCACAGGCTCGAGGCAAAGGGGAGCCAGGAATCGTGCTTGAGCCCGCGGTACAGGGGACTGACCACCGAGCCGATCGGTCCCGAGTACACCCACGAGTAGTTGTGTCCGCCGATCTTTCGATACACCGGGCAGTGGTTGAGGCATGCCCCGCAGCGCAAACACGTGAGCGTTTCGCGCTTGCCCGGGTCGGCCAGCACGCGAGTACGGCCATTGTCCAGCAAGACGACATAGAATTCCTCGGGGCCGTCGACTTCACCCGCTCTCCTAGGCCCGGACAAGAAGGACGTGTACACCGTCAGAGGCTGGCCCGTGGCACTTCTCCCCAGGAGCTTCAAGAACACCGGGAGGTCCTGGGCCCTCGGAATGATCTTTTCGATCCCCGCGATCGCCACGTGCACCCTGGGGAGGGTCGAAGCCATGCGGCCATTCCCTTCATTGGTGATGAGCACCACGGCGCCGGAGTCCGCCACCAGGAAGTTGGCGCCCGAAATGCCGATATCGGCCGTCAGGAATTTTTCACGGAGAATCCCGCGCGCAATCTGCGTCTGATTCTCCGGCACGGTCTCCGGGGCAATGCCCAGCGAGCGGCTGAAGAGTTCGGCAATATCATAACGCGTCATGTTCATGGCCGGCACGACGATGTGGAACGGGCGCGAGCCGGCAAGTTGGACGATATACTCTCCGAGGTCCGTCTCAACCACTTCCAGGCCGGCCCGTCCCAAGTGCTCATTGAGACCGATCTCCTCGGAGGTCATGGACTTGGATTTCACCAGCAGTCGAGCCTTCCTTTCTCGGGCCAGGCGCACGAGGAAGGCTGCGGCCTCATGCCCGTCCCGGCACCAGACCACCTTGCCGCCCCTGGCGACGACACGGCTCTCGAATTGCTCAAGATAGTAATCGAGGTTCTCCAGGGCGTGCTCCTTGAGCGAGCGCGCCTGGTTGCGGAGTTCCTGGTAGTCGGGGAGCACATCGGGGCTCACCGCCGCCCGCCGCTTCTGCACCAGAAGCCCCGTACCGGAGGTAACCGCTGCCTGCAGCTTTACGTCCGCCAGGGTCTTGCGAATTCCGGTTTCGAGCTTTTCCGCCATGGCCTCGTCAGTGGGAAGCCAGCACTTGTGCAAGGTGCATGGTTTTTATGGGTAACCCCGCCCGGGAAAGCACGCCGCCGATCTGCATGAGGCAGCTTGCGTCCGTACCGACCACGGTGCCGGCGCCGGTTCGTAAAATGGATTCGATCTTGGTGCGCGTCATCGCAGCGGAAAGCGACGCGAACTTGACCGAGAAAGTGCCCCCGAATCCGCAGCATTCCTCGGCGGCGTCCATCTCACGCAATGTGAGTCCCTTCACATGAGAGAGCAACCGTCTCGGGCCTTCCTTGATCTTCAACGCTCGCAAACCGTGGCAACTGTCATGGAAGGTGACCACGCCGTTATGGCGCGCGCCCACATCTTCCACTCCGGCCACATCGAGAAGGAATTGGCTGAACTCCCACACCTTCGCCACCAGCCTCCGTGTTTCCGCCAACAGTTCCGGACGATCGGCGAACAGCTCTTCGAAATGGTGCGCAATCATGGAGGCGCAGGAACCGGACGGTATCACAACATACTCCGCGTTGCGGAGGACATGGAGGCAGTGGCATGCCGCCCTGGCTGCTTCCTTCCGGTACCCGGCGTTGAATGCGGGCTGGCCGCAGCAGGTTTGTTTCCTGGGGAAGTCAACGGCGTAGCCCAGCCGTTCGAGCACGTCTACCACGGCCAAACCGATTTCCGGAAACACTTGGTCCACGATGCAAGTGACAAACAGGGAAACGCGCCTGGCCATCGGCAGACTCCTCACAGTCCGAGAACTGCGTGCCCTCTATCCTGCTTACACCCGATTCACAAATTTGCGGTCATGCACTTCAACCGGTACCTTCATCGATTCCAAAATGCCCTTGACGACGTGTTTCGAACGTATGGATTGTTCAGGGTTTCCTTTCATCGGTTGGCATGGCGACCTCTCTTTGCATGTCTTCCCGCAATGCCTGCAATTCCCTGTATGTGAGCAGTTGCGCGAGATCGTCGTCTTTCCGTTCGATCGCTTCGACGATGCGCTCCAGGGCGATCTGCGTCCTCTCCGCGGCCAGCGATTCGGAACCGATGGTTGCCTGCAGCCTGGGGAAAAAGGAAGCCATCGTATTGAAAACGAGGACATACACCCTGTTTCGGGCCGCATATGCCAGAACCCGCAGGAGATCCTGCATGATCTCGTTCAGACGTTCCGGATTGCCCATGGCTTGTCGTCGCTGGAGGACCAGAGCCTTCATTTGCTCCAGTTGTTCCGGACTCCTGCGGGTCGCCGCGAGCCGTACTTCGATCCTAAGCATGTCCTCGCGGAACTGCACAGTCTCAAACAGGAAGGTCTCGTCCACAGTGCCGTCCGCCCGAAAAAGGTAGGTTTCAAAGAGTTCCACGCCGCCGGTGATTTGGAGATCCTCAACCAAGATCCCTGAGCCCTGGCGAATGGAAAGCACCCCCAGCGCCTCCAGCCTCTTGAGTGCTTCTCGGACAACGTGGCGGTCTGCGGAGAACTCCAGGGCCAGGCTGCGTTCGGTCGGCAACTTCGTTCCCGGAGGGTATTTGCCATCGACAATTCGACGCAGAAGTTGTCTAGTAATCCCTTGAGAAACGGTCTGTGTTGCGTCGGCATTACCCCGCCTGAAAGGTGCCATGAATCACATCCATCCATGTGGGTTAAGGGGCACAAACGATCCTCTTGTCTTACGGACAGATGTCCCGGAAGAAGACGAGCTTTGTCGGTCCGAGGAGTCCGGCGGGCTGGAGCGTGTCCTCTTTGTTCTTGAATTGAGCGTACGCCTTGTCGCCGGTCTTGGCCTTTCCGATGAGACGGTTCCTCAACGAGGGAATCACCTTCACTTCGATTTCGTTCCGGCCGGCCACCACCTGGTCGGTCACGTCGATGCGGAAGGGGGGGAAGATCAAGTCCCCGACCCTGCTCTGGTTCACCGTGATCTCGGCCGCGCCGTGCAGCCACCCCAGGTCGAGTTCCACGCGACCGATGCCATCGAGCTCGACCTGATCCACCTGCGCCCTGCACATGCCTGGGTTCGAGGTGAATCGCAGTTCCGGGATCTGCTGCCAGTCCACCAGTTCGGCCAGTTCCTTTTCGAACAAACCGCCCGAACATCCTCCCTGCTGCACGTCGTCCAGCACAACCGACAGGACCCAGCTTTCCAGGGGAACTTCCCTGTCCACATCGCGGCATCCGGCATCCGACACCATTTCCTCTGGCAGGGATTCCATCCCTTGCCACCCGCATACCAGGAAGGCCGACCCGTAGGGGGCGAGGCTCAGGCCGAGCGTTCCGCCCGGGTCCCCCGCACCCACGCCAGGAAGCGCGCGCCCTGCTTGGGGATCGATCCACCAGGAGTCGCTGCAGCCGCTGCGGATCTCGACACCTCCTGTAACATCCGTGGGCGTCAGGTTTCGGAAGAAAATGATTTGGCCGTCCGCCATATGCCGGCGGATGTGGCGTATCGGTTGCGGTGCGTTCAGGTAGGCGACCTCCGGGGAAACCCCGATCGCTGCCAGGGCACCTACCGCCTGGTCTTCAGAAGAAACCAAGGATGTGCGATCGCTGTTCGCAATCGCTCCCATTGCCTCTTGCACGGCCTGGTCGCCCTGCCCCAGGTCCAGGAAGCCCGGCCCTTGCGAAGGGGGGTCTCCCGCGATCAGGAAGGCAGCGCCTCCTTCGGCAAGCTCGGCCAGGCGGGTCGCCGTGTGGGGTTGCATCTGGGGGGCCTCTGGGATTACCAGGGCATGGAAGGCGTTCCCGCGGATCACGATCTCTCCGCCCTCTGCCGAGGCCTCTTGCAGGCTGTCGTCGTTGGTCCATGCCCAACTGTACCCGTTGTCCTCGAGCCTTTGAAGGAGAGGCCACACGCCCTTGAGCCACGCGATCCTCTCGTCGTCCTCTTGCCCACCTTCTGCCTCGCTGTAGGGCCAGGGAACGTCCATCTTTCCGCTGAACAGGAGCTCCTCGTGTCCCTCCTCGTACCCAAAGACAGCGGGGAATCCGAGCCACGGATAGTAGACGAGCAGGTCGTAGGCCGGTTCCCCCTGCCTCAGCAGGTACTGGCAACGCGCCTGGTAGCGGGTCATGTCTTTCATGAATTTCCAGTAGGGATTCACCTCGGAGAAATTGTCACTGTGCAGCGCGAACGTGAAGTAGGGTGAGGAAAAGGGGACCCAGCCGGTCTCACCATACTTGGGATCCTCCTTTCGGTAGGGGATCCCGTGATAGCTAATGCTGTTGATGCCCGAGGTGAAGAGCTTGTCCGAAGCGGCCTTGATCTTCAGGGGCGTGGTCATGTAGTCCTGTTCAGCCCAGACAAACGACTCTGATACGACCAAAGGCCTGTCATACAGGAGACCGGCCGAGGAGGCCAGCTTCAGAAACATCTCCGTGCCGCCCGCGTAGAGCTGCTCCGTCATGGGGATGTGGACAAGGCCCGACGCCTTCATGATATCCACATCCATGCCGCAGACCTGAGCCTGGCTCTGCACACTGTGGCCATCGGCCCATTCGGCCAGCGTATTCAGCCACCTTTCCAGAAACAGCTCGGATCGGGTCAGGACGTAATCAAACTGGATCCGGTGATCCGCCTGGGAAAAGGAGTATTCCGGCTTTGCGCCGAGGAAGGCCGAGAGAAAGAGGTTGTCACCAGACTCCTGCAGGAGCATGGGCAGATAGGGGGTCAGGTCATACCCACGGCGGCTCTGGAATGCATCCAGGAAGTCTCGACAGAACAATCGCTCCGCCTTGAATTCCATGCTGGGGTCCATGAACGAACGCAGGGGATCGCCGTAGTACGGGGGCAGTCCGGTCCTGGGGCCGAGCAGGTGCTCGAGATCCTCCTGAGCGGCCTGCCGGTCGAACTCGTCAACGACATAGCCGGGCGGATCGGCAGCAGCGAGTGTCGGGAATTCGCCGTCCGGCGCGTGATAGATCTCGATCACGGCCCAGTCTCCCTCCGGGACCTGCCAGGACAACACGCCCTGATCATCGACCTGGCCGGTCAAGTCCAGCACCGAATCCGGATCGAGATCCAAGGTGTCTGTGACGACAAAAGGAAACGGGGAGCGGCCGCCTCCTTCGATCCGGGCCGCAAGAACCGCGACGAGTTCCGCCTCTTCCCCATGCCAGCTGGCGAGAGGGATGTTCAGCAACTGCTCGAAACTCTCTTTTATCACATACCACAGCGGCTGGGCTGGCCCCAGGAGCGGGCCCGCCATTTGTGTCGGGCCCGATACCAGCTGCTCGTTCCAGAGCAGGGTCCTCAGTCCCTGCTCCGCTTCGACATGCGCACCCCCCGATGGCCATCCTGACCCCAGGTGCAGGTCGATACCGATCTTGGCCTCGCGGGCCGCCTCCATTACCGCAGCCATGTGCCCGTAAAAGGACTCTGTGTCGAAGCGCATCCTGCGTGCCAGCTCTTCTGGACCCGGGGCCGGATCGAGGCCCGCCGTGAAGGGCATGATCTGGGCTCCGCCCAACCCGGCCTCGGCAAACAGACGCACCTCCCTCCCGAGTTCCTGGTCCTCCACATCATCGCCAGGCCACCACCAGCCGGTCCACGGTCGGTAGGCTGTGGGTGGATTCAGGAAGTCACCCCAGAAAGAGGACACGTCATCTCCTGCCTGTGCCTGGCCACTCGAGTTGTCTTTGTCCGTTTCAGCGCAGTAAACCCAGGTCAGAGAGGCGAAGACTAGCACAAACTGAATCAAGGAACCTCCGGGCAGTCTTTTGTTATTCATGACTTCCTCCCTGTAACGAGTGCCACAGACTAGATCATTCGTTTTGCTGATCAATGAGGGCAAACACTCGGTTGGATTGTGATTGTATGGTGCTCCTTAAGATGTGAGTCTTTAATATTGGTGCAACCATTAGACATTAAATGAAGGAAGATGTCAAGCAAGAAATTCTGTCTCAAAGAGTCCCGATGGAGACGGGTTTTTTGCTCCTACCGTTCCATTAAAAATGTTCATTATGAACGCATACTTACTGTAAGTGATTTTCGCTCCTCTGATTCCGCGATAGATTGCCCCGTTTTTCTTCTTGACAGGATTTGTGGAAACCTGTATATTGGTGCAACCAGTTAGGGGTATCAAGTGAAACAGTCCTCTCAAACAGTCCCGGCCAGGAGTGACGCGCTTCAGATAAGAGACGTAGGACTTCCAACAAGGGGGAAGACAGATGCTCTGTAGACGATCGGTTATCGCGGGATGCTGTCTGATAGGCGTCGTCTGCTTCGGGATGAGGGAGACGGCAGACGCTGTCTTCCTGGACAAGGACAACACCCTGCAGTTCACGGCCAGACTGCAAACCAAGCAGAGCATCCGCATGAACGACTCGGAGGGATTCACGTTTCCACACGAGATCGGTGTGGGCGATCTCGTGCAGTGGCGAAACCTGGCCTTGATCGAGATCCAGCATGATCTTGTGAACCTGACCGAGGATCTAGGACTCCTCTATCCGCTCAAGGCACTGAGAATAGACTCGAAGTACCGCTTTGTAGGGCGGTTCATCTACGATGCGGTCTACGACGTCGGTCCCGAAGTCTTGCAGGACGTTAAGGAGCGGGACAAGGAGAATTTCGACGAGCTGAGTCATCAGTACGAGCTCTATGAATTCTATGTTGACCTCTCGCGGGGACCTTGGTTCCTTCGAACCGGCCGGCAGATCCTTGCATGGGGCGAGACCGACATGTTCCGGCTTCTGGACTCGATCAACCCCCTGGACAACACATGGGGGGGGCTTTTCGAGGATCTCGACGACCGACGCATCCCGCTGTGGATGTTGCGGGGAAGCTACAAGCTTGGCGATCGGGGTTCGTTGTCCGACCTGAGCCTGGAGGGGTTCTGGGTCCCGGGGTTCTGGGACGCCTCTGTTTCTCCCATGACCCCGACGGGCAGCCCCTACGCCGCGCCCGCGGAGGTATCGGAGCCAGAGCCGGGCGAGATCGTGGTGGGGTCAAGGACGATCCACCCGAGCAAGGAGATGAGCAGCAGCCGCTGGGGCTTTCGTTTGATGGGGATTGTGGGAAGCAACCTGAACTTTTCCCTGGCCCACTACCGGACCTATCTCGACAACCCCATGGGCCGGCTGGTGGTGGACGACCCCAACATCTTGTCGCTTTCCCTGGCCAACGAGATCAGCTGGGAGCCCGTAGAGATCACCGGGGGCACCATCAGCTTCTGGGAACCCCACACGGACCTGATCGTCCGTTCCGAGGTGGCCTGCTTCTGGGACGAGCCGGTGTTTATCATGGACATCAACGCGCCGGTTCACCTGACTCAAGTTATTCCCTTTCTTCCCGCCATCCCTATCCCGGAAACAGGCAGCATACCCAAGAAGAACGTACTCAAGTACATGATCGGGCTCGACAGGAACTTCTGGATCCGGCCTCTGAATCCGTACAGCACTTTCATGGTGACCACGCAGTATTTCGGACAGTGCATCCTCGACTACGACGATCGGATCAAGCTGCCCATCTCGATCTACCCGGACGCCTCGGACTTCATCGGCGTCAGGCAGTTTGAGAGCACACTCACCGCGATGATCACAACGAACTACTGGAACGGGCGTCTGACGCCTGCCGTTGCGACGGGATACAACGTGCGAGGGGCCTGGCTGCTGTCGCCTTCGCTGAGTTTCTTGTTCGAGCCGTTCCGCTTCATGGTCAAGTACGACGCCATCTACGGCAACTTCGTGGATTTCGGCATATTCCGGGACCGCGACCAGCTCTGCTTCACGTTTACTTATTTATTGAACTAGATGTGTCCATTGCAGGAACGATGGCAGACGAGGCCTTCGAGAAATCGAGAACGGGAAGAGGTCTGATGGAGATCCCTGGCAACCCCGTGCCTTTGCGAGGAGGTGAACAAATGACGAACCGGAACCATGGCAGGATCAAGTGGGGAATCCTTTGGCTTCTTCTGTTGGTGAACGTTGCGCCCGTGACGGACGCAGCCGGGGATCTGATCGACAAGACGAACTGGAAAAAGGTCCAGGGACTCGTCCCGGACCCGCTCCTCGATTACATCAAGAACGGGGAGTTCGTCATGAACGTCGTGGAATTGAACTACAACCCGGCGGAGTATTTTCCATCCTTTGTACTGGATTCCTTCGAGAAAAACGTTGGCAGGTACGCTCTGGATGAGAAAAAGGGAGTGGTCGACGTCGAGACGGGCGAGACACCTAAGAGGATCATGGGATACCCGTTTCCCGAAATCGACGTTAGGAACGACCTCAAAGCGGCAGATAAGATCATGTACAACCAGCATTGGGGACTCTTCTCCCTGGGGAGCAAGTCCCTGACCATGAACATCGCCTGGGTGGGGCGCTCGGGGTTCGAGCGGGAGGTGAGTGTCAACATGATGGAAATTCCATTCATCGCATGGCCTGGGGCGGACAAGTTCGAAAATACGGACGGCCGGGAGCGCATGGTGATCATGCGGGTGCTGAAGCCCTTTGACATGGCCGGGACCGCGATCATGAACTGGCGGTACCTGGATAACCGCAAGGACCTCAATTTCAGCTATGTGCCCGCCATCAGGCGCGTGAGACGCATGAGCCCGGCCAACCGCTCCGACTCCTTCCTGGGGTCGGATATGGCTGCGGACGACAGCACCGGGTATGACGGAAAGATCGATGACATGGAGTGGAGGTTGGTGAGGGAGCAGGATGTTCTTGCCGTGTTTCACGGCCGGGACGTTATTCCCTTGGTGAGAGGCAAGAAGGCCCTGTGGGAGACGACGGAGGCCGTGAAACCGATCCGGTACGGGTACCAGGAAGAGGGCTGGATAGGTGCGGCCTGGTGCCCTTTGAGCGTCGTGTATGCGAAAAGACCTGCGTGGGTGATCGAGGCGAAGCCCAAGGACCCCTATTACAACTCCGGGGCCCAGTACCTTTGGATCGACAGGGAAACCTTTTCGCCCCTGTACAAGATGGTCCACGACCGGCAGGGCAGCTTCTGGAAGTACGCCTGCTATACCATCGCCTGTTTCGAAGGCAACGAACCGGCTAACCCCATGAACAAGCTCACGGGCTGGATGGATCACCTTTTCGTGGACAACCGGAGGGAGCACGGCACCTACGTAAAGCTCCTGGATCCGGACGCGAAACTCTATATCAACGTAGAGATCAACCCTGACGACTTCACCCTGGCCGGGTTCCAGAAGTACTGCAAATAGGCCAGGAGAGAGGACAACGTTCTTCGGACGCTAAGAAAGGGGGTGATATTCAGGAGGAAGAACAAATCACTTTCGAGTCGTTTTTTGAATCGAGCATGGGTCGAGTGAACGGACGTAAAACAAACGCAACGAGGTGAACCATGAAGAAGGGGATTCTTTTCAGTCTATGTTCTGTCGTCGCCGTTTTAGGAACGATTACGCTGGCCAGTGCCGGACAGATTACGTGGAAGATCCTCACGGACGCTTCGGTGGCCGGGAGCGGGCCCGGGGCGGACCTTGCGGTCGGCACTTCTGACGATAGCACCTCCGGAGAAAACAACACATGCAATTTCTCCGGCGCGAGTGATTGCGGTTCCGGGTCTGTGCCGCCTGTGGGGTCTTATGGCTATTTTGCGGCCGAATTTGACAGCGCCATGACTAGGTCGTGTGCGGGTGGGTCCAATGCGGGTGCCCTGTGCACGGACATCGGTGACTGTCCGGGTGGCCTGGCTTGCGTGGACTGTCCCCAGCAGGATGATCCTCCTGATCCTTGGGATAATTACGGCTACCTCGGGAATTCTGGAGTTTCTCCGGGGAATGGCACGTTCACGATATGTCAGGAGAACGGCAGCTCTTTCGTGTGGGAAGCGCTGCAGGCAGGGACGAGTGGAAGTCCAGACGCGCCTGGAGCCTCGTGCGTGGGCTTGGTAGGAAGCGGGCCATACACAGGCAGCCCCTGCGGGGTCACGACAGGGAATTTCACGACCGAGTTGGATATCGAACAGAAAGTGGGCGGTTGCCTTGTATCTGTCGGCACTGTCTCTGATATCCCGTATGTCGGCAGGGTATTCCCGACCACAGGCACGCCTCAAGGCAGCTTTCCTCTTTGCGGGTATTCCCAGAGTGGCGTCCAGAATATCCAGGCTGCAGGAGCGGCAAAGGGAGGCTCACACATTGTGATCATGTGTGGCGGCAGGACCGTGCTTACGGATTCGGCTTTTCCCTGCCTGCGAGGTGGAAAGGTATACAACGTGCTTGTGGGATATACCTCAGCCGATGCCTCTGACTGCACTTCTCCCTGTAGTCCTGGCGGGGGCTGCGCCGCGTCACCTGCGGAATGACCGGAGGACCGGAAACGATTGAAAGGCCGGGCGAGAACTGGAAGCGCGATGCGAGAGAAGTGTGGGTTCGACGCAATTCGAGATAGTGAGCGGGAGACTGCGTTGTCGAGGCCCCATTCAGACAGGGAGGCCTCTCCATGCCATCCCCGTAATCGATCCTGATGTGGAAGGGGTTCGCCATGAGGGGAAACATCCATTTTCTTGAGGAGTCCTGAATGGGCAGGCCTGTCAGCTTATTCACAGGGCAGTGGGCGGATCTCCCCCTGGAAACGATTGCGAAGAAGGCCGGCGAATGGGGATATGACGGCCTTGAGCTGGCCTGTTGGGGCGACCATTTTGAGGTGGATCGTGCCCTCGAAAGTGACGGGTACGTTCGCGAGAAAAGGGATCTGTTGGATCGGCACGGCTTGAATTGCTGGGCCATCAGTAATCATTTGGTCGGCCAATGCGTTTGCGACCACCCCATCGATGAGCGGCACCGCAAAATCGTTCCTCCACGAATTTGGGGCAATGGGGAGGCCGAGGGTGTCCGGATGCGCGCTGCAGAGGAAATGAAGAATACGGCCCGTGCCGCAGCCCTGTTCGGGGCCAAGGTGGTCAACGGCTTCACGGGTTCGAGCATTTGGCACACGGTGGCCATGTTCCCACCCGTGCCGCCTGAGATGATCGAGCGAGGGTACCTGGACTTTTCAAATCGCTGGAATCCGATCCTTGATGCCTTTGACGAGGTTGGGGTGCGATTTGCTCTCGAGGTTCACCCTTCGGAGATCGCCTACGATTTCTGGACGACAAAGAGAACGCTGGAAGCGATCCGGCACCGCGAGGCCTTCGGGATCAACTATGACCCGAGCCACCTGTACTGGCAGATGATAGATCCCGTTTCCTTCATCTACGAATTCGGAGGTCGCATTCGCCACGTGCACGTCAAGGAGTCGATTCGAAACCTCGACGGGCGCAATGGCGTACTGTCGTCCCACCTGTTCTTCGGTGATCACCGCCGAGGCTGGGATTTTGTCTCACCCGGTAGAGGGGGCGTTCCGTTTGAACGGATCTTCCGGGCCCTCAACGATGTGGGATACGAGGGGCCCTATTCCGTTGAATGGGAAGACAACGGGATGAACCGGGAACAGGGCGCTCCCGAGGCGTTGGAGATGGTACGCCGCTTGGCTGTGGCGCAGTCGGGCGTGTCCTTTGACGCTGCATTCGCCCGAGACAAGTAACGAATCCATTACGCTTCAAGGATCCAAGACGCAGGGACCTTTTCCCATGTGAAGGGGGGAAGATGACGGGATCGAGATCTTCGGAGAAGATTCTCAGGCGAAAGCTGAGGTTTGGTCAAATCGGAGGCGGACGAGGTTCCTTCATTGGAGCCGTACATCGAAGGGCCTCGATTTCAGACGGCCTGACCGAGTTTGTGGCAGGAGCGCTTTCTGCGGATCCCGTGAAGGCGAGACAGTCCGGTAAGGATCTTCTGCTGCCGGCGAAACGGAATTACGGCACCTGGCAGGAAATGTTGGAAAAGGAGAGTTCATTGCCCGAGGGCGAATGTGTGGACCTTGTCTCGATCGTGACGCCAAACCATGCGCACTTCGGGCCTGCGTTGGCCTTTGTCGAGGCCGGGTTCCACGTCGTCGTGGACAAGCCGATGGTGCAGACAGACGAGGAGGCGCAGGCACTCGTCAAGGCAGTGGAAGAAAAGGGAGTGGTTTTCGGTGTGACGTACAACTACACCGGATATCCGATGGTGAAGGAGGCTCGCCACTGGGTCCGATCCGGAGAATTGGGCCAGATCCGGCGGGTGGTCGTGGAGTATCGGCAAGGGTGGTTGAGCGAGAAGGTCGAAGACAGAGGGGTGAAACAGGCGGAGTGGCGGACGGATCCGGCCCGGTCCGGGATTGCCGGAGCTGTTGGCGACATCGGATCCCACTGCGAAAACCTCGTCTCCTATATCACGGGATTGGAGATACAGGCCCTTTGTGCGGACTTGACCACCTTCGTAGAGGGACGACGTCTGGACGACGACGCCAGCGTCCTGCTGCGCTTCAAGGGGGGCGCAAAAGGTGTGCTGTGGGTTTCCCAGGTGGCTGCCGGCGAGGAGAACGGCCTTTCTGTTCGCGTATATGGCACGAAGGGTGGGCTCCTATGGAATCAGGAGAGTCCGAACGTCCTTCGTTTTTTGCCTCTCCACGGCCCTGTCCAGGTTTTTCGTCGCGGCGACGGATCTTTGTGTGAGGCAGCCGGCCGCGCGACCCATCTGCCGCCGGGTCACCCAGAGGGCTTTGTGGAGGCATTCGGCAATATCTACATGAACATCATCGGTGCGATCCGGACCAGGCTCGAAGGGCGGATGCCATCGGATTTGGAGTTGGACTTCCCCACCGTCCATGACGGACGCCGCGGAGTGAAGTTCATCGAGAAGGTTGTCGAGAGCGACCGGAGCGACCGAAAGTGGGTTCCTCTCGATTGAACAGACGAAGGAAGAGAACCGGGGAGGCGATGGGAGACACCGTAACAGAACTCTTTGAAGAGCGCATCGAGAAGAGTGGCCGCAATGCCGCCCTGTACTTCAAGGAAGACGGCCAGTGGAAGTCGATCTCCTGGTCCGAATACGGCAGCCGGGTCATGCACTTCTCGAGGGGTCTCATCGCCCTTGGTGTCAAGACGGGTGACAAGGTCGCGCTGATCGGTTCCAATTCGCCGGATTGGTTTGTTGCCGATATGGCGATCATGACTATGGGAGCCGTATCGGTTCCCATCTATGCCACCAGCAGCGGGGAACAGATCTCTTACCAGCTCAACCACTCGGAGAGCAGGGTATTCGTTGTCCAGGGGCTCGAATACCTTCAGAGGATCGAAGCCCTGCTCGATCAGGTGCCCATGCTGCTGCGCGTCGTCGTCCTGAAGGTAGGCGTGTCTTCGGGAGCGAAGAGGGTGATGGATCTGGAGTCCTTCAGGAGACTCGCGGAAAGCGTCGGTGCAGATAAAGTCCAGGAACTGAGAAGGGCAGTGGTCCCGGACGGTCTGGCCACGATCATCTACACATCAGGCACGACAGGACCGCCGAAGGCGGTCATGCTTACGCATCGGAACTGCGTGGCCGCAGCGCGCAACGTTTACCTTTCAACCGGCACTCGGAGCGGAGACAAGGACAGGGTCACCTGTTCGTATCTCCCTCTCTCTCACGTGGCAGAGAGGGTGGTCAATCTGCACTCCAGCCTTCTTGACGGAAGGGCCGTGTATTTCATGGGCGGGTACCAGCAGTTCCTGGATGACCTGAGAGAAATCAGGCCCACCGTCTGGGCAGGGGTCCCCCGTGTTTGGGAGAAGCTTTACGAAGGCGTTATGGCCCAACGGGACAAAATGCCTCAATACAGGCGAAGGATCATAGAATGGGCCTTGCGTGCCGGCAGGGATTACAACTGGGGAAAGTACAATGGGAGCCGGCTGTCCTTTCGCCTAAGAGTGGAGTATGCCCTGGCAAGGCTCCTGGTCATCAAGAGACTGCTGGCTGCCCTTGGGCTTGATCGCGTCGAGACGACCGTGACGGGCGGTGCGCCCACGACTAGAGAAATCCTCGACTTCTTCATGGCTCTGGGAATCTGGCTTCAGGATGTCTACGGACAGACCGAGGGACACGGAACCACGAGCTTTGCCACAAAGGACGCGATCAGGTTCGGGTCCGCCGGAAAGCCCTTTCCGCTCGTTGAGGTACGGTTCGCCGAGGACGGGGAGATTCTGGTGAAGGGAGATAACGTTTCCCCCGGGTATTTCAAGGACCCCGCCCTCACGGAGGAGACGTTTCGCGACGGATGGCTCCATTCCGGGGACCTGGGCTACCTCGACGAAGATGGTTTCCTTTGGGTTACGGGCCGGAAGAAGGACATTATCATCACCTCGGGAGGCAAGAACATCACGCCCTCCAAGATCGAAACGGCGCTTATGGGCTGTCCCTTGATCGAAAATGCGGTGGTGGTTGGAGAAGGGAAGAAATACCTCACGGCTCTTCTGACCCTGAGCCCGGAGGGAGGGAGCAAATTTTGCGAGCAGTTGGGAATCCGGATCCAGGGCACGGAAGAGCTGTTTGCCTGCGCGGCCTTGAAGGAAGGCGTCGAGCAACACCTCAAGGCCGTCAATGCAGAGCTCTCGCGCGTGGAGCAGATCAAGAAATACAGGATTCTGCCCGTTCACTTTTCCATCGAGGGCGGGGAACTGACGCACATCCTGAAAGTGAAACGGGATGCGGTTCAAAAGAAATACGCAGAGGAGATTGAGGAGATGTACTCCTGAATCGAACCCAACCCGAGTCGAGAAAGGTGTTGTCTCATGGTGAACAAGGAACTCGCCGGAACGAAACAGTTCGAGATCGATTTTCCCGTGGAGAGGGGAAAGATACGGGAGTTTGCAAACGCGATCCGCGACCCGAACCCGGTCTACAGGGATCCGAAATACGCACGGGACAAGGGGTTCTCGGATGTCCTGATGCCGGTGACCTTCCCCGTAACCTCTACGTTCCATCTCCCTTCGGAAAACGTGGTCATGGAGATGATGCTCAAGCTCGGCATGGATGTGGCCCGAAGCGTCCATGGCAGCTTTGAGGTCATACACGAAAGGCCCGTTTGTGCGGGCGAAACCCTTCGAGGAGAGGTCTGCGTGGGGAAGATCTATGAAAAAGAAGGGAAGCGTGGGGGAGGGATGACCTTCGTGGAAATGGAGACCCACTTCTACGACGCGGAGGGCAGACGGGTGGTGACCGTCCGAAACGTCTTCATCGAGAGAGGGTAACGACAGGCCCGGTCAGAGAATCCATTTCTTGATGGGAGGAGAAAGTAACATGGGAGACGAAGGACGCTGTTTCGAGGACGTCAAGGAAGGGGAGACGCTCCCTTCATTCGAGATGCATGTGACCCGGACCGATATCGTGAAATACGCGGGTGCCGGAGGGGATTTCAATCCGGTTCATCACGATGAGGAGTTCGCCAAGTCCGTGGGGCTTCCTTCGGTGTTTGCCATGGGACTGATGCACGGCGGGTTCCTGACGAGGGTGGTGACGGACTGGGCCGGCGACGGGAGTGTCAAGAGATACAAGATCCGGTTTGCAGGAATGGTCTGGCCCAACGACCGGCTCACCTGCAGGGGAACCGTTGTACGGAAGCACCGGGAGGAATCCGAGAACCTTGTCGAGTGCGAGCTGTCGGTTGTGAACCAGAACGGGGAGAATGCGATTGTCGGAGAGGCGACCGTCTCACTGCCTGCGAAGCGATGAGTAGGGAGGAGGATCAACGATGGACTTCAGCATAAGCGAAGAACAGAGGATGTTTCGGGACTCTGTCGAGAAGTTCGCGCAGAAAGAAGTGGGGCCCACCGTGAGTGAACGGGAAGAGAAGGGGGAGTTCTCCTGCGAGATCTGGAAGAAACTCCGGGAATTCGGCCTGACCGGGCTGTGTATCCCTGCGGAGTATGGGGGCGGCGGGGCGGACGCCATGACGACGGTCATCGGCATGCAGGCATTTGCTCACGGCAGCCGCGACATTTCGATGTGCGTCGTTTGGGGCTCTCACCTCCTGTTGACCGCCATGACGATCGCGGAGCTGGGTACGGAGGAGCAGAAGAGGAGGTACCTCCCCCGCATGGCTGCCGGAGAATGGATCGGCGCCTATGCCCTGACCGAGCCGGAAGCCGGTTCCGATGCCACAGGGCTGAAGACCACGGCACAGAAGAGGAGTGACCACTATGTGCTGAACGGGAGCAAGACCTTTATCTCCAATGCCCCGATTGCGGACGTCTTTGTGGTATTCGCATCCGTGGATCTCAGCAAGAGGGCCGGAGGGATCACCTTGTTCGTCGTGGACAGGGACTCGCCCGGACTCACGGCAGGCAAGCCGCTGAAGAAATACGAAGGCGCCGCTGCGCCCACAGGGGAGCTCTTCTTCGAGGATTGCCAAGTGCCTGTTGAGAACTTGCTGGGCGAGGAAGGCAAGGGCTTTCAGGCGATGCTCATGTCCCTGGGCTGGGAGCGTCTGGCCTTTGCCCCCGCGATCGGGTTGATGGAAGCGGACCTGGAGCTGTGTATCGGGTACGCCCGGGAGAGAAAACAGTTCGGCAAGCCCATCGGCAAGTTCCAGTTGGTGCAGGCCATGCTGGCCGAGATGAAGATGGACCTCGAGGCGTCGCGCCATCTCGCCAACCACTTGGCGTGGAAGATGGACAGGAGAGAGTTCATCGGGCTCGACGCGGCTATTGCCAAGACGTTCATCACAGAGGCCGCGGACCGGTCTGCCCAGAAGGCGGTTCAGATATTCGGCGGGTACGCGGCCATGCGGGAATACCCGATCGGGCGAAGCCTCTGGTCTGCCAAGATGGCCACGATCGGCGGAGGCACCTCTCAGTTGCAGAGGACGATCATCGGGAGGCTGCTGACCGGCCTGTGATGAAAGTACATGGAGACGGATAAGAAGAGATCATGACGCGGATAACGCAAGAAAGGAGAGGGTGAGTTCATGGAGAGTATTCGAGGAAAGGCGGCAATCGTAGGGATCGGAGAGGTCCCCACGGGGCACTATCCGGAGCGGTCGTTCATCGAGGCTGCCGTCAGTGTCTCGGAAATGGCCATCAGGGATGCGGGGATCCGGAAGGAAGAAGTCGACACGATCATCCCCATCGGAGTGGTGTCCAATCCTCTCGACGGTGCCAACATGGTCTGTTCCTGGCTCGTCGAAGAGTTGGGTCTGGGAAGGACCGCCAAGAGCAATTTTCAGCTCATGTCCGGCGGATCGAGTTCGGCCAATTCCCTGAAGGTTGCAGTTGCCCTAGTCCTCACCGGGCTGTCCAGGGCCGTACTGGTTGTGCACTGCGACCGCATGGGTACGGGTATCGATCTGGCCAGTGCGATCACGGCATTCTCCAAGGTTTCCGTCAACCAGGAATACGAGGCGCCTTACGGGTTCAGCCAGCTCGCGCTCGCCGGCATGCTCCAGCAGCGATACATGTACGAAACCGGTACTACGGAGCGGCAGATTGCCGCGGTTGTGGAGTCCCTTCGAAAATGGGCCATGCTGAACCCGAACGCCATGATGCGGAAGCCGAGGACTGCGGATGATGTGCTGGCCTCGAAGGTTATTTCCTCACCGGTGAGGAAACGAATGATGAACGTGCTTGCAGACGGTGCGGCAGCTTACATCGTTACGACGGCGGAGCGGGCAAGAGACCTGACCGACAGGCCGGCGTATATCCTCGGCATGGGTTCACGGTGTACGAATTTCACGGTAACGCGCCAACCCCAGGACTACCTGGAATCTTGGGGCCCGGCAGCGGACGAGGCCTATGCGATGGCGGGAGTGGGGCCTGAGGACGTAGACGTGGCCGAGATCTACGATGCCTTTCCAACATTTATTCTCGTATCGCTCGAAATCCTCAGACTCTGCAAGAGAGGAGAAGCAGGAAGGTTTGTGGAGGAGGGCCACACATCCCCTGGGGGGAAACTCCCGGTCTCCACGAATGGCGCCATGATGGCCCAAGGGCACACGGGCGCCGGCGGAGGGGTTGCCATCCTGGTGGAGGCGGCCCGGCAGATCATGGGAAAAGCGGGGGAGCGGCAGGTGAAGGGTGCAAGAATCGCCATTGAAACCGCGTCGGGCGGCGTAGGGATGGACTTCCATGTGGGCATTCTCGGAGCGGAGGGTTGAAACCATGACGCAATACAACAAGCCACTTCCTCTGGTGACGGAACTGAGCAAGGTCTTCTACGAGGGATGCAGAGAAGGCAAGCTTCTGTTTCAGAAATGCAAGGATTGTGATGAGGTTGTCTTCTTTCCGAAGCGATTGTGTTCCAACTGTATGGGCCGGAATCTGGAGTGGAAGGAATCGAAGGGAAAAGGAAAGATCCATACCTTCACGGTAACGTATGAGTCTGCTCCTCCCGAGTTCGCGGCGGATTGCCCGTACGCACTCGCTGTTGTCAACCTTGCCGAGGGGTTCAGCATGATGACCAATATCGTGGAGTGTGAGCTGGATAAGATTCGGTGTGACATGCCGGTAGAGGTTGTTTTCTATCCGGTGACTCCTGAAATCACATTGCCGCAATTCCGACCGAGCGAGAGGTGAAACAGATCCGGAAAGGGATCTAACGCATGGGTCGTTCACACAAACATTGAGTCTCAGGGGAGATCGTGATGGCTGAGAAAGCGAAAGAAGCCGAAGTGGACGTGAGAGCGATTTTCGAGCCGATCAAGATCGGAAACGTTGAGATCAAGAACCGTATCGCCATGGCGCCTATGAACATGAATTACACAGGGCCCAATCATTACGTGAGTACGCAACAGATGGCCTATTATGCGGCCAGGGCAAAGGGGGGAACCGGCCTTATCATCACCGAGGCGGTGGGAGCCACGGCACACCCCACGGCGGACACCTACCGGAAGTACAACAACGCCTCCCTCTCGACCGAGCTTTTCATCCCTCTCATGTCGGAGCTCGTGGAACACGTCCACGCCTTTGGGGCCAAGATATTCGTACAGCTGGCCATCGGACCCGGCAGGCAGGGAACCAGCGAGGCCGGTGCGGTCCAGCCGGTGTCCGCGTCCCCCATCCCTTACAAGATGTACGCGGAGCACACGATCAACAATCTGGATCTCTTCCAGATGGTGCGTGCCTGCGGATACCAGGGGAAGATGCCGGATACAGAGGACATCGAAGAGTTGATGACCTTCGCAAGCAAGATCCCGGGGACGCACATGGGCGGGGAAGTGCCTAGGGAGATCACGGTGGAGGAAATAAGGCAGCTTCTCCTTGACCTGGGACAGGGTGCGAAGAATGCCAAACGCTGCGGGTTCGACGGCATCGAGATTCACGCCCCTCACGGCTACCTGATTCACTCCTTTCTCTCGCCACGTTCCAACAAACGGACGGACGAGTACGGCGGATCATTCGAAAACCGCGTCCGCCTCCTGTTAGAGTGCATCCGTGCGTGCAGGAAGACCGTAGGGCCTGACTACGTGGTGGGGGTACGGATCAGCGCCTCGGAGGAGCTTCCCGAGGGTTTCGATCCGCACTATGCCGGGCGGGTGGCCCGGCGGTGCGAGGGGGAAGGGGCTGATTTCATACACCTTTCAGATGGCTCCTACGAAAAGATGAACGATTTCCTGCCGAACAAGGAGGGCCAGGTCATACCCAAGGCCGCGATCATCAAGGAGGGACTGAAAATCCCCCTGATCTGTCCGTCCGTGCACGACGTGGTGAATGTGCTCGACGTGATCGTCAACGGCAAGGCGGACATGGTTTCCCAGGGAAGACAGCAGATCGCGGATCCGGAGTGGGCCAACAAGGTAAAGGAGGGCAGGTTCAAGGATATCATCCGCTGCACCCGATGCAATCAGGGATGCATAGGACGATTTGTAGTAGGCCTACCCGCAAGATGCATCCTGAACCCCACCGTGGGCTACGAGCAGTTCATGGAAAAATTCGTGAAGCGGCCCATCCTGCCCATCAAGAACCGTGTCTGGCAGACCATGAAGGAAATCGGCAAGGAGCCAAGCACGCCGGTGGAATAGCCACGAGCGAAGGGGAGGAAAGCCGATGAGAATCATCGACGCGCATGCGCACATATTCATGGAAAAGGGCATCCCGGAGGCCTATGAGATGGGCATGGCTAGGACCATGAGGCTGGCCATGAAGAACAAGTTCAAACTGGACATGTCCCTCGAGGACGTTCGGAGGAACCTGATTCAGGGGATGTACGATCCGGGCGGGAAAAGGCTGCTTGAGACCATGGATGCCGCAGGAATTGAGAGGGCGGTGATCTTCGGTTCGGATTTCGGGCCTGAGATCGGGGATCCGGAGATCCATCCCTTCGAGGCAAACAGGATCTATGCGGAGATCGCCCAAGCCAACCCGGATCGATTCGTCGCCCTTGCAGCCTTGGATCCCCGCCGACCGGGCGCCATGAAACATTGTGAAAGTTGTATGGAGCAATGGGGCATGAAGGGGATCAAGCTGCATCCGGCTGCGGGGTTCCGGGCAACGGATGAGGTCCTGTATCCCTTTTATGAGAAGTGCGGCGAATGGGGCGTACCGATCATGTTTCACACAGGAGCGCAGCCTGCTGCTCCGGTCAGCCTGGACACGCAGCGGCCCGTGTTCATTGCCGAGGCGGCTATGCGGTTTCCGGATACGAAGATGATCATGGCCCACGTGGCCATGGATCTGTGGAACGAGGCGGTGATGTACGGGAAGCTGATACCGAACGTCTATTTTGACCTCTCCTACCATCAGGTTTCCTATGTGTCCTGGGGCGCCGGGAGATTTTACGAGTGGCTGAGACTCCTGATCGAGGAGTGCGGCGCGGCAAAGCTCATGTGGGCCACGGATACGCCGCTGCCCTGCGCGATCCTCCCGACGGATCAGTACGTGAAAGTCTTCACCGACCCCCAGACCGATGTGGCCTTCCAGGAAGAAGAGATGGAAGCGATTCTGTGCGGCACCGCGATGGAGGTGTTCGGAATCGAGTAACCACTGGAGGAGGGTGTAGAGAGGGAATGCCCAAACCGAGGAGACGCGAAATGATCGGACTGGACCAGTACTTCATTGCAAGAGAGGGATTCGAGAATATCCGTTACGGGAACGAAGTGATCGGCTACAAGATCGAAATGGAACTTCCGTTCTACCGGGCGCTTCCGCTTTCCTGCTTCGAGCAGTTCCTGTTGAAGGTGGACGGTGAACTCGTGGACGAAAGGGTCATGGAACTGTGCCTGCGGGGCACCCATTTCAGGATGGACGAGGTGCCCTGGCTGGAAAGCGAATGGTGGAGTGTCGACACAAGGCCCTCGCTGATCGTTAACCAGGAGGGCGGACTCGATCCGGGTGAGCACCAGGTCGAGCTGTACGCGCGGTTCCGGTGGGAACTGCTGAAGCCGGAATCCATGGATCCGGACCAGGGCCCGCTGTACGAGAATTCCTTTGACAGCAAGACTCTTGTCATGAAGTGAGACACGGAGCTCAGCATGAGGCAGGGCAAATTGAAGCTCGCAGTGGCCCTGTATGGGTTTCAACAGGAATTGAGATCACACGCGATGTCCGTCGAAGAATGCATCGCCAAAGTCGCCGAGTTGGGGGCAACCGGTGTGGAGATACTGAACGCGGCCCACATCCCCAACTGGCCGCATCCCTCAATGCAGGAGCTGGTGAGACTCAGAAGGGCCGTAGAACGATGCGGCCTGGAGTTCACCTGCTGCACGGCGTATGTGGACACCGGAATCAGGACCAACGGAAGATTGACCGCGGAGGAGATGGTCCGTCAGATCAAGAGGGACCTGAGACATGCCCACGAACTGGGGATTCCGGTCATGAGGCTCGCGGCCACCACGCCCGTGGAAGTGGCCCTGCGGGGACTGGAACAGGCCGAGCAATACGGGATCAAGCTGGGCGTGGAGATCCATGCGCCCTACACCGTGGAGTTCATGATGGAGGGAGGATTGAACATCGAGCGACTCAGAGAGATCGATTCTCCCCATTTTGGCGTGATTCCGGACATGGGAGGATGGGCGCACACCATTCCCCCGCGCCTGACCGGCGCCATAGTCGCGGCGGGATTTCCGCGAGACCTTATGGACAAGCTGGTCAGCTTCCTGGTGTCGACGGAGTCCAGAAAATGGATGAGTGCCGTGGATGCGGTGGGAATCCCGGAAGAACTGAGACCGCTGGCGGAGCTGTGCCTTCACGTCGCTTCCATCCAGGATGCGGATTCCCTGGCAGCCTGCATGCCGTTTGCCGTGAATGTGCACGGGAAATTCTTCGACATCGACCAAAACGGTGAAGAGCCCTCCATCGCTTACGGGGACATGCTTAAGGTAATGCGGGAGTCAGGGTATGAGGGCTATATCTGTTCGGAATACGAAGGGTGGGCTCTGGATGCCGAGCCGAACGCGGTGGAGATGGTAAGGAAACATCAGAACCTGCTGCGGCGCCATCTTGGGTATGAGCCGATACCGACCTGACAGTTCGCGCCTTTATGGTCCGAGCCGGAATGGTAGGAATCATGGGACATTGCGTGTCTTCCTTCGGATCGGGGAGGACGCTCCAAAGGGGAGAGGCATGATGACGGAAGTGACGGGCAGGATATACGACGCCGTTGTTGTGGGCTCGGGCGCCACGGGAAGCATGGCTGCCAAGGAACTCACCGAAAAGGGACTCGAAGTCCTGCTGCTGGAGGCGGGCCGCAATATCTCGGAGCGGGATTTCCCGGATTTGAACTCTTCCGGACACCCGAAGGGACTCGAAATGGGCGTCCGTCTCCGAGCTGCCCTTGCAGGGCAGCATATCCAGGCACGGTTTACGGGATTCTCCCGGCATACCCGGCACCTCTACGTGAACGACCGGCAGAACCCATATACCACCCCGAAGGACCAGTTCTACCTGTGGCCGAGGGGAAGACAACTGGGCGGACGGCTGCACACGTGGGGCCGGGTCGTACTGCGCATGTCGGATTATGATTTCAAGGCGGCGAGCCGGGACGGACACGGCGAGGACTGGCCCGTGACGTATCAGGAATTGGCCCCCTATTACGACAAGGTGGAGACCTTTCTGGGGGTTTACGGCACCTGTGAAAGGCACCCGGCCGTCCCGGATGGCCTGTACGTCAAGGCACCCTGTTTCACCGCTCTGGAGGCCGAGTTCAAGAAGAAGGTGGAGGCCGAATGGCCGGAAAGACGTGTCATGCCCCTGAGGATGCTGGTGCCGAATCTGAAACGGGTTCCTCTGCCTGTGCTCGCCGCTCTGGAGACAGGCCGCCTCACCCTGCGCACCGACGCGGTGGTCAAGCAGATCACCACGGATCCAACCACCGGCAAGGCCGACGGCGTCGTGTTCGTGGACCGGAACACCCGGGAGGTCCACAAGGTACGCGCGCACGTGGTGGTCCTTTGCGCCTCCACCATCGAGTCTGTCCGCCTCCTGCTCAACTCCGCGTGCCCGAAGCATCCGGATGGGTTGGGGAATTCCTCGGGCCTCCTTGGCCGCTATTTCATGGACCAGTGCACGAGCCTCGTCTTCGGGTCGATCCCCGGCTCGACCGGCTGGCAGTACGACCCTTCCCTGGACCGGGACCCTTACGTGCCGGCTCACGGCGTCTACTTGCCGAGGTTCCAGAACCTGGGGAAGGGAGGCGAGGAGACGTTCGTAAGAGGCTACGGTATCCAGGCCACAGTCGGGGGCATGTACGCGCCGGACGACCAGCCGTCCGTGTTCGGGATGCTGGGGTTCGGGGAAACCCTTCCTTACGCGGAGAATCGGATTTCCATCGACAGGAACAAGAGGGATGCCTGGGGGATCCCGGTGGCACACGTCGAATGCAGGTTCTTCAAGAACGAGCACGCCATGATGCGCCACATCCTGGAGAGCATGAAGACGATGGCCCGGCTGTGTGGGTTCGACATCAAATTCGCGGGCAATCCTCTCGTCGGACTGGACGAGAGCGGTCGGTTAGATTTCGTGAGCCGGTGGGTCTTGCGCAAGGCATTCGCCAAGAGCGTGGCGCCGGGTGCGGTCATCCACGAGTGTGGAGGCGCCCGCATGGGCGAAGATCCGTCCAAATCGGTCCTCGATCCGTACAACCAGTGTTGGGACGTGAAAAACCTGTTCGTTACGGATGGGAGTTGTTGCGTGAGTTGCGGCAGCGTTGGCCACACCCTTACAAGTGTGGCTCTTACTGCCCGGGCCTGCGAGTACATCGCGAAAGAATGCACGAGGGGAGGGCTGTAGGTACAACGAACAGCACCCTTCTAGCAGGACTTGAAGGGGGCTTGCGGTGCGGGCACATCCACATGGCGATGGGAGGAGAGATGATCCGGAAGGAGACGGGCGGCCCGGTGAGAAAGATCACAAAGCACGATTTCCCGGAACTCAGATGGAGAGGCCATTGGATCTCATGGCCGATCAGGAAAACCAACGAGGCGACCGAAGACCCCAGCGTTGCGGAGCGAGAAGAAGTTCACCTCCTGTTCCGGAGATCCTTCAACTGGCAGAAGACTTCCGAGGGGGTGCCGACGCGGATAACGGCAGACTCGAGATATATTCTTTACGCGAACGAAAAGGAAGTCTTTCGTGGTCCCATAAGGAGTCAGCCGCATAGACTCCATTACGATCTGTTTGATCTGGCGCCCTATCTCGAAGAAGGCCGGAATACGCTTGCCGTCTGTGTCAAGTACTACGGTATCCCGAGATCCTGGTGGATGCCCGCAATGTACAATACGGAACTGGGACGGTCCGCCGTTATGGTTTTCGAGGCGCACCTTGGAGAAGGCAATTGGCTGGTCAGTGACGAAGCCTGGAAGGTGCTCAAGAGTGACGCGTGGACGGAATTGCGATCCGCCCATTCGGTGAGATCCGGTCTTCCTATCGAAATCCTTGACGCGCGAAAGTTGCCGTGCAACTGGAACTCAAGAGATTACGACGATCTCGAATGGATGAATGCCGCACGTGTCCCGGCTTTGAATATGCTGTCGGCACATGTTGAATTCTGTCAGTTGAAGGAAATCCCTTCAGGGGGACTCGCACACACGCAGCCTCCTTCGTATCCGTACGGTCCCCTCTTCCCTCGACCCATACCGAAACTGGGTGGGGAGATCAAGCGTCCCAGGTCCGTTAAGGTGGAATACATCGAAAAGGACGTGCTAGGGGAACACGACGATCCGGTGATCCAATGTCTGGAGTCCCTTGGTAGAGACCCGATCGAATGGACCGAACCGGAACAAGGGTTGCCCAAACCGGTTGTGATTCCCCAGGGCGGGTACGTACGATGCCTCATCGATATGGGATCCATTGTCGCAGGAATCGTTCAACTGGATATGGTTGCTCCCGCAGGTGCCGTTGTGGATATGGCCTTCATGGAGGACTGTACGGCTCTCGATCCCCTCAATCCGACGACCATGTATTGTGGGGCAAGGTATACGGCGAGAGGACATCAAGATGTCTTCAGGCCCTTTGACACGAAAGGCTTCCGTTATGTGATCGTTTTGATACGAAAGGCCTCCGGTCCCGTGGCCTTGACGAGCTTCTTCACGGAAGAGCAGCTGTTCCCCTGGTCCGCGGATGCCTACTTTGAATGCAGTGATGAGGTGCTGAACGCCATTTACAAGGCAGGCATTCGAACTGTCTCTCTCAACTCACAGGACGCGATGCTGGATTGTCCCACACGCGAGCAACGTTCTTTTACAGGGGATTCGGTCGTTGAGATACTCGTACATTTGACGAATAACCCGGACTGGAGTCTGGCCGCTCAGCAGGTCGTCCTGGGGAACTCCCCACGGAGTGATGGGCTGTTGCCCATCAGTGTTGCCAGCGAACTGGAGCATTTCAGGGTCATGACGATCCCGGACTGGGGATTGCACTGGGTGCATTCCGTCTACCTTCTCCACCTTTTCATGGGGGACAAAGAACTTGTCGGAGAAATGATGCCCACCATCGAGCGACTTCTCCAGTGGTACGCACAGTACCAGGGCTCCAATGGCCTGCTGAGCGATGTGCCTGAATGGAATCTCATCGACTGGTCGTTCGTCATGGTGGAAGACACCTCTTCTTGCATCAATGCACTATGGGCCCGAGGCCTGAAGGAATACGCGGAAATGGCTGCGTGGTTGGACGATCGTAACAGAGAGGAATGGGCCCGCAGACTGTATGAGAAGATAAGAATCGCGTTTGAGGTATTCTGGGACGAATCCAAGGGATCGTACGTGGATCACGTGAAAGACGGGGTCCCGCAGAAGGCCATGAGCCAGTTGGCGGGTGCCCTTGCGATATGCGCGGGACTTGCGCCCCAAGAGCGACTGGCGCGGATCCTTGAGAGAATTACCGACGTGGAAAGGTTGGTGGACCGTCCGTGGATGGGGGACCAGGAAGGCAGGATCGATCCGCAAAAAGTGCGTAGGATCATCGAGGGTACATATCAGCCGGACTGGGACCTGGAGAAGGATGTCGTGCTTGCCCAACCCTTCATGCAATACGTTGTGCATGACGCAGTGGCCATGGCGGGAAGGGCGGATCTTATGCCGGAGCTGTATAGAAGGTGGGCGAGATACCTGGAGACGGGATACGATACGATTGGAGAGCTGTGGACCGGGGGCACGAATTGTCATGGCTGGAGCTGTACAACAGCAAGGGATGTGATGTTCTACACACTGGGCGTCCAGCCCGCAGTGCCTGGATATGGAGTGGCTCGCATCGCGCCTCGATTGGGCAAGTTGGAATGGGCGAGAGGTTCCGTACCCACGCCAAATGGCTTCATAAAGGTCGAAGTCGATAGGCTATCCTTGGCGATAGAGTCCCCCATTCCCTTTATACTGGACCTCGAGGGTCAGCCTGTGGAAGAACTGGATAGAGGATCCCACCGAATCAGTCTGTAACCCTCCTTCCATTCGTACAGTCTCAAGGCAGGTGGTGCAGAACCCTGTGGCTTTTCAACCGGAGTGCAATCTCTGGGGGGAGTGAAGGACTTTCCAAAAAAAGCGAAAACCGGCAAAAGCCCGGGAATGGTTCGCAGCATTCTGATTGCCGTGATCATCTCGGCGTCAGATGCGTAGGAAGCGGATGCCGAGCAGGAGACATCTCACTCGAAATTACTGGATGAGAATTACCAAGAAGACCATTGACCGCCTACTGCAGGCAACGTCGAAGGATTGCCTCTTGCGTCAGCGTGAGCATGAAAATCGATTGAGAACCCCCGTCTTTCTGATCACGATCTTTGAGGGAGAAGCTCCCTTTTCCATCATTTATCGTGATCAGGGGAAAGAAGCTTGATTCCAACACCTTACCGGAAAGAGGCTCGAATCCGAGTGGCATGGGGTTTGCTATCACCCCGTCCCACTCATCTTTGCCGGAGGCCCAGCCGACGGCAAAGTACGGTTCGGGCCACGGTCCTGGGATGTTTGCCCTCCTGGATTCCCGAACCGAGCAGGGGAGCCTCCATCAAGTATCGCGAAAACGAAGCCATCAATAAGCGTGATCACGCTCACTTGCGGCTGGCGAGGTTTGTTTCGAAGATGTGATATGCTGGAAGTCCATCATTTTGGATGTTGAGCAAGTAATTGAGATAATATCAGGGGGTGCAGATACAGAAAACGGGCGCTGTATCCTTCCATGATTGGCTTCAAGACATTCGAAGAAGGAACGTGGAACGGCCATGAGAGCATGGAACAGCAGGGAGCCGGAAGAGCCAAGAGAGCTTCGAGGACGTGGAGGTAGTCGAATTTCTCAGCTGGGAGAGGCATCAGAGACGTAGGATGGTGGATGGGAAGGCGATGTCTCGGATCCGATACCTACGTGGGAATCTATCAGTGAAGAGAGGGATGATCGGTGTACGCCGGCACCGGTGGGGAATTTGTAGGGACGTCCGCACGTCCATTGCATTAGAGCATCAGCGCTGAGTTCCTGGAGACCGAGGGGCTCAGGGTTATCCTCTCCAGCACGCATGCCAGGGATTCTGCGGACTGACGTAAGAGGTTCGTATTCTTGAGCGGTTAGCTGAACTTTCACCACACCTTCCTTGAAAGATATTGATAGTGTGAGGAAAGGACGGAGGTGAAAAAAAAGATTTAAATCGGGATCGGCGATTCGACCAACACGGCCCAAGGATTCATTCAGGCTTGGAAGCGTGGAGAAAAAGGAGAGAGATTGAAGGCCGAGCAGGGGCTGGTCTTTGAGAATCTGGAAACGCTTCTCAAGACACTGACACAAGGACGATATCTGGCTCGGGTCGGAAACTCATCACACAGCAGAGAGACAGTGTGTAGACCGGATTACGCACCTCCAGGTTTTGGAGGCGACGACTGCAAATAGGCCAACAAGCCCGCTCTAGAAAATGAACACGGCCATAGTCAAAGGAGATTCCACGTCATCCACAAGCTCCGCTAGAGCAAGCACAAAAAAACCAGAGAAGAGGATCCTCGCCCCCAGAGAGAACCAGGTAATGAAAAGCCTCATTTTCTACGCCTCCTCCACTCGGGCGTTGTGGCCGGGCAAGATTCTTTCCGCGTTTGCCAGGATCGCCTGCTTGAACACCGCATGAGAGAGGCCGTTAGGACAAAAGGACATGCAGGTTCCGCATCAGCTTCTCAAGGCTTCGTCGGGAGAGTTTCCCGGTCTCTTTGAGAAACCTGCGGTTGTCAATGGCACGAACCTGATCGACCATGATGTCAGAGGGCTTTTTCAGGCCCGCCTCGCCTCTGGCCAGATGAACCCTCAGAACCCGTGCCTCGGGTTGGACGTGGGTCGTGATGGGGCAGATTACGGTCGAGGGGTGGACCCCATTGAGGAGGTCGGTCTGAACGACGACGACGGGGCGAACCTTGCCTGGTTCCGTTCCGATATTCGGGTTCAAATCCGCTGTGTAGACGCGGCCCTTCCTGATCTCCATGGCTGGTCACTCCGGCAGTTCATCCTCGATCTTCTCAAAGCAGCGCAGGACTTCCAGCGAATCGCCGGCCACCAGGGCCGATTCCCTGGCCAAGGTCCTCTTGAGCAGCTTTCGTTTCCAGAGCTTGTTGTAGAAGTCGACGGCTTCGTTCAGGTACGCATTCCTGGGCCGCTTGTTCCGACGCAGGATCTCCTCGGCTTCGCGGAAGATTTCGTCCTTGAGCTTCAGGGAAAGGACTTTTGACATGGCGCTCCTCCCTTTTCACGGTGGTATCACCGGAAGAGTATACCGTTACGCCCGGTGGGTCAAGTGCGGTCTCTCGGAGTGTGGTTTCTCCGAAATCGTCCAGAGCGTCGCGCCCGGCTGCAAGTTCGACGCTCCTCTGCGCCGGCTCGACACGGACCGTTGCGATGACCGGCTGATCGTTCGAACCAACCCGATCGACGCCTTTGATCTGCTCATGGGCTCGGCCCCATTGACCCTGCGCACTTCACGCCCTATCCAAGGAACCCGACCCTATGCAAGTTCCTCATCCAGTTGGGGCGGTACGGGGAACTGGGGTCCGGCGTCAACAACGTCACCGGGTACGTGCCGCGGCTGAGCCGCGGCACGTACCCGGTAGATTTCCTCGGCTTGGAGAGGGAAAGCGGCGTGCGCAAGGGTAACCGAAACAGACTCAGGCCGCGGTCATGCCGGACCTGTCTCGCCTGGTTCTTGCGGTCCACGGCCCTTGTCCGCTATGCGACGCCGAGATGGCTTGAGGGGGGGCGGGGCGTGCTGCCATGCCGGGAAACCGCCTTTCTCGGCCTTCCGCTGGAAGGCGAGGCCGAGAAAGATGGCGGGCTCGCTCATCCGGTGAGAGGCCGTCAGGTTTCTGGCCATCCTTGGTCGAACCGCGGGCGCTTCACCCGTTTCTTCTTCTTTTGCTTGAGGGCAAGTTTGATGAAAAGGCTCGGGTAGTTCATCAGGAAGAATATTTTGTTCGCAACTCCCTCTTCAATACCTTACCGCTCGGATTTCTGGGCAGATCATCCGCAACGATCACCCGTTTGGGGACTTTGTATCGAGCCATGTTCCGCTTGCACCAGGCAATGATCTCCTCCTCCTGGAGGCTCTGCCCCGGCGCAGGCACGACGACGGCGGTTATGGCTTCCCCCCAGACGTCGTCCGGCAAACCGATAACCGCCACGTCCGAGACCTTCGGGTGCTGGAACAAGGAGAGTTCCACATCTGCCGAGGCGACGTTTTCCCCGCCGGTCTTGATCATGTCCTTGAGCCGGTCCACGAAATAGAGATAGCCCTCCTCATCCATTCTTCCCAGGTCGCCGGTATGGTGCCATCCGCCCCTCTGCGTAAGGGCTGTCTTTTCTTCTTCCCTGTAGTATCCTCGCATGATGTTCGGCCCTCTCGCCACGATTTCCCCGACCTCCCCTCTGGGCAGCTCCCTGTCGTCCGGGCCGACAATCCTCAGCTCCACGGGCAACATCGACCTGCCCACGGAATCGGGCCTCCTATCCAGTTCCTCGGCGGCTATGCTTGCGCCAAGGGGCGTCATCTCTGTCTGCCCGTAGGAGTTCATGAAAATCACCCCTGGGACGACCTGCCTCCATCGATCGAGCAAGGAAGGGGGGGCCGGTGATCCGAAGATCTGACATACCCGTAAAGACTTCAGGTCGTATGTCTCGAAGCCGGGCATGTTCAGCAGGTTGATGTAGACGGCAGTGGGCCAGCACCAGCGCGAGGCCTTTTCCTCCTGCGTCAGTTCCAGAATCTCTCTGAGATCGGGAACGTACTCGAGTAGCGTCAATGCTCCCAGGGCGCAGCAAGCCGTAAACATCCACATGCCCGCAACATGATAGAGCGGAATGCCCCCGAGCATCACATCCTCGCGTCGCAGCAGGATGTCGGCCTGTGCGCTCGGAATCGTGGAGAGAAAGTTCGCGTGTGTGTTCATGACCCCTTTTGGCGCGGACTCCGTGCCGGAAGTGTAAAGCAGGGTTGCCATATCGTCGTTGTGGATCTCCACTTGAGGCTCACTCGTCGGGTGTTCATCCCGCCACAGTTCTTCGATGTTCAGCCAACCCTCGGGGACACGGGCTCCTGTAAGCTCGATGGTTCCGAAGGTCTTGACCGTCGGCAGCGCGTCCTGGATGCCGAGGACATTCGCAACCAGCGCATCCTCAACGAAAAGGGCCTTTGCTCCTGCGTGATGGACGATGTACTGGATCTCCTCGCCCTTCAGCATCCAGTTCACGGGCGTGATGACGGCTCCGATCTTCATCAGGGCCCACCAGAAGATGATGAAGTGGTCTGAATTGTGAGAGAGAATGGCCGCCCGGTCGCCCTTCTTGAGGCCGAGTCTTGCAAGTCCGTGGGCGCACCGGTTCACCGTTTCGTTCATCTCCCGGTAGGTGTAGTTCTTCTGCCTGAACCGGAGCACTCGCCTGTTCGGATGCCTGGCCGCCGACTTGAGCAGGATATCCCCCACGACGTTCCTGCTCAGGAGGTTCCGCTCGAGGGATGTCAGCTTCCGCATGACCTGCGCTCTCCGGTTTTTTTTCTATGGGTTGTTGATAGAAAGAAGGCCGACAAGGAAGGCAACGAGAAACAGTCCCATAATGGATGTGATCATTATGGCCAATGTCTTGTGGTAATTCCGAGGGTCTGTCATGCCTTCCCTATCGATCTTCTTCATGATCGGAAACAACCGCCAGAAGAAGCTCGCGATGGACAGGATCATGACCGCGCAGGAAATGACTTTTACCTGACGGCTCCCGAAAAACAGGATGACGATCAGGAGGGCAAGGAAAATGAGCTTTGCCCCGGCTACCCAGTTGACCAAATACCTGGCAAGGTCCCCATATCGCTCATCATCCTTTATGTTGTGCCAGGCTTTGAAAACGCCCATTCCATTGAATCGTTTCGTGTCCGGATAGAAATAGAGGGCCAGAACATTCGCCGATTCCATGATAACAAATAGTGAAATACAGATATTCAGCAGCACGGTCGCCTCCTGCAATGACTACGGAACGGAACGCACACGGAACGCCTGAGGAAGCGGAGGGAGACGGGGTCGGCCGTCGCCTCGTTACAGCATCGCCAGGCGGGTCTTGCCCCAGCCTTCGTCGTAGGGTGTGTTGAAGTTCCACAGAAACCCGAAGACCGAGATCTTCCAATCCCCGGCGACCCTGACGAATCTCATGTCGTACCGGCCGTGGCCCCACATGGCCCGCACGATCGCGGTGGGCTCAAGCAGGTAGAAGATCCCCGTCGCCCTGTCTCCTTCCACCTTGACGACAGGGTTCAGAATCAGGTGCGAAGCAGAGAACCGGTCCTTTTCGTGCCGGACCAGGTTGTAGAAATCCCTGATCGCCTCCTTCCCCTCGCACGCATAGTTCAGCGCAGCTTCGTCCTTTCCCGGTTCCCCCCTCGTCTGAACATCGAGCTTTGCATCGTCGGTGAAACAGTCGATCACCTTGTCGAACTCGCCGTAGTCGAGCCAGTAGGAGTAGTTCCACATGAGCTGCTTGATGGCCTCCACGTCCTCGATCTTCCGGATCCTGGCCTCGAGTTCCTCTCGTTCCATCGTGACGCCCCCCTGTTGCGATGGATTGGTCCACAGGACATCGCTTCCACCCTTTGGAGTCACTTCCATGCCTCTGGGGCAATTCGTCCGGCTATTCCCAGGGGGATGCGTGACCCTTGAGTCCTCCGTCCACGTAGAACACCTGGCCCGTCAAGGTCCAGGAATCCTCACGCACCAGCCAGAGCATTACGTTGGCCACGTCCTCCGGATAGACCTGCCGGTTCATGATCGTCTTCGTTCTGTTGAAGTATGCGTAGAAATCCTCGGGGGTCCCTCCGCTCACTGCGCCGAAGGCCTCCCCTGTCCACCGGAACATGGGCGTCATGACCCCGCCCGGAGCGATGCAGTTCACCGTGATGTTGAAGGCCCCCACCTCACGGGCCATGGCCAGGGTCATGGTGTGGACGCCGCCCTTGGAAGCGCAGTAATGGGCGTGAAGCGGCTCGGGGTTTCTCCCGTCGATGGAGCCGATGTTCACGATGCGACCCCAGTTCCGGGCGATCATGTGAGGAACCACGTACTTGGCGCACAGCCAGCTCCCCTTGAGGTTCACGTCCATGGTCACATCCCACTGCTCTTCGGAGATCTCCCAGAACGGGGCAAACGTGCAGACGCCCGCGTTGTTCACCAGGATGTCGATCCGCCCGAACTCGTCCATCACCCTCTTGACCATGGCCTCCACCTCGGCGGCCTTGCTTACATCGCACGTGACCGGGAGCGCCCTGGCGCCGAGGGCGGTAATGCTTTCGGCGGCCTTTCCGAGGACCGACTGCGTGGCAGCCGGAAGCGGGACCAGGGGATTGTCCTTGCAGATGTCGACCAGGGCAACGCTCGCACCTTCCCGGGCCAGGGCCAGCGCGTGGGCCGCGCCCATTCCGTGCCCGGCACCCGTGACGATTCCCACCTTCCCTTGCAGTTCCGGCATCTTGCTCGACCTCCTGTATGCGACGGACCTGACTTACCTTCTTGCATCCTTTGCGGCCGACAAGAGGACCCTGTTCCTCTCAAGTCTCCTTTCTGAACACATCCGGGTCGGGCCGCCTGGTGAGGCCGGCATCTTTCAGACAACCTTTCCCTTCGACATGAGTTCCGGAATCATGTCGGAAAGCCCGAGGCGTTCGAGGGTCAGGCGCTTCTGCAGGCCCGTCTCCGGATCCCATCCGCGCAGTTCGTAGAATTCCCTCCGCATCTGCTCGAACTTCTCTCGGTCGAGAAGATTCCCCATCAGAGAGACCGGCTGTTCTGTCGGGCCGGGTACGAGCAGGTGGGGGTTGAGCATGTCGGTGCGGGCGGGTTCGGTGAAATTGAATTCGGCTGGAACGTCCCATTCCTTGGGCCGCCATCCCTCCCGCAGCAGGATACCCCGCTGCAGGTTGAATATGCGTTCTCCGTAAGTGTGCAGCCCTGCCTCGTCGGTTTCGATGCCGGTGGCCGCGCTGAAGAGCCTGTTCTCCAGGGTGGGGTCGCCGACATGGTCCGGTGTGTTCTTCGAGTCCATGATGGGCCAGGCAAAATCGCAGAGCAGGATACTGTCTTTTACATACGTGCGATCCTGAATCCTCGCGGCGGCGAGGGCCTTGCCTTCATAGGTCGTCAGATCCCATGCCTTGTCGCTCCCCCAGAAACGCGTGGCGGCGGCACGGAAGACCTCGGCCGAAGTGGGCGAGAGTTCCGGCTTGAGGCGGTTGAGCAGCCAGCGGGCAATCAGGAAGCTCACTTCGTGAAGCATGGACATGGGCTGCCTCGGCTCCAGGGCGTACAACATGGCGTTGGTGACGTATTGCCTTGGTGCATAGGATTCGCCGAATCCGACCCCTGCGACGCGCTCGGTGAAGCGGGCCCTTGCCCTCTCGCCGAGCCTTTCCCCCGCCCTGAGGAGGCCCTCCGCCAGGATGTCCCCGAAACCCTGCCGACTGGCGATCATGGCGGCGAGTTTCTCGATGAAGGCCAGAGTGCCCAGGGTGGACATCTCCAGGCCGATTTCCTCCTCCGTGAGGATCCCGGCACGGTGGCACTCGTCCAGCCACTGAATGACATTCTCCATTTCCATGGTGCAGAGGCACAGATCGTTGCAGACTTTGGTGGCGTCGACAGCGGTTTCGATCGTCCCGCCGGGCCTTCGCCCGGTCCACGGCATGTAGAAGATCATGGATTGGCACTTGAGCACCGCTTCCTTGCCCGACGCAGTTCGGAACAATCCCCGAAAACAATCGAGCCCGCATTGGTAGCAGGCCGCCTTTCCCGCGTAGCGCATCTGCTCCTTGGGCAGGGGCACCAGCAGGAGCCCTCGCTCGCTCAAACGGCGCGCCAGGTTGCTCAGCTCGATGAGTCTCTGCGGTTGAGCCACCTTGGGTCGCCCCGTTCCGACCACGGCGATCGCCTTGAGATGCTTCGAGCCCATGACCGCCCCGAACCCGCCCGTGGCGCTCCCCTCGTGGTCGGTCAGAAGGGTGGCGGTCCGGCATCGGTTCTCGCCGGCCGGACCTGTGGTCACGAAACGCACCCTTTCTCCATGAACCTCCCTCAACCGGTCACGCACTTCATAGGCGCCCTTGCCCCAGAGGGCCGAGGCATCCCGGATCTCGGCCTTGCCGTCGTTGATCCAGACATAGCTGGGCCGCTTTGCGCGTCCGGTGACGACGACCCCGTCATAGCCGGCCTTCTTCAGGGCCGGGCCAAAATAGCCCCCCATGTTCCCGTAACAGAAGCCCTCCGGCATCCGCATCGGGGACTTGCCGATAACCGAAAAGCGGGATGCGCCGGGTACGCCCGTGGCTCCCAGGGGCCCGCTCATCAGGATCAGGCGGTTCTCCGGGTCGAAGGCGCCGACGTCGGGTGCGACTTCCTCCCAGTAGATCCGGGTAGCGATGCCGCGACCCCCGAGGAAGCGGCTTGCATAGTCCCTCGTGTCCAGGTCGGCGGTCTGTCCATGCGTGAGATCGACCTTGAGGATCTTCCCGCACCACCCGAAAATGTCGGAAGTCATCAAAACCTCGTCCGCAGGCTACGAACCGCTCAGGATGGCATCTGTGGCCCGCCTGGCGCACTTGGCAACGCCCTGGGTGCTCACCCCCCTGGCCTCGCTTACCGTGTTCGAGACAAGAAAGAGATTTTTCACGTGCGGCGGTCGCATGGAAGGGCGTTTGGATCCGACAAACCCGGGGGACTGCGCAATGCCGTACACTCCCGCATGGGCCACGCGCCAATGGTGCGCACCCTTCAGCTTTGGAAAGAGCTGCACCGATTCCCGCTCGAGCATGTCGATGGTATCCCGGATCTCGCGCTTCACCCTTGCCCGGTTCCGCTGGAAGAGGTCGGGCATCTCGTCGTAGTGGCCCTGATAGGAAACATGGAACTGGTACTGGTTCACCGCGTCTCCGTAGGTGGGCATGGGGAAAAAGATCCCGGAAAAACCGGATTCCGGCAGGTTCGGCGCCCAGCGGAAGGCGCCCATGTCAAAGAGCGGTTCGTCCAGGGCGTAGATGATGCTCCAGGCATGGCTGACCTTGCCCGCGATCCAGTTGACCCAGTCCACCCACCAGCGCGGGAACGCGCTTTCATCCAGCACACGGAAGAGATCCCACAAAGGCAAGGTGACGATCACGAAGTCCGCCCGGATCGTTTCCACGCCCATGATCTGGCTGTGAAAGATGCGCTCCCCCACCTCCACATTCACCCCGACCGCCCGGCCGCGGTCGATCTGCACGCTGTCCACGGGCGCGTTCAGGCGTATTTCACCGCCATGGTCGTTGATATACGCGGCCAGAGGCCCGAGAAGGCTTCTCGCACCCCGTGCGATCACCGCGCCCAGCTGACTCAGCTTCCGTCCGCTCTCGACGATCTCCCGCAGAATATAGATCATCTCCCCGGTGGAATAAGTCTCGAACCGGTTTCCCACGCTGGTAGCGCAGCCCAGGTAAAAGAAGAGCATTCGTATGCCGGGATCGTCGGACACGCTTTCCACCCACCTGCTCAGGGGCACGTCGTCCAGCCGCGAGACCTCCTCCTGGGAAAGGCTCATCATGGCCGCGAAGACCTTGTTGTACATGTCGGTGGTGAACATCTCTCGGGGCTCTTTCCACTTGCCCTCATGGTAGATCTGACTCTTCGTCATGGTGATCAATTCGGGAAGCTCGAGCCCAAGGTCTGCAAAGGTCGCCTCCAGGTGTCCGGCTCTGGAGATCATGTGGGCCCCGTCATCGAGGATCTGACCGGAATACTCGAGACTCTTGGCCCGTCCTCCGATGGTGCCGTCCCTTTCCAACACCAGAACCTTCTTGCCGGCACGGGCCAGCAGCGCTCCGGAACAGAGGCCTCCGTAGCCTGCGCCCACGATGATCACGTCCCAATGTTCCATGCACCTCTTCTCCGTTCGATTTGTTCAAAGTCTCATTCGACATGCAGAAGCGGCCCACCCTCTCCCTTGAGGGAGAGGGCAAGGGTGTGAATCGAGCTGCCCTCATCCAGACCTTCTCCCCAGAGGGGAGAAGGAATTGCGATTGTGAAACTCAGTCCAGGTTGTATTCTTTCGCCAGTTGCTTCTCCGTAAAGATTCCGCCTGTGACGCCGGCAGAGGTCTGCGTGGCCAGAAACAGCGTCGCCTTGACCATCAGGTCCGGGGGTTCCCATTGTGAAAAGTCGGTATCGGCAGGGCTCCAGTATCGCGCGCCTTCCGATTCCACGAACCCGGCGGGTTTCAGGCAGTTCACCGCGATACCGTACTCCCGCACCTCTTCGGCGAGGCCGTTGCTCAGTCGCTCGATACCGGCCTTGGACGCGGAATAGGCCATTCCCCCGTCGATCTTCCCGCCGATGTCGGCCCCGGGCGACGAGATATTGATGATGCTCCCGCTCTTCTGGCGGATCATGTGCGGAAGGGCGGCCCTTGCGCAAAGAAAGGCCCCCCGCAGGTTGACGCCGATCACCAGATCCCAGAGTTTGGTGGGGGTCTCCCAAAGCTTTTTCCAGAATGCGACGGCCGCGTTGTGGACCATCACGTCCAGCCTGCCGAATTCCTCCATGGTCATGGCGACCATCCGGTCTACATCTTCCTCATTCCGTACATCCACCCTCACCGGCAGGGCGCGGCGGCCCAGAGCGCGCACCTCTTGTGCCGTCGTGTGGATCGTTCCGGGCAGCCGTTCATCCTTTTGGACCTCTGTCCTGGCCGCGATGACCACATCCGCCCCTTCCCGGGCAAAGCCCAGGGCGATGGCCCTTCCGATTCCGCGGCTCGCTCCTGTGACGACGCACACCTTGTTCAACAGTCTCATCTTGTTCCCTCGTCATGAAATGTGTGGGCTAATCCTTCTTGGCCAGAGCGGCGACGGTGGCCCCATGCTTTTCGGGATACTCCGCGAGGACGAGTTCGACTCCATAAGAGCCCTTGGGGTGGAACGCGACTTCACGCATGGCCCCGACCGTGACGTCTCCGGCCACCTGGAGGCCCTTTGCCTCGAACCTCTTTATCATTTCATCCATATTCTTCACTTTGAGCACCAGCGCCCACAAGCCTTCCCCTCGTTGCTCCAGGAACCTGCCGATGATTGAATCCGGGTGGGTCGGCTCGATCAACTCCAGGCCGCAGGCGCTGTACCCCCCCCGCATTCCCAGCTTTGGGCTCGAACCGACGATGTCGAAATCGATGCCCAGGAGGTCGGAAAAGAAATCCGTTGCTTTTTCAAGGTCCTTGACGGCGATGGCGATGCGATCGATCTTCTCGAACATGGAGGTTCCTCCCCAAGGGGTCAGGCTAGCGCCAGGTGACGTTCGGGGGCCTTCTCCTGACCGTTCTTCTATATTTTGTCGTCTCGTAACCGAGGCCCATTGCGCCGTAGCATTTGTGCTGCTTCGGGATTCCCAGCCGCTTCTTGATCTTGCCGTCAAAATTGGGGGCTATCTGGAGGAACCCGTTGAAGCAGCAGCCGACCTTGAGGGTCTGCGCCATGAGAGAAGCCTGGTACAGGGCCACGGCATTGCCGAAACCCACGATATCGTCCCATTTCTTCCCATGAACAAGGATCAAGGCGGGGGCGCGATAGAGGAGACGATCATCCCCCATCTTGTTCCAGCGATCCTGCCAGTCCTCGAGAATCGGTATATAGTAATTGAAGGTGTCCAGGTTGTCGCTTCCCATGATCAAAGAGGCAGGTTTGGCGAGCTTCTGCAATTTCCTGAACATGGCGAGCGCACTGGCCAGCACAGCCCCCCGCAGCCATTCGATTTCCTGCGGGGAAGTGATCACAATGAAGTGCACATCCGGCCGATTTCCTCCTGTTGGGGCGTATCTTCCGGCATCGAGTATCTTCTCCAGGACCGACCGGGGAAGAGGCTTCTCCTTGTACTTGCGCACCGATCTGCGGGTGCGAAACAGGAGCTGGAGGGACTTGGAGGAGGGAAGGTCCTCAAAGCTGTAAGGCTGGTTGTCCCCTTTCAGGGCGAGCGGATCGTAAATCGCCCCGGTGGGGCAGACCGCCACGCAATGCCCGCATTCCACGCAGTCCATGCCTCTTGCAATGAAGGGTCTTCCGTCCCGCATCTCGATGATGAAGGCAGCGCACTCCTTGCTGCATATGCCACAGCCTGTGCACTTCTCCTCGATCACCTTGGGGGAGGTCGGTACGGGTTTGGGGGGGGTGCCTCGCCTTGTCTTGAGGGCCCAATCCAGAACATCGTCCAGTTTCATGCGGTTTCCCCTCGGTCTTCCATTACGAAGGAGAGGTCGGCGAGGATCAGGTCGATCGGACCCTCTGCGACCCGTTCGATCTCGGCCTTCGCCTGTTCGCCGCGCATTTGACTGCGGCAGACCATGACCAGATGTGCGCCATGCGCGGCGAGCTGGAGGGATGTTTCGAACCCGACACCGGAGTTGGCCCCTGTAACGATACAGACGCGGCCGTCCATCCGTGCATCGGACTTCCTTTGCGTTTTCACCCTGCCTCTCCGCGGCTAGACTTTGGGCGGATAATCCGGCAAATCACGGTACAGGGGATGCTCGTCCTCCACCTTTATCCTCGCGACTCTCCTGGCCGCGGCCTTGTACCTTTCCAGATCGGCCAGCGCCAGAATGGACATCCGCTGTGTGGCCAGGGAGCCTTCGCCGTGAATCGTAAGTGTCGAGTGCCAGCTGGACGTGAGGTCCTTGATGAGCCGAAATGCCCGGATCCTGTGTTCCGTGGGTATGCCGTGTTTGCCCCCGAGGTACTTCTCCAGCAGGGGACGGGTCTCCGGGTTGAAGAAGTCCTTGGAGGAAGGAACCGTGCACACCAAACCGCCGGCGATATCCTGGATATGCTTGATTGCCTGATGATAGTTGTCGGCGAAGAAGAATTTCGCGATGTTCGAGTACATCGGGTTGGGATAGACCAGGTCGGATCCTGGATCACGGACGCATTTTACACAGGCCTGTTCGGCCAGAGCCTCCTCGGCCTCACAGTACATGGTGAGCCAGGAGAGCTTGTCCTGTATGTGGGGAATCCTTTCCAGGCCATTGTATTCCGCGATCAAAGCGGCGGCGCCTGCGAGGATCTCGAGTTCCACATACTTGTACGAGTCGGCGAACAGTCGATGCGAGTTCCCGAAGGCGTAGGCCATATCTCCCGAGAACTTCCACTCCCCGTCCATGAACACATGTTCGTTCGGGATGAAGACGTTGTCAAAGATGACAATCGCATCCGCGAAGAAGATACTCGAGCTGAAGGGATGGTCGAAGCTGTTGTCGATATCGGAGGTCTCGTGATCCGTGGAGATCATGGTGATTCCCTTGGCGTTCACCGGGACCGCAAAAACGACCGCGTAGTCCTTGTCCTCCTCCCGGTGCCGTCTGCACGGAATACAGATCATCTCATTGGCGCACGGGGCCAGGCTGATATGCGCTTTTGCGCCGCTGACCACGATTCCGTCCTTGGTGCGGTCAACGACCCGGACATAGTAGTCCTGGTGGGGCACCTGTTTGGAGGGGCGAAGGCTTCTATCCCCCTTGATATCGGTCACGGCTCCGATTACGGCCGGATCGTCTTTCAGAAGATGTTGACGATACGCCTCAACGCGCTCTCGATACTTGCTGCCGGTCTTTCGATCCATCCGATCGCACACCACGGCGATCGCATTGAGCGCGTCCTTGCCGGTGGTGTTGCTCCCTCCCGGGATCCCGAACCCGATGCGGGCCAGCAACTGGACGATCTTCCTCCTTCGAAGCAGATCTTCTGCCGTGCGCTCGGGTTTGTGAAGAAATCGCATCTCCTCACCGTTCCTGTCCCGATCGACAAAGAGGTCCTGGTACGTGGGGTCCTTGGCAATCAGGTAGTCGAGGCCCATCTGACTGATCGTGATCTGAAAGAACGGGTGCTCGGTGACGTCTCGAATCCGCTCTCCTCGAAAGTAGACTACCCTGTCATCCCGGATGCTCTGCTTGAACTCCTGTGCTGTTCGAATCGCCATCGGTGTTCCCCTCCCTGCAAGAGATTAGGTGGTTGACAAAGAAAAAGCGTGTTGTGATCAAACAACCGAGACCCGGTGCGAATGGCAGCGCGCCGGAAGGAATTGTAGTACGAATTAGTTGAATGGTCAAATAATTTGCTAGCCGCCCGGTCAAATCATGTGCCGAGGTTCTACCCAGGGTTCTGCACAGGAAGAGAGCGCGCATATTGTTATGCAGTCAAGAAAATTTGTGATCGGACCGAGTGGACGAGAAGCGCTCCAGATGGCAGAATTCGCATATTTGACGACGCTGGGGCGGTTTCGGTGTGGCGGCGGGGTAGCCCAGGGGAATCATCAGCACGACCTCGTGCGCCTCGGGAACCTTGAGAATCTCCTTCGCCTTGTCGTGATCGAAGAAGCCGACCATGACCGAGCCCAGGCCGAGGGCGTGGGCTGCAAGCGCAAGGTTCTGCGCCGCACATCCGAGATGAAACATGAACCACCAGTCCCCGAACTTCGTGACCACTTCCTTGTCCTTTTTGTAGGCATCCGGGATCCTGACCTGGCCGCACAGGACGAGAAGCACAGGTGCGTTGAGAACGGCCTTCCTGGCCGGATTGTAGCCGCCCAGGGTTTCCTGAAGGGCCTTCCTGGTTTCCGGATCCCTCACCACGATCACTTCCCACGGCTGGATGTTTCCTCCCGAGGGCGCCCAGCGGACGGCCTCCAGGACCTGGTCGAGCAGTTCCGCGGGAACGTCCTCGTCCCGATACTTGCGGACGCTGCGCCTTCCCGCCGCAATTTCCAGAAAATCCATCGGCAACTCCCTCATCGGGGGATTGAAAAGGACGGAATCCGCTTCAGGTATCCGCTTCCCGCTTGCTTGCACCCCTCCTCTTGCGAGCCCTTCGCTGAGGGGCGAGCGACGGGTCCGGTCGCTGATCCGTGACCCCGGAACCCTGTGCATTCCCCGTTGCCTCGGGTGCCTGAACGCCGGCCGACAGGCCACGGTTGATCAGGTGGAAACAGAGTGAGATGAGATCGTCGATGTGTTTGGATCTGACTCGCAACCGCTCCCGGGTGATGGCAAGCTGTGTGATGCCGGTAAAGGCGCCCCAGAGGATGTTGGCCACATGCCATGGATTGACCGAACAAGACCCGTTGGCGACAAGCCTTTCTATCTGGGCGCTCAGAATGTTCAGGATCGACGTCGCCTGCTCGTTCAGATGCTGCGCAAGCTCAGGGGACAGCTTTGCCTGCATGTGCTCCTGTTGCATGGTCATGAAGATCCGGAAATAGCTCGTGTGATCTTTGTAGAAGCGGAAGAGGGTCCTGGCCGTTTGTTCGAGCAATTGGTCTGCAGGGGGTTCGTTTCTTTTCATTTCCTCGAGGAGCGCGAGGAGTATGTTCAGACCGTTGCTGAGAAGAGAGAAGTACACTTCCTCCTTGCTCTTGAAATAGATGTAGATTGTGCCCTTGGCAAGTTCCGCACGCTCGGCGATCTGGTCCATCGTGGCCGCAAAGAACCCGACCTCGTTGAAAACCTCGTAGGCGGCGTCGAGGATCTGCTGGTGCCGGATCTGCTTCTCCCGCGCCTTTCGCTCAGCGATTCCCATGGGTCTCTACCTCCTCGTGTAATCCGGGCACCCTCCCCGGCCCTGCGCACCCGGGCAGACGCCCAGGTTCTCGAAGCGGAGGGTAGGGTTTTGAAAGAGGTCGGATCGGGCCGCCCCGGAAACGTCCCCGGCGATCTCACGGCGGCGGGTTTCCCGGGGAGGCTCTCGCCCGGTAAAGGCGCCTCCCTCCCGCACGAGAACCCCGTCCTTGATCAGGCACCAGCAATCGCAAAGGGCGGCGAGCATCTCGTCTCCGCCTGTTTCCGGATTCAGGTCGTAAAGGGCGACGTTTGCCCTGGCGCCTATGCGGAGATGACCCACATCGGAGAGACCTAGGCAGCGGGCCGCCTCGACCCGCGTGAGTCGTGCCCACGCAGAGAGGCTCAAGGCATCCCCTCGGAAAGCTTCGCTTACTTCCGGAGGACGGCAGTTCGGGTCGGCAAGCCACTGGATGATCGAAGGCATGCCGCCGAACTGGCCTCCGGCAGGGCCGGAGGCGGCCAGGGCCAGGCGCCAGTAGGAAGGCGGCCTTCGGAGCAGGGACCAGCCGGCCATTGTGCGGGCATGGCCGAGAGGCAGCGGCCTCGCGGAGAAGCCGATGGGCGCCTGCAGGCCCGCGTCCAGGCTGAGGAAGGGCTTTTCTGTGGCGCCGTGGGGGGCTGCGACGAGCTGTTCCCGGCCCGTGCTCAACCCCAGGTCTCCGCTGCCTCCGGCTTCCAGGAACTCCCGGGCCTTCTCGAGGGAAGCTTCCGAGTCCAGGGCGAAACCGAGTCCTGCAATGTGAAACCGGTGAGGTTCAGGGAATTCGTTATCAAGCAATCCGGGCATTCCCCACAGGTGGATGGGCAGCAGGTCCGATTCTTCGACAAGGGACAGAAATGAGAGCACCTTTTGGGCGCTGAGGTTCTTCTGGATATAGTGCCTCTGCTTGTGACGCAGTTCGGGGAACGGAAGAGAAAGGCCGATGGCCCCGGTTGCAACTATCAAGGCGCGTGCCAGCCGCGAGAATTCGCCGGCTTGCTTGGCTCGAATCGTTTGGCCCATGTCCCGGAGATCGACCGTCACGCAGGTCGAAGTATCGACGAAAGGGATGCGCTGCAGAGCGTGACGGACGAGACCTGCGGTCAGCAGCGTGGTAAAGGGATGATGCACATGCACATACCCCATCCGGGCATAGGCTCGGCCGATTTCGTCTGGAGAGGGGGCGCCCGCGAACATTCGCATGACGGTCTGTCCATAGGCGGCGAGTTGACAGTAGGGATCGATTCCCCCCGCGAGCAAAGGGCGGCCCCCGGCCTGGATGGTTCGTGCCGGGTCACCGAAGGGCTCGCTGATCTTGCCGCCCGCCAGGTACAGGTCCCGGGGTTCGCCTCGCCACCCCTGGGAGGGATCATACGCGCGCGCCTGTCGGATCAGGATCTTCTCCAGCCCCGCCATCTAGGGGCCCCCTGTTCTCATGCGTGACAAGACGTCGAAAACGGACGGATAGCCGTTGTCCGCCAAACCCTCCGGTCGGCGCGCTACCAGGGGAAGTCCGTCCGCGCGAAAGAACACCCCGTCGTGCTCCAGGCCCGGCAAGGCGGCGGGGATGACGACTTCTGCGCTCTGCCGGCGTGTCTGCTTGAAGGGATCGATGACAATCCGGGGCTTCTCGGCAAGACAGCCCGGAAGTGTCCGGCCGTCAAACGGGTCGGTTCCGGAAGGAATTACGAGCAGACTCCCGACTCTTCCGGACAATTCCCGCCATCCGGCCGCGCTGTCCGACGGTCCTTTTGACCCCCTTGAAAAGTCGGCTCCCCAGGGGGTCGCGTTCTGCTCCAGGGAGATCCGGCAGAAGCCTTCGACGTTTGGGCCGGCCTTCCAGAGGGGCAGGATGACCATTCGCCGACGTCCTTGCGCATTGACCCTCGAGGACCATTGAAACATGGCGTCAAGCGTTTCGGCGGCGACCTTCTGGGGGTCCACGAACAGGGCGATGTAAGCAGATCGCTCGAGGGCCCCGACAAAGGAAGAGAAATCCCGGGGATCGAGGCCTTGCGGCGCACAGCGGCCGCTCAGGGCCTCGATGAGGGGCACGTCCCGGTCGACGGGAGCCCGGAGGAACTGCTGGCAGAGCGGTTCGATGACAGCCTTGTCCGAACAGACGGCTGCCAGGCTGCGGTCCAGGTTTCCGCGCTCGGTGAACCGTCCCCTGGCAAAGAAGGAATAACGGGACAGGTGGCGATGATGGGTCTCCAGGGGATCGGCGCGCCAGAAGATGACCAGGTCTGCATGGTCACGCACCTCGTCGAGGAGGGCGGTGGCCCAGCCGAACCGTCCCGCTCGCTCGTAGAAGCTTCGTATGGCCGGAAAGGCCCAGGGCAGCCAGATCCCTTCGAGCTGCCCGGCCAGTTGCATCGAGGCCCGGATGGCGGCTTCCTCCACGCCGTCCGCACCGAGGACGAGGGGCGGGCCGTGCGAGCGAAGGATTCCCGCCGCATGCTCGAGCCGGTCCGAGAGCAGGGAAGGGGAAGGGGGGGGGAGCCGGTCCTCCGCATGAACCGAACAGATACGCTTCCAGCCCACCTCGCAGAGGTTCACGGTCCGGACTACCATGCCTCCCTTGAGATAGTACGAGATGTCGTCACAGAGGCAACTGCAACCCGCACACACCATGGAGTGGCAATCGGCGTCGTACTCCTCGAGGGACTCGCCCGGGGAAGCCTTCTCGGGGGCCCGCCGGTCCTCGTCCTGCATCGAAGCTCGAAGGAACTTCTGCATGCTCATGTCACACCAGTTCCATCGCGTCTGTGGGACAGTAGTCGGCGCATGCCTTGCAAGGAGGCGCCGACGGGATCGCCCGATTGCACAGCTCCGGATGAGCGAGGTGAACCCTGGCGTTCACGATCCGAATGACCGTAACCTCATTCGGACGGGGGCCTTTCCCGAGGGCCACCTCCCGGTTGTTCGCTCCATGAACAGGGCAGACACTCACACAGGCGCCGCAACCGATGCAGAGATCGTTGTCCACGATCAGGCCCGTCAGCTCGTTCTTGGTTCCCTCTCCCAGAAGGAGCACCAGTTCGCGTTTGCTCTGCTCCTGCCCGGGTTCGTTCAGAACCGGGCAGTCTCGGGGCCTCACATCCCGGGCGAGCAGATGGCCGGCAAAGGCCATGCAGCTCATCCCGCACTGGCCGCAATTCGTCTTGGGGAGGAATTCGTAGAGCTCGTATACGGATCTTCGTGGCATAACCGACTCGGTCCATTTCCGAGACACGGCAAAGTTGGAAGACCTGAAAATGCCGCGGTTGTTTACCACAGATTCTTGTTGTCGGCGGCTCTTCGGAAACGCAGCGATGATTCCCTTTGAGCCGGCTAGTCGAACTCCTCCCTCATAATCCTGTCGGCAGCCTTGTTGGCGATGTACGTGGCAAAGCCTGCCAGGTTCGGGTTGGAGAAATAGTGCTTGAGGTCGTCATCCTGCGGCCATCCGATCAGGCAATCCACTGTTTCGCGTTCCGGGTTGACGAGCCACAACTGGAAGAGATGGTCCTTGATCGGGAAGAACCAATCCTCCTTCTCGATGAGAAACTCGATGAGGTAGTGTTCCGAGACCGGCGGCAGGACCAGAACGTAGTCGAGGGCGTCCTTCCGGAAGCATTTGGCGGCGGCCAGCTCCCGGAACCCCTCTACGGCCTGGTTGATCCCCTCGCGGATGACAAAGATCATCTCGTACCGCTTCTTGTCCGTCGTCCGGCATGCAGCGAGGTCCGGCATCATGAATCCTACAGGCTCCGTGGGCCCGACCCAGTATCCGGCGTAGAGGAGGAAATCACGCAGGGTCTTTTCCACGCGCTCCCGAGTGAAAAGAGGCTCTTCCTCGTAGATACGATGCCAACCCTGTTCGACCTTTTCGTTCTTCATGAGCATTTCACCCCGGGGAGGAGGCAGCCGATGCAAAAGCTGCGTTTCGGCCTGTCCGTTGGTCTAATCCTCCGGCCAATCCTCGTTCGGCTTGGGAATCTTGAGCGGCACGGGTTTGGCGTCTTTCCAGTATTTTGTCGTCACCGGATGGCCCGCCGTTATCAGGAATTGCTTGATGGTAGGGATATCCGTTCCGACCTCCTCGGTGGCGATCTTGTCGTAGATCTCCTCCGGGATGCAGTCGGCGAGCAAGACCTTGTACTCCTTGGGCATCCACACGATGCGCTCCCAGCCTCCGTCTCCCTGGAGGAATTTTCTTGACTTGGGCGTGCGAATCGACAGCCCCATGCTGCCGTGGTTCTGGTTTCCCCCGCTCATGAAGCCTGCCATCTTTGAAAAATTCAAACCGATGGGGGTTTCGCCGGGGTGTCTGCGATCCACCAGGCCGATCCCGTCCAGTTCAGGTATATAAAAAGCCGCAGCCTCGAAGCAGCCGCAGTTGGTCTGAGGATACCGGAGCGAGCTGTACAGGTTGACGCGCTTGACGGTCCGGGAGGATCGTTCGTAGACGGTCTGGTCGACGCCGGTGTACCTGCCCATGAGCGGATCGATACACTCCCCCTTGGGCATCACAAAGGAGTAGCCGTACGGGTCTATCTCCACAAGGGCCTTGGCTCCCAGGTAGCTCATGATGCCGCAGTAGGGATTACGCTGGGGAGTGATGCAGCAGACGTGGTTCGGGGCAAAGGTCTGGCAGAGGGTGCAGCCGTAGAAGACATCCACATCCTCGTCTTCGAGCCCCATGAGCCGGGCGTCATAGGCTTCCCACTCCGGACGAATCGTGGTGTCGAGGATCTGCCGGATGAGTTCCCGGCCGCCGATTTCCGGGGAGGCAATGATGATCTGTGCTTCCACCTTCTCCACGAGGGGGAAATTGATCTTGGCCATTCCGAGCAGGGATTGTCCCATCCGATGCCAGTTGTTCTTGTGCGCGCTCTGCCGGCTCAGTCGGATCCAGATCGTGTCCCGGGTGTTGACGAGCATCCAGCCTTCTCCCTGCTCGAAGGGCATGAACCCGGCTCGGATCAGAGGATCGACATGATCCTCCGTGAGCGGGCTACCCCAGCAGCGCAGCCACACGCCGAAGGGGAAGGAGCTTCCCGGCTCGACTTCGGGGATGTCGGGCCCGATCAGCTCGATCCGTCCGTCCTCGACCTGGTTCTCGTCGTTGACCACGTCGACATGGATGTAGCTCTGGTAGCCGTGCGTCGGTCCCCCAAGCTCCATGTACATGTCGGCCTTTCGGATCTTCTGCCCCATCCATCGCGGAGAAATCTCGATCTCCACGCCATCGAACAGCTCGTCGAGTTCCGTGGGTGCCTGGAAGACCCTGCCCTTGGGCAGTTTGACGGCATCGATTCGTATCATCGGCCAGACCTCCTATTTCTGGATCGCTTGAGCGAGGCCACCAGCTCGTCGAGCCTCCGCTTCCACTCGTCGAGAGACGTTTCCTCCATGGTCAGTTGTGCGGTCGAAAGCTGCCCCGGCCCGAGATGGGCAATCGAAATCCGCTCCAGGCCCGCCGCCATTCCCTGCACCATCTCAGGACGGTAGCCGATGAGCACCAGGAGGTCGGGCCGTTGTTCCAGAATGGAGTCCTCCCACTGCTCTTCGAGATACCGGAAAAGCTCGGCCAGCCACATCTTCTTGGCCTTCACATTCCCCGCCTGTTCCCGGACGGCGAGGAAGAGGTTGCCGGTCGCGGCAACCGGGCAGGAGAGGGCATCGGCCAGCTCGACCGCATAGGCAACGAGCGGCTTTCCGCCGAGCGTGATCCTTTCGCACCCCTCGCCTGCCACAACCAGGGGATTCTTGTGCTCCCGGATCGTTCGGGCCCAGGCTTTCGCGTCGAAGGTCTGCATCGGTCTACTCCTTGACTGCTTCACGCATGATCAGGCGCTCGAGCAGGGTGGCGTAGCGCCCCTGTTTGATACCGTACGCATCGATGTACTGGTCCATGGTGACGAGATCTCCGTCGCGGTTCTTGACCCGCTTGGCGGTCGTCCGGTCGATCTCCCAGCCGTGTTGGTCCCGCAGGATCTTCAGGAACCTCATCCGCTTCATCACGTGCAGCTCCAGGGGGCTGCGCAGATAGAAGGTCCAGTCATCCGGGAGCTGGTGGAAGTACTTCTGGTGGATTTCGGTGTAGTTGTCGATCGTGGAAAGCCGCGGTTCCCGCAGTGCGCATGTGGTGAAGCAGAGCTTGATGGCCATGGTAACGGCCTCCTCCTTGGTCTCCACCGGGAAGATCAGGTGCGGGGGGGAAGGGTCCACCTCACGGACCGAGCCGTCGATCCCGTCGTACATGGTCCAGTCGTCCCTCTTGTATTTGTTGCCCACCAACATACGGGCGAACTGGAAGCCCGAAGGTCCGATGACGACGGGAGCTCCTACACGCGCAAACCCGGAGGCCTTCACCATCATCTTGTCCGACGCCGGCCCCCAGATAATCACGGCGAAAGGGGCGCGGTTCAGGCTGTAGTCGGCCACCTGGTCGAAGTTCGCCTTGGCCGAGATCCCGCCGCCGAGCTGTGCGAACTTGAACATGGAGGCCATGATGTGCGTGTCGGCCGAGCAGCCCCCGCAATTGACCAGGCCTTTCAGGGTAGCCATGCTCGGGTAGTTTTCGGGAAGGGCCTTGCCCGTGTCCTTCTCCAGCTTCCTGGCGACGTCCGCGGCCGCGCAGCCGGCGGTCATCACCACACAGTTTCGGTCGAGCAGCTCCTTGGCCATTTCCGCCAGCTCATCGTCCGCACCGGGGTAGTGCCCGCATCCCAGGAGCGTGACCATGCCGGGGCCGTTCCCGCCCAGGACCAGGCCGAAGGTCAGATCCCGGAATTCGAGGTGGCTCAGAGGGCCGCGTCCCGGCCTCATGCGGAACTTGTCTGCGGCGATCCTGTCGCCGGCAGCGGCCAGCAGGCAATCGATGACCGGGATTTCCTCGGGACAGACCGCTTCACATGTTCCGCAGAAGACACACCGCTCAGCCAGATCCGCCAGGGACGGCCCGCCGCTTCGCCTCAGGGCGGTGCTGATCGCGAGCGAGTTCGGGCATGCGTGAAAGCATTCATCACAGCCGGTGCACTTGCGGGCTCCCTGCTCGATTACGGAAGGATCCGGTCCCTGGATCCTCTTTCCGGGGAAATCGATGAAGTAGGCTGCCGCGACATCCGCCGCCTTTTCAACGGACCTCACCAGCAGGCTCTCTCCCGCCTTCAACCGTCCGACGATCTTCCCGACGGGTTCCCCGGAGAGGTCGGGGGCCGAGACGGAGACGGCCGACCCCGTTGCAAGAACCGGAATGCCCGCCTTCTTTGCCTGGCCGACGACGTCCAGAGGATAACAGGATCTCGAGGCCACGATCAGGTCCGGAATGCCTGTCCGGATGCCCTTGATCGCCTTTCCCGTCGAGGTGAGCACCTTGCCTTCCGGGTACAGGCGCACCAGTTCATGACCCGCATTTCCAAGGCCGGTGATCTCGATCTTCGAGGCCAGCTTTTCCTCCTCGAGGCGCCCTACCGTGTACAGAATGGGGAGGCAGTCGTCGCCGAAGAAGGCCAGGACCGGCCGGGTCCGGTCCACCGTGCCCAGGCCGACGGGCGTGCGAGCCTCGGGGTAGAAGGCCATCTCCTTGACGGAGAGGTTGCCCACGGAAAGGTATTCGAAGCAGCAAATCTTGACGAGTTCTTCGACCTCGGTGGCCAGGAATTGAAGGGAGCCGAGGTGGAGGGCCCTGCGCTCCAGATCAAGCGGGTCCCCTGCACCCTGGGAGGCAACGTAGGTTTGCTCCAGAAACTGTGCCTCGGCGTAGCCAAGGGCCCGGTCCAGCTGCCCCAGGTTCTTCGGTTCGAACCCTGTAAGGATGGCGATGTTGCATGTAGGGTAGACAATCGACTGCCCGAGTTCGATCGCCTTTTCCGGCCCGAAGACCTTCAGCGCCTCGTTCAGGACTTCCCTTGCGGATCCGATGGCCTTGCCCGTTCCGGACAGATGCTCCTGCAGGTTCCCGAGCGCCAGCGCGCCCTGGCCGCTGCCCTCGCCCGAACCGGATGCTTTCTTCGGAGCACGATGCGTATACAGGGGCCGATACCTGCGGAGGAGAATCCCGTCCCACTCCGCCAGGTCCTCTGCGCGGGTGAAGGGTCGTATTCGGGTATCGTATTGTTTGACACGGGTCTCGTTGTAGTCCTGGCGCAGGATCCGGCGCACCAGTTCCTCGTTCCCGCGGATGTCCGGTGTGATCTCGCCGAGATCCACGAGCAGATCGCCCACCTTCTCCGTGGCTTCCCCCTTCTTCGGCTTTTTGAAAGCCTTCAACCGCTCCTTGCGTACCTGCTCGACCTCTGCTTTCGGGACAGCGGATCCGTGATCGTCTTTCTCGATGAAATCGGTGTCTGCCATGCATTTGGCACACACCGTTCGCCGCTTCTGGGCGGGGCCGAGGACGCCCTCCGTACTGATCCCCTTCACGCGGTGGGAAGCGGAGATGTCTTCGGTCTGCACCACATGACGGCACATCTCGCAAAGATCGATACCACAGACAACACATTTCTCCGCGGCTTCATTGCGGTTGCACACCCCACAGAGCACGGCCTCAGACATCGGATACTCCTTTCGGGCAGTCTAGCGATTCGCCGCACGTTCTTGACCGACGGCCTCTTTCATCTCCTTTGTGTTTTCGATTACAGTCATCCTGCCGCGACCGATACGGGCGATCTTGTACATCACGGCCGGATTCGCGTTCTCTTCGTTAATGCAGATGCAGGAAACGGTGATCCCCTTTCGGATCGTCTTGGCCGCCTCCTGGACGGCAAAGCGACTCGGAGACGGGTGCGGCGCGGTTGCATCGCCGTCCGAAACAAGGATGATGTGTTGTTTGGCCTGGCTCTTGGAATGCCTTGCGAAGACCCCACGCGCCCGCAGCAGAGCGAAGCCCAGGTTCGTGAATGCGTTCTCGTGGAGGTCCAGGTCCAGGATCTTCTCGGTGAGCCTGTACGCGTTGCTCGTGAGATCGGACACAACCGAGGCAAGGTTGGAAAAGGTGACCAATCCCATCCTGTCGCCGTACCGGGAGGAGGCCATGGCGAGTGCAATGGCTCCCTCCTTTGCGTACCAGAGCTTCTCGAGCTGGTCCATGGTGCCGGAGAGGTCCAGGCACAGCACGATATCCAGCCGGTTGCGAATGTCCCGGCGCACCACCCGGAGATCCTCGCGGCCCACGTGGCGGTGGTGATTTCGGATGGCCTGTCGGAGGGTGTCCTTCAGAGAAAAATCACGATAACTGTCCCCGAATCGCCAAGGTCGCGATCCCACAATCCTGCCTTCGCCGATGAGGCATTTCTTGCCGGTTTTGTGCCTTCCCATGCCGCCGACCTGGTTTGCTTCCCACGTGCGCGGCGCAAGTCTGTCCAGGAGAAGGGCGATTCCCCTGAGGGACAGCTTGTACCCCCGCTCCCTTCGTGCGAGGATCTGACGTTGCTCGAGTTGCTCAACCGTACGGATGAGGGCCTCGGCCTCGAGCCTGGCGCGCAATTCGGCAGAGAGTCGCTGCTGTTTTTCGCGCGTTGCCTCGATGTCGGCCAGGAGATCGAAGGTGAGGCTCTCCTCCCTCTCTTTCCCATGCCAACGCTGCACCAGACGTTCCAGCATCTCCCGATGCATGGCGGCCAGTTCGGATTCCGGAAAGCGCTTGACCCGCTTGAGCAGGAGATCAAAGAGGCCGAACTTGAGAGGCTTGCGGAAGTGGTCCGTTCGGGCGATCTCCTCGACGATGGCCAGCATCTTCTCCGTGGACAGGGGGATCCATTCCTCGGGGGGCCGTGAAATGCCGAGGACGTCCGTCACGATTTCTTCAATGATCTCGTTGTTCGAACGGTTCGAGACGGCGTGAGAGGCCAGCTGAACGCGATGGGGCAGGGCGACCCGGGAGGCCTTCTGCACAAGATTCTCGACGGAATCGGCGCCCAGAATCCTCTCATAGGAACGGAGCAATTCGCCGTACCGGATGGACCCGCGGGTGGACAGCCCCCGCGCGAGGTCATCGTGCCGCCGGGTCTTCTGTATGATCCTGACAGCCGGGTCTGCCCAGGCAGGCGTGTCCGTTTCCGGGGCCACCAGGCTCCTCTCGAATGCCGGATCCAGGACGGAGCCGAGGGAGATCCGGTCGAAATGGTCGGCCAGGTCCATGGGCATGCGATCGAGGCCCGATTCCGAACCCGTTGCGACGATCCACACGTCAAGGGAGAACATTTCCTCCCGGTTGCCGATGGCGATGCCGTCCCCTGCGAGGCCCGCGAGGATCGAGTTGAGCACGCGCTCCGGGACGCGATCGATGAAGTCCACGAGCAGGATGCCGCCGTTGGCCCTCAGATACTTGCCGGGAACAAATGCTCTCGGGTCCAGAACACCGTATTGCAGGGCTTGCACGGGGTTAAAATCCCCGATGAGGTCGGCCGCTTTCAACTCGGCGCTCCCCGATACGTTGCGAACGCGATTCGATCCCGGCAGGCGAGCTTGGGAAAGCGGCTCGCCCCGGCTCACCCTTTCGAGACACCACGGGCAGGCGGGCGAATCGATTCGGCAATGGACCGGGCAGCCGGCCACGACGGCGCGGTCGGGCAGGAGTTGCGCGATTCTTGCGGCCAGCATCGTCTTTCCCACGCCCGGGGGGCCGGCCAGGTAGATATGGTGGCCCGCCACGAGGGAGCCGAGCAGATCGTCCATGGTGGAAGGGGGCAAGGAAATGCCGTCGAACAGGATGCGACGGGCTTCTTCGTGACCGAGTTCGCGGATCCGTTTCCGGATCTCTTCCTGAACCCTCATGGGCATAGCCTCACATCACGCGCACAACACACGACCCATCTTCTCTTCTCGAATGACATCGAGTCTTGCGAACACCTCCCGCGCCGCCCTCACGACGGGGTGGTCTTCCGGCAGTTCCCAGATCGGCTTGCCGAGGGCGTCGTTTTCCACTACCTGGTGATCAAAAGGCAAGAACCCGATCAGCTCCAGACCTGACTCTTCCGCGTGCTTTTCGATGATCGGTTGTGTCTGGTCCGTGACCTTGTTGGCGAGCACGAGGAGCCTGCCGAAGTCCACGCGCAGTTCGCCCGCGAGTTCAGCTACGCGGCGGGCCGTGCTGATCCCCCGGGCCGAGGCATCGGTCACGACCAGCATGACGTCGACGTCCCGGGCCGTCCGCCGGGATATGTGCTCGAGACCGGCCTCCGAATCGATCACCACGGTGGGGTAGTTTCGCGCCTGGGTGTCGATAATCCCGCGAAGGATGTGATTCACCGCACAGTAGCAGCCTTCCCCCTCGCTGCGCCCCATGACGATGAGATCGAAGTCCTCTGTTTCCACCATGGACTCCATCAGATGCTGTTCGAACTGTTGCTCCGCCGTGACGGTGCGGTTCTCGTTTCGACGTGTCCTGTAGGCCAACACCTTCTCCCGCGCCTGACCTACGGTGCTCACCGCATGGACCCCGAGTGTCTCGGGAAGGTTGGCGTCCGGGTCCGCATCGATGGCCAGCACAGCCCCATGTTTCCGTTGATCCCGCACGAGAAGGGCACTCACCAGCGTCTTGCCGGTGCCCCCCTTGCCTGCCACCACGATCGTGAATCCTTTCAAAGGCGACGGATCGTTCATGCGGATCATTCCTCCGCTGTCCCGAGGATTTCCTGAAGAAGCTCGTTCACGAGACCGACGGCATCGTCGTAATACTTCGACTCGGGGCTGGTCTTGATCCTGCCGGCCATCGTGGAGACGGCTGCGCCGCGAAGATGACCGAGTGTCACGAATCGGTCCCCCTGGAGCCAGGCCTGGGCCTGCGCCTTCTCGTACAGGGCCAGGGCGGCCCGGACGGACGCGCCCTGATCCATCTCCTTGCCCCACGGATCCTCCCGGGTGGATCGGACGACCAGGAGGAGCTTGTCGAGGGTATCGTCCGGGAAGTCGATACCGTCCAGTCGGGTTCCGTATTGCAGCAGGATCCGCTTTTCCAGTTCCGATGTTTCGGGGTAGCCCATGGTGACCACATCGAACCGGTCGAGCAACACGTCGGAGAGTTCTTCCACGCCGGCGTGCTCCAGGGGATTCATGGTGGCCAGCATCAGGAAGTCGGCGGCGTAGTCCACATCGTAGGGGCCGATCGTGGCCGTGTGCTCCTCGAGGACCTGCAGGAGAGCGTTCTGGAGCTTTTCCGGAATTCGGTTCAACTCGTCAAAGAAGACGATTCCGCGGTTTCCCTTGAGCAACTTTCCCGGCGTGAAGGCGCGCCAGTCGTGGCAGCCGTACCGGAAGGCCATGCTCGGATCGATGTCGCCGAGCAAATCCTCTGCCGTCAGATCCGGGCTGCCCTGGATCCGGACGAACCTCTGGCTGCCCTGTATGGACACGGTTTCGAGGTTCTCCCCCCGTTCCCTCCTGTTCTTGCAGGCCGGGCAAACCGGCTCGCTCGGCTTGCAGTGGAAGGGACAGTCCGCAACCGCCTCCACGGCGGGCAGGATGGAGGCCAGATGCCTTGCCAGGGTGGTCTTCCCCACGCCCGGGGGGCCCTCCAGCAGAACATGGTGCCCTGCCAGGATCGAGGCGAGGACTCCCTCTTTTGCCTTGGCCTGGCCCAGGATGACACCCAGCGGGTCCTGCTTCTTCTCAAGGTACTCGGCGAGGGTCTCCTGCAATCCTTCCAGAATCATTCCGCCTCCTTCCGTTCTTCACCATCCGTTCCGGTCGCCCCGGCTCAGGAGGAACTGGGCGCGCACATCCATCCACTGCCGGGATGCGGTCACGAAATAGCGCAGCAGCCCGCGGATCTGGGGGTACACGGTGAACGGGTAGATCCGGTTCGGATCCGCGTTGTCCACGCCGTAGATCCCGACCCTGTGTGAGCTGAGGGAGTCCGCGTGGGCCTGGACCCATGCCTCCTGCCCGGAGAGCGGGATTCCCAGGGGTTCCTGAAAGGCCGGCACGACAAGGCCGTAATCGTTCTTGTGCCTGTATTTTTTCCGCAGCCCGATCAGGTGCTGCGCCTTCTCGTGCGCCGAGTCGTCGCAACGGACCGCGAGCATCGCGAAGAACGCGCGTTCTCCGAGGGTTCCGTACAAATCGGCCTCCGGATGATCTTCGATGGTGTAGTCGTGTTCCTGCAAGAGGGAGGCAAAGGCCTCCTTCAGGTGACGGCGGACCTCCGCTTCGTCCTGAAAGCCGAGACGGTTACGAGCCGGGAGGACGTATTTTGTCTTCTCGATCCGGGGAACGTCGGGCGAGCCATGCGCCCTCTCCCGCTCGATCCGGCCTTCCAGATAGCACATGTCACGGATGAGCTTTCCTCCCCGTATCAGTTCCATCGCCAAGAGCACCTTGACCGAGCCGGAGGTCTCTTTTTTTTCGAGGATCTGCATGTCCCGGACCAACCACTCTTCCGGATAGGGAAGCTGGATGTCCATCCTCTTGCCGTGAAAGGCTCTGTTCACGTCTGCGACGGTTGTCGTCATGGCCGGAAGCCCATCTTGCAGACCCACGAGGCCCACGCAGGGCCGCGCAATGACTTTTGGTTGCTTAATGACTATAAGTCATTTTACGCCGGTCTCTCTGCCCCTGTCAAGAGATTTTCCCGCGACGCTATTGCCCGGCGGGCTCGTGCGGATGGAACACAGATAGGCATGCATCCTCAAACACGATTCTTTCGTTGACAGAAAAGAACGACTTCCCCTATGCTGGCGCGGCGGTACCGAGGCAGGTGACGATCGTCCCCAATAGACCCCATTGGCAAGGAGAGAGTCATGGCGCAAGACGTCTATTACAGGTTGGGCGAGAGACTCAATGAGTACCCGGTGAAGATGCCGCTGGTGGACGCGTTCCTCGATATCCTTCGTGAGTACTATACCGAAGAACAGGCGGCCCTCGGCGCAGCCATCCCAAGGGGGGCCCATCTGGCACGCGACCTGGCCTCGCTGTTGAGCCGCGATGAACGGCAACTCGTTGCCTCTCTCGAAATCATGGCGGACAGCGGATTGATCTTCACCGCCAGGAACGATGCTGGTGAGACGGAGTATTCGCTGACTCCCTTCGTTCCCGGTGTCTGGGAGTTTCAGCTGATGAAGGGGACCGACACGGAGCACGACCGAAAGGCCGCCCGGATGATGCACGATTTTGGAAAGACCCTGGAGGGCCTGATGATCGAGACCCTGAAGGATCCGGAAATGGCCAAGCAGTTCGTGCCGGAGGCGGCGGCGCGAACGATCACGGTGCAGAAGGAACTTCCTCCCGGTACGGAAATCTTTCCCTTTGAAAAGCTGGCGGAACTTGTGGACAAGGAGGAATCCTTTGCCGCCGCCGTGTGCTATTGCCGGCACCATGCCTACCTGCTCGATAACGCTTGCAGACTCCGGGACGTGCCGGAGCGCGCCTGCTTGAGTTTTGGAAAGGTGGCTGATTTTGTCGTGGACCGCAAGTTCGGCCAGCGAATCTCCAAACAGGAGTGTCTGCAGATCCTCAAGGATGCGGAGAAGGCAGGCCTGGTTCACAACGCCAACAACAACGAGGGAAGTCTGGTCTTCGTCTGCAACTGCTGCGGTTGCTGCTGCGGCTTTCTGAAGATGCTCAGAGAGCATGACATCAAGGCGATGCTGGCGGTCTCGAACTTCCAGGTGGCCGTCGATGAAGAGACCTGCACGGGATGCGGCGATTGCGTGGATCGATGCCAGATGAAAGCGTTGCGCCTGGAGGCGCAGATCGTGACCGTCAAGATCGATCACTGTGTCGGATGCGGCAACTGCGTATCGGTCTGCCCCACCGAAAGTCTCTCCATGGTGCGGCGGTCGGACGCCCGGCCCCCGAGAATAGAGATTTCTTTTGGGGGAGGCGTTGCATAGAGGCGCGGCTCTCGGGTCGGGAGTCGGGCTTCTGTTTGTTACGTTCTTGATGGATTCCTACCACCCCATGGGTGGGATCCAAGTCATTCCGAATGCCCTCGCCGACTACGTTACCGAACACGGCGGCGAGATGAAGTACCGGACCCTCGTGGAAGAGATCCTCATGCAGGGGGACAAGGCACAGGGTATACGAACCCGGAACGGCGAAATCTACCGCGCGCCCTTCATCATCTCGACATCAATGTGAACTCGATCCACGACCCGGCCCTGGCGCCCAAGGGCAGGTCCGCGATCTTCATCCAGACAGGGGCCTGCGCCGAGTTCGCAGACAACTGGGGCACGAAGAACGGCAAACGGACGAAGCAATATACCTTGAATTCAGAGGGCGCTTCCGCCGGGTGGACCTTCCACCCGCAGAAGGCCATGAATTCGGGGCTCAAGTTCTTCACCGGCTTCCATCCCCCCGTCAGGAACCTTTTTCAGGTGGGTCTCTGGGCCATGTCGCCGGGGGGAGCGCCGTCCGGGGCCATCACCGGAAGAATCGTCAGCGAGATCGTGAAACGACGCCTCGCATGGGGCATCTGAAAACCAAAAAGGCGGCCGCAGAAATATGCCGCTCGCGTTCTATGTCAGGGGTTTGGCCGCGTCGGGCGGCAGGGGCATGAATGCATGATCATCCATGGGAAAGGGCCCCGAATAGCGGACGCTGATGCGACGGTCGGCAAAGAGCCACCGCCCGCCGATCTTGTGCAGTTCGTCATTGTAATTGGCCAGAATGATCATCGCTCCGCCGCCGGAAAAGTGGAGCACTTCCTGGACCTGCGATCGCACCTTGGCTCTGTTTCCCTGGATGGATATGAGAGGGGAGACGGCCAGGTGCATGATGAAATCGGTGCCCGCGACCGAATTGGAATAGGCTTGTACAATCGCCTCTTTTCCTCGAAGTTCATTGCCGAGCAGAAGCCAGTACGCATCGTCACTCCAACAGGAGCCGAAAGCCTCGGCGTCGTTTCGCATGATTGCGTCGGAGTATCTGGCGTAGAGTTGTTGGATGTTCAGTGTGTCCTCGACGGTTGTTGGGTCCATTCCTTTCCCCTTTTCTGATGATCTCGTTACAGGATAACCGGTCGGGCGGATACGTTCACCGGTATGGCGGTCTGGAGGGCCAGGCCGGTGACAGGGTCGTATCGATGGTCGTCCGGGATCAGTCGTTGGACATTACATCCCTTCTCGCGGATGTCTCGATCGTCCGAGGGGTCGCCCCAGCCGAAGGCCAGGGCGACGACCCCCGGCGTTAGATCCTCTGTTCCCTCCGCGAGGGCCTCCACGCGGCCGAAAGCGCTTTCCACCAGGACCCGGTCGCCATCCTTGATCCCGAGAGAACGCATCGCTTCGGGATTCATGAGAAGAGGGTTGAAGGAACGCCTTGCACGCAGGGACGGCAGGTTCTGCCCCTGGCTGCAGTATACCTCCCGCATGCGGTAGGTGATCAGCCGGAAGGCGCAGGTCTCCCCGGGTGTGTACCCGGCGCCGTCGAGAACGGGCTCGGCGCGGACTTCGCGGAGTTCTGCGATCACCTCCGGGTGGCCGACAGCCATCTTGCGGTCCGGGTGGCCGATCATGTTCGGAATGACACCTCCCGCCTTCGCTTCCCGTTCTCCCCAGACGTGGCCGCTCGGGTACTTGCGTATTTCGCTGAGCGGGATGCGTGCATGAGAGAAGAGGCCGTCCAGGATCTCGTCAGCCGTGGGTTTCCGATCCTCGGAGATGCCCGGTATCTTCATCCGGAGGCCCAGCCGCCGTGCGAGTCCCCAGAATATCTCCCAGTCCTCCAGGGTGCCGGGGGGGGCCTCGACCAAGGGCGGCGTGTACTGCCCGAAGGGGTAGGGAAATCCCCAGTCCATCAGCCTGGGGACGTCCGCCCTTTCGAAGGGGTGTTTGACCGCCAGGACGTAGTGAGCGAAACGCGCCGTGGCCGACAGGAACAGATCATTGACAACCAGGAGGTCGAGTGCCTGGAGGGCCCGAACCGTCGCTGCCTCGTCAGGGAAGACGAGGGCGGGGTTGCCGCCGACCACAATGAGGGCGCGGATCTTGCCCTCGCCGGGCATCAGGATCTCGTCCGTAAGGGTGTTGCTGGGCATCTCCGAGTAGAATCCCAGACCGCCCGTTGTTCCCCGGATTCCCCGGACACGGGAGACCTCGCCGGAGTACAGCGGCTTGCGGACCGGCCCCATGTTCGCCGGAATCCGCTGACCCAGCGGGCCCTCGTTGCGGACGAGCCCGCCTCGGCGGTCGTAACGCCCGCAGAGCGCGTTCAGGGTCATGACCAGCTGGGTGGTCAAGTTCTGGTGTCGCCCCATGTGCACACCGCTTCCGGTCTGTGCGCCGCCCCGCTCGGCTGCGGCAAACATGTGCGCCGCCTGCTCGATCCGGGCGGCGGGCACGCGGGTCCGGCGGGACACGTACGGGAGATCGAAGTCTCTGACTGCCTGATGGAGGTCGTTCATGCCGCTTACAAACCGCTCGACATATTCCCGGTCGTACAACGTTCGCTCGATGATGATCTTGATGATTCCTGCGAGCAGGGTAGCGTCCTCCCCGGGCTTGACCTGCAGGTGGAGGTCGGCAAGCCGGGCCACGTCGCATCTTCGTGGATCGATGACGATGAGCTTCATGCCTCGTTTCTGTGCGTCTTTCAGCCGTTTGGAAGGGTTTGACTGGGGCATGCTCATTACGTGCGAGACGAGGGGATTGGTGCCCACAAACAGGGTCACATCGGCGTTTGCGATATCGAGGAGGTTGAGGGGTACGGGGGACCCGAACAAACGGGCGCCCGCGACCGGGAGGCTGGGGCAGTCAATGGTGAAGGTTGTGTAAAGGCTGGGTGATCCAAGGGCCTCGAACCACCTGCGCACGAACCATGGACCGCTTGCCGAGGCCCGGTGGGCGCCGCAGCCCAGGAATGCGGCGACGGATCTTGGGCCGTGTTCGGACACGATGGCTTGAAGTTTCCCGGCGATCTCGTCCAGTGCCTGCTCTGGGGCGATGTCGGCCCTGTGACCGTTGACGAGCCTCTTGGAGCAAAGCAGGCGTTCCGGGTGATGGATCCGCTCCACCTCTGCGCGTCCCTTGATGCAGGTGTACCCCTGAGAGACGGCGTTGTCCGGGTCCCCGCGCACCGCCAACACCCGGTTGTCCTGCACATCGACCTCCACCCCGCAGAAGGCGTGGCAGAAACGGCAAAAGGACTTCTTGGTCTCGATCATCTTCGGGGACCCTTCCTGCCCGGCGGTTTCTTGCCCCTTCTGTGGTTGACCGTTGCTTTCTTTTCCGAGGCGCCGGGGATGCTCCGCCCGTCCGCCGATCCGCATCGAAGGGGTAATCGTTTCCGATATCGAACAATTCGAATATCGTACTATATTAGATAGAGACCTAACAAATCCGGGTACCTATGTCAAGGAATAAATGCCCTGCCTGCCTGACCGCAAGGTGTTCGATGTCGCATGCAGCAGGTAGATGGATGCTTTTGACGTTCCATCCGGATGACCTTCGGATGGCGCGTGCCGTGTCAATGGAGTTCTTCCCGATGCGCCCGACGGGAGAAATTCCTTGACAGGCGTGGCCCGAGCGTGCTACTTAATTCGGATATTTCGGAATTCGAATATTTCGATATCAGTAGGCACTGTCCCTTCGATAGGAAAGGGACGAGTGGGAGGGGGCTGCTGTGCTCCTTGCGTCCAGTCGGTTGGTTTCCATGAGCGTCACGATCATGAAAAAGGGGCAGAACCGGCACTGAGGATGGAGGGTCTTCGCCTTGCATTTGCTCAAAGACGGAATCGTACGGGATCGTTACGATGTGGTGGTCGTGGGATCGGGGATCGGCGGTCTGACGGCAGCCGCCATGCTTGCCAAGAGAGGCCTCCGTGTGCTTGTCATCGAACAGCATTACATACCCGGCGGCTGCTGCACCTGTATCCGGCGCAACGACATTACCTTTGACGTGGGGGCGGCGGTCTTCATGGGCTGTGGTGACATCGGCTTTACACCTCACCATTTCGTGATGAACGAACTCGAGGAAGAGCTCGATCTCATCCGGCACGAAGCCATGTACCGGCTTCATGCTTACGGAAGCAAGGTCACCTTCTGGCGTGACCTGGACCGATACCTGGGTGAGTTGATCGGAATGTTTCCGAACGAAGAGCAAGGCATCCGATCCCTGTACCGGGAAATGAAAGACTTCTACCTGAAGGTGCTCACCAAGAACGAAATGCCTGTGTCCCCCACGGAAACGCCTTTGAGGGAACAACTGAAGGCCTTCCTGAAAGATCCCGTGGGAATGGTGAAGATCATGAGACAGTTGTCCATGTCTACCTACGACGTGCTGACGAAGCACGTCACCGACCCGAAGTTGATCGCCTTCTACGACTATCTCATGTCCTTCTTTACGTGCTGCACGGTCAAGGAAGTGCCGGCCATCATCGGGACGTCGATGTTTATCGACTCTCACCTGGGGGGGGCCTGCTATGCGCAGGGTTCGCCCCAGATGCTCCCGAACAAGCTGGAGAAGTCAATCGAGCGAAACGGAGGGCAGGTGCTCTACCGCCACATGGTGGACGAGATCTTGATCGAGAAGGGACAGGCCTACGGCGTGCGGCTATCGGATGGCACCGAAATCATGGCCGATCGGGTGATCGCAAACGCCACGGTCTGGAACCTCTATGGAAAGCTCGTCAAGGCCCGGCATATCAGGCCCGACCGAATGGCCTGGGCGCAGAATTTCGAGCCCACCCTGGACTTGTTCCTGCTCTACATAGGCGTCAGGGCGGAGGCGATCCCGAAGGACGCCCAACCGGTGGAAATCCTGATCGACAACATCTTTGATTCTCAGGCGGACAACTACGGGATCTTCATCCCCTCCTTGGAGGATCCCTCGCTTGCGCCCCCTGGCATGCACTCCATGACCGTCATGGCACCCAGCAAGACAGGACGCGAAAAGAACCGTTTCGGTTCCGAGTACCAGTCGGAAGAGTACTACAGGCGGAAGCAGGAGGAAGCCGAGAAGGTGATTGACGATCTGGAAAGGATGTATTTTGCCGGGCTGAAGAAAAACATCATCTGCATGGAGGCGGCCACGCCTGCCACGCTCGAACGGTTTACGCTCAAGAATTTCGGGAACATCGGCGGTCCCAAGCTGAACAAGGAACAGTTCCTCACGAAAAGGCTCCGGGCGAAGAGCGAATGGAAGAATCTATACCTTTGCGGCGACTCCACGACCATGGGCGAAGGCGTCGTCTCCACCACCGTCTCGGGTGTGAGTGCCGCCAACATGGTCCTGCGTGATCTGGGTATGCCCGAGTACCTGCCCCGGCGCTTTCCCCGGAAGTACATCAAGTATGTGAAGGGACAGGGCTGGACGCCTCCGCCGGACCCGGGAGCGCCGATCACGGCCCAATCCGCGTCGCGGCTCGCCAGGGAATGCCAACTGTGTGAAGAGCCGAAGTGCACGAAAGCCTGCCCTGCAGGAATCGATGTGCTGAACTACATGAGGCGGATCGAAGCAGGCAACTACATCGGCGCCGCCCGTTCGATCCGGGAAATGAACCCCATGGCGGAGATCTGCGGCTACGTGTGTCCGGCCGAGACGTTGTGCGAAAAAGAATGCAGCCGGCTCGGTTTCGCCGACAAGCCGGTGAACATCGCCAGGCTGCACGCATGGGTCTGTGAGGCTGCAGGACGCGACGGATGGGACCGTCATGTGCCGAGCCGCAACGGCTACCGTGTCGCAGTCGTGGGGGCGGGACCGGCAGGGCTCTCCTGTGCCCATTTTCTGGCACGCCTCGGGTACCGGGTCGATGTATACGAGAAGGCGAGCGGTCCCGGGGGCATGGTGGGGCGAGCGGTTCCGGCCTTCCGGCTGCCCAAAGAGATCGTGGAACGGGAGATCGAGGGACTCACCGTGCCGGGCATTTCCTTCCGATTCAACATGGTTCTGGGTAAGGATGTGACGGTGAAGGGACTCATGGATGCGTACAAAGCGGCATTTCTGGCCCCAGGGCTTTGGGCGGGCCGACGCCTGGATCTGCCGGGGTTGGGTGGCGCGATGGTGACCGACGCACTGGGATTCCTCGTGAAATCGCGGACGAACGGCGGAGCCACGGTCGGGGACCGAGTTCTGGTGATCGGTGGCGGCAGTGTGGCATCGGATGTGGCCGTCATGGCCCGCAAGGGGGGTGCCGAGAAGGTATCCATCGTCTGCCTGGAGGGGGCGCAAGAGATGCCCTGTCTGAGGAGCGAAGCCGAGGAGATGAAGCGCAAGGGCGTCGAGATCCACAACGGATGGGGCCCCAAGGAGGTCGTGTCGGGCTCGAGGATGCGTTTCGCCAAATGCACGAGGGTTCTGGATGATCAGGGCCGGTTTTCTCCCGTGCTAGACGAAACCAGGTCGATGGAGGTGGATTTCGACCAGATCATCCTGGCCGTAGGACAGACCGTGGAATCCGACCTGGCCGCCTATCTCAAAGAGGAGTTCCAGGCGGACGGATTGCTCGAGGTAGAGGCGGGGACCTTGCAGGTGAAGGGTCGGCCCGGGGTCTTCGCCGGGGGTGATATCATACGAGGTGCCGGCACGATCGTGGAAGCGGTGGCCGACGGGCGCCGTGCTGCGGGGGCCATACACCGCACGATACGAGGATTCAAATGACGGGGAACACACCCGCAGACGCAAGGATGCCTTGATTCATCGCGAAAAGGGTACCCCATGATGAGATCCAAATCTCGAGCGTGTCTTGTGCTCGCATCTTGTTTGCTGCTGTACATAAGCGCGGAGGGCCTCTGTGACGTCTCTCCCGGCGATGTGCTCGATACGACGAACTGGGAGAAGGCAGAGGGCCTGCTGCCTGATGAGATCATCGGTTGGATCAGAAAGGGGGACTTCGTAATCGAAATCGGCGAATTGAACTACAAACCTTCCGATAACCTGCCTCCTTTTGCCCTGCAAGCTCTGCGTGAAAACAGAGGCAAATATGCACTGGACGGGAAGAACTGCATCGTGGAGAGCGAAACGGGCAAGCGCGCGCGGCACATCATCGGTCACCCCTTTCCGGAAGTGGATCCGAACGACCCCAAGGTCTGCGAGAAGATCGTATACAACTGCTTTTACACGGCACACGCCAACGGGAGCTTCATCGCCTACCTGCATACAGACTACATACGAAGATCCGGCCATGGACGCTCGACGAAAGGCGAGATGCGCAACATGGCGATGGATGGGAATCCGAAATCCGCGGCGGGAGACAATCCGGACGGTGTGGAGAAATACACGCTCTTCGTTGCAAGAAGTCCTTATGACATCGCCGGCGCAGCCGTCATGACGTGGCGTTACCTGGATCCGGAGAAGCAGGACAACACCTTTGCGTTTCTGCCTGCCGTTCGAAGGGTACGCCGAATGAGCTCCGGCAATCGTTCGGATGCCATGTTCGGATCGGATGCCGCGGTGGATGACGCGGGAGGATTTGACGGGAAAGTGACCTCCATGGAGTGGAAGTTTTTGAGGCGGCAGGAGGCCCTCGTTCCCTTTCCCTCCGGAACCCTGGAACGGCTCGTGAAGAGCGAGGAAGGGGGGTGGCGGTCATCCGGGGACATAGGAGTCATGGTCTATGGATACGAGAAAGAAGGGTGGCAAGGAGCCCCGTGGGCGCCCGTGAACTGGTTGTGGGTGAAGAAGCCGGTCGTGGTTCTCGAAGTCAGGGCGAAGGACCCGTATTACAATTACGGCGTTCAGCACCTTTGGGTGCAGACGGAAACCTGGGGGGTCGTTTACAAGACGATTCACGACAAGGCGGGGAAATACTGGAAGACTTTCCTTGCTCAGCCCAGGTACTTCGAGAGTGAAGACAAGGAATTCCATCTCGCGCACGCAGGGGATCAGGTCATGATTGACGAACGTGTCAATCACGCCACCATCTTCCGGGGGCCGATGCCGACCGAGATCTGGAAGTACTTTGCCGAGATGCACCGAGATGATTTCTCGCTGGCGGGGTTTCAGAAGTTCTGCAAGTAGCGTGGAGGGCGGAATGGCAGGCCTTCCGATGTCCGCGAGGGGAGATGGGGGGACACAAGCATGGGTCGAAGGGGGCGCGCACTCTCCATCCTTTGTTTCGGATTTGCTCTCTTTGGGATCTGCCGAACGGCGGGGGCCTTTTATGTCGATCCGACGAACAAGACATTTGAGGTGATCGGCAAGGTTCAGAGCCGCGTGTCCTTCCGGCTCGAGGATTCGCAAGGCTTCACCCGACCGGCCGACGTCCACGCGGGAGACCTCGCGCAGTGGCGCAGCCTGGGGATCCTCGAGTTGAATCACGATCTCGAACGCGTCACCAGAGAACTCGATATTCTGTGCCCCCTGAAGGTCCTGAAGATAAGGGCCAAGTACCATCTCGTCGGGCGATTCATGTACGAGGGGGTCTACAACGTAGGCCCGGAGCCTTTCAAGGATGTTGGAGACGAGGACAAGGAGAACATCGACGATTTCAAGGAGCAGGCTGATTTGTGGGAGATGTATCTCGACTTGTCCCGCGGGCCCTTGTTCTTTCGCATCGGCAGGCAGAACTTGGCCTGGGGGGAGACGGACGTCTTCAGGCTCCTGGACGGGATCAATCCGTTGGACAACACCTTTGGGGGTGTCTTTGAGGATCTCGACGATCGACGCATCCCCTTGTGGATGCTGCGCTCGAGTTACAATTTCGGAACGATGGGCCCCGTCTCCGCCTTTACGCTGGAAGGTTTTTGGGTGCCCGGCAACTGGGACGTGCGGGTAGCCCCCGTGTCGCCGTTAGGCACGCCCTATGCGGCCCCCCAACCGGATTCACCGATACCGACGGTCGTGCTCACCCCCGGCAAGGTGATGTCCAACAGCCGCTGGGGGGTGCGGGTGATGGGTCTCGTCGAGGAAAACTTCCATGTGAGCGTCGGCCATTACAGGAGCTACCTCGACATACCGGCTCTTCGTCTCGGAGTCGGGGAGAGTCCGCTCGACGCATGGACAGAGATCTGTTTTCCGGACGTTCAGGTTACCGGAGGTTCGCTCAGCTTCTGGGAGCAACGCACGGATGTGATCGTCCGGACGGAGGTGGCCTGGTTCTGGGACGAGCCGGTCTTCATCCCGGACATCAATACGCCCGTTGTTCCGCTCCCCATTCCGATTCCGGGCATACCCGGATTGCCGGCGAACGGTGAAATCCCGAAGAAGGATATACTGAAATGGGTCGTCGGGCTCGACAAGAACATCTGGATCCGGCCGTTGAACCACAAGAGAACGTTCCTGGTCTCCCTTCAGTATTTCGGCTCTTGGGTACAGGACTTCGATGACCGAATGCGCGTGCCGCTCGCTCTGTACCCGGATGCGACGAATTTCACGGCAGCGAAGGAATTCGACGGCACCTTCACGTTCCTTGTGAACACGGATTATTACGGAGGTGACATCATCCCGCAAATGGTTGCGGCTTACGACGCGCGGGGCGTGTGGATGTTCCAGCCTTCGCTGAACTGCATCTTCGAGCCCTTCCGGTTCATGATCCAGTACAGCGGAATCATCGGGAACATGGCGGGTTTCGGCGCCTTCCGGGATCGCGACCAGATCACCTTCGTTTTGAGTTGCCTGCTGAACTGAATACCGAAGGGGAGTCACCCGTCGCGTCGAGCGAAAACGACGGGTCTTTGTCTCGACAAACGTGTGCGTCGCTGGTGGACGATGCCCTCAAGTTTGATGATGGGAATCTCTTCAACGGAAAAGGGAGGATGAGCATGGCGAGTCTGCTTGTGGATGAGAGGGATCAGCGGTTTGTCCTGAACGAAATGTTGATGGTAGAAAGACTTTGCGAGAAACCGCTCTATGCGGATTTCTCCAAGGACATGTTCGACATGGTCCTCACCGAGGCCCAAAAGCTCGCGGTGAATGAGGTTTTCCCCACCCTCGTGCAATCCGACCGGGAGGGGTGCCGTCTCGAAAACGGGCAGGTCTACGTCCCCCGGTGCATGCACAGTGTGTACAAGCTCTTCTGCGAGGGGGGATGGAACGCGATGTCATTCCCTCCCGAGGTCGGCGGGCAGGGGCTTCCCTTGACGATCCGAATCGCTGCCATGGAGTGGTTCTACCACAACTTCTCCTTCATGGCCTACCCGGGCACCGTCGAGGGCGCCGCGCACCTGGTGGAAGTGTATGGAACCGAAGAGCAGAAGGCGAAGTACCTCCCAAAGATGATCAGCGGCCAGTACGGTGGAACCATGGTGCTTACGGAGCCGGGAGCGGGCTCCGATGTGGGGAACCTCTCCACAAAGGCTACCCGTCAGCCGGACGGTTCCTACAGGATCCAGGGGAGCAAGATCTTCATCACTGCCGGAGATCACGATCTCGTGGAGAACATCATTCACCCCGTCCTTGCGCGCATCGAAGGGCATCCTGCGGGGACAAAAGGCATCTCTATCTTCCTCGTTCCCAAGTTCCTGGTCCATGAGGACGGCAGCCTCGGCAGGCGCAACGACTTCGAGATCGCCAAGATCGAAGAGAAGATGGGAATCCACGGAAGCGCCACCTGTGCCATGAACTTCGGCGACAACGGAGAGTGCTACGCGGAACTCCTGGGCGAAGAGATGGAAGGCATGAAGATCATGTTTCAGATGATGAACGAAGCACGGATCGGCGTCGGCCTCCAGGGGATTGCAAGCGCTTCGATCGCCTACCTCCATGCCCTCCAGTATGCCAAGGAGAGGCTTCAAGGCTCTTCGTTGATGGACCTGAAGAATCCGGAGGCACCCAGGGTTCCGATCCTACAGCATCCCGACGTGAGGCGCATGTTGCTGTGGATGAAGTCGAATACGGAGAGTATGCGAGCCATGGGGTATTACTGCGCATATCTTTTCGATCTGGCCCGCACCGCGGAAAACGATGAGGACAGGGAAAGATGGCTGGGGCTCGCCGAGGTCCTGACGCCGATTGTCAAGGCCTACTGCTCGGATATCGGCTTTCGGGTAACGGAGTTGGCCATCCAGGTCTACGGTGGTTACGGATTCTGCTCGGAATATCCGGTGGAGCAGTTCATGCGGGACGAGAAGATCGCCTCCCTGTACGAGGGTACGAACGGGATCCAGGCCATGGACCTGGTGGGCCGCAAGCTTGGCATGAAGAAGGGGGCTTACTTCATGAGTCTCCTGGGCGAAATGAACGCTACCATCGCCAAGGTCAAGGGCAAGCCTGCTTTGAAGGATCTCGCCGAGGACGTGGAGAGGGCCGCCGGGGCCCTGGCCGACTTGGCGATGTTTTTCGCCAGGTGCGGCAAGGAAGGCAAGTTCCTTGTGCCCCTGGGGAACGCATACCCGTTCTTGATGCTGATGGGGAAGGTCACCTCGGCGTGGCTCCTCCTCTGGCACGCCGACATAGCTGCGGAAAGGCTCGCCGGCGGGGGCGGCGGAAGTGCGGAGGTAGGCTTTTACAAAGGGAAGCTCGCGGGTGCCAGGTACTTCATCAAGAATGTGCTTCCCGAGATAGAAGGGACCGCCAAGGCCATCAAGAACGAAGACATGTCCATCATGGAGATCCCGGATGAAGGGTTTGCCTCCTGAGAAGGCATCCGAAGGGAGAGAAGGAGGGATCGATGCGAGGTCTGATCTGCTGCTACTCGACGACAGGGAATACCCGCCTGGTTGCGGATCGAATCGGGATTGCCCTGGGGGCGAGGGGGGTGGAGACCGAGGTGCGTGACGCGGTCAAGGAGTCCCGTTTCAATGATCTGGGAGCTTATGACATCGTGGGGTTTGGAACGCCTACCATGGCCTGGAAACCTTCCTGGGGGTTCCAGGAAGTGCTGGGGTTGGTTCCCCGTCAGGAAAAGCTCGTACCCTCTTTTGTGTTTTGCACGAGCGGCGGACAGCCGATCAATACGCTTCGCACGATGGCGCAGTTGCTCTCTGAAAAGAACTTCCTTGTGATCGAGGGGCTCGAGGTAATCGCCGAGGTGAACTGGCCCGTGGCAAGGCAGTTTGGCGTAAAGGCACAGGGATTCGTGGGGAAACCGGACGAGGCGGACCTCGAAGCAGTGGGGCCCTTCGCAGAGCGGATCGTCCGCCAATTGTCGTCGAAGAATCTGAGAGCCAAGATCTTCGATTTCAGGGTGAGCCCGCTGCACGCAATCGGGAAGCGGGCGGGACCGAAGGAGCTCAGGCGCGTCATGGGCACGAAGAGGGTTGACCGAAAACGGTGTGTCCAATGCGCCACGTGCGCGACCGGCTGTGTTGCCCGGGCGATCTCGTTGCGGCCCTATCCGATCTTTTCCAAACGTTGTATCGGATGCTGGGCCTGTTACAACACCTGTCCGACCGGGGCGATCACCACGACCGTCACGGGCGGGCGAGGTCGTTACACGGGCCCGGCTCTCAGCCGGCAAGATCGAGCAGAGCGGTGAGGGAGGCGAGGGCTGCGGAGTCTTGATTGCGGATGTTCCGGTGATAGATGCGACGGCGGTCAGGAACTCGGCGCCGCACAGGTCCGGGCAGGAGGGGTACCCCGGGGGGCGGGCGCGCGGAGGGGATCTGCCGGGATGCGAAGTTCCTCGAGATCCTCGGAGATGCGGCGGAGAGGCGTCGCATGTTCGTTGCCGGTCAGGTGCTCGTCCGCGTATCCGGCCCGTCGAAACGTCCGCTCATTTCAGGACCCGCTTCAGGGGAAGGGACTCGATCTTCTCCTTTACGATGTTCCCGAGCTTCTTGAGCAGATCATTGAACCACATGCCAAAGGCAAGGTCTCCCTCGAAGACGATGGTGCCGTCCATCATCGCCTGCATGAAGGCTTCGTCCGTCCCTTTTGTCATCACGCTCAGGGCGATGGGCACGTCCTTGTAAACCATCGCATAGTCCGGGTTCGGATGACTGCCGCGGGTGAAACGAACGTTGCTGTGAGCGATCCGAAAATGCCAGGCAACCCGGTAATCCGACGTCCGGATCTCCGCAATCCCGTTTCGTTCCTTGAGGTCCTCCCGGAAATCACGGTGAAGGCGGCTAGCCAGATACATGCTCACACCGAGACTCATCAATATGCCCTCCAGCCTTGCCCTTCGTGTGATCGCGCTCAACATGGTTCCGCTCTCCTCCAAAAATCTTGCCGGCGTTCGTTTGCGTAAGAAGCATAGGGAAGAGGTCCCGATGCGTCAAGGGATCGGAGATGTGGATAGGAAGAGAGCCGGCACCCTGCGAGGTGCCGGCTTCGCGCATGCCGGGTACGTAACGCAGGGAAAGCGAGACGATCCGACGGAGAGAACCAACCCGGTCAGGTTCCAAAGCGGGTCATTCGACCTTCAGGGCAGTGTCGGCCATGCAACCACCACCGCCTCCACCCTCACAGTCAGAGGCATCGTCTGCGGTCCAGTAAATTTGCCTGCTCTTGATCGTCGCCCCGGCCAAGCACAGAATGGGGAGTGGGTCAGGCATGACCTGATCCGCGCAGGTGATGAGGAGGTACTTGGCTGTGGGCGGAGCTTCGGCCTGGAGGCAGAGGATATCCGCCGCTGAATAGCCGCATGTGGGGGTCGGTGTCGCGTCGGTGATGTCGATTACGCGGGCCTGGGTGGTCACCCCGCTCGAGTTTCCTATGGGGACCGCACAGTTGAAGGCTTTGGATACAGTGCCCAGCGAGTAGGAGAATGGAACATCGACCCCGCACGCAGAGGTTGTGTAAGGCGCGCCGGCCGGGTCCAGGTTCATGCAGAGAGGGCCTGCCAGGGGATCGGGTGAGGTCGTTCCCGTCTTCAACGACGTGATCGTCGCGACGTTGTCCTCCTGGTTCACGGTCATGGTCCCATTTCCGTTTAGGTTTCCGATGTCTCCGAGGTACAGCACCATATCCCACCCGGCAGGGTTGTTTGCGCAGGTGTAACAATTACTGCCCGGACAATCCCCGTCCCCGGTGCATGGCCGCCCTATGTTTACTCCACCATAGCACGTCTTCTCATAAAGGTACTCCGTCGCCGAATAACTATACGATCCGCTGCTTGGTGAACCGCTGGTCATGCAGGCATTGCCGGTATCGAAATTGCAAGTGTTCCACTCCCCGGTCGTCGTATCGTCGTTGTCGCCGCTTCCTGGGCAGCCGGGGACGCCGATCACCCCATCCGGGCCCGGTCCCGTTCCTGTGGGGTTAGCGGTCTGCAGCGTTGTCCAGACAACCGTCCCGGCGGCGGCGAAGGTTGCCGTCCCGAGCAACAAAGACGCAAGAACAACAGCCGTGATCCGTCTCGTTTTCATTTCTGTTCCTCCTTTGGTCTGCCTTGTGGATCCGAACGAGGTTGGTGGTTGTGTGGGATGCATCGTTTGTTGTGTGTCACCTCCTTTCCCTTGACGGCCAAGCGGAGTTGTGCGAAAAACCGGGTGGAAACGCATTTAGGAAGAAAATAATCATATGGAAAGGAATGCATGTTACTTGGTAAATATGCATAGAAGCGAATAGCTTGTCAAATTAAATTTATTGGCCAGTCAAATAGTAAATTGACTAGTTGGAAAGTATATCTCTTACTCTGTAGACCGGGTCATGAATAGAAAAGATATCACCCAAATACAACATATTCGTGGACAGGGGAATGTGCCTCGTCCGCGTGCGGGCGAGCCCCCTTCAACGCGCTCTGCTCGATCCCCTGCGCTTTGTGCTCGGCTCACAACCCATTTCTCCATGGAGAACGCTCCCCCTCTTGGAGCACCTCCCGGGAGGCGTTCCAGACAGATAGAACGCAGAGGAAGGGAGCCTGTTCATGGTTGGCGTTGTGGAGGCTGAACCCGTCAGCGAACAAATTCTTTCGTTGACCGTTCACGTAAGGTGTAGTACCTAGTGGCGGTATCTCCACAGTGGGAGGGAACGAGAGAGGAAGGGAAAGAGGGATATCCCGTGGAAGGAGGGGACATGGAGGAGAGAACTCGGGAGTGCTTGGAGTCCACGGTGTGGGTGCAGAACGTATTTACGGGATCCGGGGCGGCACGCAGGTTCCTTCGTGCGAACCCTCTGAGGCGGAAGCGATCAAGACCTTGAACCTGGCCGAACAGACGGGCGAGAACCCGGACAGAGAATCGGAAGGGGAATAATTTGAAGCGGGTTGAAATCGTAGGGGCCGGATTGGCCGGCTTGACGGCTGCCGTGAATCTGGCCAGAGAGGGCTGCGAAGTCGTCGTCTACGAGAAGGAGAGGAAGATCGGGGGGATCCCTTCGGCCCGGCCAGACCCTGCAGGCAGCCCCTTCGGTCTCTCGCGTTTGAAAGGGTACATCGGCATAGATATTTCCGCCGCAGTGAGGCCGGTCGTTCGGAGCTCGCTAATGCTCTGGGGCAGGAAGGTCGAGATGAAGACGCGACCGGCCTTGCCCTTGTACATGGTGGAGAGGGGTTCCCGCAAATCGTCTCTCGATTCATTCCTCTATCAGAAGGCGATTGGAAACGGGGTCAAGGTCGAGTTCGGCCGGCCCTTCCAGACCCGGAAGGACTTCATGGACTTGCCGCCCGGCTCGATCATTGCCACAGGGTTGGAACGGCGGACCTTCGAGCTCCTGGGAATTCCACACAGCATCGGGTATGCCGTCGTGGCGAAAGGAAGGGTGGATGATGAGGCCGCGACGGCAACGATCTACATGAGCGATTATACGGTCAACTACGGTTTCACGAGCACCATCAACGGTATCTGTTACGCTCAGATATTTCAGGCGGACAAGCCCATCGGCAAGGAGGACCTGCAGGGATTCGAGAGGGATGTGCGGCAGGCCGAATCCTACAATCTGTCCCCATGGAAGGAGGTGGACATCGGCGTCCTTCCGTACGGGTCGTACTTCAACCCGCGACTCTTTTGGAAGGACAAGGTCCTGGCAGGGACGCTGGCGGGGGCGATCGACCCGCTGTATGGCTTCGGGATGCTCGGCGCCATGCTTTCCGGAAGGATTGCGGCCATGGCACAGAGGGACCGCCGTGCCGCTTGGAAGGAGTTTCGCCGTCTGAATGCCCTGTTCGTTCCGGAGCTTTTTGTGAGGAGACGGATGATTGCGGCCCCCGCGTCTGTCCGTCGCGGCGTGGCACGGCTGAACGCGGCGTTGATCGATGCGCTGCCCGATGCGCTCGTCGACCTTTCCTATCGCTTCATTCCAGGATACGGCAGGATGGGGTGAGTCGCCTTTCCACGGCTCGAGGCTCTTACAACTCGACGGGGTAGCGACGGTGGAGCAGGTGATGGATCATGTTCTGTTTCAGGACCTTACCCATGCCTGATTCCTTGAGCCCGATGTCTTGCGCGGCAAAGGCCTTCAGGTCCTCGCAGATGAGGAGGACCGTCTTCAGGGACAGGGACAGCTTGTCCTTCCCTAAAGAGAAATCACGGTTTCCTTTATTTTTCCCTGGCCAGGATGGTGTCCGCAGCCGCATTTCCGCCCATCAACACCGCGGACTGCCCTCCCCCGTACATGCCCCCCCAGGCTCCGGCAAGGTACAGATTCCGGATGGGGGTCTTCTGTGGCAACCGCTTCATCATGGTTTGGTCCATGGAGAACTCCCAACCGAAGATCGAGCCCCTGGGGTTGAGCGTGTAGTGTTCCATGGTACGGGGAGAGCCCACTTCCATGACCTCGATGTGCTCGCTCAGGCCGGGGAGCAAGGCCTCGGCCCTCTTGATGTAGATCCGGGCCACCTCTTCCTTGAGGGCTCGGTACTTCTCATAGCTCTCGCCCTCGTACCAGTCGCCCTTGTAGTCATAGGGCATGATGGAGACGACGGAGATGACGTTCTTTCCCTTGGGGGCATCGGTGGGGTCAGCCATGGTGTAGTTGATCAGGCCGAACATGGCCTTCTCGGGATTGCCCTCACGGAAATACTTGAATGTTTCGTTCTGGTCGTAACCCGGGTTAAAGAAGTAGGAATGGATCCCCGGTGGAAAGGCCTTGCTGAAATCGTGATCAACGCCCAGATAGACGGCGAAGGCAGGGAGCCCGATGACCATCTTTTCGAGCCTCTGCGCGTACTCGTCGGGCAGGTGCTCCCGGCCGACCATCTTGAAAAAGGTGTCCAGGGCATTGGCGTTGGATACGACGTACCGGCACTTGAATTCCTTGCCGTCCTTGGTCTGAACGCCGACGGCCGCTCCGTCCTCGATCACGATCTTGGTGGCCAGGGTGTTAAGAAGGATCTCGCCGCCGTTCTCCTCCACGACCTCGGCCAGCGCCTTGGTGACGGCCTGCGATCCTCCCTCGAAGTAGCAGAACCCCACGTGATGGTAGCTGACCCACATCCCGTTGAACAGCATCGCGGGGACTTCGTCCGCACTCGTGCCCGTGTAGGCCATCAGCTGTAGGAACAAGGCGATGAGCTTTTCGTCGTGGATGTAGTCGGCCAGCATTTCCGAGCAGGTCTTGTCCCAGTACTTGATGATCGGCCAGAACATGATCGGCTTTTTCAGGATCTTCCAGATCGTTGCGCCCGTGTCCTTCTTGTCTTGGAGGTTCATCAAAGACCGCATCGCTTCGTAGATGAGCTCGAGGTCATCGAAGAGCTTGTCGATCCCCCCGGCCTCGTGGGGGAATTTCTCCTTGAGGCTCTTTCGGTAGAGTTTGACGTCCCCGGGTACGTCGAAGGTGAAGTCCGGAAAGATGGACCGGTAGGCACGTTCGAGCTTGACCACCTTGACCTTGTCCTCGATGCCGAGCTTCGGGAACAACTCTCGACCCATGCCGTCCATGGCGTGGAGGGAAACCTCGAATCGATAGTCGTCGCGCTCAAAGGCGGTCATGTATCCGCCCACCTTGTCGTGTTGTTCGATGACAAGAACCTTCATCCCGCCCATCGCAAGCTTTGCGGCCGCGGAGATTCCTCCGCCGCCCGCGCCGATGACGACCACGTCATAGGCCCCGGGGCCGAGTTGCTCGAGAGGGGGGGGAGGAGGGCCTTCCCCCTTGCAGGAGGGAAGCAGGAGGAGGAAGGCTGAAAACAACAGGAACCGGGCAACGGTCTTTCCCAGGAGGTCTGTTCTCATTCCGTCTCCTTTTCATGGTCCTGCGAGCGGTATCGGCCGTTTTCCGGCATCGAGCCGAGCCGGCAGTCTATAAGGCCGTCTATGTTGCGGTACGACGGCGTTCGCGGAACTGACGGACGGCTTTGCGGAGGAATCCGTCCATCAGGGCCGGTGAGAGTCGGTACAGCCACCAGGACATCCTCGAATCGAACGGACATACGATGATCGCTTGATTCCGTGCAACCCCCTGCAACAGAGCTCGAACCGCGTCCTTCACGTCCATGGTCTTCATGGGGGATATGGAGAGTATTTCGCTCATGCTGGAATTCACGACCAGGGATTTCTCGATGAGGGGCGTTCGAACGACTCCCGGGCAGAAAACGCTCACCTTGACCCCCAGCCCTGCTGCCTCGGTCCTGAGGGAAGTCGATAGCCCCACCACCGCATGTTTGGCCGTGGCGTAGGGTACCTGGAGCGGGATGGGCATGATTCCGCACAAAGAGGCGGTGTTGACGATATGGCCATAACCCTGTCTGACCATCCGGGCGTAGGCGGCCCTTGTCCCGTAGACGACCCCCATGAGGTTGATATCGAACACGCGGGACCAGTGCTCGGGAAGGAGGTCCCTCGCTTCGCCGCCGATGTCAATGCCGGCGTTGTTGAACATATAATCGAGTCGGCCGTGGTCCGCGACCGTATCATCGATGAGCTTCCGGATCTCCTCCTCTTCTCTCACGTCCAGTCGGGCCGCCCGTGCCCTTCCGCCGCTCCTGGATATGGTCCCCGCAACCTCCCGAGCCCCCTCCAGATCGATGTCCGCAACGATGGTCGACGTTCCGTACCTGCCCAAGGCCTCGCACGCTGTCCGTCCGATACCGGATGCTCCGCCCGTTACGATCGCTACTTTTCCCTTGAAGCACTCCATGGTCTCGACCCTTTCTTGCATGAGAAGCCGGCTCCCCTTTGCGTGCTGTTTCTCGATGTCGCGCACGTTGTCCTGCCATCCGAGGTTTCTTCTAAGCTTCGGTGGCCTTCCGGATCGATTCCACGATGGCCGCGTCGAGGGCCCTGTGGTCCCACGGCGGGGCAAGCACGTCTTCCCGTCGCTCCATGGAGAGCGCCTCGGAGGGGCAGGCGGAATTGCAGAGCCCGCATCCGATGCAGCGCCGGAGATCCACGCGCACCACCTCGTCCTGAACAGCCAGGGCCTTTGTGGGGCAGCGTTCCACGCAATCTCCGCACCCGATACAGGCCTCTTCGTCGATCTTCAGGCGGAAGCCGGACACCGCACCCAGAGACGGCATGTTCAGGTCTTGAAGGCTCTTCACGATGCCGCAGTGGCATGGGCAGCAGTTGCAAATGAAGTCGATGTACTTGGACGTGTTCGAGGACATGTGCACCAGGCCCGCCTTCTCCGCATCGTCCAGGACCTTGAGCGCCTCCTCCTTGGAAACCAGACGGCCGTACCCCCTCTCCTCGGCAAACTTGGCGTTCGGGCCGAAGGCCATGCAGTTCTGTTTCGGCTTGTCGCAGGGGTCTCCGAGCAACTCTCCGAAATGACGGCAGTAACAGGTGGAAACGGATATGTACTCCGCGTTCCGGATGTACTCGGATACGATTTCATAGGGCTGAATCTCGCTGCCTCCAGCCACCTCCTTTTCCACCGGGATCACCCTGGAGAAGGGTGTGATCCTTCTCAGAAGCGCCCGATTGGCTCCTTTGGTCATTTCCGCCATCTTCTCGAAGTAGTTTTTGAAAAGGCGGGCCATCGTATGGTCGTGTTCGGTCGTGCCCCCCTTCATGAACTGGAACTCGAAGAAACCGGGCAGTACGGCCATCAACCTGTATTCGGGTTTTCCGTTCCGCACGCGGTGGAAGACAAGCCCCTTGTCCGCCATGCTCTCCAGCAAAGGCTCGATCGCCTCGACGGGCCGATCGACGTGCCCGCTGATCGCCTCCAGGGGCTGCATGCCCAGGGGCAGTGCGGCGGCCAGCTCCGCTTCCTCAGGGGTGAACAGCGCTTCGATGAGCGCGGTGAACTCCTCGCACTTGTAGACCGGAACAGCTCCGCCGATCCGCATGAGATTATCGATGAGTCTCTCGTACACAGTGTCGCTCATCCTATCCTCCTTCTCTTACTCTACAGCGGGAATCCTGTATCGACGGAAGACGAGGCGGTGCAGCATGTTCTTCAGGATCGTCTCTCCCATGCCTTCGACCTCGAACTCGCTTCGCAGAAATGCGGCCGTATCCCGCAATGCCCTTGCCTTGTCGGCCATGCTCAGGCCGTGGAGCAGGCCCGGTTGCTTTGCAAAGGAGGAGGCGCTCGAAGCCTTCATTCGCAGCGGATTGAACTGATCCAGGGCTATTTCCATTTCGGGCTTGACCAGTTGCTTGTATCGAGCAAGGGCGTCGATTCCTTTCTGGAGAGCCTGTATCACGGCCTCTCCTGCATAGCCGCCGCTCGCAAGGGCGCAGGAAATCCCTTCTCCCCCCTGATGCATGAGCCCCATGGCGTCCCCGACCATCAGCACCCGGCCCCGGCCCGGGAAGAAACGGTTCAGCGGGGTCATCGTGTTGGAGGGGCAGGCCTCCATGGCCAGCTCCCGTTTGATCACGAGCCCCAGTTTTTTCTTGAGGAAGTCGACAAAGAGGTTGAAACGGACAGCGAACTTCTGGCCCTTCACCATGGCCAGGCCGATGATAACCTGGTCGTCCTTGAGGTTCACCCAGGGGAACGGGCCCATGTTACGGGTCAGGAACCAGTGCAGATACCGGTCGTCTACATCGATCTTTCCTTCGAAGTATTTCTGACAGGCGTAAGCCCACGGCATCCCCTGATAGACCTCGGGGGCGAAACTGCGGATGACTCGGGAGTTGCTTCCGTCGGCGCCGATGAGGTATCGGGCCCGGACCTTTGCGACCTTGTCGTTCCTCTCCAGATGGGCTTCGATTTCGCCGCCCTTTTCCTCAAGACGGAGAAAACGGGTCCGGTCGCGAAGCACGGCCCCGGATGACCCGGCGAGAAATTGATCGAACCTATCGCGCCACACATAGAGGTTGTAACAGTCCACGTCTGTATAGATCATCCCCACGGAGGGGAAATAGAATCCCATTCCCTTTGAAATGTAAGGCTTGCTGAAGGCCCTCTGCGGTATGGGGCCGAAGTTCTCGAGCACGTAATTCTGTGAAACATTCGAGAGTATCCCGGAGCAGGCTTTTCGCCTGGGAAGCTCGTGCTTGTCGATCAGGAGGGTCTTCAAGCCTCCGCCCACGCACTTCCTGGCCGCTGCCGAGCCTCCCGGACCCGCGCCTACAACGAGTACGTCAAATCTCTCCATTCGGCCTCCGTACCGTGTCTGCGCAACATGGGGTACATACGCACGGCCGCAGAAAATTACCAGAATCGAATAATACAGGATTCGAAATACAGGAAATTGATAGCAGCCTCGTTCCAGGATGTCAAGGGATTTGTGGAACGCGAATTCGGACGGCGAGCACTTCCTGCCCGGAATACGGGCACCTTTTCTGTTGACATTTTTGCTACGAAATTGGTATTTTCTGATATTAGAAATTTCTGGAAGATGCGAGAGCATGTGAGAGAGCACCCGTGCGGAGACGCCGAACGTGCATATTCCGAGCGATGGGATCCTTCGGTATCCTTACGCGGTCGTGGTCGTCGGGTCGGGCATCGGAGGCCTGACGGCCGCCGCCCTTTCGGGCAATGACGAGGGGGCAAAGGACGCAGGTTGAGGGGGCAGGAATCATGTCCACCCGATCAAGCACACCGGAGAGGGAGCCATGAAACTACTCGACGATTCGATGGTCAGGGATCGTTATGACGTTGTGGTCGTCGGGGCGGGTCTCGGCGGTTTGACCGCCGCCGCTCTGCTGGCGAAGAGGGGCCAGAGGGTCCTTGTGGTCGAGCAACACTACATCCCAGGTGGGTGCTGCACGGCGATCCGACGCAAGGACGTTGCCATCGATGTGGGCGCGGCCTTGTTGTTCGGCTGGGAGGACGAGAACAGCGCCCACCGGTTCGTGATGAACGAGCTCGAGGAAGAGATCGACATGATTCCCCACGAGGCAGCCTACCGAATCCACCTCGGGAAGAAGACGGTCACTTTCTGGCGCGACCTGAATCGGTATCTGGACGAACTGACGGCCCTGTTCCCGAACCAGGACCGGGAGATCCGCGCCCTGTACCGTGAATGCAGGGAATTGTACGAAATCATGATCGGAATGTCCCGCTATCCCGTGCCTCCCACAGAGATTCCGCTTCGGGAGGGGGTCAAGGCGGCGCTGAAGGACCCCCTTGGCGCAGTGAAGATGCAGAAGCTGATGTCGATGTCCGGCGAAGACCTTTTGAAGAAGCACCTCACCGATCCGAAGGCCGCGGATTTCTTCGATTTCCTGGTCGCCTCCTGCACGACCTGCACGGTCAAAGAGAGCCCTGCGAGCATGGTGGTTGCGATCTTCATGAACATCCATCTCGGCGGGACGTGCTATCCGGCCGGCTCTCCCCAGATGCTTCCCAACAAGCTCGAAAAGGCCCTGGAGAAGTTCGGCGGTCAGATCCTCTACCGAAAGATGGTGGACGAGATCCTGGTCTGGCGCGGAAGGGCTTACGGGGTTCGCCTGTCGGACGGCACCGAGATCCTTGCGGACAGCGTGGTCTCCAACGCCGACATTTGGAAGCTCTACGGCACACTGGTCAAGCCGAAACACATCAAGCCGGAGCGTATGGAGTGGGCGCAGCGATTCGAGCCGACGCCGGGCATTCTGGTGCTCTACCTGAGCGTCAAGGAAGAGGCGATTCCGAAGGGCACACACCCGATCGAGTTCTATGTCCGCAACCTGCACGACGTGCAGGGGGGGAACTTGATGGTCTATTTTCCCTCCCTCGAAGATCCGACGATAGCGCCGCCGGGCACACATTCGATTACCGTCATGGGATCGAGCAAGCTCGATTGGCCCCGTCCAAAAGACCGATTCTATCGGTCGGAGGAATACAGGAGGATGAAAGAGGAGGAGACGCAGAAGGTTCTCGATCTGCTGCAGGAGAACTATCTGCCGAACTTGAAAGAAAACATCATCAGCCTGGATACCGGAACCCCGTCGACCATCGAACGCTACACCCTGAAGTACAAGGGGAACATCGGAGGGCCCAAAGTCACTACGAGGCAGTTCTTTTTCAACCGGCTCAAAGCCCGCAGCGAATGGAAGAGCCTCTACTGTGTCGGCGACTCGACGGCCATGGGCGAGGGCGTCCTTTCCGTGACAATGTCGGGCGTGGGCGCGGCGAACCGGATCCTGAAGGACAAGGGGTTGTCGGTCTATCGGCCCCGGGCGTTTCCCAGGCAGTACGTCAACATGATCGCGGGGAAGCCCTGGACGCCGAGCCCGAATCCTGCAGAACCGATTACGGAGGCGTCTGCAAGACGAATCGGCAGGGACTGCCAGCATTGCGAAGAACCGGAATGCCGCAATGCCTGCCCGGCAAAGATAGAAACAAGCCAGTTCGCGCGGCGCATCGAGGCGGGGAACTTCGCAGGCGCGGCGAGAGTGCTGAGGGAGGTGAATCCTCTTTCGGAGATCTGCGGCCGGATCTGTCCGGCCGAGCGGTTCTGCGAGAAGAAGTGCAGCCGGCTGGACTTCGACGAGCGGCCGGTGCGAATCCGAGAACTGCATGGATGGGTGTGCAGTCATGTGTCGGGACCCGAAGGGTGGGATCGGTCCGTGGCCTCCCGGAACGGTCGCAAGGTGGCCGTGGTCGGCGCCGGACCGGCCGGGCTGACCTGCGCCCATTATCTGGCGCGTCTGGGCTACCAAGTGGAGATCCTGGAGAAGGAGAAAGAACCCGGCGGGATGTTGACCCATGCGGTTCCGGACTTCCGGCTTCAGGGCGAGGTCGTCAAGCGCGAGATCGACGGGTTGTCCCTTCCGGGGATGACGTTCCAGTACGGCAAGGCCCTGGGCCGGGACTTCTCCGTTGCGGATCTGGAAGCAAATCATCATGCCGTCTTCCTTGCGCCGGGGCTGTGGTCGGGCCGAACCCTCAGCATACCCGGTCTGGATCGGTCAAAGGCGACCGACGGACTGAGTTTCCTGAAGTCCTGTCGCGGCAATGGGAAAGGAAGGGTCGGGGGGAACGTGATCGTGATCGGGGGAGGGAGCGTCGCCTCGGATGCTGCTGTCTCGGTTGCACGCCGCGGGGCAAAGAAAGTGACTCTCGTTTGTCTCGAACGGGAGGAGGAAATGCCGTGCCTCAAGAACGAAATCATGGAGATGAAGAACCAGGGGATCCGGATCGAGAATGGGTGGGGCCCGAAAGGGGCGACATCGAAATCGAGGATCTCCTTCGTGCAGTGCACCTCCGTGTTCGATGACCACGGAGCCTTTCGGCCGGTTTTCGACGATTCAACAACCATGGAACTCGATTTCGATCAGGTGATCCTGGCCGTGGGCCAGCAAGTGGAGCCGGATCTGGCAAAGTACCTGAAGAAGGAATTCGGGACGGAGAGCGGCTTGAAAGTCGATACGAAGACGATGCAGGTGATCGGGCGAAGCAGGGTGTTTGCCGGCGGCGACATCGTTCGCGGAGCCGGGACGGTGGTGGAGGCCGTGGCCGACGGACGTCGTGCGGCCATGGCGATCGACGAGCAGGTGGGGGACAGACCGGGCTTCTAGGGGTCCTTTCCCGGGGAGAACTTGCTGTGCCCCGGAATCGCGGAGGTTACGTAGATCCCCCCGCGCGGGCATGCTCTTGTTACGGAAGTCCTTGTCACGAGGCAACCTTCCGCCGTTGCGTGAGGAAACGGAGCGATGCACATTCTGAACAATGCGGTGGTGAAGGATCGATACGACGTGGTGGTTGTCGGAGCCGGCATCGGTGGCCTGACCGCAGCCGCCTTGCTGGCCAGGAAGGGGATCGGAGTCCTGGTCGTCGAACAGCATTACATGCCGGGGGGGTGCTGCGGCTCTCTTCGTCGACAGGGCGTAACGATGGACGTGGGAGCGACGGTTCTCTACGGCTTCGGGGAAAAGGGGTACAACACGCACCGGTTCGTGATGAACGAACTGGAAGAAGAAATCGACATGATTCCCCGCGAAGCGATCTACCACATGCACGTTGCCGATTACAGCATCGTCTTCTGGCGTGAATTCGAGCCTTTTTTCAAGCAGCTGGTGGACCTCTTTCCGGCTCAGAAGAAGCAGCTCAGGAGCTTCTATGAGTACGTGTTCAACCTCTACGAGAGTACGATCCTGAAGAATGAAAGCGTCGTCCCGCCGACGGAGATGTCGACGACAGAGGGGTTGAAGGCGTTCCTGAGGAACCCTGTGGGTATGATGAAGATGCTATCCTTGATGTCCAAGAGCGCGGAAAGCGTTTTCAAGAAGTTCTTCACGGACCGGAAGGTCGTCGAATTCTTCGACATGCTGACCCGAACCTTCTCTTACGTCGACGCCGATGAGTGCCCTGCCGTTCTTTCGGTCACCATGTTCGCCGACAACCACATCGGAGGGGCTTATTATCCCTCCGGGTCACCGCAGATGCTTTCGAACAAGCTGGAAAGGGCCGTCGAGCGATACGGAGGGCAATTCCTCTACCGACACCTGGTTGACGATATCCTGATCCGGGACGGAAAGGCCTATGGGGTTCGGCTCGCCGACGGTACGCAGATCGGGGCCGACCGGGTTGTCTCCGATGCGGCCATTTGGAACCTTTACGGAAGGCTGGTGAGGCCGGAACAGATAAGACCGAAGCGTATGAAATGGGCTCAGGCCTTTGTTCCGTGTCACAGCAACCTGATGCTCTACATCGGGGCGGATGCAAGGGCCATCCCAGAGGACGCCCGTCCGATGGAGATCATCATTGAGGATGCCAAGGAGGTGGCCGGTCACGGTATCACCGTCTACATCCCGACCCTCATCGACCCGACCGTCAGCCCCCCCGGTACTTGCTCGATCACGATAAGCGCCGTTTCGAACCTTGCATGGCCCCGTCCCACCGATCCGACCTATGGGTCGGAGGAATACAAGCGGCGCAAGAAGCAGGAAGCGGAGAAGGTACTCGATCGACTGGAAAATCGGTTCCCCAATTTGAGAAAACACATCAAGTTCATGGAGATCGGAACCCCGACGACCATCGAACGTTATACGCTCAAGAGCTGGGGAAACGTGGGTGGCCCCAAGCAGATGATCGGCCAGGACATGATGAAACGACTCCGTGCTCGGAGTGACTGGAAGAACCTGTACTTGGTCGGCGACTCCACGGTCATGGGGTTGGGCGTCCTGCCGGCCACGACTTCCGGGGTCGGCGCGGCCAACATGATATTGAAGGATCTGGGGCTTGAGGCATACAGGCCCCGTTCTTTTCCGCGGCAGTTTGTCCGCCTGGCAAAAGGGAAACCATGGGCTGCCGGGCCGGATCCCTCGGAGCCGATCACGGAAGGGTCGGCGATGCGGATGGCCCGTGATTGCGACCATTGCGAAGAAGCGGGTTGTATCAGGGCCTGTCCGGCCGGGATCGATCTCGTGGGCTTTCACCGCCGGGTCGAGTCCGGCAATTTTGCAGGGGCGGCCCGCTCGATGAGAGAGATGAACCCGCTGGCAGAGATCTGCGGGCACGTCTGCCCTTCCGAGAGGTTCTGCCAGAAGCATTGCAGCCGTCTGGAATACGCCGACAAGCCTGTGCGCATCGCGGATCTGCATGCATGGGTGTGCGGCCATGTGCCGAACACCGAAGGCTGGGGACAGTCCGTTCCGCCCCGGAACGGTCGCCGGATCGCCGTTGTGGGGTCGGGCCCGGCCGGCTTGACCTGCGCTTACTTCCTCGCGCGTCTTGGGTACAGAGTCGATGTCCTGGAGAAGGCGACCAAGCCCGGCGGGATGTTGGCGCTGGCTCTTCCTCTCTACCGCGTCTCGGAAGACATCCTTGCCCGAGAAATCGAGGGCCTGCGCCTTTCGGGGATGCATTTCGAGTTCGGCAGGAGCCTGGGCGAGCACTTCACGGTTCCTGATCTGGAGAATGACTACGATGCCGTCTTCCTGGCCCCGGGATTGTGGGCGGGCCGGAGACTTGATATTCCCGGCGTGGAAAGGGCGAAAACGATCGACGCCCTGCAGTTGCTCTGCGCCTGCCGGCGAGAGGGCAGGGCAGAGGTGGGAAAGAAGGCGGTGATCGTCGGCGGCGGGAGCGTGGCAACGGACGCTGCCCTTGCGGCCAAAGGCTCGGGTGCCGAGAGGGTTTCCCTGGTTTGCCTCGAAGGGGAGGGTGAGATGCCGGCACTGCCGAGTGAGCTTGCAGAGCTGAAGAGACTCGGTGTTGAGGTTTTTCACGGATGGGGTCCCCGAGCGATTCTCTCCGACGCGAGGATGTCGTTCATACGGTGTACCTCTGTGTTCGATGACCGGAAGAGGTTTCGGCCGGCCTACGATGAATCCGAATCGATGGAGATGGACTTTGACAACCTGATCTGGGCGGTGGGCCAGGGGGTGGAACCGACGTTGGCAGCCTACCTGGAGAAGGAGTTCGGCAGCGAAGGGTTGATCTCGGTGGATGAACGGACGATGCAGGTGAAGGGCCGGCCCGGGGTTTTCGCCGGTGGCGACATCGTGCGAGGTGCAGGAACGGTCGTGGAATCTGTAGCCGATGGTCGTCGTGCGGCAATGGCTATCGACGGGTGGCTACGAATCCTGTCACGAGACACCCCACTGGAGGGAGGCATATGACCGACAAATTCGACGTTGCGATCATCGGCGGCGGGATTGCCGGTCTCTGCACCGGGCTCTACCTGCAGAAGATGGGGAAGCGGTCCGTCATCCTGGAGCACGGGAATCAGGTGGGCGGAAACATGTCCGGCATCTGGCGCAAGGGCTTTTACTTCGACTGCGGCGACCAGTCCACCGAGGAAGTGGGGATCCTTTTCCCGATTCTGAAGGAACTCAACCTCTATGACCCGGACGACTGGATGCGGGCGAGGTTCCGTTACGTGACGCCCGACTGCGACGTCATGATGTATGACTATGACCAGATGCGGGAGGACTTCAAGAAGGCCTTTCCGGGGTCCAAGGCGCAACTGGACAGGTGGTTTGATTTCATCAAGCCCCAGTGCGAGTCCCTGCGGGAAATGATGGGACAGGGGTCCTTCCATCTGCTCCTGGACGGCATGGAAAAAGTGCGAGCCAGCCTCAGGATGCTGATCCGTTCCACCTCGATGGGCACGATGGGCATGAAGATGATGTCCATGACCGGGGAAGAGAAGGCTCTGGAATACTTTCCGGACGAGCCGCGCCTCTCCTACCTCTTTGGCGTCGGCGGGGCGCAAAACATGCTTCTCATGATGCATATGACCTTCTGGTACACCTATGTCCAGGACTACTGGTATCCCCGAGCGGGCCTTCAGGGGTTCATGAACAAGCTGGCCGATGCCTACCGGGAGCGGGGGGGGGAGCTTCACCTCAAGGCGACGGTGGACAAGGTGATTACCTCGGGCCCGTGGGTCACAGGTGTGGAGACTTCACAGGGAGAGCGGTTCCATGCACAGCATTACGTAAACACGGGCAATCCGAAACGCCTCATCAACGAGATGCTGGATGACAACCGTATGTGGCCTTACCGGGACCGGCAGATTACCACCGCAGCACCCGTTTCCGTTTCGATCTGTTCCGCCTTTCTCGGGCTGGATATGGACGCCGAAGAGCTGAAGAAACACATGAAGGATCACCACACCCTTTACTGGCGCAGCTATGAGAGCGTCGCATCGGAACTGTACGACCCGGAAGCCCACAAGAAGGGCTGGGCCATGATCAGCGCGCCTTCTCTCCATTCGCCTCACCTGGCTCCCAAGGGGAAAAGCTCTCTGAACATCCAGGTGAACACCTCCTACCACTGGCAGAACGGCTGGGCGACCGGCACGGACGACCCCTTTGCCCGCACACCCCGGTACAGAACGCTCAAGAAGAAGGTCTTGGACGACATCATCCGTGAAACCGAGTACATCATTCCAGGGCTCTCGGAGAGGATCGTGTACAAAGAGATGGCCACGCCCAGGACCTTCTCCCGATGGACCCTGAATCCGGAGGGCGCGATCATGGGGTGGACCTATGATTCCCTCAAATGCCATATGGCGAAGAAATATGCGCGTTTTCGAACGCCTTACAAGAACCTGTTCATGGCGGGGCAGTATGCGACGTGGCCGGCAGGGGTCGTCTTTTCCGCCATGTCCGGGCGAATCGTGTCGAAGGGCATCTACGGGGGATTCTGGCGTCAGCTCTTCGTGTGACGGATCTCCGTGTGTGAACTCTGATGGTTACAGCGAGAATTCGTGCCCGTGCCTAGGCCGAAGGCCGGTGCGCATGCCCGTGCCCGATCGAATAGCGCAAAGGAAGCGGATTGTCTTAGGCGGAGGGGCAACGGGCCCGTTGGTATGCCACTCAGCGCCCTTGTTTCGGGCACGGGCACGAATTGCTGGTAGCCGGGAAGACGGAGCCAAGGGTGTAAGAGTGAATCCTTGTGCTGTGAATGTATTGGCCAGAAGAATCGTTTTCGAAACAGGATGAGTTCTTATGGGAACGACGGATTACGATGCCATTGTGATCGGGGCCGGGTGCGGAGGGATCTCCTGCGCTTCCATCCTGGCCAAGAGGGGGATGAAGACCCTTCTGCTGGAACAGAACGACACCATCGGGGGGTGCTGCTCCACCTTTGAAGCGGAGGGCTTCCATTTTGATACGGGAGCCTCGATCGTAGAAATGCCGGAAGGCATCGACGTCATTTTCCAGCGCCTTGGAAGAAAGCGGGAACACTACATCGATCTTCGACCCTGTGAGCCCATGTATTCGTTCCGGACGCCGGAGGGAGACTATCTGGATATTCCCACCGACTTCGATGCCATGTACGAACGGATCAAGTCCTACTCCCCTGAGGACGCGGAAGGATGGCGTGCGTATTGCGCATACTGGAAGGTGAGCATAGAGGAAGGGATGAAAACGTTCCTTCACAGCGACATGCAGTCCTGGAAGAGCATGCTCAAGATGTCCATGCGCTCACCGAAGATGCTCAAGTACATGTCCAACTTCTGCCTGACCTACGAGATCCTCATCAAGAGATGGTTCAAGCATCAGACGACCCTGGACTCGCTGGGATTTCAGTCCTTCTGGATCGGATTGCCCCCCCGGCTCTGCCCCGGCCTGTATGCGGGGATCACATACTCGGAGCACGAGGGGATCTACTACCCCATGGGTGGCATGATCTCCGTGCCCCAGGGGATCCTGACCGTGGGCCAGGAGTACGGGGTGGAACTGCGGCTCGACACCGAGGTCACCAAGGTGATCGTCCAGAACGGGAAGGCCCGGGGTGTGGTGCTCAAGGACGGGACCAAGCTGGGCGCGAAGGTGGTCGTGTCTAACATCAACGCGAAGGTCCTGTACTTGAAGCTGATCGGAGAGGAGCATCTCCCCTCCAGGGTAAAGAAAGGGGTGGAGAGCTACAAGCTCTCCTTGTGCATGCCCATGATCTACCTCGGGATCAAGGGGGATGTGCCCCTGCGAGCCCATCACAATCTGCAGTTGGGCCGATTTCAAAGCATGAACGAGAATTGGGAGAGGTACTTCCTGGCAGGCCGATTCCCGGATGATCCCGTCAGCCTGGTGGCCTGGCCTACGGAAACGGATCCGTCCCTCGCCCCGCCCGGGCACCACGTGGTGAATGTGGGGGCCATGGGGTCCTATCATCTGGACCACGGGACATGGGACGAGCGCGGGGAAGAATACATGGATCTGATTCTCGGGTACGTGGACAAGACCCTCTGGCCGGGAATTCGAGATCAGATCGTATACCGGAAGTTGTCCACACCCCTGGATTTCGAGCGCAGGCTCATGAGCCCCGAGGGGGCCGTCTATGCCCTGCAGAACGATATCCCGTCTACGATGATCTTTCGTCCTTCCAACCGGTCCAAGAGCATCGAAGGTCTGTACCTGACCGGGGCCTCCACCCATCCGGGTGGTGGGGTCGTGATGACGATCGCCAGTGGCGGAATTTCGGCCGACCTGATCGAGAAGGACTTTTTGTCCCTGTAGTGCGTGGCAAACAGGGAACAGGAAAGGAAGCGCGCGAGGCCTGGGAAGGAGGGCAACATGGGTTTCGTCATGACCTTGTTCAAGTGGGTGATTGTTGTCGCGGCGGCTTACTACGCCTTCAAGATCCTCCGTACATTGATCAAGGAACCGAACCTGCGCCTTTATCTGGTCAAGACGGCGAAGGAAGCGAAAAACATGTACTATCGGTACCATGTTTGAGTCCGAACCGAAGCGGAAGTTGACATGATATTACGAAAATGGTATTTTTTGAAAAAAGAAACAGTGGTATTTTCTGTGCGTTTTTGAATGAAGATTTTGTTTTGATTATTAAATAGATATGGAGTAAATGCTGAGAGGTTACTTTCATGAAAGAAACCGATCGAGTGAAGGTGATTCAGGACTATTTCAACCTGATGGGAAAGACCTACATCATCCTGCTGAGCAGCCTGGACGAGTTCTTCGGGGCCACCCTTTCCATGAACGAGAAGGTGGTCATGCAGGTCCTGGACGAGAATCCGATTTCGATCAAGGAGGTGTCCATGAGGACGGGCCTGGCCTTGTCCACGCTGACGAATGTCTTTGACAAGATGGAGGAGAAACGGCTGGTCAAGAGACGGCACTCTCGGACGGACCGGCGCATGGTCAAGATCGAGCTGGACGTAGCCGGCCGTCGACTTCAGTCAAGGTTCAATGACCTGATCCGGCAGATTTCCTCCACCTGGTTGGAAAGGCTCCCGGAGGAGGATCGCCGGAATTTCACTTCGGCCCTCGAGAAGACGGGGTTCTTCCTTTCCGTGGACAGCCAGGATTTTCAGGATGGACTGAGTTCTCTCATAGAGCCTCTGCAAATAACGCTTGCCAAGCAGTTCAGAAAAAAGTGATTTTGAATAGCAGCCGTGGAGAGAGACGATGAACAGGCGGAAACCGACAAAGTTGTTCGAACCGATCATGGTCGGAAACATGGAGTTGAGAAACCGAATCAAGATGCCCGCCATGGCCATCGCCATGGGGAAAGACGGCGGGATGTCCGAGGCCGCCAAGGCCTTCTATGTCGAGCGGGCCAAGGGTGGCGTTGCGCTCATGGGCGTGAGCTGTACGGCTACCCGACTGATCGAGGACCCGATGCTGGGGCTCTACGACGACCGATTCATTCCGGGCCTGAAAGACCTGGTCGAGACGGTCCGCCCTTACGGGGCGAGGATTTACACCCAGATGGGCGTGGGTTACAGCTGGGCCTTTGGGGACGGTCCGGTGCAACTGGTGAGCCCCTCGGGGCTGACTTGCTGGGGCCGGCCGGGGACGCCCTTCCGCATGGGGGGGCCTCTGGAGCCGACCATGCCGAAGGAGCTCACGGTCGAGGAGATTCACGAGATCGTAGAGGCTTACGGCGACGGAGCCCGGCGGACACAGGAGGCGGGGTTCGATGCGGTGGAGGTCATCGCTTCCGTGGGGTATGTGATCGCCCAGTTCCTCTCTCCGGCGACGAACAAGCGTCAGGACCGCTACGGCGGCAGTCTGGAGAACCGGATGCGTCTTTTTCTCGAGATCATAGCCAACATCCGGAAGAAGACCGGCGGCGATTTCCCGATCCTCTGCCGCATCAGCGGGGCCGACCTGCTGGACGGAAAGGGATACAACCTGGAAGATACGAAGAAGATGGCGCCCATGCTGGAAGAGGCCGGTGTGAAACAGATCGATGTGATGGCCGGCTGGCATAACGCCAGCGTGGCGATGATCCAGACCCAGGTGCCGCAGGGGTCGTGGATTCACATGGCGGAGGGGGTCAAGAGCGTTGTCAAGATTCCGGTGGCGGCAGGGACGCAGATCCAGGATATCGAAGTGGCGGAGCGGGCGGTTGCCGAGGGCCGCGCGGACATGGTTTACATGGCCAGGGCGTTGGTCGCTGACCCCCAGCTTCCGATCAAGGCGCAGACGGGCCGATTGGATGACATCCGGCCTTGCATGAACTGCTGCCGCTGCATGGCAGCCTCGGACAACCCGCCGGTGCATTGCACGGTGAACGGCCGAATGGGGAGGGAGTGGAAGTATCCGGAGGAACGGCCGGCAAAGGTGAACAAGCGTGTTCTGGTGGTCGGAGGAGGGCCCGGCGGCATGGAGGCTGCGCGCGTTGCCACCTTGCGGGGGCACCGGGTAACCCTCTGCGAAAAGAAACCGAGGTTGGGTGGGGCGATGCTTTTGAGCTCGATCACCAACCCGAGGATCGGGCCGGTGCTGAAGTATATGACCCGGGAGGTGAAGAAGCTGTCGATCGATGTGCGGCTGAACACCGAGGTGACGCCCGAGCTCGTCAGGGAAGTGAATCCGGACGTGCTCGTGGTGGCGCAGGGGGGCAGAGCGGCGCCTCTCGATGTCCCCGGTATCGAGAAGGACATCGTCCTCGGTCGGAGTGACGCAGAGTCGCTACTGGCAGGACGGCTCCCGCAGAAGGGAGGATTCGTGCGCAGGTTGCTCTCCCTGGGTGCCGCGCTGTTTGTGCGGTTCTTCTATCATCCCAGGCTCTTGCGACGGCTTCTTCGGTTTCCCTTTCCCTTCAAGAAGCGTGTGGCCATCCTGGGAGGCGGATTCGCCGGTGTGGAGTTGGGCGAGACCCTGGCGGAGAGTGGAAAGCAGGTGACGATTGTGGAACGGTCGAATCGCATGGGTAGCGACATCGACATCATCCACCGATGGGTGTTTCTGAAGAATTTGAAGGAAGCGGGGGCCCAACTTCTCACGAAGGCGGACGTTGTGGGAATAACGGATAGAGGGGTCAGGATCAGCCGGGAAGGCGAAACGCATTTCATCGAAGCGGACACCGTGGTGCCGATCAACATTACGACCAACCGGGAACTGGCGGATCGCTTTGAAGGGAGAATCCCTCAAGTATTCGTCGTCGGGGATTGCGGAGAACCCGCCAAGCTTCAGGAAGCGATTACCGCCGGCTTCGTGGCAGGCCAGGAGATTTGACGGCCTCGACCGGCAGGGAAACGGAACGTCCTTTCGATGAGGGCCGCCCCATGTCCAGGGTAATGATACGCGACACCGACTGGGAGCACCTGCGAACCACGATCGATGATATCTTCGAAGCATTCCAAGTGGATCTGAAGGGCAAGAGCGTCCTGCTCAAACCCAATTTCGGAGCGGCCGTGGGTCCGGAAAAATCGGCCCTGACCGATGCCAGGGTGGTAAAGGCCGTTCTGGATGCCTGCCTCGAGCAAACCGGCGACGTCGTGATCGGGGACAACCCGGGGAATCTTGATACAGGGGCGATGCACACGATCAGGATGTCCGGGATCCTGGATCTCGCGGGCGACCACTACTGGAACATCAGCAAGGAGGGCGAATTCGTCGATATCGGCTCCGAGATCATCCCGAAGGTGTTCCTTTCGAGGAAGGTCATCGATGTGGATTACCTGATCAACATCCCGAAGATGAAGACCCATGTTCTCTGCGGGCTGTCCTGCTGTATCAAGAACCTGTACGGCTACGTCGTGGGTGCCATGAAGGCGCGGTACCACCTGGAGTCGAAAAGTCTGAAAAGGCTGACCCAGTTGTGGCTCGATCTGTACAAGTACCGAACGCCTCAGTTGAACATCGTCGACGCGATCGTGGCCATGGAAGGAGGCGGCCCCACCCACGGCAGACCGAGACAGGTGGGGAAGATCGTTGCGGGAACCAATGGGGTCGAAGTCGATGCAGTGCTCACGGTCATGATGGGATGGGACCCGAGAGCGATCAAGAAACTGGAAATGGCACGGGAGCAGGGCCTGGGAGAGATCGAGATGGAGAAGATCGACGTTGAGGGCGACTTCGAAATTCTTCCGCCCTTCGAGAAGCCGCCGACCTTCGCCATGATCGATCCGGCGTTCAACCCCTACGAGGAAATCACGAGAATCCGGCCGAAACTGGATGAGGAGAAATGCGTTCTCTGCAGGCTGTGCGGGGATGAATCCTGCCCCGCCGGAGCGATCTCTTTTGCGGAGGTTCCCGTCATCGACCCGGAGAAGTGCATTTCGTGTTACTGCTGTGTGGAGTTCTGCCCGGAGGGCGCCTTGCATGTGGAATATGACAGGGAGATTTTCGAAATCGCGTAACGTGTAGTCCCTTCTGCCGAATGAAACCCCACACGAAGGGCGGAGGACATGGCTAGGCGAAAAGTGGACGCGCTGGTCATCGGTTCCGGGGTGGGGGGGCTTTGTGCAGCGGCCAGGCTTGCGGCGGAGGGTATGAAGGTCTCGGTCGTCGAGAGGTTGGCTGCCTTGGGCGGTCGATGCTCAACACGCGACATACGCGGGTGCAAGGTGACGACCGGCGCCATCCTGGTTCCTTTCGGCGAGCGAAGCGCATTCCATGAGACCTTTCGGCGGATGGGGGCGGCCTTCGACGTTCGGGAATGCACAGGAGGGTTTCGCTACCGTCTCCGGCACGGGGAGTACGACGCTCCCACGGAAGGGGGGGGCGGCCTGCTGGGCATGCTGGAATTCGCCATGGGAGATGCGGCCGCAGCCGGGGGTCTTGTGATCCATTTCAAGAGGGCCCTCAGCGGGCGGGAGCCTTCCGACAAGATTTCCTTCGAGGCGTGGCTGTCTCGGCACACGAAGCATCCGGAGGTTCACAATCTGCTGCGGGGATTTTGCGCTGCCTTTATCGGCACAAGTCCGAACGAGGTCCCGGCAGGCGAGTACTTCCGTTTCCTGAAGGCCATGGGGAGGAACAACCGGTATGGTATTGCGGTCCATGGGAACGTGGAAATGATGAACTCCCTGGCCAGGGCGATCGAGGAGAGGGGCTCAACGGTCAACCGCAGAACGGCCTGCAAGGGCATTCTCGTGGAGAAGGGGCGCGTCAGGGGCGCCGTGGTGGAGAGAACCGGTGTCGAAGAGACCGTGGAGGCGGATTTCGTCATCAGCAACGCAGGCCCGAAGAAGACCGTCGAACTGGGCGGAGAAGAGAATTTCGACAAGAGCTACCTGTCCCTTCTCCGGGAACACCCGTTCGAAACACCGGTGATTCACGTGAGCATCTTTTCGGAGGAGCCGCTCCACCCCTTTCCCGGAATCTTCAATTTCGGAAACACCCGGAGGCTGATCTTCCTCGAGTGTCCGACGCTGACCTGTCCGGAGTTGGCGCCGCCGGGGGTGCACATGACCACGACCTTCAGTGTGCCGGAATCCTCCATCCCGCCCATGAGACGAAAGCAGACGATCGAAGAGATCATGAGGGACCTGGAAGAGAATTTCCCGTCTTTCAACAGAAAAGAGCAAAGAGTCCTGGTCGCGACCCATCAGGGTGAGTGGCCGTCCATGCGGAGGTGGCCCGGGTATCCGATGCCCACGAAGACCCCGATCGAGAACCTGTACAATGTGGGAGATGGTTGTATGCCGCCGGGGACTGTCGGAATCGAGGCGTGCGCCCTTTCGGCCAAAGAGGTGGTCCGACAGATTCTATCCGGGAGATGACTGGCTGAGGACCAGTTCTTGAAACCAGGAGGGGAGAGCGCGATGGGTCGGTGGGATGTGATCGTTGTGGGCGCAGGCTATGGCGGACTTTGTACGGGAGCGCTTCTCGCCCATGCGGGCAAGAAAGTGCTCGTGCTGGAAAAAGACGCTGTTATCGGGGGGCGTGCGAAGAGCATCCTCCATGCGGGCCAGGTTCTGGACGACGGGGCGCACATTCCCTCTCGGGCGGGGCACTTGGAGTCGATCTTCGCGGACTTGGGGCTTCCCTATCCGGAGTTGGCGGAAATGGGGAAGAGCGAGATCTACCATGAAGGGAAATGGATGGGGCCCAAGGAATTGTTCACTGCGGACATGTACAAGAAGGTCTTCGGTGAAATGATGCGTCTAACTCCCGAAGAGATCGCACAACTGGATGATCTGCCTCTCAGCGAATGGGTGGAGAGCGTGTCCGACGATCCCGGGATCCACAAGCTCTTCTTCTACCTGGCCTGTTCGACGAGTGTGGGCAACCGCTTCGAGACCTATTCGACGGGTGAGATGATCTATATTCTTCGGGAGTTCATCGATGGAGGCCGCAAATTGAGCGAAATGGGCGGCGTGATCAAGGGAGGCATGAACCGGGTGTTGCAGCCCCTCGCGGATACCATTCAAGCCCGGGGGGGCGAGGTGAGGCTGAATGCGCGGGTGGAGAGCGTGGCGACCCGCAAGGGGGAGGCGGTGGGGGTCAACCTGGAGGTCGGGGAACGGCTCTTCCACAGCCAGGTGCTGGACGTGGAAACGGAACAGGCCGATTTCGTGGTGGTTACGCTCCCCCTCTGGGACCTGTTCAAGGTTATGGACGAGGATGCCTTTCCCAGGTGGTGGACCGATTGGGTGAGGTGGATCGGCGCGAAAGTGAGCACGGCCTGGAGCATCATCTACGGACTGGACGAACCCCTTTTCGACACCCAGACCTTCCGCTGGGCGCCGAATCTTCCGGAATCGGGTTTTTCCGGGATCTTCTACCCCATGCCCTCCTACGGGGACGATGTGAACCAGCACCAGTTCCATGTCTCCTACCAGGGGCATTACGACGAGCTTCCTGATCTGCTCAGCCGGGATCAGGCAAAGGTGAGGCGGCAGATCCGCGAGACGATTGCCATGCTCGAGCGGGAATCGATTCGACTCTACCCGCAGCTGAAGAAGGGATATCGGTGGCGGGTGGCGCATGCCGGCGTGTACGGAATTGCCCAGTCTCCCGGATTCGTCTGCACGAAACGCCCCTCGATGCGGGTGCCGAAATTCCGCAATCTGTTTGTCGTGTCGAACACCGTCCGGGAAGCCAGAGGAATCAGCATGTCCGCGATCGGAAGATGCGCCCGCCTGGCAACGGAGGCGATCCAGCAAGCGAAGTAGATCGACAGAGGCGGTTCCATCCAGACTTGCAGAGAAAGGCCACAAGGACTATGCCCAAGAAACTGATTTCCAGGCCGGCACTGTGCGTGAACTGCAGGACGTGCGAGATGTCCTGTTCCCTGGAGAAGAGCGGTATGTTTAACCCGGTCAAGGCGAGAATCTGGATCCAGAAGAACAGGAAGGGCCTGGATACGCCGATGATCTGCAGGCATTGTCTCGCGCCTCCCTGTGAAAAGGCCTGTCCCGTTGAGGGGGAAAAGCCGATCCGGCGGGACAAGGAGACGGGGATCGTCCGCGTTTCGACAAACAACTGCATCGGGTGCTACGCGTGTGTCGCGGCGTGTCCTTTCGGCGCGATGCGGATCGACCCGCACACAGGCCAGGTATTCAAGTGCGATCTCTGCGACGGAGATCCGGAATGTGCGAAATGGTGCCCGACCGGTGCGATTCTCTACGTGGACACGAAAGCAATCGGTACGTTGACTTCCATGGACAAAGCATAGGGTCCTCATTTCCGATCAGGGGAGGCAACTTCATGTACGGGTGGGCGGGATCTCTCTTGCGTGTGAACCTGACAGATCGAAGCATACGAAAGGAGGAATACCCCAAGACGCTCCGGGACGACTTCGCGGGCGGCAGGGGTGTGAACTCACGTCTCCTGTACGATGAGGTGAAACCGGGCATCGATCCCCTCGGGCCGGAGAACAAACTGTTTTTCGGGACCTCTCCGCTGACCGGCACAGGCCTGGTTACCTCAGGGAGAATCCACGTTACTTCCAAGTCGCCTCTTACGGGCATATTGGGGGATTCGAACGCTGGTGGGCATTTCGGCCCCGAAGTGAAGTGGGCCGGATACGACCACATCATCCTCGAGGGGGCCGCTGACAGGCCCGTCTATCTGTGGATCGATGACGACCGGGTGGAAATCAGGGACGCCGGCCATCTCTGGGGCAAGGTGGTTTCGCAGACGTACGCGATCCTGCGGGACGAACTGGGAGACCCTCGCATACGAATCGCAGCCATCGGTCCCGGGGGTGAAAACCTGGTTCGGTTCGCGTCCCTGATGACCGACTACGGCAATGCCTGCGGCAAGACCGGCATGGGCACGGTGATGGGGTCGAAGAATCTTAAGGCCGTGGCGGTCCGGGGAACAAGAGGTTTCCACGTAGCCGATCCGCAGCGGTTCAAGGCGATCGCCAGAGACTGGGTCATGAGGATCAGGAAAGGGCCTACCTATGAGAGCTTTTCCAAGGTTGGGACGTTGATGTACCTGACCCAGTACCATTCCCAGGGGAGATCGGTGGCGAGGAACGCTCAGGTGACGGCTGACATCGATTACATCGAGAACTACAGTGCGAAGAGCATGATGAAGCACATGACGAGGAGCGTCGCCTGCTTCGGTTGCCCCATACACTGCAAGCATGAGTTCAAGATCAAGAAAGGGGCCCACGCGGGCGAGGAGGGTCACGGCACAGAATTCTGCATCATGAGCGCGCACGGTCCTTCCTGCGGCAACAACGATGAGGCCGCCCTGCTCAAGATCAACAACATTTGCAATGAATACGGAATCTGCGGCGATACGTCCGGGATTACCCTGGCTGCGGCCTATGAGTGGTACCAGCGGGGGATCATCACGAAGGAGGATACGGATGGAATTCCCCTGCTATGGGGAAACGCGGATGCCCAGATCGAGATGCTGATGAAGGTGATCCGGAGGGAGGGACTGGGGGATGTGCTGGCGGAAGGTTCGGCCATCGCTGCAAAGAGGATCGGCAAGGGCGCCGAGAAGTACATCTCCCACACCAAGGGCGGTGACATCGATCAAGTGGACATTCGAACACTCAAAGGATGCGCCCTCTCGGATGCGGTTTCGAGTCGCGGGGCCGACCCGCAGCGCGGGTGGCCGGGAGTCGAGTTTTACCCGATGAAGCCCGCGACGGCCAAGAAGCTTTTCGGTCACGAAGAAGCGGCGAATCCGCGGTCGTATGAGGGCAAGGGAGGGCTCGTGAACTACTATGCATCCCTGTGCGCCATGTGCGATGCCCTGGGAATCTGCAAGTTCTCGAGCGCTTGGTTCGGAACAGCCATCGGATTGAAGGAGATGGGAGAATTGCTCACGGCCGCCACCGGCGTGGATTTCGACGAGAAGAGAATGAAGGAGATCGCGGCGAGGATCAACAACGTGGAGCGAGCCTTCCTTGTCCGGGAGGGGATCACGCGGCAGGACGATACGATTCATGGCAGGGCAATGGAAGAGCCTGTTCCCTCGGGGCCTTACAAGGGCGAGCGATTGACGCCGGAAGGCATGGACAGGATGCTGGACGACTATTACAGGGTCGTCGGGTGGGACAAGGTCACCGGCGCACCTACCCGAAATACACTGGAAGAACTCGGCTTGCGGGACGTTGCGGACGAGCTTGCGAGCATGGGGAAGCTTCCGTAACGTGTTTCGTGGGGACAGCCGTGTTGATTGTATCGATCCGTGGAGAGAGGAAGGCGGTTTTGGAAGCCAAGCATGACGATGGAAAGCGGGGGGCGGCATGAGGGACAAGATCAGCGAGACGGTGGAGAGCTATTTCCGTCTGGTGAACGAGGAGAAGTTCGACGAGTTTTTCGAATTGTTCGACCCGGACGTGGAGTTCAAGGCGCCCTTCAACTTCAAGACGCGGGGACTGGACAACGTCAAACCCTTCTATCTGCGGGTGCCGGCCGACTATCCCCAGCACGTAGACACTCCGGAAGAGATCCTCGTGTCCGGAAACAGGGCAGCCGTCTTCATCGATTTCAAGGGGAGGACGAAGGACGGGGTCCTTCTGGACTTCAAGGCAACCGACTGGTTTCGTATCGAAGACGGGAAGATCAAATCCTTGAACATCTTCTTTGACAGCCATCACCTCGCAAAGGTCGTTGCAGGCAAGAAGAAAACGTAAGGACAGGCATCGAGGCTCGAAGGCCGTCCGTGTGCGCACCCCGGGGAAAACGGGGAGAGGCGAAAAGACGAACGGTCCGTCATCCCGGAGGAAAGCCGGAACCCCTTGTGTCGGGCTCCGGATCCCACGGGGGAAGGAGGATTTTTTGGCGGGCATACTTGACGGGAAGGTAGCCGTTGTCACGAATGCCGGAAGGGGGGCGGGACGGACGATCGCCATGTTGATGGCGGACGAAGGGGCTCGGGTGGTGGTTCATCATTCCGATGGTTCTGCAAAGCCGGGAGAGGAGAACCCCTCATCGCCGGAAGGTGTAGTCAGAGAGATCAGGAACAGGGGTGGGGATGCAGCGGCCTGCGCCGCATCGGTCGTCTCCTGGCAAGGAAGCCATGGGTTGGTCGAAGCCGCAGTAAGCCACTTTGGTCGTCTCGATATCCTGGTGAACAACCTGAGCGATGCAGATGACTTCCCGAAACGCATGATCGTTGACGTCAGGCCGGAGGAGTGGGATTCGATCCAGCGCAACTGGATGAAGGCGAGCTTTCTCTGTATACGCGCCGCCTTGCCTTGTATGCGGAAACAGAAGCAGGGCCGCCTGATTCACGTGCTTTCAGCGGAGGCGGTCATCGGCGCGGTCGGGCGCACCCACCACGGAGCCGCCCAGATGGCAGTCGCCGGTCTTAGCCGAAACGCGGCCATCGAAGTGGATCGTTACAACGTGACCTCCAACTGCGTCGTACGCTGCAGCAAGCCGGGGTCTGATTCGGATCCCGCAGAGGCGGCCCCTCTGGCCGTGTTCCTGGCCAGTGACGCGGCCCGCGGTCTCTCAGGGCAGATGTTTGGGGTGCGGGGCAAGGAGATCTTTCTGTTCTCCCAGTCCCGTATTCAGAGGAGCATGCACAACTCGCAGGGGTGGACGGTGGAGAGGCTTTTCGAGACGTTCGAATCAACGATGAGACCCCATTTCACCCCCTTGGAGTCTTCGGATGCTTACTTCTCCTGGGATTCGGCCTCCTAGGAGCGGCCGCTCTTTCGATGGGCCGCGAGACGGCCGGGGAAAAGGGATCTCCAAGGCGCGGTCTGCGGAAGCGTTACGGACGAAGGTTGTGCAGGGCGATGAGGGCGTCTGAGAGGGCGCCGGGCCGATCCAGACGCGACGGGGACAGCACGGGAGAGGTGTTGGGTGGGAATCCTTGAAGGCAGGGTGGCCGTGGTTACGGGCGCCGGCAGGGGGCTCGGGCGGGCGATAGCCCTCCATTTTGCCCGGGAAGGGGCGCGGGTCGTGGTGAACGACATGGGTGGGTCCGTGCATGGAGAGGGGCGGGATGCCTCTGTGGCCGGAAGGGTCGTGAAGGAGATCGAGGCGGCGGGTGGGTACGCTGTGGCCAATACGGATTCGGTGGCTTCCTGGCAGGGGGGGCATACCGTCATACAGACTGCCATCGACCATTACGGGCGCGTGGACATCCTGGTCAACAACGCGGGCATCCTGCGGGATGAGTTCCTTTGTCAAATGAGCGAAGAGCAGTGGGATGCGGTCGTCACTGTACATCTTATGGGTTCCTTTTACTGCACCCGTGCGGCGGCCCCGGCCATGCGGAGGCATCGATGGGGTCGAGTCCTCTTTATCACCTCGACGGCCGGGTTCATCGGTACGATCGGACAATGCAACTACGGTGCGGCCAAGATGGGGATGCTGGGTCTGAGCCGCAACCTCGCCTTGGAAATGAAACGGTACAACGTGACCGCGAATTGTATCGCCCCTTTTGCCTGGACGCGGATTCCGGCCTCCATCCCTGCCGTAACGAGTGAAATGAAGAAGAGCGTCGATCGCCTGTTCAAAGACATGCGGCCGGAGGACGTCTCGCCCCTGGCGGTGTTCCTGTCCAGCGAGCGGGCGGCCGGCATTACCGGACAAGTCTTCGGTGTCCGGGGAAAGGAAATATACACGTACAGTCAACCTCTTGTTGTTCGGAGCCTCCATAACCATGAGGGGTGGACAGCCACGGATCTTGCGCGCGTCCTCGAACCTACCTTCAAACAGCATCTAACACCCTTGGATCATTCGATTACTTTTTTCGACTGGAACGCTCTGCTCTGAGAGGTGCGGGAAACAGGACGCAGATGAGATCCGAACTGCCGTTCTGAGACCTTTTCGCTGCAACGACCGGACGGACCGAGGGAAGAAGGAACCATGGAGAAAGAGAAGATTCAGGCGCTGTGGGATCGCATGGAGATCATCGACACCCAGACTCGTTACGCAACCGGAGTCGACAGGCGGGACCGGGGACTGTACCGTTCCTGTTTCACGGACGAAATGGATTTGGACATGTCCGGTATGGGACTGGGGGAACCGGCGAGGCTACCGGCGGACGTTTGGGTGGAGCAGGCGATTGCCCTCGTCAGCTCATTCGAATCCACCCAGCACATCATTACCAACCACGCGATCACCATCGAGGGGGATCGGGCGACCTGCACGGCCTATGTGCAGGCCCAGCATTACAACCCTCAGAATACCTACACGGTGGGAGGGTACTATACGAACACGCTGGTGAGAACGCCTCAGGGTTGGAAGATCAGCAAGCTCAAGCTGACCCCCATGTGGACGCGGAGCACCTGAGTGAAATACGCCATGAACATCGTCCTGTATTGGCAGAACCAGGTGAAACAATACGGGGACCGTCCCGCGTACCGACGCAAGGTCCGGGGAGAATGGGTTTCCCGTTCGTGGAGAGAGTATGGCGAACTTGTGAAGCAATTCGCCATCGGCCTGCTTTCTCTGGGGTTGGGGGCCCGCGAAAAGGTGGCGATTCTCGGGAGCACCCGAGAAGAGTGGGATATAGCGGACCGCGCGACGCTTGCGATAGGCGGGATCGGCGTGGGAGTCTACCACTCGAACACGCCGGAGCAGGTGCGGTACATCCTGGAGCATTCGGAAGCAAGAATCCTCGTCGTGGAAGACGAGGCGCAGTGGAGGAAGATTGAACAAATACGGGACAGGATTCCAGGGGTCGGGAAGTTCGTGATGATGGATCCCGTGCCCGACATGTGCGATGCAAGCATGCTGAGCTATGCAGACGTCCTGGATCTGGGCCGGAAGAATCAGGCGGAATGGGAGGCGGAGTATCGGAGGCGGGCGCAGAAGATTGAGAGCACCGACGGAGCGATCTGTGTGTATACCTCCGGGACGACGGGCCCCCCAAAAGGCGCTGTTCTTACGCACGGGAACATCCTGTCGATCCTGGAGGCCTTCAGGCAGATGGGGATCTTCGTGCCCGAGGAGGACAGAACCGTCGCCTGGCTGCCTTTGCCTCACGTGTTCGGCCGGTTCGTGATCCTCTCGGGGATCTACAACGCAAACATGTGGAGTTATGCCGGCGGGATCGAGACCCTCATCGAGGACCTTGCCGACATCCGACCGACCGTGTTCCACAGCGTTCCTCGTATCTATGAGAAAATCCATCAGAGAATTGCCTCGGGCATGAACCAGGCCTCCCCGATGAGGCGTAGGCTGTTCGATTTCTGCGTGAAGACAGGGAAGGAGGTGAGCCGACGGAGGCGGGAGAAGCGACCTCTCCCTTTCACGCTCCGGGTCCAGCATGCGATTGCGGAGAGGCTTCTTTTTAGGAAAGTGAGGTCTCTCCTCGGCGGTCAAATCCGTTGCGCCGTCACCGGCGGAGCTCCCTTGTCGGAGGAAATCCTGGAGTTCTTCCACGCAGCGGGGATACTGATCCTTGAGGGATACGGCCTGACCGAATCCCCCTCTGTGTCCTTCAACCGACCGGATCGCTTCCGGTTCGGCACGGTCGGGGCGGCAGTCCCGGGGATGGAAATCAAGATCGCCGAAGACGGGGAAATCCTGCTCCGCTCTGCGATTGTGTTCTCCGGTTACCTGAAGGACGGCCGGAGTACGGAAGAGGCTTTTCGGGCCGACGGCTGGTACTGTACCGGAGACATCGGTGTGCTCTCCTCGGATGGGTTCTTGACCATCACGGATCGAAAGAAGGATATCATCATAACAGCCGGGGGAAAGAATGTGTCCCCCCAGAATATCGAAAACCTGCTGAAGACCAGCCCGATGATCAGCCAGGTCATGGTGTACGGCGACCGGAAGCCCTACTTGACCGCGCTGATCACCCTGGACCCGGAAGAGTCGGCTGCGTGGGCGGAAACGCAGGGAATCAAGGAAAAGGATGTCTCGGAATTGTGCCGAAACGGGCGGGTGAGGGAACATATCCGGGACATCGTGAACGAGAAGAACCGGCATCTGGCTTCCTTTGAAACCATCAAGAAATTCGAGATCCTGTCGGAAGATCTTAGCCAGGAGGCAGGAGAGATCACGCCGACCCTCAAGGTCAAGCGGCGGTTTGTCTCCGAGAAGTACCGAGACCTTCTCGAAGGTATGTATGCGTGAATTGCCAGGAGCTTCGTAATGGCCTACCGAGTCGACATGAGGGACATTCATTTCAATCTGTTCGAGAAACTGGAAATCGGGAGTCTTTCCGCCTTTGAGGCGTACAGGAATTTCACTGTCGACGACTACAAGATGATTTTGAAGGAGGCCGAAAAGTTTGCCGTGAACGTCATCGCCCCGACCCTTGCGCCCACGGATAGGAACGGCGCCCGGTTCAGCAACGGGCGGGTCGTGGTGCCGGATGAGGTGCGGGAGACCCTGCGCAGGTTCAACGAGGCCGGCTGGGGAGCTGTGAGCGCCTCTCCGGAGTTCGGAGGGCAGGGGCTTCCCTCGACCCTCGGCATGGCCACCGTAGATATCTTTGTTGCCGCCAATACCGGCTTCAGCGGCTACCAGGGGCTTACCAGTGCAACGGCCAACCTGATAGCGAAAGAAGGCTCGGACTACTTGAAGAATACGTATTGCGAAAAGATGCTCACCGGCGTGTGGGCAGGGGCCATGGTCCTCACGGAACCCCAGGCGGGAAGCGACGTAGGGGAAATCAAGACTTCGGCCAGGCGCGACGGCGACACCTACCTCCTGACAGGCAACAAGATCTTCATCTCCGGCGGGGATCACGACATGAACGAGAACATGGTCCATGTCCTCCTGGCCCGCGTGGAGGGGGCCCCTCCCGGCGTCAAGGGTTTGAGTCTGTTCGTGGCGCCGAAGTACCTGGTCAACGAAGATGGCAGCATCGGCGCTTTCAACCATCTCAAGGCCACGGGGGTCGAGGAGAAGATGGGCATGCACGCTTCGGCCACCTGTTCGATCGCCTATGGGGAAGACGGTCCCTGCCGGGCCTGGCTGATCGGTGAAGAGAACCAGGGCATTCAAATCATGTTCAAGCTGATGAACCATGCGCGGCTGGGCGTGGGCGCCCAGGGCGTATCGCAGGCGGCCGCCGCCTATCATCTGGCCCTCGATTATGCGAAGGAACGGGTTCAGGGGACACGCGTCGAGGAGGCGAAAAACCCTGTTGCACTTCGTGTTCCCATTGTGGAACACCCCGATGTGCGCCGCATGTTGCTGACCCAGAAGGCCATCGTGGAGGCCGCGCGCAGCCTGGTATATTCCGTAACGTACTGGCTCGACCGGGCGAACCACACCCGGGACGAAGATGAGCGGGAACGTTGCACCCATCTCGTTGAACTGCTCACGCCGGTCTGCAAGGGCTACTGCACGGAGATGGCGTTCCGGTCCATCAACCTGGCGTTGCAGGTTCACGGCGGATACGGGTACTGTGAGGAATACGGAGTCTCCGTACTCATGCGCGACGCCAAGATCGGCACCATCTACGAGGGAACCACCGGGATCCAGGCCATGGATCTGCTGGGACGCAAGGTGGCCATGCGCAAGGGTCGGCTGTTTCGGGATTTTGTCGATCTATTGGGCGAGTTCGTGGAAAGAAACGGCGCTCACCCTGCACTGGGGAAGCACGTCAAGCTTCTGGGGGAGGCGAAGGACCAGCTGGTCGCCGCGACGGTGAGGCTGGGCAGCAAGGGGATGGGCGGGGACATCCATTATCCGCATCAGTATGCCACCCCGTACCTGTTCATGTTCGGTCACGTCGTCTCCGCCTACTTCATCCTCGATCAGGCCCTGCTGGCCCATGAAAAGCTCGGGGCCCTTTGCGCGGACAAAGGCGTCTTGGATCATGAGGGCAAACGTCGGTTGGCGGAAGAACACGGCGACGCAAAGTTCTACCACAACAAGATCGAGACGGCCAAGTTTTTCGCGGCCAACATCCTGCCGGAAGTCTACGGGATCGCCAAGTCCGTGGAATCGGATGACAAGAGCCCCATGGATGTCGTTTTCTAGCCCGATCCATCCCGATTGAATTGCTCCATCCGGTCGGGGGAACCGGCCGGGATGTGGCCTCCCGGCTGGTTGAAAAGCACCTTGCTGTCCCCTGGAGACTATATCTTCCGACCGACTTCGGCGGCGTCCGCGGTGGCTTGGAGGGCCGTCGCCGGGTTCCGGGCATCGCCGATCACATAGACTTCGGGCACCTTGTCTTTGACGGCCGCGGACAAGGTGTCTACCGGCTTTGCCCCCGTGGCGAGGATGACATACTCTGCGCCCTGGACGGACACTTCTTGGCCGTTTCTCGTGAGTACCACCCCACCATCGATAATCTCCTTGGCCTTGGCGTTGAGGAGGATCTCCACCCGTTTTTCGTAAAGCCTCTCCATGAGCAGGTGCCTTGCCTCGGGGTTGCCGTCCAGAGCGAGCCGGTCCCGCATCTCCAGGATGGTGACATGGGTGGGAGCCACATCCATGTTGTCTGTCGTCTGTGCCAGGAAGTCGGCCGTTTCGCAGCCGACGAGGCCGCCCCCGACGATGACAACGTTGCGGGCCAATGCGGCCTCATGGCCGGCCAGGACCTCCCAGGCCGTGACGACGTTGTCTCGGTCCGTCCCCCGAAGGGAGTCCGGGATCAGGGGCTGCGCCCCCGTGGCGACGATAAGCACATCCGGCTTGCGTGTGTCGATGAGTTCCGGGGTGACCTCCTTGCCCAACTCGACCCGGACGCCGGCCTTCTCCACTTGTCTGGAAAGATACTGAATCAGTTGGCTGATCTCCTGCATGAAGGGGGGGACGCTGGCCATATTGATCTGACCGCCCAGCTTCTCCCTTTTCTCAAAGAGGGTCACCCTGTGGCCTCTGAGGGCCGCGACGCGCGCCGCTTCAAGCCCGGCCGGGCCTCCCCCGGCAACCAGGACCTGCTTCGGTTCGTCCGCGGGGACGAGAGCCATCTCCCTCTCTTTTCCCGCGGCGGGATTGACGATGCAGGTCGCAAACCGGCCTTGCATGACCGTGCCGATACATCCGATGTTGCAGGCAATGCAGGGGGTGATGTCATCCAGGTTCCCCGCAGCGGCCTTGTTCGGCAGCTCCGGGTCGGCATGGAGCGCCCGCCCCATGGACACCATGTCCGCCTTGCCGGTTTCCAGGACAAACTCCGCCACCCGGGGGGTGTTGATCCTGCCCACGCAGATCACCGGCACATCAACAACCTGCTTTATTCCGTGGGCAAAGTCGGCGTTGAGGGCAAGGGGGGTTCCCGAAGGGGCAACGACCGCCCAGAAGACGGTGGGGATGGTGCCGCCGGATACCTCGATCGCATCCACGCCTGCGTCGACGAGAATACGTGCGATGAACTGGCTCTCCTGAAGGGTGCGGCCGCCGGTTCGGCGCTCATCGCCGGCGATCCGTACGATGAGGGGAAAGTCGGGGCCGACCTTGTCTCGGGCCGACCGGATAATGTCGAGGAGGATCTTGGCTCTGCGTTCCAGGGAACCGCCGTATGCGTCCGTTCGCTTGTTGAAGAACGGGGACATGAAGGATCCGACCAGGGCATAGCCGTGGGCGGCATGGATCTCCACCGCGTCGAGTCCGGCTTCCCGGGCGCGCCGGATCGCATGCCCGAAGTCCTCCACAATGGCCTGGATTTCACCGATGGTGAGTTCCCTGGGCATGCTTCGAAAAAGGCTCCGGCCGGGCACGGGGGAAGGGCCGACAGGATCCATCCCGGTCAGGATCTTCATCCCCTCGGGCCCGGGGTCCATGAGTTGAACCGCAAGCTTTGCCCCATGGCGATGCACGGTATCCGCCAACTCTCTCCAGCTCGGAATCAGGGCATCATCGTAGAGGCAAAGCGGCACCAACCCGTATTTCCGTTCCGGATGCACCGCGGTCGCCTCGGTGATGATGAGACCCGCGCCGCCTTTCGCGCGAGCCCCGTAGTAGTCACGGTACCGCTCCGTAACCGTCCCGTCCGTACTCCCATACCCCATGTGCATGGGCGGCATGACGATACGGTTTCGCACAACCATGCTTCCGATCTGGATCGGGGTGAAGAGTTGCCTGAACATGACCACTCCTTTCCTGCGAGAAGGACCTCGACGGCGTAACCTATTGGATGGCCCCCGTCCACGAATACTCTTCTTTTGTCGACATGCACGGATAAGATAATATATTGACATAGAAAAGTAAAACCGGCATATTGAGAATGACATGTCATTCCAATTTCCAAGGAAAGGACATTGAGGGATGAAACCGGAATATAGAAGAAGACAGATCATGGAGGTCGCGAAGAAGGTCTTTGCCGCTCACGGCTATCACAAGACCAATATCGAAATGATCTGCAAGAAGGCAGGCGTCGGCCGGGGAACGATATACCGCTATTTCAAGAACAAGGAAGCGATCTTCGCAATCATCCTGGAAGAGCAACTCGAGGAGATGAACCGGCAGATGATTGACGGATATGAGTCCAAGGAACCCATCTTTGAGAACCGAGAGGAGATCGTGGACGCCTATGTGAAAAGCCTGGAGCGGACCCTGCGCTTCATATTCGCGGACCGCGACTTCGCCAGGATCGCCTTGGAGGTCTCCGCCGGCGTGAGCAAGCGATTCACGCAGATCCGGCAGGAGTACGATCGGAGGAACATTTCTTTGATCAGGACGATGATGGACCAGTGGAAGTGCAACGAGCTTGTCAGACAGGACTTGGATACGGAACTGGCAGCCATCCGGTTGAGCGGCGCCATGGAAAAGCTCGCCTCGACCTACCTGTTCGACCAGAGAAGGAAGTTTGACGAGGAACAGATCAAAGCCTTGGCGAGGAAAAATGCGGAACTCGACCTCCACGGGATGCTCGTTCCCCCGGCAAGGGTTGCCGAAGGCTGATCTCGACTCCGAAGTGCGCAGGGAGACGAACACATGAGTCAAGAACATATTCTGGAGTACTTCGGGGAGTTCCGGCCGCAGATCCAGGGCTAGACTTACAGGGTCGGTAAAGGACAGGGGGGCAAGGCATGATTGCTTATTCCAGGGATGCGGTGAAGCGGATTTCAAAGACAATCTTCCACAGGGGGGTCGTTCCGGCGTTCAACGCAGCCTACGAGTTCGATCGCAAGCGGGGAGGGAAATTGGCCACGAAGTTCTTTAAGAGCTTCGAGTGGCTTTACGCCATGGCTTACATCCCCGCACTGCGGGACAGGATCCCGGCGCTGGATCCGAATCTTTCCTACGTCTCTACCATCCCCATCAACAAGGATATCGAAGGCGCCGAGGGCATCGCGCTGCCCGAAGAGGTGCTTGACCGCCTCATCGATATCTCGAATTACCGTGTGATCCTCCAACAGTGCGCGTGCCGGGCCATTTACGGATGCGAACACTATCCAAGGGACGTAGGTTGCATCTTCATGGGGGAATCTGCCAGGAAAATCCCTCGTGAGTACGGCCGGGAGGCGACCAAGGAGGAAGCCAGGGCCCATGTGCGAAGAGCGATCGCGGCGGGACTCGTGCCTATTGTCGGAGAGGCGAGGGCGGATTACGAGCTGCTTCGCATACCTTACGACGGCAGACTGCTTACCAACTGTTTCTGCTGCGAATGCTGTTGCCTGTCGCGTGCCTTCCGGCGAGGACCCGTAGCGACGGTGGATGGAATCATGCATCCGGTGGAAGGGTTGTCCGTTGAAGTGACCGACGCATGCGTCGGTTGCGGGACGTGCGAGAAGGCGTGCTTTATCAAGGCCATTCAGGTGAGAGGTGGCCGGGCGATCATCGATGAGTACTGCCGGGTTTGCGGTCGGTGTGCAGCCGCATGCCCGCGCGGCGCCATCAAGCTGAGACTCGACAACCCGAACGCCGTGGACGACGTGGTAAACCGGATTCTGGGCAAGGTGGATTTGTCCTGATGGTTCATGCAGAAAGATCGGCGCACAGGTGAACAAGGAGATATCGATGAGAAGCATCGACGACGTTTATTACAGATTGGGAATGCGGCTGAACGAGCACCAGGTGAAGATGCTCCTCGTAGAGCCGTATTTCAAGATCCTCGAGCAGTTCTACACGCCGGAACAGGCCGAAGTGGGGGCCAAGTTCCCCGTGGGCGCTTTCACGGTCGCCGAACTGAGCGAGACGTATTCGCAAGACCCGCAATCTCTGAAAGAAATGCTTGAATCCATGGCCGACAACGGGTTGATTTTCGTCATCAAAGGCAAGGACGGCGTCCGGAAATACACCCTCACCCAATTCGTCCCCGGGGTGGTGGAATACCAGTTGATGCGGGGAAGGGATACCCCAAAAGACCGGAAAGTCGCAAGAATGCTGAAAGAATTCATGGAAGGGGAAATGAGGGACCTCATGGATGCGGTCATGAAGGATCCCGAAATGATGAAGCAGATGATGCCGGAGGCGCCGGCCCGGATCATCACGGTCGAGAGCGAGTTGCCGCAGACAACCGAAATCTATTCGTATGAAAGACTGAGCGAAATGATCGAAAGAGAAACCTGTTTTTCAGCGGCAACGTGCTACTGCCGCCACCATAAGTACTTGCTTGACGACCCCTGCAAGATCGAGGGCGTTCCTAAACATTCCTGCCTTTTGGTGGGTGAGGCGGCCGATTATGCCATCGACCGGGGCTTCGGAAAGAAAATCACCAGGGAAGAGGCCCGTGAAATCATCCTGCTTTGCGAGAAAGCCGGCCTCATGCACAATGTGGGCAATTACTCAGACCGGGCATTCTTCGTATGCAATTGCTGCGGATGCTGCTGCGAGTTCTTGGCGAACGCCAAGCGCACGCATAACAATACCGTGCTCGAGTATTCCAACTTCATTGTAGAGGCGAACAAAGACACGTGCACCGGCTGTGGGGATTGCGTGGAACGGTGCCAGATGGAAGCCTTGAGGGTCGTGGATGAGGTGATTGCGGTGAACGGAAATATGTGCTTCGGTTGCGGCAACTGTGTGCCGGCGTGTCCAACGGAGAGCTTGACCATGGTACGCCGCCGCAAGTTGGAGCCGCCGCAGGCGAAGGAGCGGCTGGCCCAAATGGGGCTGGGATGATCGGGCAGGTTGGCGCAGCAGTTGAATCGCGACGAGGGTGAGTCGCCGGCCTCGATGAACGCCATGACGGACAACGGACAAATGTTCTGCCGCCGTCGTGAGTTTGCCACAAACCCTGTCCGAAGGAGTCTGTATGCATGAAATGGGGCTGGTTCAGAACATCTCTGATAGGGGAAGCTCTTAGGGGCTTCATGGAGCAGGAACGGTGTTTCAGACAACCCATGTAAAGAGAGGAGACAGACCATGGCAGAGCGACCGAAACCCCCAGAGAACATCACGCCGGACGATTACTATCTCAAATGGATGCCGGAACAGGCGGCGGCGAACCGGGATCAGATGTCCAAGATCAAAGACGTGAACGCTGTTATCCAGGTTGTGCTGACCGGGGAAGGTGGTGGGGAGTATTACATGGAACTGGCGGGCGGAGAGATCAAGACCGCCAAGGGGAAGGCGGCCTCCCCCAAGATGACCATTACCCAGGCGGTCGGGGACTGGCGAGAGATCAATGCCGGTCGCCTCAATCCCCAGATGGCTTTCATGTCGGGCAAGATCAAGATCAGCGGAGACATGAGCCTGGCGATGAAACTCGGATCGATCATGGGCAGTTGATCGAGCTCTTCCGGGTTGGTCGAATTACGGCCTGGTCGGACGAGAGGATTCCGGCAACCTTTCTCATCGTGCTGGGAAGGGGGAAGGTTGCCGGATCATCCTCTCCGTTCGGACGGAGGAGTTACCTGCGTCATGGCTCACCCACCAAGGTACGGATCAGGGAACACTTCCCCGGCGGCGAATGGCGCCTGGACCGCTAGAACGATCTCTTCGGAATTCGTGTCGGCGCATTGTGCCCCGGTCTCGTGCGGACGCCTGCCATGTATGGTGGAGGTTGTAGAGAATACCTCCGTCGCCGGGAACTGCGGCCGCACGAATGCTGTTCCCTGGAATGCGTAAACAACGGAAGCAATTCGAGTCATAACGAGGAGCGAGAGAATGCGGCCGAATACGGACAAAGTGATGCCCAAGCTCGGAAGACTCTATGAAAGGATCTGCAAGGTGCCTTGGGTGGGCGAGCCCTTCGCAAGATCCATGAATAGATCCATGGGGAGGATGATCTTTTACATGCCGGGATCAGGGACCAGGCGGATGAGTTCGATCCTGGAACTGAAGGAGTATTTGTTGAAGACGCGCAAAGAGATGAACTTCCCCTTTGAGGTCATCGAGCAGAGTATGGGGCCTGACAGCTTTGAGTTCTATGTAAACGGCTGCCCTTACGGCTACAAACGGCCTGATCAGGCGAAAGCCTGCGATGCGGCCATGGAAATGGACCGCACGCTCTTCAAGCTCCTGGGAGCGGAACTCACCGTCCTGGAATCCGCTCCCCAGGGGGTGCAGAAGTGCAGGATCCTTCTGAAGTACCGGGGATGATTCGTTCCCCATAGCGCACAAGGGAATCAGATTCTTCGCCCGATCTCGGCCCCGCCGGCAGTCGCCTCCAGGGCTCTGCGCGGCTGGGCTGCATCACCGATCACATAGACCTCCGGCACCTTCCCCTCGATCGCCTTTGACAGGGTATCGGCCGATTTTGCCCCCATGGCCAGAATCACATATTCAAAACCGCGAAGGGTTTCCTCCCGGCCGTCTCGCTCGAACACCACTCCGTCGTCGAGTATTTCCTTGACCCGGGCCCGGACGATAACCTCTACGCGCTTCTCCCGAAGTCTGTCCAGGAGCAGGTGCCGCGGTTCCGCCATGCTGTCCATGGCGATTTCCTCCCGCATTTCCAGGAGGGTGACGTGCGTGGGTGCAGCGGCCATGTTGTCGGTGGGAAGGGCCAGGAAGTCGGCGGTTTCGCAGCCGGTAAGACCCCCGCCGACGATGATCACCTTTCTGGCTATGGACGCCTTGTGACCGGCCAGGACTTCCCAGGCCGTTACGACCGTGTCCTTGTCGACTCCGGGGATGTTTTTCGGGACGACAGGGGATGCCCCGGTGGCGACGACGACCACATCCGGCTTGATCTCTTCGATGAGTTCGGGGGTGACCGCCTTGCCCAGCATGAGCGCAACGCCCGCCTTCTCCGCCCGGGTGGTCAGATGCTTGATGAGCTGGCCCATCTCCTGCATGAACGGGGGCACGCTGGCGAGATTGACCTGACCGCCGAGCTTCTGTTCCTTCTCGTAAAGAGTCACCTGGTGGCCCCTCAGGGAAGCGACGCGAGCCGCCTCGAGCCCTGCCGGCCCTCCCCCGGCCACCAGGACTTTCTTCCGTTTTTCCGCGGGCACAAGGGTCATCTCTCTCTCCCTGCCTGCCGCGGGATTGACGATACAGGTGGCGTGCAGTCCCTTCACCACGGAACCGATGCACCCGCAGTTGCACGCGATGCAGGGAACGATGTCCTCCAAGGCGCCCGAGGCGGCCTTGTTCGGCAGTTCCGGGTCCGCGTGCAGGGCCCGCCCCATCGACACCAGATCCGCCCTGCCTGTTTCCAGGAGGAACTCCGCTATCCGAGGGGAGTTGATCCTGCCCACGCAAATCACCGGGACGTCAACCACCCCCTTCATCGCCTCGGAGAACGCGGCGTTCAGGGCGAGCGGGGTTCCGGAGGGGGGAACCACGGCCCAGAAGACGTTGGGGACCGTTCCTCCCGATACCTCCAGCGCGTCTACCCCCGCCTCGACCAGGATACGGGCGATGAATTGGCTTTCCTGGACAGTGCGACCCCCGGTCCGACGCTCGTCCCCGGACATTCGCACGATGATCGGGAAATCCTCGCCCACCTGGGCCCGGACGGCTTCAAGGATCTCCAGAAGGATTCGGAGCCGTCCTTCCAGGGATCCACCGTAGCGGTCCGTCCGCTTGTTGAAAAAGGGGGAGAGAAAGGAGCCGACGAGGGCATAGCCGTGCGCTGCATGGATCTCGACCGCGTCAAGGCCGGCCTCCTTCGCGCGGCGGGTGGCTTGGGCGAAATCACGAACGATCGCCTCGATCTCTCCGGCGGACAGTTCCCGGGGCACCTCTCGAAAGAGACCTCGGCCGGCCACAGGGGAGGGGCCGACCGGCCGGATCCCGGTCAGCATCATGATGCTTTCCGGCCCTGGGTCCATCAGTTGAACGGCGAGCTTCGCCCCGTGGCGATGAATCGCCTCCGCCAGTCCGCTCCAGCTCTCGATCTGGGCGTCGTCGTAGAGTCCCAGGGGATACAGCCCGTATTTTCGTTCGGCGTGCACGCAGGCCGCCTCCGTGATGATGAGGCCGGCGCCGCCCCGGGCTCGAGCCTCGTAGTAGTCCCTGTGTTTGTCCGAAACCGTGCCTTCCGGAACTCCATAACCGACCGTCATCGGGGGCAGCACGATTCGATTCTTGACTTCCATCGATCCGATACGAATGGGGCTGAATAGGTGCTTGAGCATGTTCCCTTCCTTTCATGGTTTGATTCGAATGCAACGATGAGGGACTGCATCAGAGACTCGAAACGCTCGCTGCCCATGGAGAAATACTTGTCTGCCTCGGCCAGAGGGAATGCGAGGCGGACGATCATGTCGTTGCCGCTCTTGTCTCCTTGATGGATAACCGTGGCCAGCTGCTCCAGCATGGATCCGCTGTCCCTCATGGGTGATGCTCTCCGTCACGTTATAGATCTAAATGTCGACGTTATGATTCAGCCTGTGGGCGCTTGCGTTACGACGCTTCGGAGCGACAGGGGGGCGGGGGCCCGACTTTTTTCACTTGACAGACCACAAAGAATACAATAAAACCGACAAGTAGAAAATTTGACCAATTGGATAAAAAATTCCTTGACCACTCAACGAAGATCTTACAACAATGGAAAAGGAAAAGACAAGGAGACCGGCCGGACCTGAAATCCGCTGCTCACCCCGCGACTGACGAATCAGCAGAGCCGCAATCATGACGAGAAGGCAGGCGGCTTTGCGACAACGCGGGGTGAGGATCTCGTGAACAAGGAAGCTCAAAATGAAACAGACCTGCATCCGACGAATTGCGCTTCTTCTTCCGGCGTGGCTCCTGACGGGGTATCTGCTGACGGCGTGTGACGAGGAGCAGCCCGTGCTCCCCCCCGCCGACACCCTGACCCTGTCCGGCGTGGTCTGGGAGATGCCCCTTCAAACACCGCTTGCAGGGGCGACCGTGCAGCTCATCACCAATGAATTCACGCTGACAGACCCGGACTACGTCCGGCCGTGCGATTGCACGGGTGATCTTTGCTCCGTCCGGACAACGAGCGACCCGGAGGGCGGATGGACAATGGACGTTCCGGTCAAATATGACGACATGTGGAGGCCTCTGGATATGCTGATCAAGGTGTCGAAGGGAAGGAATCCCCCCCAATACAACCTCTTCAGCCCCTCTACAGGGACCCAGGGCGACCTGCAGGTGCTCAATCCCTTCTTCTATTTCTTGTTCGCTCTGGACGCCCTGAGTGCGGGTGCCGATCCGGCCGACCTTGCCGTCCTGTTCGGTGTGGCGATCGGCTTTGTGGATGTCGCCTACCCGCAGGAGATCGCCACCATCTCCGGCGTGACGATTACCGCCGAGGGAGGCAGTCCGGCGGAAGAACTCCCGATTACCTACCTCAGCGAAACGGGCCTCCCGGACCCGGACTTGAACGAGACGTCCGCTCTGGGCGTCTACTACCTCTCCGTGCCGGATGCCAACGAAGACGCTGCCCCCTCGATCAAGATCTCGGGCGAAAAGCCGGGGTCGGTCTTTGTGGGCGGCTACTATCCTGCCTGCCCGGGAAGCTCGACAGGTGTCGCTGTGATCGACCCTTATTTTCGGCCGTAGGCGAGGAGGCAGGAGTCCAGGCGCTATCGGAAAGGGTGTCGCCCCGGCAGGAGTTTCTGAGATAGGGGTTCGGTTTCCAGGCGAAGAAAACTGGGGGCAAGTTTGAAAAGATGCAAAAGAGGATGCCATCGACCTCCGAATGGGGCGAACGGGGTTGCACCCTTCCTGCTGCTGGCATTCCTGCTTCTGCCGCCCTGCCGCACATCCTGGGTTTCTGCGGACGAATTCCCGGTCTGGACGTTCGATTTTCGTGATGTGTTTTATGACATCGCGTTCTTGAACCAGAACACCGCCGTGGTCGTTGGAGCAGGGGGCCGGGTCTTGGTGTCCCACCCGAAGTATGCCAACCTCTGGAGCCCGCGGGATTCCGGGACGAAGGAGCTTTTGACCTGTTTGAGCTTTGCGGATGAACGCAGAGGTTGGGCGGCCGGCCACGGGGGCGTCATCATCCACACGGACGATGGGGGGCGGACATGGAAGGTTCAGCGAGAAGCGTCGTCTGAAAACCATCCCCTCTTTGACATTCAATTTCTGAATCCGCTTGTGGGCTATGCCTGCGGGGCCTACGACACGTTCCTGAAATCAACGGACGGCGGGAAGACATGGGTGCTCAGCTCCCCGGGATCGGACAACATTTACAACGGCCTTGCCTTCGGTGACGAGGAGACGGGCTTCCTCGTGGGTGAGTTCGGCACCGTCCTGAGGACAACGGATGGGGGGACCTCCTGGGAAGAGATCGAATTGAAAGGTTTTGAAGGCTCCCTGTTCGGGATTACGTTGTTGTCCTCCGAAACGCTCCTCGTTTACGGGATTGCAGGGAATGTCTTTCGATCGGAGGACGGTGGCCGCCATTGGGTGGATGTTTCCACGGACCAGGACAAGTCTCTGTTCAGGGGGGCCGCACATGGAGACGCCGTGGTGCTCGTGGGAGCATCGGGGGCCCGTCTCGTCAGCAGCGACGGCGGCAGGAGTTTTCTGAACAGAGTGGATGAAGATTTTACCTCTTTCGCAGGCGTAGGAGCCCATCCCGGCGGAGGCTTCGTGTGCGTGGGTGAAAGGGGCAAGATAGCTCATCTGCGAATGCCGGCCGAGTGATTAAGAAGAGGACGTACCTTGAAACAAGTCGCCGCAACGATATTCAGACTCCGCGTTTACTTGCTGGCGTTCCTGGCGATCCTCACGGTATTCCTGGGCGTTCATGCAGGTCGGCTCGAGATCGCCACGGACTTTTCGAAGATGGTGCCCCAAGGGCACGAGTACATGGAGAACTACCGTCCTTTCAGGCAGCTCTTCGGCGGAGGCAATCAAGTCAGGGTTTCGGTCTCACGGAGCCGGGATTCGATCCTGGACCCGGAATTCCTGAAGAAGTTTCGTCAGATAAACGAAGACGTCTTCTTTGTGAAGGGAATCGATCGCCGGACGGTCAGGTCCATGGTATCCCCGGAGACCATCGTCGTGATCATCGACGAAGAGGGGTTCAATGTGGGACCGGTCGTGCCCCACATCATTCCGGAGACCGAGGAGGGCCTGGCCCAGATCGGGAAGAACATCGCCCTGGGTGGTCTCATCGGGCGGATGGTTTCGATGGACATGCGGTCTGCGTTGATCTGCGCCGAGATCTATGAAGGGGGTGTGGACTACCTCTCCGTTTACCGGGAATTGAATCGAATCCGTGACAAGTACTCGGATGACGACATCCGTATCGGCATCAATGGGTTTGCGATGGTGGCAGGGTTTGTCAACGATGCACTGCCCAAGATCGTGCTTCTCTTCGGACTTTCGATTCTCATCACCTTCCTGGTCCTCTATCGGTGTTTCCGCTATCTTCGCCTCGCCCTTCTCCCCCTTTTCTCCGGGGGCCTCAGTGTGCTTTACGCTCTCGGCATCACCCATCTGATCGGCCTGAGCCTGGATCCGATGACCACGATCATTCCCTTTCTCGTCTTTGCCATCGGCGCCAGCCATGGTATCCAGATGGTCAATCGTTACCTGGAAGAGTGTGTCATTCATACGGAGGGATACGATGCGGCCTTGCACGCCTTGGCCGGTCTGATGATCCCGGGGACGGTGGCGCTCGTGACGGACGCCATCGGCTTCCTGACGATTCTGTTCGTTCCGATCGGCGTGATTCACGATCTGGCGATGACCGCCAGCATCGGGGTGGCCTGTATCATCGTGGCCAATATCCTCGTGCTGACGCTCATCCTGTCCTTCTTCCCGAACCTCATGCCCCCCGAGGCTGAAGAGGCCGAAACAACAGCCGCTCGGTACGTAAGAAGGATTCTTTTTTCCATCGGCGCTTTGAGCCACGGGAGAAAGGCCTACTGGGTTGCGGGACTCTCCGCTGTGTTCCTTCTCATCGGGCTGTTCAGTTCCCGCACAATGACCGTAGGGGACGTCAACCCCGGAGAGCCCCTCTTGTGGGAGGATTCCGTTTACAACCGTGATGCCGCCGAGATGATGGACGATTACATGCTCGGCATCGATTCGCTCTCGGTCGTGGTGGCCGGGGATGAGCCGGGTGTCTGCAAACGATACGACGTCTTGCAGACGATGGCGGATTATGAGTGGGAGATCGGGGAGGTTCCGGGCGTAACCGTGGTCATCTCCGGGATGCTCCTGGCGAAGATGGTCAACGAGACGTTTCACGAGGGCGACATACGCTGGCGCGCCCTGCCGAGGGCCCCGCAGGAACTCGGGTTCGTCATGGGATATGCCGGATCGAACGAAGACAGCCTGTTCATGACCATGGGCTGCCAGAACATGAATATCATCGTGTATCTGCTCGACCACAAGGGGGATACGATCCGAAGGGTCATCCAGAAGAGCAAGGAGTTCATCGCCGAACACCCGATGAAGGGCGCACGGCTGCTCCTGGCCGGGGGCAATGCCGGCGTCATGGCGGCAACCAACGAAGTTGTCGGAGAGGCGCAGATTCCGATGCTCCTGCTGATCTACCTGTCCATTTTCGTGCTTTGCCTGCTCGTGTTTCGAGATCTCAAGGCCCCGCTGTTCATCGTAACGCCCCTGTTTCTGGTTTCCGTGATTGCCACGTCGTTCATGAAGGCGGTGGGATTGGGGTTGAACGTGAACACCTTGCCGGTGGCAAGCCTGGGGGTAGGCATCGGCGTTGATTACGGTATTTATTTTTACGCACGGCTGAAGGAGGAACAAAGGAAGCAGGACTCTTTTGCGGATGCCGTGGGCGTGGCGCTCCAGACGACGGGTGCGGCCGTCCTCTATACGGCGTTGACACTGAGCGCCGGGGTTTTCACCTGGCTCTTGTCGGACTTGAAGTTCCAGGCCGACATGGGGTTGCTTCTGGGGTTCATCTTCCTCGCAAACATGGTAGGCGCCATGATCCTGCTTCCGGCATTGGTCTACCTTTTTGATTGCAAGGGCAAGAAGGGGAAGGGGCCCGGAGACATGGAAGAGATCGGATCACATGGGTAGAGAACCCACATCCCTGGGTGACACGGGAAAGGATGAAACATGAGATCAAGATTGATTGCATGGTTCTGTTTCCTTGTCCTTATCCTGATCGTGCCGGGCGTCGCGCTGGGGTACGACTGGAGCCTGGGGGATTGGGGCAACGTGAACCTGAGGGGAGAGATGACCTACGCCCTCAAGTTGAGGACGGAATACCCGACGCCCCGCTTCGTGGATCCCCGCAGTTCCTATTTTGTTTCGGGAGACGCGAATTTCCGTAAATGGGAGCTGGGCAACAACTCGCTCATCGGCATCACCGAGGTCATCGTTGACTCCGAGCATGTCACCTTTTTCGGCAGGGTGCTGGGGCTGCTCGATTTCGCATATCTCGATGAGGACAGGTTCAACGCAGAGATCAGGGAACACGCGGCGTACAACATTACGGACGGCCTTGAGTTCTACGTGGAGGGCAAAACCGGCGGGTTTACCACGCGATGGGGGAGGCAGATCATCCAGTGGGGGGAGTCCACAGCTCCGATTTGGGCTCCGGGCGTGAACGTGGTCAGTCCCTTCTTCGTGCAACGGGTCAACAGCGCGGGGTTCACGTTTCGCTCCTGGCAGGTCCCAACCTTGACGGCCTGGGCGGGGTACGAGTCGTCGAAGTCGCTGTCCTTCGAGCTGGTGTGGCAGCCTGATTTCGACCCGAGATTCTTCATGCCCGTGGCGGGAACGTATCAGAGCCCGACGGACATCCTCGGTTTTGGCGTGGATTCGGATATGGTCGAAGATCTGCGCCCCAAGGATTGGGTGGACCAGCAGCAGTTCGGCGGCGCGATTCGAACGGTCATCTCGCAGTTGAACATGCTGGAGTTGGGAATCTACTACTACCACTACAGATCCCGATGGCCCATGTTTAACATGCCGGAGGAATTCCCGCCCAAGATCTACGTAGAGTGGCCGGAACTCGACATGGTAGGGATCAGTTTTTCCCAGGCGATTCAAGCGTGGGACCTGAACCTTCAGATCGGCGGCGAATTGGCCTACCGGCCGAACGAACCTCTCCAGTTGGAATCGGTCAACAGCCCCTTTTTCGCGTCGGTCAGCGGCATGGAAAAAGGGCTCGCAGGTTTTGAGAAGTCGAACACCCTGGCATGGGATATCAATGCGTTGAAGATGATGTTCGATATCTTTGACTTTACCCCGTGGACGTTTCAACTGAGCCCTTTGGTCGAGTTCTACGGCAAGATCAATCTGGAGTATGACGAGACGATGATGTTCATGGATCCTCGGTTCACCGCCTACTACACACTCCAATTGCCTCTGTCGAGCTCGGACATGATCGACAATACCCGATTCTCCTTGGGGTTCTCCGCCATGGGTGGATTGCACAGTGAGCTGAACCTCCTCCACTCCTTGGGCTTTACCGCCGGAGCCAAATACGGCGATTCATGGGAGGTGCTGTTCGGATACAACCTTGCCGTCGGGAACGTGGAACAGGACCCGCAAGGGCAGTGGATGTGGGATCGGGACAATCTTGTCTTGAAGTTTACCTACTATTTCATTTAGGCGCGGGCGAGGCCATGAAGAGAGTCGTCTTTGCTTTGCTGAAAGGGGTTGGGCTCTCCCTTCTCGGGCTTACCCTGATCTATGCCATCTGGCAGCCCGTTCTCCCGAGCGGCTGGGTGATCCAAGGAATGGCGGAGTCGATACGGCCCCCGGACCTCCCGGAGGGCGAACAAAGGGTCATTCGCTTTGATCTGAGCGGGAAAGGCGGGGGCGTCTATAACCTTGTGCTTCAAAGGGATGAGGTGAAGGTAGTCAAAGGGGGAAACACGGACCGGGTGGATCTCATTCTCTTCATGGAGGCAACGGACTTCAACGACCTGATGATCTCGTTTGCCAAGGGCACGGCCGACGAGTTCCGTTTCAGACGAATGATTATTTCAAAGGTCATGCGCTTTGCCGGTGACATCGGGGTCTTTCAATTGTTATCGGACAATGAGAGGGCGGACGGGTAGAGGGTCCTGTTCTCCTCACGACAGGAAGAGGCGGAAGAGGGGATCCGAAGGTAGTGTGGGGATGTGGGGACACGGAAGTGAAATGGGTCAGAGAGGAGTTGGGCGATGAGAGAGGTGGCCATTATCGGAGCTGGAATGATCAAGTTTGGCAAGACGCCCGAGTATGCCCCCGCCAGAATGGGAGGGGATGCGGCGCGAATCGCCTTGGAGCAGGCCGGGATCGAGGCGGCCCGAATCGAAGCTACCTTCTGCGGGAACATCGGTAACGGACCCAATCTCGCGCAGCGCGTCAACGGAGAGATGGGAGTGAGCGGCATCCCCGCCTTCAACCATGAGAATGCCTGCGCCAGCTCCTCGGCTGCGTTTCGACAGGCGGTGCTGGCTGTCGGGAACGACGTCCACGATTATGCCCTTGTGGTGGGCGTGGAGAACCTGACCGTCCACATCGCGATGGGCGTTATGGGGTCCGGCCCGCTCGTTCTGCCCCACGGAGCCAACCTCGAGGCGGATAACGGCATGCTGATGCCCGCCGGCTTTGCGTTAACGGGTCGTCGCCATATGCATGAGTTCGGCACGACGGCCGAGCAATTCGCCCGGATCGCGGTGAAGAATCACAGAAACTCCGCCCGGAACCCTTATGCGCAGTACCAGAGAGTGTTCAGCCTGGAGGAAGTGATTCATTCCCGCATGGTGTGCGATCCCCTGACCCTGTACCAGTGCTGCCCGATCGGGGACGGGGCGGCCGCGGTGGTTCTGACCACGGCGGAGAAGGCGAGAAGGCACACCACCCGGCCGGTATTCGTGCGGGGATCTGTGCTGACTTCGGGAAAGTACAAGGCTTCGGCGGAAGGCCCCCCGCGGATCGAGGCCTGTGTGACGGCGGCTCAGGAATGCTACAAGGCGGCAGGCATCGGCCCGGAGGATGTGGATGTGGTGGAGTTGCACGACTGTTTCACGATCCACGAGCTGTTGGCCTACGAGGACCTGGGATTCTGCCCGAAAGGGGAGGGCGGCAGGTTCATCGACGAGGGTTTGTCCGATTATGGCGGCAAGGTGGTGGTGAATCCTTCCGGGGGACTCCTCAGCAAGGGGCATCCCATCGGTGCGACCGGCGTGGCGCAGATGGTCGAGATCGTTTGGCATCTGCAGGGCGTCTGTGGCGAACGTCAGGTTTCTGGGGCCAAGGTGGGCCTGACCCACAATGGGGGCGGTTTCGGACCCGGCAACGAACCCGGCGCAATGAGTATCACCGTTCTGAGTGCGTAGCCGCGGAAAGACACAAAGCAAGGAGTCAGGGTGAGATGAAGGACTTGAAGGGCAGGGTCGTCATGGTTACGGGTGCAAGCGGTGGAATTGGCAGGGCGACCGCTCTGGCCTTTGCCGATGAAGGTTGTGATGTTGTGGTCTGCGCCCGGCGTGAAACAGAACTGGAACGGGTTGCGGATCAAATAAGGAGCAAGGGGCGCGGAGCTCTGGCCGTGCCGACGGATGTAGGCAAGGAGGAGGATGTAAGGGCGCTGGCCGAAAAGGCATTCGCCCGGTTCGGCAAGGTGGATATCGCCTTCAGTAACGCCGGGATTGCCCTGAATGCCCCAACGCACCTGTTGGAGAAAGCGGATTGGGAAAAGGTCATGAATGTGAACTTCTACGGCGCCGTTCATGTGGTTCGCTACTTCGTTCGGCCGATGGTGGAGCGCCGGGAAGGACACTTCGTTGTGAACTCCTCAGGGTTTGGTTTGACCGGTGCGCCGTACAACACCCCGTACAGTACGTCCAAGTTCGCTCTGGTCGGCATGACCGAATGTCTGAGGGCCGAGGTGGCGCAATACAATGTGGGCGTCACGACCTTGTGCGGCGGGGTGGTTCAGACCGACATCTTCAAGAATGCCGAATTGAAGGGGTTTGAGGACAAAGCGAGGGATGCCCTGAATTTCTTCAAGGGGATGAGCCCTGAGAAGTTCGCCCAAATCGTGGTCAAGGCTGTGAAAAAGAACAAGGGGTTCGTGATTACCGATGCCATGACAAAGTATTCGTATAGGTTCAAGCGGTATTCTCCGGGCCTTTTCGAGTTGTGGATAAGGCAGATGCCCAGGTTCTCCAGAAAATACTTGAAGAACGAATTGTAAGTTATTGATATAAAAATTGAAAACTTGAAATAGGCGCGCCCATCGGTTGCGGAAACCGCAAGGGGAGGGGCCTCTCGCTGACTCCCCGGGCCGAGAGGGAGACCGATCTCACCCGGCCTGCCCGCCTTCCCCCAGGGCGACCTTGCGCGGGTCTTTGGGCCGGAAGCAGTAGGAAACGACCTTTTCCCCGTTCATCAGTGTCTTGATGATCTTGGGAACCATCGTGAGCTCCATGCCGATCGCCACATCCTCCTGCCTGACGTCCGTCAATTGAGCTACAAGGACCAGGCTGGGGTCGTCCTTCATCCGGACGTTCGCGAGGATGTAGCCTGGATAGAAACCGGGCATGACCTGCCGGGCAATCGTGTACGAGGCCAGAATGCCCTCATTGCTCAGGGTCTTTTCCACGGTTTCCTTCTGACTGCTGCATTTGAGGCAGTGCCGGTAAGGAGGGAACGAAATGTCGCCGCAGTCGCTGCATTGACGGGCCGACAGGTGGGGCGTGGGGTCCCCTTCAAGCCTGCGGAAGATCTCGGGCCGAATGGTGCGTTCGTCGTGATCAAGCAGGAGTTCCCCCTCCTGGATCTTCATGGTTTGATCTCCTCTGCATGGTGATGAAGAACCGTATTCCGTGGCGCGCAGGGAAACGGCTCCGGAAGGATGCCTACAGGGCTCTGTGAACGAGTTCCATGATGTCCCGCACTTCCATCCCGAAACGGTCAAAGGTCCGCTTGGCGTTCTCGCCGAGGTTCTGCTCGCAGAAGGGGCAGCAGGTCACCAGTGTCTTCGCCCCTGTTTCGAAGGCCTCCTCCAGTCGGGCCTCTGCGGCGAATCCCGCAATGTCCTCGGGGAAGGCCGTCCGGCACCCTCCCCCGGCCCCGCAGCACCAGCTCCAGGACCGAATCCGCTGCATCTCGGTGAGCGTGACCCCCGGCAGCGCCTTCAGGATGTTCCTGGGGGCATCGTAGACGCCGCAGTAGCGGCCCACATGGCAAGGGTCGTGATAGGTCACCTCCAGGTCGAGCCTCTTCGTGAACGTGAGCTTGCCCTCCTGGATCAGTTCGTCGACGAACTCCACGATGTGCTTGACCGGCATGTTCAGGTCTTTCTTGTACTCGTGCGTCAGGGTGCTGAAACAGCCGGCGCACGCGGTGACGATCGTCTTGGCCGAGGTGGCGTTCAGGCTCTCCAGATTCCTGGACCGGATCTTGCGGAATCCGTCCATGTCGCCCACGCGCATCACGGTCGACCCGCAGCAGATCTCGTTCTTGCCCAGGATCCCGAAGTCCACGCGGGCGGCTTCCAGAACCTCGGTCACCCAGCCGGCGACCGGCTGGATGTAAGGATCGTACGAGGCGGTGCACCCGGGGTAGTAGAGTACCTCCACTTGCTCCTTGGACGCGTCCTTGACCTTCCTCTTCTTGGCCCACTTGGCCCGGGCGGCCCGGGGCTGCATCCAGGGGTTGTCGTAGTTCATGATGCTCTTGATCAGCGGCTGGTGTTCGGTCAGAGGGCCCAGCCCCTGATCGACGAGCCATCGCCTCAGGGCGATCGAGGCGTTGGCCGGTTCGAGATGCTTGGTCGGGTTGCAATTCTCCTGACAGGCCCCGCACTGCGGGCAGGTGTACACGATCTGCTGGATCCTCTTGGCCACCGCCGGATCGTGGATGTCCAACTCCGGAGGATCACACGTGAGGGCTCGAACGATCTCCTGTGTCCCGGTCCCGTAAAAGGATTCGAAACGATACCGCGTCCCACGGGGGCAGTTATTCGAGTACTTGTTCGTCTTTTGTTCGTCCGGATTGCTCATGCGGCAGAACCCGCACTTCCAGCACTTCCAGGCCATGTTTCGGTATTCCATCAGAGGCTTTATGTCCTGCGCCACCTTTGCATTCTTGGCCATCCTGCTGCCTCCTTCTTCCGATTCTCCCCGTCGAGGGATCGTTTTTCCCGGTCGTCTTGTCTCATTACCTCGGAGGGGCTGCACCCCAAAGCGGCCGCTCTTTCATTGACCCATTATCCATTATTTTTATTGACCAGTCAACGAGAAACGCTCTCGCCGCGCTCGTGTCCTGCCGAGAATTGCGTCTTTGAACAGCTTCGACAATGGATCGGATAACTCTCTCTGCTCGGAATTGTGAGAAGGCACTCCCGGAGGAACGGGCTCCGTCATTTCGACCGGGGCGATCGGCTCCGGAGCAGACGGAAGGCTCCTTTCAAGAGGTCGACATTTTCCTCGTGTTTGATCATCTGCGCCACGATGACGCCGGAAAGGGCGGCCATCGGAACCCCGCCGGGCCAGAATGTGGTGTGGCCGATCGAGTAGAGGCGATCGATGGGCGTGGTGAGGGAAAGCCACTTGCCCTGCAGGTAGGATTGACCCAGGGCGAGGCTCCACCCGCACGAAGCCCCTTCGGGGTTCAGGGTGAAACGAATCGTGGACAGAGGCGAACCCAGGGTTTGATACACGATGCGGTCCTTGAGGTCCGGGATATAGCGACAAGCCGTTTCCAGCATCTGTGCGGCCACCATGTTTTTCAGGTCTTTGTACTTTCCGGGTCGCTTGAAATCGTCGCCCCCGGCCCCCCACTTGTCCATCCAGTTGTAGGAGGTGAAGGTTTGCAGCACCAGGGAGTTCTTGTTGGGGGGGGCAAGCTCCTTGCACCGCATGGAGGTCCAGTTGATCTCCGTAAAGGCGGTCTCGTGCATCCGCTCGTTTTCCCAGTCGTCGTAATCCGGGGCGGGGCCGTCCGGGAAGAAGAGCGTGTGATGTGTCTTCAAATAACGGGAGAGCTCTTTGTCCGACATGTCAACACCCAGGTAGAGGGCCACGAGCGGCTCGGACAAGGGCGCCGTCTTGATCCGGCTCACCAGGCCGGGATCCAACAGATCCGCCTGGATCAGTTCGGTGTAGAGACGCTGCAGCGTGCCCGCGAAGACCACCGACTTTCCGTCATAGGCATTCCCATCCTTCGTCTTCACCCCCGTCGCCCTGTTCTTTTCGATCAGAATCCGGTCCACAGTCTGATTGCAGTGCATCACGCCGCCCCGTCGAACGAAGCTCGCCGCCAGTTCGTCCATCAAGGCCTGTTGCCCGCGCTTGTAATACCAGTAATCCTCGAACCAGGTGAACCAGAACCCGGCTCCCATGCCTACCGGCATGTTTCGGTAACCCACGCGGGTCATGCGGTCCCGGAAGTCCGATGGGGGAAGAAAGCGCTCGTAGAAATCCGGTATGCTCGTCGACATCATTTCCTTCATCATCGCCCGGTTCGAGACAAAGGTCCGGCCGAGATCGATGATCGAGCGCAGCCGTGCAAATCCGCTCTTGTCGATCGGCGAGGTCCTGTCGTTTGAAATGGAACCCAGCACAGTTGCATAGCGAATCATCTCGGAATAGAGTTGTGACAGTTCCTGGCGCAGTTCCGGAAAGAGGTCGAGGAGTTCGGTCAGGGCCTTCTTCTGGTCCTTCATGACGACCGAGCCTCGCTCGTAAGCGAGGGTGTAGTCTGCAAACTCCCAGTCCTCGGGGCGATAGAGTCCCAGGTTCTTCAGCAGGGGAATCATGATTCCGCCGGACTCAAACGACTGGTCGCCCGCGTCAAAGTAGAACTTCCTTCGCCGGAACCCGCCGGTGAGGCCGCCGGGCTGGTGATTGTGCTCGAGGAGCAGGGTCTTCTTGCCGTACCGGGCGAGGAAATTCGCGCAGAAAAGCCCTGCCGTGCCTGCGCCCACCACAATCACGTCGTATTGGCTCATTGCGAGACATCCTTTTTCACGAAGAAACCCGGATTCGTCACGTCGACAGCCCGGGGTCCATCCTCTTCCGACATATGCGCCGGTGCCTTATTTCTCGTAAAGCTTTTCGATGTACTGGGTTTTCTTGTCGGACCGCTCGAGCGTCATCGGTCCGATCCACTCGATCCGAGGCCGGATCTTGACGGCCTGATGCATCTTTTCCTCGACCTCCTTCTGCAGCCGTTCAAGGCCCTCCTGCGTGATTCCCTCCCCGTACTCGATCTTGAGCTTCAGGGGGGGGACGACCCGCGGGGGCGGTTCATCCAAGAGAATACGAAAAGCGCCCGTCGTCCTGGGGGCAAAGGACTCGACCACGTCCTTGATCTGGGCTGGGTACACCATCACCCCTTTGACCTTGAGCATGTCGTCCGTCCTTCCCACGATCTTGTACCGGAAGCCGGATTTGCCGCATGGGCAGGGAGATGTGAAGACCTGGTGCACGTCGCCCATGGTCATGCGTAACCCGAGCATGCCGCCGCCCTCGCCGTCCAGTGTGGTGAAGACCCCGAGCCCGGTGTTTCCGTCCTCGACGGGGACGCTCTCCCGGGTATCGGGATCGACCAGCTCGTAGTAGACCATGTCGTCCCCGATCCAGTGCATGCCCTGGTATTCCGGGTGGTCGCAGGAGACGCCGATGCCGGCACCCATGTCATAGAGTTTGGCGCCGTATTCGGTCTCGAGCCGTTTTCGAACCTCGGGAATGCCCGCGCCCGGCTCGGCTCCGCAAATCAAGATCTTGAATCCCAGGGCCTTCACACCCTCCCCCATGATGTCGGGCGCCTTTTCGATCATGTGCAGGGCCAGGGAGGGCGTGCACATCAGGATGTTGCCGCCGAAGAGGCGTGTGAAGTTGATGATACGGGTGGTCCCGGCCTCGGCTCCCACGGGGATGATCGTAATTCCGGGAAAGTCCTCCATGGCCAGCAAGGTCGGCGTGCCGGCCAGGAACATGCTCAGGCCGAAGGCCAGAACGAATTTGTCCCCCGGCCGGACCCCGCAGCGCCACATCATCCGGTTGTTGATCTCCCGCATCCTGGGCAACCCCGCCCGGACGAGAGGGTAGGGGGTCGGGATGCCCGTGGTGCCCGAGGTGGCGGCCATGACATAGATATCGTTGACCGAGTTCCCCATGAGCATGCGCAAGATTTCCTTCATGTCGAAGCCCACTTCCGCGAGAAGTTCCCGCATCTCGGGCTGCCCGTAAATGGGGATCTTCTGCAGGTCCTCCAGGGACCTGATATCGGAAGGCTTGACCCCCGCATCATCCATCCGCTTCTTGGTCAGGGGAATGGCGTCATACATGGTCCGGATATTGCGGACCAGAAGATCATTCTGAATCTGCCTCATTTCCGGCGTGTTCAACTTCGGCTCGATTTCCATGTTCCAGTAGGGCTGACCGAGATCCATTGCATCCTCCCGCGGCCTGCTTCCCGACAGGCGGTTCGCGTTGGTCGAATTCGTCCGCTTACGCGCGGAGATACCCCAAGATCAGGTCGGTGAGTTCCTTTTCCAGTTTCCTGCTCTCAAGGCTTCCCTTGTTGATGATATGGTTGAAGGCGAAGCCGACCACGGTGGACATGAGCGTGTAGGCGGCAACCTCGGGGTTTCTCTTCTTGAAGATTCCGCGTTTCGTTCCTTCCTGGACGATGATGGCCATCGTGCGCATCAGAAACGATTGCATGGAATCGTTCAATTCCGTGATCATCTTGTTTCGGGGCACCTGGCACCAGAATTCCGCGATGACGCGCAAGACGTGCGGATTCCCGTCGAGAATGGAAAAGAGGAGCCTGGTTCCCTCCTTGATTATTGCGATCAGGTCGGTCTTGGGGTTCGAATAGTACTCGCGGATCAGGGTGAAGACCTTTTCCGGATCCTCTGTCTGGTCGGCCATTTCCCAGATCTCCCGGGTGAAGCCGACCACGTTTTCCCACATCTTGTGGATGACGGAAATCAGGAGTTCCTCCCGGTTCTTGAAATAGTAGGAAGCGATGCCTTTGGAGAGTCCCGCTTCCTTGGTCACGTCGTCCAGCGTGACGCGATCGTATCCCTTCAGGGCCATGCATTTGAGGGCTGCCTGGGTGAGTTCTTCCTTTCGGATCTGGCTGATTTCTGTCTTGCCGGCCATGTCTGCACATCTCCTCTTGTTTTGCCTCGCCTGCACTCCTCCAAGAGAAAGAATCCGGGAGGAGCGAAGAAGGGGCAGAGACCTTGACAACCTGCCGAGCGGAATTGTATTATTTTTTGGTTGAGTGGTCAACAAAAAATTTCTTCAATTAGTCAATTTCCAAGACACGGACGTAAAGAAACCTGGAAAAGCCGGTGGAAGCGGGTGCAACGGAGGCAGGCGATGGGCAAGCCCTTGCTCGAGGAACTTGAGGCGGTCGTGGGAGCGGAAAACGTCGTGGAAGGGCCGGGGGCCGGCAACGGTTTCCTGCGAGAGGGATGCGGGGCTCCCGCATGGATTCGGGTCGCTCCCGAAACCACGGAGCAGTTGCAGGCCATCGTGAAACGGGCCCGCCTGAGCGGGGTCGGTATTCTGACCTGCACCAACCGGTATGCCCTGGACGAGGATCTCCCCCGCAAGGGCATCCTGATCGATTTTTCCCGCATGAACCGGGTCGAGCGGATCGACACCCGGAATCTGGTTGCCCACATCGAGCGGGGCGTGACATGGGAGCAACTGAAGGAGGCTTTGAAGCCCCTGGGCGTCAAGACATACGCACCCGTGGCGGCAAACTCCCGGTCGGTTGTCGAAACGATCGTGGCCCGGGCGGTCGGCAAGGGCGTCGCCAAGTTTCCGGACTACCCGCTGATGAACATGAAGGTCGTCCTGGCGGACGGGGACGTACTCAAGACAGGGACGCACGGCTTCCATGAGGAGGCTGCGGACGGAAGGAACGAGGGGGGGCCGAATCTTTCCCAGTGGCACGTGGGTGCGGACGACATTTTCGGAGTGGTCACGCGGGCCTCGATCATGCTCTGGCCCGTTTGCGAAGCCCGGTCATGTCTCGTTTATGGATTCGAAGAGATCGGGGAAGTCTTGAAGGTTCTCAAGGAGGTCCCCAGGACGGAGCTGGGCGTGGAATACGTCGCCGTCAACCGGGCGAGCCTGCAGAGGCTGCTCGGAGAGGCGGGGGGCGGGTTTCCCGCCTGGAGCCTGGTCGTGGGTTTCGAGGGCCGGCAAAAGCTCGTTTCCCACAATAAGGACAGGGTCGGCGCGTTGCTGGAGAAGTATCGCGGTTCGCGCGAAGATGCACTTGTACCGGCCATGACGAAGCAGCTCGATGCGTGCTGGATGGAGGCGAGCGACAACCACACGGCCTTTTTTGCCCGGTTCTCCCGCGCAAGGGATCTGGATGAGAAGGTCCGGGAGGCTGCGGAAGCGGCCGGGGTCGGGCCTGCCGATGTGGGAAAGATCCTGGTCTCCGTAGACCGCGGACGGGCCGTCTACGCATCCTACGACTGGTTCTGCGAGGAGCATTGTTCCGGGGCCCTGGAGAGAATGACCCTGTCGCTGGCCGATCAGGGGGCGTTTTTCGACCGCCCCCATGGCTCCTTGGGGAGAAAGATCTACAAGAGTATTCCCAACCATCTTGCCGTGCTGAAGCGCATCAAGGGCTTTTTGGACCCGCAGAACGTCCTGAACCCGGGAAGGATTCTGCGGGAGGAGGACAGGGCCTGGCAGCCGCCCAAGGTGCCGGAAGGGGAAATCGGATTGACCTTGGCCAACCTCAAGGAGGTTGTGGAAAAGCTCAAGGCGTCCGTGGGGGAGGATTGGGTGAGCGACAATCCCGTGGACCTGATTTCCCACGGACGGGACTTCACGGTCTTCTCGGGAGAACGCCCCAACATTGTGGTTTTGCCCGAGTCCAAAGAGCAGATTCAGCAGATCATGCGCATCGCTTACGGGCACGGCATCCCGGTCGTGCCCCAGACCACCGGCTTCAACCACGGCGGCCTTACCATATCGCGCAAGGGCGGAATCTTGGTCGATCTTCGTCGCATGGACAGGGTATGCGCCGTCGATGAGGAAGCGATGACGGTGACCGTGAGCCCCGCCGTGCGGATGCGGTCCGTCTGGTGGGAGGCGGTCAAACACAAAGCGACGGAGGGGGTTCACCTCAAGCCGATCCTGCCCCTGACCCTGGGCAGCGTGTCTCTCCTGTCCAATTACGTGGCCCGGGGCGCTCCCGGTACGGCTGCCAAGCACGGCAATGCCACCGAGGTCACGGTGAAGATGACCTGGTTGCTGCCGAACGGGGAGGTCTTCGAGTTGGGCCCCGCGGCCGTTCCCGGGGTCGGCAACCTGCCGCTACAGTATTGCCCGGGACCGGAGATCAACGGAATGTTCTTCAATGCGGACGGTCAGTTCGGAATCTGCACCGAGCTTACCGCCAAGCTCTATCCGGAATACGACAACGTGGTCGAGTTGGAGGAGCTGCTGACCGGGGCCTGTCTCGAACCGGACGGCCACGAGGCGTTCTGCAGGATCATCGATGCCACCTACGAGGTGGCCCGGGAGAACATCACGGAATTCATGTACAAGGGCCATCCGGGCGGTTTTGCCCTGGGCCTGGCCTCGAAGATGGAAGGGATAAGCATCAAAGACGCACTCAATATGGCCCCGCGACATCCCCTGGCCCTGATGGTCTCCGGCTTCGACGCCGAGGAAATCGCGATCAAGAAGGAGATCCTGCGGGAGATCCTGGAAAGACACCGGATGTTCATCATGGACCCGAGCATGTTCGGGAAGGAAATAGCCGAAATGATGTCGACCGACCCTCTCAAGATGAGTCTGGGGATCCGGGACAACTTCGCAGGTTCCTACAAGGGGGCCTTCCAGTGGACCGCCGCTCAGGTCAAGATGGACCTACTTCCTGCAATCTCCTTGGAGTATGAGAAGCTGGTCAAGAAGTACTGGAAGACCTCCGACCCGACGGTCAGCGTCGAGCACGCCATGACCGACACGGCCGTCCAGGGGCCTCTGCCGTACGGACGATGCGGGCCGTGCGAGTTCGATTACTGGTGGGATCAGGGCAACCCGGAAGAGGTCAAGCGGGCCACCACCATGATTCACAAGACGAATCGGCTCCTGTTGAAGTTCGGCGGGAGTCTGTGGCGCAACATGTTCGGGGCCGGCGAGTACCACCTGCCGATGTGGGGGAAGTACTTCGAGATCCTGAAGCAGACCAAGGCGGCTTTTGACCCGGCAAATCTGATGCACCCGGACGTGCTGCCGCTGACCGAAGACTATGTGTGAGCGTCTTGTGCTGGAGGAGCGAGGGAAGGGGATGGGGTCGGCCGACAATCCTAGGTGGGGCAGGGAGGATTTCCGATGGGGGACAGGCTGAAGGAAAAGATCGCGGTCATCACGGGCGGCGCATTCGGGATCGGGCAGGGGACGGCCCGGCGGTTTGTGGAAGAGGGGGCCTCGGTGGTCATCGCCGATCTTCAGGCAGAGGCGGGAGAGGCTCTGGCAGCCGAGTTGGGCGCAAGGGCGCGGTTCATTCGGACCGACGTCACCCGGGAGGAGGACGTCGCGGCCGCCGTGGATTTGGCCGTCGGCGAATTCGGGCGGCTCGACTGCATGATCAACAACGCGGGCATCGTCGGGGCCATCGGGCCCATCAAAGACACCTCCGTCGAGGCCTGGGACCTGACGATCGCCGTCCTCCTGCGGGGGGTCTTTTTCGGGATGAAGCACGCGGCGCGGGTCATGATCCCCCGGCAGTCCGGGTCCATCCTGTCCCTCTCGAGCACGGCCGGGATCTCGGGCGGTCTCGGCTCCCACGCTTACACGGCCGCCAAGCACGCCGTCGTGGGGCTGACGAAGTCGGTCGCCTCCGAGCTCGGCCAGCACCGCATCCGGGTCAACGCCGTCGCGCCCGGCAACATCACGACACCCATGACGGCGGACGTCATCACGGGGGATCCGTCCAACCTGGAAGGCGCCCACGAGGCGATCCGGTTCCTTTCGCCGCTGGGCATCGCGGGACTGCCGGTCGATATTGCGAACGCGCTGTTGTATCTGGCCAGCGACGAGGCGCGCTACATCTCGGGCCACACGCTGGTCGTGGACGCGGGCCAGACGACCGGCGCCGCGCCGTCCATGTTCCACCTGATGGAGGCGGGCATCATCCGGGAGGCCGGCAGGCGCGGCATTTAGAAAAGAGCCGCTAGATGCGCCTTGCGGTCGACCTGGCGTCTTCCATGGCGCCGTAGATTTCCCTGATATTCCTCGCGTCCCCGATCGCGACCGCCTCGATGCCCTTCTCCTTCAAGTCGGAAAGCAGCCCGTTGTTCGATTTCCGACCGAGGGACACGACGAGCGTGTCGACCTGGACCCTGCACTCCTCTTCCTTCTCTTCCCTCTTCCGCTTGAGCGTGACCCAGCCGTCGTCGTCCACGGCAACGAGTTCGGAGTTTTTGAGGAGTCGTATGTTCAGAATGTCCTTCATGGCCAGATCCACGTCCGGGTCGAGTTTCCGCATAAGATACTGCCGACGGATCGAGGAAGTCAGGTTTGCGGCCACGGTGCTCCCTTTGCCCGCCAGGGTGACCTCGTGCCCTTCGTCGTGCAAGGCAATGGCCAGTTCGGCCCCGTACCCGAGACCGTACACCAGGACCCGTCTTCCGAGCTTGAACTTGTTCTCCAGGGCATCTACGTGGGTGAGGACAAACGGCTTGTCCCGGGCGACCTCCGGGATTGTCATGGTCGCGCCGCAAGCGACGAGCGCCAGATCGGGCTTCAGGGCGGCGATGTTGTCTGCGGTCGCTTCCACCCCTGTTCGCACCTCAACGCCGAGGCGCTTCAGTTCGTGCGCATGGTACTGGTTCAGGTTGCGGAACTCGTGCATCAGGGCGGTGTTGCCCAGGATTCGCACCGTTCCGCCGGTGAAGGTTCGCCTCTCCAGAACGGTCACCTCGTGGCCCCGCTCCGCGGCGATCCTGGCGGCCTCCATGCCGGCAGGGCCCGCCCCCGCGATCACGACGCGCTTCTTCTTCTCCGCCGGCTTCTGCTCGCAAACCATCTCATTGCCGACATCCGGGTTGACCGTGCAGGGTATGCAGACGGTCGCTCCGTTCGTTTGCAGGCAGCCGAGGCATCGCCTCGTCTCCTCTGCCCGCCCTTCGAAGAACTTCCTCGGTGCCTCACTGTCGGCGATCAACTGACGCCCCATGTAGACGATGTCGCAGTCGCCCCTTTGCAGGTGGAACTCGGCCTGCTGCATGCTGTTGATCCTGCCCACGCCGATGACCGGAACGGGGACGATCTTCTTGACCAGGCGCGCCAGATACATGAAATAGCCGCGCCGGTAGTACAGGGAAGGGAACATCCCGTCCGGCACGTGTTGAACCGAGCCCATGGAGACGTCGAAGCAATCCACACCGGCCTCCACGAGCCTGGGCACGATATAGGTCGTGTAGTCCTCAACCGAATTGCCGAGATCCCCGAGCATCTCGTCCACGGAAAGGCGGATCAGGATCGGGTAGTCCTTACCCACGGCCCTGCGCGTCTCGTCGATGATTTCCAGACAGAAGCGCATTCGGCGTTCCAGGCTGCCTCCGTACCGGTCGGTGCGCAAGTTGTAAAAGGGCGAAAGGAAGTTGCCCACGAGTACGCCATGGGCCCCGTGGATTTCCACCGAGTCGTAGCCGACCCTCTTGGCCCTCCCGGCCGCGGCGGCGAACTCCATCACGGTCTGCCGGACCTTCTCCGTGCTCATCGCCTCGCCCACATAGTTCGGGTCCTTGAGAATGTCGATTCCGGAAACGGGCATCCAGGGCCGTTCCGCGTAGTGGGGGGGAGTGGGCAGTTGGGGCATGAAATCCGGGAACATCATGCGGGCCGTCACGGCCATGATTCCTCCGTGGGCGAGTTGGACGCTCGCGTGGCAGTCGTAGGAGTGGATGAGATCCACCAGCGCCCTGTGGGACTCGGCCCGCTCGTCCTCGTGCAAGACCACCTGGGGCATATACTCGCGGAACTGGTCGGGACTCACGTTCGTTGCCTCCACCATGCACAGCCCCACGCCGCCCTTGATCCTGGCCTCGTACCAGGCCAGGGTCTTGTCCACGATCCTGCCGTCCTCGGCCGTCATGCTGATCATGGGCGCGTAAGCGATTCGATTTCGTACGGGTCGGCCCTTGATCTCGATCGGTCTTTGCAGAAACAGATCCTGTGGCATGCCGCATCCCTCCTGGAATTACTAGAATCGAAAAATCCCGATTTCGTAATAGTAAACCGGCTTCATAGCAGCGCCGTCCGCCCGTGTCAAGCGGCTTGCCCGCGCCCGTCAGGGGCCGGGCGCGAGGGTTCGCGAACCGGGTGCGCCGCACGAGCAGGATCTTGCGCATGCCGTCGAGCGGCGTCATGACCTCCCTTCCTGCAGGTGTTTTTTCTTGACACCCTCGCAGGAATACAATACAAAGGGAGGAGCTATTTGACCATATGGATAGTAAATTCTTTGACCACTCAACAAAATTCTACCCCATCTTCCCTGAAAAGGAAAAACAGGAGACCGGGATGCCTCCGTGATTGCCCGGGATCCGAACGAACGGGAGGGCACATGAAGCTCCTTGTCGCCTATGACGGCTCCGATCCAGCCAAGAGGGCGTTGAAGTTGGCCCAGGAACACGCAAAGGCGTTCGGTGCGCAGGTCATTCACATATTGCATACCAAGGTTACCGACCTGCCGAAGAAACAGCACATGCTTGACGTGCAGGAAATGGACGACGTCAGGACCGCAGTGGAGCAGGGGGGATGCCGTTGCGAGACACACCTGGTCGTTCTTAACCTGGAGCCGGGGCCCTATATCGTCGCGTTTGCGAAGAAGCAAGCCATCGATGCGATCTTTATCGGTGTCAGAATGAGATCGAGGGTGGGGAAGTTCATCATGGGTTCGACCGCCCAGCATGTCATCCTGCAAGCCCCGTGTCCGGTGGTTACGGTCCGGTAGAAGTCTCCCTGCGGTCGCGGCGAACCGGCTCGTCGTCGAATGGGCTCTCCCCGACGGGAGAAGGAAGCCTCGCCTTCGGCGGAAGCAAGAACGGGGGGGCGCGCATCATGAATCACCCGGGCCGACAGGGGATCGAGAAGTGGTTTCAGGGGGAGTGAAATGGAATCGTATGACGTCTTCATTGCAGGGGGGGGGATCGGTGGTTCCGTGGCGGCCAAGTTTGCGGCCAAGGGAGGCCTCAAGACGCTCTTCGTGGAGAAATGCAAGACGCCCAGGACGAAGCCGTGCTCCGGGATTCAATTCAAGTATTTCGAGAAGATCCTGGGCGAGAGAATCCCGAGGGATCGGCTCTGCAACGTTCCGATCACCCGGACGAGGATGTATTTCCCGGACGGCTCCTCTCTCGGGGCTCGGTTCTCCGTGCTGAACTACATGCGCAAGACCTTTGATCACTGGCTGAACGGGGTCGCGCAGGAGAACGGCGCCGAATTCAGGGACGAGTGTGAATTCCTGGATTTCACGGAGACCGAAGAGGGGGTGACCGCAACCATTGTGTCCAGAGGCAGGGACCCGGAACAGGTCAGGGCCCGGTATGCCGTGGATGCAACCGGCCTGCGTTCGCTCCCGATGAGGAGGAAGCTGCGGCCGCAGGATTTCGGAGAGACGACGCGAGGCGGCGGCATGAACTACTACCTCGACGGAGAGGCGGACCTGGACCCGAATACCCTCTACCAGTTCTGGGACCTGAGATTCAGCGATGCGATGTTTGCCTGGATCTACACAAAGACCCTGGACGACGGGAAAGACTACTGGGTCGTGGGTACGGGGTGCACGAGCGATGATCTGCTCGATCGCCAGACGCTCTTCTATGAATACGTGCGAAGCAAGTTCAACATGAAGGGGCGGATCGTCGAGAAGGAAGAGTACCTGACCACCATCGACATGAAATCGAAAGACAGGGTCTGGCTCGGCAAGGGGCGCATCCTCATGGTCGGCGACGCGGCGGGATTGATGGATGGGGTCAGGGGTGTCGGGCAGGATGCCGCCGCCCTCTCCGGAAGGCTCCTGGCAAAGGCCGTTCTGCTCTCGGATCGGAAGGGGACAAGCGCCCTTGGCGAATATACGGAGCTCATGAAGTGCGTTACGAAGCAGACCCGCCGGAATCAGGAACGAGAGATCAGGAAGTTTCAGACGAACGAGGAGCTTCAGGGATACTTGAAGAAAGGCCTGGTCGTCTCCGGCCTGAAGTTCCTTCTCCGGAGCACGCTGAACAAGTTCCGGTCTCCGGAGAAGCAGAGGCTTTTACCCCCGTAGAGGGAGCCCCGTTCGTGCCCGGTAGAAAGCCTCGTCGGGCCCGTGGGCTTCTTCGTGTCATCCTTTCAGATGGGGCATCCTCCTCGCTTGCGCAACCGTCTGCCTGGGACTCGGAAGACAAGAGTTCGAGTCAATAAATTGATTTCATGTTCAGAAAATCATTTATAAAAACGACTTGACCGAACCGGGCGGGTTAACGGAGAATTAAAACATACATTATTCAAATAGAATAATTCTTCGAATGTGATCGGAAATTCATCAACGGAGGTGCACCATGAAAAGAGAGTTTGTGATTCTCGCCCTTTGTGCGCTGGTGTTCCTATCCATCACGCAGGGCGCCCTGGCCCAAATCACCCCCGGATGCGGTCGAGACCCTGACCAAGCCGCCCGCGTCGAAACGGCGCGGGCGCTTGTCTCCGTTAACGCCGCGAATTATGAATCGGTGATCAACTACTGGGCCGACGATGTCGTTTACAAGGAACCCGTGCTCACCAACTCCGGACGCCAGGAAATGCTGGAGTACCTGGATGCGATGTTCGGAGGCACGGCCTACGGGTTTCCGGACGACAGGGACGTGACCGTGAAGGACGAGGTGGTCAGGACCCACCCGGACGGCAGCATGACCTACATGGCGACCATCGAATGGTCCGGAACCTTCGGCACGGAGTTCTTTATCCAAAAGGGCATGTCGGTTCTCAAATTCCGCCCCGGCGAGGGGTGTCCCTATTATCACAGGGATTACTATACGGAAGGGGATACCTGGTGGAACGTCCCCATTTGGAGGCCGGACGTCAGCGCCTCTCGAAGTACGTACATAAATCTATTCAAACTCACGGAAAGGTGCTTCGACGAAGACGGCGACGGATATACCAAGTACAGCGCCGCCAAAGGATGTCCTAACGCAGGGTTGGACTGCAATGATTTTGTTTTCGAGATCCACCCGGGCGCGACGGAGATTCCCGGCAACGGAATCGATGACGATTGCAATCCGGCGACCCCCGATTGACGTTGCAGGCCCGGATGGTTGATCCGGGCCGGGAGACGACAGCGTGATCTTCGGTGCCGTGTTTCGATTCCGCATGTTCGATGACGCCATGATTGCAGACCGCTTAGGAAGGAGACTATGATGAAGAGACTGTCTCTTGTTTCCATCGCTCTTCCCCTGCTGTTCCTGTTTCCGACGGGAGCCGCTATGTCCCAGATTTTCGGCCCCGCCGAGTGTGCCTTGACATTGGATCCTGATCATTGCTGCGATCGAGCCGCCGACGAGGCCACCCGTGTCGAAACAGCTCGGTCCATCCTCAAGGTGAACGCCAGACCGGACCCCGGCCAACCTGACGGGTTGGATGTTGATCACTATTACAAGGTGATCAACTACTGGGCAGTCAACGGATCGGGAGAGGACGGGGAAGGAGAAGACGGCGCAGTCTATCAGGAAACGACACTGAGCAATCTCACCCGCCAGGAAATGTGGGAGTATTTGAATGTCGTGTTCGGTTGGTCCTCGGACATGGAACTGGTGACCTATGACGAGCTATGGGAGACCCATCCGGACGGCAGCATGACCTATATGGTAGTCAATAGGTGGTTCGGGAGCACGATGGGGGGATATTATGAACAACCGGGGATTTCCATTGTCAAGTTCCGCCCCGGCGAAGGGTGTGCATCCTATCAGAGGGACTATTTCTCAGAGGGGGATACCTGGTGGAGCATGAGCTTTTCGCAGGACATGGTCAGGGCGAAACGAGAGACCGTGATAACCGAACTGGGGCTCACCGCCAGGTGCGTCGACGATGACGGCGACGGATACACCAAATACCTCGCGGCCGCCGGATGTCCCAACGAAGGCCTGGACTGCGATGATTATCATCCCGATGTGAACCCGGGGGGACGGAAATCCCAGGAAACGGATTCGATGATGATTGCGATCCGTCGACATCGGACTTTGCGCTCTGGGGCGCTGCAGCTTCCGTCGTCAACGCACAATACAAGGAGTCCTCGGATCTTGCGAATTGTCTCTTCGTTCTTGGCCTGCCCTTCGGGGCTGTGCTGTTGTTGCGGGGACGGAAACGCAGGAGATAGGACGATCATTTGGAGAAATGGAAAAAGGGGCGGGGTTGCGTTGCGTGTTTCTGACCGGCCGGGGAGGGCACATGTTTACACGGAAGACACGGCTTGTCTGGATCGGCGTTCTGGCGCTTTCATGCATGTTTCTGATCGGACAAGAATCCTGGCTTCCCGATCCCTGCGCGGATGTCGATTGCGGCGAGCATGGAACCTGCGCGCAAGGCATCTGCGAGTGTGATGCCGGTTATGAAGGCGAATTCTGTGATACCTTGGTGCAGGTCGAACCCTGCGAGCCTCCCTCCTGCGTCCCCCATACCCCGATCGAGGCGGACCGGCTTGCGGTTACAGGTTGCCAGACCTACATCGGCGCCCACCCGATGTATCCGGACGAACTGTTGTGCTGCAGTGCGCCCAGCGCAGGTTCCGCCCCTGTGTGCGCTCCCGGCGACACCCCGGATATCCCCTGTGTCATTGTATACAAGTTCTGCGAGGACGGCAGGGCCGCCAAGTCCTATTCACCGGACCCCAAAACCGGCTATCCAGGGCAGACGGTCAGCACGAGCGGATCATGGACTGTCGACCCTGACACCGGCGAACTGACCATTATCACCACCGCCTCGGCCATGGACGGGGCGATGGTGATGGTTACCACCGAAACATACCCCGCCGCCTTCACCTATGAGGATGGAGCCAAACTCGATCTCAACAGCGCCGCCGCCGTCAGCGTGAACGAGGGCGGCCTCGGCTATTATCATCGAGACGCTTCCATGCTTACGGAGATCAGCGGGCTGTGGGCCGCGAGATTGGATGCAGACATGAATACCAACATGACGGTCACGGCTGCCGGCTATGAGGCCGCTTTCCGTCAGGACATTGTTTGTACGCCTCCCCTGGGAATGGTTTGTATGGTCACGCCGAAGTCGGAGGAGAGATTCGTCAGCGGGGCGCACACGCTGCCTCTGGACATTTATATAACGCCTACAGGCGCGAAGATCTACCAGACGGACGCAGCCAGAGTGTTTGTCTTTGAACGACAACCGGACCCTTGTGAAGCCGTGGAGTGCGGCGAGCACGGCACCTGCGAAGAAGGTGTTTGTATATGCAGGGATGGCTACATTGGAGAATTTTGCGAAACAGCCGGCCCATGCGTGGGGGTGGATTGCGGTGAGCACGGCACCTGTGTGGAAGGCATCTGCGAGTGTGACGCCGGTTATGAAGGCGACGGCTGTGAGGTGGATATCAACGAATGCGATCCCAACCCGTGCCGGAACGGCGGCTCCTGTGCGGAAGGCGTTCCGGGCACCTACGAATGCACCTGTATCGATGGTTTCCGGGGGGATACGTGCGAAATCTGTCCGACGGATGCGGATGGGGACGGGTACGGCGATCCGGCCGGTGATCTGTGCATCCATCCGGAACCGGACTGCGATGACGCCCGCGCAAGCGTCTACCCCGGGGCACGCGAACTGTGCGATGGGATCGACAACCAATGTCCCGGGGAAGCAGGCTACGGTCTTATTGACGAAGGCTATACGGCCTGCGGCGCCATGGTCCCGATACCTTCGGGATGCTTTGACATGGGGGATGCTTTTTCAGAGGGCTGGGCGGATGAACTGCCTGTTCACAATGTGTGCCTCTCAGCCTTTGAGATGGATCGCCACGAGATAACCAACGCAGAATACGCCGAATGTGTGGCAGACGGCGGATGCAGCCTGCCGCTCCACATGGGCAGCTATTCGCGGCCCTTCTATTACGACAACCCTGCCTATGCCGGTTACCCTGTGATCTGGATGGAGTGGTTCCAGGTCGCTGAATTCTGCGCCTGGGCAGGCAAACGATTGCCAACCGAAGCGGAATGGGAGTACGCGGCCCGGGGCGTGGTGATATCCTGAATTTAGTTGAAATTGAAAGGGAGGCTCCCCTGTGGAAAGAT
>CAYLMK010000013.1:171821-179322 GCA_964384945.1 uncultured Thermodesulfobacteriota bacterium | reverse complement strand
CTTCCGGTCAGATTATCTCGTCAATTCCCTGTCAAATATGCAAGGTAATCAACAGAGATCAGGGACGCCCTTACTTCGGATGAGGATTACGAACAGTCGGGGTTTCGTGCTCTGTTAAAAGAACTCACCCTGTAGATTCTCCCGTCGGTCATCGAAAAACCTCCATTCCTCTCGCAACGAAGGGCAACAACACCTCCTCGCCTCCCACCGCCCTTTTGGGTTTTTCCCTTTAGCTGCTAAGATAGGCGAATAGAATGGACGGGCGGCCAGAGGAAAAAACCGTCCTGTCTTTGCTCTTTGAGATATCGGTATATGACCGGATCCAGGCGGAGTTAACGAAAAACTCGCGTCAGGGGTCAGAAGCTCCGGCAGGGGGTGCATCGGGCATGTGGGTGCTCCAAGCCGACGAAGCCATTAGGCAAACCGGATTCCTTATGACCGGAAGGCGTCGGGGGGAACACAAACCGCAAAAGATCCCATCGGCTTCGCAGGCGGGGATACCGACCTCTACGGCTACTGCCTGAATGATCATGTGAATTAGGTGGATGAAGATGGACTAACCGTCTATGCTTTCAGGACGCTTACCCCGGATGTCTACAGGGTTTATCAAATACCTGATTCAGGCCCTATTCGGCTGAAGTATCTCGGCAACTTCAAGATTTTGAATTTCCCTCCGAGCACGCTGATGAATGTTTTTAAAGATGAGGAGTGGGAACGCATGAGAAGGGCATTGGAAAGCCCATGCTAACAATCGCGTCACAAATCCGGAGGAGGATACTGGGGATGGGACTGAAGAAAGATCACCTCCTTCTATCGGGTTATCCCTTACTCATTATCGCGCTTATTGTCATTTTGACAATAATCAATCGATGCTAACGCCACGAGGATCTCCCACCCAAGCCCTAATCGCAGCTTTGCTCGTGACTTCCTGCACGACCGGCAAGGGGAACCTCTCGCTGATCAACAAGGCCAAGGAACCGATTGCTCGTGCGTTGGTAACGATCTGTGGGCAGACGATCGAGCTGAGGAACATCGATCCCAGCAACAGCGCGGCCGGTTCTTACGATGTGAAGTCCGATAGTCATTACACCATTGAGGTCGAGTTCCGGTCTGGAAGAAAACTCAGGAAAGAAACTGGTTACGTCACGAACGGGCTGGACTTCCAGCACGAGATCTCGGTCACTGGTTCAGACATTGAGGTCACTGACAGCAAGCTGTCTCGTGAGGAGTGAAGAGGATTTCGCAGCACGAAGAGCGAATCTGAACCGCCTCAAGACTGCCGGAAACTCCGATTCCTGAGAAGTGGAGTTACCCCGGTTGCGTGGACAGGTTGTGGCTTGGGATTTCAAAGGGAGAGAGATAATCAAGGCAGGAGTGTCGGCGATTCGGGTTGTACCAACCCTCGAGGTACTCGAAGATCGCCATCCGGGCCTCGGCCTGGGTTCGGAACGAGAAACGGGCAAGGAGCACCGCTACTACAGCATGGGACTGAAGAGAGATCACCTCCTTCTATCGGGTTGTCTCCTACTGGCCCATTGAACCTCAGCGGGACAGCCAGGGGAGCCAGTCATAGGGAACCCGCTGCGACTGGTAGAGCCAGTTGGCGATGGGAAAGGGATCGTTCAGCACGCGTGCGTTCCAGACCACATCTCCTGCCCGGGTTACCTCGATCAGCTCTCCGTACGTGGTGTTCGTAATGAGGACGTTGTCGTTCGGGAGAACGTCCGCGTCCGCGCCGAACCAGCTGTACATGAGCGGCTTGGACCACTCCCAGTCCAGAATCGTCTCCCCGCCGACCGGATCGATCTTGAGCTGAACCGCCCGGCTGTTCCTCAGCCTCTGCCAGAGGCCGTTGTCATACATGATGAAAACGTCGTAGGGCCCTTCCTTCCTGACATAGTCCACCTCGTGGGCCGGATAGAAAAAGGGGCGCTCCCCCGCCTCCACCCTTCCCAGGGTTCCGAATTCCCCGCAGGAATAGAGTACCTCTCCCGTATCGTAGTCGATGACGAAGAAGGTGTGCAGGCCGGCGGCATTGAACACCACGATGTCGTGGAGAAGACCGTCGACCCTGTAATAGTAGTCCTTGACGAACTTCACCGAATTTCCGTGGCTCCAGTCGTGGCACCCCTCCTCGAAGTCCAGGTTCCGCACATAGTCCGGGTCGTGGTATTCCAGCGGCGGGGCGTGCTCGCGCAGCACCCACTGCCAGACGATGTCTCCGCTCAGGTCCACCTCAAAGAGCTGATCCCCCCGGACACAGGGGAATCGGTCGAAGGGGGGCTCGTTCAGGACGAACGTGTCGGCGGCAAGGACCAGGAACGTATCGTGAGGCGTCATCACGATGGAGTGATGGCCCCCCACATCGGGGCCTTCGAAGATGAGCGAAGAGTCCTCGATCCTGGAGAGCATGGGCTTCCCCTCCAGGAGGTAGCAGACGGTGCCTTCATCCTGGACCCGGAAGCCGTTCGCATGGCCCGGGACCCACTCCGTATCATGGACCGGCATGTCCCACACCACGGTGCCGTCCATGTCGATCGCCGTGATCCGCTGCTGATCGAAGTTGGTCACGAAGGTGACTCCCTGGTAGGCCCGGACCGGGTCGTGCACCTGTACGACCACCTGGTAATCGGTGCAGCCCGCGGCGGCAAGCAGCGCGGCCGCCAGGAGGGTCCAGGCCGACGCCCGAGAGCCGACAAAACCTCCGGACCGCATACGGGCCTTCGCCGGGCCGCCCGGGTTGTTCCTGACCGCTCGCGCCATGATTTCCTCCCTGTGCAGGAAGCCTTCGCCGGAAGATACCTTTAGCAGATCTTTCCATTGTAGCAACAGAAGACCTGCCAGTTCAATAAAAGCTATATAATATTCTGCTGAAATTCATAATGTCACTTGACGGACCTCGGAACCGCAAATAGTATGTGTAGAGAAGGGGCAGCCTCTGCCCCGAGAGACGGGGGAGGTTCGTTTCGATGTCGGCAAAGAAGGCAGAGGGTTCGGGCGGCCGGAGGCACCCCAAGGCCTCGGAAGCCTCCGAGATCGTCGACCTGTACAAAGGCTTGCCGCAAGAGGGAGGCAAGGAAGCCAGGGGCATTCTCAACCAGGCCACCCTTTCCGTCTGGGCCGCAACCTTCCTCCTGTGCGGCATCCTCGTTTTCGGGCTCCATCAGATCCGTGAGAGGCTCGAGGGAATCCAGGCGGCCGTCGAGCAGACCGCGAAGGAGGACAAGTTGCTGCTCGAGGGGATGGACGAACTGCTGGCCAGGGCGGATCGGCCGGCCCAGGAGGCCCCCGCCGAGTCTTCTTCTCCGCCGGCCGGGAAGCAGAGCCCGCTCGACGACCAGAAGAGGGCCGGATCGGACAGCCTCGCCAGAAGGTACAAGATCTACTACCGCGTCAGGGAGGGAGAGGGTCTCGGCCAGGTCGCCGAAAGGTTCAGCGTCGCCGAGGATCAATTGCGTCTCTGGAACGGCCTGAAGGAAACCGACGCCGTCCTCCCGGGACAGGTCCTCGTCATCAACAAGGTCGCACAGCCGGACAAGCCCGTGGCCGTTGCCGGTTCGCCCTCTCCTGCGAGGCCGGCAAAGCGGGAGGTGCCGATTGCGCCCCAACCGCCGCCTGAGACCCGCGTGAGCCCGAAAGACGACGACGCGGCAGCCCTGCTCGAGCCGCCGGGCACGCCGGCGGAAAGGGACGAAGGCTCTTCGGCCGCAGGGACGGAAGAGGAGACGGCCCGAACGGCCGAAACCGTTGCCGGCCGGCCCGCCGACGCCGCCGTACACATCGTGCAGAAAGGGGAGAGCCTCTCCGGCATCGCGCAGATGCACGGAGTTTCGTGGCTCAGCCTGGCGGCCGTCAACGGCATCAAGCCGCCGGGAATCATTTACGTAGGCCAGCGGCTCAGGATCCCGACCGGTTCCGAGGACGAGGATGCCCCTGCCCCGGCGGGACAGGTCCTGCACGAGGTGCGGGAGGGCGAGAATCTCTACCGGATCGGACGGGCCTATGGCGTGCACTGGGAGCGGATTGCGCGCGCCAACGGGATCGCGGATCCCGCGACCCTTTACGCGGGCCAGGTACTGAAGATCCCGGCAAGGCACGAGGGCCCGGGGCCTTGACCGGACTGTTGACAACGGACGGAGGGAAGCGTATACATCCGTGGGTGGAACGGAAAGGAGTGAAGCTCATGGCCACGGCCCGGCGGAAGAGAACCTTCGATTTCTGGCGCTTCTATTTTCGAAGCGTCTGCCCGGTCGGCTGAGCCTCGAAACGAACGACCCCGGGCAGACGGGAGACATGTCTGCTCGGGGTTTTCCGACCAAGAACGCCAAGGCCCCGAGAGACAGGCTCTCGGGGCCTTTTTTGTTCGGGGTCTTTGCAGGCGGGGGCGGGCGGGTGTCGAAACCACCGTCCACCGACAGCCCCGAGAGGAGACGGAGAGATGATCCTGGTACTGCAGGAGGGAATCACAAGGGAGGAGCGGGGCCGGCTCCGGAGCCGGCTCGAGCGAATGGGATGCATCGTTCGCGAGGTATCGGAAGAGGAGCTGGGCATCGTGGGCACCGGCGGCAAGGAGGATCTGAAGGCGCAGTCCTTCGAGCAGCTTCCCGGCGTGGCCCGGGTGGTGCCGATCCCGACGTCCTTCAAGCTGGTCAGCCGCCGCATGCACCCCAAGGACACCGTCGTCAGGGTGGGGGACGTTCTCATCGGCGGCGACCAGCTCGTGGTGATGGCGGGCCCGTGCGCAATCGAGAGCCGGGAACAGGCCTTTGCGATCGCCGCCGAGGTCCGCAGATACGGCGCCGTGCTGTTCCGCGGCGGGGCCTTCAAGCCGAGGACCTCTCCCTACTCGTTCCAGGGGCTCGGAGAGGAGGGCCTGAAGATCCTGGCCCAGGTCCGGGAGAGGTTCGGCCTGCCGGTGGTCACGGAGATGACCTCGCCCACGCAGGCGGACATCATGGTCCGATACGTGGACGTCGTACAGGTCGGCGCCCGGAACATGCAGAACTTCGAGCTCCTCAAGTGCGTGGGCCGGCTGGGCAAGCCGGTGCTGCTGAAGAGGGGCCTGTCCGCCACGATCCAGGAGTGGTTGATGTCGGCGGAGTATATCTTCTCGGAGGGCAACGACCGGGTCATCCTCTGCGAGCGGGGCATCCGGACCTTCGAGCCTTACACGCGCAACACCCTGGATCTCTCTTCCATCCCGCTCATCAAGCAGCTCAGTCATCTGCCGATCGTCATCGACCCGAGCCATGCCACGGGCATGCGGGAGAAGGTCGGGCCCATGGCCCGGGCCGCGATCGCCGCCGGCGCGGACGGCCTGATGATCGAGGTGCACCACGAGCCGGACAAGGCCCTTTCCGACGGCGCGCAAAGCCTCTACCCCCGGCAGTTCGGGCAGCTCATGCGCGACATCTACGTGATCGCACCGGTCGTGGGAAAGCAGCTCGATTTCGCCTACCTTCGGAAGGCCGCCACCGTGGCCCAGGCGTGCCTGGAAACCGGAAGGCGCGAGCAGAGGGCGGCCTTTCTCGGGGAGAAGGGCACCTTCAGCCACAAGGCGTGCACCCAGTTCTTCGGAAACCAGGTGTCGGCCGTCTCCCTTCCTTCCTTCCGGGCGATCTTCGAGGCCGTGAAGGGCGGCCGGGCGGACTACGGCGTGCTGCCCCTGGAGAATTCGCTGACGGGCAGCATTCACGAAAACTACGACCTTCTGCTCGAATACGATCTGAAGATCGTGGGCGAGATCACGCTCCGGATCGTCCACCATCTGATCGGGCACGCGGAGGCCGGGATCGACCGGGTCCGGCGCGTCTTCTCCCATCCCCAGGGCTTCCAGCAGTGCCGCCTCTTCCTGGACGGCCACGAGGGATGGGAGCTCGTGCCGGTGACCGACACGGCAACGGCCGTGGAGCGGATCCGGGCGTCCGGCGACCCGGGGGATGCGGCCATCGGGAGCCGGGAGGAGGCGGAGCTTCACGGCCTGAAGGTCATCGAGGAGGGAATCGAGACCAACCCGAGGAACTACACCCGGTTCGTGATCATCGCCGCCGGGGATCTCCCCAAGAGACCGCGCACCAAATCATCGCTCATCTACTCGACGATCAACCAGGCAGGGGCCCTGTTCGAGACCCTGAAGATCTTCGCAGAGCAGGGGATCAATCTGGTAAAGCTCGAGTCGCGGCCCATACCGGGAAAGCCGTGGCAGTACATGTTCTATGTGGACCTCGAGGCCGACATGGAATCGCCCGCACTCGAGCCGGTGCTCCGGCAACTGAAGGAGCATACGGACTATCTGAAGATCCTGGGGAGCTATTGACCTGCCAGAAGGTCGAGCGCCTGCCGGCGGATGTCGATCCCGTGGATGCACGCGCACGCGCGGCAGGCGGCGCACGCCTGCACGCCGAGCCGGCGCGCCTGCTCGCGCCGGTCGATGCGGTTGCGCGGATCCAGGTGCAACTGCGCAAGCTTCACGAACACGTAAGGGCCTGCCAGCGGATTCTTCTCGAAGTCGTAGCCCGGGCAGGTCGCGTTGCAGGCCAGGCATTCCACACAGGACAGGAGCCTCTTGTGCGCCTCGGTCTGGCGGATGACCTGAGGCTCTGAGAGATCCCCCTGCTCCGGGATATAGAGTTCGAGCTCCCGCAGGGCATCGAAGAAGGCGGCCCGGTCGATCGCGAGGTCCCGAAGAACGGGCATCCCCCGCAGGGGTCCGATTCGCATGCCGCCCTTGACGTCGGTGAAGCAAGCCATGCGGGGCCTTCCGTTCACCTCGACGGCGCAAAGGCCGCACTTGTCGAACCGGCACCCGAACCGGAAGGCCAGGGTCGGGTCCGTGTCCTCGTAAATGCGCATGAGTGCCTCGAGGACCGTTGTCCGCGCTCCCGCCTCCACCTCATAGTCGACCCACCGGGGACCTGCGTCCGTCTCCGGATTGTAGCGGCTGACCGAGATCCGGATGCTCATTTCCCTGCCTCCATGCGCCGGACACGGCACCTACTGTCTGTCATCTCCACCACCATGTTCTCCACCGGATCCCGGTCGTTGCGGTCCGGGAAGTCGGACCTCACGTGAGCGCCCCGCGACTCGCAACGCGCGAGCGCCGATGCCGCGATCGCCTCCGCCGAGGCGAGCATGTGGGGAAGCTCGATCGCGTCCACGAGCTCCGGGTTCCAGCGGCCCATCTCCGCCACGCGCAAGTCCTGCGCCCGGCCTCGGATCGCCTCGATCCCCTCAAGGGCCTCCCTCAGGCCCTCCGCATCGCGCAGGGGGCCCGCCTTCTCCCACATGAGCCTCTGAAGGCCCCGCTTCAGTTCGACGGGGCGATGGGTCCCCCGCGCGCCCCTGAGGGAACGAAGCCGGTCGATCGCCTCCCGGGCGATCCCCTCGTCCGCGGGCGGGCGGCCCCCGGCCGCGGCGGCGGCCGCCCCCCCCGGGCCCATACCGAAGACCCCGAACTCGGTGTGCGGGGCCGGCAGTTCGCGTCTGCCCCGACAGGAGTGAC
>CAYLMK010000013.1:0-171811 GCA_964384945.1 uncultured Thermodesulfobacteriota bacterium | reverse complement strand
CGTCGGGGGTTGGTCCCCCGCCGGGGCCACCCGCGGGGGGGGGGGGGGGGGCCGGCGGCCGGGGGGGCGGGCCCCCCGCCCGGCTCGCTTACCGAAGACCAGGATCTCGGTGAGCGAGGTGGAGCCAAGCCGGTTGCCGCCCATCACACCCCCCTGGGCCTGCCCGCACGCATACAGCCCGGGGACGCGGCTCCGGCACCGTTCGTCGGTCCGGATGCCGCCCATGTTGTAGTGGGCGGTGGGGAGAACGTCCCACGGCACCTTGAATTCCGAGGCCTCCTTGCCGTAAGCCTTGCGGACTCCCTCCAGAAAGGGCCCTGCGAACTTCTTCACCATTTCGACGAAGAACTCCCCGTGCGGACTTTCGAGGTTCGGCCGCAAGTCCAGCAGCAGCCCTCCGTGCTCCGTCGCACCTCCCCTGCGGATCTCCTCCACGACAACCCGGGCCACCTGCGCCCGCGTCATGGGCATGATGTTCTCCAGCACCACCTCGCCCCTGCCGTTCAGCAGCCGCCCGAAGGGCCCGGCCATCGAGGGCTCCCCGCAGGGGATCCCCAGCAGGGCCGGCGGGTGGGTGATGCCGAAGGGCAGAAACTGGACCTGCTCCATGTCCACCAGTTCCGCCCCGGCCCGCAAGGCGAGGCCGAAGCTGTCGCCCACGACCGCAGGCATGCAGTCCGTGTGGGGGTAGTAGAGGCTTCCGGCCCCGCCGGCGGCGACCACGGTCGATCCCGCGAGCAGGACCAGGGGCTCGCCCTCCCTCATTCGAAGCGCCGCGGCGCCGACCGCCGTGCCCTCCCGCAGGAGAAGCTCGGAGCAGACCGTCTCTTCCAGCACCTCGATGCCCGCCCTCGCGGCGGCCGCCCGTAGGGCGTGGCTCATGGACACGCCCAGCCAGGGACTGCTGATCGCACGGGAGGCCCGGTGCCCGCCCGGAGGCACCGGCATCCGGCTGAGCCTCCCCTCGGCGTCGCGCGAGAAGACGTGGCCGAAGCCCTCGAACGCGAGGGTCGCGTCCATGGCGTCCCTCACAAGGGCCCGAACGAGCCCGGGGTCGTTCAGGTACTCCCCACCGCGCAACATGTCCTCCACGAAGGCCTCCTCGGAATCCCCGGCGGCCGTGTCCGGAGAGGTGGACATGACCCCGAGCGCGATCCGCGTGTCGCCGTACCCGGCCGGCTCCTTGGACACGAGGATCACGCCGGCGCCGGCGCGCCTCGCCTCGACCGCGGCCATGATCCCGGCCCCGCCGGCCCCGATCACGAGCACGTCCGCTTTTCGTACTTCCATGGCTTGCCCCTTTGCGCGCCCGGAACTCACGTTTGTCGGCCCCTCGGGAGCCGCGAAATCGCCGAAGCAACCATGCTTCGATAGCAACCGCTCCCAGATCCCTCTTTCATCTTACCAATTCGATTCGATCCCGGAGCTTTGTCACCCAGGCTGTGGTGGTCTTTTCTGCGGTTATCAGGGGAATACCTCGTGAGAGACACAATCGGATGTAGACCGCATCGTAGGCGGTTGCCCCATATTGCAGAGCCGTATCCAGAATGCTCTTTTCCTCCGGCTCCGCTCTCTCCAGCGGGGCATCCATGTGGAGCTGGTAGATTTCTCGTGCCAAATCCTCCGGCAATTCGCGACGGTGGACCAGGGTTCGCAGCACATTTGCGAACTCCCAGTAATGAAGCGACGGGACGATCAGAACGACCTTGCCGGCCAACAGTCTTTCCTGCCACGCCCTGGCCGACGTCGAGAAGGCCTCTTCCAGGTACCAAGCCACGGCAACGCTTGTATCCAAGACATAGGCATTCACCGGGAGTCACGGTCCTTTCGCAGAATATCGCGCGTGTCACTCCGCAGTCCGAGCGCTTTGGTCCTGTGGCGAAGACTGTCAAGACGTTCCTTGTATGTCGAGCGCCGTTGCTCCTCTGCCTTCATGGCGACAAACGCAACCAGCGCTTCCTCAACCAGGGCACGCTTGGTCTTCGCTTTGGAGTGCTTCTGCGCCTCCGCAAGCAGATCGTCGTTCAGTTCGATGTTCGTTCTCATGTGTATTAGAATACACTAGGTGTAAAAAGTGTGTCAACGGAAAGAGTTTCGAGGCCTTGCCTTGCCCGATCCCGCGTTTCGGCCTCTGCCCGGGTTGCCTGAGCGGGCAGGTTCTTTTACTATGTAGGCCGGGCTGCGGGAGGGAGGTTTCATGAGAGGGGCCGGCTTCCTGTTGCATTGCCCAACAAACCGTGTGGCGCACAACCCTTACCCTAACCGAGGAGGCGGACATGGAACGGTACCGGATAGCCACCGTGGCGGACCTGGATGAGATCGAAAAGGTCCCCATCGAGGAGAGGCTCGCGGCCTCCAACACCTACGACATGATCCGGCGGGGGGCCTCGTTCAACCCGGACGGCCCTGCCATGAGCCTGCTCCTCTCCGGGGATCAGTACGACAAGCCCGTGCAGGTCACCTACCGGGACTTCGTGGGCAAGATCACGCAGACCGCCAACCTCTTCCACGACCTGGGCATCGGCCCCAGGGACGTGGTCACCTACCTGCTGCCCAACCTGATGCACACGCACTACGTCATCTGGGGAGGCGAGGCCGCCGGGATCATCAATCCGATCAACCCGATGCTCGAGCCCGCCACGATCCGGCACATCTGCGAGGCGGCGGGCACCAAGGTGCTGGTGGCCCTGGGCGAATTCCCGGGAACGGACATCTGGGAGAAGGCCATGGCGGTCCGCAAGGACCTGCCGGGCCTGAAGGCCGTGGTCCGCGTCATGGGGCCGGGCGACGAGAAGGAGGGGATCCTGGGCTTCGACGAGGCCATCGCCCGCTACAGCCCGGAGAGGCTCGACTCGGGGCGGGTGATCGAGAGCCGGGAGATCGCCTCGATCTACCACACCGGCGGAACGACCGGGACGCCCAAGCTCACCCCCAGGACCCATTTCAACGAGGTCGCGATCCCCACCATCCTGAGCCTGGCCGTGGGCCTGGACGCGGGCGAGGCCATCCTGTGCGGGCTGCCGCTCTTTCACGCGAACGCGACCATGGCGACCGGCGCCTTCCCGTTCTCGATCGGCGCCCACGTGGTCCTGCTCTCCCCCAGGGGGTACCGCGACCCATCGATCATGCAGAACTTCTTCAAGATCGTGGCGCATTACCGGGCCGTCACCTTCTCCTGCGTGCCCACGGTGCTCTCCGTGCTCCTCGACGTGCCGGTAGGGGATGCCGACATCTCGTGCCTGCGTTACGCCATTTGCGGGGCGGCGCCCCTTTCAGTCGAGCTCTTCAAGCGGTTCGAGGCCCACAGCGGGATGAAGGTCCTGGAGGGCTATGGGCTCACCGAGGGCACGCTCGTCTCCTCGGTCAACCCCCTGTACGGCGAGAGGAAGGTGGGCTCCATCGGCATCCGGATCCCGTATCAGGAGATGAAGATCTTCGTGGAAGACGACGGAGGCTGGCGGCCGGCAAAGACGGACGAGATCGGGGTCGTCTGCGTGCGCGGGCCCAACGTGTTCCCCGGGTACCTGGAAAAGGAGCACAACCAGGGCGTGTGGCTCGAGGGAGGGTGGTTCAACACCGGGGATCTGGGAAGGCAGGATTCGGACGGCTATTTCTGGCTGACGGGCCGGAAGAAGGAACTCATCATCCGCGGAGGCCACAACATCGACCCGCTCCTGATCGAAGACCCGCTCTACAAGCTGCCCGGCGTGCAGGTGGCCGCCGCGGTGGGGCGGCCGGACCCCCATGCCGGAGAGATCCCCCTGGTCTACGTGCAGCTCCAGGAGGGCTCGGACCTCACCCCGGAGAAGATCCTCGATCACCTGAAGACGACGGTCGGCGAGCGGGCGGCCGTCCCCAAGGAGGTCGTCATCCTGGACCAGGTCCCGCTCACGCCGGTGGGCAAGATCTTCAAGCCGGCCCTGCGGTGGGACGCGATCCGCCGCGCCTACGAGAAGGAACTCGAGGGCCTCGGGGGCCTGGCCGAATCGGTAAAGGTGGAGGTCGCAGAGGACAAGATCCACGGATCCCTGGCCACGATCCGGATCAAGCCGTCTGCGGGCGTCAAGGCGAAAGAGATCGAGGACAGGGTCCAGGCCCTCCTCGCCCGGTACACGATCCGCTACCGGCTGCTCATCGCCTAGGGGCTCAAGAAGGAGAGGGTCAGAGCGCTCAGCCGTTCAAAGCCCAAAGGCCTTGCCTGGGGTTTCTTGCTGTGCTGTCATTCCCGTGGAAGCGGGAATCTCTTGTGCTTAGAGCAGAATGCAGCCAAGACACTGAGGCATCGAAGAACCTGCCTGAAACCAGCGAATACGCCCACCAGGAGAATCGCATTGAATCGAATGGTCCTGTTCGGGTCGGCCGGCTGGATCCCCTCTCGAGAACGCGACACGATGTGCGTTGCGGTGGAACTGGGGAGCAGCCTCTTCATTCTGGATGCCTGCTCCGGGATGAGCCGGTTCCGCGGCCGGATCGGCCGGGCCTTGCTGAAAAGGCACGACACAATCTCGATCTTCCTCTCCCACTATCATCTCGACCACATCGTAGGCATCAGCTACCTGCCCCTGAACTTCGAGGGCAAACGGATTCACCTGTACGCCCCACGGGTCGGGGCCAACGGCGAGAACCCCGAGCGGGTACTGGCCCGCCTGTTCGACCCGCCCATCTTCTTTCCGCTGCCCGGGTTCCCCTGCTCGATCGAGATCCACAACCTCGACGAGGGAAGACATCGGATCGACGGGGTCTCGGTCTCCGTGTTCAAACAATCGCACACGGTCCCCTCCGTGGCCTACCGGATCGAGAACTTCCTTTACTACGCAACCGACCGGCTCCCCACGCGCGACCTGGTCGCCCGGGCCAGGGGAGTCCAGGTCCTCCTCCACGACGCCTCCTTCGACGAGGAAGAGATCGCGGGCAAACCCGGCTCCGGGGAGAGAAGGAAGGCCCTCCGGGGGCACTCCACGGCCCAGGACGCGGCCCGCCTGGCCCGGGATGCGGGCGTGGGGCGTCTCGGGCTCATCCACCTCAGCCCGTCCATGGACGAGACCCTATACGTAGCACTCAGGGACAAGGCCCGCCGCATCTTTCCGAACACCTTCCTTCCGCGCGACGGCCGCTGGATCAACTTCGCGTGACGAAGCGCATAGAGAGCGGAGCGTCCATTTTACGAAGAAACTTCGTTGCATACCGCAGACCGGGCTTCTCGTTCAAGACATTTTCCGAGGGATACAGGACAACGGCCTGCGCGGCGACCCCTGCCTCTGCCAAGAGCGGGCCATTCGAGCAGAAGGCGCAGGAATTCCGTAGGCGGGGGGATCCAGTCGGTCTTGACGATGTGGATCACAACGATTCCCAGGTGGCCCATGACGACCAACTTCGCGATCACCACAGCCGTCGCCTCCCTCGAAACGAGACGCTTCGCCCAGGCCTTCCCCTTCCCCGTATCGATCTCGGATGGTTGGAGTGTGCAGCCGCGTGTCCTAATCTCTTGCTCCCTTCGTTTTCGATTCCCTGCTTGCCCGAGATCATTTCTCTTCTATCTCCCAGAGGTTGCGATGTTGACACACAATCGGGTGGTTATCTATTGTCTTTTCGTCCGGTCGCAAGTCCCTGCCCGCTGACAGCCTGAACCATCGAGACTCAAAACCTTGCCGAGAGGTACTGCAGGTGGAACGATCCAAGACCGACGGACCGACCAAAGCGGACGAGGGTTCCCAACCGGTCGGCGGCGAAAACAATCTGGATGCCCTGCGCCCGGACCTTGCCGAGGTGATCGAGCGGCATGCCTTCGGCCTCGACGAGCGGCGACCCGAGGCCGTGGCGCGACGGCGCCAAAAAAACCAGCGAACCGCCCGCGCCAATGTGGAGGACTTGTGCGACCCCGGCCGCTTCATCGAATACGGGGCCCTGGCGATCTCGGCCCAACGCCAGCGGCGCTCCCTGGAGGATCTGATCGCCAGGACCCCGGCCGACGGCCTGATTGCGGGCGTGGGAACGGTGAACGGGTCCCTGTTCGGAGACGAGAAGGCCCGCTGCATGGTCCTGGCATACGACTACACCGTTCTGGCCGGCACCCAGGGGCATTTCAATCACAAGAAGATGGACCGCATGTTGGAATTGGCCTATGAGCAGCGCTTGCCCGTCGTGCTCTTCGCCGAAGGGGGCGGCGGCCGGCCGGGCGATGTCGATGCGTACGCGGTGGTGGTGGCGGGCCTCGACCTTCCCACGTTCGGCCTCTTCGCGCGCCTGAGCGGCCGGGTCCCCATGGTCGGGGTCGTCTCGGGCCCTTGTTTTGCGGGCAACGCGGCCTTGCTCGGCTGCTGCGACGTGATCATCGCCGCGAGCAATTCCAACATCGGCATGGGCGGCCCGGTGATGATCGAAGGGGGCGGCCTGGGCGCTTGCAGGGTCGAGGATGTCGGCCCGATCGATGTGCAAACGAGGAACGGCGTGGTCGACATCGCCGTCGCGGACGACATCGAGATGGTGGCGGCGGCCAGGCGATACCTCTCCTACTTTCAGGGAACCACGCCCGGCTGGGAGGCCGCCGACCAACGCCTTCTGCGCCGCCTGATTCCGGAGAACCGCCGGCGCGTCTACGACGTGCGGCTCGTCATCCAAACGATCGCCGACACGGGCTCGTTCCTCGAACTCAGGCCGGAGTTCGGCCCCGGTATGGTCGCGGGCCTGCTGCGAATCGAGGGCAGGCCGTTCGGCCTCATCGCCAACAACTGCAAACACATGGCGGGAGCCATCGAGGCCGAGGATGCGGACAAGGCGGCGCGCCTCATGCAGTTATGCAATGCGCACGGCCTGCCGATGCTCTCCCTGATCGATACGCCGGGATACATGGTGGGGCCCGAGGTGGAAGAGCGCGCCCATGTGCGCCGGGCGTGCCGCATGTTCGTCGTCGGCTCGCACATGACGGTGCCCTACTTCTCCATCGTCCTGCGCAGGGGGTACGGCCTGGGCGCCATGGCCATGGCCAAGGGCGGCTTCCATGACCCGTTCTTCACGGTCTCCTGGCCCACGGGCGAATACGGCGGAATGGGGCTCGAGGGGGCGGTCAAGGCCGGTTTCAAGAAAGAGCTCGAGGCGATTGCCGACCCGCAGGAGCGTGAAGCGCTTTACAACGCACTGGTCGCGGAGGCTTACAAGAGAGGCGAGGCCATCAATATGGCCGCCCACCTGGAGATCGACGCGGTGATCGATCCGGCCGACACGCGCAAATGGATCATGAACGGCCTGCGGGCGGTTCCCGCCGAACGGTTTCAGGGGTCGGGCCACGCCTTCGTCGATCCCTGGTAATCGCAACGCAGACGAAAGCAGAATCGTTCATGCCGCGGCCGGGTCGGAGCCGTCCCGGGCCCTGACCGTCCAGGGCGCCCCGAGCCTTCTCAAGCCCCAGTCCAGTGCGTCCAGGGTCCGGGCGAAGACCACCTGCGCGTAGCCGTGGGCCATCACCGTGACGAGGGGCGGGATCTGGCGGGTGTAGTAGGTCCAGCAGGAACGGCTCGTTCCCCAGTATTCGAGGAAGTAGCCCAGGGCCATGCCTGCCGCGAGGAGCGAGACATCCCGCCTGGGCGACCGGCCGGTCACGATCGCCAGCCCCACGACCCCGCACATGACCCACGTGGGGATCATCGCGATCGAAGGCCGGACGAAGCGGGCCATGCCCAGCACGAAGACGGCGGTGATCGCCCAGTAAAGGACACTCCATGGCACCCGGCGGCCCAGCAGGGCGCGGTCCAGCAGGAAGGCGATCCGCGCCGTGGCAAGCGCGGCAACGGGCCATGCAGGAAGAATCCACAGGGGCGGCCTCTCGCCGGTGAAGTACCACCACAGGTTCGTGTGGGTGCCCCAGCCCTCGAACAGGGCCCCGCCCGCCAGCGCCACGGCGGCCAGGGCGATGTCCTGGGCCGGACGCACGTCCCAGCAGAGCAGGACGGTCATGAAGAGCCAGATCGCGATCAGGAACCAGTTGACCACCCGCAGATTCTGGCGGGCCAGGTCGCTCCACACGTACGGGATCGTCACGTACAGGGCGACCATGGCGGCAAGCGCCGCCAGGCTCCATCGATCGAAGCGGCTGAGCACGAAACGCAGCATAGACCTCTCTTTCCACGGGCTCGCTCCGGGCGAGGGACGTCCCCGGAACGACATGGGAAACGCCGGCGGGGCGGCGGCACCCTCGCCTCCCCCGCCCTCAGGTACGGTAGCATCGCATGGGCTTCTTGTGAAACAGGATCTCGAGCGAGCAGCGGTTGCAACTCGTGCAGGAAATCGGATTTTCCTCACCTCGCTCGAGGAGCCTGACGAGATTGGGCTGACGGATGAAGGGCCGGCACAGGGAAATGAAATCCGCCTGGCCGCTCTCGAGCGCGGCCTCCATCTTCTTCCGCGTCCGCATGCCGCCGACCGCCAGAACGGGCGCCTTCACGTTCTGCTTGACCTTGGCCGCATGGGGAAGGAAATAACCCTCCTCAAAGGACGCCCCCCTTTTCAGCGAGCCTTCCATCACGCGCATCAGGAGGCGCTCGACCGGCCGCCGGCCCTCGAGCAGCAGGTCCATGGGGACCTCCCCCTTGATCGTCCCGAACCCCTTCTCCGCGATCCCGCCGCTCACCTCGATCGCGGCGATCCCGAGTTCGTCGAGCCTCCGGCAGTGCACCACGCACTCGTCCGGGTGCACGCCGGTCCTTGCGAAGTCTTCGGCGTTGATCTTGACCAGGATCGGGTAGTCCGGCCCCACCCGGGAACGGATGGCCCGGTAGACCTCGACCAGGAAGCGCATCCGGTTCTCGATTGCTCCGCCCCACTCGTCCTTGCGCCGGTTCGTGTAGGCCGAGAGGAACTGGTTGATCAGATACCCGTGGGCCGCATGGATCTGCACGCCGTCGAAGCCGGCCTCCTTGGCCCGCCGGGCGCCGTCGGCGTAGTCGTTGATGGTCCTCTCGATTTCCTCCGCCGTCATCTGTCTGGGCTTGACGAGGCTCGTCTTGTCGCGGACCGGCGAAGGCCCGACAGGCTGTCCCCCGATGAGCTTCGGGTCCGACTGCCGCCCCCCGTGGTTGAGCTGCGCCACGGTCCGGGCCCCGTGCGCGTGCACGACCTGCGCGATCTTCCGGAGATCGCCGATCATTTCGTCCTTGTCGATCGTGGGCGTCCTGGGGTAGGCACGGCCCAAAGGATTCACGTAAAAATTGCCCGGCACGATCAGGGCCGCGCCTCCCTTGGCCAGCCGCTCGTAGGCGCGCAGGTAGGCATCCGTCACGCGCCCCTCCTCGGTGCACAGGCACTCGACCGTGGCGGAGCGGACGAAACGGTTCTTGAGTTCAATGTTGCCGATTTTTCCGGGCTCGAAAAGGGCGGACACGGCTGTTCCCTCCATGCGATGACTCCCGCTACGCAAAGAGCGGCGTGATGTCCTCGAGCCTGTCCAGCGCGAGGATGGCCTCGCACACCGCCCCGGTCTTCCGCGCCCCCAGGACCGGGCCCACCAGGTCCTCGAACTTGGCCCGGATCTTCTCCTTCTTCACCTCCAGGGGCGGCACCTCCTGCAGGATGTCGGAGAAGGCGGAGTAGACCCGCCCGCCGGTCGTTTCCACCTCGACCTCGGCCTCGAGCGCGAGCTTCTTGCCGTCCTTGACCACGCGAATCTTCTTCATGAACGTCTGCACCTCCGGGTCGTTCACCCGCTCGTCGGTGAAGGCCTGCATCCCTGTGTTGCCCCGGAGCAGCGCGTTGGCCACGCAATACGGGATGCTGAACTTTCCCGCCAGCCCGGTGGCAGCCTCGATCCGATAGGCTGCGGACACGGCCATCTCGGAGGACTTGACCGTGACCGACTTGATTTCGCTCACCGGCACCCCATTGTCCTTGACGATCTTCCAGGCCGCCTCGATCGGCGAGTGGGTGGCGTGGCACGAGGCGTGGTATTTCTGCGCCAGGCCCTCGATGTCCCAGGTCCGGCCGAGCGTGTTGAGGACGCCCTCGTTCTTGTCCCCCTTGAGCACGTCGTAGAATCCCTGTGCGCCCTCCAGGATGTCCTCCGCGCTCGTAAAGCCTTCGGCGGCCAGAAGGGCCGCGTTCAGCCCGGCCTGGGAACTCTTGCCCGCGTGGAAGGGCTTGCACATGGTGCCGAAGACGCGCTTCAAGCCCGAGGCCTGCGTGGCGGCGATCCCCAGGGCGTGGATCGTCTTGTCCTCGTCCAGCCCGAGCAGGCGCGCGCAGGCCGATGCGGATGCCAGATGCCCGATCGTCGAGGTGCCGTGCCATCCGGCCATGTAATGCCCCAGGCCGGCGAAGGACCCCAGGGCCGATCCGGCGCGGAAGCCCAGGATGTAGGCCGTGAGCAGATCGCGCCCCGTCTTCTTCTTCCACTCGGCCAGGGCCAGAACCGAGGGGAAGAGCGTCACGGACGGGTGCCCCAGAAAGAAGGCAAGGGTATCGTCGTAGTCCAGGGCGTGGGAGGCGGCGCCGTTGATGAGCGCGGCCTGGCTCGCGGTCTTCTTCGCGCCCTGCCCCAGCAGGGTGGCCTGTTCGTTTCCCCCCTCCTGGTCCGCGAGCCGCGTGAGTTTCCCCACCAGGGGATCGTCTTTGCCGGCGATGGTCACGGCGTACCAGTCGAGCAGCGCGACCTTGGCATGCTCGCAAACGGATTGCGGGATGTCGGTCTCCCTTGTGCCGGATACGAAGCGCGCAATCCTCCGTGTAAGGCCTTCCGCATTTTCAGCCATCGTGCGTCACCTCCCATCGGCAAACATTTTTTTGAGTTCCGCCTTCTTGATCTTCATCGTGGCGGTCAGCGGCAGGCTGTCGACGAACCGGATCGTTTTCGGATGCTTGAACCGGGCCACCTTTCCCCGGAGAAACTCCCGGACCTCTTCCTCGGTGACCGCCTCGCCCGGAGCGGGCACCACAAAGGCGAGGCCCGCCTCGCCCCATTTCTCGTCCGGAACGCCGATGATGGCCACATTCGAGATCTTCGGGTGCCCGGCCAGGATCTTCTCGACCTCGGCCGGATAGACGTTCTCCCCGCCGCTCCGATACATGTCCTTGGCCCGGTCCACGATGTAGAAATACCCTTCTTCGTCCACGTAGCCCAGATCCCCGGTCCGCAGCACGCCGTCCCGGATCGCCTCGGCCGTCTTCTCGGGCAGGTTCCAGTATCCGCTCATGACCGTGGGCCCCCTGGCCACGATCTCGCCGATCTCGCCCGGCTCCGCCCTGGTTCCGTCCTTGCGGGCGATCCAGATGTCGACGAAGAAGCCCGGCTTCCCGATGGAGCCCATCTTCCGGAACACATCTTCCTTGGGCACCGACATCATGGCCGAGCACTCGGTCTGTCCGAAGCCCTGCTGCATGTAGAGGCCCCGCCTGGCCAGCTGCTCGAACAGGCTGAGCGGCGTCCTCTCCCCGCCCCCGGCCACGAACCGCACGCTGCCGGTGTCGATCTGATCGAGCTTGCCCGTCTCCAGGATCATCCTCCACATGGTGGTCAGGGCGAAGACGTTGGTCGCCCGGTATCGCTCGATGTCCTGGGCAAACTGGTTCGGGTCAAACCCCCGGCGCATGACCATCGTGTTCCCGGCGCACAGGGAGGGGACCGCCACGATGAAAAGGCCGCCGGAATGAAACAGGGGAACCTGGGCGACCATCACGTCGTCCGCCGTGCCCCGCGCGTACGCGGCGATCTGGAAGTTCTTGAAATAGGTCTGCGCGTGGGAGAGAACCGCCCCCTTCGGATTTCCTGTGGTGCCCGAGGTGTAGAGGATGGCGAGCGGGTCGTCGAACATCACCGGCGCGGCCGGATCCGGCTCCTTGGCGGGCCGGCCCTTCGCGAGCGCATGGAAATCCCCTGCCCACTCCGGGCAGCCGGGCGGCTCGAAACCGGGCATCGCGGGGCTGCCGCTGGGAAGATAGAGGTATTTGTCCTCCTCCACCGGAACGGCGGACCGGATCGGCTGCACATTGGCAAGGAAGGAGTCGTGGAAAAGGAGCATCCTCGCGCCGCAGTCGTTCAACTGGTATTCCAGTTCGGGCGGAGCGAGGCGCCAGTTCAGGGGCACGAAGATCGCACCCAGCTTGGCCGCGGCGAAAAAGGCCTCCAGGAATTCGACGCAGTTCAGAAGCAGGACGGCGATTCGATCCCCCTTGCGGATCCCCGTGTCCAGAAAAAGGCGGGCGCACCGATTGACCCCGTCGTTCAAGGCCTTGTAGGTGACCGGCTGATCCTCGAAGATGATCGCCGTCTTGTCCGGGTGCAGGTCCGCGCGCTTCCGGGTGATATACCCCACATCCCACTGCACGTCCATGGCGCTCCGCTCCTCTCTGAAAAAGAGCCTTATTTCCCGGTGAATGCGGGCTTCCGTTTCTCGATGAACGCGGTCTGTCCTTCCTTGAGGTCGTCACTGTTGAAGGCCTCGGTGATCAGCCGCTCGGCCTCGGCGAGCTGTTCCCCGTCCAGGCGGAGGGCCTCTTCCATCATGTTGAGAATGCGCTTGGTCCCTTTGAGCGAGAGGGGGGCGTTTCCCGCGATCTCCTCGGCCATCCGGTACGTCTTCTCCTTCAGCTCGGCCCGGGGGACCAGATAGTCCACGAGGCCCATGTCCAGGAGCTCCCGCCCCTCGAAATTCCTACCGGTGAAGAAGACCTGGCGCGTCTTTGCCATCCCCAGGACCTGGATGAACTGCTTCAGGCCCTCGGGATGGTAGACGAGCCCGAGCTTGGCCGGCGGCATGCCCAGCTTCACATCCTCCGCCGCGATCCGGATGTCGCAGCACATGCAGAGGTTCAGCCCCGCCCCGAAGGCATACCCGTTCACCATGGCGATCGTGGGGTAGGGAAAGTTCTTCACCGTGTGCAGCCCGATCTCCAGAGGGTTGCCGGCCTTGAGGACCTGCTTCATCTCCTCCGTGACCTCCGTGGGGATGGACAGGATGTCGTAGCCCGAGGAAAAAGCCTTCCCCTCGCCTCCCGTGAACACCACGGCCCGAATCGTCCCCTGGGCGGCCCATTCCTTGAGGGTCAGGTGCATCTCGACGAGCATGTCCGGGGAGATCGCGTTCCTCCTCTCCGGGCGGTTGAAGGTCAGAGTGCCGACATTGTTCTTGACATCTTTCAGCAACACCTCACCCTGTTGCATCTGTCCCTCCCTTCTCGGACCTTCGTACGGTATGTCTGGGATTTACGGAGCAAGCACTGCGTGTGCAATTCATCGCGACGAGAGCGACCGGAGGGACATTGCGAGGAGCAACGCGCCGCAGCAATCCCCAAGATTCCCCTTTCCGAGCGTTCAGAGACAGGAGATTGCTTCGCCTCCGGCCCGCCATTTCCTCCGTTTGCACCATCGGGTTCCTCGCCACCCCAATGCGCGGAACGATTCTTATGTGGGTCCGGCCCCTGATCCCCTTACCCTTTCACCTTTGACCTTTCCCCTCTTCGCTTCCTTGCCCTCTCGCCTCTCGCTTGCCTACACGATGATTGCCGGGTCCACCTTCTCGTCGATGTGCAGGAGCAGCATCTTCTGGCCGAATCGCTTCCGATCCTCCAGGACCGTATCCTCTTCCTTCCTGAAATCCTCTCCCAGGACGCCCTGAATGGCGCGGATGGTCTTCTCCGTGCAGGCAACGAACTGCCGCACCGACTGAATCTGGGACAGGGATCCCACCACGGCATAGACCCCGATCCGGAAGGGTTCCAGGGCGTGCCCCTCGGCAATGGCCTCTTCGAGCCAGTTCAGGATCGTCCGGGCCAGCCGGACCGTCATGACCGGGGCGAAGTCCCAGATAACGGCCGCGAAGAAATACTTGATAAAGGGGATGTAGTTCCGGAGCAGCACGGAGCGGCTGTATGTGTAGGTGTGGACCGTGGTGAGCAGCCTCTTGACCACGGCGTCCATCTGCTTGCGGGATAGCTCGACATCCTGGGTCCCGATCCACCCGAGCATGCCCATGAATGCGATACAGGTCCTCCCGTAGATGTTGGTCGGGTCCGTGAAGGGGCGCCTGCCCTCGAAGAGCCTCTCGTCCCCCTCCAGCAGGCCCTTCAGGGCCCGGCAGTGCATCTGCCACGGGAACGGGCGGAGCCCCACGGAGGGAGAGACGGCCGTGCCGCGGGCGAAGAAGCCCTCGGCCTGTTCGAGGAGATCGAGCACCTCCGTCTTGGACAGGGCCGCCTCCGGCGGCGCTCCCTTCCGTCGGCTCCTGAGAAGGGTGAGCAACTGGACGGCCCGGGCGAAGTACAAGAGACCCGTCTCGCAGAGGCTCTCCTCGTCCTGCCCGCAGTGTCGTTCGATCAGGCGCGCCTCCTGCCGGGCCCGGTCGAAGAAGAGCGTCGAGGAAGAAAGGTCCGGCCGCTCCGCCATGAGGTGCCGGAAGATGCTCATCCGCAAGGTTCGGGCGACCAGGTGCCCGGGGTTTTCGGCCAGAATCGTGGAGAGCACGGAGTTGGCCTCGTGAAACATCCTGCGCGCCACGCAGACCTTGGCGATCTCGAGGGCCAGCAGGGCGTTCTGCGGAAACTGGTGAACGGCCCGGAGCGCCCGGTACTTGGTGTCGTTCTTCACCTCGTAGAAATACAGGGCATCGTCGAACTCGCTGCGGGAGGCAGGCGTGGTGGGGAGCATCTCCTCCTCGAGGAGTTCCGGGATGAAGTCATAGTAAAGGAAGGACCAGAAGGAAGTGACCGGCCAGACCGTGACCATGCTTCCGTCGACGATTTCCACCTCCTTGGGCGGTCCGTCAAAGCCCACCTTGACCTCGGCGACCCGCGAACAGAGACGGGCGAAATCGGTGACCCGGATCTCCTGGCTGCCCGGCAAGCGCGTCGCCACCAGCGCCTGCAGGACCGTATCCAGCATGACAAAGGGCCCGGCGGCGATCCCGATCACCACGGACCTCTGCCGGTTCGAATGCTCCGAAAGCCTCCATCGGACCGAGATCTGGTGAGCCAGAGCCAGGCCGTCCCGGATCGCCTGGCTGTAAAGCCGCGGCTCGCCGGCCGGCCCCCGCATCTTCGGCAGATCGAGCGCCGCGGTCGTCGCCGTGTATGCGATCTGTTTCCAATTCACATGGTAGAGCTTCAAATCCTTGATGCATTTCGGCAGCTCGGCCCGGAGCCACTGCACCGCATCGAAATCGATGATGTTGCCCCTCGACTGAAGCGAGAAGGCGATCCGGACGCCCTCCTTCTCCTCGGGCTGCGCCTCTTCCCGGGGGGCCCCTCTGGGCAGCTTGAGAAGCATCTCGTAGTCCCACCCGACCTCGCTCCGGTTCCTGCCAAGCCAGAAGGCCAGCAGGCGAAGCAGATTCTTCTTCTTCGATGTATTCGGGTGAAAATCCCTCCGCAGTCGGCTGAACATGGAGGCCTGGACCTCGAGCATGCCGAATTCCCGCGCCAGGCCGTTCAGCCGGGCGATCAGGCTGTTCACGGAGTGGTTGTCCGTGATCTCCTCCAGGAGATCGCCGAAGCCGAGCCCCCCCGGCGGGGTGCGCTCCTCCTCGAGGTGCCGGCCCTGTTCGATGAACGCGAGAAGGTCGGCCTCGCGTTCCTGCCCGATCAGACCGTTGGCCCTGGCATGCCGGAGGAAAAGGGGCAGGGCCCGCCGGGCCACGGCCGGGTCTTCCTCCTTGAAATCCAGATAGGACTTCCGGGACGGAAAGACGGCCAGCAGCGCCGCTCGCTCCCGCTTCCGGTCTTCCGGGATTCTGGTGGTCTTCCGGGGGCTCACGTTCCGCTCGCCGGCTGGAGTGGGAGAAACGTTTCACCATCTCATCGCGAATCGGAGAAACGTTTCATTATGGACTGGCATTTCGTTGCAGGATTCTCTTTTTTCTTGCGCGAATATATTAATTGCTGTAAAAGAGAATTACAAGAAGAAAAAGAGCCACGGGAGGAGTTCATTCGATGTCGCGCGAAGAAGAACGGGGGCTTCAGGCCGTCAGGGAAGCGAAGAAGAAATGGAAGGAGGGCACGCTCGCCAAGGGCGTCAAGAGGCTCGGGCTGGCCGAATCGCCGGTCGAGTACTTCAGCCCGGACGATCTGGCGGACCACGACTTTCTCGAGAACGTGGGCTTCCCCGGCGAATTCCCATTCACCGCGGGCAGGCACGCCGTGCCGGTCCACGTGCCCATGTGGGGCCGCGGCAGGACGCTCGGCGGCGGCAAGACGATCCGGCACGCCTTCGGCTACTCGGGCTACGGGACCGCCGAGGACATGCGGGACTATTACGTCGAGCGGGGGAAGACGCCTTCGCGGGGAGGCGGCCCGAACATCGCCTTCGATCTGCCGACCCAGACCGGCTACGACTCGGACGACGAACTGGCTGAGGGCGAGGTGGGCCGGGTCGGCGTGGCCGTGGACACGCTCCGGGACTTCGAGATCATCTACGAGCCCTTCGTCGGCGACATGGACCTGGACAGGATCGCCTCCAACTGGACCATCAACGCCACGGCCAACATCATCATCGCCATGTACGCCGCCCTTGCCGAGAAGAGGGGGATCCCCCTGGACAAGCTTCGCGGAACCCCCCAGAACGACATTCTGAAGGAGTTCGTGGCCCGGGGCACCCAGATCTTTCCGGTCAAGCACTCGATGCGGATGGTCCGGGACACGATCGCCTACTGCACCGAGCACATGCCGAACCTGAACACGATCAGCATCAGCGGGTACCACATGCGGGAGGCGGGAGCCACGCGGGTGCAGGCGATCGCCTTCACCTTTGCGAACGCGATCGCCTACTTCGAGGAGGCCATCGGGGCGGGCCTGGAGATCGACGCGTTCGTGGGCAAGACCACCTTCCTCAATTTCGGGGGCGGCATGGAGGTCCTGAAGGAGGCGGCCGTCCGGCGCGCGGCCCGGAGGGTCTGGGCCAAGATCATGCGCGACCGGCTCCATTCCAAGGACCCGAAGAACTGGATCTACAAGGAGCTGGGAGGGGGGCTGAGCGGCTACTGGCCCATGACCATCCAGAGGCCCCTGAACAATCTGGTCCGGGTGGCGATCGGGGCCGCCTTCTCCGCGCTCATCGGCGAGCCGCCCGCCTGCGAGCCCCCCTTTGACGAACCCCTCGGCTTGGGGCACAGCATCGAGGCGAGGCAGCTCGCCGCGGACGCCTCCCGGATCATCATGGAGGAGTGCAAGCTCTGCGACGTGCAGGACGTCTTCGGCGGCTCCTACTACATCGAGTCCCTGACGAACCGGTACGAGCGGGAGATCTTCGATATCCTGGGCGAGATCGACCGCATGGGCGGCGCCTTGAACGCGGTCGAAAGCGGATGGATGAAGGAGCAGGTGATCAAGAGCGCCTGGGAGCACCAGACGAAGCTCCGGACCGGCGAGGAGGTCCAGGTGGGGGTGAACAAGTACACCGAGGAGGACGAGATCGAAATCCGGATCCCGAGGACGTCCCCGTACAAGGCGGAGCGGCGCGAAGACGCGGAGGCAAGGCAGATCGAAAACCTCAAGCGGGTGAAGGCGGAGCGCAACGCAGCCAGGGTCCAGGCCTGCCTGGAGAGGATCGAGAACGCCGCCCGGGACGAAAAGGCGAATCTGATCCCGTTCTTCATCGAGGCCGTCAAGGAGTACGCCACGCTGGGCGAGATCTGCGGCGTTCTGAGGCGCGTTTTCGGAGAGGTGCATTGAGGTCAGGGGTCGGGGATCAGGGGTACGAAGGACAAAGGGCCGGAGTAAGTATTGAAGAGGAACTCAAAACCGGATTGGCGGGGCGGGCTAACAGCTAACAGCTAAGAGCTAACAGCTTATTTCGGGCGCAAGTAGGGGGCGCATGGATCGGGCATGGGCACGGATGGATGAGAGGAGTACGAGCCATGAATGACCAACGAAGGATCCGGGTGCTGATTGCGAAGGTGGGCCTGGACGGCCACGACAAGGGCGCCAACCTGGTGACCCTGGCGCTGCGGGACGCAGGCATGGAGGTGGTGTACACGGGCCTGCGCAGAACGGCCCAGCACGCAGTCAGCGCGGCCCTGCAGGAAGACGTGGACGTGATCGGCATCAGCATCCTGTCCGGGGCGCACATGAAGGTGGCCGAGAAGGTGGTGGCCCTGATGAAGAAGGAGGGCATCGAGGACAAGCTCCTGGTCATGGGCGGCGTGATCCCGGAGGAGGACATCCCGAAGCTCAGGAAGCTCGGCGTGGCGGGCGTCTTCACGCAGGCCGCCACCTACCAGGAGATGATCGATTTCATCCGCGAGGGGGTTCGACGGCGCCGTGAGGGAGGGACCCTGGCATGAAAGAATACCAAATGTACATCGGCGGCCGTTGGTGCGACGCATCCGACGGCAAGACGGCGGACGTAATCAACCCCGCCAACGAGGAGGTGATCGCCCGGGTCCCGCTCGCCACGGACGAGGACACCGACCGGGCCGTCCGGGCGGCCCGGGACTCCTTCGAGAGCGGGGTCTGGCGGAATATCGCGCCTGCGGAGCGTTCCCGGATCCTGCTCGACATCCTGAAGGCGTTCAAAGAAAAGGCAATGGATTTCGCCATGCTGGAGACCCGGAACCTGGGGGCGCCCTTTGCGCAGTCGCTCATGCTGCTCGCCACGAGCGCCCAAAACCGCTTCGAATGGTTCGCACGGGCCGCCAACCGGTGCTTCGAGGAGCCCATGCCCCTGTACCGGGCCCCCGCGGCGGCCTTCCCGTACGTGCGAAGAGAGCCGGTCGGCGTCTGCGCCCAGATCGTGCCCTGGAACGCACCCATGCTCCTCGGCGCGGCCATGCTGGCCGCGCCCCTGGCCGTGGGCAACAGCGTGGTGATCAAGCCGTCGATCCTGACGCCCTGCACCCTGCTCGAGCTCGTGAGAATCGTCGATGCCTCGGAATTACCCAAAGGGGTGGTGAACGTGGTGACCGGCACCGGGGAGACCGTGGGCGAGCGGATGGCATCCCACCCGCTCGTGGACAAGGTCACCTTCACCGGCTCGACCGAATCCGGCAAGCGGGTGCTCTCCCTGGCCGCGCAGTCCATCAAGAACACGACGCTCGAGCTCGGCGGCAAGTCGGCGACCATCTTTCTGGACGACGTGGACCTGGACCTGGCCGTGGACGCCGCGATCTGGGGCTGCTTCATGAATGCGGGCCAGATCTGCTACGCCACCACCCGGGCCCTCGTACCGGAGAACCTCTACGATGCCTTCGTGGAGAAGATCACCGCGAAGGTGAAACGGATCAAGGTCGGGGACCCCATGGATCCGCAGACCACGATGGGCCCTCTGGTTTCGCAAGAGCAGCGGGCGCGGGTGGAGCGCTACATCGCCGAGGGCGCCCGGGAGGGGGCCCGGCTCGCCTGCGGAGGCGGCCGGCCCGAGGGCCTGGCCAAGGGCTTCTTCGTGCGGCCCGCGGTCTTCGCCGACGTGGACAACCGGATGAAGATCGCCCAGGAGGAGATCTTCGGGCCGGTCCTTTGCGTCATCCGGTACAAGGGGGACGAGGAGGCGGTGCGCATCGCCAACGACAGCCCCTACGGCCTGCTCGGGGCAGTGTGGTCCCGAAACATCGAGCGGGCCATCGCGGTGGGCGAGCAGCTTCGGGTGGGCAATGTCTGGATCAACGAGATCCATCTGATGAGCCTGGACCTCCCTTACGGAGGGTGCAAGCAGAGCGGCATCGGCAGAGAGAGGGGCCTGCACGGGCTGCTCAACGACTACACGGAGGTGAAGAGCGTTCAGATCGATCTCGGGCACTCCCGCGAGCAGCGGGCCTGGTACGATCTGATCGTCCCGAAGTAGGCGGTTCGTTTGCGGCGGTTTTCGCCGACAACGCCCAGGGGAGAAAAGCCAAGAGGAGAAGAGACGAATGCGACTCCAGGGAAAGGTAGCGATCGTGACGGGCGCGGCCTCCGGATACGGGAAAGGATCTGCGGAGATGTTTGCCAGGGAGGGGGCCAAGGTGGCCGCCGCCGACATCAACGGGACCGAAGTGAGGAAGGTCGCGGAGGCAATCAACAAGGCCGGCGGAGAGGCGATCGCCGTCGAGGCGGACATCTCCAAGGCGAGGGACGCCGAAAGGATGGTGGAAACGACGGTCGAGAAGTTCGGCAGGCTGAACGTGCTCTTCAACAACGCAGGCATCGAACACATGGGCCTGATCCACGAGGTGACCGAGGAGGACTGGGATCGGATCATGAGCGTGAACCTCAAGGGCACCTGGCTCTGCTCGAAATACGCCATCCCTCACCTGATCGCGGCCGGCGGCGGCTCGATGATCCACACGGCCTCGCTCTCGGCCCTGAAGGGAAGGACCGGAAACGCCTGTTACGGGGCAAGCAAGGCCGGCGTGCTGGCCCTGTCGCAGATCATGGCCGTGGAGCTCGCGCCCCGCAAGGTCCGGTCCAACTGCATCTGCCCGGTCGTGGCGACCACGCCCATGGGCGAGCGGTTTCTGCAGAAAGCGATGAAGATCTACGGCATGGATCCGGGCGCGAACTGGGACTTCGAGGCCGCCAAGCAGATGGCCGCCACCACGGTTCCGCTGCAGATGCTGAGCGAGCCGGACGACATCGCGTACGCCGCGGTCTACCTCGCCTCGGACGAGTCCCGCCTCGTGACCGGCACCTACATCACGGTCGACGGCGGATCCAGGGCCGCGTGAGCCGCGGGTCGCTACAAGCGGCCTGAGGCCGCGGGAAAGACGACGCCCCCGAGGGCTTGTATCCCGCCCGTTGCCGGCCGCGCGCGTTCGTGCGTCCCCTGCCTGACGTCGGGAACGCACGGCCTTGTTGCTCGGATCCCCATGTGCAGGGATCCTCACGCAGCCGTTTGACACGAGTTCGCCTGTTTTCCTATTGTCCTGAGCAGAGGGCCCGCAACGGACGGCCCGGAGACGCCGGACCGGCGGCCCTCGACTCGGCCTGCGGGTCGGTTCTCCGCCCGATGGGGCTCCCGCAAACCCGGAGCAAGGCACATGGCCTGGCGCCGCAGACTCCTGGTCCTGATTCTGATCATGACCGCCGTCTCCCTTACGATCACCGGGGTCACGGTCTTCCTGCTCTACAAGACGGCATTTGAGCAGTCGCGGGAGCGCCTCGCGGAGATCGCCAAGAGCCAGGCCCGGCTGATCGAGGCGGTCGCGCGCTTCGATGCGGCCCACGGCATCAAGGACCCTTCCGGCACCGCGATGCAGGCCACGCTGGCGCAGGTCGCGGATGCCTACCGGCAATTCGATGGCTTCGGAAAGACCGGCGAATTCACGCTCGCGCGCCGGGAAGGCAACCAGATCGCGTTCGTGACGAACCGGCGCTACGAGGCAGGGAGCCTCCCGATGCGGCTCCCCCTGGGAGGAGACCGGGCCGAGCCCATGCAGCGGGCCCTGGCCGGGATGTCCGGGACCCTGGTCGGCAGGGACTACCGGGGCGTGCTCGTGCTGGCGGCCCACGAGCCCGTGGCCGAGCTGGATCTTGGCATCGTGGCCAAAATCGACCTGGACGAGATTCGGATGCCCTACGTCCGGGGAGGCACGATCGCGGTGGGCTGGGGCCTCTTCGTCCTCCTCCTCGGTGTGACTCTGTTCCTCCGGGTCATCAACCCGATGGTTTCTCGCCTCCAGGAGAACGAGGAGCGGTTCCGGCAGATCACCGAAACCATCCAGGAGGTCTTCTGGCTGGGGACCCCGGACTGGAGCCAGGTGCTCTACATCAGCCCGGCTTATGAGGCCCTCTGGGGACGATCCTGCGAGAGCCTGTACGCCGACCCTCGCTCCTGGCTGGACGGAATCGCAGAAGAAGACCGGCAAGCCGTGATCGATGAGATCCGGCGGAGAAGCGCCGGCGCGCCGACCGGGCCGCAGTTTCCGGAATTCCGGATCGTCCGGCCCGACGGTTCGGTGCGATGGGCCCTGGCTCGCATCTTTCCGATTCGGGACGAGACCGGCAAGGTCTACCGGGTCGCCGGGCTGGTGGAGGATATCTCGGACCGCAAGAAGGCGGAGGCCGAACTCAAGAAGATTCGCGATGAGCTGGAGCGGCGCGTGGAGCAGCGCACGGCCGAGCTCAGCATGTCGAACGAGGCGCTGCGCCGGGAAATCGAGGAGCGTCAGGCCGCCGTCCGCTCCCTCCGGAGGGTTCGCGACAGCCTTGCCGAGGCGCAGCGCGTCGCCCGCCTCGGAAACTGGGACTGGGACATCGTGAACAACAGGCTCTCCTGGTCCGACGAAATCTACCGGATCTTCGGGCTGCAGCCGCAGGAATTCGGGGCCACCTACGAGGCCTTCCTTCGATCGGTGCATCCCGAGAGCAGGCAGCACGTGCAGGAGTCGGTCGACAGGGCCCTGAAGGAAAAGGAGCCGTACAGCATCGACCATCGGATTCTGCTGCCGGACGGCTCCGAGCGAATCGTCCACGAACAGGCGGAAGTCACCTTCGATGAAAAGGGCCGGGCCGTCCGCATGATGGGCACGGTGCAGGACATCACGGAGCGAAAGAGGGTGGAGCAGGAATTGCGGGCCTCGCAGCAGGAACTGCGGCATCTCTCCGCACAGCTCGTCGAGGCACAGGAAAGGGAGCGCAAGAGGGTCGCCAGGGAACTCCATGACGGCCTCGGCCAGACCCTGAGCGCCATGAAGTTCAGGATCGAGAACACGATCGGGCAGAGGAACGCCAAGGAGGGGGCCGGCGGCACACTCGGCATCGCGAACCTGGTGCCCTTGGCGCAGCAGGCCATCGAGGAGGTCCGGAGGATCTCGAAGAACCTCTGGCCTTCCATCCTGGACGATCTCGGCCTGCTGCCGACGATCTCCTGGTTCTGCAGGGAATTCGGAGAAATGCACCCGGCCGTGCGCATCGAAAAGGTGATCGCCGTGCAAGAGCGGAACGTGCCCGGCCCGCTCAAGATCGTCATCTATCGAATCCTGCAGGAGGCCATGAACAACGTCGCAAGGCACAGCCGCGCGAGCCGGGTTTCCGTATCCCTGGAAGAGGAGGGGGGAAATCTGCGCTTTTCGGTTCGCGACAACGGCACCGGGTTCGACGAGGAACGGATGGCGCGAGGGGAAGACCAGGATCGGGGCCTCGGCCTGGCGAGCATGCGGGAGCGGGCCGAACTGTCGGGCGGGAGCTTCTCGGTCGAGTCCCGGCCGGGGACCGGCACGACGATCCTTGCCTCGTGGGTCTGTGAGGGGAAGGCCGGGTGAGTCGACTGCCGCGCGGCGAGGCGGTTCCGAAACGGGGGATGGGCGGCACCATGAAGCCTGCCTTGCAGAAGATCGAGTCCGCATGCCTGATTCTGGCCGGCGGCCAGGGCAAGAGGCTCACGCCGGACAAGCCCCTGCTCGCAATCGACGGCCGGCCGATCATCGAGCGGGCGGCGGAGGTGGTCCGCCCCCTTTTCAAGGAAGTCCTTCTGGTAACGAACACGCCGGAGAAGTACGCCTTCCTCGACCTGCCGCACGCTGCCGACGAGCGACCCGGCTGCGGGCCCCTGATGGGCATCTACAGCGGGCTCAAGAGGATCAGGCACGAAGCGGCCTTCGTCTGCGCGGCGGACATGCCCTTTCTGAACCAGGACATCATCCGTTCCGAGTTCCTCGAGCTCGGCGTTTTCGACATCGTGGTTCCGTATCCGAAGGGGATGCCGGAGTTCCTGCATGCCTTCTACCGAAAGCGGTGCCTCCCCATGATCCGGGAGAACCTCTCCGCCGGGCTGTTCAAGATCGAAGCATTGACCCGGCGCTGCAGGACGCGTCGACTCCCCCGTGCCTGGTTCGAACGACACGGGTGGACGGGGCGTATCGACCTCGCCTTCGCGAACATCAACACGGCAGGCGACTACGAGCGGTGGGCCGGGCGGGCGGGGGAGGAAGTCCGGGAGGAGCGCGAGGCGTGTTCGATTCCGCCGGCGGCTCCGGCCGGCCGCGGCGCACTTGCCTCCCTCGCGCCCGACGTGCTGGAGGCGATCCGGCAAACGCTCATCGAGCAGGAGAGCGCCTATCAGCGCGTGTCCGCCGGAGAGGAAACCGCAAGCCTTTGGGCCCACAGTTCCCGGGTCGGCCGCATTGCATCCCACATCGCGGCGAAGGAGGGGCTCGACACGGAACCGGCCCTTCTTGCGGGGCTGCTGCACGACACCGGCAAGTTCGCCGACGGAACCTATCACGAGGACGATGTCGCCGAAGAGGAGACCGCGGCCCGCTGCGCGGAAAGGGTCCTTGCGGGGACCGCTTACGAGAAATGGATCCCGACGATCCGCCGGGCCATCCTCTCTCTGTACCGTGAGGAGGAGGCAACAAACGACATCGGCCGCGTCCTCTACGACGCCGACCGGCTGGACAAGCTCGGCTGCATGGGGGTGGCCCAGTTCTTTGCCAAGAACGCGCTCCGGCGGCATTTCCTGGACGATGACATGATGATCCGGACCAGCATCGAGCTGACCTATGCTCACCACGCGCCGGATACGCTGAAGACCGCGAGCGGCATGGCCCTCGCCAGGGAACGGAGCGCCCGGACACGCAGGTTCTACACCGGGCTTCTGGGAGAGTGGAGGCGGCTCGGTCTCGGCCGCTTCGATATCCTGGAGGAGGACATCGAGGGGATCACCTGCATCCTCGTCCTGCCCCATCGATGCCCCTGCGGGAGCCGCCTGCAGATCGAATCGGATATCCGCGAGGCCGTGAAGTGCAGATCCGCCGTGGTCCGGTATCTGTGCGGGAGGTGCGGCCTCGAAAAGGAGTTCTCCTTCTGCCTTCCGAACGTCAAGGGGCTCCCCCGGAAACGAGAACCGCCTTAGAGCCGGAAGGCCCCTCCGCTCCTCCCGTCTGCCGGCCGCAGGATCCGTCCTTGACACGGGTGGGAGGGTCTCCTATTCTGCGGTCGCCCGAGGCGAAACCGCTTGCGAGGGAAGCCCGGGCCCCCTCACCCCTTCTGCCACAAGTCGAAAAAACCATGCTGAAACCAAATCCGCACGATGCGCGGGCCGGCACCTCCGTCACCCTGATCGGGGTCGTGGTGAATGCCGTCCTGATCGCCCTCAAGCTCGCGGGCGGGATTTACGGGAAAAGCCAGGCCCTCATCGCGGATGCGGCCCATTCCGCCTCGGACCTTTTCACCGACGCCGTGGTGCTCGTGGGCCTGAAGGCGGGCCGGAAGGCCGCCGACCGGGACCATCCCTTCGGCCATGGCCGGTTCGAGACGCTCAGCTCCGGCGTTGTGGGCGCTGCCCTGATGGGAGCGGCCCTGTACATAGGGGTTGATGCTTCTTTGTGCATCTACAACCATACCGAATCCCATCCTGCGTGGTTGGCGGTCGGCATAGCGGGTCTGTCCATCGTCGCGAAGGAAGTCCTCTATCGCTACACGGTTCATGTGGGGAGGCGAATCCGGAGCGCCGCCATCCTGGCGAATGCCTGGCATCACCGTTCCGATGCCCTGTCTTCCGTGGCCGTGCTCTTCGGTGTGGGGGCGGCGAGAATCCGTCCGCAGTGGCACATACTGGACGCCTACGCGGCCCTTGCCGTGTCCTTTCTCATCCTCAAGGTAGGCGCCGAGATCCTCTGGCGCTCGATGCAGGAACTGACCGACACGGCCCCGCAACCGGAGGTCCTCGATGCGGTCCGGCAATGCATCCGGAAGAATGAAAGGGTCCTGGGGCTCCACGACCTGCGGGTCCGAAGCTCGGGCGGCCTCTACCAGATGGAGGCCCACATCGTCGTGGACGGTTCCCTGACCGTGATCGAGGGACACGGCATCGCCAAGGAGGTCGAGTCCCGCCTCCTGGAAGAGATCGAGGATCTCCATCAGGTCATCATCCATGTCGATCCGGACAGGAGACACGACGAACGGCCCCGCTTGACCGAGAAGGAAGACCGAAGCGGGGAGGCGTAAGGGATTTCCCGCCGAGGCCGGGCCTTCGGCGTTCCGGCCTTCCCCTCGCCCCGCCCTGCCCCGGGAACGCGCCGCCGGCCGGAGTTCACAATCGTATCAAAATGAGAAAGGACCGGGCCTGAAATGAGAAAAGGGCCGTGGCGCGGCCGTCTCGCCGAAGGCCTTCCCTCGCCTGCCCGAAGTTCAGCTTCCAATTTTCCGTTTCTATTTCAATAATTTATCCAACAAGGGCCGGTTCTCTCCCTCCAACTGGCACCTCTTTTGCTCAGAGAACAAGGCCAGACCGCCATCCGGGAAGAAGGGCAACCGATCATGTTGAGCGCAATCGACGCCACGGCCGATCTGGTCCACGGTCTCCTGTCCGCTTCATCGAGCACCGTCTCGCGAGAGGCGGCGGGAAGAGCCGCGGGCCTCACCGTGGAGCATGCCCTGATGCTCACCTCGCTGGGCGCCATCCTAGTGCTGGTGTTCATCGCGCTGAAGATCAGCCGAAATGCAGGCCGCCGTGAAAGGGAGACCTGCCAGCAAAAGGACGTCCAGGCCCAGTCCCGCCAGATGAAGACTCTGGGCGACAAGGTGCAGAAGCTGGAGGAACTCAACCGAAGCTACCTCCACCTGATCACGAACATCTCGCACGTGGTGAAGAGAATCAATGCGAAGCAGGACCTCGAGGAGATCGTCTTCATCTTCTACCATCTCGTGCGGAACATCCTCGAGACCGACATCGTCGAGTTCCATGTCTACGAGCGGGCCGAAAACCTTCTCCGGCGCCTACCCATGCGCGGAGGAAACGGCAAGGGCCTGCCCACCTGCCCGCTGGGGAAGGGTCTGGTCGGAAGGGCCGCCGGCGACGAGGTCATCACGACCAGGGAGTACTTCAACCGTAGGAGGGGCGATGCGGGCGGGCAGCAGACAGGCGACGAGGACCTCTGGATGGCGGCGCCCATCCTGTTCGAGAAGCGGCTCCTCGGCGTGATCGGAATCGGAAAGCCGAAGGTCGAGGACGGCGCGAATCATCTGCTGCGGATCATCGCGGAGATCGCGGGAGTGGCCCTGTACAACCAGCTCTACCTCACGGACGCCAGGCAGAAGGCGGAGACCGACCCTCTCACCGGCCTGCACAACCGCCGGTACTTCCACCAGGTCGCACGCAAGTTTGTGGAGAAGGCCATCACGGACCAGACGCCGATATCGGTCTTTCTCTTCGACATCGATCACTTCAAGCAGTACAACGACACGAACGGACACGAGGAAGGCGACAAGCTTCTCATGGAGCTGAGCAGGCTCGTGCAGGCCCACACCCGAAAAACCTCTGTCGTGGCCCGCTTCGGCGGGGAGGAATTCGTCGTTCTCCTGCCCGGGGTCTCCCCTGCGGATGCCTTCCGTTATGCGGAACGGCTCAGGGAGGCCATCGCCTCATACCCCTTTCCACATCGCGAGGGCCAGCCCTTGGGCTTTCTGTCCATCAGCGGGGGAATCGCATCGTTTCCGGACCACGAGCGGTCCATCCAGGGAGTGATCCGCCTGGCCGACGAGGCCCTTTACAGGGCCAAGGAATCGGGAAGGAACCGCATCGAGGTCCACGATACGGCCCTGGCCTTGCGGAAGCACGAGGCGACCGCCTCCTTCCTGCAGGAAGAAGAGGCCGGCCTCTCGAACCCGGCCTTCCGGGTCATTCAGTGACGGCACGGACGCTTCGCGCCGTGCCATCTGCCGCGGCAGATCGTAAGCCTCTTCGTGGGGAAAAACTTTTCCCATTTCCGGAAGATTCCCTACCAAATCGGTCTGATGTCTCCTCCCTCTTTCCCTTCTCAATGAAGCAATAACGTCTCAGAATGAATATCAATTCTTGATTGTTAACTAAGTCGGCATACAATTTGCTTCATGCGATTCGAGCAGCGGGACTTCAATCAACCAGGAAATGCGAGACCCTCAGAGAAGCGGTCAAGAAGGGAGAAGCGACAACATGGCCAGAGCATCTGCGTATCTCACAGGGCTTCTGTATCTCTTGACATTGACGCAGGGGGCATACGCGCTCTCGATAGGATTCAGCGATAAGGACTACCTCGGGGGGGCCTCCTGGGGCACGATGACGATCGATTCGCTCGACTCGGACACCCTGGTCGTCCGGTACGAGGCCGCGCCGGACTCGGTCATTCCGTCAGGCTCCGAGGTCACGGGATTCGGATTTGCCTTTGATGTGGTGCCCTCCGGGGTGGGGAATCCGGGGATCGACAGCTTCATCGGGGACAGGGACGACCTTTCCTGGATACCGCTTGCGAATCTGAACGCGATCGCCGGGGTGGCGAACGGAGACGAATTCAACCCCGAGGTCACCAAGTTTGACTATGAATTCGGGGTTACGGAGGGCAACTCCATGAACTTCACCCCTCCCGGCGTAGAACCGGGCGAGTTTGATGTGTTCTATCTTGATTTCGCCGGCGTGGATTTCGGCCTGATCAATCTCGAGGACTTCGTGAAGCTCACCGGCATCCGCCTGCAGAGCCTTCCGGACGATATCAATGAAGGCAGCCTGTTCCTGGCCGGCAACGGACACAACGGCGGCGAGCCCGTGCCCGAGCCTGCGACGGTATTCCTACTCGGCTCGGGGCTGATCGGCGTCGCGGCCCTCCGGAGAAGGGCAAGAGGGTAAAGCCGGGCGATTCCAGACGTCTTTCAGGCCATGTTCCGATGAGGAGCATGGCCTTTCTCTTTTGTGCGCAGGCAGGATCCCGCCCGGAGGAAGCGCGCTTGCATCCTTCCCCTCGACCCAATAGTATTTCTTGGTGCCCGCCTTTTTCCGCCGATCGAAGAGGAAATCCGGAAGGGAGGAATCCATGGGACAGGACATCTACACACTGCTCCGGGAGCGGCTGGACCGGTATTCGGTGGGCTTTGGGGAAACCAAGTCAGGGGTCGAGATAAAGATCCTGAAGAAGCTCTTCACCGAGGAAGAGGTCCGCATGTACCTGGATCTCACGCTGGAGCTCGAGTCGGCGGAGGAGGTTGCGGCGCGGACCGGCCGGGACCCTGCAAACGCCGAGGGCATCCTTCAGGGGATGATGAAGAAAGGACTCGTCTTTCCCAGGTTTCCTAGGAAGGCGGGAGAGCCGTTCTACTATGCTGCGGCGCCGTTCGCCCACGGCATCTTCGAGCACCAACTGAAGAGGATGAACAAGGAGCTGGCCGAACTGTTCGAGGAGTATATCCAGGACGGGGGAATGGCCACCAAACCCGTACTGCCGATGCGAACCGTGCCGGTGAGTGCGGCCATCCCGGAAGGGAAAAGCGTCGCGCCTTATGACGATGTGCGCAGAATCATCCAGGGAAAGGACCGGATCAGCCTCTCCGACTGTGTCTGCGCGGTGCAGCACAGGGCGGCCGGTCGTGCGTGCGATCAGCCCGTCGAGGTTTGCATGGGATTCGACTTCTACGCGGACTATTACGTGGCCACGGGCATGGGTCGACGGATCACCCGGGACGAGGCCCTCGCCAGGCTCGATGAATGCGAGAAGGCGGGCCTCATTCCCCAGTTTTCGAACAGCGAGAACCCGGAGGCCCTTTGCAATTGCTGCGCGGAATGCTGCGGGGCGCTTCGGCTGCTCAAGCTCCTGCCCGAACCCGGCTTGCTTGCTGCCGCCAACTATTTTGCCGAGCTGGACCCGGATCTGTGCACCGGCTGCGGCATTTGCGTAGAGAGGTGCCAAATGGAGGCGATCGCGATGGGAGAGACGGTCGCAGAACTCGACCGAAAACGCTGCATCGGGTGCGGACTCTGCGTGTCTTCCTGCCCCGAGGGTGCCCTTACTTTGAGGCTCAAGTCCGAGACGGAGCGAAAGGTGCCCCCTGAGCGATGCGATTTCATGAAGCCTTCGGCGGAATTCGAGAAGAGGTTCCGGTAGAGTATTTGCCGGCCCGCACGCTCATGGCCAGACCGTCATGACCATTTGCCACCTGAATTTCAACAAGGGATTCCGGGGATCGGGCAGGCAGACCGAGATCCTGATTCGGGCCCTGGGCAAGAGAGGATGGAAGCAAAGGTTCGCCGCACGGGCGGGCTCGCCGCTTGCCACAAGACTGGCCGGGACGGACGGGCTTGAAATCGTGGAACTCAAGAAACCTTTTTTCGCCCACCCGGGGGTGTGCAAGGGCGCCGCGCTGGTCCATGCCCACACCGGCCAGGCGGCGCAGCTTGCGGCCGTTGCACACCTCATCCACGGCACGCCCTATCTCATCACCCGCCGCGTGGACAACCCCATCCGGAACAACGCGATCAACCGCCTGACTTACGGACATGCCTCCCGGGTCGTGGCCCTCTCCCGCACCATCCGCGACAGGGTCACCGATCTCGTGCCCGGCCTGCACGTGCCGATCATCCCGGACGCCCTCGCACGCCTCCCGGTGGACCCGGCGGAGGCGGACCGGCTGCGAGGGAAGTATGCCGGGAAGTTCCTGGTGGGCCACACGGGCGAGCTTTCGAACGCGCACAAGGGCCAGCTCTATCTGATCCGGGCGGCCCGCCGGTTGCGCGTCGAGGCCCCGGATCTGCACGTCCTGCTGATGGGGCACGGCGAGGACGAGGGGCTTCTGCGCAGGGAGGCCGAGGGCCTGGACAATGTGGAATTCGTCGGCTTTGTGGAAAACGTGGGCGATTACCTGAGCGTCCTCGACCTATTCACCTATCCCTCTCTCCACGAGGGGATGGGGTCCGCCATCCTCGACGCCATGGATTTCGGCCTCCCCGTGGTCGCAACGAACGTGGACGGCATCCCGGACATCGTGGACCACGGCTCGACCGGCATTCTCGTTCCGCCCGCAGACGGGCAGGCCCTGGCGGATGCGCTCATCAGACTGTACCGCGACCCGGAGCTGCGCACCCGGATGGGCCGGGCCGGGAAAGAAAAGGCGCAACTCTTCTCGCCGGAGCGTATGACGGATCTCTACCTGGAACTCTACGAGCCCTTCCTAGTGCGCTGAGGTCTTTCCGGAGCCCTTTTCGAAAAGGTTCGCGTACTGCCCGTAGCCTTCCTTTTCCAGGTCCTCCTTGGGAATGAACCGCAAGGAGGCCGAATTGATGCAGTACCGGAGACCCGTGGGCCTTGGGCCGTCCGGAAACACGTGGCCCAGGTGGGAGTCCCCGTGCCGGCTCCGCACCTCAATCCTCGTCATCCCGTGGCTCACGTCCTTCTTTTCGACGACATTCCCGTCCACGAGCGGCCGCGTGAAGCTCGGCCATCCGGTGCCGGAGTCGAACTTTTCCGTGGAGGCGAACAGGGGCTCGCCGGAGACGACATCCACGTAGATGCCTTCCTTCTTGTTGTCCCAGTACTCGTTCGCAAAGGGCCTCTCCGTGCCTTCCTGCTGGGTCACCTGGTACTGGAGGGGCGTGAGCTTCTTCCTGATCTCCTCATCCGAGGGGCGCGCATAGCCCTGGGACTCGGCTCGGGCTTGTTTCTCGGTCTTCTCGTCGCCCCACGTCTGCTTGAGGTAGGCTTCCCGGCCCGACCCGGAGCGGTAGCGCTTGTAGTGCGCGGGGCTCCTTTTATAATAGTCCTGGTGGTATTCCTCCGCCCGGTAGAACTCGCCGGCCCTGACGATCTCGGTCGCGACGGGGCGCTGGAACTTGGCGGAGGCCTCCAGGGCCGCCCTGGATTTCTCGGCCAGGCGTTTTTGTTCCTCATCGTGGTAGAAGACCGCCGTTCTGTACTGGCTTCCGCGGTCCGCAAACTGCCCCCCCGGATCGGTGGGGTTGATTTGCCTCCAGAAGACCTCGAGCAGCTCCTCGTAGCTCACCTTGGCCGGATCGTACAGGATCTGGATCGCCTCCGCATGGCCCGTGCTCCCGGAGCAGACTTCCTCATAGGTCGGGTCCTTCTTGTGTCCTCCCGTGTACCCGGAGACCACCTCGATCACACCATCCAGCTTCTCGAAGGGCGGCTCCATGCACCAGAAACAACCACCTGCGAACGTGGCCTTCTTGTAGCCGCTTTCCGAATCGACCTTGGTGCGCGCCTGGTAGGCAAGGGCGAGGGAAACCGCCAGAATCGACAGGAAGATCAATGACTTTGTAATCATTTGGAGAACTCCGCTCGGCTGGTCGTTGCTTCCAGCCTCTTCTCGTTGTATAGGTTCCTGCATCCGTACCGCCAACTATTAGATAGTGCAAGCGTGGCCGGCGTTTCATCCAAATCCCCCTTCGGAGCACGATCCCGATGGAGACTTCAGACTGCGGGAGCTACCTCGTCCTGCTGCGCCTGAACCGAGCCCGTGACATTACAGTCGGACGGCTGGGGAGAGTCCGCTTCCGAGAAGGGTTCTATATCTATGTGGGATCCGCGATGGCGAACCTATCCCGGCGGATTGCGAGGCACAAACGGCTTCGCAAGCGGGTCCACTGGCACATCGATCGGCTGAGGCTGCATGCCCGTTTCGTTGAGGCCCTCGTAGTCCGGTCCCCGGAACGTCTGGAGTGCGATCTGTCGCTCGCGATCCAGGGGATCGCCTCCTGGTCCGTACCCGGGTTCGGCTGCTCGGACTGCCGCTGCCGGAGCCACCTTTTCGGGATGGAGGAAAACCCTCTCGATAGGAGAGCGTTCCGGGATCTGCTGGCCCGGTACGGTATGGGCCGGTTCAGCCGATCGCCTTGACAGGCGAAAGTGCCCGTTCCTATACTTCATCCGCCCGAGGAACCCCTTGCACGGAGGAGAAGCAATGGCCGTCATACGAGAGAGTGCGGACAGGCAGGGATTTGATCCGGGGCGCCTCGAGCGCCTGGCACGACGGATCCGCAAGGATGTGGAGGCGGAGCGATACGACGGCTGCGAGCTGATCGTGGCGCGGAGAGGCGAGATCGTCTTCGAGGGGGCCTTCGGCTATGCGGACCGGGCAGCAGGCAGGGCCGTACAATCGCCGCAACCCTTTTTCACCATGTCGGTGGGCAAGCAGTTCACCGTGGCCACGGTCCTGCAGAGAATCGAGGCCGGGGAGCTCGCTTTCACTACAAGGGTGGCCGACGTCATCCCTGAGTTCGGGTGCCGCGGCAAAGACCGGATCAACGTGGCCCAGGTACTCACCCACCGTAGCGGGCTCATGGCCATGCTGCCGGCGATCCCCCCGGACCAGATGGGCAGCCTCGATGCCGTGGTGGCCTCGACGTGCGCCTCCCTGCCGGAAAGCGCGCCGGGGACGAGGGTCCACTACAGCGTGATCGTGGGGCATGCGATCCTGGCCGAGTTGGTCCGCCGTGTCGACGGCGGAAGGCGGCCCTTCCGGCAGATCGTGCAGGAAGACCTGTTCGAGCCCTTGGGCATGAAACACACCTCCATGGGCCGAAGGGCCGACCTGGCCGGAAGGGTCGCCCCGGTGGTGGCCCGCGACCGCCGCAGCGGGGTATTCGAGCCCGAACTCGTGGAGCTCTTCGGAGCGGCGATCGACGAGAAGGCCGAGGTTCCGGCCGGCGGATATGTTTCGACCGCAAGGGACCTGCACCGGTTCGCGGAGATGCTCCGGCGCGGCGGCGAACTGGACGGAGCACGCATCCTGTCCCCCTTGATGGTCGAGCGGGTGCGAAAGAACCAGACCGGCGACGAGCCGAACGGCCTGTGGGATTACACGATCGCCATGCGGGGCTGGGATCGTTTCTCGGCTAACCTCGGACTCGGCTTCTTCGTTCGCGGCACGGGAATCCATCCCACCCCCTTCGGGACCCTGGCCTCGCCCGAGACCTTCGGCGGCATCGGGGCAGGCTCGACCACATTCTGGATCGACCCGGAAAGGGAGATCACCTACACGTTCCTCTCGACCGGCCTGCTCGAGGAATCTTACAGCATCGACCGGCACCAGTGCCTCGCGGACATGGTTTTCAGCGCATTGAAGACCCTCTGATGAGGGGAACAGGAGGAAGGGCCATGAAGCTGACCAACGTGAAGACCTATGTGGTGAAGACAGACCCTCCCAATCTGGGCGGATTTCTCTGGTTCTTTCTCAAGCTCGAAACCGATGAGGGGATCGAGGGCTGGGGGGAGACCGCCGTTCTCTGGAGCCTCTACGGGCTCGAGGCGGGCTACGAGAAGATGGCGGAGAATGCCTTCAACGCCTATCTCAAGGACCAGAACCCGATCAACCGGGAGGCACTCTACAACATCCTTTACACCGGACTGACGGCGCAGCACCCCGATTACATCACCATGGGGCTGATCAGTGCCTTTGACATCGCCCTGTGGGACATTTGCGGAAAATACTTCAAGGCCCCGGTCTACGATCTCCTGGGCGGGAAGTACAGAGACAAGGTCAGGGCCTACACCTACATCTTCAACCTGGAGGCGGGCAACCTCCTGGAGGCCACTGCGGACTGGACCCACCATCCCGAAAGGCTCGCCGAGATCGCCGCCCAACGGGTCGAAGAAGGCTTTACCGCAGTCAAGTTCGACCCCCTGCATCATGCCATGCCCGGGCAGCTGCCGCTTCCGCCCTGGGAGATCACCCTCGCCGAGTACGACCACGCGCAGAAGGCGGTCGGCGCGATACGCGAGGCCGTTGGGAGCAGGGCGGACATCTGCATCGGCACCCACGGCCAGATGACGCCGGCCTGCGCCGTCCGTCTGGCCCGGCGGATCGAGCGGTTCGATCCCCTGTGGCTCGAAGAGCCCTGCCCTCCCGAGAACTTCAAGGCCATGGGCAAGATCGCCCGAAGCATCTCCATCCCCGTGGCGACGGGGGAGCGGCTCGTCACCATTCACGACTTCCAGAAGCTTTTCGAGGAGGGGGCCTGCGCCGTCGCGCAGCCCGACCTGGGAAGCTGCGGCGGCATCACGGCCTGCAAGAAGATCGCGACCCTGGCCGAGGCCAACTACGTGCTCATGGCCCCCCACGTCTGGGGAGGCCCGGTGATCACGGCCGCCGCACTTCAGATCGATGCCAACATCCCGAATTTCCTCATCCAGGAGAGCATCTACAAGTCCAGGGGCTTTTTCGATGCGATCGTCAAGGAGCCCTTCGAATGGAGGGACGGCTACCTGATCCCGCCGGACAGGCCCGGCATCGGCATCGAGCTGGACGAGAAGAGGCTCGAAAGGTACAGGAGCACCATCAAACAGCTCTTCGGCTGATCCTCGCCCTCGCGTGACGATCTGCCCGACCGGGGCGATATCCATCGCGCACGCAGAAGGAGGGGCCGAGGGGAAGCGCCCGGGCGCATCCCGTAGTCGGGAAACAGGAGGCTTCCGGTTCCCCGGAGTCTCTCGCCGGCTTTGCCGCCGAGTTTGCCGCTCGTTCTCCACTTGTGGTAAACAGGGCGGGTCGCTTGCATCGGCCGGATTTCGGGACGTGGGGATGCGGGACCCCCACAGGCCCGATGCGCCCCTCACTCGTTCTCACCGCAGGAGGTCCTTGCCATGGCGGGCAGACTCGCAATCACGGATCCAAGCAACCCCTATTTCGTAGACTCCAGGCAGCGGATCAGGCAGGTCCAGGCCGAGATGCAAAGGCAGGGGATCGACGTCTATCTCGGATCGAGGCCGCGCACACTGAGCTGGACCCTGGACGCCTTCATCCCGTGGAGGAGCTATGTCGTCATTCCGGCCGAGGGGTTGCCGCAGCTCTTCACCTTCTTCATCGACTGCGAGCGCATCGGCAGCGAGACCTGGCTGGATTCCGATCGGATCTCGGCCTATTTCGGAGCGCCGGGGATGGAGCCGATGCCGGGCATCGCCGCGTTCATCAAGGAACGATTGAAGACGCCGCGGGGGCGGGTGGGCATCGAGGACGGCATCTCGGTCTACACCCCCGAAGGCTATCTCACACGCTACGAATTCGATCAGCTCAAACAGAACCTTCCGGATGCCGAGCTCGTCGACGCGCACGAGATCATCGACCGGCTCTCGCTCCTCAAGGACGCAGGAACGGTCAACCGCTTCCGGGAGGCGGGCCGGATCTGCGACGTCGGCCACCGGGCGGTCTACGAGGCGATCCGAAACGGCGGGTACAAGAAGCGCACGGAGACCGAGATCGCGGGAATCGCCGGCCTGGCCATGCGGCGGGAGGGAAGCGTCTCCGAATGGAACTTCGCCGGCCTGAACGAAATCTCCACCGGATGGCGCACGGGCCTCGGCGCATGCACGCCGCCCACGGACAAGCCCCTCGCGGCCGGTGAGGCCTGCATGTTCGACCTGCACTCCATGTTCCGGCTGGGTCTGGGAGACCATTCGCACAACTACCTGCTCGCGCCGGCCACGCCCCGGCAGCGCTGGCACGCCGACAACTTCGTGGCCCTGGTCGAGCGTCTGCTCGCGAGCTACCGGGCCGGCACGACCCCCGCCGGCCTGCTGGAGGAGGTCCGGGACCTGGCCCAGCAGCGCGGCTGCGCCGAGTTCGTACTTCCGGCCGTCGAGCACGGTATCGGCCTCTGGGGGGACGAATGGAAGGTGGGGGCGGAAACCGGGCAGGCCCACCCCTACTGGACCGACTCCTCGCACGTCTACCGGGAAAACGAGATGGTCATCGCCGCCATGCAGTACGTTCACCCGCCGGATGAGGTCGGATTCCGTTACGAGAACCCGATCCTGATCCGCAAGGACGGATGCGAGGTGATGTCCAAGTATCCCCTGGCGATCGAGGAGATCGCCTGATCCGGGGGCCGCATGACGGCCATCTGCTTCGTTGCGCCGGCCCTGTCTCGCCGCTGCGCACAGGGAGTACGCCTCTCTCGCAGGCCTTCGCGCGCCCTGCATCGGGCCGTCCCTCGATCCCCGGAACCCGAATGGTTTTTCTGCCTCCGGCGGATTCTCGCAACTTCTATGCAAGAACGAAGAAGTTACGGGAAAAGGCTTCCAGGCGCTTTCCCCGGCGCAGATCTCACCGCGACGGGGGAAAGCGCTGCACAGGGAGCAAGAAAGAAAGGAGAGACATGGACGTGAAGGCTGCCTTTGCCGAGGTGGAAAAGAACGAGGGCTACATCGTCGACATCCTGCAGAAGATCCTTGCCGTGGACACCACGATCCCGCCCGGGGAGAACTATGGGAAGCTCATCGACATCGTGGAGCCCGAGTTCAGGCGGTTCGGGTTCCAGACGGAGAGGGTCGTCGTGCCGGAGGAACTGGTGAAACAGATCCCCTGGGATCTCTGCGGCGACCGGGTCAACCTGGTGGCCGCCCTGAAGAGCGGCAGGCCCAAGGCATCCGCCTATGCCCACATGGACGTCGTGCCGATCGACGAACTTTGGACCCGGGACCCCTTCGGAGGGGAGGTCATGGACGGAAAGCTTTACGGTCGAGGGACTGTGGACATGAAGGGCTCGATCGCCTGCCTCCTGGCCGCCCTGAAGGTGATCCACGACCTCGGGATCGAACCCCTCTATTCGCTGAACTGTCTCCTGTGCACGGACGAGGAGATCGGCGTCTACCCCGGCGCGCGCTACCTGGCGGAAAAAGGGTATTTCTCGAACCACCTCCTGTGGCTCGAGCTGGGGGCCATGGAGCCCATTTCCACGATCGGGGCTGCGGGTTCGATCCGGATCGACCTCAAGGCGTGCGGGAAGAGCTGCCACTCCGGCATGAACTACCTGGGAGTCAACCCGATCGAGGAATTGGTGCCGGTCCTCAATCGTCTCATGGGGCTCAAGCGGGACGTGGAAAAGCGCCTTTCACGGATCCCTTCCTTTCCCTTTCCGGGCAACCCGTACGACCGCATGACCCCCATGTTCAACCTGAACATCATCCGCGGCGGCACGAAGGACAACATCGTCCCGGCCGAGTGTGAACTGACCATCAACCGGCGCTATATCATCGACGAGTCCTACAAGGAGGTCATCGCGGAGATCGAGGAGGCCGTGGAGAAGGGGAGGAAGGAATCGAAGCTCCTCGATCTGAAGATCCGCGTCGTTCATTCCTATCCGCCCCTCGAGGTGGATCCGGAGACCCCGGCGGCGAAGAGGTCGCGGGAAGCGAAGAAGGCGGTCAAGGGGTATGAGCAGTTCCTCTACGGCGGGATCAGCGGCTCGACCGACCTGGGCTTCGTCGCCGAGGCGCTGGCGCCGCAGAAGCTGGAGGTGGCGAGCTTCGGCCTGATCCGGGCGAGCAACATCCTCGCGCATGCGGCCGACGAGTTCGTTTACGTGGAGGACCTGGTCGCCATGACCAAGGAACTGGTGTATTACCTCGCAGCTTCGTGATCGAGCCTCTTCCTATGCGGCCTCGTCCTCGGCGACGGCTTCCTCCTCCGTCTGCGTTTCGTAGTGCTCCAAGACCGCGCGTATTCTCTGTTCATCCCAGCCCGGTGGAAACCTGTTTCTCTTTTTCATCTTCTTTTCCTTCGCCGTCGTCTGCGATAGCCGGTCCATGGTTTTCCTCGTAATTCGTGAGCCGTAATTGCGAAGACAGTATCCGGCTCAGGGTCTGAAACGTAAACGATGCGAATCATTTCGCGTTGGAAACCGACTTCGGGGGTTTGCGGGCGGGCCTCAAGTATCTCGGGTTCGCCGCGGCGGACGAGCTGAGCTTCGTCGTCGAAGTCGGCGCAGGGGCCTGGTGGGACCGGGCCTCACTCCCCGAAAAGGCCTGCGATCGCGGCAAAGGGAGAGAGAACGATGTCCAGGGGAATGGCGTGAATGAACGGGACGACCCTGCCCGCAGGGTGTGAGCGTGAGCACGTTTATTGACGCCCCGGTTTTCACGATACTTGATCGAGGCTCCCCTGCTTGGTTCGGAAATCCAGGAGGGCAAAGATCCCAGGACCGTGGCCCGAACCGTACTTTGCCGTCCGCTCGGCCTCCGGCAAAGATGAGTGCGACGGGGTGACGGCAAACCCCATGCCACCCGGAGTCGAGCCTCTTTCCGGTAAGCCTCTGGAATCAAGGGGCTTTCCCGCGATCATGATAAATGATGGAAAAGGGGGTTCTCCATCGATTTTCCTGCTCATGCTCACGCTGCCGAGATGCCCGATCCCCGTTCTTCCCAGCTGATTGAAACCCTGGTCGAAAGAAAGAGGACCCGCTTCGCTCATGACCTCCGAGCGATCTCCCACTTCTCGGTCGAACTCAATCAGGGGACCCTCCACGTCCACGCTCAAGCGAATATGGACAATAAAGTACTTGTGGCTATCCAAGAGGGGTTCCCGCTCCCTCTCTTTTCTTGACCCCTCATCCAGACCGTCACCCCGGCCCCAGGCTCCTCCGGAACCCTCCCCTCAGCCCCCGCATCGCAAGGACCGGCCCGAGTCACGCGCGCTCGTCGGAAGGACACCGTCCGCAAGCAGCGTCTTATCTTTCTCTGAAGGCTGCGCCTCCTGGGACGGGCTCTAGGTAGGTTCGGCCCGGATCGCATCGCCCCTGCACTGAACGATGCATGCCCTGCAGGCCGTGCAGTCCTCCTTGCGGGCGAGGACCGCCTTCTTCTCCTTCCCGAACTCCCACACTCCCTGGGGGCAGAGTTCGACACAGCAAAGACAAGCCACACAATTCTCCGGGGAGTAGGTAAGCACCCGAAACCCGTTGAGAAGCTCGGTGTGGATCGTCCCGGCCAGTTCCACGTTTCCAATCGCCCTGATGCCCAGCCGAGCCAGGAGGGCCGAGGAGTCACTGGGCAAGGTCGATGTGAGCCCTCCCAGTTCCGCGCCGTAGACGGCAATCAGGACCATCGTGATGATCAGGTCGGAACGCAGGGGAAAGGGTACCGGGATATCGAGCAGTTCCGTGACGACAAGCACGACCCCCAGGATAGTGTTCACGAAGATCACCTTGGCCAGCCCTGTCTTGCCCGGCAAGTAGGGGCAGGAAAGCATGAAGAACACAAAGGCCAGGGCGCCCGCCACAATGTAATCGAGCAGAAAGTGTCGTCCGAAGATGGCGACCCCGATTCCGCCAAGGAAGAAGAAGGGGAACAGGCTGCCCAGGCCTGTGTCCAGCCTCTCCCGCCAGTCGTACCGGACCCGCTTCATCTTCTCGTCGCGCCGCTCGCCCTCTTTGACATAGCGGGGGATGTCACTTTCCCGAACCGGCCCCCAACGCACGGACCAGCCGGTCTCTGCCTCCACCTCCCTGGCCCGAATCCCAGGGGCCCCAAGGGGCGGAAGGGTCAGCCTGCGGTGATCGACACGCCCGGCGATGCCGCTCGTCTTGACTGCCGCAACCACCGAGTGGGTGTTGAACTCCTCGGCACCTGCCGCACACCACACGTTGACCCCTTTGGAGTCGGCCACGAGCAGCCAGAGATCCAGCCCTCGCAGCCGCCGCATCAGTCTTCTCACGGTGATGTAGAAGTTGCAGGTGACCAGCACAGGACTGTCCCGGCCCGGGTTCCCGATACGAACGAGGCCCACCGGCGTCGGGCAGGGAAAGAGCCTGACAAGCATGCCCCAAAGAAACTTGAAAGGATTCATGCCTCACCCCTCGGAAGAACAGCCTTGACCAGCGCAAAGGCGTCCCCGTGGCTCCGCTCCTCTTTCTCGATGCGAAACCCTGCTTCGGCCATCTTTCGAGCGAGATCCGCTATCGGACGCGTCGAGGCCCTGGGGGCGAGATAGGTCACGGCGAGAAACGGAATCCTGACGGCCCACTGGAGGATCCTTGAGGTCGCCCTGCGCGGCAGAACCTCGTCAGCGATCACAACGAGTCCCCCCGGCTTCAGAATTCGGGCCGAGTGTTTGAGGGCATAGGCCCTTTCATCGGCACTCAGTTCGCTGAAGACCAGCGTGGAGACCACGGCATCGTAGTGGGCCGAGGGCAGGCTGTCCATTCCGTCAACACCCATTTGCCGCACAGTCAGTTTCTGCCCGAGGACCTCTTCCGAGATCCTTTCGCGTACAACCTCTACCATGCCCGGACTTGCGTCAAAGGCGTCCACAACAGCCCCGCGGTCGATCAGCATGGAGGCAAGTTCACCAGTACCGCAACCAATCTCCAGCACCCTTGCGTTCGGCGGGACCGCCTCAACCACGGCTGCCTTGATCGCCTTGACCCTTCCGTGGCTTGCCTTGTCCATCCGCCGGTCGAAGGAACGAGGCCGACCCTCCAGGATCTGCATGAACACATAGCTGAACATTCCAGCCTCCTGAGCCTTTCTTTGCCCGCCCACTCTCCACACCGGCCTGCTCAGCACCGGCTGTCTTGGCCTGTGCGCCCGCTCAGGCCGCTATCGTCTCCGGCCCGTGCTACCGGAGAGCGCAAGCGCACTTCAAAGCCTGGTTCCAATCGTGGGGAAGGCACGTTCCCCGGTGGAATTCCCTCTGCGCCTCGCCCTCCGAGTCAACGCTTACGAAGACCTCTCCCATTTGGCCGAACCCGGCCGTGATCCTGTCCGCCACCATGGCGCGCATCGCCGGCTCCAGCGGAATCGCATCACACATCGGGATGTCGGGCTCACGGCACGTACTGGCCAGGGCAAGCGATTGATACTTCCCGCCCTTGGTCTCTTTGCTCACGTCTGCCCGGAGGCTGTCCAGCGGAAATTGTCCGCGGCTCTCGGTCCGGCAACCCTCCTCGGGGTCGGCCGGGTCTAGGAACTCCACCCCGACCCGCCACCCGTTGCTTTGTAGGCCTCAAATACGACAAACGATTTGAGAAAAAACAAGCGCTTCAGGTCAAAGTATAGGGAAAACTTCTGAATAACATCCTGTTCAAAATAGAAAGGCGGGACGAACCAGCCTTTGGGTTGATGGTAACAAGAAACGAACAAGTCAGTGAGTTTTCGCTTTCCCCGCACATAAAAACATCCCGAAAATTTTCCGCCCGGCTTCAGCACTCTGCCAACTTCAAGGAGAGCTGTGTCCTTCTCAGCCATTGCATGAAAACCGCTCATGGAAAGAAGAACGTCCACCGAATTGCCGGCAATGGGCATATTCTTCATGTCTGCCAATATGTAAACCACATTTTTGATCTTTTTTGTTTCATATTTTTTCTTGGCCTCCAATAACATATTCAGAGAACAGTCAAGGACGAAGATCGTTGCCTGTGGAATTTTGCTGTATTTCCTGGATGTGAAGACACCCGTGCCCGCCGGACAGTCGACAAGAACACCTCCAAAATCCTCCGGGATCCGCTCCGCCACGTCATAGGCGAATGAATCACTCGCAAAACCTCTGAATATTCGATTGTATATCTTCGTGGCAAGAGTCTGACTCGTGGCAAATTTGTCATAGTCTGACGCCAATGAATCGTAGGCGTCTCGAACCTTCTCTGACAAACAGTCCTTGGGGCCTTTTCGTAGGAAGTCAACGATTCCGTCCACAACAGGATAACAATCCCCGTTTGTGCTTAAGAAGCTTTGGACGGATTCATCGAATCGTAAATTCGCACCTGTGTAGGGACACCTCAAGATATCCTGGATTTCTGAAAACATTTCCTTCATGGATGTGGACCATTGGCAAGATCCCTATTCCTCCCATAGGGTGCCAACATATCGTTCCATACGTAGGCCGCTCCGGTTGCATAAAAACTCCTCGTGCTCCGAAGCACTCCCAACGCTCTTGCTACATTCTTCACTTTCCCCGTGGTCGTTCTGTACACCTCCATCAACCCCTCCTGCAGTTCATCACGCGTCATCAGTTTAGGCTGATACAGGACATTTCCTAGATTGTCGTACCGCTCCCAATCCTTGGGGAAATTCGTATACAGGAGTCTTTTTTCCCTTGCCAATCGCCGAAAAACATCTGTACCCGGCAGAGGGGTCAATATGCTTACCTGGGCCGCGTCTATTTTCGACGACAAGATGAATTCGGTAACTCTCGGAAAAACATCCTTTGTGTCATTGTCTAAACCGACAATGAATCCTCCTATAATCCCGATTCCGTGATCGTGAAATCTCTTAATGATTTCCCGATAGTTCTGTGCACCTGCTCTGAGGTTTGGAAACTTGCCCATGTTTCTCAGCGATGTCTCGTCCAGGGACTCGAAACCAATGAAGAGGTTGAAACAACCGCTCTTTTTTGCATATTTGAGTACTTCCGGGTTTTCGATGAAGTTGATGGTTGTAGCGCTGTACCACTTGATTCGTAATCCGCGATCGATGATTCCTTTGAATAACTGAACGGCCCTCTCGTCAGCCCTCTTTCCGAAACCGAGTATGTTATCATCGCAAAAGAAGATCAATTTGGTATCGATCTGTTCGAGCTCGTCTAGCACCTCATTCACAGGTCGCTGCCGATAGGTCCCTCCATTGAATACACTCACAGAACAAAAATCGCAGTGCTCAGGGCAACCCCTTGCTGATTGTATGGTCCCTCGAATCGGATACTTGTAGGCAAAGAGATCTCTTCTTGGTAACACCAAGTTCTGAAGAGAAGTCCTTTCTCCTACATAGGTCCTTTGTAGGGTCCCGGCTTCAAAATCACTTATTATGGTTTTCCATATGGATTCGGCTTCCCCTACAACCACCGTGTCAACGTACTTGGCCGCCTCATTCGGCAACATGGAGGCGTGCACGCCTCCCATGACCGTGGTGATTCCTCCTTCCGCAAAGACGTGAGCCAATTCATATGCCCTAGGGGCATTTTGTGTGCAAGCCGTGAAGCCCACCAAGTCAGCCTCCTCGAAACGGAAGTCTTCAATGCTTTCATCTAAAATCTTGATTTCCCAATCTGGAGGAGTCAACGCGGCGATATAGGCTAGGTTGAGCGGAATCCAAGCTACACGTTGTGTGAATGATTCGCAGACGCATGATTCTCTTTGCACCGGTTTGATTAACAGCAGTTTCTTCAGCATGACTGCTCTCCTCCTCCCCTTATGTAACGTCTTCTTCAAGCTGCGCATTGCATTGCGGAATACTGTTCCGCAGTGACTTTCCTTGCGGCGCCCGAGACAAGGTCGTCTTGATCAAATCACCTGCTCCACGAACGAACACCACGCCAATGGCATAGGAACGAATCAATGACTTCCTTACGAAGATCGTGGCCTTAGCCTTCTTTCCTTTCATCCGCGAACTGTCCGTCCCAGTTCTATCTGAATATCCAAAGCTATAAGCAAAATGAAGCCTATGAACGAGCCGGACAGTCTTCAGGAAATCCAGCCAGGTTTCACCGGGGAACCCCACGATACAATGGGTCCAAATATGCGTGGAGGGAGACGACTTTTTCAGTCTCTCAACGATACTTCGAATTCGTTTAACATCGTACTGTCGATTCATTCTCTTGATAATCCGATTCGAACCGCTCTGGAGGGAAATGTTCACGGAACCGATACGGATTTGCTCGAAGATTGTCAGGAATTCTTCCTCCTGCCTCTCCAGCCAGACCGGATTCACGTAATTGAGATCGATTGTCAAATCCGGATAGGCCTCATGGATCTTGCGCAACAGAAAAGGAAGGCTCACCCCAATATCGCAACCATAACTCCCGCAGTCATCTGCGACCAGGTAAACTGATTTGTCGGGGGTATAGACGCGCCTTATGTCTTCCAGGATGTCTCTCACATCACGAGAGACCGGGCTTCCTCTTGCCTTCTTGATGATGCAATAGGAACAGTTTCCGACACACCCGGTCCCTATTTGGACAAAGGATTTGTTGGTCTGGTCTATCTCGTTGAACAGCCTTTCAAGATAGAGCGATCTCTTCAATAGAGGGTACGTTCTCTTTACGGCGCTCTGAAGGTAGTAGTACAGACCAACACTCCGATCATACAATTCCGCGTTTACCCCCCTGACATTGTCATCCTCTATGTATTCCTCTCGCATGTCATCGTAGGCGATCCTGTTCTTAAAAAATCGGTCCAGATCGCTTTCCCTTTTCAATACGACAACCCCGTCTTCCAGTTCCCTCTCCAAGACTTCCGGTGCAATTCGATTCAGACATCCAACGGAAATGATTCGCACGTCCCTCTTGCCTTTCCTGAGGTATCCCTTGAGAAGCATAAGGGCACGGCCTTCTGCTTCCTGCGTGAAACCGCAGGTATTCAGAATAACGAAGTCGGCTTGTGAGACATCGGCGGTCAGCTCATGCATGTTTGCGGTGAGATACCGGTGGAGTTTATATGTGAGCAGTTTATTCGGTTTGCAGGCCAAGTGAGCACTGCTCAGGTAGACTTGATATCTTCCCACGCGTTTGTCCCAAGTACAGAGGGCCCGGAGGAAACGGTCGTTCTATACGTAAAGGACATGTCCAGGAAATGAACAGCGACTGTCCGCCCACTTCTGACGGGTTGCCGGACCTGGCATGAATTCCCGTCAGATTATCCCCTCTAACGGGAAGTGAGCCCGATCCTCCAAACCGGCTATTCTACATGTAACCGCCCCTGCATACAGAACTCGAACTTCTTTCTCATCATCCGCCTCTTGACCAACTGTGAAACGGATCTCTGCCCCCCCTGGTATCTCGATCTGCTCTCTCTCGATCAAGTCACCCTGGGTACCGATGTGTTCGCATATCAGAGGAGTGTCCTCTTGCCTGCGGCTATGGAGCTGTAAGTGAAGGTTGCGGATATCATCTGGACCCCACTTCCACACAGAGATTTTGTCGATCAACGATTCGCCCAGTCCTTCGCAAGGGACCCCGGGCGGCTGCAGGACCACGCTTTGCGGTGTCCTGCAATAGATACAATTGCCATCCTCGGACAGACCCGCTATCTTGGTGTAAAGGCCATATCGTTGGACAAGAATCCTTCCGCAATGTGTACACGTGATATCTGCATCTCCGCTTCGGTAGGTATTGCCGATATAGACATACCGAAGGCCCTCCTCCCTGGCGATCCTACGAGCCTTCTCGAGGGTCTCTATGGGGGTTCGGGTAACTTCTGTATATCTATAGGCAGGGTGAAAACGAACAAAGTGCAGTGGAACATCTTCTGACAGTTCGGTTCTGACCCATCTACACAGCCGGCGTATGCTCTCGAGATTGTCGGTAAGCCCCGTCACCACCAGGTTGCTGATCTCCAAGTGTCGGAGGCTTCGATGGAATATCCTTATGGCTTCGAGGACAGGAGGCAGGGTGCCTTTGGAGATATGGGAAAAGAACTTCGGATCGATGGTCTTCAGGGAAATGGAAAAGATATCGATTACATCCGTGAGTCGGCGGGCAACCTCTTCCGAAACGAACGCGGCGGACTTGAACAAGGTCTTTAAGGCTTTCCTCTTGGCCAGCCTTGCCGTTTCGTAGACGTGTTCGAACCATATAACAGGGTCATTGTAGGTAAATGAGATGATTCTGGTCCCTAATGTCTCCGCCAGGGCTATGATATCCTCAGGTGTATTGTACCTCACATGCTCGCTGGAGAGGTTGGCAATGTCCGATGATTCCCAATTCTGACAATACGCACAGCTGAGATTACATCCCAGGTTGCCTACGGATAAGATCTTCGCTCCAGGCCAGAAATGAAACACAGCCTCTGTTTCAATGGGTTCTATGGACGGCACCAATGATTTTCCATAGATTGCCGTCATCAGGTTTCCATCCTTGTTGTAACGGGCTTTACAAAACCCCACATCATCTGCAGAGATGACGCATTGTCTGGGGCAAAGATGGCAGCGGACCTTTTTGCCGGGCAGGCCCTCCCAGAAATCCGCAGGTCGCAATGCGGATTTTGTTAACCATTCGATTGCCTTCGGTTTGCAGGCCATATAGGTCCCCTTGCGGATTTCTGACCGTTCAATCAATGATCGAGGTCAATTCGCCTCAAGCGCCCCGTCCGTGAGAGATCAATTGTGAGGTTTGCTCGTGTCCCTTCCGCAATGCTCGAAGGAAGTTCCTGCCAAAACCGGTAAAGTAGTTCCGCACGCCCGCCTCACCGACCTGTATCATTGCGTCACCTCGCTCATAGTCAATCATGGCGAGGCAGCGCTCGTTGTATAACTGCGATCTGTGCTTTGGAATTGTCGCGGCCGTATGTGGATATGGAATGATACTTCCATCCTTCTGCAGGCGGAAGCCTCTCAGGATGAAATCCTTATCGGGCGTATATACATACTCAGGCTCGATTTCCCTTACGTACGAATTCATGAGCTTGTCACGGATATGCAGATGGGCCAACGATGGCGATGCATCCGGAATCTGATTCGGATACACATGGGAAAAACACTGAACCAGAATTCCGAAAACCCTGGGGACGTGCGTGATGGTTGTAAAATATACATTCATCGTCTTGTTTCTAAAAAGAAAATGGTGTCCACCAAACAAGAATGTCAGTGTCATCAGCCCTCGATTCTTTTCCGCGGAATAGTAAGGGCCAAAGTGTACAATGTATCGATTTTTGTATTTCCCGATATTCACCATTACGCCAAAAGCACAGTCCTCGCCCCGCTGGGAGCAGATAGTTATTATCTTGTCCTTCATGAGACCCGTATCCACGTAGAATCCGGACTGAGGATGTCTCCCACAGGATTTCAAAGTGATGGCAACGATCCTCTTTTGAATCTCCACAAGGCCGCTCGGGTCCATCCATTCACCGGGTCGGTAGAATATCTCGAACCGGTAACCCTTAAACTGCAGTTTCACGTAGTCTCTTGCTCTAAGAAGATCCAGAAAGCCCAACTCCGGGCTCCTTTCCCCCGTTGGAGAAGACCCCGCAAGAGTGAGATTGAGGCCGCCAACAGCCATACAATATCCAGTGAGAGACCTTGAAGTCTGTGAACTAGGTCACAAAATTCTTGTGAAATACTCACTAGCGCTCAATTCGCCACAGGGATAGATTAACCCCAGGGCTGGTATCCTATCAGGACATCCGGCAAATGCTTTCCCACCGGCAAGCGATATGGCTCGAAGGAGTGATCAGAACATGAGAAGGGAGACAGTCAACTTCGTCCTTCGTCATCGTGTCAAGGTGGTTCTTCTGCTCCTTGCGATCACCGCAGTCGCAGGGTTTTTCGCCACAAAGGTCCGGTTCGATAACACCATCGAGATCTGGTTCCGGGAGGGAGACGAAGGGCTGGCCCGATACCGTGAATTCCTGGACCTGTTCGAGAGCGATGAACGCGTCATGGTGGCCATGGCCCCGGGCTGGGTGTTCACGACCCAGAGCCTTGAATACATAGATCGGGTCACACGCCGCCTGGAAGGGGTTGAGCACGTGATCAGGGTGGTAAGCCTCACCAACGTGGAAATTCCCAAAGCTGTTTCCGACGGGGTGGTAATAGGCCCTTTGATGAACGAGATCCCTCCCGAGCCCGGGGAACTTGAAGAGATACGCCGGTTGGCCATGTCCAACGGGGTCCTTATCGGCACATTGCTCTCCCCCGGCGGAGACGCCACGGCCATCGTTGCTCAGATAGAGCACCTCGAAGGGCAGTCTGACTACAGGGTGGAAATCGTTAAGCAGATCCGGTCCATCCTTTCCGAGGAGAGCAAAGGACGGCCGGAGCTTTATCTTGGAGGTGGCCCGGTCTTCGACGAGGCCTTCTTTCGTTACACGGAACGAGACTTTCGGATCTTCGTACCGGTAGTATTCCTCCTGGTTGCGGCGGTCATCCTCGTGATCTTCCGGCGCCCGTCTTCCGTGTTGCTTCCTCTCGGCGTGGTCCTGCTGAGCGAGATTTGGGTTTTCGGCCTGATGGGAATGCTCGGACTTACGATCAACGTGGTCTCCACCATCCTGGCACCTCTGCTGATGGCCGTTGGTATTGCAGACTCCATACATCTGCTCTCCCGGTACTATGAGGACCTTGGAGAGGGTATGACGAAGAGGGAGTCCATCGCTCACGCCTTCCGGACTGTGTTCGCCCCGTGCCTGCTGACAAGCGTGACGACCGCCGCAGGCCTTTTGTCCCTGCTTACCAGCCAACTGGTTCCCATCCGGGAGTTCGGAGCCGTCGCTGCGCTGGGGGTCATCCTTGCCTTTGCCATTACCATGGTCTTCGTGCCCGTGGGCCTTTCTTTCTTGAAACCTCCGTCCGCTCGTGCCCTTGCATCGCACCGCAGGGGCCTCCTGACCAGGGTTCTGATAACCCTTGGGCGCGTCGGAACACGGCATGCTCGTCTTGTTTCGGCTGTTTCGGTTCTTCTTTCCGTGGCGGGGGTCTGCTTTCTCATCCGCCTCGAGGCGGGCACGAACGCCATAGAGTATTTCAAGACGACCGACCCGGTTCGCCGATCCATCGACTTCATCGACACCCGGATCGTCGGCACCCTTTCCCTGGAGTTTCTTCTGGAGGGAGAACAGGAAGGCGCGTTCAAGGAACCGGCAGCCCTGGCCAAGATGGAGGCCCTGTCATCCTATCTCGACGGCCTCCCGGGTGTGACACGGACTTACTCGATTGTTGACTATCTAAAGGAGATGAACCGGGTCATGCATGGCGGGAACCCGCTCCATTATAGCCTGCCCAGCACCAGGGAGGGGACAGCCCAATACCTCCTCCTTATGGAGGGGAGCGATGATCTGGAGGAAATGATTCAGGACGATTGCCGCATTGCCCGCGTCTCTGCCAGAATTCGCATGGAGGATTCCATGGCTCTTACAGCCAAGGTCGATGAAATCGAGCAGTATCTGCAAGCCAACTTCACGGATACATTGACGGCAAAGGCGACGGGTCTGCCGAAGCTCATGCACGAAATGGAGGCCTACCTGCTCTCGAGCCAGATCCGCAGCTTCTCGCTTGCCTTCGTCGTCATCGTGATCACGATGGCAATGATGCTCAAGTCGTTCAAGCTGGGGCTGTTTGCCATGATTCCCAACTTCCTGCCTGTCCTGTTGACCATGGGAATCATGGGCGCCGCGGGCTTCCGCCTGGATGTGGGTACGGTCACCATTGCGAGCATCGTTTTAGGGTTGGTCGTCGACGACACCATTCATTTCCTCCACCGGTTCAGGGAGGAGGTCCGGCGCCGTCAGGATTCCTCTGAAGCCGTCCGGGCCTCCATCCAGGGCGTGGGCAAGGCAATCTTCTCTACAAGTATCATCCTGGCCCTGAGCTTCTGGGTCCTTTGCCTGGCGAGCTTCCGGCCCAACATCCACTTTGGCTTGCTTTCGGGCATCGCCATTCTCGTGGCCATGTTTGCGGATCTGCTCGTCTTGCCGGCTGCCATCACGTTGCTGAAGCCTGATTTCAGTTCAGGCGGCAGGAAGTATGATAGGAACTGAATCGTCCGTTCCAGATCTTTCGGAAGAAGACTCGCGGAAGTCGCTTTCGACATCCTCGTCGCTCCAATCAAATCGGATGCAAGGATGGCAGGTTACCCTGGGTCGCTGATTTGAAGCACCCGTTCGTGTAGGTCCAGTTGTATGCATTTCGGAACGACCACCGGAGGCCTCTTTCCCAGATATAGGAAGACCGCCTCGGTGGTCGCTAGATCCGAACACAGGTGAACGGATGGACAGAAACTCGGAAACGGCTTGAAGGTCAATTCGCCCGCCTCGCCGAAGGGGTTGAATACGTCCGCATCGAGGTATCCTTTGTACAGTTTCGATGGCGAGTACCCATTCAAGAAGGCCTCATAGAAGCGTTTCATTTTCTTGCGGTCTCCCAGAATCTCCGCTACATCGATGTTATCAGGATCCTCAATCCCAAAATACTCAAAGAAAGACATCCCCGTTGGGGAAAATACGAGAAGAGTAGCTCCGAATCCCAAGGGAATCGCTTTCAGAACAAATAGCTTCTTCCTCCTTGCCGTCTGATAGAGCTTGACCATCTCCACAAAGGTGTATACATCAAGTGAATCCAATGCCAGGTCACATCCTTCCAGGAAATCCTCTATATTGCCTGCTGTAAGACCTTCTTCCAGGACTCTCACTTCTACGCTTGGATTGATGGCCTGAGCAATCTCCTTCATGACGGAAGCCTTGTTTCTACCGACGGTATCTACGGTGGCGCCGTACTGTCGATTTATGTTGGAATGTTCAAAGGAGTCCGGATCAGAAATAACAAACTTGCCCACACCAATCCTCGCCAAAGTCGCCATGTAAATACCGCCTACCCCTCCGGCGCCTGCAATCGCTATCCTGCAATCCTTGAGTCGCTTCTGATCCTCTTTCGTCAGGATTCCGATGTTTCGCTCGAACAACTTCCAGTACAGTTCTTTGCCTTCGGCATTTCCACGCATCCTCTACTCCCCGTTATAGGAATTTGCCTATGTTCTCTCCTGTATACCAATCAGAATTCCAATTGATATCTTTTGCGGAGCATCCCAGCGTTCTCAGGAGATCGTGCATGTTATCCGGTTCCGCTGCTGTATCCTTCGCGTTCAGTGTCTTCAGCCCCTCTTCTCGAGTCAATTTGCCTGCTCGAATCATGGCGGACGCTGCGATAGCGTCGTTGTCGATGCCGTACTTCCTGTACATGAGATATTTCATGGTCCCGTGCCAATCACAGTCTTGGTGGGCCGCAATTGGGGAGGTGGACGAAAACCAGTCAAGCTCCTTCCGAAGAACCTCTTTGATTGCCGTCACATCCCAATCGAGGAAATCAGGCAATTGAAAGAACCTGCTTCCCAGTTCTTTTCCGATTTGCTCGCTTCCGACCCGCGGGTCTCCGATCGTTTCCAGAATCTTGCAGACATCTTCATTCACCATGGCATCGCGCATCAATCGTTTGAACAGGCCTTCGTCTAACTCTACGATTCTTCGAAACTCCTTATAGTCAAAAGTGAAGATGGATCTGACATTTTCGTGTCTGCCCGACCATCCGCCAACAACCATAGGCAAATATCCGAGACTCTCCATCTCTTTGAGGGTGAAGGAGAAGATCAGCATGTAGCCAACCATGTTGCATACGGAGCACAGTTCGCCTTTCTCTTTTAGGTAATGCTTGTACAGATCGCGCATGAGAGTCCAGTCAGGCCGCAAGATAACCAGATCAACACCCAACCTTCTCGAAATCCGGTCAAGATTCTGGTAGGCCGCATCAGACTTGAACCCATTATCGAAATTGAGGGCCAATACGTTTAAGCCGTAAATCTTTTTCATCACATACAGGACGTATGTGCTGTCCTTTCCACCGCTCCAAGGAACAATCACATGGTATTTTTTCGCTTCCTTCTTGACGCTAGCGATACGCCTTTCGAGCTCGCGCTTCTGCTCGCACCAATCCAGGTGGACACCCAGCTTCGCCTCACGGCAGATCTGGCAGATCCCGTCTTCGTCGAACGTCAGGCCTGGGTAACTTTCCGACATCACGCAGAAGGAACACATCTTTCGGTCTTCCATGATTTCACCCCCTGCCAATGGGTGCAGCAACTGCTCGTCAAACTTCAGGCGAGCCGAGAAATCGGCTCTGAGGATCCGTCAGCTCATCACCTATACGGAAAGTTCGCTCGATCCTCTAATCCGTCAATCCTGCAGGGAATTCCCTTTGGGTGCAGAGTTCGAATAGCCTTCTCGTCAAGCCACCTTGAGGAACGGCGATAGTATATCCAGCAAGATACCTTGAAGTCTGTGAACTGGTTCACAAACTGATTCTGAAATATTCACATTTCGTTTTAGTCATGCGAGAGACATTTGCTCTGTGGGTATAACAGCCCAACTCGGCAGGAAGGGATTTGAGTTCGTGGGTTCAGGGATCCCGCTCTGAACCGGCGGATACTACAGCAGATTTCGGTCGAGATTGAGCAACTGCACCGGCTTTTTCGGATCCGCTGGCATCTTCCCAGCAACATCATTGCAACGCTGGCCGCCCGGCTCTCCGTCCTGGTCGTGCTGTTGCGCGGGCAGCCTTACAACCCTGAATGGACGGGTAGCCCCCTGCAGCAAGTCAAGCATCAAAAAGTGGTTTCCGTCTACTGTCTTGCGTCCTCTCTGAGGAAAGGCCCTATCATTTCATCGGCTCTCACGTTCCGAGCCAGCACAAGGATCTGCTGGCGATTCCGGACAAGAAGTCTCGATCCCTGGCGGGGGAGGGTCTGCCCGTCGTGCGAGTGGGGAAACGGGGACAGCCACTTGTTCAATGATCGCAATGAGTGGCTGTCCCCGATCCGGACGACAACGCATGCGGCCGACGAGTTCGTTTACGTGGAGGACCTGGTCGCCATGACCAAGGAACTGGTGTATTACCTCGCAGCTTCGTGATCGAGCCTCTTCCTATGCGGCCTCGTCCTCGGCGACGGCTTCCTCCTCCGTCTGCGTTTCGTAGTGCTCCCAGGCCTGCGATCGAAACCTGTCGTGACCCGGCCTCTGAAGAGACGGAGGCCTGCAACCGGGTGCACGCGACCCTGTCAGAGGCCCTGGGGTTTTACGTGTTCATGAGAGCGCAGCCACCTAGGCAAAGGGAGAAAGCTTCATGGCTATCCGCTCTCTCTCCCGTCTTTTTCTGTAGGCCTGGAACCCTCCGCAACAGGATGAAAAGACTCGGCATCCCTTTCGGACGGAAGACGAAGGAGAAGGAACCCGAGAAGGGCCGAGAGCTTGCCTAGCGGCCCGTTGTCCGACGAGACACCCGACAGGTCCGGCCTTTGACCAATGCGGCACGCTCTCGTTGCCCTTTCAGAGCTGCCGGGATGCTTTCCTCCCATGACGCCGCATCGGATCGAGATCGCACGGGACTGCATGGACGCCGCTCGATCCCGAGGCCGGTCGCGCGGAGCCGGGCTCGCCTTGCGTCACCTGCGAGCGATCTTCTTCTTCGCGATCCTGGAAACGGTCTTTGCCTTCTTTGCAGGCGGCTTCTTTCGGCCCGCCTCGGCGCGGGAACGCGGCTTCCGTGCGGTTGCGGGTCGCTTGCCGGTCTTTTTGCGCGTCTTTTTGGTCCGAACCGTTTGCTTGCCTCCCTCGATCCGTTGCGCAGCGCCATCCAAAGAGGCATCCCCCGTATCGATATCAACACCGAAAACAGAGGACAGCTCTTCGGAGGCGAGGAGCCTGCCCCGCGGGCGCATGCCTGCCCTTGGAGGCTGCTCCACGGCGGCCTCCACCATCTCGGCCGGATCGACCCCTCTCAGGGTGAACAGCATCTCGGGCTTCTGGTCCAGGCGCGCGCCGACCCCATAGAGCGTGGCCGCCACGTGCTTGCACATGGCCGCCCAGTCGGGGCACGAGCAGCTCAGCGAGATCTCCTTGGGGGACGGGAACAGGCCCTCTCCCTTGCGGGTCACGATCTCCATCACGCCCCTCGATATGGATCCCTGCAGCAGCTCCACCAGCGAGTCGATCTTGCCCGCGCACAGCCTCTTGATTGCGGCCCACCGCGGCGTTGAGAGGGGCTCGATGCGGATCCCCACCTCGTAGATATCCGAGCCGCTGACAAGAGAACGCACACGCCCGGCCTCGATCTTGAGATCGATCACCAAACCGTTGCGCACGTAAGTCCGGCCGCGCGGAAGACGATTGGCATAGTCGCTGTAGGCCTCCAGGTTCCTGCACCAGGCGTCTCCCCAGAAGGTTGTGGTGATCCTGCGGCCGACGATCTCGACCGGCGAGACGTGGCGGCCCGCCTTTTTCATCCCGGCGACCTCCCTCGAGCCCCTGCGGCGGCGCTCACCCACCGAAACATAGGGACGCCACGTATAAGAAGAGTGCCAGCCCATCTCCCCACCTCACTCAGGTTCTGTTCCTACGGTCTATCTTTCCAGTCTATCCTTCGAGGGCGCTGCTCAAATCGAGCGACACCATCGAGATCAATTCCTCGTTGCTCATCTCGGTCAAGGCCGACTCCGCTCCCGCCGACAGGATCTCGTCGGAGAGCTTCTGCTTGCCGGCGATCATCTCGTCGATGCGCTCCTCCACCGTGCCCCGGCAGACGAACTTGTGCACCAGGACGTTCTTCTTCTGTCCGATGCGAAAGGCCCGGTCCGTGGCCTGGTTCTCGACCGCCGGGTTCCACCATCGGTCGAAGTGGATGACGTGGGACGCGGCCGTCAGGTTGAGACCCGTGCCGCCGGCCTTGAGGGAGAGCACCATGAACGGCACCCGGTCGTCTTCCTGGAAGCTCCTGACCAGCCCCTGCCTCTTCCCGACCGGCGTGCCGCCGTGCAGCACGAGCCCCGCCCGGCCGAAGACCTCGGCCAGAAAGCCGGCCAGGGGCTCGGTCATCTCGCGGAACTGGGTGAACACCAGCACCTTGTCCTGGCGGGCGGCGATGGACTCGCAGAGTTCGCGGAGCCGCGAGAGCTTGCCGCTGTCTGCGGGCTCGTAGCCGCCGTCTCCAAGCCACTGGGACGGGTGGTTGCAGATTTGCTTGAAGCGCATTAGGAAGGCCAAGACCATGCCGCGGCGCTCGATGCCGTCCAGCTCGGCAATCCTCTTCTTCATCTCGTCGACCGACTGCTGGTAGAGAGCGGCCTGCCGCTTGCTCAGCAGGCAGTAGGCGTTGACCTCGGTCTTGTCGGGCAGATCGGCGATGACGCTCCTGTCGGTCTTGAGCCGACGCAGGATGTACGGCTGCACCAGCCTGCGCAGCGGCGCGTAGCCCCCCTGCCTGCCCGACGCCATGGACTTGCAGAATCCGTTGAACGCCTTGGCCGAACCGAGAAGCCCGGGGTTCAGAAAGTCGAAGATGGACCACAGGTCGCCGAGCCGGTTCTCCACGGGCGTGCCGGTCAGGGCCAGACGCCACTTCGAGTTCAGCGCCTTCACCGCCTTGGTCTGCTTGGCGCCGGGATTCTTGATGGCCTGGGCCTCGTCCAAAACCACATTGCGCCATGGATGCTCTTTCATCCAGCCGGTCCGCATCACGGTACCGTAGGTTGTGATCACCGTGTGGTGCGCCTCCACCTGCTTTCTCGAAAGCCTGTTCAGTTCCGTCGAGGGGATCCGTGAGGGATGCGCAATCAGCACCTTGAGCTTCGGGGCGAAACGCTCGATTTCCTGGTACCAGTTGTCGATGATGGATGCCGGAACCACCAGCAAGTCGGTGCCCTCTTCCTTGCGGCGCCGGATCAGGGAAAGCACCGCCAGAACCTGGACGGTCTTGCCCAGGCCCATGTCGTCGGCCAGGCAGCCGCCGAGTTCCAGGCCTCGTAACGTCCAGAGCCACTCGACCCCGCGCCTCTGGTACGGACGAAGCTCGGTATCCAGTCCGGCATTCGCGTCGATCTCGGAGCGCAACTGCGGGGAGCGGAGCGAATCGAGCCTCGAGGCCAGCCACTTGCCGGCAACCACCTCCGACCACTCGGGCCGGGCGTCACCGGTGCCGTCCGCTTCGTCACCGTCGAGTCTCACGCCGGCAAGCATGCGCATGGCCTCGCCGAAACCGACCGCCCCCATGGCGGCCTGCCTCTGGACGTCGCGCCAATGGGCGAGAACCTCGCCCAGCCTGTCTCTGTCCACCTCTACCCATCTGCCCTTGATGAGCACCAGCCCTTCGACGGACGAAAGCATTTCCTCGATTTCCTCCGGCGAAAGGGCCTGGCCGTCGATGGTCAGCCTGACGTCGAAGTCCAGCAGCGCCTCCATCCCCAGCTTCGAGGGCGCCTTGCCTCCCACGGACACCGAGACCCTGGGGCGTGGCCGTCTCTTGACGCTCCACCAGTCGGGCATGCGCACGACAAGGCCGGCTTGCTCGTACAGTGCCGTCTCGCAGAGGAAGCGGTGGGCCTCCCTGGGCGTCCACGAGAGCGGGTGGTAGATGTCGCCGGAGTCCACCAGCTCGCGGATGAAGGCGCTGTTCCCGGCCGCGCGGGAAAGAGGGGCCAGCAACGCGAGCAGTTTTTGGCGGTTCCTTGCCCCGGCGTAGTCCTTGAGCGCTCGCCCGAGGGGCAGGTGCTGCGGCTTGGCCTGCCTGGATACCTTGTGGACGTAGGTCGCGAGGAAGGCAAAGGGATAGTCCGGGTCGCGCTTGTTCTCGGCCAGGTGGAAGCAGACCCGGCCGACCGCGTTCCAGACCGAATTCTGCTCCTTCAGATATCCCTGGACACCGTCCTTGAACCTGGCAGCCTCATCGGCCAGGGCCTTGCCCATGTCGGACCACAGCTCACGGAGCAGCTCGGCCGTGATCAGCTCGGCGCCCCGCATGGGAGGCGCAGCCTGGACGAAGGCCGCGATCTCGTCCGGATCCGGGTCGGGAACGCTCAGGGATTTCGGATCCGTCGGGTCGAGGGCGCCGCAAGCCCTGGCCACGAAGGACTGTCCGAAGTCGCGCCAGTAGGAAAGCGAAGGGTGTAGGCTCGTGCCCGGCTCCGCCGCGCCCAAGTGGAGCGCGCCGTGTCCGCGGCCGACCTCGAAAGCGTCGAGGATACGCTCGGCCCCGGCGCCGGACAACGGCGGCCCATCTTCCGGGGCGCCCGGCCGGACGTCGATGCGCCCGGTCGGCGTCAATTCGCAAACCAGCGGACCGCCCGGGTCCGGGGCGCTGGGATCGAGGGGGAGTCGTGTCATGTTCTTCCTGAGGGCCCTTCAGAAGCCAGTCAAAACACTCGAGCTGCTGAGGCGCTGTCAAACGTTCCTATCTCTGCCCCAGGACAACGTCCGCGTCGATTGAAACTCCCCGAAAAATAAGGACGATGCCTCGAACGGTCGCAACGCTCTCGACCGTCATAGCTTCGAAGCCTGTCCTCTGTCCGGAGAGAACGTGAGGACCACGGGTTTCTCTTCTGCGGCTTGCTATGCCCGATATCCGACCATCGGTTCTCTACTTGCCTTTGAATACGGGCGCGCGCTTTTCCATGAAGGCCAGCGGCCCCTCGACCGCGTCCTCCGAGCGGAACACCGGGGCGGCGAGTTCGATCTCGTGCACGAAGGCCGACTTGAGCGGAAGGCTCCCGCACTCGATGGCCGACCTCTTGATGGCGCTCACGGCAAGGGGGCCGTTGTCGGCGATGCGCCTGGCGTACCGTTCGGCCGTTGCCATCAGCTCCTCCGGGGGCACCACGCAGTTCACGAGCCCGATGCGGTGCGCCTCCCTTGCGTCCAGTTTCTCCCCCGTGAGGAGAATCTCCATGGCCTTGCAGTGCGCGAGCTCCCGGGGCAGCCGCACGGTGGTTCCGCCGAAGGGGAACAGGCCCCATTTGACCTCCTGGAGGGCGAAGACCGCCTTCTCCGAGGCGATGCGGATGTCCATGCCGCACATCATCTCCAGCCCCCCCGCGATGCAGTATCCGTTGACCGCCGCCACGACCGGCTTCCAGAGTTCGAAGTCCCGGAGCATGGCCGCCTGAAAGACCTCCCCCATCTCCCCCTTGAGAAGTCCCGCCACGCCGTCCGGAGAGCCTGTGATGTGCGGGATCAGGGAACCGAGGTCGGCGCCCGAGCAGAAAGAATTGCCCACGCCGGTGACGACGGCGACCCGAAGGGAGGAATCGTCCCGGAAATCCATCCATGCCCGGGCCAGGCCCTTCACCGTGTCCAGATCGAGGGCATTGCGCGCCTCGGGCCGGTTGATCGTGATATAGGCGATGTGGTCCTTCTTGACGACCTCGATGGCCATGTCGCTCACCTCCTTCGGAAGTACCTTGACCGCGGGCCTCAAGGGGCCGGAACGGGCCGGAATTTCGGCAGGGAAATCTCCGGGGTGATCTCTTCGAAGACGACCTCCACCGGCATCCCGACACGAACCGCCTCCGGGCTCGCGCCCACGATGTTGCTGATCATCCGGCAGCCCTCGGCCAGGTCCACCAGGGCCACGGTGTAGGGAACGTCGGGCTCGAAGGGCCGGCTCGGCGCCCGGTGGACGATCGTATAGGTGTAGACGACGCCCTTCCCTTTCGCATCCACCCACAGGAGGTCCTCGCTCAGGCACCTTCTGCAGCAAGACTGGGGATAGAACTGATGCGCGCCGCACTTGGGGCACCGTTGCAGGAGGAGCCTTCCCTGTTTCGCTGCCTGCCAGAACGGGGCCGTGACGGGATCCGGTTGGGGTACCGGTTTTTCGTACGGGCTCATCTCCTCCTCTCAATCCCTTCCCAGGATCAGGGCGGTGTGGGAGGAGAAGTGCCCTCCCAGGCCGTTCACCAGGCCCACGCGGGCATCCCTGACCTGCCGCGGGCCTTCCGCCTCGCCGCGGAGCTGCTTGACCGCCTCGATAATGTGGAACAGCCCCGAGGGGGTACCCGGATGGCAGTGTGCGTGACATCCCCCATGGGTCACGATCGGTATCTCGCCGCCGACCTCGATCCGCGCCCCTCCTTCGACGAACGGCCCCCCTTCGCCCTTTCCGCAGAAGCCGAAGTCCTCGAGGAACAGGATGGGCGTGATCGAAAAACAATCGTAGAACTGCGCAAAGTCGATATCCCCGGGCCCGAGCCCCGCCATCGCATAGGCCTGGCGGCCGGCATCGACCGCACCGGTGCGCACCACATCCTCGACGAGCGACACGTGCTCCTTCAAGGTCCGCGCACCCGCTCCGAGCAGAACGACCGGAGGCTTCCTCAGATCGCGCGCCCGCTCGAGGCTCGTCACCACGAGCGCGCCGCCCCCGTCCGATACGATCGAGCACATGTCCTTGGTCAGGGGCCAGGAGATCATCTTCGACGCGAGCACCTCGTCGATGCTCAGGGGCCTGCGCTTCTGTGCGGTCGGGTGCAGGGAGGCGTGCTTCCGGATGCTCACGGCCACCTGGGCGAGATGTTCCTCGGTGGTGCCGTATTCGTGCATGTGCCGGGTCGCGGCAAAGGCGTAGGCGCTGATCAGGGTGGGTCCGTAAGGCAGCTCGAACTGGGGGTGGCCGATCCGGGAAAACAGGCCGGTCACCCCCTCCGTGAACAGGCTCATCAAGCTCTCGTAGCCGGCAAAGGACCGGATCGAGTCGGCCGACACGACGAGCACCGTGTCGGCCATGCCCGCGTGGATGGCGTTGGCCGCGCTCACCACCAACTGGATCTGCGTAGCGCCGCCGATGTGCATGGAGGTCGTGAAGCGGGGCTCGATTCCCAGGTGCTCGGCAACGAGCGTGCTGTGCATCACCTCCATCGGATTCATGATGCCGGCCGTGAGAACGCCGTCCACCTCGCCCTTGGCAAGACCGCAATCTTCCAGGGCCGCCCTTGCCGCATCGGCATGAAGCTGCATCGGGGTCTTGTGCGGCACCGCCCCGATCTCGCTCTCGCCGATGCCTGCGATCGCTACCTGACCGCTCCAGCCCTTCTTCATCCGCCTTCCCCCTGATCGCCGGCGGTTCGCCGCCTCCTGCACCCTGGGCGTTGCGGGCCCCGCGGTCAGAGCCCCATGGTCCGGCCCACGACCTCCTTCATCACCTCGGTGGCCCCGCCGCCGATCGTCGCGAGCCTGGCGTCGCGGTAGGCTCTTTCGATGCCGTATTCGGTCGTATATCCATAGCCGCCGTGGAGCTGGATGCACTCGTGGATCACCCGGAGGGCCATCTCGGTGGCCACGATCTTGGCGATGGAGACCTCCTGGGCCGGGTTGCGGTCCTGGTCGAAGAGCCACGCGCAGTAGTAGACATACTGCCGGGCGGCCTCGACCTGGCAGAGCATGTCCACGATCTTGTGCCGGGTCACCTGGAACTTGGCCAGCGGTCTGCCGAAGACCTCCCGCTCCTGGACGTACTTGATCGTCTTCTCAAGAACGAGGGCCGCGCCGGCCATGGCACCGATGGCGGCCACGAGGCGCTCTCCCTGGAAGTTGATCATGACCTCCAGGAATCCCCGGTTCTCCTCGCCCAGAAGCTTGTCCTTGGGCACCCGCACATCCTCGAAGGAGAGTTCCGCCGTGTCCGAGGGATGCATGCCCATCTTGTCGATCTTGCGCGTGACCTTGAAGCCGGGAAGGTTGGTATCGAGGAGGAAGAGGCTGATGCCGTTGTACCCGAGTTCCGGCGCCGTCTTGGCGGCCAGCGTGATCACGTCGGCCCGGGCGCCGTTCGTAATGAAGGTCTTGGAGCCGTTGATCACGTAATGGTCTCCCTCCTTCCTGGCCGTGGTCTTCATGGCGGCCACGTCCGAGCCCGCGTTCGGCTCGGTGATGCCGAGGGCGCAGATCTTCTCGCCCTTGATGATCGGGACGAGGTACTCCTCCTTCTGTTCCCGGGTGCCGAGAATGTTGATCGGCGGGGAGGCCATGTCGGCCTGCACCATGAGGGCCATGTTCAGGCCCCCGCACTGGGAGCGGGGCAACTCCTCGCAGAAGACCACCTTGTAGAAGTAGTCGCATGCCGATCCGCCCACATCCTCCGGGTACGTGATGCCCAGGAAGCCCATCTCGCCGGCCCGTTTGAAGACCCAGTTCGGGAAGTCCCGCTGCGCCTCCCATTCCGCCGCATGGGGGGCCAGTTCCTTCTCCATGAAGGATCTCACGGTGCTGCGGAAAATCTCGTGCTCTTCTTTGAACCATGGGCTCTTCATCTTCCGATTCCTCTCCTGGCTGTTTTCGTGTTTGGCGTCGCGGGGACATACCGATCTTCGTGGTGCACCGAATATAGTCAAAAGGGGGGTTTTCTGGCAAGTGGATCCGCGTGCGGGTTTCCCTTTCCCCCCAGGTCCTGTATTATAGAGTGCTAAGAAGAGGGGATGATCGCAACCCTCGGAGTCACGAAATGACGCACCGTACGCTCGCCCGGCGGGTTCTCTTTTTCCCGGCCGTCATGCTCTGTCTGAGCGCGATTCTGCAGCTCACGGTGCACTCCATCTTTCCTGCCCCGACCTCAGACGCCCTGGGCAGTCAGGAGGCTTCCTGGGTGGGAGGTTCCGCCTTCCCGATGCATCCAGCGGGCCAGGAGGAGCCCGGCCTTGGCGATTGTCCTTCGTTTGATCCCTTGAGCCTCGCTCCGGGGCTGCCCGGAACCCCATGTTCGGAGCAGCGCCGCAGCCTCGCCGCCGACCGCGCCACCCTCGCGCAGGGCTTCCCGGCGGAGATCTTTCACCCCCCCATAGGCATCCTCTGAACTCATCCGGCATGGCTGTCGACGGAAACCGGGGACCGGGCCTGGAGCCTGCGCGGCCGGCTCCCGTTCGAAGGAATGCTTTGCTTTACAAGAAAAAGGGGGCAGAATATGGCCAATTCAAACGAACGTGCATCGAGCAAGACCCTTGGAGCGACACCGAAAGAGCGGGAAGACAGCCGGAAGAGTTGGGCCCAGGAACACGGCGGACTGATCTTCCTGATCCTCGTCGTTTCGGTGATCTCCTTCGCCGTCCTGTTCGATTCCTGCATGCAGTGACCCGGGTGAATCCGTAGATCGCGTCCGTAGGTTTTCGGACAGGGAACAGAGAGCCGGTCGGAGACGCGCATGCCCCTGCTCAAAGAAATCGTGATCATATTCGGGCTCTCCATTCTGGTCCTGTTCGCCTTCAGCCGCCTTCGAATTCCGGCCATCGTGGGATTTCTCCTCACCGGGCTCCTGGCAGGGCCTTACGGCCTGGGTTTGGTCAAGGCGGTTCATGAGGTGGAATTGCTGGCCGATGTCGGGGTGGTCCTGCTGCTCTTTACGGTCGGCATGGAATTCTCCCTCGATGCCCTGTTGCGAATCAAGAAGTCCGTTCTGCTCGGCGGATCCCTGCAGGTCCTTCTCACGATTCTGGCGACCTTTGCCTTTGCTTCTCTGCTTGCCGCCCGGACGTTCGGCGAATCGCTTTTCATCGGGTTTCTGGTCTCCCTGAGCAGCACGGCGATCGTGCTGAGGATCCTGCAGGACAGGGTGGAAATCGACAGCCCTTACGGGCAGACATCGCTCGCCATCCTGATCTTCCAGGACCTGATCGTCATCCCCATGATGCTGTTTACGCCTCTCTTGGCCGGAAGGGGCGGAGAACAGGGCCTGTCCCTTCTCCTCCTTCTGGCCAAGGGGGCCGGGGTCATCGTGCTGGTGATCCTGATGGCCCGGTGGATCCTGCCGAGGCTTCTCTACCAGATTGCAAGGACCCGCTCCCGGGAACTCTTCCTGCTCAGCGTGGTGGTGTTGTGTTTCGCGATCGCCTGGTTGACATCCAGTGTGGGTCTCTCTCTGGCCCTGGGCGCGTTTCTGGCCGGACTCATCCTGTCCGAATCGGAATACAGTTATCAAGCCCTGGGGAGCATTCTGCCCTTTCGAGACGTATTCTCGAGCTTCTTTTTCGTCTCGGTCGGCATGCTCCTGGATTTTCGCTTTCTCCTGGACCACCTTCCGGGTATCCTGGCAGCCGTTCTGGTCATCCTGGCGTTGAAGACGCTGACCGCCGGATGTGCGGCGCTCGCCCTCGGGTTTCCTCTTCGCATCGCCTTGCCGGTCGGTCTGGCGCTCGCCCAGGTGGGAGAATTCTCCTTCATCCTGGCCAGGAGCGGGGTGCGGCAAGGCTTTCTCGCCGGAGATGTCTATCAGGTGTTCCTGGCGGTCTCCGTGCTGACCATGGCGGTCACGCCCTTCCTCATCATCGCCGCACCGGCGGTGACGGACTCGGTCATGCGTTTGCCCATTCCGGAGCGTCTCAAGTCGGGTCCCTACCCGTCGGAAACGAAGAGCAAGGCAAACCGGAACGATCACCTTGTCATCATCGGATTCGGGGTGAACGGAAGAAACCTGAGCCGCGCCGCCTCGGTGGCGGGCATCCCTCATGTGATCGTGGAAATGAATCCGGAAACGGTCAGGCAGGAAGAGAAGACCGGCAAGCCCATCTTCTACGGCGATGCAACCCAGGAGACCGTGCTCCACCACGCGGGCGTTGAAACAGCCAGGGTCGTGGTCGTGGCCATCTCGGATGCCGCAGCCACCCGAAGGGTCGTCGAAACGGTCAGGCGAATGAACCCGAAGGTCGAGGTGATTGCACGGACGCGCTTCCTGAGGGAGGTGAAGCCTCTTTACGAACTGGGGGCCAATGAGGTGGTCCCGGAGGAATTCGAAACGTCGGTGGAGATCTTTGCACGCGTTCTGAGGAAATACCTGATCCCCCGAGACGAAATTGAAAAACTGATCTCCGATGTCCGGTCGGACGGATACCAGGTGTTTCGAACCCTTTCCCAGGATTCCCTGTCCCTGTCGGATCTGACCTTGAATCTGCCGGACATTGAGATCAGCACGCTCCGTGTCGGCGAGGGATCGACGGCGGACGGAAAGTCCATGGCCCAGCTTGAACTGAGAAAGAGACACGGCGTATCGATCCTGGCGATCCGGCGCGGGCAGAGGGTGATTTCCAACCCGGATGCGGATGCACGTCTCCTGGCGAAAGACGTTGTGATCGCTCTCGGCACCCCGGACAGGATCGCCCTTGCCCTCGGGCTCTTCCAGGCGCCGGAAGAAAGGGAAGCCAGGGGCGCTAACCAGAAACCTCCTGCGAACCCGGACAGCCCTTCGCCCCCGGCAACGCTTCCGGTCCCGCGTATGTGACAGCAGTCACGCATCCCGTCGAAGGAAGAGGGCGCGTCCTTTCATGATGCGGCCGACCCGGAAAGCGAGGAAGTCCTCCTGGCCGTCGACCAGCCCTTCCCGAGCCACAACGCCGGGATGATCGCCTTCGGCCCGGACGGCTTCTTGTACGCCAGCCTCGGGGACGGAGGCTCCGGAGACGATTTCCTGAACAACGCCCGGAACACGGGCTCGCTCCCGGGCAAGATCCTGCGGAAGGAGGGGCTCTTCGGTACGCATCCGCCTCAAGGCGATCCGCCGTCAGGTTCCCGGGCAAGCGGCCGCGCGGATCACGCGAGCCTTTTCGCGAACAAGGCCGCGCCGAGGGCGGCGGTCATCTGGGGCCGGTCCGGAACGATGACCCGCGCCTTCAATTCCTCCTCGATCGCCCTGACCACGCCCACGTTCTTCGCCACCCCTCCCGTGAAGCAGACGGGAGGCGGAAACCCGATCTGCGCGGCCCTTCCCATGGCCAGCACCCTCTTGGCGATGGCCCGGTTCAGGCCGCAGGCCACATCGCTCCTCTCTCTCTTCTCCGACAGGACCTCCAGGAACCGGCCGGTGCCGGCCGCGCACTTGTCGTTCATTTCAAACCGGCGGATCGTTCCCTCCTCGTCCAGTTCGATGATCTTGCTGTCCTGTCCCCCGATATCCACGATGGTTCTCACGCCGGGGAAGAGCCGCCTGGTTCCTTCCGCGCGGCAGAGGATTTCCGTGACCGCCTTTCGGGAAAACGAGACGGACCGGCGGCCGTAGCCCGTCGAGACGATCCCGCGCACCGCATCCTCGCGCTTCCCCGCCTCGCGGAGAGCCCGGTCGAAGACCGCCCTGCCGCATCGCTGTCGATCGTAGCTCGTCGGGATGAGGGAGAACGCAAGGACCCGATCGGCGTCATCCAGAACCAGGGCCTTGGAGGTCACCGAGCCGATGTCCAAACCGACGAACATGCCCTACCCGGCCTTTCGCATCTTGATGATCTCGCAGATGCTTTCGATCCTGGTTCTCAGCGCCTCCCGGCTGTAATCCCGATCTTCCCAGAAATCCCCTTCCACGTAGAAGACCGGAAGTTTCGTCTTCTCCTCGACCATCCTGGCAACGAGGTTGTTTGTCGCTGCCGAGCCAACGGTCGAAATCGAAGAAGCCGAGCAGCAGCCCGTCGAAATGGTATTTGAGCAACCGCTCGCAGATCTGGTCGGCATTGTAGCCGGCGTTCACGGTAACCGAGCCCTTGAGCCATGCCTCGGCGGACGCCATGTAAGGGTCCGTGAACGGGGGGGCTTCAACTGCTTGTCGGTCGGCCCGCCCGGCATGACCCCGACTCCGTTCTCCACAAAGGTCTTCACGATCCAGGGCTGGGGATAGGGCATGATCTCGTACATGAGCACCGGAGCCCCTTTCGGCAGGATGCCTTCCCCTCGGGCGACCCTTCCCCTCGCATCCTCGATAGCGACATCCATGGCCCGGCTCATGGGCGCGAGCCCGGTGTTCAAGGGCATGTCCCTCGGCATCCCCAGGAGGAAGAGCTCGCAGCCGCCGTAAGGTTGCGGATCCACATCGACCAGGCCTCTCAGCTCGGCCATTCGCACCACAAACGACTGCCGGAGATGGAAGGCCTCCGTGATCTTCTCGTCCGGAACCCGGATGCCGATCTCCCTTTGCACGAACTCGAATCCGTCCCGCATCTGCCTCGCCAGGTATTCCACCCGTTCGTCGTCCTCGTCCTCGACGGCCCCCAGGGGTTGATCGTGAGGCATCCTCGTAATGTACGTCTTCCACCCCTCCGATCGGCGGCGGGTGCCACTTTCTCAGCCGGCCGATCTCCTCCAACGCGCCTCGCAAGGCATTGACGGACCGAATGCCTTCCTTCCTCCGCCTCTTCAGCCACTCCGGCCAGGAGCGAATCGTGTGAAAGAAGTCCTCCAGGATGCCCTTGGTATCTGCGCCCATGGAAACCGCCTTTCTCGTCGAATACCCCCGGCGGGTCAGGAAACTGCATCTCTGAAAAGGTCGAGCCCGATCCGGTCGATCATCTTTCCCAACCGCTCCCCCTTGTTAGCATGCCGCGCGTAACAGTCCACCACCTTGCCGATCGCCGCGATGGCCGCTCCGTCATCGAGCCCGCCCACGAGTTCCTCGGCGATGCGGGGCGCGGCACCCACATTGCCTCCGATCACGAGCTGCCACCCGTCCGCCTTTCCGATCAGACCCGCGTCGCGAACCCAGGATTCGGCGCAGGCGAGATGACAGCCGGAAACGGCCATCTTGAATTTCCCGGGCAGATGCTTGCCGTGGTAGGCTGCGTCGAGCTTCAGGCCCAGGCCCAAGGCATCCTGCTTCCCCAGCTTGCAGTAGGTCGTGCCGGGGCAAGTGCGCACGCTGCGGACGCAGAGCCCGACCGCGGCCCCGGGGTCCAGCCTCAGCTCCCCCCAGACGCTGTCGATATCGGCTTCCTGCAGGCCGATGAGGGCGATCCGGGTGGCGCCCGTGATCTTGATTGCCTTGGCCTGGTATTTCTCCGCCACATCGGCGATCCTCCGAAGCAGCTCCGGGGTCGCCAGACCGCAAGGGATGTGCGGCGCTACGGCATAGGTTTCGTTGTCTCTCTGGGGGATCGCTCCTTTTTCCCCGAGCTTCAGCATGTCTCTTCCTCCCTTGCTTTCCGTTCCACCGCGCAGCGGATTCCGGATCCGCTGCCTGTTTCTTCCCGACTGTATGGGCCGGGGGGTGGTGATGTCAAACGAAGGGAAGGGCCTCCGGGTCCTTCTTCCGACGGGCCGGAAACCGCAGGGGCAGCCGGCCGCGCGGGGGAAGCGGATTCCCGCCCGGCCTTTTCGGGCCTCGGCCGGTCCGCGGAACAGGCCAGCGCCTAGCGGCCGGCCTTCCCGGGGATGGCCGGCGGCAGCCACTTCCTCGCACGGAGGCTGTCGTAACCCCATTGGCCATAGATCCCCCGGCGGACCTTGAATCGAGGATTCTCCATCCAGGCGAGCAGTTCCCGGTGGGCCTCATGAATCCTCCGAAAGGAGGCCGGGTCGCCCCCGTGGTCCGGATGGTGGATCTTGGCCTCCCGCCGGTAGGCGGACTTCAAGGTTTCCTTTGCGCGGGGAGAGAGCAGTTCGGAGGCCGCGAGGTCAAGGCACTCAAGAGATTTACGCTTCAGTGCGGGCCTTCTGTCATCGACAGGCCTCAAGGAGGCTGCAGCGGCCTGGTTTCTCCTGGCCTTCTCCCGGAGGTGTCGCGTCGCGAGGTAGCGTTTCCCGGTCGACCGTATCTGCCTGTGCCACGCCCCGCCCAGCCCGTCGACCAGCCTCCAGAGGTCCTGGGCCGGTCTGACGCCCGGGGTCCGCTTGCAGGTGTAGGTGAGCACCTCTTGCGCATTCTCGGGCAGCACGTGGAAGTAGAGGTCCGAGTCCGTGAACGAAAAAGCGGCGTATCGAGCTCCCAATGTCTTGAGCAGGCCGACCGAGAGTTCCAGTTTCCGCTCCAGTTCCTGCCTGCATTTCGCGGAGCAGTACCTGCGGTGGGGGTGCTCCAGGGCATCTCCGCAGGACAGACACGCCGCCTCTTTGCCGGTCTTGGTCCGTTTCAGGGCTTTCTTGGGTCCCATTGTTTCGGAGCGCATGAAGTTCGCATGGTTTTCGAAGCGTTTCACAGGAAGACGCTCCTGTCAAGAAAGCAAGGCGGCACGGCCTTGCCCCGCGGGCACCCTTCCCAGGCCGGGGGGAACCGATCCCCGGGTCGGAATCGAGGCGCCCGGGCCTCTGGCTTTGACTTCCGGCCGGGCTTTCTTTAGGCTCGCCACAGCCGAAAAGGATCGCAACCGGGGATCGCATGCATCCTTTCCAATTCAAGGGAGGCGTCTCATGAGTCGCTTTGCCGAGTATGCGGACTACGACGGCCTCGGCCTTGCCGAGCTCGTGCGCAAGAAGGAAGTGGCGCCGGTCGAACTGGTCGAGGAGGCCGTCCGGCGCATCGAGGCGCTCAATCCACGTCTCAATGCGGTCATTCACAAGATGTACGAATATGCGAGAACGGCCGCCCAGGGGCCCTTGCCCGAAGGGCCCTTTGCAGGGGTCCCCTTCCTGCTGAAGGACCTCGTGGCCGCCTGCGCGAACGAGCCGCTCCGAAAGGGCTGCCGGTTCCTTTCCGGCTACGTGGCGGACCACGACACCGAGCTCGTCGCCCGGTTCAAGCGGGCAGGCGTGATCATCCTCGGCAAGACGAGCGTACCCGAATTCGGCCTGACCCCGGTCACGGAGCCGAGCCTTTTCGGGCCGTGCAGAAACCCGTGGGATCCGACGCGAACCCCCGGAGGATCGAGCGGCGGCTCCGCGGCCGCGGTGGCGGCCCGCATGGTGCCCCTGGCCCACGGAAACGACGGTGCGGGCTCGATACGCATCCCGGCCTCCTGCTGCGGCCTCTTCGGGCTGAAGCCGAGCCGGGGCCGCACCCCGACCGGCCCGGATTACGGCGACCTGTGGGCGGGCTTTGCCATCGAACACGTCCTTACGCGAACCGTGCGGGACAGCGCCGCCATGCTCGACGCCACGGCCGGCCCGGATGTGGGCGCATCCTATGTCGCCCCCCCGCCTGCGCAACCCTTTCTCGAAGAGGTGGGCGCAAGCCCCGGCAGGCTCCGGATCGCCTTCACGAGCAAGCCGCTCCTGGGCACGAATGTGGACGCGGACTGCCGCAAGGGGCTCGAAGAGACGGTGAAGCTGCTCGAAGGGCTCGGGCACGAGATGGTAGAGGCGGCCCCGGACATCGACGGGCAGGTGTTCGTCCGGGCCTTCGTGACGGCCATATGCGGCGAGGTGCGGGCCGACATCGAGGAGGCCGAGGCGCTCGTCGGCCGAAGGGCGACCCGGAATGACTTCGAGCCGGCCACGTGGGCCTTCGGCCTGATCGGCCGCTGGACGTCTTCCGCCGAGTCCGTCCGCTGCCTCCGGCACCTCCAGGGCTGTGCCAGGAGGATCGGCCGGTTCTTCGAGGGCTACGATCTGTTGCTCACGCCTACCCTGGCCCGGCCGCCGATCGAGGTCGGAACGCTCGGGCTGAAGCCGAGCGAGTCTATCCTGCTCGGCGTGGTGAACCGGATGAACGCGGGGTGGATTCTCAGCGCGCTCCGGGCGGCGGATCTCAGCGCCCGACGAACCTTTGACTTCATGCCCTACACCCCTCCCTTCAACGTCACGGGCCAGCCGGCCATGTCCGTACCCCTGCACTGGAACGAGGCGGGACTGCCCATCGGGATGCACTTCGTCGGCAGGTACGGGCAGGAGGCCACGCTTCTGCGTCTGGCCGGCCAGCTCGAGCAGGCCCGGCCATGGTTCGACCGGGCCCCGCCGACGGAATCGAATGCTTGACTCGGGAGAGGCCGTTCCACTAGGATTTCCCTCGGATTGGTCATACCCTCGTAAACGGCCCGGATGTGCGCGAGCCGGATTCAATCGAAAGGAGAACAAGAGATGCACAGCTGTGTCCGAAACCTGGTTTTCCTGATTGCCCTCATTTCGTTCGCCCTCGCCTTCGGCTCGGGCCCGGTCACGGCCCAAGAGAGTCCCTGCAAGAAGGACGTTCAGAGGCTTTGCGGGGACGTCAAGCCCGGGGACGGACGCATCCAGGCCTGCCTGAAGGCGCACAAGGACGAAATCTCGCAGGAGTGCCGGGATTCGCTGGAGGCAGCCGCCGAGAAGGTCAGGGGCAAGCTGGAGGCGGTGGCGGAGGCATGCAAGGATGACGCAGCCAAGCTTTGCCCGGGCATCGAGCCGGGAGAAGGGCGCATCCTGAAATGCCTGATGCAGCACAAGGAAGAACTCTCGGAGAGATGCAGAAATTCCATGAACATGAAGAAGTAGCCCGGATGCCGCTGGTAGATCCGTCGCGGAGGGACCCCCTCAACGAAATCTCCTGCGGGGGCCGTCCGTGCGCAGGGTCTTGTACTCGCCCTTGATCCAGCCCTTCAGGCCGGAGCAGTACCACCTCGAGAAGCGCCGATCGCTCGGCCCGCCGGCCAGGTTGGAATAGACTTCTTCCGTGGCCATGTCCGTTACCATGCGGAGGGAAGGAGAGAACGTGGTCGTTCGATTCGCGGCCCGATAGATCTGCCCCTGATGGATGGTGGCCCGGTTCCCGATCATCGTGATGGGGCCCCGGTCGAAGCCCAGCCATGCGGGCAGCTTCCCTCCGAACATCAGGTGATTCATCCTCACCCTCCGGACCTTCCCCCAGGGCTGCGGCTCAACCTGAAGGGCCTCGGAGGCCGCCCTCCTGTAAAGCGTCTCACGGTCTTCCCCTCCGAACCAGGCCGAATCCTCGGAGAGCAGAATGCGGTCGAAGTTCCAGTAAAAATCGCAGAAGATCCCGGTCTGTCGGGATAGATACCGCGCCACCTCCTCTCCCAAGCCGTTCCTGCCGAAGACCTCCAGGCACAGGGCGTCGTAAAAGGCCTCGAACAGAAACGCCCCCTTGGAGTCCGCCGTATAGCGGAGATCCCAATCCGCAAGGATCCTGCCCTGGGGTGTTTCCGGGAGCATGGGCCGGAGGATCTTCAGGAAGGCCTCGGCCTGGAGGGAGTACACATCGAAGTGCATCCGGAACATGTCTGCGGGAGAGAAACGGGCCCCTTGCCGCAGAAGATCGTCGATGCGGTCGGCCCGGTACGGGCCCATGGGCATGTTGATCGGTCCGACCTTGCCGTAACGGTTCAGATCCTGGTTTGCGGTCGCAAAGAATCCCTGCTCCGGATTCATGCACCGGGGTAGACTCTCGTGCCTCACAAAACCCTGCCAGTCGTTCTCCGGGTCCCAGCCGGGAAGGGGAACCAGACCGCTCGCTCCATCCCGCCGCTTCGGGAAAAGGCCCGACATCTGATATCCGATGTTCCCCTTCCGGTCCGCAAGCACGAAGTTGAAGGCGCCTTCCACCTTGCCGAGGGTCCTCATCCCCTCCTCCACGCTCCTCATTCCCCACATTTCCGCGATCCCGGCCAGGCCGGCGCCCCCCGCATCGGAAACGGACCATCTTGTGGCTAGGTAATAGCCCTCTCCGTTCGGGTCGCCTTCGAGAACACCGTGGTCGTTCTCGTAAAACACGGCGACGAACGGCTCTTTCTTTTTCCGGAGGATGGTTTCCCTGCGGATCCGGAAGGGGATCCAGCCCTCCCCCTCGCGATAGTACTTCCCTTCCCGGCAACGTTCCACCCAGGAGTCCTCGGCATCCATGAACGCGTACGTCGCGCCCCAGGCCAGATCCCGCGTACGGCCGATCAGCACGCCCGGCAACCCGGGCAGCGACACGCCGATCGCGAAGTGATCCTTGCATTTCAAGACTATCTCGCACCAGACGCTGGGAAGCCGGTTCACCTCAAGGTGGGGATCGTTCGCCAGGATCGGCATGCCGGAAGCGGTCTTCCCGCCGGAGACGACCCAGTTGTTTGATGCCATCATCCGGGCAAGGCCGGCACCCCACAGGACGCCGGGAGGAACGAGACGGTTCTGCAGCCTGACCTCCCGGATCAGATCCATGTCCAGACCGCCGAGCGCACCGGGGAAGAGCTCATCGAGTCGCTCCCGCGAAACACCGGCCTGGACCATCTCCACGAGAAGCCTCTCCGCCTGGCCCTGGGACTCGGCCATGGTCAAGTAGCCCAGGCTGCGCCAGAGGAGAAGAACATCGTCCACCTTCCAGGGCTCCGGCCTGTATCCGAGGAGCTTGAGTTCCCATGGGATCCTTCTGGCAATCGCTTCGTTGACCCCCTCGCAATAGGAAGCGCAGATCGCGGCTGCCTTGGGCGGAAGAACCGCCTTCTGGGGCTCCGTGTTTCCCGACCAGTTCATACGACGGAAGAACAGGTCCACCTCGAGGGAGGCGTCGCTCGCGTCGAGGATCTCGGACACCCTGCCCTGACCCAGGATTCGCATCAGGATCATCTGCAAGGCTCGGTCGGTGCCGTGAACGTATCCCATACCCCAGAAGAGACCCGCTTCACTGCCGGCCTCAACGTGGGGAATCCCGTTCTCGTCCCTCCAGATCTTTACCTTGCGCTTCATGGCAGGATCCCTTCCGGATTGAATTCGCCCGAACGGAACGAGCCCGGCTATCGTAGCGCAAGGCCGGTACCGGCACAAGGCGGCCGTGCCCGGAAGAATTCCCGGAGACGGGCGGCCGCGCCCCGGAGGGGCTACGAACTCCATTCGCCTGGCCGGCCAGGTTGAACCCGCAGCAAGGAAAGAAACGGAAAGGCGGCGAGGCCTCGCCTTGCCGGAGGAGAGGAGGCGCCCGGCAGCATGCCCGCGATCCGGTCGCTCCCGGAGGGGCCCCTTCCCATGATCGATTCGTACTGTCGCATGTTCCGGACGACCCGCTGAAGATAGGCCTGCGTTTCGCGGGGCACCACCCGCAGGAGGAGATCGTAGAACTCCTCGGGATCGAGGCTTCCCGTCTCCTGCCCCTCGAGGGCCTTCTTCACGCAGGCAGGCCCGCAGTTGTAGCCCGCGATGGCCACAAGGAGGCCCTTCCTGGGATCCGTCCCGTACTCACGGAAGTGCCGCTTCAGGAGAATGCGGAGGTAGGCTGCACCGAGTTCGATGTTCCTGTCCGGCCTGACGAGCTCCTCCCGCGTCAGGAGCCTGGTCTCGCCGTACACCAGCTTGCTGGCCTCCAGAGCGCCGGTCGCAGGCACGAGCTGCATCAGGCCCACGGCGCCCGCGCTGGACAGGGCTCGGGGATTGAAGAGGGACTCGGTTTCGATGACGGCGAGCAGGAGATGAGGCTCCACCTCGTACATCCTGGCCGCCCTCTGAATGTGAGGCATATAAAGCCGTACCCGGGCCTGGAGGTGATCCGGCACGAGTTCGATCCGGATCTGCTTGCGAAACCGCCGGACGCCGTCCGGGGCGGTGTAGCTCCGCGGCGGTTCGCCGGACCGCGCCATGTTCCGGGAAAACGGCTCGACCTCGGCGTGCGTGATCAGGCGGCCCGAGCCCGGCATCCTGACCTGGCCTTCCAGGTCCCTGGCTCCGGGCATGCTCTGTCCCTGCAGCAGGAAGGCCAGACGCTCCGACAGGAGTCGTTCGATTCGCGCCGCCCCTTCCTGAAGAGGGGCTGTGGCGATGGCGCCGGCCTCGATCATGCCCTTTTCGTAATCCACGCCACCGAAGGCATCGTTGTTCTGCGTGTATGCGACATAGGCGGTGGGACTGGATTCCCGCACGCTGCCCCACCTTGCGTGGATCTCGTGCGCCCGGTCTCGCCAGGCGAGTTGCACGGCCCGCTCTCTCTCTTCCCCTTCTCGCCGGAGCCGCTGAAGGCCTGGAGGCTCCTCATCCGCGCTCTCACGCGCGCGTCCGTCGCCCCCTTCGGTTCCCCGCCATCTTCCTGCCTTCTCGAACTTGAGGCGGTTGATTCTCTCGGACTCCTCTTTCCATCGGTCCTTGTCCAGGTCCGCGCCCCCTCCCTGCCGCACGTGCTTTTGCTGTGCCGTCCGAAAGACGTCCTCGCCGATCCCTTGCGCCTCCGCTCCGACGCGAGAGACCAGAAGATCCATGAAGAAGACGATCGCGATGTGCCGGCACCTGAGTCTGTTTCCCGCAGCCATGGCAACCTCCCCTCGTTGAAAACCTTCCGGGTTGAATGCTGGCGGAGGATGAGATTCTGTGGGATACCGGGAGACGGTTTCGCCGTGTCTCAGAATGCAGAAACGTCTATTTGGGTTCAGCAGGAGAAGAGCCGGTTCCTCCCGCCTTTTGGGCGATCAACCGCCGGATTCTCTCCTGAAGCTCCACGGTGAGATCCGTCAGTTCGATCCCCATCCGAAACCCAAACGGCTTCCGGTCCTCGAGCTGGCAGTACCAGACCGCCTTCCCTCGCAGGACCAAGGGGGCGGCTCCGTGGAGGATTTGGATCTCGAGGCGACACTGCTCCGACGTGGCGGGCCAGGGGTGCATGATATGAAGCCCGCCGCCTTCCACGCTGTCGGCGAGAAGGCCGATCCCCATGACGGAGAGATCGACGAGCTGCGCGGAGATTTCCGGAGAACGGCGCTCCGGTCGTGAAGGAACATAGATTTGGAGCCTTGCAGGCACGTCGACTGGATATCTCTTGGCCCGTCGCAGTTCCTTGTGAAAAGACGGCCTGGCGTCGGGCCGGGATTTCGAGAGCAGTTGTTCGATTGCGCTTGCAGACACGTTCACTCGGATTCCTTTCCATCGGACTCGTCGATTGTCTCGACCGCCCACAGGAGTGAAGGAGCTGCCATGTGTCGCGGTTTTGCAAATACCGGACCAGCGCCGGTTTGCGGCACCGCAACGGCGAACCGTGCCGGCACAAAGGCCTTCAGGAGGCCGCCTTCCCCCTTCCCGGCTGTCGGCACGGAGAACAGAGAGAAGGAAGCGATCCTTGGTCACCTTCGCAACCCGTCAAAATCGTTGGGAACACTCGATTTCAAACGGTCCCTTCCGGGACGTTCCGCTTACGAATACCCGTCGTCCCCCCACGGCCGAACCGGAACCGCAACCCCGGCCGCCGGGGCCGGCCAGGGACCGCCCGGCCCGGGACGCCGGTTTCGGGGAGATACGCGATTGGACTCGACCCGGGCGAGAATCGAATCGAGCCGTTACGTTCCTGCAATCACGAACTCTCTCTACGAAGAAGGAATTTCTTCTTGACAACGAAGGACGGCCTGGAGTATTTCTCAAAATAAAATGTTCTTTCATTGGTAATCCAGGCCGGGCCAACCGAACGGGAGGAACGACGATGAGAGGAAACGTGTTCATAAGCCTGCTGATGGCCATGGGGATTCTTGCTTCGGGTTGCGGTGTCCCGGAGCCGCCGATGGCATGCTTCGACGGGGATTTCCCGCAATGGGACTGGGATGCGGCCCATCATGACTGGGACGACCCGTTCGAGTACTGTGAAGCGTTCGACATGGTCTGCAACGAGGCGGTTTCCCTCGCCGACGAGTGCCCGGAGTTCATCTCCGATCTCATTGCGTTCGTCGAGGATCGGGTCTTTCCCGTTCTGTCCAGGGTTCTCAGGTTTCTCCCCTGGCTCGATGTGGACGAAATGATGAGCTGGATCATGGACAGCCTGCAGGGCGCGTGCGGATACGTCGACATTCTGGATCGGGTCGGGACCTGCCAGCCGCCCGGCGAGGAAGGGTTCCCGTGCGCGGAGGACGCAGACTGCATGGAGCCGCTTGTTTGCCTGGATCAGGTGTGCGGACTGGCGCCGGCTGCTCCGTGATCGCGCGAATCGAATTCGAATGACCTCTCGCACCGAGAGGAGGAGGGCCTTGTCCTGCGTGGACACGGCCCTTTCGTTTTTGCCGATCCCCATGCGCTGGGATCAGAAGCCGGTCATGACCCCGGAGGAGTGGGCAAAGGCCCACGTTCCCGCCGAGGGGTAATGCGACCCCTGGGAGCCGTCGACCGCACCCTTCCTTTTTCGCCTGACGGTCATCGCCGACTTCTTTTCGGAAGGGGTTGGCGGTATTTGATGTTGTAGAGGCAGAAGGGGATCCGTCTCCCTTCCGGGGTAAGCTCATGGATGCAGCAGTGCCTCGCACGATCCTGGTCGAAGCTGTAAGCGTCCATCATCCCGTGAAATCCGATGGAGTAATAGTCCGCCTCGTCGAACAGGGAAAGCAGCTCTGGGGGCAGCCCTTCGCGGGCCGGCGCCACCCCGCACCCGCAGCCGCCCTCCGGCAGGACCTGCCGGAGGACCGCGTCCCAGTCGCTCATATCGGCCGTGTGCCGCAGCAACCGGCTCTTCTCCATAATCCGGCCCAGCGGCACGAGCTCTCCCTTGTGAGCGAGGGCATAGGTCATGACGCCGCAGCGCGGGTCCGGGCAGGGCAGCGGTGTCAGGTCGCACGCCAGAAGCCTGCCTTCGCTCTGCCGCTCGACAGCGTGGATGAAGTGCCCGAGGGTGAAACGCTCCGGCCCTTGACAGAGTGATTTCGGATAACGGCCGCTCAGGGCAACCGACTGAAAGTTGACTCCTGTAAGCCCCTGTTCCATCCCGAAGCGGATCATCTGCCACAGAGCATCGTCGTTCACCCCCGGAACAACGGTCACGGAAAGGGCCACCGGCAGTCCCGCCCTCTTGCAGTTCTCGATGGCCCTGATCTTCTCCTCCACCAAGTCGGCTCCCCGGATGGCTTCCGACACGCCCCGGTCCAGCCCGTCCATCTGAAGATACACCTGCGAGAGGCCCGCTTGCGCGAGTTGCTCCGGGAAGGAAGGGCAGCGGGCAAGCTTGAGCCCGTTGGTATCGATCTCGATCTTTTTGTAACCCAGGGAGGAGGCCCCTTCGATGATTGCCGCCAGATCACCGTGGACAGAAGGCTCTCCGCCGCTCAGCTGAAGGGGTGGCGGCCGGCCTTCGTTCCGGATGAGTGTCCTCAGGACGGATTGAACCGCCTCAAGATCGAGGTCCTGCCCCTCACGGGCCGCAGACGCCAGGCAGACCGAACAGTCAAGATCACACCGCGAGGTGATCTCCAGGATGGCCAGGCAGGTATGCTGCTCATGGGAGGGACACAGTCCGCAGTCGTCGGGACAACCTTTGTCGATGCGGACCTCGTACTGCTGGGGCTTCGCGGAGATCCTCGGCGATTCACAGAGCCTGCGATAGGTTTGGAGATCGCTGGAGACCACAGTGCGAAATGTGCCGTGACGGGGGCACACTCTCTCCAGGATGGCCCCGGGCGGGGCTTCCCGGATCACCGCCGGGAGCGTGGCGAGACACTCCGGGCAGAGGCTCTTCGTTTCCATTCCCTTGTTCTTGTGCACTTCTCCTCTGCCAAGACCGACCCGCGGGCTCGTCATTCGTCCCTTACAAGGTAGCGCCGATAGATGAGTTTGTGTTTGAAGGCAGGGAAATCCTGGGTCACGAGGGTGAAACTCCGGCTCTCCCAGTCCGCACCCACAAAGGCATCATAGGCCCCCAGACAGGCTCGGACATCCTCCCTGAGGATCGTCCCGAACTCCGCCTCGTCCCTCACAGGGGAGAGTACCGCGATCGTGAAGCGGGTCGGGGCCTGCTGACTGACCCTGACCTTCTTCAACGGTTTGAGGGGCATCGTTCTCATGGGGGTACCATTCTGTCTGCCGGCGCTCTTTCCTGTCAATCCTCCGGCGGCTCGGGCTCAAGCTTGCTGCCGGCATGAATGGGTGCAGGACGGTTTGCTTATGTGCAGACATGGGAGAGCAAGTCTTCGGGATGAAACGGGCAGAGGCGTCGAGGAGCGTCCGGGAACCCGGAGGTGGACCCCCATTGCCTGGACATACATTCCGATTTCAGAAGATCCCAGGCCGGGACGGACCGGAGACGGCAGGACTACCGGGCCGTCAGGGTTCCGGTGGCGGGGTCATAATCGTAGGGTTCGAGATCGTAGCCTGCGCCCAGCGAGGCGGCCAGTTCTTCGATGCTTTCCGGGTACCTGCCGTTGAGCGCACGGTAGGACCGGATGTACCGCTGAATGGCCTGCAGGCTCGCTTCGTCGGCGGCCTGCCGGGACGTCTCGTAGGAGACAAGCATCTGTTCGCCGAATTCCTCGACCGGGTTTCGGTCGCAGCCAGCCCAGAGAAGCGCGATCAGGCAGGCGAGAACCGCTCCCCTCATAGGCCACCTCCCGGGTCCGGGGTGAAGAATGCGGGCCGACTCGGCCGCTGCGAGTCTGCCTGCCCTCAACATCGACAGAAGAGGCGGGAGGAGTTTAGGAAAAAAGAGGGACCGGCCGGGCGCACGAACTGTCGGTTCTCGGCGTATGCGCCCGAAACCGGTCGATGACGCGCTCAATCCTGACGAATCCGGCGGACTCAGCCCTGCGTGTAGATGCTTTTGTATTTCTCCCGGATCACCTTCTTGTTCGATTTGCCCACACTGGTTTTGTCGAATTCGTCCACAAACAGGACCTCGTCCGGCAGCTGCCACTTGGCAAAGGTCTTGCTCAGATGGTCGATGATCTCCTGTTTCTGCACCTTCCCCTTGAACTCGCTGTGCAGGACCACGATGGCCAGGGGCCTCTCCTCCCACTTCGGATGGGGCACGCCGACCACGGTCGCCTCGAACACGGCCGGATGCGCTGTGATCGCATTCTCCATATCCACGGAGGAGATCCACTCCCCCCCGCTCTTGATTACGTCTTTCACCCTGTCGGTGATTTTCAGGTAGGCATTCGCGTCCATGGTCCCCGCATCCCCGCTCTTCCAGTACCCATCCTCGGAGAACTGCGTGGAGGGGGCCTCCGGGTTGTAGTACTTGCCCGTGATCCAGGGCCCCCGCAGGCAGAACTCCCCCACGGATTGACCGTCCCTCTTGACCTCGTGGCCGGAGGGGTCGAGAAGCTTCACGTCCAGCCCGGTGACCACATATCCCTGCTTTCTCCTCAGGTCCCACCGTTCATCCTCGCTCAGGTCCTTCTCCAGCCACGGCTTGAGCCGGTTGATGCTTGCCAGGGGAGAGGTCTCGGTCGCGCCGTAAGCGTGGATGATCTCGGCGCCGGTCCGGTTCCAGAACTCCTTCATCATCGAAAGGGGCGGCTCCGTGGCCCCGCTGAGGATGCGCGCCCCCCGGAAGTCCGGCTTTCTGTCCATCCGCTTGATGTACTCGAGCATGGGCAACAGGAGCGCCGGGGCGCCTGCCGACACCGTGACCTTCTCCCGGACCATGATCTCAGCCAGTTCGTCCAGCCGTTGCAGGTTGTACATGCCCGGCAGGACGAACTTGGCACCCACGAGGGTAGCAAAGTAGGGCCCGCCCCATCCCATGGCATGAAACATCGGAACCAGTTGAAAATAGCAGTCCTGGCTGGATACCTGCGCATTGGCGCAGATCGCCAGGGCGTGCAGAAATGTGCTGCGGTGCGAATAATAGACGCCCTTGGGCCTTCCGGTGGTTCCGGTCGTATAGCAGGCCGCGCAGGCCGCCCTCTCGTCCATGTGGGGCCAGTCGTATTCGGCATCCGACTGGCTGAGCAGTTCCTCGTAACTGTAGACCGGGGTGAGCCTGGTCGGGAGGTCCCTCACGTTCTTGTTCGTAAAAACCACGTATCCCCGGACCGTCTTGAAATGGGGCGCAGCCGCCTCGACGAGAGGAAGGAGCGTTTCATCCACAACCACGAGCTTGGCTTCCGCATGGTTCACCACGTAAGACAGATCCACCGGGGTGAGACGGAGGTTCATGAGCAGCATCACCGAACCGGCCCCCGGGATCGCAAAGTACATTTCGTAGTTCCGGTAGGAGTTCCAGTCCATCACGCCGACGCGGTCCCCGATACCTACCCCCAGCCTCTTCAGGGCGTTGGCAAACCTCATCATCCTGGCGTAGGCGTCCGTATAGGTGTACCGGAACATGCCGTCCCCGATCTTGCAGACGATCTCCTGCTTGTCGAAATTCCGTACGCCGTGCTTGATGAGGTTGATCAGGTTGAGCTGGTAGTCATCCTGCATGGTCGAGGGGAATCCCTTGACGATGTCCATGCTTCCCTCCTGTTCGTGGATTCTGGCGGTTGGAAAACTCTATTTATTTCAAGGAAATAGACTTCCGAGAGAGCCCGAAAGAGGTGGGGACAGCCATGTGCCAACGGAAGTATAGAGACAGGCGGGAAGCGGTGTCAAGGTTGCCTGCAGCCGGGCCAAAAAAAAGGCCGCCGGCCTTGTTGTTACCAAGGCCGCGACCTTGTACGGAGGGGGGATGGAGATGTAAACCGCTTTTCGAGCAGGTCTCACGCATCTCCTGTATGTTCGGTTAGACGCCCCACACCCCCCCAGGGTTCCCTGCGTTGATCTTCCCGTATTCCAGCTAGGAATCGTAGTGAACGCCGGGAACCTCCCAGGTTCTGCGAATCACCCTGCCCGCCCTCTCGCCGGTGAGTTCCGTGCCCTCGACGGCGACCGCGCCGTTCACGATCACGTAGTCGATCCCGTCGGGCGGCCTGATCATGTTGCCCGGAGAGGCCTCCGCCCGGTCGATGATCCGCTCCGCATCGAAGATTACGATGTCTGCGTCACAGCCCTCCTGAAGCCTTCCCTTCTTCTCGAGGCCCAGCCAGAAGGCAGGGGCCCCGGTGGCCTTGAAGAGGGCCTCCTCGAGGCTCATCACACCCATATCGCGCGCCCAGTGGCCGATGAACCGGGCAAAGGCGCCCGCGGCGCGGGGATGGCCGATCCGTTCGTCGGTTTCCGGGTCTCGGCTGATGGCACCGTCATTGCCGATAAAGACAAAGGGCTTCGAGAGGGCGAGCATCGTGTTCTCCGGGTCGATGATATGGCAGAGCACGCCCGGGCTTTCGGCCCTGCCTTCCAGAATCGCCTGCATGAGCGTCTCGGCCTGCTCGATCCGGGTCAGGGTCTCGAAGGCCTCCATGTAAAGCGCGCCGTCGATGAACACATCCTCGGTCACCTGGAAGTCGGTCGGGACCGCATCGGCCATGGCCATCAGGAGGTCGAGCGGCACGGTCCCGTACCGGGCGATCGTGAAGAAATCGTTGGGGAACGAATCCGAGCCGATCACGTCCACGGCCAGGCGCAAGCCTTCCTGGTAGAGGCACCCCGAGATCATGGTGAGGGCGAACTCGGTCGATCCGGGACCGTACGTCACATCGGTGAGGTGGGAGACGATGTAGGGAATGTCGGCCTCCCGGGCCGTGCGGATCGCCTCGGTGAGAAACTCCTTGTTCAAGTAATAGTTCAGAAAGGGGATCAGGGCCTTCAGATTGAAGATGTTGTCCCGGATGTGGCTCGAGGCCATGCCGCCGTAGCGGGCGGCCTCCCGGGCCGTGGCCAGCATCTCCTCGTAGGAGCAGCCCGGGTTGTAGTACGAGCCGAAGGAGACCCCCATGCTCCCCTGTTCCATGTCCGCGGCCAGGATCTCGACCATTGCCTCGATTTGTGCCTCGCTTGCCGCCTCAAAGGTATCTACACCCACTTCTCTCCTGAGCGCATTCAGGCCCGTGAGCGATGCATAGTTGTTGTAGAGTCCCTCCTGTTCGATCTCGGCAAAATAATCGGCGAGCGGGATCGCCGAGAAGCCGCAATTCCCTCCCACCCAGGTGGTGATCCCGTCCTTCACGAAGACCTTCATGGACTCCTCGATCTCCCCCTCGTGGGTGTGGGTGTTGATGAACCCCGGCGAGACCACCCGGCCCGAGGCATCGATCACTCGTGCGGCGCTGCCCGCGAGCGAAGCCCCCTCGCCCGGATCCGGGGTAATCCTTTGGATCGTCCCGCCCTTCACCGCAACCGTAGCGATGGCGTCGGTTCCGCTCAGGGGATCGATCACCCTGCCGCCCGTGATCACCAGGTCATAATCCGAGGAGGACTCTCCTCCTGCCGGCTCGATGATTTCCGGATCGGAACCGCATGCGCCCAAGGCCCACGCGACGCACAAGAACACGACCAGGAAGTGTCCCGCCCACTCCTTCCGAACGGTTCTCATTCTCGCCTCCTTCTGTCAATTCAAGAATTCCTCTCTTCCGTAGCGGTTCCTTCCCCGGAAGTCAATCGGAGTGAATCAAACCGAAAGAAGCTTGACCGGCCTCGACGTCCACCCCTATACTTTTTGCCCCGTCCCATGAACCCTCGGAAGGCCTCATCATGCAAATGCATCGTCCCTCCGGAAGATGGAGGCTGGGCCTCGGGCTCTCTTTCCTCACCGTGTGCATGTGGGGCGTTCTGCCCATCGCCTTGCAGATTACCCTGGAACGGATGGACGGTTACACGATCACGTGGTACCGTTTCACGGCGGCCGCGGTCCTGCTGGGTTCCTATCTTGCGGCACGCGGCGGTCTTCCAAGGATCCGAGGACAGGGCCGAACCGTGTGGGTCCTGCTGTCCCTCGTCACCCTGGGCCTGGGAGGAAACTATGTACTCTTCATCCTCGGCCTTTCTTACACCTCCGCCGGCTCTGCGCAGGTGCTCATTCAGTTGGCTCCCGCCATGGCGATGGTGGGCGCGCTCGCATGCTTCCGGGAACGCTTTGCGAAATCGCAATGGTTCGGCCTCTTCCTGCTCGCTTCCGGCATGGTGCTCTTCTTCCGCACCCGGCTCGGAGAGATTCTCGGTACGACAGGAGAATACCTCGTCGGGATGATCCTGATCATCCTGGCCGCCGTTTCCTGGGCGGCTTACGCGCTGGCCCAGAAACAGCTCTTGAGCGTGATGTCGTCCGCAGCCGTCCTGCTTGTCGTCTACTCCGGAAGCGCCCTTCTTCTGCTTCCGGCCGCTTCCCTCACGTCGGTCCTGGGGCTGGGCAACTTCCGATTCTGGCTCCTCGTCTTCTGCGCCTTGAATACGCTCATCGCTTACGGCGCATACTCCGAGGCCCTGGCCCACTGGGAGGCCTCACGCGTCAACGCCGTTCTGACCCTGACACCGGTCGCAACCCTCTTCATGATCCGGATCGGCTCGACCCTCTGGCCGGGGGTCGTGGCCCCCGAACGGCTCCATTTCACCGCAGGCCTCGGCGCATTGCTCGTCGTGGCCGGCTCCATGACCATTGCGCTCGCACAGTCCTCGAGGAACGTCCCGTCCCTGAACATCCCATCCATCCCCCAGGAGGCCCCCTATGAAGAACCCGGAGATCCAGTGTAGCTATTGTCCGCGAAAGGGCTGTTTCCGCGGCGACCTCAGCCAGGCCCCCGAATTCTGTCCGACCCTGACACGTGCGCAGGTGCTTCAGGAAGCCAGGAGGAAGATCGAGGAGCCGGAAAACCAGCGGATGGCCCAGGATGTCGCCAGGACCTGGAAGGATTACGGGAAGCTGACCCGTGTCGAAGAAACGGTCCTTTACGCGAAGCTTCGGGGGTACAGGAAGGTCGGCCTGGCCTTCTGTGTGGGCCTGTCACAGGAGGCGGAGCTTTTCACCAACCTCCTGGCCAACGAGGGGTTCGAGGTGATCTCGGCCTGCTGCATGTGCGGAGCCCTCCGGTCCGAGGACATCGGCCTGCCCGAGGAGGAGAAGATCCTGCCGGGCCTGCGCCAGCCCATGTGCAATCCGATCGGTCAGGCCGCCGTGCTGGACGGAGAGGGTTCGGAGCTGAACATCCTGCTCGGCCTCTGCGTGGGCGACGACACCCTGTTCATCAAGCACTCCCGGGCGCCGGTCACGGTCCTGGCGGTCAAGGACAGGGTCCTGGCCCACAACCCGCTCGGCGCGCTTTACACGGCGCGTCACATCTACACCCGGCTCAACACGAAACGACCCAAGGGAGACATCCGGCGCGGGGAATAGGTCCCGCAGAAAGGCACGGAAGTCGGAAGCGCCGGTCAGGCCCTGTTCCCGTTCCCCCTGCGCGTCGTTCCTGTCCTCGGGGTGCAAGGCTCCTGCTCTCAGGCCCCATCCTCCCGCCTGCTGGCAGGCGAGGTTCGTGACAGGAAGGTTGCACTGGGGCGGCCCGGTCCCGATCGATCCTTTGGAAATCGCCCCGGCTCATCGTCCACACAACCCGCGGGCGGCAGGCCCGGCCGGCCCTCGAGCATGGCTGTTTGGAAGGCAGGGCCTACTCCTGGCTCTGCAGGAACTTCCACATCAGGAAGAAAAGCAGCATGGCCAGCATTCCCACGGGGAAGCTGATCTTCAACCTGCTGCCGGGAGAGTCTTCCTGCCGGGAATGCCCACGGGGCTGCAAGTCTTCCGGGCCCTCCCAATCCGGCAGGGGATGGATCGGCCTGACGCTGAAGACCGGGGTCGCAGCCGATTCCCGGGGCCCGGGCGCAAGAACGCCCCACCCTCCTGCGAACACGGTTTGTACAAGGCAGAGCATCGTGAACGTAAGAAAGATCCGCCTCTTCATCGTCCGGCGTCCTGCGTCAGGGAATCCCCACTTCCCCGTCATGGTCTTCTTTTTTCAATTTAGCTTCGAATCCCTTCGTTTGCAAGAGAAAAAAGGGAACCCGCTTCGCGGAACAACTGCGAGGCCCCTTGCACGAGCCGCCCGATCCTTTCCAAAGCTTTTCTGATCATGCTATAAGGACTTGACAGAGGCCGCCCTTCCTTCTCCAAGCCCTGTCCGCCGGCACCGACTCGAAAAGATGACGACCGAAGCCTATTTCCTGTCCGATTGCCACCTGAAGCGGATCGATGAGCCCCATGCCGCGACGCTTGTCGATTTTCTGGGCCTCCTGGGGTCCCGCATCCGGGCAACCCACCTGTTTCTGGTAGGCGACATTTTCGATTTCTGGCTCGGCCGGAACGATATTTTCGTCCGGAGCTTCTCCTCCATCGTGGATCACCTCCGGAGAATCGCGGCATCCGGAGTGGAAACCCACTACTTCGAAGGGAATCACGACCTGTATCTGAAGGATTTCTGGCAGAAGCGTCTGGGGATGCGTGTCCACCTCGGGCCTTGCCTCTTTCATCTCGGCGGCCTGCGGGTCCGGGTGGAACACGGAGACCTGCTGGACCCGGAAGATCGAGGCTACCGCTTCCTCCGCCGGCTTCTGCGGTCGCCGGTGGTCGCTTACACGGGCAGCCGGCTGCCCGGCTGGCTCCTGGCGCGGGTCGGCGGGCTCGCCAGCCGGACGAGCCGAGGCTACACAAGCCGCTTCAAGACGATCTCGGAGGAGCATGCACGCGCAACGGTGCGCAAGCACGCGCATACGGCTGCCTGTCAGGAACCTTTCGATCTGATCGTCACCGGCCACGTTCACATCCGCGACGACTATGTGTTCGAACACGAGGGCCGGCCGGTTCGTTCCGTGAATCTCGGCTCCTGGGCGAAAACCCCCTGCGTTTTCCGAATCACCGGGGAGCGCCAGGAGTTCGTCGATCTTCCGCTTTTCAAAACGTGAGAAGACCTGGAGAAGAAGGGGGCGGAACGTGCATGGTTTTGCGAAGGAGGTCTTTGCCAACCGCAGGAAGAAGGTCATGGAGAGCATGGGGGCTGCGGTGGGGCTGTTTCCTGCCGCCGGCGAGCGTATCCGAAGCAACGACACGCCCTTTCCTTTCCGGCAGGACAGCGACTTCTACTATCTCACCGGCTTCCCGGAACCGGACGCCCTGGCGGTTCTGGTGAACGGGGACTCGCAGCGGTTCGTCCTGTTCACCCGCCCCCGGGACCCCAAGCAGGAAATCTGGACCGGCCGCCGCTACGGGCCCGAGGGGGCCAGGGAGATCTTCGGCGCCGACGAGGCCTTCCCCCTGAGCGAGGTGGATCGCATCCTGCCCAAGCTCCTCTCCAACGTAGAGAGGGTCTTCTGCGGCTTCGGCCGGGAAGAAGCGTGGGACAGGAGGATGATGGGCTGGATCAATCAGGTCAGGGCCAAGGGCCGGCGAGGCGCCGTCAGCGCACCCACGGAGTTGATCGACGCGGCCCGGGTCGTTCATGAGAGAAGGCTCGTCAAGGAAACGGACGAAATCGATAGGATGCGAAGGGCCGCACGAATCTCCGCCGAGGCCCACCGGCTGGCCATGAAGGCCTGTTCGCCCGGCATGACCGAGAAGGACCTGCAACGTCGGCTCGAGCATCACTGCCTGTCCCGGGGGGCCACGGCCATGGCGTACGAGTCGATTGTAGCGGGAGGGGCGAACGCATGCGTACTCCACTACGTGGAGAACCTTTCCCGGCTGCGCAGAGGCGATCTCGTCCTGATCGACGCCGGCTGCGAACTCGACAACTATGCATCGGACATCTCCCGCACCTTCCCCGTGTCGGGACGATTCACCGAGGCCCAACGCCGAGTCTACGAAATTGTCCTGGAGGCACAGTCGGCCGGAATCGACGAAGCAAGGAGGGGGCGAACGATCCACTCGATTCACGCCGCCGTCGTCCATCGGCTCGCCCGGAGGCTCGTCGAGCTCGGGCTGCTCGCGGGGAGCCCGGAGCGGCACGCCCGCATCTGCCTCCAGAGGGCCGAGACCCCGGACGAAGAGGCCTGGGAAGAGCGCCTCGAAGAGGGGGAAACCGGGCTGGACAGCTACTACATGCACAATACGTCCCACTGGCTCGGACTCGATGTCCACGATGTCGGACGGTACCGCGAGGGCGGCAGGTGGCGTACGCTGGAGCCGGGCATGATCCTGACCGTCGAGCCGGGCGTGTATATCTCCGCAGAGGCCTCCTACGCCCCGGAGGAGTACCGCGGCATCGGCGTGCGGATCGAGGACACCGTCCTGGTGACCGAGGGAGACCCGGAAGTCCTCACAGAGGGCTGCCCGAAATCCGTCGAGCAGGTGGAGGCCGCCTGTCAGGGCGGCTGACCCGGCTCACTCCGCGACCTTCCCCTCGAAGAACCGATGGAATTCCGCCGGAAGCTGGCCGGGCTCCACTCGATCGGCCATGGGGGAGAGGTCCACGGAGTTGAACGTGTTCCAGAAGAGGATCGGACCCTTCCCTGCCTCGTTTCTGGCCTGATGCAGCAGCCCGCTCAGGGTCTTGGCCGTGTACGTGAGCTCGAGAGGGATGCCCTCGGTCCTTGCCATCAGGGCAAGGGCCCTTCGTGCACCCTCCGTCGGATGCCCGTAGCCCGCCCCATAGTAGGACCGGTCGATGACGAAGTCCGCCGCGCTCAGCGCCAGATCGGGTACGGAGGGATCCAGACGCCGGATCCGTTTGAGGGCCTTGCGCGCCAGGCGAAGGGAGGACTTCGGATTGGCCATGAACCGTGGAGCGACCTGCACGCCCACCACGCGGGTCTTCAGCCCGGCCAGCCTCAGCCCGAGGACCAGCCCGGCCATCGTTCCGCCGGTTCCCACAGGCAGATAGACGGCACGGGGAGGCGTCAGTTCCTTGCGCTCCACCTGCAGCGCCAGCTCCAGGCCGGCGTCCACGTACCCGAGCACCCCGAGGGGGCTCGATCCCCCGCCGGGGATGAAATAGGCGTCCCGTCGGCGGATGCGCTCCGCAACGTAGTAATGCCAGAGTCCGCTCAGAAGGTTCCCGACGAAGAACATCTCCGCCCCGTATGCATGGTAGAGAAGCAGGCTCTTTCTGACATGGGCCGTCACCGGCTGCCCGAACAGCCCGAGAACCACGTGAAACCCGAGCCGGCGGCCGAAGACGGCCGTCGCGAGTCCATGATTGGTCCCGATTCCCCCCCCCGTCACCAGGGTTTTGTAGCCCCGCGAGAGGGCGTCGCCCAGAACGAACTCGAGCTTCCTCGGCTTGTTCCCGCCGTACGTCGGCGAAGTCTTGTCGTCGCGCTTGATCCATACCTCGCTGCCCAGGTGCCCGCTGAGTCCCTTCAGTTCGTGCACCGGCGTGGGGGCCTCCACGATGCGGGTCCAGGCCACCCTTTTCTCAAGGGCGGGGAAGGCCTCGAACAGCCAGGGCCTTGTCTCGCCGCGGGGGAGCGATGCCATGGTTTTCTTCCGTCCTCTTGCGTTCTTGCGCAACCAGGACGGATTCTGCCAGATGCCGCGCGCCCCGTCCAGCCCGGCAGGCCGGGCGACGTGGCCGGCCCGAGAGTCGCTGGCTCGATTCGAATCCGGGAGCGCACCTGGAATCTTGATCTGGGGGCGCCGGGAGGATATAAGAAAGCTGTGCGTTCCGGCGGCGCATCCGCGCCGGCCAACACAGGGCGACGCGCAAGGCTGCAATCTCCGGAAATCGCCCTTCCCCGAAGCCGGCCGGTTTCTTTTTTTTTCGTCGGATGCCCTTCAAACCGCGGCGGCGGATGGCGCGGCGCGAAGCGTCCGCGCCATCCAAGCATTCACCGAGTCTCGACCACTCCTGGGGAGGATGGACGTGCCATGGCCACCAAGAAGAAAGCTTCACTCCTCAAATCGAAAGAGGCGGCCCTCATTCTGGACTGCAGCCCGGACGATGTGATCGATCTGGCGCGCAAGGGAAGGCTGCAGGCGACCAAAGTGGGAAGGTACTGGAGATTTCGGGAATCCGACATTCTCGCCTACCAGAGGCGGATGGGTTCGGACGGCCTGCCCAAGATCGCCATCGGACGAGGCCGCCCCCGCAAGTCCGACGACTGAGGACACATCCGGCATTCGCCGATGGGAGGTCCTGAGAGGGGTGCCGATCCAATGGATCCGACGGTTCTCGACGACTTTGCCTGGCGAATCGATCTTCCGCAGCTCATGCGCCAGCTCGGGCTCCAGGAGGCAGGGCCCTATGCGGCACAGGCAGAGGCCATGGCGGCGCAGGCCGAGGCGGCCGGAAGGCCCAAGGCCCTTTACAGGGAAAGCCGGATCGAATCCAGGGGTGAGGACCATGTGGTCATCGAAGGCCGAACCTTCCTGAGCCGCGTCCTGGCCGTGAACCTCGAGAAGAGCCACAAGGTTTTCCCGTTTGTGGCTACGTGCGGTGCGGAGCTGGACGCCTGGTCGAGATCCTTCACCTCCACCCTGGACAAGTTCTGGGCGGATTGCATCAAGGGCATGGCCCTCGGCGCTTCGGTCTTCGCGCTCGTCGAACGGATCCGGGAGCGGCACCACCCGGGAGATCTGTCCATGATGAATCCGGGCTCGATCGAAAGCTGGTCGCTCTCCGAGCAAAGGACCCTGTTCTCCCTGCTCGGGAACCCGCAGGCTTCCATCGGGGTGGAGCTTTTGCAGAGCTGTTTCATGAAGCCGGCCATGTCCGCCTCCGGGATGTGGTTCCCGGCGGAGCATCACTACGAGAACTGTATGCTCTGTCAGATGGAGAACTGCCCCGGAAGGAGGGCCCCCTACGATGGGGGACTCCTCGACAGGAGATACAAGAAGCGGTAGAGCGGCGCTCACGAGTTCGAAATCGTAACCCAGGACTTCCCTCCGCCCCTGGAAACGGGGGCCCGTTCTTCCCATAAGACCAACAATAATAGAGAGTTGCCCATCCTCGGCGGGCTTCTCCATCGCCCGGCATGCTTCTTGCCATAACAGCGGGTCACGCAAAAACCGACTCCCCGACCGCCCTGGAAAAGGAAGACAAGACAATGGCCGCTTCCCCCAACCTGATCGCAAGAATCATGTTCAAGGCCGGCCTGCGGAAGACCGCCGAACAAAAGGAGCGCCGCAGGTCCAAACGGCATCGCATCCAGCGCCCGGTCCGGTTCCGGATGTACCTGCCGTCCCGGCCGAAGGACCGCAGTCCCGAACTGCCGGCTCAGTTGTATGACATCTCGGAACATGGCCTGGGGCTTCTCACCGACTCCATTCTGTGGGAAGGCCTGCATATGATCGATCCGGACATGCAGACCTCCGAGAAATCCGTTCTCGAAATCGAAATCCCTTACGGGGATCAGTCCTTGTGGCTCAAAGGCAGGGCGGTATGGTACATACGCCATCCGGAAGGAATCCCTTTTGTGTTCCGTGTGGGCATCGAATTCATTGACCTCACCCCGGAACAAAGGAGAACCGTCAGGCAACTGATTGATCTGCATGTGGCGGCTGCCGAGATCGCCTAACGGGTTCCACCGGGAGCCGGATCAAACAAGAAGCGGGCGTCTCCGTCAGGCGCTTGACAAGGCTTGGAAGGGGAAGGTAGATTTTCGGTGCTTTTTCGGATTCGACGGACGACCAGGTACAGACGTGGCTTGTTTGAAGCGAGCAGGTCCGCTCAGGGTGGTTTGACTGAGCGGTTTTTTGTTTGGGCAACAGGAGACAGGGCAGGCACCAAAGAGTACGGGAGACAGGCAGACCATGGAAAAAGAGACAGGAATCGTCAAGTGGTTCAATGACAGGAAAGGCTATGGATTCATCGCCCGCGACGGCAAGGACGACATCTTTGTGCATTACTCCGATATAGTGGGGGACGGATTTCGCACGCTGACCGAGGGGGAAAGCGTTGAATTCACCGTGAAGAAGGGCCAGAAAGGCCTTGCGGCAGGCGATGTCACGCGGCTTCAACCAAAAGGGTAATCCTGCCGGGCGGTCCTGAAGCACCCCGCCCATGCGGGGCGCTTCAGGACCTGTTTGCGAGCACAACCTGGACCTTAACCGAATCACCGAGAACCAGGAGGAGAAGTCCCTTCCGGCACCGACCGGCCGGGGCCTCCGAAGCGGCCCCGGACAAGGATGCTGTACCTTGGAAGGGTCTGCTTCCTCCCGATTTCCCCTCTTTTCCGCAAACCGAGAGGCCCTCCGCAGGAAGCCCACGACTTCCAGCCTTCTCCGCTTGATTCGGCCTGCGGGTCCCGACCCTCGCCGACGGAACAGACCGCGGGGCGCACCGAGGGAAACGACGAAAGAGTGCTGATGTCCGAATGAACCCCCTGATCGAAATCGTGAACATCGTATCGCCCGTTTTCCTGGTCATCGGACTCGGATACCTGCTGGGCGCCGTCGGCTGGATGGGTCCCGCCGCCAGCTCGTGGCTCTCCAAGCTCGTGTTCTACGTCGCCGCACCTGTCCTGCTCTTCCGGAGCGCCGCCCACACTCCGCTCTCAAGGGCGATCGATCCGACGACACTGGCAGCGGTTGCGGCCGTCACGGTCCTGACCGCATCGGTCGTCTACCTGGCATGCCTCCGTTCCCCCCCAGCCAGGCGCGGGGTGCTCGCTCAGGGGTCGATGCGGAGCAACATGGTCTTCGTGGGGCTCCCGGTCATCGAGAATGCCTTCGGGCCGGGCGTCCTCGGGCCTGCCGCCCTCCTGATCGGCCTCATGGTTCCCGTCTACAACCTCCTGGCCGTGCTGCTGCTTGCCCTGCCGCACCATAACGATAGAACCGGAGGGCAACGCATTTGGAAGACGGCAGCGCTCGACGTCCTCCGGAATCCCCTCATCCTGGGCACCTTTTCCGGCGTTTTGTTTTCCGCCCTGAACCTGCCCATACCGACCGGCATCGACCGGTCCCTCGAGCTTGTGGCCCGGATGGCACTGCCCGCAGCCCTGCTCTCCGTGGGTGCCGGCATGGACCTCGGGCAGGTCCGCCTGGAAATGCTGCCGACGGCCGCAATCACCCTCATCAAGCTGATCGCCTATCCCGCCGCGATTTACGCCTGCCTGGGGATCTTCGGCGTGACGGGCCTGGAACGGCAATTCGTTGTTCTGCTGTTTGCCTCGCCGACCGCGGTGGTCAGCGTCATCATGGCCCAGGAAATGAAAGGCGACGAGCAGCTCGCCGCCTCGATCGTGATCGGAACGACGGTCGGCTCCCTGCTCTCCATCTCGGCATGGATCGCGCTGTTCAAGCTTCCGGGATGAGGAACCCGTGAGTCACCCTTCCGCGTGCCCCGTGCGCGTCCCCGTGCCCGAATGGGCGGGGCGGGGTGTGAACGAGGAGCAGCGACGCCGGGCGCACCGGCATCCGGAACGCCCCCGCAGAGCTTCATTCGGAGGCGGACGGGCGAATCTTCCCCGCCGGCGGGCTCAAGACCGATGCAGGGCACTCTACGACCGGCCGGGTCGTTTCGCCCACGAAGCAGCCGGCCATCAGGCCTGAGACCATGACAAAGGAAAACACCATGGCCAACAGCGCCTCGCCGCAGATCAGAGAGGAGAGGATCGCCACACTCATGATCGTGATCTTTCTCATCTTGCAGACTCCCGTGTTCCGATGCCCTGGTTTCCTTCTCGATCCTTATCTGCCAGGCGGCCTGGCACCGGGGGACTGCAAGGCAAATGCCACGAACCGGGCTGGCGGTTTGCGGGGAACGCATGTCGGAATATGGCTAGGAGAAACGGTGAGTTGGATCGCCGGCCCCTTCATGGGAGTGCGTCGGCCGCCTCCCGCCCGGCCGCTTCGGGGCTTCTCAAAGTGAGGAGCTTTTCTCTTTTTGATAACGAATCGGAGGGGCCGTGGGGACGGGCCTTCCCCCATGCTCCTTTCGTCATCCGCCGGAGGCACCCTGCAGCCGGGCCATGGCCGCATCGAGCAGCGAGTAGGCCTTTTCCAACTCGTCGAAGGAGCGGTGGACCCACCGGCTCCCCCAGTAGAAGTTGCAGCTCGTCTCCGCCGTCAAGATATGGTCGTACGCTTCGTTGATGCACCGGCGCGCACCTTCCGGATCGTACGCGCGGAGCCGGCTCGCTTCGAATGCCTTCCTCACCCTCTGGTGGTAGGCGCTCGCATTTCGGATCTCGTCCCAGCCCTTCTTCTGAAGGAGAGACCCGGTCCATTGCGCAAAGTCCCCGCCCCAGTGATGCCCGGTGTTCCATGCGCCTCGGTGCACATCCACCTCTTCGGTGGCCGGATACCTGTCCAGGTATTCGCTGATGTGGATGGGGCGGAATCCGAGCCTACCCTCCCTGCACTTGTTCAGGATCGGGTGGTAAAAATGCCCCCAGAAACCGCTCTGCACATCCGGCGTGCGAAACCAGCCCCCGTTCTCGCCGTCCGTCCAGGTGGTCACCAGGGCCGGGAAGTCGCAGCCTTTGGTCCTCTCGTAGATCTCGTGCTCGAACCAGCCCGGGTCCAGGCCCGATTCCTGTGCGTCCGAGAGTTCACGGTCGCGGGGGACCACGATGATCTCTTCTCCTCCGTGGCGGGCCAGATAGGGCCGGTAGCGCCTTTCCTCCCAACGCATCTCCCGCTTCGGCTTGATGTACCAGCAGTCGACGATCACATAACGGTATCCGTGCCGCCTGAGCATGGGGATCATCTCGACGCAGAACCCCATCTCGGGGGGCCAGAAACCGGCAAACCGCTCACGCCCCAGCAGGTGTCTGCCCAGACCGAGCCACCACTCCGTCTGGCTGTCCCAGTCCTCGGGCGGAATCAGGGGATACACGGGGTGGTACAGGCCGGTGCCCACGAACTCGATGTTGGATCTCCGGTACCGAACCAGAAAATCCTCCACGTCCACCGCGTCGTGAAAGGTCTGCCGAATCGCGGGATCCTCGAATTGCTTCAGGAGGGTTCCCGAGAAGCTCATGTGCAGCCTCGCGACGTCCTCGTAGCCTTCCAGCATGCGGGTCGGACGATCGTAGCACCACAGGATCTGTTTGGCCTCCCACCTCTCCTCGGAATTGTGCAGGGCGAGAAGGTTTCCGAGGGGCTGATGCATGTTCAGGCCAAGCGCGTGGTAGACCTCTGCCATCGTTTTCGTTCCTTGTTCGATCTGACGCTCTACGGCAGAGTCGTGCGGGCAGGAGTCAGTCCCATTCGGGGAGCTTCTTTTCCCAGATCTCCCGATACCTTCGAAGCAGGTAATCGACCGATTTGTTTCCCATGGTGTAGCTCTTCACGGCCGCCAGAACCCGCAGCTTCACCTCCGTGGGCGAACGTCTGTCGATGGCCACGGTCCAGTCAGGGGCTCCGGTCAAGATCTGAAATTCCAGTTCTTCCAGGTTCTCGAGTTCCTCGAGGAGCTCCTTTTCCGGATCGGAAACAGCACGGTCCGGATGTTCGGTCTTGATCAGCTTGAGGTGCCTTCGTTTCCTGCCCCGTTCCATGTCGTCCCGCCTTGTCTAGGGTTGACCTGAAAAGGCCTTCAGCCGTGGGGGTGGGGATAGAGACACCAGGCCAACAGGCTCCACAGCGAATGGAAACCCATCCGATCGAACTGTTCGATTGTCCGGTTGATTCTTGGCCGAGAATCCATGAATATGTACACCCACCGGGGAGGGACCGGCCGATTCGACGCGTCCTTGCCGCCGGTGATATCAGAAGAGGCAGGCAAAAGGCAATCGGCGAGAGCGTTGCTCCCGTCCGGATTATATCCAAGAACGTTACCCAATGCCAGGAGAATGTCCCTGCGAACCAGCGAGCCTCGACGAGGTGAGATCCATGGAAGACCTGGATGCGCTTTTTTGCCCGAGGTCGGTTGCCCTGGTCGGAATCCCCAGAAGCTTCAAGACAGGCACCTTGTTCCTGATGGCCCTCAAGGACCAGGGATTCGCCGGACCGATCTATCCCGTGAACCCCCGTGCGAAAGAGATCGACGGGCTGCGCTGCTATCCCCGTCTGGCCGATCTGCCCGATCCGGTGGACATGGTGGTCGTCATGGTGCCCAGGGAACAGGTCATGGCGGTGCTGGAGGATTGCGCACGCAAGAAAGTGAAGTGCGTGACCCTCTATACCTCCGGATACGGGGAGAGCGGCGAGAAGGCCGGCCTCGAGGAACAGGAGCGAATTCGGGAAGCGGCCCGGAGGGGAGGCTTCCGCGTGCTGGGCCCCAACTGCATGGGGATCCACTCCGCAAGCGCCGGCCTCGCCTTCTTCCCCCAGATGCCTCGTGAATCCGGGAACATCGGCCTTCTCTCCCAGAGCGGCTCCCTGTGCAACCTTCTGATGAAGGCCTTCGAGCCGCGAAGGCTCTTCTTCCGCCACGCCGTCAGCTATGGAAACGGATGCGACGTGGACCTCCCGGAGCTGCTCGAGTGGATGGGCAGGCAGCCGGACATCCGGTTCGTCTGCGCCTATACGGAGGGGGTCCGGGACGGAAGGGCCCTGGCCCGGGCCATGGGGACCACTGCAGGCTGCAAGCCGTTGGTCATGTGGAAGGTGGGCCGGACGGCTGCCGGCCGCAGGGCGGCCGTCTCCCACACGGGCTCCCTTTCCGGGGACGATGCCTTTTGGAAGGCCCTGTTCCGGCAGTACGGTGTGCTGGACGTGAGCGACCTGGAGGAGATGATGGATCTCGCCATGGCCTTGCACCACCTGCCGTGGCGGGGCAAGGGCAGGGTCGCCCTGGTCTCCGGCCCCGGAGGACCGGTGGTATCGGCTGCAGACGCTGCGGAACGGTGCGGCCTCATCCTGGCCCCCCTGGAGGATCAAACACGCAAGCGGCTCGAGGCAAGCCTGCCGCCGACCGGGACGAGTTCCCGCAACCCGGTGGACGTGGGCCTCTCCGCATCTTTTGAATTGAGCCTTTACCTGAACACGCTGGAGGTCCTCACGGAGGACCGAAACGTGGATGCGATCCTGGTGCTCGGCGGCGGGATATCGGACGAAACGAACCGGGTGTACACGCAGGGGCTTGTAAGAATCGGCCGGGCAACGGACAAGGCCCTCATCGCGGTCGCCTATCCCGGCTTCGCTCAGATCGAGGCCTGGCTCGCGCCGCTCTGCAGCGCCGGCATACCGGTCTATCCGACGCCGGAGCGGGCCCTTCGCGCCTACGCGAGGATGACGCAGTTCCTGCGCTTCCGGAACCAACGCACCCGCGCCGCCTCGGACTAATCGATCTTGAGCTCCACCCCGCGCGTGGCCGCCCTCTTCACGGCCCATTCCATCAGGTCCGCCGGCGGCCTGTCCTGCTCCGATTCGGGCCTGCGGACGAGCCGGATCGCCCCGGTGGTGCAGGAGGAAATGCAGGCGCCGCACCCGATGCACCTTTCGGGCAGAACAGCAAAGCCGTCCTGCCCTTCGACGATCGCTTCCATCGGACATCGTTCGTTTGCGCAGACGCCGCACTGCACGCAGTTCGCCGGGTCGATGCAAGCCACAAAGTTGCTCTTGGCCAGCAGGTAAGGCGAGTTGTATTCCTTGACGCCCCGGAGAATGCCGCAGCAGCAGGGGCAGCAATTGCATACGAAGGCATGGCCGCTCTGCACGTTGTAGGTGCAGTGGACCAGCCCCTCCTCCTCGGCCTTGTCGAGCACCGCGAAGGCCTCCTTCTTTGAAATGGCCCTTCCGCGGGGATCCTTTTCGAAGGCGCCTTCCTCTTTCGAGAAGCTGAGGCAAACCTCCACAGGGTGTTTGCAGGGATGACCCTCCAGGGCCCTCTCTTTCCGGCAGATGCAGTCCTGCACCTTGAACGATTTCGCCTCCTCGATCATCCCGCGAACATCCTCGTAGCGGTGCACCAGGAGGTCGGCGTCGATCTCCTTGCCGATCGGCACCACCCGGGCCGCCGCCGGCGCGTACCCGCCGAATTCCCTCAGGAGCTTCGGCGCATATTCCTCGAACATCTCGCTCAGCTCTTTGTCCATCCGGTTCAACTGAAACTCGTAGATCCCGATGACAAAGGGAAAGAACATGTACATCCGTCGGCCGAAGAGCTTGAAGGAGCCGATCTGGCCCTTCTCGACCATGTCGTCCAGCACGGTCTGCATCTCCGGCACCGGCCTTCCGAGCCTCTCGGCGATCGCCTCCACGGTCTCCGGAACCGGCCGGATCTTCAGGGCCGTCTCCGCCTCCTGCGGGGAGAAGATCTTCCGGAGGATCTTCAATTCGATTCCGCTCTCCGTAGCGGGATAGCCTTGCGGCAATCCGTCCAGCTTGCGGGCCAGACGGCCGTATACGTCCGTCATCGTGGGTTCCCTCCGGTCGGGTTGTATCGCCTCGGCTCGAGGCGACCGCCGACGCGCCGGCCGCCTCCGAGCACGCCATGCCACCAGGGTAACGATCGAGAGGGGTTTTCTCAAGCCTTTGCCGGGAACGAGGCGCCCCATCCGAAACGGGACGAAGGGTTACCCGGCCGCCCCGAAGCAATCGGCGATCAGCCCGGCGAGCCGCAGCGTGTGGAGCCGGATCTCGGCCAGGGTTCGGCCCGGGTATCTTGCGTAGCTGATCATCACCCCGTTGAGGGCCGAAAAAAGGGCATGCGCCGTCAGCCGGGTTCCCCCCGGCGCCTGGGCCGTCTGCTTCACAACCGCCTCGATGCGGTCCATCAGCCCGCGCATGATCGGGTTCAGCCTCTCCGTTGCCTCGGAGGAGAGCCTGCCGCCGAGCATGAAGTGGCCCATCATCTGGTAGAAGGACATGTTTTCGTTGAGATACCCCACGTAGATTTCGCACAACCTCTTCAGAGAACACCCTCCTTGCCTCGCGCGTTCGGCGTCGACGAGTTCTGTCAGGTCGCGAGCCCCGGCGAAAAAGACGTCCAGGAACAGGTCGTCCAGGCTGTGGTAGTAGCGGTAGATCGCGGCCGGGCTCACCGCAAGGGCCTTGGCGATCTCCCGGACCGTGACGCTCCGGAAGTCCCTCTCCGCGAAGAGCTTCCGAGCGGCCGAAAGGATCAGCTCCCGCCGGGCCTCCCGCTCGCGTTCCCTGAGCGCGCCAAGGGTGGGGCCAGCCATCGAAGGGATCCCCCCGGACCCAGTCTAGTTGGCCGCCTTGCCTTCGTGCACCTTCCACATGTCCTCGTCGGTGAAGCAACGCTCGCTTTCGTCGGGCCGCATGGCGTCCTTCTCCATTTCCCTCCTGTCGTAGTCCGGGCTGAGCACTTCGTTGTAGTATTCGTGCTGAATGAGGAGGTTCATGATCTGGCTCGTGCCGGTCCAGATCAGCGCCAGGCGCGTGTCCCGCACGGCGCGCTCGATCGGGTAGACATCGGTGTAACCGATGCCGCCCATGATCTGCATCGCGTTGTTCACCACGGTCCAGGCCGACTCGGTGGCAAACCGCTTGGCCTCGCTCACGATCCGCCGCACATTCGGGGCGTTTTCGTCCACGGCGCGCGCGGCCATGTAGGCGAGGGCCCGGGCCGCATCGAGCTGCATGATTGAGTCGGCCACGAGGAAGTTGATCGCCTGGAACTTACGTATGACCTTTCCGAACGCCGTCCGCTTGTCCGAGTAGCGAACCGCCAGGTCCAGGGCACCCCAAACCCCCAGACAGCCCGCGGCCGAGGTGAGTCTCTCCGGAATCATCATCTGATTGAAGACCATCGCGCCGCCGTGAAGCTCTCCGAGAAGGTTCTCTCTGGGCACCCTTGCGTCCCGAAAGACGAGCCTGCCGGTTCCGCCGCCGCGGCATCCCATCAGGCCGTACTGGTACTCGGCCTCCACGCCGGGGCCCTTGTCGACCAGGAGCAGGCTGATCCGGTTGTAGCGGTGCGCGTCCGGCTCGAAATTCGTCCTGCAATAGACCGTGAAAAAGTCCGCACCCTCCGCGCCGACGACAAAGCGCTTCTGCCCGTTGAGAATGAAATGGTCTCCCTGCAGCACGGCGCGGGTCGTTGCGCCGAAAAAGTCCGAACCGCCCCGCGGCTCGGTCAGGGCCTCGGCGGCGACGAGCCTGCCCTCCAGATAGGGGCGCAGGTATTTCTCCTTCTGCTCTTCCGTCCCGAACACGTTCAGGGCCTCGCCCACGATCGAGGGCATGACAAAGGCGCATCCGAGTGCCATGCCCAGGCAGCCGATCTCCTCGGTGGCCGCCACATCGGCGACCCAGCTCATCGCCCTGCCCCCGTACTTTCTGGGAAACCGGATGCCGCGGAGGTTTCGCCTGGCGAGCTTTTCGACGAATTCCCTGGGGTAGACGATCTCGTCCTTGTCCAGGGCCCTGAGAAAGTCGCTGGAGACCTCTTCCTTGACGAACCTCTTCACTTCGTCCCTGAGCGCCCTTTCCTCCGAAGTCAGCAGAAAGTCATACATGACGGCCCTCCCTTTCTCCCTGTGCGATCGGCAATCCAATCCAATCTGAATCCAAAAAAGGCCCGCGGTTAAACATTGTTTACATTAGTAAACATCGTTCATTGTGTCAAGGGAAAAGGCGGCCCTCGGCTCTGCGTGGGCAATGAGCGAAGTCGCCGTACTTGTCAAGGGCCGGGCGCGTGCGGGCCGAGGCCGGTACGGTACCATCGCGCAAGCCGCTCCGGGGAGACGCCCAGGAGGTAGCCGAGGATCATGAGCTGGTTGATCCCGGTCGTCCGCCAGAAGCCCAATTCCCGGTAACGTCGCGCGGACGTGGCCGCCGCGACGGGCGCGATGCCGATCCGACCTTCCCTCCGGAGTCTCCGCATGAGCGCGAAGTCCTCCATGATCGGCATCTCCGGAAACCCGCCTGCCTCGTGAAACCGGCGGGCCCGCAGGAAAATCGCCTGGTCTCCGTAGGGCATGCCCAGGAAGGCGGACCGGAAGCCGGCCAGCCACGCGATGGCCCGCAACGCGCGGAAGTCTCCTTCCATGCCGAGCCGGAATGCGCCGGCAACCGCGCCCGGCCGGTCGAGGACCTCGAGAACGTGGTGCTCGAAGCCGGGCGGCAGCCTCGTGTCCGCGTGCAGAAACAGGAGGATATCCCCCTGCGCGGCCCGCGCACCCTCATTCATCTGGCGCGATCTGCCCGGAGGCGATGGGATCACCCGCGCTCCGCAGTCGCGGGCGGCCTCCGCGCTCCCGTCCCGGCTGCCCCCATCCACCACGATCCTCTCTTTCACGAAGGCGGCGCCCCGGGTCCCTGCAAGCGCAGACTCGATGGTGCCGCGCTCGTCGAGCACGGGAATGATGATCGACAGGGATTCCGGCGCGTCGGCGAGGCCCGCAATCCGGACCTCCTGCTCCCAGAACCGGATGTCTTCCGGCCGATCCACGTCGTCGAGGCGTTCGAGCAGATCCACCTTGAGCCCCGAGGCCGCCGCAACGGCCAGGGTCCTCCGCAGCACCTCGCCGGTTCCCCAGGGGATGCCCTCGAAAAGCCCGCGGCAAGGCCGCTTCAGGCCGATCAGGTAGTAGCCTCCGTCGCTGGCGGGTCCGAGGACCGCGTCCTTTCTCCGCAACGCCCGAAAGGCACCTGCCAGGTGGGCGGGCCGGATGCCGGGGATGTCCGTGCCGATCAGGACCACGTGCCGCATCCCCTCCGCAAAGGACGCGGCGAAGGCAACCTCCATGCGCCGGCCGAGATCGCCTTCGGCCTGCGGAACGAAGCGAAGGTCGGCCCCAAGCCATTGACCAAGCCTCCCTTCGCTGCCCCCTTCGTGCTCGACACGGAGGGAGACCCGGTGTCCTGCCAGGAATCGCCTGACCTTTCGCAGGGTGTGCTCGGTCATGCGGCGCTGCAGGTCCGCCGCCCCCTCAGGCCCCAGGGCAGGAATCAGGCGGGTCTTGCTCTTTCCCGGTTCGGGATAGCGTGCGAAGACGATGAGCCGCCTTCGCGCCCGCCCGGGCCGCGCATTGCGAAGAAGGCCGATTGTCTCGTTGAGCCGGTGCGTCCGCATCACAACGAACGGCCCATCACGCAAGCGGATTCTCGAACCGCTTCGCTAGAAGTTCACAACCGGCTTCAGCTCCAGGGGCGGATGGATCTGGCCGGGTGTCGGAGGCATGGAGTTATAGACCCATTCCAGCTCAATGACGCCGAGCGGCTGGAGCCGCACGCGCCTGCGGCCCAGGAAGGTCCCCCGGACCAGGACGTCTTCCATCTGCAAGGAGAGGGCGAAGACGGCCACGTGCGATCCCTCCCGGATCGCACCGAGCTCTTCCCCGTATGCGAGGGGCGAGAAGGCGAGCCGTCTCGGGCCGGCGGCCTGGCATTGAATCACCGGAACGATCGTCGGAAAGCCGGTGTCGTCCACGTACCCGAGGAATTTGAGCGCGTCCATCCGGTTGAACAGCCCCTGGGCCCAGGGCTTCAGGACGGGCTCGGTCTCCGGCGACCTGGCCCCACCCTTTGCGGCCTTCGTGGCCAGGGAGGCCAGGACGATACGGCCGACGGGCAGGGCCTCCCGGCCGTAGGTCTCGACCAGGTCCATGAAGTGCACCGTGTGGATGCCGAAGTAGGCGTTGTACCGGAACATGGGCTTCCGGTTGTACATCTCGTAAGCCTCCCCCTGGCTCTCTGCGTGCGTCCAAAGCGCCTTGCCGCGCCAAAGCCTCTTGTCCAGGGTCATGATCAGAAAGCCCGTCCGAGGGTTCTGCCTCACGTGCGCCTTGCTCCGTCCCTCGGAGAACTGCCCCCAGATAAGATGCGCGGGGTCCCCGGCCTGCATGGACGAGATGAGCGAGATGTGGGGGAGACCCTCCGGGTTCACCGTGGCGAGCAGACCCACCTTTGCCTCGGCCTCGAAGGCGTCCATGTCGGCCTGTTCGAACCTCGCTGTCTTCTTCACGTTCGCCTCCTGACAAGCTCGCAAGCCGATCCTCGGCCTTTCGTTGCCACAGGTTTGATCCCCGCGGCCCTTCCGCATTACCCGTTCGGACACGGGCGCGGGCACGAGGCTGAATCGGGACGCTCGTCACATCTTTTCGTGACTGATCCTCGCAATCACCTCGTCCTGAAGCTCCTTGCCGATGCTGGTGAAGTAGGCGTTGTATCCCGTCACACGCACGAGCAGGTGCCGGTAGTCCTTGGGCCTCTTCTGCGCCGTGCGCAGAAGGTCCGGGTCGAGCAGGTTGATCTGCAGGGCGGTACCCCCGTTCTCGACATAGCCGCGCAGAAAGGCCTTGAACTTCCTCCTGTGCTCCGGGTCGCGCAGGATGGAAGGGTTGAAGGTCATGGTGTGGCTGGCCCCGTTGGGAAGCAGGTTCAGGTACTCGCCCCAGTCCCCCTTTCCGTCGTATACCTTTCCGCCGAGGGCCTTTCCGACGGAGTTGACGTTCGCGGTCGGCCCCTTGATGTCCGCCCCGTTCGAGGGACAGATGGCGTTGGAGAGAAACTGCCCCTTGGGCCTTCCGTCCGGGCTGGCCGGCAGGATGAAACCGTCACCCACCCAGTAGTTCCAGCTCAACATGCCCGGCCGGAACTGCCGGTTCGTGGAGCGTGTCTTGTGCTTCCAGGTTTCCTCGCACCAGACTTCCATCACCGCCCTGGCCATCTCGTCCGCCTTGTCATCGTCCCTTCCGTACTTGGGGGCCTTGAACATGGCCTTGGCCTGCAGCGACTCATGCCCCGCCCAGTTCGCCCGGAGGGCGGCGAGCAACTCCTCCATGGAACAGGCCTTCTGGTCGAAGACCAGGTATTTCACGGCGAGCAGGGAGTCGACCGTGGTGGCGAAGGTAACCGCCTCCAGCGTGGTGAAGGAGATCTCGGCCCCACCGCGGGTGATGTCCCTGCCCTGCTCGGCACAGCCCTTGACCAGGCAGGACAGATAGGGCGTCGGCGCGAAGCGGGCCCGGATCGATTCGGAAAGCTCATAGAGATCGACGCACTTCTTGACGATATGGGCCGTCTGGACCTTGTAGGCCCGCCAGAACTCCTCCCACGTGCTGAAGCGGGTCGCATCCCCGGTCCGGGGGCCGTCCCGGCGCGCGGGCTCCTGCTTGCCCGTGATCGGATCCACGAAGGGCAGCAGGTCCCTCCCTCCGGTCAGGGCAAGCTCCACCGCCTTGAGCAGGTTCAGGTTGTTGTCCACGGTGCCGGACCGGTCGTTTCCCACCATGGTGTTCTCCAGGCAGCCCACAGGCGCATACTCGTGGACATTGCCTTCGTGGATGAGGCGGGTGCAGCCCGCTCTGCGGGCCTGGAGCATCATGCCGGCCATGGACCGCTCGTCGAAGTTGAGCAGGAAGGGCGCCCCCTGGCTGGAGCACAGCATATCGACGACCTTGTCCAGGAGTTCCTCGCTCGAGTTCCGGTGGAGCCTCACGTTCGGCTTGGGCTCCAGGATCGGGCTCATCTCGTCGATGACCTCGAGGATCGCGAAGGTCAGGTCATTGGTCATGTCCCTGCCGCCCGGACCCATCCCGGACAGCGTGAGCAACTGGCCGAAGCCCGCCGTGATCCCCTGGTTCCCGCCCACGCGGATCATGGCGTCGTAGGCCGTGTTGGCGTGCACCCAGAAGCACTTCAGGATCTCCTTGCCGAACTCGCGGTCCATCCCCTCCGCGAGGGAGCGCTCCCAGTAAGGCAGCAGGTACTGGTCGATCCGGCCGAACGACGTGCCGGGCCCGGGGTAGTTCTCGTCGCTCATGATGAGCATGTGATTGAGCCACAGGGCCTGCACGGCCTCCCAGAAGGTTCGCGCCGGCTCCCACGGGACCCGGCCCAGGTTGGCCGCCATCCGTTCGAGCTCCTTCCTCCTTGTCGGGTCCTTCTCCTCCGCGGCCAGCTCCCTGCATTTCCGGGCGTACCGGGAAGCCACGTCGCCGGGCATCGTCGCCGCGGTCATCATGGCCCTGAGCTGGGCGCCCTTCTCGCCTTTCTTCTCCCTCCGGCTTAGCCGGTCGTACAGGGAGACAAGCTCTTCGTGGATCCCCTTCCAACCGATCCTGAGGGCCCGTTCGTGGCCCGGAATGAGGTGGCCGCTCGTGGCGCCCGCGTTGCCGTATCCGTGGTCGTGAAACCACTTCATTCTCGCCCGGGCGCCTTTCTTGCCGTAGATCATGCGGTCTCGCGCCTCGGTCTCTTTGCGGGTCAGGCACAGGGAGGTCTGGATGTTGAATCGCCCCCCGGCCAGGAGGTCGCCCGGCAGGATTTCCTGGGGCACGTAATTCACCATGACCTCTTTGGTGAACCACGCCTTGCGCTCCGGCAGGCTCCAGCTCCAGAAGTCTTCGTGCAGACGGACGGGACGGGCCGCCTGGTGGAAGGAGGATCGGAACGTCTGCAGGAACGCGAAGGTCTCCGGAACGATGTAGTAGACGGCCTCGTCGTACTGAACGTCCCAGGGCGTTCCCGTGGTCCAGGACGTGAATTCGTTGTTCCAGGCCCGCTCGACCCCCCGGAAGTAATAGTCCCTGAGCCATCGAATCCTCGGGGAAAGGCCCCTGGGTTCCTTGATCGGATGGGACAACTGCGCGGCGACGGACGCACTCATGGCTTTCCCCCTTCTTCCTCTGCGATCATGGCCTGCAGGCGGTCTCTGCCGTGGACCAGGAGTCTCGTCATGATGTCCGCGGCCCTCTCTTCCTCCCGATCCTCGATGGCCCGCACCAGTTCCCTGTGAAGGCCGAACACGAAGGCGATCCCCTGCGGGTCGGAGAAGAACCGTCGGGTCAGGCTGGTGTAGATCCGACGGAAAGAGTTCAGGAGAAGCGGATAGATGAGGTTGTCCGTGGCCATGGCGATGAGGTGGTGAAACCGGAAATCGACCTCCGCAACCCGCTCCGGGTCCCGGGGACCGATCCGCCCCTCCTCCTCGAGCAAAGCGTTCAACCCATCGAGGTGTTCCGGGCCGCGCCTCAGCGCGGCGAGCCTCGCCGTTTCCGCCTCGATGAGCATCCTCATTTCCACCAGGCTCTCGAAAAGCCTGGGATCGAGCCTCCCGTTGTGGTAGTCGACCAGCGAGGCGAGGATGGCAAGGGATCCCTGCGTCCGGTAGTCGTTGACCACGGTACCTACCCTGGGCGTCATGGAAACCAGGCCCTTGGAGACCAGTTCCATGAGTCCGTCGTGCACCACGGGCCTGCTCACCCCGAGTTTGACGGCGAGTTCCCTTTCCGAAGGGAGCCTCTCCCCGATCGAGAGCCTTCCGGACAGGATGAGGTCCTCGAACCGGGCGACGAATACGTCCTTGAGGCTCTCCTTGCGGATCGGCTTGAGCATTTCCTCCACGCGCCACTCCTCTCATGTGGCTGTTGGTATTACCAGCATACCAAAGAACCCGGTCCTGTCAAGAGAACATGGGGCATGGAAGCGGATTCAAGAGATGGCACGGAGGGTTCGCGCCGTTCCATCCGCCGCGGCTGGAGCGACGGGTGGGCAGCCTCGGTCGGTTTTCAGGAAGCGCCGGATTCGGGGCGCGCGAAACCCGCCCGCCCGAAGGCAGGGAAATCCTTGCAACGATCAAGGGCGGGGCCTATTTCACCGGCCTTTCAGGTCTCCCAGGGAGGCTTGGACGACGAGTCGGATCCGGTCAGCTTCATCCGGTCCTTCACCTTGGTGATCATCTCGTCCTCGACCTCCTCGTTGCGGCGCTGGACGAAGAAAAGCACGAAGATCAGAACCGTTCCGAGGCCCAGCATGTAAGCTTTCCAGTAGGCGGGGAAATATCGGATAACGAGGAGGATCGAGAAGAGAAGCACCGTGGTCCAGACCACGGGCGAAAAGAAGAGGAGCGAGAGCAGAATCGACTTCTCGCGTTCCTCTTCCCGCAGCAGTCTTCGGACCTTGGGCACGAGGGAGAACAGCGGGTATACGATCTGCATGAAGACGATCAGGCCGAAGACGGCGCCCACAACGAATACGACGACCTTGAGCCAGAGGTCAGCACCCATGCCGGCACCCGTCGAAGCTTCCAGACAGGAAGATCGCGCCCGACCTTTCGAACCTGTCGAACTTGATGAAATCTATAATCGATGTATGCTAAAGGTATCATTCCGACAGCGTGCAGTCAACAGGAAATCCGAAGCATCTAAGTTTACGCAAAGCGGACGCATCAGCGGCCGCGACATGCGTCATGCACAATCGGGAGGACCGCGGAATCGATGGCTTTGGAACTGAGTATTCGAATCGGAGGACAGGCGGGCCAGGGGGTGCAGGCCGTGAGTCACGCGGTCGGCAAGGTCTTCACGCGTCACGGAAAATACGTTCTCATTCATCAGGATGTCGAGTCCAGGATCCGGGGCGGACACAACTATGCGCAGATACGGGTCCGGGACCGCCCCGTTCACTCGATCAAGGATCGGCCCGACCTCCTCATCGCCCTCGATCAAAGGACGATCGAAGAGGACCTGCCCGACCTGGTGGAGGGCGGGGTCTTGATCTTCGACGGGGAGCATGCGGATCCCGGACCCGAACCCGGCAACCCGAACCACCTCTCCGTACCCCTGGGGCGGCTGGCCGATGAGGCCGGAGGCGGAAAGATCATGGCCAACACGGTCGCGACGGGCGCGGCCCTGGCCGTGATCGGCGCCGAACTGGAGCCCCTGCTGAATTATCTCGAGGAGCAGTTCCGGGACAAGGGAAGGGATGCCGTGAACAAGAACCGGGCGTGCGCCTCGGCCGGGTACCGCCATGTGCGGGAACACGCCGGCGGGATCATGGCGCGGCCGATCTCGCTCGGCGGCGAGCAGCGTGGGAGGCTCCTCTTGAGCGGAAGCGAGGCCGTCGCCATCGGTTCGATCTGCGCGGGGCTGAAGTTCTACGCCGGCTATCCGATGTCGCCTTCTACAACGATCATGGAGTACGTTGCATCGCAGTCCCGCGAATACAAGATCGTGCTCGAGCCCGCCGAGGACGAGATCGCTGCGCTCAACATGGTCATCGGCGCCTCCTTTGCCGGGGTCCGGGCCATGACCGCGACCTCCGGCGGCGGGTTCTGCCTGATGGTGGAGGCCCTGGGCCTGGCCGGCATGACCGAAACGCCGCTGGTGGTCGTCGTCGGCCAGAGGCCCGGCCCGGCAACGGGTCTGCCGACCCGCACGGAACAGGGAGACCTCGCCTTCGCGGTGCATGCGGCACACGGGGACTTCCCGCGAGCCGTCCTCGCGCCGGAAAACGCGGAGCAGGCCTTCTACGCCATGGGCAGGGCCTTCAACCTTGCGGACCGGTACCAGACCCCGGTCGTGGTCCTGGCCGACCAGTACCTTCTGGATTCCTACTTCACGGTGGATGGGCTCGATCCTTCCCGCGTGACGATCGAAAGAGGGAACATCGTGCGCGCAGTCCCGGCCGGCCAGGGGCCTGTCTTCCGACGTTACGCCCTCGACCCGTCCGGAGTCTCCCCGCGCATTCTGCCCGGCCGGTCCGAGGCAGTGCTCTACGCCTGCAGCGACGAACACACCGAGGAAGGCCACATCACCGAGAACCCGGAAATCCGCAAGTCGATGATGCGAAAGAGGATGGAGAAGCTCGAGGGAATGCGCAGGGAGTCGGAGCCGCCCGAATGCCATCCCGCTTCGGACGACGCGGATCTCGTGCTCCTGGGCTGGGGTTCCGTCGGAGGGCCTCTCCGGGAGGCTGTCGACCTGTTGCGCGCCGACGGCATCCGTGCACAGATGCTCCATTTCTGTGACGTCTTCCCCCTCCGAAGGGAGGGCTTTCCCCCCTGGATGGGAGACCGCACCCGGGTGGTTGCCGTTGAAAACAACTACACGGGACAGTTCGCGGATCTGCTGCTGCGGGAAACCGGAATCCGGGTCGCGGATAGAATCCTCAAGTACGACGGACGGCCCTTCTCTGCGGATGAGATCGCGAGCAAGGCTCGAGACCTCTTGTAAAGGAGCTTCGAGATGGTTTCCGTTGAAGACTTCGAAAGCAAGGACCCGATCGCATGGTGCCCGGGGTGCGGGAACTTCGCCCTTCTGACCGCCCTGAAAGATGCGTTGACGGCTCTCGGCAAGCGGCCCCATGAAGTTACGATCGTCTCCGGGATCGGGCAGGCCTCCAAGGCGCCGCACTACCTGCTCTGCAACGCCTTCAACGGCCTTCACGGGAGAACCCTGCCGACCGCCACCGGCCTGAAGCTGGCCAATCATGAACTGACAGTGATTGCCGAGGGCGGGGACGGGGACGGGTATGCGGAGGGCGGCAATCACTTCATCCACGCCATGAGGAGGAACGTTGACATCACCTACCTGGTTCACGACAACCAGGTCTATGGCCTGACCAAGGGACAGACCTCGCCCACGAGCGAGAAAGGATATGTATCCCGAACCACTCCGTGGGGCTCCCCGAACCCGCCGGAGAACCCGCTGCTCCTGGCCATCGCCATGGACGCGAGCTTCGTGGCCCGCGGGTTCACGGGCGACATCCCGCACCTCAGCCGGCTCATCCAGGAAGGAATCCGCAACAGGGGCTTCTCCTTCATCGACATCCTGCAGCCCTGCGTCTCCTTCAATCGCGTCAACACCTTCCCGTGGTACAAGAGCCGTGTTTACAAGATCGAGGAGGTAGAGGGCTACGACCCGTCCGACAGGGTAAGAGCCTTCCGGCGTGCTCAGGAATGGGGGGAGAGGATCCCGATCGGGATCCTGTACAGGTCGGCAAGACCCACGCGCGAAGAGCAGGAGCCCGCCCTGAAGGAGGCCCCTCTCGTCAAACAGACCGTTCGAACGGAGGCCCTTCCACGACTGCTCGATGCCTTCCGGTAGTCCTTCGCCGTCCCGCAGCGAAATTGACCCGGGAGAGCCTTTCTTCCTATACTCCGAACGCCCGCGTACCAAGGGGCCGGCAGGCCCCGGAGACCTGAGCCCATGAGGGAGACAATGAAGAACGTTTCCAGCGTTCTGTACGAGGGAAGCCCCATCACCGACCACGACGTCTACCTTTTCAAACAGGGGAACCATTTCCGGCTCTACGAGAAGTTCGGGGCCCACCCGGGCAGCCGGAACGGCGTCCGAGGCACGTTCTTCGCGGTTTGGGCGCCCAACGCGGCCGGGGTTTCGGTCACGGGCGATTTCAACGGGTGGAACCCCGACGCTCATCCGCTCAAGGTCCGGGAGGACGAGTCCGGAATCTGGGAGGGCTTCATTCCGGGCGTGGAGCGCGGAACCTGCTACAAGTATCGCGTGGTCTCGAACATCAACGGGTATACCGTGGACAAGGCGGACCCTTTCGCCTTCTTCTCCGAGGTGCCCCCGCGGACCGCTTCCCGGGTGTGGGACCTGCAGTACGTGTGGGAAGACGACCCGTGGATGAAAGGCCGGGGTGCCCGGACGGCCCTCGACGCGCCGATCGCGATCTACGAAGTGCACCTCGGATCCTGGCGCAGGGGCCTCGAAGGGAGAAGGGATCCCCTCAGTTACCGGGACGCGGGCCGCCAGCTCGCCGAATACGTGCGTGAGATGGGGTTCACCCACGTGGAACTGATGCCCGTCATGGAGCATCCCTTCTACGGTTCATGGGGGTATCAGATCACGGGCTATTTCGCCGCGACGAGCCGATACGGGGAACCGCAGGACCTCATGTTCCTGATCGATACCCTGCACCGGCACGGCATCGGCGTGATTCTCGACTGGGTTCCTTCCCACTTTCCGTCCGACGGGCACGGACTGGTCTACTTCGACGGAACCCACCTTTTCGAACATCAGGACCCCCGCAAGGCAATCCACCCGGAGTGGCAGAGCTACCTCTTCAACTACGGGCGGCACGAGGTGCGCTCCTTCCTGATCAGCAATGCCCTGTTCTGGCTCGACCGGTACCATGCGGACGGCCTTCGGATCGACGCGGTGGCCTCCATGCTGTACCTGGACTACGGCCGGAGCGAAGGGGAGTGGATCCCGAACGCTTACGGGGGCCGGGAGAATCTGGAGGCCATCGATTTCATCAAGCGACTGAGCGAGATCTCGTACAAGTTCTACCCGGACACCCAGCTCATCGCCGAGGAATCCACGGCGTGGCCGATGGTGACCCGGCCCACGTACGTCGGCGGGCTCGGGTTCGGCTTCAAGTGGAACATGGGATGGATGCACGATACGCTGGATTACTTCTCCAAGGACCCCATTTACCGAAAGCACCACCAGAACCAGCTCACCTTCAGCATCTGGTACGCCTTTTTCGAGAACTTCCTGCTTCCTCTGTCCCACGACGAGGTGGTGCACGGAAAGGGCTCCCTGCTGCGCAGAATGCCGGGCGACGAATGGCAGCGCTTCGCCAATCTTCGGCTTCTCTTCGGCTATATGTACGCGCACCCCGGCAAGAAGCTCCTGTTCATGGGCGGCGAGTTCGGACAATCCAACGAGTGGTACCACGAGACGAGCCTGGACTGGCACCTCCTTCAGTATCCGGTTCACAAGGGCGTGCAGCAATGGGTCCGCGACCTGAACCGTCTGTACGCCTCGGAGCCGGCGCTGCACAAGAAAGACTGCGAGGCGGAAGGGTTCGAGTGGATCGACTTCCAGGACGCGGCCGGCAGCATTGTGAGCTTCCTGAGAAAGGGCGATCCGCAGGGCGCGATGATCGCGGCCGTATTCAACTTCACGCCCGTGCCGAGAAGGGGCTACAGCGTGGGCGTCCCCCACGGAGGCCCGTGGAAGGAGGTCCTGAACAGCGACGGGGAGGCCTACGGCGGAACAGGGGTGGGCAACAAGGGGCAGGCGATCGCACGGGAGGTCCCCTGCCAGGGAAGGCCCTTCTCTCTGTTGATCGACTTGCCCCCGCTGGGCGCCATTTTCTTCAAGGGGACTTCCCGGGGGGCTTGCTGATGGCCATCCCCGCACTGGAGAAACGGGGAAGCGGCATTTTGCTGCACCTCACCTCCCTGCCCTCGGATTTCGGTATCGGGGACATGGGCCCGTGGGCCTACCGCTTCGCCGACTTCCTCGCCGAGAGCGGACAGCGCCTCTGGCAGGTCCTGCCGCTCAACCCCACCGACCCGGTGCACGGGAACTCCCCCTACGACAGCATCTCGGCCTTCGGATGCAGCCCGCTCCTGATCAGCCCGGAACGGCTCGTGGACCAGGGGCTGCTCGCCCGGCAGGAGCTGGGTTCGGCCCCGGATTTCCCCCGGGATCGGATCGACTACCGGGGGGTCATCTCGTTCAAGCAAGGGCTCTTCTCCCTGGCGCAGAGCCGTTTCCGCGCGGGCGGCACGGCGGAGGACTACGGGCGGTTCTGCTCCGAGAACGCCGACTGGCTCGAGGACCTCGCGCTCTTCGCGGCCCTGAAGGAGAGGTTCGACGGACGCCCCTGGCAGGAATGGCCCGCCGACCTGAGGGACAGGGACCCGGCGTCGCTCGAGGCCGCCCGCAGGGCTCTGGCCGGCCGTATCGAGGAGGGGAAGATCCTCCAATACCTGTTCGAGAGGCAGTGGGTCGCCTTGCGGGAGTACTGCAACCGGCGGAACGTCGTGATCTTCGGGGACCTGCCCGTCTACGTGAATCTCGACAGCGTGGACGTGTGGACCCACCCCGAGCTTTTCAAGCTGGACCCTGACAAGAGGCCGACCGCCGTGGCCGGGGTTCCGCCCGACTACTTCAGCGAGACCGGCCAGCGTTGGGGGAACCCGGTCTATCGGTGGGACGCATTGCGCGAATCGGGGTACGCCTGGTGGATCCGGAGGCTTGCGCGCAACCTGCATCTTTTCGACATGGTCCGGATCGACCATTTCCGAGGATTCGCCGCCTACTGGGAGATCCCGGCCGAAGAGCCCACGGCCGTCCGCGGCAAGTGGGTGCCCGGTCCGGGGAACGATTTCTTCCAGGCCCTGCTCCGGCACTTCCCCTACCTTCCTATCGTGGCCGAGGACCTCGGCACCATTACGCAGGACGTCCGGGATCTGATGGACCGCTTCGATCTGCCCGGCATGAAGGTGCTGCTCTTCGCCTTCGGCGACAACCTGGCCACAAACCCTTACGTGCCGCACAACCACGTAAGAAACTGCCTGATCTACACGGGAACGCACGACAACAACACGGTCAAGGGCTGGTTCGAGCGGGAAGTCACGGGGGAGGACAGGGAGCGTCTGTTCCGCTACCTCGGCAGAGAGGTGGGGCCGGAAAGGATTTGCGAGGAAATGGTCCGGATGGCCATGATGTCGGTGGCCAATACGGCGATCCTCCCGATGCAGGACCTGCTCGGGCTGGGCGAAGAGGCCCGCATGAACCGGCCGGCACGCAAGGACGGAAACTGGCAGTGGCGGCTCCTGCCCGAACAGCTCAGTCCCGAGCTGGCCGCCGGGCTTCGCAGGATGACAGAGACCTATGGCAGGATCGCATGAGGGACCGGCCGCGAATCGAGCCCCGCGCGCACGAGCGCACCCTCAGGCAGTCGATCCTCTCGTGCCTCGAGGAGGGACCGTTGACCGCCCGGGAGCTTTCGGCCCGGGTCCGGATCCGGGAGAAGGACGTGGCCCCCCACCTCCAACATCTGGAAAGATCGCTGCGCAGGTCCGGCCGGCGGCTCCTGATCGAGGCGGCGGAGTGCCTGCAGTGCGGGTTCCGGTTCGAAGGGAGGAGGCGGTTCACCCGGCCGAGCGCCTGCCCCCGCTGCCGATGCCAGCGGATCGAGCCGCCCGTGTTCCGTCTCGCAGCGCAGGCACCGCCCTGTCCCTAGCCGGCCAATCCCCAACCCCGGCCAATTCTCCTGCTGTCCTCTGATCCCTGGAGGAGGTTTCTTGCAGCCTGCATGTCCATGCGTTCGCAAGGTCGACGGAGAGCGAATCGACGGCAATCAGTGCGCCGGGTGGCGGGGCGCCGCCGGCCCCGCCGCATCCTGCCGGGCGGGCCCATGACGAAGGCAGGGTAACCGTCCCGCAACGAGCCTACGGTATAAAGACTGAAAAAGAGCTTTACAGAACGGGGGGTGCCGTGATACACGGGAGATCCGGAAACGATCCGGCGTACTGCACATCAAACAGCCTGGGATGGGAAAGGAGACGAAGATGAAGATCTGGAAAACGATGGCGGCGATCCTGTTCTGCTCGGGGCTGATCCTTGCCCTGGGCCTCGCCGGGTGCGGCGACGACGATGACGAAGCGCCCCAGATGACCTGCGAGCAGGCCCTGGAGCAGTTCACCTCGGAGGACTGCCAGACACAGGCCTCCGCGAACGTCGACGAACTGAAGACCTGTTTGTCTGGGTGCGGTACGGACGAGTGCGGGGACAATTGTTATCAGGCATTCGTGGATGATATTCCGGGATGCCTGCCCGCGGTCGACTTCATGTTCGATACGTGCAACCAGTGCTGGACAGATTGCGGAGACGCCTTCGAGGTCTGCCTGGAGGGAGCAGACACGGGTACGGCCTGCCTGAACACCCTCAACACCTGCGTGGTCGGTTGCCCCTGAACCGGCCTTGCCCGGGACGCGGTTTGTATCCCGATCCCTGAGAGGCGACACATCCTGTATCCCGGGGGCAGGTCATCGAATGCCGCATAAGGGCCATGCCCGTATAGGTGTGGCCCTTCTGTTTCGGGCGAAAACGAGGGAGGAGGGTTGAAGGGGCTGCGCTTGTTCCCGTCTCACACGGAGCCGCCGCGATAGATTCGGCGGACGTATTCGTCCACCATCCGCGTGGCGCAGAACCGGGGCGCAATCGTGCGGATCGAGGCCTTCATGCGCTGGACCCAGCCGTGGGGGACCCCCTTTTCATCCCGATCGTAGAACAGGGGGATCACTTCTTTTTCCATCAGGTCGTAAAAGGCCGCCGCATCCCGGGCGTCCTTGGCCCCGTGGTCCGGGTCCTCGGTCCCGTCGATCCCCCAACCGTTCCGCCCGTCGTACGCCTCCGCCCACCACCCGTCCAGAACGCTCAGATTCAGGGTGCCGTTGAAGGCCGCCTTCATGCCGCTTGTGCCGCTGGCCTCGAGAGGGGGCCTGGGCAGGTTGATCCAGACGTCGCAACCGGCCACCATCCTTCTGGCAACCCCCATGTCATAGTCTTCGATAAACACAACGCGCTGGCCGACCGACCGGTTCCCCTTGAGCTGAAACATCCTCTGCAGCATGTGCTTCGCCTCCTCGTCCCGGGGGTGGGCCTTGCCTGCAAAGAGAAGCTGTATGGGTCGAGGGCCCTCCAGCATGGGAAGCACCCTGCCGGGATCGTGCGTGAGGAGGTAGAGCCGCTTGTAGGTCGCCAGCCGCCGTGCGAAGCCCAGGGTGAGGGCGTTGGGGTCCAATGTCTGGGAGGCCGCGAGGGCATACTCCATGGTGTCTCCCCGGGTCAGCCGGTCGATCACGCTGTGCGTCTTCGCCCATGAAATGAGCCGGGTGCTCATCGCCTTCCTGGCCGCCCAGAGTTCCTCATCCGGGATGGAATCCACCGCCTCCCACGTCGCCGGGTCCATGACCCTTTCCTGCAAATACCAGTCCGGCCGAAGGTACCGGTCCAGGAGCCTTCGGATCTCCGGCGCGATCCACGTGGGCAAATGCGCGCCGTTGGTGACGTGCGTGATGGGCACGTCCTCCCCCGACCGGCCGGGAAAAAGATCCCGCCACATCCGTCTCGCCACGCCGCCGTGAATTCGGCTGACGCCGTTGACGCTGCGGCTCATCCGGATGGCCAGAACCGTCATGCCCGGCGGCTCGTTCCGGTCGTCGGGCCGGACCCTGCAGAGCCGGAGAAGCCCCTCCCGGTCCGTCCCCATGGCCTGTGCCATGTCCTGGAAGACGGCGCCGAACTCATCCGGCGGGTAGGTCTCGTTTCCGGCGGGCACCGGTGTATGGGTCGTGAACACCACCCTGCGGCGGACGCGATCACAGGCCTCCGGGAAGGGGACCCCCGCGTCGACCTCCCGTCTGACCATCTCCAGGGTGGCCGCCGCCGGGTGACCCTCGTTCATGTGGATCACGGAAGGGCGGATCCCCAGGGCATTGAGAACCCGTATGCCGCCCACGCCGAGCAGGGCGTACTGGGCCAGGCGGATCTGGTGGTTGCCCTCGTAAAGACGGGCGGTGATGTATCGCTGGCGCGGCGTGTTCTCCTGCACCTCGGTATCGAGAAGAAAGAGGGGGATTCTTCCGACTTCCACGCGCCACACGTGGACCCTCACCGATTCTCCCCAGATCGGCACCGTAACGCAGAGAGGCTCCCCCTCTTCCACCGTGATCTTGGCGGTGGGCCGGCGATCCGGTCCGGTGGCATACCAATACTCGTGCTGGTAGCCGGACGCATCGATACGCTGATGGAAGAAGCCGCGCTGATACATCAGGCCGATGCCCACCATGGGCAGGGCCCTGTCCGAGGCCTCCTTGAGGATGTCGCCGGCAAGCACGCCGAGCCCTCCCGAGTAGACGGGCATGGACCGGTGCAGGCCGAACTCGGCACAGAAGAAGGCCACCGGGTTCTCCGGAGGGATGCCGTCCTGCGAGGGTTCGCGGTCGAGTTCTTCCTCCAGAAAGTCCCGGAGCGCATCCACGCGCGCGACCAGCCGCTTGTCTGCGGCGGCGCGCTCCAGGGCGGGCTGGGAGGCCCTCCAGAGGAACCGGACCGGGTTTCTCCCGCTGAGGGTCCACTCGTACTCATCGATGTCCCGGAACACCTGCTCTCCGTCCGGATGCCAGGACCAGCAGTAGTTGTAAACGACCTGGGCCAGCGGGGCGAGGCGCGCCGGAATGTAGCGCGCCAACTCCTGGGCCTCGCGGCGGATGTCCTGCCTCCCGGCCTGGATGACGCCTTTCCTCACCAACTTCTTGTCCATGGAAGGCTCCTTTCCGATTTCCAGGGATTCTCATCTTACGGCTCCGGAAACGCAAGCGCTTTTTCGTCCGGGATCAAGTCGCGGAAGGAGAAACGCGCGTCCCGAGGGACCGCCTCGCCTTTCGTGTGAGCGACAGGGAATCGGAAGGGCGGGCCGTCGTAGACGAAGGTGTGGAATTCCCCGTTCTCCCCGGCATTTGCACTCTTGCGGTCGATTCCATATCCTTCCGGGATGAATACCTTTCGACCATGGAAAACACAACCATGCCCGAAATCGCCTTGATCGTCATGGCGGCCGGGATCGGGAGCCGCTACGGCGGCCTCAAGCAGGTCGATCCGGTCGGCCCGGCAGGCGAAAAGATCGTCGACTATTCGGTCTATGACGCCGGGCGGGCCGGGTTCGGCCGGGTCGTGTTCGTGATCCGCAGGGAGATGGAGGACGAGTTCCGGGAGCGCATCGGCCGCAGGATCGAGGAGCGGATCGAGACGGCTTACGCGTACCAGGAGCTGGAGCCGCTGCCGGAAGGCTTCACGGTCCCGGAGGGCCGGGGGAAGCCCTGGGGAACGGCCCACGCCGTCCTGGTGTGCCGCGATCAGGTCCGCACCCCCTTTGCCGTCATCAATGCGGACGACTTCTACGGCCCCTCCGCCTTCCATGCGGTGTGTGATTATCTGAAAAATGTTCGGGAGCGCGACGGGGTGATCGAGGGATGCCTGGTCGGGTACCTCCTCGGAAACACCCTGTCCGAGCACGGCTACGTGTCGCGGGGGGTGTGCGAGATCGCCTCCGACGGAACCCTCCGCGCGATCCGCGAGCGGGAGAAGATCCGGCGGTTCCGGGACGGCGTGCGGCACACGGAAGACGGGAAGAACTGGATCGAGCTGCCCGCCGACAGCGTGGTTTCCATGAACCTGTGGGGCTTCACACCCGCCCTTTTCGGCGAGCTCGAGACCGGCTTCCTCTCGTTTCTCGAGCGTCGCGGATCCGACCCCAAGGCGGAGTACTTCCTGCCGGAACGGATCGGGCAACTGACGGCCGGGGGCCGCGCCCGGGTCAAGGTACTCCGGACCGAAGAGCGCTGGTTCGGGATCACCTACAGGGAAGACAGGCCGGCCGTGGAGCAGGCCGTGCGCGCACTGGTCGAGCGCGGAGTCTATCCCCCATCCCTGTGGAACGGTTGAGGGGAAGGCAACGGGAGAAACCAAGGGAAAGGGGTTCGCGATGGAGACAAACGCCGTACGCATCGACCCGAGGGACAACGTCGCCGTGGCCATCCGGGAGATCAAGGCCGGCGAGGCCGTCACCGGAATCGGCGATCTGAAGCTCAGGGCCAACGAAGACATCATGCGAAATCACAAGGTAGCCATCGCAGAGGTGCCCGAAAACGGGCCCGTCCGCAAGTACGGAGAGACGATCGGATACGCCTCCGGCCCGATACGGCCCGGGGACTGGGTCCACACGCACAACCTGAAGTGGGAGGAGGAATGAAATGGGCTTCCTGGGATATCGACGTCCCGACGGGAAGTGCGGGGTCCGAAATCACGTATTGGTCATCAGTTCCGTATCCTGTGCCAACGGGGTCGTCAACGCCATCGGGCGGGAGGTCCCGGAGGTCAAGACGGTCACCCACCCGGAGGGGTGCGGCCGCGGGCTGGCCGACGTGGAAATCACGGGCCGCACCGTCGCCGGCCTGTGCAGAAATCCGAACGTGGCCTCCATCCTGGTCGTGGGCCTCGGCTGCGAGTTCATGAAGGCGCCCCAGCTCGCCGCCCAGGCGCAGGCCTCGGGCAAGCCGGTGGAGAGCCTGGTCATCCAGGAGCAGGGGGGGACGAAGAAGACCACGGCCAAGGGCGTGGACATCGCCCGGCGGATGCTGGCCGAGGCCGCGACCCTCAAGCGGGAGCCGTGCGGATGGGACAAGCTTGTGCTCGGCCTCGAGTGCGGCGGGTCGGACGCGCTCTCCGGCGTGACCGCCAATCCCCTGGTCGGAGCGGCCGCAGACTGGCTGGTCGCCCGGGGCGGCACGGTGATCCTCTCCGAGACCACGGAGATGATCGGCACGGAGGACATCCTGAAGAAGCGGGCCGCCACCCCGGAGATCGGCGAGAAGGTCTACGGGATGATCCGGGACCAGAGGAAGTTCGTGAAGGAGGCCCTCGGCCCCCTGGCGGGCATGGTCATCTCGCCGGGCAACATCGAGGGAGGGCTCACCAACATCACCGAGAAGTCCCTGGGATGCATCATCAAGGGCGGGACGTCGCCGGTGAACGAGGTCGTCGCATACGGGGCCGAGCCTTCGGCCAGGGGGCTCGTCCTCATGGACACGCCGGGCTCGGACATCTTCTCCCTGACCGGCATGGCGGCCGGCGGCGCCCAGATCATGCTCTTCACCACCGGGCGCGGCTCTCCGGTGGGATTCCCGATCGTGCCCGTCGTCAAGATCGCATCGAACAGCGAACTCTACAGGATGATGGAAGACGACATGGACGTGAACGCGGGCCGTCTGCTCGAGGGCGTGGATATCCGCGCGGCCGGCAGCGAACTGATCGACCTCATCCAGCGGGTGGCCGAAGGCGAGCGGCCCAAGGCCGAGGCGAACCTGCAGGACTGCCTGTCGATCCACACCGTGGGCCCGGCATTCTGAACGGAAGGAGGACGACATGACGATACCGCAACCGGCGTCCCTGGAAAGGAGGGCTTTTCTCGGATGGGCAGGGAAATCCTTCCTGGCCACCGCCGTGACCACGGCCCTGCCGGGCTGCGGAACAGTGACTCGATCCGGTCTTGCGGAAGCCTCGGAGAGGCAGTCGCTTGGGAACATGCTTGACGAGGATCGCGCGGAGATGCTCTACCTCGCATCGCTCGCGCCGAGCGGACACAACACCCAGCCGTGGGAGGTGAGGATCGAGGAACCGAACCGGTGGACCCTGGGGTCTGCAAGAGAACGCTGGCTTCCCGCGGTCGATCCCGGAAATCGCGAGCTCCTGCTCTCTCTCGGGGCGTTCCTGGAGAACATGGTCGTGGCCGGGCTGCAATTCGGCATTGCGATCGACTACCAGGTCATTGCAAAGAGCCCGTACGAGCCCGACATCCTGGAGCTGCGGCTGAGGAGGCAGCCTCCCGTCCCCTCCGATTTGAACGCGATGAGGCTCCGCCGCACCTTGAGGACGGGCTATCAGCAACGGGAACTCCGCACCGAGGACGTCCGGTTTCTCACGCAAAACTCGAACGATTCCCTCTACGTCCCTGCCGGAACGACACATGCGACGTACCTCGCCCAAGGCACCCTCGAAGCGAACCGCGCGCAGGCCAATCGCGACGCAGCTCAGGAGGAGCTGGCCGACTGGATACGGTGGTCGAACAAGGCTGCAAGAAACCACCGAACCGGGCTCACGCCCGCCAGCATGGAGATCGAGGGTTTTGCCGGCTGGTACGTGAGGAACTTTTTCGATCGAGATTCGGTGCTCGGCCAATCCTTCCGCGACAAGACCGTGGACATGGTGGCGGCCCAGGTCAAACAGTGCGCCGGATGGATTCTGATAACCAGTGAAAACGCCGAGGTGGCCTCCCTGATCGAGACAGGAAGGCGGTTCGAGCGGCTGTTCCTCCGCGTTCGGGAGAAGAACATTGCGCTGCACCCGATGACCCAGATGCTCGAAGAGGAGCCGTGGCGAAAGGAGGCGTCCAAGCACCTCGCCGACGGCAGAGAGATCCAGTTTATCCTTCGCGCCGGTTACCGGGAACGGTATCCGGATCCGGTCAGCCTGCGGATGCCCCTGGCCCGGTTTGTAAAGCCGGCGTAAGGGACGGGCGCGTCGACGGAGCCGCCGGGCGTACAGGGAGAGGCATGGAAGACGGAGTCGACCCCAAGGCTTTCTATATCATCGGAGACGAGAGGGTCCTGTCATCCAGATCCCCTGCGATCTTTTCCGCCGTGATGCGGCGCGTGGGCTTCCGGGGCACGTACGAGCCCTGGAGCGTCAAGCCCGACGAGTTGCGCGGCGTGGTCCAATATCTTCGCCGGCCCGGTGTGGCCGGGGCCAACGTAACCGTTCCGTACAAGCAGGCGGTCATTCAGCACATCCAGTCGCTCTCGGAAGGTGCAAACATCATCGGGGCCGTGAACACCATCGTTCACGGGAACGGCGCCCTCAAGGGATACAACACGAACGCCATCGGCTTCATGGATGCCTTGCGGGACGCGGGTTTCGACGCAAAGGGCAAGTCCGCCCTGGTCGTGGGGACCGGCGGAGCGGCCCGGGCGGTCGTCTTCATCCTGAACTGGCTGGGAGCCGCGGAGGTTTTCGTGGCCGGAAGGGACGAGGCAAAGGCCCGCAAGACGGTCGAAAGCCTGGGCGGAACCCCGAAGTTCCTGAGCTCGATCCTGGAAGAGGGGCTGGCCGCCAATATCGTGGTCAACGCAACGAGTGTTTCGAGCCCTGAGGAGGCGCCGGACCTCGCGTTGCAGGTGGGGAGGTTGAAGCTCTCGGAGTGCGAGCTCGTCATGGACCTCAATTACGGCCGCAGGGAGAACCTCTGGGAGAAGATGGCCCGGGCGCATGGGATTCCGTTCACGGACGGCCTGGCCTCGCTCGCCAACCAGGCTCGACGCACCTTCCGGCTCTGGACGGGCATCGACATCGAGCCGGCCGAGTTCGTCAAGGCGCTCGAGTCGGTCTCCTGAATCGCCTGTGCCTGGTTCACCGGTCACCGGATCGATTCACAACCTCACCGCCCCCTGCCAGGCGGCCCGGCTTTTCTCCACGTCACAGGGGATCGACTTTCCCGCCTCGTGCGCTATCAAGACCCGATCATTCTGCGAACCGATAATAAGGAGCCGAATCGGAAGGCGCCTGCCGCCCCGGCGACCCCGCGCGGCCGTGGGTCTCCACCGAAGATTCACGCTTTCGTCCGACTCAATCCGCCGGGCTCCGCGGTCGGACAGCCGCATCGTCCCCCGCCGGCCGCGTTGTCGCGGTTTCGCGTTCGAGGCCCCTGGCCAGGCCCGTGAAATAGGCATCTCGCATGACGGCATCGCAGATTTCCGCCGAGAACAACGCGGGTACCCACTGGCTCAACAACAACCACAGCCGCCCGCCCCGGTTCTTCAGCCTTCGGCGGAGCCTTCGCCTTTCCTGAACCAGGTTCGCCCCGAGGAAGCGGGTCAATTCCGGGTGTTTTCGCAGAAGGGTCGCCGCCGAGGCGCCAACGCGCTCCTGGCGCCGCAGGAAACCACGGATGTCCACGTTGTGATCGTGCCGGGTGAGGGCGGCGGGTTCGTAAACCATCCGCATGCCCAGCTTGCGGGCCCGGTAGGCAAACTCCACGTCCTCCCAAGCCGCATTCGGAAAGCTCGTGTCAAAACCGCCGAGCTGTTCAAAGAGCCTCCGCGAGACCGAAACGTTGGACGCGTAGAAGAAATGGAACGGTACGTTTTCGGGGTCGGGGATGATGGAGAATCCGAATTGCAGCCCGTACTCGTTGATATGATCGAGGAACGGACTGACCCGGATGCGGGGGTGCCAGCACGTGTACCCCAGCACGGCTGTGGTGTCCGGGCTTGGCTCGCGGGCTGCGCGGTCACAGTGCCGGACCAGCAGGTCGCGCGCGGGCACGGTATCGTCGCCGATGAAGAGAATCCGGTCACCGGTGGAATGCTTGACCCCGAGGTTGCGCGCACAAGCCGGCCCGGAGTTGGGTTGAACGAGGAAGCGGAAAGGCCCCTGCGGTTTGAAGCCGGCCAGCCATTCGTTGGTGCCGTCCTCCGAGCCGTCGGAAACGACCACAATCTCGCGGCCCTGCCTGGGCACGTCGCAGGCGGCCAGTGCCGCGAGGACTTCCCGGAGAATTGGCAGGCGGTTGTACGTGGGGATGATGACCGAAAGCATTGCGTTGTCCTGCTGTTGTTGGGCCTCAAGCGGGGTCTGCCTCATCAACTTCCCGGAAGAATAGATCCCCGGGCACCCATCCGAAGGCGTGTCTCCGGCTCGCGAACCGTTCGGCGATCGGCGAGGTGCATCTTCCGGACGGTTTCAAAGCCCGCCGGACCGCTTTCCGGTCATCTCTTCCACCTGCACCCGGATCACGGCGGTGTGCTCCAGCAAGGACTCAGGGTAGGGCTGCAGCGGACGCGGCGAATAGTGTTCCAGGATCGCGTCCAGCCCCCTCCTCTTCTCTTCCGGGTCTTCCAGGACGGCCGCGGTCCCGAACCCGATCACGCTCGCGAATTTCATGCCCCAGTCGCACGGTTGATTCGACGGGATCGGCTCCGTGTCGGTGTCGATCTCGAAGCACACGCGGGGGTTTGCCCGGATCATGTCCATCTTTCTGCCCTGCCGGGCGGAATGAAAATAGAGGCACCCGTCGCGGTAGCCGAAATTCAGAGGCACCACATAGGGCACGTTGTCCTGACAGAGGCCGAGCCGGCAGACAAGGGACTTCTCGATGATCTCGAGCATTTGCCCGCGGTCCCGGATTTCCTTGTCCTTTCTGCGCATCTCGCGGCGTCCTCTCTCCGGTTCCGGCCTTCCCTCGGGAGGGCGTTGAAAATTCCTGTCAGGGGCCGAACCGCCCCTCGATGAACCGAGCGCGGATCTCCTCCATCCGCTTCCGGTTGACCCCGAGGTCCGAATAGCCGACCCGGGAGGCGGATCGGAAGTGGATGACCTTGTTCGAGTCATCGAACCAGAATTCCACATCGTCGACAAACCGGAAGATCCGCGACGTGCACTCGACGTGCATGTAATCCCTTTCGAGCACCACAACCCGAGAGCGGGGCATGCCGCGGACGATCTTCTCCACCCTGTCCCTGGCCTCGTCCAGGGAGGAGGTGTAGGAGATCGCGTCGATCCTGTGCTCCTCGTCGCTGCTCTGCGTCGATACGCAATTCGGCGACTTCGGGCATGCCGCGAGCTTCCCTTCCTTGACGCCCAAACCCGCTGGTCTCGCTCCCGAGCATCCCACCGCCAGGACGGAAACCAGCCAGACGAGTCTCATGATTGCGTCCATCGCATGCTCCTGCAAAGGCCGCCTTCGAGCCCGCCCTACGGGAGGACCCTGCCCCGGATCCCGACCTCGACCCGGTAGAGCTTGCCCGTGAACCCGTAACAGTAAAGCGAATACGGATCAAAGGGCTCCACCCCGAAGGCGATGTTGGTGAGGATCTCTCCTTCCAGAACGTCGACCGTGAAGAACGCCTGAATCGGCCGGTCCGGCGCATCCGGCGTGTAGACGAACACGCCGCTGTCGTCGAAGCCGCCCGGTCTTCCCCGGATGTCCCCGCTGAAGACGGTGTAAAGGTTTCCCTCCTCGTCGAAGGCCAGACCGTCGCCTGCGAGGGCAAAGCCTTCGACAAGCCTCTCCAACCCGCCCGTCTGACCGAGGGGCACACGGTAGAGGCCGGCACGCACGCTCGGGCTGGGGAGGCAGAAGACGGCCGGGTTCTCGGTCAGGATGTACAGGTAGGCCTCCTCGGCGTCGAGGGCGAGCCCGTTCGGCCCGGGGATGGCGAGAAACTCCGTGGTCCGGCCGGTCTCCGGGGAAATCCGGTAGATCCTTCCGTCGCATGTCGAAGAGAGATAGATCTCGCCCGAGCTGTGCACCGCGATGTGGTTGGGCAGCGCGAAGGGCCGCCCTGCGAAGCCCTCGGAGAGAACCTCGCACCTGCCGGAGGGCTCGATCCGCTTCACGGACGTGCCCGACTCGCCGTTCTCGCAGACATAGAGGTCTCCGTTGGGCCCGAAGGCGATTCCGGCCGGGCTTTCGACCGCCTCTCCGGTGAGCGTCATCTCGACCGCGCCTGCGGCGGGGTCCGCAAGGTTGAGGATGGCGCCCGGGCTGCCCAGAAAAAGGCCCCTGCCCTCCTCAAAGGCCAGGTCTTCGCTGGCAACGCCGGGCTCCCCCTGGAAGACAAGCTCCAAAACGGGTTCCTCCCCGGGACCCGCCCATGCGGTGAATTCGACCGCATCCCGGCCGGCCGAGGCCCTGAGCCGGTTCCGGACCGGAGGGGCGCCCATCGTCCAGAGGGTCGAGGCCCGCCCGTCCGGGCCGGAAACGGCGGAAACGGGCGATACGGACCCTCCCCCCGCCGTGACGGTAAACGTGACGGTCTCGCCCCCGATCCCGGTCCCCTCCGCATCACGGACACGGACGAAGATCCGCTCGGGAAGGGCGCGGCCCGCCTCGCCCGTCTGATTGTCTCCGCCCGCCTTTTCCAGGAAGACGGGGGATTCGGGAGCGGGGCTCGTCCCGCCACCGTCCCCGCCGCAGCCGGCCTTGACCAGAAGCGCGAGAAGTCCTGTCGCGACGAGGATGCGGGACGCACTTACCCATTCGGTCCGTTTCATGCGGCGTTCCTCCCCCTCTCGATCCCGTCGGCCTTCTTCCGGCGAACCTATGCCTACGGAAGGATGAAGTCAATGCACGCCAACGGGCGGGCCCCACCCGCCGCGACCAGAGGCCTGCGCGGCGCCTTGCAGTCTGGGCCCGGGGATCGGAAGTCAGGGAGAAACAGAAGGCCAAGGGCTACAGAACTCTTCGCCACAAGAGCAGACGGGAGCCGCGGAAGAGGCCGGGATGCGGTCTTCGCCGAATCGGCGGAGGCGATCCGGATCGGGGGGCTTCCGGCCGTCGAAGAAGTCGCAGGCGCGGTAGTACCTGAGGTCGTCGAGCCAGACACGTGCGAACTCCCGGTCGCGCATCAGTCTCCGCAGCAGGCCCACGGGATCCGAGAGGCCCTGCAGCAAGGGACCCGCGAGCTCCGAAGGATCCCGGAAACACTCCCAGTCGCACCGGGTGCAGACAGCATCCGAGGCCGACGCATTCCGTTTCAGGTCCCAGAACCTCCCCATGTTTTCGCCGCCCCGGTAGCCGCACGGGTAGGTGTTGCCGTCCCTCGCATCGATGAAAAAGAAGTCCAGGCCTCCGCGGCACGGATAGGCGTCCCGCGGTTCGTTCCCGGCGTATTCCCTGTGCAGGGCCAGCAGCGAGGTCCGGGGGGAGAAGATCCGGATCCTGCCCCTGTACTCGGGGATGACCTCCATCAGGGCCTTGTATAGGATGGCCTTCTCGGCCCTCTCGAAGCGCACGGCTCTGTCCGCGGATGTGGCGGCATAGACAGGATCGAGATCCCCTGCCCTCTGCCCTGCATCGACGCTCATGGGGTAGCAGGCATTGACCATGGTGAATCCCAGACCGACGGCGGCCCGGTAGTATTCCCGAAACGCCGCCTTGCAGGCCTCGTAGAAGACCTGCCGCCGCTCGTCGGAACCGGCCGGGGCCGACCCGGGTTCCGCCACGGACTCGCCGCCCATCCGCCGGTTGATCCCTAGGTTCACGGCGGGATAGATGCCGTGCGCGTGAAAGACGGGCAGGGCCTGCGCGATTCCCTCGACCACGCCGGGCAAACCCCGCCTCCCCTCGTGCACCGAGGGGACGGCGGAGTCGAGGCTGATCCAGAGGTTGCGCAGGGGGGTGCCGGCCAGGGACGCTGCGATCCTTTCCACTCTGGACCGGAACCGGTCCGTGCCCGCGCCCCGCAGAAAGTACCCGTTCGTGCCGGTCCGGATGCACCCGATGCCCGCCTTGCCGGCATGGCGGATCATCTCGACGAGTTCGTCTAGGAAGAGAAACGGCTCGCCGCCGGTGAAGGAAACGACCTGGATCCCCTGCTCGGCCGCGCTGTCGAGGATACGCCTGACGTCGTCCAGGGGGAGCTTGGAGCGCGGGAAATCGTTCGAGGCCCGCATCCCGCACTGCGGACAGGAGGCGTTGCAGCGGTCCGTAATCTGAATCACCAACTGGCCCGGGAGGCGCCTGTGAAAGAGTCCGGCCAGCAGGGGCCCGATTCGCAGAGGAATCCTCATCTCCTCAGCAGGCTCCCAGGCTCGGCAATTCCGTCGGGCGCCCCCTGCGGAGCGGGTCGCAGTTCCGGTAGCTCTCCCAGAGCCGCAGGTAGGCCGCCTCGAAGGAGCGGTCCCGGACATATTTCCGGGCGTTCCGTTTCATCTTGTTGAGCAATTGCGGGTTGTCGATCAACTGAAGCACGCATTTCAAGAACGCACCCGGATCGGCGCTCGACGCGACGTATCCCGTCCTTCCCGGCACCAGGTTCTCCTGAGGCCCCCCCCGGTCGGTCACGACCACGGGAATGCCCGAGGCCTGGGCCTCCAACACCACGTTGCCGAAGGTGTCGGTGGTCGACGGGAAGACGAAGATGTCGCTCGAGGCATAGGCCTGGCTCAGATCCTCGCCGGTCAGAAACCCTGTGAAGGTCACGGGCAGGCCCTGAAGGGCCTTCCTCATGTCTTCGAGATAGGGCCCTTCGCCGACGACGACCAGGCGGATTCCCTTCCGGACCGCGGCCGCCTTGCGGAAGACCTCGACGAGCTCAGGCAGGTTCTTCTCCCGGGACACGCGGCCCACGTAAAGGAGCTTGATCTCTTTTTCCGTGAGATGGAACCGCCGCCGGAAGAAGCCGTTCGCCTTGGAGGGATGGAACCGGTCGATGTCGATCCCGCGGGGATAGAACTTGATTTTTTCCTCCGGGATCCCCTTCTCGACCAACTCCTCCCCCGTGGCGCGGGAGGGCACGTATACGACGTCCGCCTGGCCGTAAAACCAGATCATGTATCTCCAGACCAGATCCTCCAGCGAGGAGTCATCGGTCAACTGGGTGATGTACTGCGGAAGGGCCGTATGATACGTGCCGTAAAGCGGCAGATGGAGGATCCGGGCGATGGCCAGCGCCGCCAGGCCGATGGGGCCCGGGGTGGCGGCATGGATGTGGGTGAACCGCCCCTCGTAACAGTAGTCCAGCATCTTCAGCAGGGGCGGATAGTAGAGCTTCATCAGGCTGTATTCCGGCATCTCGAACGTTCCGATGGGCTCGAAGTTGGTGATGCCGAACCCTTCGGCCTCCGGGCCGCAGGTAATCATCTCGAGCTGCTTGTGGTTCTTCCGGGCGATCTCGAGCTGCATCTGCAGGGTCTTGGCCACTCCGTTCACATCGTAGAATGTGTCGGTGAAATGGGCGATCTTCAGGCGGCGGAGCTCCGGGCTCCTCGGCTTCGCCCCCAACCGCTCGCTCCATGCCGAGGCGTGAAGACGATCTTTCGTGAAGTGGGTGTACCCGACGAAGTAGGGAACGAGCAATGTGTAGAGGGACCCGACGGAGCCGATCGCATGAAAGATGTCGAACAGATTGGCCCCGGAGACGCTCTCGAGGATGTTGTCCGCGGACCGCCGGAGAACCTTTTCCGAGATCCGATCCACGAAACGGAACCAGACCTCGGTCGCCTCGCGGCTCCCGCCCCCGCCGGTTCCATCGATCCCGAGCAGCTCCGTATCGTTGCGAAGGATGTTCCTGGCCTCTTTTTCAAGAAGGAACTGCATGGACCAGGAAGCGCCTCTCGACCGCACGTTCGGCCTTTTCGTGTCGGGTGCGCCTCCGTTTTCATGGCCCTGCTTCCCCCTGTCGGTTTGCCCGGTCGGAACCAGAAGCCGGTCCGCGAAGCTCAGGACCGGGTCCGCATCCATGAGGCGACCGAGGGAGAACCTGGATTTGTAGAATTGATAGGTCACGCTGTAGATCGTGTGGGCCAGGTGCTTGGGCGAGGAGGCCCCGCCGCAGACGCGGGCCCGGCCTTCCTCGACCGCCTGCAGAAAGTCATCGACGCCGGCCGCCTCATCGACCTCCGTGTGCGTGCCTGCAACGTTGAGCGAGGCATGGTCATCCGAGCCTCCGACCAGGTTTTTCCTCCACGGTTCCGCAAAGGCCGGCGCCAGGCGGTGCTTCGCCGCCAGGCGCTCGATCTCCTCCCGCGTCAGGTTCCCCAGGATGCCGGCGAGGATGTCGTTCTGCTCGGCGTCGCGGGAGCCGTTCAGCTCGAAATTCCTGAAAAGCAGAAGGGTCATCTCGAAGTGTTCGAAGGTCAGCCGGTCGTTGACCGAATACATCGGGTGGGCAAGGGCGTGGACGATCCGCTGCTGCCTGAGGTAGGCCGCAAGCTCGAAGACGTTCTCACGCAGCCGGGAGATATCCTCGTGCTGGGCCTCGGTGATCCTGTAGGCCAGGACATGGAGTTTGCAGCGGTCCTCAGGGAAATAGGTCGTGATCTCCTCGCTCAGGAAGGTACCCTCGAGATGGGCGATCTCCAGCGCTCCCGCCAGAGTGTTGTGGTCGGTGATGGTGACGAGATCCATGCCTCTGCTTTTCGCCAGTCCATAGACCGCAAGCGGTTCGGTGTAGCTCTCCGACGCGCCCAGCTTGCGCAGGATCCACTGCGCGGGTCGCTTCGAGTACTTCGAGTGGACGTGAAGATCCGCCTTGCGCTTGCGCTTGTTCATGTTCTGCCCTTTCCTCTCGGAGTCGGCTCCATGCCGCGGCTTCCTTCCGGATTTACCTGGGCGTGGAGGGCGCCGGAATGCCGGACGCAACAAAGACTGACACTTCTTGTATCGTCCAAGAGATACGCGACCGTTATTGCCGTCCCGTTACCTTTGCACGAAGTTTTGATCAACCGCACCCGTCCGGGCTTAACAACCCCCTCAGGAAGAGGCAGAATGAGGCAGTGAGCGGTTTTCGCTCGGCGCTCCGCCGAGCCCGCGGCCGGCATCGGAAAGCCGGATACCCTTTCTTTCCCTCCCGGGAGAAATGCATCATGTCCCTTCACCGCTTATTCGCCGCCCTCATCGGCCTGGCTGTCTGCGTTGCCTGCAAGGGGCCTGCACGCAAGGGCGAGGCCCTCGCCCCGGCCGGGCCCGCCCCCGTCCGGAACGTGATTGTCATGATCGGCGACGGCATGGGCTTCCAGCAGGTGGGGTTCCTGGTGAGCTATGCGCGTCACGCGCCCCATTCGATCTACCGGCCCCGGGGAGGCGAGTCCGCCCTCGAGAGGATTCTGCAGGAGGGAACCATCGGCGTCGCCCGCCATGAATCGGCCGATACGCTTGTGACCGATTCCGCAGCCTCCGCCACGCAGATGGCAAGCGGCGAGTGGTCCCGCCCGGAAACGATCGGCCTGGATCTGCACGGAAATGTCGTGACGACCATCCTGGAAGTCGCCGAACAGAGGGGCAAATCCACGGGATTGGTGACCGACACGGGCATCACGCACGCCACGCCCGCCGCTTTTGCGGCTCATCAGCCCGACCGCTCCAGGCAGGATGGGATCGCCGTCGATCTGCTCGAAGCGGAAGTCGATGTCATGCTCGGCGGAGGCCTGGAATGGTGGATTCCCCGGGAGGCAAATGAGCCGGACTCGGAAATCCACCGAAAACTCGCGGAGCGCACGGGCGGAAGGATCGAGATTCGTTCGAGGCGGCAGGACAGCCGCAACCTGCTCGAGGAGGCGGAGGCCGGGGGGCTCGCGCTCTGCTTCACCAGGACGGAGCTTGAGGAGGCGGCCGCGGACAGGCTTCTCGGACTCTTCGCCGCGGATGCGCTCATGAGCGGCATGGAGGAGACCCGAAGCCGGGAGGATCCCGGCCGCCGCGTTCCGACCCTGCGAGAGATGACGCAAAAGGCCCTGGAAGCGCTGTCGCGGAACCCCCGGGGGTTCTTCCTCATGGTGGAGGCCGGGCAGATCGATTGGGCGGGCCACGACAACGATGCGGGCGCCCTGCTCCACGAGATGCTCAAGTTCGACGAAACCGTCGCCCTCGTGCACGAATGGGCCCGGGCAAGGCAAGACACCCTGGTGCTGGTCACGGCCGACCACGAGACCGGCGGGTTCGGCTTCAGCTATTCCCGGTTCGATCTTCCCGCCCCGCTCCCGCTTCCGGGGCAGGCCTTTCAGGGAGAGCCCTATCAACCGAGAAGCAATTTCGGCGCGCACGCCATTCTGGACGCCATTTATGACCAGAGGTTGAGCTACGCGGAGATCCTGGAGAGATTCGACGCCCTCCCGCCGGAGCGGCAGACCGCCCGAGCGCTGGCCGACCTTGTCGGAGCGAACACCGAATTCCCGATCAGCGAGGCCGAGGCAGGGGAGGTTCTCGGAGGGAAGCCTGACGACACCGGGTTCTTCCCCTCGGGAAAGGAGTACAGAAAGAACCTGCTGGCCCGGGTCGCTTCGAGGAGACAGATGACGGCCTGGTCCACGGGAAGCCACACGAGCAACCCCGTCCCGCTGATCGCCTTCGGCCCGCCCGACGTGTCGAGCCGATACGGCCGGATGATGCACACGACGGAGTGGGGCCGCCGGACGATCGACATCCTGACCGCCGGCAGGTGAGGAGAGGGCTCAGGCGCGCGGCTCGTCTCCGCCGCGAGCCTCCCGCGATTGATCCCGTGTTCGCCGATTTGCTATGATGTCGAACCCGCTGAAATAGTTGGAGAGTTCCATGCGGCGGCATTCCCGGAACCGGGGCGCGGAACGGAAGGGGGGAGGCAGATGATTCGGCTGGAGAAAGAAGGCGGCGTCGGCGTCATGACCATGGATCACGAACGCGAGAACCGGTTTCATCCGGACTTTCTCAGGGAGATGCTGGGGCTGCTGGATGAGGCCGAGAAGGACCCGCAGGTCAGGGCCCTCGTCGTCACCGGAGGGGATCCCAAGTTTTTTTCCAACGGACTCGACCTGGACTGGCTCATGGCCCATGCCGAAGACCGGGACGAATTGCTGGGCTATCTGAGGCTCGTCAACGAGATGTTCAGGCGCTGGACTCTCTACCCGAAGCCCACGGTCGCCGCGCTCAACGGGCACACATTCGCCGCAGGCCTCTTCATGGCCGCACACATGGACTTCCGCCTGATGCGGGAAGACCGGGGGTGGATCTGCCTGCCCGAGGTGGACATCAACATCCCGCTCTTGCCCGGCATGATCGCCATCTGCCAGGCCACGATGCGGCCGGACGGCTTCCGAAGGCTCTACTACACGGGCGCACGGCTGACAGGGCCCGAGGCCGTGGGGATCGGATTCGTCGAGAGCGTGCACCCGCTGGATGGGCTGCTGCCGGCCTGCGTCGAATTTGCGGGCATGCTGGGCGGGAAGAAGACCGCAACGTATGCGAAGATGAAACACTGCGTGCGCCGGGAGATCGCCCGGATCCTGGAAGAGGTGGACCCGAATCATTTTGAAGAAACCCTGTCTTTTTCCGTGAATCCCTGAGTCTCCGGCCGAGGTGAGGCCTGCGGGCGGGCGCCTCCGGAGACCTGACGCGGGGCGGAGGAGGACATGAGACGCGCGGACGTGGTCATCATCGGGGCGGGCATCGCAGGGGCATCCCTGGCCTACTTCCTGGTGCGCCGCGGCTGCCGCGACGTCGTGATCGTCGAGAAGGAGGACGCCCCCGGTTACCACACTTCCGGCCGAAGCGCCGCCGTGCTGAGCCAGCTCGATGTGGACGAGGTTTTCATGAAGCTCAGCACCATGAGCGCGCCCTTCTTCTACTCCCCCCCTGCGGGATTTTCCGATGTGCCCCTCGTCCACCCCAACGGGGTGCTCGTGGTCGGGCAGGGCGCCCCCTTCACCTCCCTCAGGTTGCTTGCAAGGCTTGCGAAACGGCTGGGGATCGCCTCCGAGGAGTGGGGGGCGGAGGAGACCGTAAAGAGGCTCCCCGCGCTCGAAAGGTCCTTCGTGGACGGAGGGGTGTTCATGCCGGAGGACGGCACCCTGGACGTGCACGCCCTCCTCTGGGGATTTCTGAACGGTGCGAAGCGCGAAGGCGCCCGACTGGAACTCAACGCAGAGGTCACGGGCATCCGCGTCGAGGACAGGAAGGTGCGCGGGATCACGACGCGCGCCGGGGAGATCGCCTGCGAGAGGCTCGTGAACGCGGCCGGCGCCTGGGCCAACCCCATCGCGGCCCTGGCCGGGGCCAGGACGCTGCCCCTGACCCCCTGCCGGCGCCACATCATCGTCACGCAGCCCCGGGACGCTTTTCCGATCGGGGACTGGCCCCTGGCCATGGACACCTCCCGCCATTTCTATTTCCGGCCCGAGTCCGGCGGCATCCTGGCCAGCCCCATGGACCAGGAGCCCATGGAGCCGTGCGATGCCCAGACGGATGAACTCCAGGTCGCCAGGGCCGCGGATTTCCTGACGAGATTCACGCCGAAGATCGCTCCCAGGACCATCACCAACAAGTGGGCAGGGCTCAGGACGATCTCGGCGGACAAGGCTCCCGTCGTCGGGGAAGACCCTGACGTGAAGGGGTTTTTCTGGTGCGCGGGGCAGGCAGGTCACGGGATGGAAACCTCACCCGCGCTGGGCGAGATCGCGGCCGGGCTTCTTCTCGAGGGCCGCAGCCCGCGATTCCCTGCGGAACTCCTCTCCCCCGGCCGCTTTCACAGGGGGGTGCTCTCCTGGCCCTGGATCCTGGCCCGCAGGACGGCCTTTTTCCTGAACTGGCTGGCGCGGCCGCAACAGATTCAGTCGACCTTTGCAGGCAGGGTGAAATAGAATGTCGCGCCCTTGCCCACCTCGCTCTCGACCCAGATGCGCCCGCCGTGGCTCTGGATGATCTTTCTGGCCAGGGACAGCCCGATCCCCGTTCCGGAGACATCCTCCGGCTCCAGGGTATAGAAGATCTGGAACACCTTCGTGTGGTGCTCGGGCGGAATGCCCGGCCCGTTGTCGCTCACCCGAAACAGGTGCTCCTTCTGCCCCGGTTTGCATCCGATCTCGACGACGGCGCCCTCTTGGCGGTCCGTGTACTTGATCGCGTTCTCCACCAGATTGTACAGGACCTGGTAGAGCCGGCTGCGGTATCCTTGGACCAGTGCGAAGGGCCCCTTCTTCCGGAGGACGATCCCCTTTTCCCTTGCGAGGGGCTCGGCGTCCCGAATCACCGTATCCACCAGCGCAGCCGTCGCTACCGTTTCGAAGGGGACCAGGGCCTTGTCGGCGCGGTAGAATTCCAGCAGGCCGGCGACCATCCTCTCCATCTTGTTCACGTTGATCCGGATCCATTCCAGATGCTGCAGCCCCTTTTCGCCCAGAGTGGCGGAGCCGGCCCTGTGCAGCCGATTCACCATCGCACCGACCACCAACAGCGGCGACTTGAAATCATGCGTGATCGAGTAGATGAGGCTCTCGAGTTCCTCGTTCTTCTTCTCGAGGTCCGATGCGTAGCTCTGAAGCTGGCTCTCCATTCGGGCTCGCTCGCTCACGTCGCGGAAGACGCCGTCCAGGCCGGTCGGCCATCCCCGTTCGTCGAGGAGGATATGCGCATTGACGGACATGACGAGCCGCTGTCCGTCCTGCCGCAGCAGATGAACGGTATGATCCACCAGGAAACCCTTTTCCCCCAGCTCCTTTTCGAAACGCCTCCATTCGGCACGACTCGCGTAAAAGCGCCGGAGAAGCCTGCCGAGAAGATCCTCCGGCCTCTCGAACCCGAGAATCTTGGCCCCCGCCCGGTTCATGGCGATGATCTTCCCCTCATGGTCGATTCGGCAGACGACATCCTGCATGTTGTCGATCAGATCCCGATAGTTCTGCTCGGAAGCACGCAGGCGATCCTCGAGATTCTTGCGAACCGAGATGTCGGTGATGTTCGCCAGGGTTCCCGTGCACTGCCCTTCCGCATTGAAGCGGGGCGCTCCCCGAATCAGACACGTGATCTGCGCACCGTCCCGTCTCGTCATCTGAATCTCGTAGCTCCCCGGCTTGCCTTCCAGGCGCTTGCCCATCTGCTTGAAGAAGATCTCGCAGTTGGCCTCATCGAAAAGGTCGAAGGCCGAGGCGCCCACCAGATCCGAAACGCTGTAGCCCAAAAGGCCGGCCAGCTTCTCGTTGGCGAACAGGATGCGGCCCTGCGCGTCGAGCACCCAGAAGCCGTCGTTCATCGTTTCGATCAGGCCCCGATAGTCGGCCTCGGATTCGGCCAGCTTGCGGCGCTTGGCCTCGACCTCCTCCTGGAGTTCCTGCACCTTCTCCCGCCACGGTTCGATCTCCCTGCGCTCGCGGTCTTCCCGGATGCGCAGAAGGCAGAGCGGGTCCGTGTTCGGTGTGGGACGGATCGGGCTGAGCTGAACGATGCAGCCAAGCCAGGAATCCCTCCCGCCCATGAGGCGGATCCGTATTTTCGGTCCGCCGCCCTCCAGGGGAAAGGCCTCCCTTTCGAAGAGGAATTCCAGGGCATCGATGATTTCCGGGGCGTCTTCGGGGTGCACGATGTCGCGCAGAGGGCTTCCGACGGCGGGCGAGCCGCCGGTTCCGAAGCGCTTTGCGGCGGCCTTGTTCCGGTACCGCAGGATCGCGGCCCGGTCCACAATCATCAGGCAATCTTCCAGTTGGTCGAGAACCGCCTCGATCTGCAGTGCCGAAAGAGCCGGCGATTTCTCCGGCGGTCTTCCGGCGTTCTTGGCTTTTTCGAAGGACACGGCTCGACCCGACCCATGGGTTGACATGCGGCGGACGGGGTCCCACCCGAAACTCGCATCTCATTCAACGGGCTATGCGAGGCCGACATCGGGGTCCGGCCTCAAGGACAGGAGCCTTCCCTGAAGACCGGATTCGTCCGGCGGGGCCGGCTCCTGTTGCCGGATTCACGCGCCGCCTGGTTCGCGGCGCGGAAGGATGCGCGAGGTCTTCTTTCGATTCTCCGGTAAACGTCTCTCCGCGTCAAGGACAATCCGCATCCGGCCGGATTCTCCTCCCGCAAAGGGCGCAATGCTCCGCCCTTCTCCAGAGTCTATGGCCAAGAGGGAGGAAAAAAAAGAGAAAGATGAATCGAGGAGACAGAACGGCCGTGACAGCCGCAGAGAGGGCCGTCAGCGTCAGCAGGAACAGCAGGCCGCTTGAAATCCGGCGCTCGACGGGCACCTGCGCCCTGCAGTCGGGACAGTATCGGTGGGTGGGCGCCGTACCCATCGGCTCCCCTCGCAGGATGCGGGCCGTTTCATGGAATCGGCTCTGTTTTATCATTCCACATCTTCCGAAAAGTGCAAGCCCGCCGGCCCCGCCACCGACCCCGCCGCCGTCCGGATTGCCCGGAATCCCGCAGAGGAACTTGCGGTCCGGCGGGAACTCCTTTTTCGCGGCCCCCGGAGAGGCCCCTCTGGCGGCACACCGGGGATGAGGATGAGAGAAAAGGAGGGGTGAGGGGGCACGCTCGGGCCCGTGGACGGGTGTTTCTTTGATCCGGCTTGTGTGGGCTCTCCCTTTGCCGGCGATAACCCGCTTTGTCTCTCTCGACAAGAGAACTTACCGGGAGGGGCTCTCCCGAGCTGAGCCGCCGTGCCCGGGCGTAAGGGTTCGTGGTCTGTGACCGCTTTCCTTTTCTTTGGCCCGGCGCGCCCCCTCAATTGTCACTCTACCTCCGTCCGCTCCCCGAAAGCAAGAAAAAAAACGAAGGCCCCGGGTCCCCGCCCGGGAGATTTTCCTTTTCCTTTTCCGCCGGCTTTGTTACCGTAGCGGAGGGTCTTCCTGCGGATTCCGCGGAATCCGGTCCACACAAAGACTTGAAGGGAGGATTCGAAAGATGGCCAGGAGGGAATTGCCGGAGACGTTCAAGAACATCGTCAAGAAGTACCCGGATGTCTGGGCGGCGCACGAAAAGCTCGCGCAGGCCTGCGGCGAGGCGGGTCCCCTGGACCGCAAAACCCGGGAACTGATCAAGGTGGGCATCTGCCTCGGGGCAGGGCTGGAGACCGCCACGCAGCGCCATGCGCTCATGGCCAGGGAGCACGGGGCCACCGAAGACGAGATCTGCCAGGCCGTGCTGATGGCCATGACGACCTGCGGCCATCCGAGAACGGCCGCGGGCTGGCAGTGGGTCCGCTCCGCCCTGGATGAATCGAACAAGACTGCCGGAACGGCTCGCAGGAAGAAATAGGCGCTTTTGCGCCGCAACGCCCCGGCCGCCCGCAGGGGTCAAGATACGGGGTCGCCACGCAGCAGGATCTTCTCGATCTCTTCGATCCCGTACCTGCGGCCCTTTCCGATCCCGGGGCACCGCTTCCTTACCTCCCCGTACCACACGTGGCGGCGCAGGTTCTCGGCCCAGAAGGGCCACGTCCGGCACTGCCGGGGCCTTGCGGGGTAGATGCGGCACCGGCCGCCACGCAGCATGATACAGGCGCCCCGGCGCGACCTGAGTGCGTAAAATCCCTCGGAACGCTTCATGAATCTTCTGAAAAAGACGTCCGGATAGAGATCCAGGTGCGCCGCCATTCGCCCGATCTCCTCGCGATCGACATAGACCTGGGTGTACTCGCCTTGATCGTGACAGCACCGGCCGCATTGCTGGCAGGAAAACTTCAGTCCCCGTCGGTACCAGACATCGTTCATACCAGGCTCCGATAGGGCGGGTGCCGCCGGACCGCTCATTATCGGACAGGTCGGACGGTCGGTCAACCCCGATACGCCCGGCCGGCTTGCTTCCGGATCAAGGGTCGGCTATCCTTTTTTCCTCTGTCATCCGGCCCATCCCCTCGCGATATCCGACAGGAGAGAAAGAAATGGAAGGAGAAAACCTGTATCAGAAGCTCTCCGAGAAGATAGGAACGCCCTCCGCTCGAATCGAGAAACTCTGGAGGGTCCTGTGCGACGAACGAGAGGCCCGGCTTCTGCTGGCCATGCCCGGAACGGCGGAGGAACTCGCCGAGAAGACCGGGACAACGCCCGAGGAAGTCAAGCCCGTGCTCGACAGGCTTTTCCGCAAAGGGGTGGCCTTCGACCGCGAAAAAGGAGGCACGGTCACATATTCCATGCCGAGACACATGCTCCAGTTCCACGACGCCACCATCCTGTGGCCCGAAGCGCCCGACGGCTTTCTCGATCAGTGGCAGGAATTCATGGATGAGGAGTACCCTGCGATCGCCAAGTCCCTTGCCGCCATGGACCTGCCGGCCTTCACCCGGGTCATCCCCGTGGAGCAGCCCATGGAAGGGGGCGGTTCCCAGATTCTGCCCTTTGAGAACGCGCTCAGGATCGTGGACGACGCCCGAAAGATTGCGGTCACGGCCTGCACGTGCCGTCTGACCGCCAAGAAGTGCAAGTCTCCGGTCGAGGTGTGCCTGCAACTGAACCGCGCAGCAGAGTATACGCTGAAGCGCGGCACGGGCCGGGAAGTCACCAAGGAAGAGGCCAAGCAGATCCTCAAGAAGGCCGAGGAGGCGGGCCTGGTGCACGTCACCGACAACCGGGCGGACAACGAACACATCATCTGCAATTGCTGCTCCTGCTGCTGCATCGTGCTGCCCGTCATTCTCAAGGAAAAGAAGCGGGTGCTTCTCGCCCCGAGCCGTTTCCTGCCCGAGGTCGACGAGGGGAAATGCACCCTTTGCCAGACCTGCGTTGAGGCCTGCCCCGTGGAAGCCCTTTCCCTGGAGGAGTCGGGCGCGGAAGACCGGATCGTCGTGGAAGAGGACCTTTGCATCGGCTGCGGCCAGTGCGCTTATCAGTGCCCGGAGGCGGCCATCGCACTGAAGGAAGTGCGAAACCCGAGTTTCGTGCCCGGCGCGGTCGCCTAGTTGCAGACAAAAGGGAACCGGGTCAAGGCAAGGAGGAGGGCCGACATGTACGCAGAGAAGTTTCGATTGGACGGGAAGGTGGCGATCGTCGCAGGCGGCAGCCGAGGTATCGGCAAGGCCATCGCCCTCGGCTTTGCGGAGCAGGGCGCCCGGTTGGCCCTTGCCAGCCGAAAGCAGGAGGCCCTGGACAAAGTGGCGGAGGAAATCCGCAGGAAAGGGACCGAATGCCTGGCCGTGGCCTGCCACATGGGAAAGCCGGACCAGATCAGGAGCTTCTTCGACAAGGTGATGAAGACGTATGGAACGGTCGATATTCTCGTCAACAACGCGGCCACGAACCCGTATTTCGGGACCTTTCTCGACGCTCCGGAAGAGGCGTGGGACAAGACCCTGGATGTCAACCTCAAGGGGCCTTTCCTGATGACGCAGGCCGCCGCGCGAATCATGATGCAGAAGGGCGGCGGCTCGATCATCAATATCTCGTCGGTCGGTGCCTTCAGGGCCAACCCGATGCAGGGAATCTACGGGGTGACCAAGGCCGGAATGGTCAATATGACGAAGACATTCGCACAGGAACTGGCGCCCGTGAAGGTCAGGGTCAATGCCATCTGCCCCGGGTTGACCGAGACGAAGTTCTCGGAGGTTCTGATCCAGACCAGGGAGATTTACGACCTCGCCCTTCAGAAGATCCCCATGAAGAGGCATGCGCAGCCCGAAGAGATCGTCGGGGCGGCCCTGTACCTGGCGAGCGATGCCTCAAGCTATGTAACGGGCTCCTGCATCACGGTGGACGGGGGCATGATGACCTAGAATCCGGGGGTCTGCGCCCGCCCCTCCCCTTGCAGTATTCGGGTCCTTTCCCTATAATGCTTTCCCGCCGCTTGGACCCGCGTATCGAGAGAATGTAGCCGATTCGGAGGATTTCGAGGAATGGGAAAAGGAGACATGAGGACCCGAAAGGGCAAGATCTTCCGGGGAACCTATGGAAAGAGCCGCCCGAGAAAGCGAAAGAAGCAGAAATCCGAATCAACTTCCGATTAGCTTCGCCGTTCCCTCCCCCCGGACCGTCCCGATGTCCGCACCCCGTTCGCCCGCAAGCCTGCTCCTTCCCGTGCCGACCGATTTCTCCTGTCTCGCACATGCCGCCACGAGCGTGGGGCGGCCAATCCGCCTCGTCTGGAAAAGGCTTCCGCTCAACGACGGCTCCACCGAAGAACCTCCTCACCCGACGATCCCGACGGCAGGGTCTCCCCCAGGGGTCGGCAGGGCGGGCTAATAGCTAACAGCTAATAGCTGAGGGGAATCGAATGATTCAAGAAAAGCACTATGTCCCCAACGGAGACGGCTGGCTTCTGGGCCTGAAGAGAACCTGCCAACCGCAGGCGCTCGATCGTTCCCGGAGGCCCGTGGCGATCATCCCGGGTTACGGGATGAACGCATTCATCTTCGGATACCACCCCAGGGGAAAATCGATGGAGGCCTACTGGGCGGACAAGGGATTCGAGATCTGGTCGATCAACCTTCGGGCCCAGGGGAATTCGAGGCGCGTGGGGGGCAGGAAGCACTACGGGTTCTATGACGCGGCCGTCACGGATCTCGGCGCCGCCTTTGACTACATCGCCCGGAACACGGAAACGACTGCAAAGCGCCTGGACGCGGTCGGATGCAGTCTGGGCGGCACATTCCTTTACGCCCACCTGGCCTTCTCCGGAGAAGAGAGCCTCCTGGGGTCTGTGGTGACCATCGGGGCCCCGCTGCGCTGGTCCGGGATCCATCCGATGCTCAAGGCCGCCTTCGGCTCGCCGCGGGTGGCCGGAATGCTGGCGATCCGCGGGGTTCGTCCCTTTGCCAAGATCGCCATGCCCGTGCTCACGCGGATCCCCGGACTGCTTCAGGTCTATTTACACCCGGAGATCGTGGACACCTCGAAGATGAACGAGATGATCCGCACGGTGGAGAACCCCGATCGAATGCTCAACCGCGAGATCTCCCTGTGGCTGAAGCGCGGGGACCTCGTCATCCGCGGCCGTAACGTTACCGAAGCCCTGGCAAAGGTGAACAATCCCCTGCTCATCGTCCTTTCGAACGCGGACGGGATCGTTCCGGAGGCTTCGGCCCTGAGCGCCTACGACAAGATCGGATCGAGCGTAAAAGACATCCTCTGCGTGGGCACGAAGGAGACCCCGGTGGCGCATGCAGATCTCTTCGTAAGCGACATCGCGCAGGAATGGGTCTTCGAGCCGCTGGCGCAATGGCTCGCCGCTCGTAACGGGGCCTCGCGGGCAGGGCGGCGCGGCGGCAACGGGCGCGGGAACCGCGGCGCTGAGGCCGGGGGAGCGCACCCATGACCCCGTCGGACATCTGCTTTGCGCCGGCCGGGGTGCTCGCCGGAATGATCCGGGATCGCTTATGAGAGAGAGCTTCCCCATCACCCTCGGCAGACGTCCTTCCTGCGGTCCGTGATCCAGACGAAGCCGTCCGAATCGATCCTCCCCACGTCCCCGGTGGCGAACCAGCCATCTTCGGTGAAGGCCTCCCGCGTCCTTGCCTCGTCGCCGAGGTATCCGCCGAAGACCATGCCGCTCTTCACGAGGATCTCTCCGTCCTGGGCGATCCGGATCCGGACGCCGGGCGCCGCCGGCCCGGCGGAGCCGAACCGGTAGGCGTCCGGGCGGTTCATGGCGCAAAGGAGCGCCTCGTTGATCCCGTACGCTTCCAGGGGAAGAATGCCTGCGGCATGGAAGAATTCCAGGATCTCCCTCGAAATGGGAGCGCCGCTCGACACGATGGTCCGGATCTTCCCGCCGAAGGCGTCCCGGACCCTGCGTAACACGAGCCGTTCGGCGAACCGATACCGGATGCCCAGGGAGAGGCGCGGGTTCAGCCCCCGCTGCAGGAGACGGCTTCGGGCCAGGCCCACGCCGAGAGCCCACAGGAAGACCCTTTTCTTCACGGGGGAGGCCTTGGCGACCTCGCCCAGGATCCGGCCGTGCACCTTCTCGAGGATCTGCGGTGCGCTGCAGAAGACCGTGGGACGGATCTCCTTGAGGTTTTCCAAGAGCTTTTCCGATCCCTCGGCATAGTACCCCTGCATTCCGATATAGGCCCCTGCAATCTGCCCGATGCGACCGTAGATGTGGGACATGGGGAGCCAGAGGACGGTCACGTCGTGCGCCGAGAAGACATTGAGATCCCGCACGCTCCGGCAGGCCTCGATCACGTTCCGGTGAGAGAGCATCGCGCCCTTCGGAGGACCGGCGGTGCCCGACGTGTAGAAGAGGATCGCCGTGTCATCGGCCCGCACCGACGAGGACCGCCTGAGCAGTTCCGCATCGTACTTCCCCCTCTGCCTCCGGCCCAGTTCCAGGACATCCCGGAATGCAAGAAGACCCTCTCCCTCCGTGCCCTTGGGGTCGATCACGATGCATCGCTTGACCCGCTGCAGGTCCTCCCGGCCCTGCAGCACCTTGTCCCACTGCTCCCTGTTTTCCACGATGAGGAAGCGCGACCCCGAATGCCGGAGCACGTAATCGACCCGAGAAGGCGTGTTCGAATGGCAGCAGCCGACCGCCACCCCCCCCGCGGCGAGGATCGCCTTCTCCGCGACGTCCCACTCCTCACCCATCGTGCTGAGGATCGCGACCGCGTCCCGGGATTCCATGCCCAGGGCGGTCAAGCCCAGGGCAAAATGTGTTACCTGCTCCCCCAAAGCCTGCCAGGTGACGGCCTCCCAGCGCCCGCCCGCCTTTCGGTGGTAGGCGGCCAGGCTCGAGCGGGTCTCGAACCAGTGCCGGTACATCTCATGGACCGTCTCGAATTCCATCGCGCTCCCTCTCCGGCCGAGGCGCCGGCATTGGCGACCCTTCGTTCATACAACACACGGGCCTTCTCGTTGTCAATGCAGGCGGAGACCGTCTCGAACGAAAGATTCTGTTGCCCCCCACAAGGCATCGTGGTAGCCTTGCTCCGGGGGGGCGGATCGATGGGCGGAGAGAGGAAAGAGGTCCTGCACACGGTCGTTCGATTGCTCAAGATCGGCTGGCTCTGTTTCTGGGTCGGCGCGGCCACGTTTCTGGTTTTCTTCCCTGTCGTGCTGACGGCGCGCATCGATCCGAGCCAGCGAAAGACGCAGTTCTTCGTGCGGATCTGGTACCGCATCATCCTCACCGCCGCCGGGGTAAGGACACGGTCGACCGGAACGGAGAAGATCCGGAAGGACCGCTCGTATGCAATCATCTCCAACCACCAGAGCCACTTCGACATCCTCGCCCTGGTGGCCGAACTGCCCGTGATCGTCCGGTTCGTAGCGAAAAAGGAGCTGCGCAAGATCCCGCTTTTCGGTTACGCGGTAGAACTCACCCGATGCATCTTTGTGGATCGATCCAACACGGCCGAGGCGGTCAAGGAACTCCGGGCCGGAATCCGGAACCTCCCGCCGACCATCTCCATGCTCTTCTTTGCCGAAGGGACGCGTAGCTTGGAAGGCAGGATCGGTCCTTTCAAGAAGGGCGGATTTCGAACCGCACAGACGGCCGGCTGGCCGATCCTGCCGGTCGTGGTCCGGGGCGGGGCGGCGGTTCTGCCCAAGGGAGAGCTGGCCTTTCGGCCCGGTACGATCGAGGTGGAGGTGCTGGATCCCGTTCCCAGCGAAGAGGTCGCGAGGCGCCCGATGGAAGACCTCATGGAGGACGTGAGGAACCGCATCGTCGCACATTACGAGAAGGCCGTTTGACCGCCCTTCCCCCAAGGCGCGGCCTGACACCTCTGGAGATCCCCCGACGCCGACCGACCGCAGCCAGCATCACGCGGCCTGCGGAATCAGGAACGTCCGCCTGCCTTTCGGTCTCGACAGGGCGAGCCCCTGTGTCCTCATCGGCCCGCGTACTTCTCCTTCAGTTCCGCCTTCTTCACCTTCATGGTGGGGGTCAGAGGCAATTCGTCCACGACTCTCAGGTGCCGGGGGTACTTGAACCGGGCCACCTTGCCGTCGAGATGCCCGTGGACCTCCTCCAGGGTCAGGCTCTCCCCCTCGTGCGGCACGATGAAGACCATCCCGGTCTCCCCCCATTTCTCGTCGGGCACCCCGATGATCGCGGCATTGGCTATCTTGGGATGGGTGAGGAGGATCTTCTCCACATCGGCAGGATAGACGTTCTCCCCTCCGCTGCGGTACATGTCCTTCACCCTGTCCACGATGTAGAAACAACCCTCTTCGTCCATGTAGCCCAGATCCCCGGTATGCAGCACGCCGTCGACGATCGCCTTTTCGGTGGCCTCGGGCATGTTCCAGTAGCCGCTCATCACGGTGGGCCCCTTTGCAACGATCTCGCCGATCTCGCCCGGGGGAAGGGGCTTGCCGTTCTGCCCGGCGATCCAGACGTCCGTGAAAAAGCCGGGTTTTCCGACGGAACCCCGCTTCCGGTGGATGTCCTCCTTGGGCAGGAGCATCATGGCCGAGTTCTCGGTCTGGCCGAATCCCTGCTGCATGAAGAGGCCGCGCTTGGCCAGCTCATCGAAGAGGGTGGGAGGCGTCCTCTCCCCGCCGCCCACCACGCACCGCACGCTGCTCGCGTCGATCCGGTCGAGTGTTCCCGTCTCCAGGATCATCCGCCACATGGTGGTCAGGGCAAAGACCACGGTTCCCCTGTAGCGCTGGATGTCCTGCGCGAATTCATTCGGGTCGAAGCCCCTTCGCATCACCAGGGTCATGCCGCCGCACAGCGCGGGCGTGGCCACGATGAACAGTCCCCCGGAGTGAAACAGGGGCATCTGGGCCACCACCACGTCATCGGGACGGGCGCCCGTATAGATGCCGACCTGAAAATTCTTGAAATAGGTCTGCCCGTGCGACAGCACGGCCCCCTTCGGATTCCCGGTGGTACCGGACGTGTAGACGATGGCGAGCGGGTCGTCCAGGGTCACCGAGCGGTCCAGGCCGGGTTCCTTGGCCGACGCATTTCCGACGAGGTCCCGGAAGTCTTCCGCCCAAGGCGGGCACCCCTGCGAGGCGGCCCCGCAGAGGCCGGGACTGCCGCTCTCGAGCCAGAGAAACTTGTCCTTGTCGACCTTCAGGTTCTTGCGCACCGTGTCGACGGTACCCAGAAAGGCATCATGAAAGACCAGGAGCCGGGCACCGCAATCGTTGATCTGGTAGAGCAGTTCGGGGCCTGCAAGCCGCCAGTTCAGCGGGACGAGAATGGCTCCCAGCTTGGCGCATGCGAAGTAGATTTCGAGAAACTCCACACTGTTCAGGAGGACCAGCGCGACCCGGTCCCCCTTGCGGATTCCTTTCTTCAGAAGCATGTGCGCGCAGCGGTTCGAGCCCTCGTTCAGGGCCGCATAGGTGACCGGTCGGTCCTCGTAGATGACCGCCTGCTTGGCCGGGTGCATGGCGGCCCGCTTTCGCGGGATGCACCCCACGTCCCATGCTGCGTCCATCGACCCTCGCTCCCTCGCGCGCAAGGCGCTCCCGAACCCTTCCGTACCCTTGTCGGTCGGCGCCCCCTTGTCAGGGGCTTGCAAAGGAGGAAGGCGGGCTCGAACCTCGGCCGCGCCTTCCTCGCAAACCTCGAACGTCTTATCCGATACCCTGGACGGTTCTCTGGATGATGTTGTCCTGGGTCTTCCGGCTGATGTCCACGAAGTGCGCGCTGTATCCGGCCACCCGGACGATGAGCTCCGAATACTTCTCCGGATCCCTCTGCGCGGAACGCAGCGTCTGATCGGAGACCACGTTGAACTGCACGTGATCGATGCCCAGGTCCGCCCAGGTGCGGATATAGGCCTTCCAGAGCTGGTACCCCTTCTCGCCCGCGAGCTGGGTGGGGGAGAGCCGCTGGTTCAACAAGAACGCACGGCCGTCGGTCACGTGGTCGATCTTGCCGCAGGACTTGAGAACCGCGGTCGGGCCTTTCTTGTCCAACCCGGGCCCGGGCGAAATGCCCCCGTCGTACAGGGCGTCGCCCAGCCTTCGCCCGTTGGGCAGCGCACCCACGATATTGGCGTAATGGATGTTCCCGCTCACGTTCTCGGGCAGAATCGGCCAACTGTTGCCGCTCGGGCACTTGAGTACCCGGGAGAAGCGCGCGCACTCCCGCAGGCAGCGGAGCATGATGTCGTCCACGTAGTCGTCGTCGTTGCCCCACTTGGGCGCCTTTCTCACGAAGTCGAGGCGCATCTCCTCGTAGCCCTCCCAGTTGGCCTCGAGCGCCGTGATGAGCTGGTCCATGGTGTACTTCTTTTCGTCGAACACCAGTTTCTTCACGGCCGCCAGGCTGTCCGCGTTCTCCACCCACGTGAAGGCGGTTATCCAACAGTTCCCCCGCTCCCCCTCGGGCCTGCAGACGTCCAGGCCGGACTCGACCGAGCGCTCGGAGATCGCCGACAGGAAGGGCCTTCCGTAAAACTCGGAATCCTTGTACCTCCCGAGGTTGACCGTGCGCACCAGGGTGCTGAAGAGCCACTCCATCTGCTTGACCCATGCCTGGAAGAGTTGCTCGAAATCGGTGAAGCCGCGGGCATCGCCTGTCTTGGGCCCCATCTGCATGTTCACCACATGGTCATAGCCGTTCATCAGGGCGTACTCGATGATCTTCGCACAGTTCGCCGTGGCCGATGCCATGCGCATGGGCTGCTGGCCGTGCTTGGTGGGCGGGCACGGCGACATGCAGGCCTGGTTCATCCAGAGCCGGGCCTCCTCGATTGGGTGGCCGTGCCAGTGCATGGCGTTGGCCACCAGGACGGGGTCGTGCCGGATGTTCGGGTAGCCGAGCCCCTGCCGGATGCACTCGAAGACCTCCCGCATCACCTCGTCCTTGACCTTGGGGTGCCACCGGAAGCTGAGCGTGGGGTTGGCCACCCGCACCAGCCGGGCCGCCTGCATGAGGGCGACGGTCATGTCGTTGCATGCGTCCGACCCGTCCGGCTTGACCCCCCCGATAGTCCAGACCCAGGTGCCGGTAATCCCCTGGAGCCCTTCGCGCGCCCACCGCGGGCCGAAGCCTCCCACCTCATAGGTCCGGATCATGAACTCCCCGATCAGATCCAGGGCCTCTTCCCGCGTGATGTTCTTCTCCACGTTCACATCGCGGTCGTAATACGGGCCGTGGTAGTAGTCGGGCCGGGAGGGCCAGGCACCCTCGTGGGCCTCCAGGCGGCAGATGATCTGCACGAAGAAGTCGTACTGGAGCGATTCCTGCAGGGTGCGCGGAGTCTTGGCAGGCACCCGCTCGCACGTCTCGGCCAACCGGAGCAATTCCTCCTTGCGCTTCGAGTCGCTCTCGAAGTTCTCCGCAAGAATCCTGGCCAACCTCGCGTACCGTCGGGCATAGCGAATGCTTGCCTCCAGGACGATCTTCATGGCCTCCCAGTTCTGGATACGGTCGTAGAGGTCGAGGATTTCCGGCCCGGGAACGCCGATGGTCCTTTCCTCGGCCTCTTCGATGTGCCGGTCGATCTCCCGGAGGATGTCTTCGAAGGCCCTCTCGCCGGTCATGAAGTATTCGTAGTTCTTGTTCGAGTACCCGTAGGCCGAGGTGGGCACGCCCCAACCGATGGCGCCGCTCATGAACTTGACCGCATCCTCCGGGTCGAGAAGCCTACCCACCTTGTCCACCGCGGTCTGGCCCGCCCAGTACTCGTTCAGCTCGGCAACCTTCCTGAGCGACTGCTCTTCCGGCTCCTCGTGGATCCCGGGCTCGTTGTAGACCTCTTCGTTCACCATGCTGGCGCCGTCCACGCGCCAGGCAATCGTGTGCGGCAGGCTGCCCATGTAGCCCACGAGCTGGGCATGATCGGTGATGAAGATGGTGACGTTGTCCAGCACGTGCGCGAGGGCCTTCGCCCGTCTCAGCATGGGCGGGTCGAACTTCCAGAACCTCCACATATCGGTGAAGAGGGTGGGCATTTCCAGATCCAGCTTGATCCCCGGCGCATAGTTTCCGCCGATGGCGCCCTTCTTCCAGACCGCCTTGCGCAGGTAGTCGAGCCGCTTCGAGCGCTTCCTCTCGGCCACCCACCACCACTCCTGCCTCCCTTCGTGCTCGGTCACTTCCTTTTCGAGTTCAGCCGGTGTCGCCATGGTTACCTCCTTGGTTCGTGAGGGCCGAACGGGAATCCCTTCCTGTTTCGCCCCGGGTTCAGGTCTTTTTCAGAAAATGCGGGCAGTCGCCTGCCTGACGGTCCGCATCGACGGGCTTGGCCTTGTAATAGGCCTGACGAGGGTCCACCACCCTCTGAACGCAGTCCCCCTTTCCCGGGTTCTCCTGCATCGGGAAGAATTGCTTGCATTCCTTGCATGTGGATGTGGACATGGGAATCTCCTCCTTTTGAAAAACCTGCCGGACCGATTCCTACCTGGCCCCCGTCTTGGGCAAGATCGGTGCCAGAGGGGGGCAACGAACGAAAACTATTGGTTTTGCGGAAGAAATGATGATACTCGGCGGCGCATCCGCATCGCTGCGGATTCGAGGTGTGTGTCATTCGGCCCCGTTTCGAACCGCGCAGAAAGAAAATAATGTAACAAATTCAATTAGTTGATTTAGAATAGGGCACTTGGGCCAAAAAGGTCCTGGAAAGGCCTGTTTCGGGTCAACATGACCCAACAATAAGGCGGAGAGGCTGCCGGGGCACGGGTGCGGCAGGTTCAGAGATCTCGGTACCGCTTGAGCTTTCGGAAAAGGGTCTTGCGGGAGATTCCAAGGGACTCGGCGGCCCTGCTCTTGTTGCCGCCGTGTCGATCGAGGGCCTCCTTGAGAGAGGCGCGTTCGAGCGTTTCAATGCTCCGCTTCAGGGCGGACTTCTGCGCCCTCGCCTGCGGCGCGCCGTCGAGTGCCGGCCCGGCGGCGGTCGGCGACGCCGCCGGCGCCGCCGGCGCGACCGGGATGTCCAGCCGTCTGACGGCCACATAGCGCTGGATGGCGTTGCGCAGTTCCCGGACGTTGCCAGGCCAGTCGTACTGCAAGAGGGCCTCCAGCAGACGGCCCGGAATCGGAGGCGGCGGCCGATCTCCCGAATAAGTCGCGAGGAAATGCTCCACCAGGAGCGGGATATCGTCCTTCCGGCTCCGAAGCGGGGGAAGATGCATGGGGATGATGTGGATCCTGTAGAAGAAGTCCTCCCTCATCGCCCCCCTCCTCACAAGATCCATGAGATCCCGGTTGGTGGCCGCGATGATACGGAAATCGGAGGTCATGGTCAGATGGCTGCCCACCGGGGAGTAGCCGCCCCCCTCCAAGGCCCGCAGAAGCTTTGCCTGGAGGCTCGCGCTGAGTTCCCCCACCTCATCCAGGAAAAGCGTGCCCCCGTTGGCGAGATCCAGGTATCCACGTTTGTCGGCATAGGCCCCCGTGAAGGCGCCCTTCTTGTGACCGAAAAACTCGCTCTCCAGCAGGTTCTCCGGAATGGCGGCGCAATTGACCGTGACAAAGGCCTTCTGCGACTGGCTGCTCATGTCGTGAATCGCACGGGCCACGAGTTCCTTGCCCGTGCCGGACTCGCCGTAAATGACCACATTGGCGCTCGTGGCCGCGGCATCGAGGATCAGGCTGTAGACCTCCTGCATGGCGGGGCTCTTGCCGAGGATGTTTCCAAAACGGTAGCGGTCCTTCATGGAGGAGCGAAGGCTCACGTTCTCCCGCCGCAGGTGCTCCGCCTCTTCCTGCATCGACAGTTCGCGCTGTTTGGCTTCCGTAATGTCCCTCGCCATGAGAAGAACGGTCGGCAACCCCTTCCATTGAATGAGGTTTCCCCTTCCTTCCACCCAGATCTCCCTGCCGTTCTTTGCAACCGACCGCGCCTGAAAGGACCTTTCCTGATCCACGCCCTTTTCGATCCCCTCGACCATCTCCCGGAAATAGATCTCAAACCCCTGGGAGACGAGGGTCATGACGTCCCTGCCGAGGAGTTCTTCGGGCCCCGGGTACTCGAACATGGAGACAAAGGTGTTGTTCACGAAAACGATCCGCGAGTTCTGGCACAGGACCACCCCCTCGGTCATGCGTTCCGCAAAGATGCGGTACAGGGCCTCGCTTTCGCGCAGCGCGTCCTCCGCCCGCTTGCGCTCGCTGATGTCGGTCCCCATGCCGATCAGGTAGGATACACCCCCGATCTTCGCCGTCACACCGGTGAAGAAATGAGGGATCCTTTTCCCCTCGCGGGAGATCAGTTCGGCCTCGACGACGCCATGGCCGGTCGCAAAGGCCTTCTGGATGGCGTCTCTCGCAAGCCTCAAACTCTCCCCCTCGAAAAGCACGAAGATGTCCTTCGTGGGTATCTCCTCGGACGTATATCCGGTGACCCTCTCGACGTTCTTGTTCCATTTGTACACGTTGAAGCGATCGTCGATGAGATAGAAGATCCCGGGCAGGCTCTGAATCAGCATTTCAAAGAACTGGTTCTCCTTCTGATACTCCCGGATGGCAAGATCGAGTTCGGCGACCCTCGCCTCCAGTTCACGGACCCGCCCCCGGCCCTGATTCGAAGGCGTAACGGCCGCGTTGCCTCGGTCCTTGGATCCCGGCCTTCCCATGGCTTCGCAATCTCCTTGCGGCTCTTCGAAACCCTCTTTTTTCGATTCAACGGGCATCTCGATCGCCGACGCCTCCGGATGATGAGTGATTTTCCGGGCCGATGTCAACGCCCGCGGCGCCTCCCGGGCTTGACATCGGTTGCCCGCGCCTGTTTTCTGGTTGCATTCAGCCGGATCCGGCTTCGAAAAGCGCTTCCCCCGTGCGAGCGAGAGGATTCGTCGGAGAAGATGGAACCGTTCATGGAGCGTCGAGAGGGATATTCCTACTGTCTGGTCAACATCGACTGCCTTCGGACCTCGACAGGCTTCAATGTGATCATGGAACTGGAGTCGTCCGTCGGCGATCTGCTGCCCTTTCTTGCCGCCTGCCTGCCGGGATGCAATTACGTGCACGGCTCGGAGGTGATCGACCTGATGGATGCGGGCCACATCATCGGGATCTATCCGAGGCGGATCACCATCACGGGAGTCGAAGGAAAGGAAGAAGCGGAGATGCTGTGCCGCCGGTACTTCGAGAGGATCCGCGATGCGGCCCGGCGGAAAGACAGTATCACGCCGGTCTTCGTCAGACGGCCCAGCCTGAGCGTGCTGGACATCCTGCGGTCCCTGCCGAGGACCAATTGCGGGGCGTGTTCCTCTCCCACCTGCATGGCCTTTGCGGCCCGTGTATTCCGCAGGGAGGCCGACCTCGCCGCATGCCCCCGTTTCCTGGACGCGCTGGCGGAGAACCGGGACCTTCTGCGTCGGCTGCAGGCCGATGGATACGCGGTGCCCGGCCGGGACCGACCGTCTCCCGGGCGGGATTCGTGTCGCGGATGACCCCGCAGGGAGGGATTCTTACGGGGTCTGCTGCTCGAACATCACCCTCTCCACGCTTCCCCTCGCCCTTGGATCCGAAACGCCCACGTAGGCCCGCTCGCCCTCGCTCCAGGCGACCGCGTTCACCACCCCGAGGTGTTCCCGCACCACCGTTTCCACTTCCCATCCTTCTTCCCGGAGTCCGCGGGCGAGAGAGAAGGCCTGCTCGACGACCAGCACGTCGGGAAGAAACTGATGATGGAAGCGCGGGCAGGACACCGCCGAGGGGAGATCCATCCGGTGGTCCAGCACATTCACGATGACCTGCAGGACCGACGTGATGATGGTCGGGCCGCCCGCGCCCCCCAGCGCCAGCACCGGCCTCAAGCCCTTCACCACGATCGTCGGGGACATGCTCGACAGGGGCCGCTTGCCCGGCGCGATTGAATTGGCCTCGCTCCCGACGAGACCGAAGGCGTTCGGCGCGCCCGGTTGTGCGCTGAAGTCATCCATCTCGTTGTTCAGGATGACCCCGGTCCCCGGCAACGTGACCTTCGCCCCGTAGCTCAGGTTGACCGTCTGGTTGACGACCGCCACATTCTCCGCCCGGTCGATCACAACAAGGCTGGCCGTGTGCCCGGCCGCCGCGGGGACCCCGGGCGCTGCGTCGGGGGCACAGGCCGGCATCCCTTTCCTCAAGCCCGAAACGATCTCCCTTGCGTATTCCTTGCTCACGAGGCGTTCGACAGGCACCGGATGGAAGTCGCCGTCGCCCAGGTGCGCGGCGCGATCCTCGAAGGCCCTGGACATGAACCGGGAGGTCCAGAAGACGGTCTCCGGGCACCAACCCATCTTTCCCTCCAGGACGCGCGAGGCCTCGAGCATGTTCAGGATCTGGATAACATGCACCCCGCCCGAGCCCGGGGGAGGCATGCCGAAGACGGTGCAGCCCCGGTAGGTCCCGACGACCGGCTCGCGCAGGACCGCCTCGTAGCCGCGCATGTCCTCCAAGGAGACGAGTCCGCCCTCTTCGGCCATGTAGGAGGCAAGCCGCCGCGCGAACTCGCCCTTGTAGAAATAGGCCGACCCCTCTGCCGCAATCCTCCGAAGGGTCTCCGCAAGGTCTGGCTGCCGGAAAAGATCCCCTTCGGCGAAGGGGGAGCCGTCCGCTCGAAAATAGATGCGGGCGGAGGCGGGGTCCAGGCGGAGCGCCTCCAGAGCCTCGGCGGTCCGCGACACAAGGGAGCCGTCCAGGGCAAACCCCTTCTCGGCAAGGGCGACGGCGGGCTGAATCAGCTCCTCCAGGGCCATGGTTCCCGCAACCTCCAGGGCCTTCTCGTAGGCAGCCAGGATCCCGGGAACACCCACGGCCAGCGGCCCGAGCCGGCTCGAGGCGGGATCCGCCCTGCCTCCCCTTGCGAACATATCCCGGGAGGAGGCGGCCGGCGCCCTCTCGCGCCCGTCGATCGCAAGCACCCTTCCGTCGCAGAGGCGAAGGAGAAGGAAGCCGCCTCCCCCAAGGCCGGAGTTGACCTGGTCGACCACCCCCAGGGCCAGGCCGGTCGCGACCGCCGCATCGACCGCGTTTCCCCCCTTTCGCAGCGCCTCCAGCCCGGCACGGGATGCAGCCGGGTGGGAGGAGACCACGAGCCCCTTCGGTTCCGCGGCCAGGCCGGCATCCGCCGGTCCTCTTTGCGCGGCGCTGCAAGCCAGGGTGAGGATCGCTGCGGCGGCGACGAGCAGGCCGGTCCCTGTCTTTCGCACGGCGCGCCGCTTCTTCATGGACATGGATTCACCGAACAAGCCCTTACGTATCGGCCATCCGAGATGTGCCGTTCGGGTTCGCTTCCGGGAGACTGTCGAGAAAGGCCAGGACGGCCTCGGCCAGGAGGTCCGCCCGCTCGTGGTGCACCATGTGGCCCGCGCCCGGGATTTCGATCCTTCGGACCGAAGAAAAGTTCTCCCGATCTTCTTCCTCCTGCCACCGGAACGGGCTCTGCTCCCCGCGCACGACCAGCACCGGCGCGGCCACTCTTCGCCAGAATGCCTTTGCCTGCTCCAGGTAAAACGGCTGCGGTCCCCGCGTCCGGTGGAGCGGGTCGAACTTCCAGACGAGCCCGCAGCCGTTACCCGCCCGGCGGGTCCCCTGGACCGCCAGATGAAGGGCAAACTCCCGGGAGAGACGCGGGTTGTACAGCATCAACCTCTCGGCCGCCTCCTGCAAGTCTGCCATGGGCCGGCCGCCCTTCGAGCGGGCCTTTCGAACGCCCGAGATCCATTCCCTCATGAGGGCCGGCGCATCCGTGGGCTGAAGGCCCGGGGGGCCCGCCCCCTCGATCGAGGCCAGGGCCCGGACACGATCCGGAAAGGCGCCCGAAAAGAGGGAGCAGACCATCCCCCCCATGGAATGCCCCACCAGAATGACCGGGCCCTCCACCAGGGCATCCAGCACGTCCGCCAGGTCAAATACGTAGTCCTGAAAATAGTAGTACCCGCCCTGCCCGACCCAACCGCTGTCCCCGTGGCCCCTCGCATCCACGGCGATCACCCGGTACCTCGACGAAAGAACCCGGGCAACCGGGTCCCAGGACCGGGCCTGATCGAGGAATCCGTGGTGCAGGAGGATCGTGCGGCCGGAGGGCCCCGTCCACTCGACGGCGTGCAGCAGCAGGCCTCGGCAATCTACGAAATGATCCCGCAGCGTCCCCGCCCATCCCATGATCGCCCCTCTTTGTCCCCGTCGTCGTTCCGGCCCCGGATTCTAGATTGCCGCGGCCAGGGACACAACCCCACTCTCGTGTGTCCACACACAGGGACAGGGAAAAAACAAGCGCCGCCCATATCGGGATCGGGAACGAGCTCCTGTCCGGCAGCGTTCAGGACTCGAACTTCCCTTGGCCCGGGTCGATCCCTGGGGGTTCCGGCCGTGCGGCACCCCGTACCGGAGCAGAAGATCAGGGATTCTTGCGGAGACCGGCTCGAGGAGGCGAGCCTTCTCGCGCCTCCCTCACGGGCATGCCATGAGCGTTCTCGCCCGGGGCTTGCCGTGCGGGATAGCCTTGCGCATGGAAGTGGTCCCGCAGGAAAAGCTCGATTCGCAGGTTCATGAGAAGCGGGTTTTCCACAAGGGCGGTATGGGTGCCCCTGGGAACCACCAGCAGCTCCGCATCGGGAATGCGCCGCCACAGTTCTTCCATGACTCGGAGGGGCGTGAGGCGGTCCTTCTCGCCGGCAATGACCAGCGTAGGGACCGCGACGGTTTGCAGGACCTCGTCGGCCGCGTGTTCCTCCATGGCCAGCAGGGCGCGCAGGGCCAGTCGGAAATCCAGGGAGGCCATGTGCCGGAAATAATCCTCCATGATCTGCCGGGGGCAGAGGATCGGGTGGATGGCTCCCCCCAGGCGGGCGAGCGGATCCGGGATCCATGAGCGCAACAGAGGCTTGAGGACCCGGGAAACCGGGTCCGCATGCCTCTCCCCGAAACGCAGAATCGGTGGAACGACCCTTTCCATCCATCGCATCCCGTAAAATGTGCGGGAGGCGTGCGCGGCGGTTCCGCAGACCGGGATGAGGCCCGCGACCCTTTCCGGATGCCTGCGATAGAACTCGAGGATCACCTGCACGCCCATGCTGTGGCCGAGCAGCACGGCCTTCTCCACCCCCAGTCTGTCGAGCACCGCCTCCAGGTCCAGGCAGTAAGCGCCGATGCTCACGCGCGACAGATGCGTGGGGGGCTCGGATCCGCCGTGTCCGCGGTAGTCCCAGACGACCACCCTGCAGCGGCTCCGAAAGAAGCCTCGGAAATAGACCCAGTACCCGATCGAACACAGGACACCGTTGCAGGCGACCAGGGGAAATCCCCGCCCTTCCGCCCTGTAATAGATACGGGTTCCGTCAAAGGAGGGAACGTGGCCCTCTTCGGGTTGCTTCATACCCTTCTCTCATTCGAGAGGCACTTCATCGGGTCGAGAACCGTCGGAGGGGAAGGGATCAAGCGGCTAGCCTGCCTCGTCGGGTTCAGCGGGTTCGGATCCCTGAAGGAACCGCTTCAGCAAGGCCAGGTCCTGCGTGGACGCCGAAAGAACGCGAAGTCCCATGCCCGGGTTGTCGGCCACCGGTTTCCCGGGTTCGAGCTTCGGTCCCATTTCGGAAAGGGACAGGGGGTAGCTCACCCGGACGACCTCGGCCTTCACCTGAATCTTGGTGTCCGAATCGGGCAGCTTGAAGCTCAGATCCATGCGCGTCCCGATCTCCTTGGGCTCCGTGGACTGAATGAACATTCCATCCGAACTCACGTTGCGGAGAAGCCCGACGGGAAAGGATTCGGTGAAGGCCTCGATGTAGACCGGTACGGGGATCCGGGTGGCCTGTCTCTTGTCCGGCTTTTCCATGAGAAGGGATCCCGCTTTTTCTTGGCGAGACGGGCAAACGCCACCTGCAGGCTATTCTTGGTATTTACCCGCGGGATGTCAAGAGAATTCCAGATTCCGGGCGGGATCGGGCGTCCGGCCGGAGGGGAGACGGGGGACCGCATGAGGGACGCCGAAAATGGCCCCCGCAAAGCTCGTCGGGAAAAGGGCCCGTTTCCAGGAAGTCGTTTTCCATTCGGTGCATTTCAATGCATTCGATGGGCGGGGCAGGCATCGGCTGACTGGCTCGAGGCGGAGCGGCTTGCCCGATGGAGTGCCATCTGGGTTCTCTTCCACTTCTCCTCGATTGCGCGAATCTCGATCTTGGTCTTGAGCAGAATCGTCTGAACCGCCTCCTTCTCCGCCTCCGTCCTTGCCGTGGCGATTTCCTTTTCGAGAAAGCGGCAGAAATGGGTCTTCTTGGTCAGCTCGATCAGGATCGGTGAGGCCTCGGTGTCCGTACCGGCGTGTATCCCTGCGAGAGGATTGACGAGCGGCAGAGACGTGTGCATGATCACAACTCCTTCTTGGCGTTCCGCTTCCGGAACCCTTGCTCCTTTGGGTTTAAAACGCAACAATTCGTACGGCGATTGTTTTATTTTCTAAATAACCGGCTGATTTTCATATAAGATCGAGAAAATGAATAATGAATCAGTATTCATTTTGCTCAATATAGAGATCCCGGGTCGGGCTGTCAAGCATTTTTTTACTCTTTTTTTTGAGGGGGTGGCTGCCGGGCGGAACCGCAGGAGCAGCCGCACCGATACGGTCGAGGAGGAGGCGCCCTCAGGGGTCAGGAATCGGTCCGGAAGCCAACAGGGGGGATGAGCCGGTGGTTCATACGGGTTTCTCCTTCTGGTGGGACGCTTTCACGCCGCGAGTCGCCGAGGGGGATGATCTTCCCCTTCGCGATCCCTCTTCGAAGGCTCTCCGGGTCCACCCGCTCCTGTTCGGCCACCCGTTTCATCGGATCGGTCAGGATCCCCTTCCGGGCACTTTCCAGCCGGGTCAGCATCTCTGCCTCCTCGCGCGGCCGGCGCCGCCCGGCGAAGGTCGAGGGGTGACGGCCCAAGAAACGAACCCCAGGCCCTTCCTGGAATCCCGTTCGTCCTTCGACCCGATCATGGAAAGGACGAGACGCGGCTTGTCTTTCGTGGTTCCGTTGCCGGGTAATCGATCCTCTTGTGGAGGGTCTGAAGAAGGGTCTGTGCGATCGCGGACTCGAGACACGCCAGCATCTGCGTCGATATCCCGCACCGGTCGAACTGGCCGTCCTGGAACTTCTTGACCACCACTTCGTGAACCTCCTGCCGCACCTTGACCGGATCGGTGGTCTGCAGAAGCCTGCCCACGGCCTCCACCACGTCGGCGATCATCAGGATTCCCGATTCCACCCTCCGGGGCTTCGGGCCTGCGTAGCGGAAGAAATCAGGGCTGAAATCCATCCCCGGTCGCTCCTTCTTCGCCTTCGAGAAGAAGACTTCCAGAACAGTGGTCCCATGGTGCTCGGCGATGAGGTCGATGACGCTCTTGGGCAAACGGTACTGTTCCGCGATTTCAACGCCGCCCCGCACATGCGACTTGAGAATCTCACAGCTATCGTTCGCGCTCATCGTGTCATGCGGGTTTTCCCGGTTGTTCTGGTTCTCGATGAAGTACTCGGGCTGCACAATCTTCCCGACGTCATGGTAGTACGCACCGGCCCTGACCAGGTGTACGTTCGCGCCCACGGCCTCTGCCGCCGCGCAGGCGAGATTGGCGACCCCGAGGCTGTGGAAGTACGTACCCGGCGCCTTCTCCTGGAGCTTCTTCAGCAGGGGGTGGTTCAGGTCAGCCACGTCACGAAGCTGACCGGCGGTGGCCAGGCCGAAGAGCTTCTCGCTCAGGGGCGTGAGAAGCAACGCAACGAGCCATGCCGCGGGCGCGCTCCCAAAGGCCTGGGGCGCGAGTTGGGCCAGCAGAGCGCAGTCGGGAAAGTCGTCGCGTAGCAGGATCACGCAGCAGAGCAGGACCACGTTGACCAAACCCACGAAAAGGGAGGAGAAGAACAGGCCGATCCGCCGGCTCGTTCGCGCCTTGCAGAGGACGAGCAGGATGCCGCCGATCAGGTAGTAGAGGAAGAGGCCCATGTCGAAGCTGGTCAGGAACGAAGCGTAGATGGCCATGAGCCCGGCGACGATCAGGGCGGCGGGGAGGTCGAGCACCAGGGCCACCGCCAGTCCCCCGGCGGCCACCGGAATGGCCACCCCATCCAGGTTGGTGAAGAGATAGATCGCCTTGGCGAGCACCAGCACCGAGATCATGACAAAGAAGAGGAGCAGGTAATGCTGCGACTCCGGCCGGTCCTCCCACGCCCGGCGCCTCGCCACGACCAGAAAGATGAGGGTGAGCAGGAAGAAGAGCAGAAACGACCCCGCACCCGACAGGAGAGCCTCCGGCCTCGCCTTGTCCAGGCAATCCCTCACCCGGTAGACATCCAGCGGCGTGACAACCTTTCCGCGGGCGACGAGGAGGTCGCCTCTGTGGTAAACGATGCCCTTGTTTTCCGACCTCTGTGAACGAATCCGTTCCAGGAGCCCGGGGTTCTCGGCCGAGTATTCGATATTGGGCTCGAGCATGCCGCCCAGGCTTCTGAACAGCGTGGCCCGAAGGTCCGGGCTGAGATCGAGCAACTCCAGCCTCTCCTGGAGAAACCTTCGAGCATCCGACAGCCGGTTCACCTCGGAAACCGGCTTCATGGAAACCCGGGGTTCCCCCGCCGGTCGGAGGCGGATAACAGAGTGCCCCCCCAGATCTTCCGTGTCGGACAGGATGCCTGCATCGAGGATTTCCCGAAGCGAGGTCGTGAGCAGGCCCTTGACCTTCTCCAGGTGTGGGTATCCGATGATCTCCGACCTGGCATCCGAGGTTGTCCCGGGACCGAGCATCTCCTCGAGGCAGGCATGTCCCTTTCTGCGGCTCTCGGAGCCCGTTTCCTTGCACTGATTCAGTCCGGTGAAGAATTCCTCCCATCGCGTCATCATCTGCCTGGATTTCTCCGGCTCGTAGATGAAAACCGGGACGAATTCTCTCAACTCCTTTTCCACGATTTCCTGAATGGCCGACTTCTCGTCGAAGACAAAGGCATAGGGCGCGCGCACGGCCTGAGGGGACCGTTCTCCCTCCCGGGGAATCCGAACCGGAAGGAAGTACTGCTCGAAGAAGGTCATGAAAACGGCCAGAAGGAGAACCAGAAACCCGGGCAGCCAACGGATTGCCCTGGTCCCTGCGCGCGTGCGAACAGGCGAGTCCTCGATCGCGTCTCGAATCTTGGCCTTCTGGGGGGACACGCTCGACTCCGGCAGCGGGGTTGGAATACTCGCAGAGATCCGAGTAGAGATGGTTCGCCAGCCGTCGTAAGGATTCAAAATAATAAAGTAAAACAACCCGTTCCAAATGTCAACGAACATCCTTCTTCGGGGTCGAGGGCAGACCCCAAGAGGTCCGCGAGGAAATGAGGCGTTCGACACCCCGGCGGGCGCCGCGCAAGGTATTCTATGGGAAGACGGCCGAGAACACCCGCAGGCTGTTGGCGCCCAGAATTCCCCGGATCGCCTCGGGAGGGAAGCCCCGTCGAAACATGCAGTCGGTGACCCGGACCGTGTCCGTGATGTCCCGGATTCCCTGCGGAAGGGAGGGGATCGTTCCGTCCATGTCGCTTCCCAGGGCGGCGTGTTGCCAGCCGACGGTCCTGCAGATGTGCTCGAGGTGGTCCACCACGGCGTCCACGGGCGCGCGCAGCCGGCCCGTGAGATAGTCCGGGCTGTAGATCACCCCCACCACACCCCCGGTATCGGCCACCGCCTTCAGTTGCCCGTCATCGATGTTCCGCCAGTGCGGGTAAGCCCCGGTCACGCCCGTGTGCGAGACGATGACGGGAAAGCGGCTCCTCCTGGCTGCCTCCAGGAATCCGTCGCGACGCACATGGGCCAGATCGATCACCATGCCCAGGGCGTTCATCCGCTCGATCAGCTCGACCCCGAAGGCGGTCAGGCCGCGCCCCCTCTTGTCGCCCCATCCCCAGGCAGGAACCGCGGCCTCGTTCGCCGAGAAGTGCGCCAGGGTGAGGTAACGTATCCCCCATCGATGGTACAGATCCAGCAGGTCCAATCGGCCGCAAAGGGCGTGCGCCCCTTCGATCCCCAGGAACGCCGCAACCTGTCCGGACTCCCTTGCCTCCAGGAAATCCGCCGCCCTCCGGACCAGGCGGACCCGGCCTGTGCGATGGGCCAGATTCAGCAGGTTGGAGACCGTGCCCGAGACGATCCGGGCGCGACGGGCGGCCCCTGGCGGGAAAGGGAACTGGACCACCCCCAGTCCGACGCCGTCGATGGCCCCCTCGATCATGCGCGGCAGGTCGGCGTGATTGAAGAAGGGCGAGTAGGGCACCCTGGGCCTGTGCCTGCGAGCGGGATCATAGCCGAGGGTCCTCTGCCACAACAGGGTATCGACATGCAGGTCGATTACGTATGCCTCCCTGTGCAGCGCCACCGCCTCCTGGCTCGGAGCGGGTATCACGTCCCCTGCCATGCTTCGACCTCCCAAGAGGTGAGCGAAGACCCTCGCGCGGGGTCCTCCCCGGAAGCGCGCTCCCGGTTCGAGGCACCCCTGACTACCCGGTTGAGCACCCACCCTATTCTCTTTCGCCCCCGGAATCCAGGCATCCCGCCGGATCCGGCCCGATGCGCCTTCTGTTTTGCGAGAAGTTTTGCTACAAGGGGCATCCAAGAGAAGGGAAAGAGAGAAGGCGCAAGGGCCGGACATGGGGCGGCCTTCAGCAGACGGGCGGAAAGGAAGGGATCCAGGGGAATGGGCGCGAAGGTCAGGGCCATCGGGCTTTTTTCCGGAGGGCTCGACAGCATGCTGGCGGCCAGGCTCCTCCAGGAGCAGGACATCGAGGTGATCGGGTACGCATTCGCCACCCCCTTCTTCGGGCCGGAACAGGCCCTGAAGTCCGGCCGGGCCTTGGGAATCCGGATCGAAGTCTGGGAGATCACCGAACGCTACATGGAGCTCCTGAAGGCCCCCCGGTACGGGTTCGGAAAGAACATGAATCCATGCATCGACTGCCACGGGCTCATGTTCCGACTGGCCGGGCAGAAGCTGTCCGACCATGGGGCCCGATTCCTGTTCTCGGGCGAAGTACTGGGGGAACGGCCCTTCAGCCAGACCCGGGGCGCCCTGCGCGCCGTGGCTCACCTTTCCGGATCTGAGGACCTCATCGTCAGGCCCCTGAGCGCAAAGCTCCTGGAGGAGACGCGCCCGGAACGAGAGGGATGGGTGGATCGATCGCTCCTGGAGGACATTCAAGGCCGCTCCAGAAGGCGCCAGATCGAACTGGCGGCCCGTTTCGGGCTCTCCGAATATCCGAAGCCCGCCGGCGGCTGCCTGCTCACCGAGCCCAACTTCTCCAGGCGCCTGAAGGAACTGCTGCGGGAGACGCCGGAACCGAGACGCCGGGACCTGGAGCTGCTCAAGCTGGGCCGGCACTTCCGCTGGTCGGAAGGATGCAAGGTGATCGTGGGCAGGAGGGAGGCGGAAAACGAACGCCTCGATGGCCTCTGGGAGAAGGGCGATTTCCGGCTCTGGGTGCAAGGCCATCCGGGTCCCACGGTCCTCGTGCCCGGCTCCCCTTCGCCCCCCTCGCCGGAAGCACTCCTGTTTGCCGCCCAACTTGCCGTGCGTTACAGCGACGCCACGCCGGGCCACCCGGCTGAGGTCGCCTGCACCGACGGAGAACGCAACGAGACGTTCCGGGCGACGGCCTGCACCGAAGAAGACATCCGGTCGAGAAGGATCTGACCCTCCCGTACGGAAGACGGGCCCACGGTGCTCCGCCCCTCTCGCCCGTCGTCTTTCGTGTGCTTGCCCTCTTTTTTCCCTTTTTCGTTGACAGGGGACCTGCTCTGTGGTAGGGGTTCAGACACTCGATACTCATGTTTTAAAAATCAATTCTTCATCAGTAATATTAGAACATCTGTTTTTTTTAATAAAATATTTACCCCTAAAGCAAAACGATTCCTTTCCGGTCACGCATGGTTCCGAAGAATGTGCACGTTCTCCTGATCGACAGCGACCCGGCATCCAGGCAAACCCTCCTCGACCCGTTGATCAAGAGCGAATACCGCGTGTCCCACGCACAAAGCGCGCGGGACGGCATGGAGAGGATCTATCAAGGCTCCCCGGACGTGATTCTCCTGGCCAGAACGCTGCCGGACATGGACGGCCTCTTGCTCTGCGCCGAGCTGAAGAACGACATCGTTCTCCGCCACATCCCCGTCATCCTGATCGACTTCGAGCCCCTGCTGGAGAGAGAACTGGCCGCCAGGGAGTCCGGCGCGGACGACTACCTGTACAAACCGGTTTCGATCGTAGAGCTGGACGGGAGGATCCGGCAGATTCTGCGCCAGGGAACCACGGGCTTCAACTGCCACCCTGTGACAGGCCTGCCCGGCTATGACGCCGTGTACCGCAAGCTGCAGGAAACCCTGGAGAAGGGCCGTCCCTTCGCCATCTGTTTCCTGGACATCCACGGGTTCCGGCACTTCAACCAGCGATACGGGTATGCCCGCGGCGACGATCTTCTCAGGAATCTCTCGAGGCAGGCCGTGGAGGTTCTCCAGGAAGGCAACCGTTATCTGGATTTCTTCGGGCACCTGGGTGCGGACGACTTCGTGCTCGTGACGGACCCCGGCCGGGCGGAAGAGGTCTGCTCGAGGATCGTGGAGCGATTCGAGGAATCCGTTGCGGATTTCTATGAGGCCTCGGACATGCAGAGGGGCTACGTCCTGACCCGAGGGCGGGACGGGAAGGAAACGCCTCACGGGAGGATCTTCCTTTCCATCGCAGTCATCACGCACGAGGCGGGTCGCCCCGCCCACGTGGCCCGGGTCGTCGAACAGGGCACGGAGCTGCTCGAACTCGCCAAGAAGGAACAAAGAAGCCTCTGGGTCATGGAGAGGCGGCGAACCTCGATCTTCCCCGCGGGAGCGGACAAGGGCATCCGTTCCACCCTTTCCGGATCGGCCCGCGCAAAGGCTTTCTCGCAGGCCGGGCCGACTCACGCGCTCTCGGAGCATTTCCGGCGCTTCCGGGAAATCGTGCAGGCGCAGTCCCTTTCGATCCACTTCCAGCCCATCGTACACATGGATACGGGATACGCCTTCGGCTACGAAGCCCTCGTGCGGGGCCCCCTGGAGACCTACTTCGAGAGCCCCGTGATCCTCTTCAGCCTGGCCCGCAAGCTGGACATGGAACTGGTTCTGGATCTGATCTGCCTGAGAAAGCTTCAGAAGCTGGCCGCGCAGATCCCGGTCTCGAAGAAGGTTTTCTTCAACGTGAGCCCGACCAGCTTCACGAACCCCATGTTCCGGGAGTTCTGTGAACGGGCCGGCGCAGACCTCGCACCGGACAGGGTCGTCCTGGAGGTCACCCGCAAGAGGAGGATCCGGGAGTATGCCCGTTTCCGGGAGGCCGCCGCCTATTTCAGGACGAGGGGCTACAGCCTGGCCGTCGACGATGCGCGCGCAGGCACCCTGAGCCTGAGGACGATCCTGGAGCTCGAGCCGGACTACATCAAGACGGACATCACCGTCACCCGGGGCATCCACACCGACGCCTCCAAGCAGCGGATCTTCCGCCAGTTCCGCGCCTTCTCCTCCCGGCAGGCTATCGAGATCATTCCCGAGGGCGTCGAGTCGGAACAGGAGAGGGAGTACCTGCGGAGGAACGGCGCCCGTCTCGGCCAGGGGTTCCTCTTCTCGCCCCCCGCCCCCCTGCCCGCATAAGACGCCCGCCGTCTCCCGCGACGGCACCCCGGCGCCCATCACAGCAGGTTGCTTGCAAGGTCCGCCAGCTCGGACCGCTCGCCTTTCTCCAGGTTCACGTGCGCGTGGATCTTCTGCCCCTGCATCTTCTCGATCAGGTAACTGAGGCCGTTCGAATGCCGGTCCAGGTAGGGGTGGTCGATCTGGAAGATGTCTCCGGTGAAGACCATTTTGGTTCCCTCCCCGGCCCGCGTAATGATCGTCTTCACCTCGTGAGGCGTCAGGTTCTGCGCCTCGTCGACAATGAAAAAGATGCGTACCAGGCTTCGCCCGCGGATGTAGGACAGGGGGGCGATCACGAGCTTGCCATCATCGAGCAATTCCCGAATGCGCCGGTGCTTGGCCTCGGATTCAGGGAAGCCGTTCTGGATAACGCCGAGGTTGTCGTACAGAGGCTGCATGTACGGGTCGAGCTTGGTCTGGAGATCCCCCGGGAGGTAACCCACGTCCTTGTTGCTCAACGGAACGATCGGCCGTGCGACGAAGATCTGACGATATTGCTTCTTCGTTTCGAGGGCCGCCGCCAGGGCCAGCAGGGTCTTGCCCGTCCCCGCCTTGCCCGAAAGCGTGACGAGCTGGATCTTCTCGTTTCGAAGGGCATCCAGGGCGAAGGTCTGCTCCGCATTGCGGGGCGTAATCCCGTACGCGGGCAGCTTGTCCACCCTGCGGATCCTTTCCAGAAAAGGGTCATACGTTGCGAGGGCGGACTTCTTTCCGTTCCGCAGGATAAGGTATTCGTTCGCAGGCAGCTCCTCGCCGTCCGACAGTGCCGATGCCTCGATCTCGAAGGGCGCCCGATGGATCCCCTCGATCACGTCGGCCGGCACGTTCTCCCGGACACGGCGACCCCTGGACACTGCGGAGATGTCCTTTACGTGGTCGGGGGTGTAGTCCTGGGCCTGCAGCCCTACCGACCTGGCCTTCATCCGCAGGTTGACGTCCTTGCTCACCAGGATCACCTTTCTGCGGGGGAAGGCCTTGGCGAGCTGGTAGGCGGTGTTCAGGATGCGATGGTCCGGTTTCTGGCCGGAGTAGTTGAACGCGAGATCCGGGTGAAACTCGCTCTCCAGCCTGACGAGGATCCGACCCCCTTTCGGGCCGATCTTCACGCCGCCGTCGAAGAGCTTTTCGGCCCGGAGCGCATCCAGGGCCCGGACGAACTCCCGGGCGTGGAAACTCAGGGTCTCGTTCCCCTTCTTGAACCCGTCGAGTTCCTCCAGGACCGTAATCGGCACGACGATGTCGTCTTCCGGATAGCGGTATACACAGGAGCTGTCGTGCAGGATCACGTTCGTGTCGAGGACAAAGAGCTTCTTGTGCGTTCGAGGCATGCGGGCCGGCTCCGTATCAGTCGGTTCGAGCGAAAGGCGCGCGGGGGCCGTGCGGCCGGCGCCGGGGATCGCGCGCAGCCGGGCTTCCGGCTGCATCAGACCCTCTCCCGGATCACGTGAAAGGACAGGGTGGAGCCTGTGACCATGCTCCTGCCGGTCAGCAGGAACATGGCCAGCCACAGAAGCTGCAGGAAGACCAGCATGCCCGGGCTCCAGAGCGCTCGCAGGCCCAGGCCGACGTCCGGCAGCATGGACCGGGAGACCGGAAAGACGAAGGGAAGCGCAAACGAGTAGACGAATGCGATGGCCGAGAGGATCTGATACGCGGAAAGCCTTCCGCCGCCCCGATAGTCGGCGCGGCAGAACTCCGAGACGATCCGCCATCCGAGGGTGGTCGGCATGGTCGCAAGGAATGCCGCGACGAACATGCCGTGCAGGAAGAGCAGGATGCCGATCCCCCCCACTCCGGTGCAGAGCAGGCACGTCAGGGCCTGGATGGGGACAAGCTTCTCGCCGGCCAGGCCGTGCGCGTAAGCGAGCTTCTTCGTTTCGCCGGAGAAGACGAAGCAGAACCTCGAAAACAGCCGCTGCACCGCAGGGTGGCAATCGCGCAGGCGCTTTCCGTAACAGCAACCGAAGCTGATGCAGGCCAGCCGGCCGAGGCCCTCGCCGAAGGCGTAAGCGATCGAGAGCGCGGCCAGGACGGCCATCCCCTCCATCTCGAGACCGATCCTCGGGCCGAGGGCCGCCTCGATCTCCTGGACGACCCATGGCGCGGCCAGAATGCCGACAAAAGAGGCCCCGCCGATGGTGAATCCGTGGGCCTTCCTTTCGACGATGCGGGCGATGATCTTGGATGCTGGAATGCACAGGAGGAGCAGGGAGACGACAAGCGGGAAGATGGCCGAAAACGGGATCGAGAGGGATCGAAGAAGCACGAACGTGAGCCCGATGCCGAAAACGTTCGCGTTGGCCGTGAAGAGACCGTAGTAGGTCAGGTTGATGCCCTTCCAGCAGCCGCTCCCATCCTTCTTCCAAGGAACGGCGGCGAGAATCTGCCAGCCTTCCCGCGGAAGGGTGCGAAAGCCCCAGAACATCATCCACAGCAGGATGCCACCGACCGCCAGGAAGAAAAGCGCATGGGTCATCGACGATCCTCCTCGGTTTCGGCGGAAGCGCGGCTACCCGGGCCCGCGGGCGCTCCCGATCTTGGACCGAACCTTGATCTCTGTCTCCACCAGGGGCCGCCCGAATCCCCTGGAGTAGCGGCTTCGGACGTCCGGCCGGCACAGGTTTGCCACCAGGTCCCGGCAGAAGCGGATCCTTCCCCTCTGGAAAAGGAGCACATCGGTGGAACTCCCGGGCCGGTAAAGGCTCTTCGGCCGCCCGATCAGAAGAAACATGCCCGGCTTCGGATGCCTGGGATCCTCGTAACGGTAGTCGCTGTAACACTGTTGAATGTCGCCGATCATCAGGGCGACGATTTCGATCATCGCCACGAGGCCCATGCCGGTTCCGCCCAGCACGTCCGTGTCCACGATCGTCACGACGCGCTTGTTCTTCGAGTAGGGCGTGGCCAGCGTAACGGCGGCGGCCGGATTGCACGAATGGTATCCGCCGGGCAGTTCGTAGAGGTCCACCACCCGGCCCGTTACGGGCATGTGGTTGTAGTGGTACTTGTCGGGCGTCAGGCGGAAGACAGCGAAGTCGCCGCCTTCAAAGGCGCGGAGCCATTCCGGCTTCTCCTCTCCCAGCAGTTCCTCGTAAGCGAAGAACTTTCCCTTGAGGAACAGATCGGACGTCTCGCTGAGCGAGCCCAGAAGAACCTTTGCGTCCGCGGGAGAGACGACCGCCCCTGCCTCGCACGTCATCGGGCGGGTCTCCCAATAGCGGATTCTGCGCTCGAACACTTTCCTGGGCGTGTCCAGGGTCCGCGGGTCGTCCGCGCATTCGGTGAGATCGATTCCGAGGCGTCGCGCCATACGGAGCGAGGCCCCGTCATTCCGTCGGAGGGGGGAGTCGTACTGGAGGAAACCCAGCAGGCTCGAGAACCGGCCGGACGCGAGCAGGCGGAACAGGAAGGGGGCGTTCTCGCGGGCCTGGGAATAGAGCAGGGTGACCAGGCGGTCCGCAAAGAGACGCTCGGTCTCGACACGACCCGTCTCGCGTTCAATATACTGGTGCTGCATCGGCGTGGACCGTCAAGAGGGTGAGATGGATGAGTTTTTCGATCACATCGACCGGGGCGGTCTCCGCCTCCACGTCGGGGCAGGCACGCTTGAGGAAGTCGCAGGGACACCCGCCGCCCAAGAGCCCCCCGATCTCGCTCCTGTACGGCCCATCCCCGGACCGCGAACGCCCGGCCATCCGACCCACGTCCTCGGCCAGAACCTGCATGCCCTCCCGGATGTGCCGCCTTCGCAGGGTGTTGCGGTAGTATCGCTCCGCCGCCAGGTTGAACTCGGTCCCGGAAAGATCCATCGGGCTTCTTTGGCCGGCCTCCTCGAGGATGCCGCGGGTCAGCCCGGCTCCGGCCGAGTGCGTCTGCGGGGAGTCGATGCGCGCGCGGAGGCGTGCGATCGCCTCGCCCAGCCCCAGAACCCCGATGATCTCGCCGCCCTCCTCCTCGATCGTATGCAGGAGCGCCCTGCGGTAGTCTTCGTTGACCACGCGCAGGTAGCCGGGGTAGCGGCGGCTCATGCGGGTCCTTTTCGTTCGCGCGAGGATCCTGAGCATGAACCGGTTCGGGGTGTCCTTCCGGACGAAGAAGGTCGGAATGCCGATGGCGCTCCCGAAGAAGACCTGCCGGCGTTCGCTCTCGACCGTGGGGTCATCCGGGATGTGGGCGTGGGTCACTTCCCCCTGGAGGATGTACTGGTACGCAAGGGCCGTCACGAGCGCCTGGAGGCCGGCCGCGTCTCCCATGTCCTCCAGGATGCTCTCGAAAAGGCTGTAGTGCCGCCCCTCGAAACCGGAGAACCCGACCGCACCGAACCGCCGGAGTTTGTAAAGCAGATAGACGGACATGTCCGGGTCAAAGACGCCCATGTCGGCCAGATCCTTTTTCAGCCGCTCCTCGCTGTCCGGGCTGCCGTCCAGGGCCGGGCTCTGGTTCGTGCTCATCAAGGCCACGAGGTAGCTGATGAGCCGGTAGTCGGGGACATAGTCTCCCCTCAGCCGGAAAACCCTGCTCACAACGACGTCGAGCGGCTTCGGGCCGAACGGGGTCAGGGGCTGGCCCAGGATTTTCATGCGGGCCTTCTTCTTCCAGCGCCGCCAGATCATGCGCAGGTGCGTGAAGTCGAGTTCGTGGGGAAGAAAACCCAGGACCTTTTCGGGGTGGAAGTCCCAGAAGTCGAGCCGGTAGGGGGAGGCGCTGTACGTCCCTACGAAAAGGGGCAGAAAATGCTCGACGATCTTGATGGCCAGATCGCCCAGGAACTTCTCGTCCCGATCCGTGAATGCGCCGGTCCGGCTCCCGAGCCGTTCGCCAAGCCTCCTGCTTCCCAGGCTGATGTGGGTCCCGTTGTTCGCGAGGCTCACGTTCGAGACGGTAGGCAGCACAACCAGGTTCCGGGTGATGATGCCGGCCTCCTTGAGCTTCCCGATGGCGTTCAGCCCGCTGCGGGAGAGCACCTGGTGGCAGAGGATCATATACCGGTATTTCTCCTCGCCCCGGTCCCACCCGCACAGGCACGGGCTCATGAACAGTTCCCGGTAGAAGGAATCCGAGATCATGTCGTTCAACTGCTGCAGACGCACCGGCGGATGGGGCGCGAAGCAGATCACCGCCTTCTGGCCGGCCGCCCGGAGACCGAACCGCTCATTTGCGTACTGCGTGAGGAAGTGCGAAAGAAGAAACCGCTTTGCCGTCTCGCGCGCGATGCCCCTTCCCATGCCGGTTTCGGGGCGAAGGGAAACCGGGGCGAAGGAAAAGATTTCCGGAGAAGTGTTGTCGTTCAGGAAATGGGACATCGCGCGTTTCCCGGTCTCCCGGACCAGGGGGCTCGTCCTTGCTTCCGCACGGATGGCATCCGCCAGGGAGATCTTGAGCAAGTAGCTGATCGGAATGCGAACCGTGCGCTCTCCCTGTTCGAGGAAGAGAAACCTCCCTTCGTCGCGGCGGTTCGGCCCGCCAGGGTCCCGCTTGTCGGCGAGCAGGTCGTGCCGCAAGACCCGCTTCGCGTCGTCGCTGAGGAGCCTGTGGGGGAAACGCACCCAGCTGTGATCCCAGACCCCTTCCGCATTCCGGGTCAGGAACATTTCCAGCTCCGCCATAACGCTCCTGGGAGCCTCTCCGGAGCGCACGCGCTTCATGATGTTCCGGTAGTAATTGGACGAAAGAATGGTCCTGGGCAGGTCGACATCCTCGCTTCTGCCCATGACGAATGCCTGCAGCTCGTTCTCGGCCCCGGCGGTGACATCATCAGCGGAAAACGGCAGGGAGGCGGCAAGGCTCTCCCTTGTCTCCTGCCGGACACCCAGCGCAGCGCAGACCCTCTCGAGGTCCCCCGCGGTGCGCAGCCTCGGGGCTCTCTCCTTCTCCCGAACAGGAATCGCCAAGGCCCGATTCCCCCCTTCTCTTCGTATGCTTCGTTTCTCGGCGGACAGATGACCCTCCCATGGAAAGTAAAATCCATGGGCATTACTTATCGATTAAGAAGAGAATAACTTTTTGCGAAGCTCTGCGGCCGTAAGGATCCGGGAAAGAAGAGGCAGGGGCCCGTCCGGGTTCTTGCGCGCAGTCAGCGAAGGCGGCGAAGCGGCTCAGTCGCCTTGTTCCTGGTTTCCCTTGCCCGAGACGATTTGCTTCCTGAGGTCGGGTTTGATCACCTTGCCGAGCGCGTTTCGGGGCAGGTCCTCGAAGCTGCGAAGGAGGGTCGGGATTTTGTATGGCGCGAGCCGTTCCCCGGCCCAGGCGCGGAGTTCCCGGAGGGACAGGGAACAGCCCGGCCGGAGCGTGACCGCCGCGGCGACCCGTTCGCCCCATGCCGGATCCTCGATCCCCACTACGGCACAGTCCCGGATCTTCGGATGGGCCCTGAGCGCCTCCTCGATTTCGAGCGCGGACACCTTGTAGCCGCCCGTCTTGATGATGTCCACCGAGGACCGCCCCAGGATCCGGTAGTAGCCCTTCTCCCGGACTGCGATGTCGCCGGTGCGGAACCAGCCCTCGCGGAAGGCGGCCCTTGTGGCCTCCGGTCTCGACCAGTACTCGAGGAACACGCCCGGGCCTTCTACCTCGATCTCGCCCGCCTCGCCCTCTCCCTCGACTGCGCGGCCTTCTTCGCCCGCGAGCCTCACCCGGACGCCGGGAAGGGGAAGGCCCACGAACCCGGGCCTGCGCTCTCCCCGCAGGGGATTGGAAAGGGCCATGCCGATCTCGGTCATCCCGTATCGCTCCAGCAGAGCGTGGCCGCTCACGGCGCGCCACTCGTCGAACACATCGACCGGCAATGCCGCCGACCCGGACACCATGAGGCGCATGCGGGCGCACCCCCTGGACAGCAGCCTTCTGCGGTCCGGGTCCGCCTCTTTCCATGCCGCGATGAGCTTCACGTAGATGGTGGGCACGGCCATGAAGAGCGTGATGCCCCCCCGGGCGAACCTGTCCCAAACCCGGCCCGCATCGAACTTCGGCATCATTTCGCACACGGCCCCGGACCAGAGCGCGCAGCAGAGGGCATTGATGATGCCGTGGGTGTGGTGCAGCGGCAGGACGTGAAGAATGCGGTCGGCCGGTTCCCACGCCCACGCATCCACGAGAGAGGCAATCTGGGCCGTGATGTTCCGGTGTGTCAGCACGACCCCCTTGGGCCTGCTCGTGGTGCCGCTGGTGAAGAGGATCATCGCGCGCCGGTCGAGGCCGACCTGCGGAAGGGGGCGGTCCGGCCTTCCCCGCAGGGCCTCCGCGTAGGAAACAAGAAAAATCCGCAACCTATCGGCAACAGGCCTGAGCCTTGCCTCGTGGTCCGGGTGCGCGACCAGGGCCTCGGCGCCTGCTTCCCGGAGCCCGTACTCGATTTCCGGCAGGGGGTGGCCCGGAAAGAGCGGAACCGCGATGCCGCCTGCGCACCAGACCCCCCACTGGACCGCGACATAGGAAGAGCCGGAGGGCATGCAGAAGGCCACCCTCGCCTCGGCGAGGTCCGTCCTTGCCCCCAGGAGGCGTGCCGCAACCTTCGTGGCCGCTTGGACCAAGTCCCGGTAGGAGATGGTTCCCGCAGCATCGACCACGGCGGGGCGGTCGCCGTGCGAGGCGGCCCTCTCGAGGATCGGAATGCCGGAACCGTGCGCCTCTCCCTTTCGCATTTTGCCGATGGCGCTCTTCTCCTCGTCCGTTCGGGCCTTCAGGGTTGGCCTGACTGTAGAAACCGTCTCAAAGACTTTTCAACCAATCCCGAGGCAGAAACGGTTCCGGCGAAGGGGCTGCCGCCCCTTGCCGCGCCCGGACGCCGCACCCGAACGAACGGCGCAAAGCGAGATCAGGTGCTGAGACTTGAGGAAGATTCCCGGATCACTTCCTCGAGAAGTTCCGGGTCGTCGCTGATGATGCCGTCCACGCCCATTTCGCCGATAAGCCAGCGCATCCGGGCCGGCTCGTTCACGGTCCACACGTGCACCCGGAGCCCCAGGGCCCTGGCCTTGGCCATCAGGGGCGGCCCCACGACCTGGACCGTATTCTCGCCCACCTCGTGATCGACCGGCACCTGAAGGAGCCGGCCCGGCGGGACGTAGCCGCCGCGGGCCATCTCCTCCAGCGGGGTCAGAAAAAAGACGAAGACCTCTTCCTCGGCCAGGGAGGTGACAAGGTTCATGCCCCGGCGGGCGGCCCTCTTGCGAAGCCCCTCGAGGGCGGCCCTGCTGAAAGAGCCCATGACCAGGCGGTCGGTCATCTCGTGGGCCTGGACGAGGTCCAGGACCTCCTCCGCGATTTCGGGCTCCTCCTGCTTGATCTCCAGGACCATGGGCGTCCGGGCCAGGACAGGATCGCGGAACACCTCCTCGAGGGTCGGGATCCGGATGCCCTTTCCCCGGTAGGGGTAGGAAGCGCCCGCGTCAGGGGTGTGCCGGTAGCCTGCGTCCAATTCCCTCAGTTCCTTGAAGGTCATCTCCTTGATGAGGCCCCGCCCGTTCGTTGTGCGGTCCACGGCGGCATCGTGCGAGACCACCGGCACGCCGTCCCGCGTCGCATGCACGTCCCCCTCCAGCGCAACGGCGCCCACCGTGATGGCGTGACGGAACGCGGCCAGGGTGTTCTCAGGCCGGACCGCGGCGCCGCCCCGGTGGGCGATGCTCAGCACCTTCGGGTGGTCGCGCAGGAAGAAGTTCGTCATGGCCGCGTTCATAACGGAAATCCCGGGAAATGACAAGACGGCCGCCTGGCGAAGGCCTCACCGGTTGAGAAGGCGCCCAAGGCTGGTAGAATACCCCAAAGGGGCAAAGTCGACATGAAACGTGCTTTTCTCTCCTCAGCGGTCCTGATCGTTCATCTGCTCGTTTCCTGCGGGGACGAAGCGCAGGACGGCCCGGATGGATCCGCCTGCCTGGAGGTCGTGCCTACTCCGAACGGGCTCTGGAGCGAATTCCTCGAGCCGGAGGAGGTCGCCGCACAGATCCTGGACCTGAAGCGCCACGCCATCGGGCTCTACCAGAACATCCGGAGCGAGGACATCGGCGACCCGGGGGCCGGCGCCCTCTTCGAGGAGGCGGCCTGCAGGGGCCTCGAGGTCCGGGCCTGGCTCACCCTGCCCGAGGAGGAGGGCTACTGGCCGAACGAGAAAAACGCGGACCTCTTCGCCTCAGAGGCCTTGCGGCTGGCCGACTGGATCCGCTCCTCGGGCTGGGCCATCGACTGGATCGTCGTGGACATGGAGCCGGCCCTGCAGATGTTCACCGAACTCATCGAGTTCTTCGAGCAGGGCGACATAGCGGGAGCTTTCGATCGGCTCTTCGACAACCGCGACGCCGCGGCCTACGCGGAGGCACTCGGAGAATACGCGGAGATGGTGGAAACGCTTCACGCCCGTGAATTCAAGGTCATGGTGGTCACCCTTCCCGTGGTGCTCGACGACGTCTGGGACGGGGACGCCCTGATCCAGGACGTAATGAACATCCCGGTTCACGGCGTGCCTTGGGACGAGTTCTCCTTCATGGCCTACACCACGACGTTCGGCAGGATGCTCGGAACCGAACTCTCCTCCCACCTCGTCCATTCGTACGGCAGGGACGCTGTCGAGGTTTACGGGGAAAGGGCGGCCATCGACCTCGGGGTGATCGGCCACGGCGGCATGGTCGAGGGGGAAGGGATCTCGGAGGTGGAGGAAATGCGTGCACAGGTCGGCGCCGCCAAAAAGGCCGGGCTCACGAACATCCACGCCTATTCCCTGGACGGGATCGTCCACCAGGAGGAGCAGGTCCCGTGGTACGAGGCCTTCCTGGCGCCGGCCCCCTCTGCGGACCCGGAGCCGGAGACTGCGGTCCAGGGCTTCCGCGGCGCCCTCCGCTTCCTGGATCGCTTGTTTCGATGACCCTATCCCCCCCAAGCCCGATTCACATAAAGGAACGCCGCCTTGACCCAGCGAGCCTGCAGAGAGAAGAGAACAATCGTTGAGATGGGCGTTGCAGCCCTTCATCGCGCCTACGTATCGTTCAGTACCGGGGAAAGCGAAGACTGGCCGAAATCCCCTTGCAGGAGATCGAGAAGCTGAGGGTTTACTCTCCCGGAAGAGCCGGATGGCTCCTCGGCCTTGAGAGGGTTGTCCTCGTCTCCCGATCCGGGACACACGTATTGCAGTTCTGCGAGAACGGGAACTCCGTCATCCACACCCTCCTCGAGCTGACAGGCCGCCGCGACATACCCGTGGTGCGAGAAGGCGGCCCGAAACGCTGGCGGTGGGCAGCGGGCGCGCTTCTGTCCGCAGGAGCCATACCGTTCATCTACTGGGGCCATACATCGGGCAGGGCGGACCTTGTCCGTCTCTTCGGCGCAATCGTTCTGGGCGCGACGGGAACGGGCATTCTGGTTTTCAGACCGATGCGTTCCCGCGGACCGTCCCGCCGAGGAGAACCCGTTCTCGGCGGCATCTTCCTCTTACAGGGATGCCTCTTCCTCTATCCGTTCGTTGATTTTCAGCTCTGGGACTGCGCCGGAAGAGGGATGCGGTACGCGTGCACCCGACGGTTCGAGCTGGCCCGCAAGGCCCTGCAGAAGGGCGAGGAGGCCCACGAGCCCGCCTCCCGCCTGGGCTATGCTTGGGGGATACTCCATTTCTATGAAAAGGATTACGCCCGTGCCGAGGAGAACCTCCTCTCCGCCCTCGCAACCGACCCTGAACTGAACGATGCCCGGTGCCAGCTCAGCCGAACCTACTGGTGCATGGGGAGAAAGGAAGAGGCCAGGACTCTTCTCGAGCAATACCCGGAACGCGGCGGAGGAGAGTTCACCTCCGCGGGAACCCATGCCCGAAGCCTGTCCCGTCCAACGCCCCCGAAAACCGCATCGGAGCTTCTTCTACCAGTGCGTCCAGGATGACTATGAAAGCCTCGAACAGGTGTGGCCGAAACGATTCGCCAAACGCTAGAACGAAAATCCTGCCCGAGCTGTGGGCAGAAACGCGTCGTGGAGTTCGGCGAGTGGCTCTGCGGGCATGTGCTCCGAGCCGTCCCGCACAGGCATTGGGTCTTTTCGATCCCCAAGATCCTCCGCCGCTTCTTCCTCCATGATCGCAAGCTCCTGGTGGAGATGAGCCGCTGCGCCTGGGAAGGTCTAAGAGCCTTCCTGCAAGCCGCAGTGTCGGAACCGGAGGCGGTCCCCGCTTACACTCGAAGACCTGGAGAAGCTCTTCCGCGGGGAGGTGCTCGCCATGCTCCTGCGGAAGAAAAAGATCAGCCGGCCGTTCATCCGCATGTTAGGGGCTAAATAAGAATGAATTCCAACTTTCCTGGATATCCGTTATAATAAAAGCGAAGGAGGATAGTTGATGGCTACAGAATATACGGCAGTAATAAAACAAGAAGGCGATTGGTGGATCGGGTGGATAGAAGAAGTTCCAGGCGTGAACTGTCAGGAACGCACCCGTCAAGAACTAGTCGAAAGCCTGCGGGTAACCCTGCAGGAGGCAATCGAGTTTAACCGGCAAGATGCGA